>NZ_SUND01000017.1 GCF_005280205.1 Bacillus yapensis | reverse complement strand
AATTCACTGCCATTAACTAAGGTAATAGAAAAATTAACACACAAAAATAGAGAAAGGTGAATTTGAGTACCCTCAAATTCACCTTTCTCATTATTTGAAGCTAGTTATGTCCCAGCCTCTACTCGTTTTTCTCATACGGAATGTGAATAATAAACTTTGTTCCCTTTCCTTTTTCACTGAAAACCTCAATCGTACCTTTGTGCAGATTGATTAATTGCTTCACAATCGATAAGCCCAAACCGAACTCGCCATATGGGTTGTTCGTTCTTGATATATCTGCCTTATAGAAACGGTGCCAAATTTTTTCAACCTCTGCTGAATCAATTCCAATCCCCGTATCTTCAATTTCAATAACGGTATGATTATTCTCCGCTCTACCTCGCAACCAAATGGTTCCAGCTTCTGTGAATTGTATGCTGTTTTTTGTAATGTTAATCAAGATTTGGATAAGCCTATCATAGTCAGCAAATACATAGACATCTTCATGCACTTCAACTTCGAGACGATTGTTCTTTTCAGCAGCCTGTAAATAAAGCTGTTCTTGAATAATCTCAAAAACATCTGATAGTTGAATATCCTCTTTTCTCAACATAATCTGATTTGAGCGGATTTTGTCATAATCAAGATTTTCATTGACAAGGCGAATGAGTCGTTTCGTCTCCTGGCTCACAAGATTAATGCCTTTCTCTTTTTCCTCATCAGCAATCATGCCATTTTTCAAGCCTTCAACCACACCACTTATGGTGGTTAATGGTGTCCTTAATTCATGCGAAACATCTGACATGAAATTTCTCCGACGATTTTCAAGACTCTCAATTTCCTCTGCGCTCTCATTCAGTTTTTTCACCATATGATTAAAGTCCTTTGCAAGCTCGCCAATCTCATCGAAATCGGAAGGTGGCAATTTCACTGAATAATCACCAGCAGACACCATAGAGGTCCCCTCTTGAATTTTCTTAATCCGGTTCACATGAAGCTTTGATAAGATCCAGCTCGGTAGAATCGAGATGACAAATGCTAATAACACTGTTAACAGCAAATATTGATTGATTTTTGTGATCATTTCTCTTGAACCACTAATCGGTGCCGTTAAAAATATCCCCCCGACCAAAGTATCCTGAACAATATATGGCATCGCAACAAACGTGACATCCTGATCAGAATGCTTCATTCTATTTTTCACTACCACAGTCTTCCCTTTGGCAATATCCGCTAATGCTTCGTCTGCGAGCTTAATATCCTGAGCATAAGGCCCACTTGGATATATAATATTTCCCTGCTCATCAAAAAGATTGAAGCTGATATTTCTTCCATTTAAGACTGTCCCGTATTGATTGAGAACACGAACAGATGGAGTTGCACTAGTTGCGATATCATCAAGTATATTTTTTCCATAGGATTTGAGTTCCTCTACCTTATACTGATAGACTAGTTGTTCTACATAATGCGCAAAAACCAAACTTAGGATCAAAAATGCCACCAAGAGGACACTCATATGACTAATCAATTGCTGGTGCAAATATTTAATCTTCATTCGCTTGGATCGTTTCATCAAATTTATATCCTACTCCCCACACAGTATGAAAAAAAGGCTGATTGTCTGTGCCAATCTTTTTTCGTAGCCTCTTTATATGAACGTCCACAGTACGTTCATCACCATAAAATTGATAGCCCCAAACCCGGTCTAATAACTGCTCGCGTGTAAATACTTGTTTCGGATGCTGAGCAAAATAGTAAAGCAACTCAAACTCCTTTGGCGTCAAGTTTGTTACAGGATCACCATTTAGATAAACCTCTCGCTTTTCCTTGCTTATTTTGAATAATTGCGTTTCTAAAAGCCCTTTCTCCGGTTTTTCCTGTGAACCCGTCCTCACACGACGTGTAATGGCTTTAATTCTAGCCATTAACGCAAGTGGACTAAAGGGTTTGGTCACATAATCGTCCGCTCCCATTTCAAGACCAAGCACTTGATCCGACTCGCTATCTTTTGCTGTTAGCATAATGATTGGAATAGAGTCTCCTTCTTCTCTAATCTTGCGACATATTGTCACTCCGTCCATGCCAGGTAACATCCAGTCAATAATTAACAGATCCCACTGGCCCTCTTTATAGCGATTATATCCTTGCACCCCATCATGGACATATTCTCCATTAATTTTTTCCTTTGAGAAAAACATCTCAATCATCGAACAAACACTTTCGTTATCTTCTATAACAAGAACATTCATTATGTCCACTCCCAATATAAACTCTTAAAAATAACATAAGGCGAAATGGAGGATTAATCAACACTTCGGGATATATTTCTTACTTTTTTCTTGGTTTGTTAATACTTTGATCACATTTAAAATACGTAAGACCCCCATAGTTTTTACTATGGATACGAACTATATGGTGAATAATTCAAAATACAGGTTTATAATTAGAAAAAATGGATACATAGATATATAACACATAGACTATATATCCAGGAGGATTATGATATGGTTAAAACAGACATCGATAAACTGCTAGAAGCGACAGAAGATCTTGATAAGGATATCAAACACCTTATCCTACGCCATATTGAAATCGATTGGTTATTGGAAAAAACACAGGATTGGTGATCGAAGAGTTTTCTTTAATACGATAAATGTTTTTACAACTTAAAAAAGCGCTTAGGGATATATTCATTCCTAAACGCTTTTTTGTTTCATTTATAAAACTGACCAAACAAGCAGATCCTGCAGTTCTGCTTATTCTAATGTCTAATTTAACGACTTCCGATAATTATACTGCTGCCATTGAAAACGAATATAACAACCAATACAGAAGCCTAAGATGGCAATAAAAGCTGCTAGTGCTACCATAACGGTGAAAATAACTGCTAAAACTGTCCAGCCTAGCAAATATCCAAGAAATCCTAATGCTAAACAAACAACAGAGATTACTTGATTAAATTGTTGTTGGTCAAAGTCCTCTGGGATGTATTCAGATGGGTCCTTTCTAAGGAAAAGAGTCCCTACCTTCATAATAGGATTAAATTTAAAAATAAGTCCAGATAACCCTGCTAGTAATGGAATAAGAAGAATATATTCTTGCTGGGTAATCCAAGTTAAAATAACACTTAGCACAATAGTCCATTGATTCAGTCTTACGAGCGGTCTTGGAATTGATTGCGGCTTTTTAGTCACTCAAAACCCACCTAACTTATTGGAATTGTATGTTATTAAAGTATACGAGATTTTTGGGAACATGTGAAGTAAAAAGTTTTTGTGGATGTGAAACGTGAGATGCAAAGAAAAAACTCCATTTTTTTAAGATGGAGTAATTCTTTAATGCTTTATATAGTTCGGTGTATCACTGTTCATAAGTGAAATGTGTAACTCTAAGTCTGATGTTATTGATGCAAAGAAAACATCATTTATTTCATTAATCCCCTTCTTTTCAAGCTGCTTCATAAGCCAAAATTCGCTCGTGCCTAATTGGCTAATTATTTGATAATCAATTTTCCCCTCAATAATGACCGGGTAAGGTAATTTATCTTTAAAGCACTTGATGCCTATATCTTCAAGTAATACTGGTGACTTATCTCTTTTTTTATATACCGATATGATCCCATTCGCTTCTATTATTCCTAGTTTGACTTCTGAAACATCAAAAACATCTTTTTCTCTAAGCATCTGCAAAATTTCATCTATTGAATATTGAATTTTACGTAAATTTTCGACTTTAAAAATACCATCCATAATAACAATAGTTGGTTCAAAAGTGATAGCATTACGAAACTTTCTAAATCTAATGGTCATATAAGAAATGAGTTTTTGAAGTAGGGCTAAGCCAATAATAGCCATGGCCGTATGGATATGAGCAATGTTGGGATCAGCAATATCTGCACCTACTACAGCGCCAAGAGTAATGATGATTAAAAAATCAAAAATAGGCAATGACCCTATTGACCTTTTTCCCATAAAAAGAGTAATAAATAGCAAAAGTGGAAGTAATGTTATGATTCTTCCATAAACCACAAGAGTGTCTTTGATAAATCCCATCTTTTCACCCACACACAAAAATCGTATATATATTTCCTCCATATTCTTTACATTCTGGGAATTTTTATTTAACTTATCAATTTTATCTAGATCAAAAAAAGCTGAGTACATTTACTCAGCTTTTTTTGAAAAGCGGGTGATGGGAATCGAACCCACGACAACAGCTTGGAAGGCTGTGGTTTTACCATTAAACTACACCCGCAAAAATATGGGGCGATCGATGGGAATCGAACCCACGAGTGTCGGAGCCACAATCCGATGCGTTAACCACTTCGCCACGACCGCCATTACAATATAATTTTTTTAAGTCTGGCAGGGGCAGTAGGAATTGAACCCACACCAAAGGTTTTGGAGACCTTCGTTCTACCTTTAAACTATGCCCCTGTAGATGATAGGTTATTCAAATCTGCTATTCTGCGTTGAAGGAATGTTATTTTCACTATCGTGAAAAAACTAGCTATTTTACTCCACTACATTTCGTAAAAATTAAGCGGAACGTTATTTTCACTATCGTGAAAAAACGTTGGTGGAGGGGGACGGATTCGAACCGCCGAACCCGAAGGAGCGGATTTACAGTCCGCCGCGTTTAGCCACTTCGCTACCCCTCCAAATAAAAAGTGGCTCAGGACGGAATCGAACCGCCGACACAAGGATTTTCAGTCCTTTGCTCTACCGACTGAGCTACTGAGCCATAACATAATATTTAATTCAAAAAATTAAATGGCGGTCCGGACGGGACTCGAACCCGCGACCTCCTGCGTGACAGGCAGGCATTCTAACCAACTGAACTACCGGACCAGAGTTTTTTCGACGTAAGGAGAAAATAACTTTCATTAACTTTTTCGCGCTAGCGAAAATAGGTTTCATTATAACAAAGAATAAAAATGGAGGAGGAAAGGGGATTCGAACCCCTGCGCGGTTTGACCCGCCTGTCGGTTTTCAAGACCGATCCCTTCAGCCGGACTTGGGTATTCCTCCACATTATAAAATTGGTAGCGGCGGAGGGAGTCGAACCCACGACCTTTCGGGTATGAACCGAATGCTCTAGCCAGCTGAGCTACACCGCCAATATAATATTTTTTAGTTTTCCACTGCTACATTCTGCAAAAACCGCCGAACCTAGGTTGGTGGAGCCTAGCGGGATCGAACCGCTGACCTCCTGCGTGCAAGGCAGGCGCTCTCCCAGCTGAGCTAAGGCCCCAACTTATAGAAGAAACATTATTGCTAACACAGAAAAACTAAAATTGAATTACGCTATTGCAAGATAAGGAAGTTTATTTTGCTTTCGCAAAAAAACTAGCTATTTTACTCCACTTCGTTTCGTAAAAGTGGAACATTATTTTCGCCATGCGAAAAAATGTTGGTGACCCCTACGGGATTCGAACCCGTGTTACCGCCGTGAAAGGGCGGTGTCTTAACCGCTTGACCAAGGGGCCAATCTATTAATTACTTTTTTGCGACAGCTATATCAATATAACACCTTTAAAAAAACTCGTCAACGCTTTTTCTAAAAAAAATTTAAAAACCACAAAAAAAGAACTACAACCGTGTAGTCCTCCCAATTTTCATTTACTTTTCAAGCTATATCTGTGGGCTCGATAATGGTTATTTCATTAATGTTGACTAATTTTACATCATTATAGGAGTTGATGTTTCTTATTTCAAGCATGCCATTATTATAATTGAATAAGATTGTGTATAGTTCTTCATGGTAAACAACTTGTTTTCCAAGCAAATTCCTCATCCCCCATAATCCTTATTGATGAGAACTAACTATAGCAATTTTTTAATGCATGACGCCAGGTTCATCATCGTTAGAGTTTCCATGAATAGATGTGGTGTCATCATAAGTCCCAAAAAAGGCAAGTAATACAATCAATAGACTAGCGAGCCATTTTTTCATCCTTCATCACCTCTGTTAATTTTCAAATATCATAGCATGTCCAAAGAATTGGTGAATTTTCCGTATTTACTGATATAATGAAGATAATCAATAGTTTTCTTACAATTACGAATTTTTCCGTGCTCCATGATAAATATAGTTATATTGGAGTGAATTATTATGGCAAGATACTTAGGTCAGCGAATTAAAGAAGCAAGAGAACGCCTTGGATTATCCCAATACGAGACGAGTAAAGATATTTGCACTCAGGCCTATATTAGTAAAATCGAGAAAGGTAATGTTCTTCCAACTGCTGATATTTTGTTAAAGCTTGCTGATCGATTTAGCATCGATATCTCCTACTTGTTAGATATTTCTAGCATTCCACGACATGATTACGTCATTGATGCATTTACACAAATTAGAGAATCCATTAATAATCGGGATTACACGACTGTTCGTAAAATTGTCGAAACAGAAAAGAATAATTTTTTATTCATGGAAAAGAAATTGCAGCAATTTTTAACATGGCATGAGGGAATTTGTTATTTTCAATTAGATCAGGATCTGCCCAAAGCGATCCAATGTTTAGAAGAAGCCCTCGATATGACAATAAACAACAAGAAGTTTTTCTCAGAAAGAGAAATCGAAATATTAATTAGCCAAGCCAATATTTTTAGCCAGAGTAACATGCACGAAGAAGCCATCAATAAATACGAAGAAGCAATGACTCATATTCACCAGTTGTCGGAAGTAATCAATAAACATGTTCCTGTTCGTTTGTTCTATAATTATGCCCGAATAATGAGACTTACTGGGAATTATTATGAGTCCATTCATTTATGTGATAGAGGGCTAAAACTCACCGAAAAACATATGCTTATGTATCTTCGAGGGGACCTTTACTTTCAAAAAGCTTATAATTATAAATCGCTTAAAGACATGGAAAGAGCTGTTGAGTGCTTTAAATTTGCGGAAATGGTCTACATTTTAGAGAACAACCAGCCCGCCATTTCCATGGTAAAAAAACATTTGGATCCATTAACTTCTAAATCATGAACCTCATAAAGGGGTTCATGATGATGGCAAGAAAAAAGAACTACCTTTTTCGGTAGTCCTCTCTCTAAAGATATTTCCGATGGACCCCTTTTCCATCGTAAGAAAACAACATATTGCGCTCCTCAATAACCGTTTCCATATGAACACCTCTGCCCCATAGCTGATAAATATAAGGGAGTACTTTTTCCAAATACTTGAGATCAAGTTCAATGCCTTCGTACCAATGCTTTATATAAAGCTCACCATTTTTCAAGTAATCTCCATCTGTCACGGTTAAGAAGGGGAACCCTCCATTGACTCTCATATTAACAAGCTGGTCTCTAACTTCTTCCCAGCCTTTATCAACAATTTTATAGTCTCTTCCCTGCTTTTGGAATAAATACATATCCTCACGTAAGACAAGATCCTTCGTCAAATAATTCCTCAGAAAAGAAATATCAGATTCAATTTCCCGCACTTCATAAATTTTATCCCGACCAGAGTTCTCTTTTACTCCTCTTTCTTTCATGAGCTCTGTCGGATTATTGTATCTCTCTTCAATGTCTTCAAAAATTTTCAATCCTAAATAATATGGATTAATCCCTGTTCGAGATGGTTGAACTACACCAGCATTTAACTTTGCAAACTCCAATGCCTCAGAAGATGTTAAATCCATCTCTCGTAAAATTCTTTGATGCCAGTACGACGCCCAGCCTTCATTCATGATTTTCGTTTCTAGCTGAGGCCAAAAGTACAGCATTTCCTCCCTCATCATGGTAAGAATATCTCTTTGCCAATCTGTTAATTCTCGACTGTAGCTCTCAATAAATAACATGAGATCCTTTTCTGGCTGAGGTGGAAATTTCCTTTTCATCTTTTTAGACTTACTCTGTTTTTCCGCTTTCCTATCTAAATTCCACAAATCATCATAAGGACTTGCTTTGATATCATCTTCCTCTTCATACTCAACATCATCCAATGTCCATGAAAGCTTTGGACGCATAAGTGAAGGATCAATATGCTCCTCAATCGCAAGCACTGCATCTAGAAAATTTTCTACTTCTTGCTTACCATGCTCAATTTCATACTGACGGATTCTCTCTGCCGTTGCCGACATACTCTCGACCATATCCCGCTTCGTATTTTGAAAACGAACATTGTTTTTGAAAAAATCGCAGTGTGCGAGAACATGGGCTACGATTAGTTTGTTTTGAATTAATGAATTGGAATCCAGTAAAAATGCGTAGCAGGGGTTAGAGTTAATCACAAGCTCATAAATCTTCGAAAGCCCTAAGTCATAATGAAGCTTCATTTTATGAAATTGCTTACCAAAACTCCAATGTGAAAATCTTGTGGGCATTCCATACGCGCCAAAGGTATAAATGATATCTGCTGGACAAATCTCATATCTCATCGGATAAAAATCAAGGCCAAATCCTGAGGCGATTTCTGTAATTTCGTCAATGGCATACTCCAGTTCTTTACGTTCTTCCTCTCTCATCCGATTCTCCCCCTTTTTGGTCTTATCACAATGTATGAGCAAAAAGTAGAAATGATGATCTGGAATAGTTCTCCAATTAGAAAAGCGCAAGCGCCCTGCTCATCGCCGTACAAACTGGAGGGGCATCGACTGAGATAAAGGAAACTTGAATTACGTGAGCAATTCATAGTTGACTTATCGTAGGGAGTAAAAATGTACTTCAATTTTTACCTGGTGACCCGAAGTTTGCTAGGTGATAGGCGCTGGAGCTAGACATTTCTCAGAGTAGAGAAATCTTTCTTATACTATTAAAAAGAGAACCCATTTTCAGTGGGTTCTCCTCTCTCCAGTTCATTTTTGAACGAGCTTCTTCTCTTTAATCTCAAATTCCATATCCCCGACATTTTCGATAAACTTTTTATCATGGGAAACCAGAAGTATGGTTCCTTGATAAGCCTTGATAAATCGTTCTAATGCTTCAACCGCATTAATATCTAAGAAATTCGTCGGTTCATCTAGTAATAAAATGTTGTACTCCCCTAAAAACAACTCACATAGACGAAGACGAATCGCTTCTCCTCCACTAAGGGATTTTACATTCTTTAAAACATCTGTCCCTTCAAACTGCATCGAGTGTAAAATACTACGTAAAAAGCTCTCATCATATTCAGAACGATTTTTCAAAAATTGTAGAACCGTTTCATCACTTCCATACTGATAGCTCATTTGGCGGAAGAAACCAATTTTCGCTTTCGGTGAAATCGTTAAATCAGGGCCATTATTAGCAATGTATTCAAGCAATGTACTCTTCCCACTACCATTACTACCAGTAATAGCGATCTTTTTTTCAAGTGGTATTTGAAAGCTTACTTCCTCCAGCAACACTCTATCTTTCACCTGAAGCGTTAATCTATCTGCCATAATGGGAAACTTATTATGCAATTCTAGATGCTTTGGTTGACGGAAAACGATCGGTCGTTCATCTTGTACAGCTTCGACCTCCTCAAGTCTTTCCATTCGATGTTCAATCGCTTTTGCAGCACGCTGTGCAGCTTTTTGACTGGTTCCTTTTGATTTTGTCATAAACGTTTTGTTCGGTTTGGCGTTTGCTTCGCGCTTTGTCATGCTGCCTGCTTGCGCAATTTTTTCTGCCTTTTTCATTTTTTCTTGAGCTGCTTTTTCTAGACGACTCTTTTCTTTTAGAAACTGTTCATGCGCTTGACTCTGTTGTTCACGTTCTAATTGCTTTTGAGCAACGTAATCACTGTAATTCCCTGTATACACATGGACTTTGCCTTCTCGGACTTCCCAAATCGTCGTAACAAGCTCATCCAATACAGCACGGTCATGGCTAATAAGTATTAGCGCTCCGTAATAATATTTAAGTTCATCGAGTAAAAACGCTATCCCATCTTGATCCAAATGTGTTGTCGGTTCATCGATCAGCAAAGCTTCATAATAATGGGTAAATAATTGAGCTAGCTTCATTCTCGTCTGTTCCCCACCACTCAATTGCTCCGAATCCTTTGGTACATCTAATTTTCCCATTAATGCTGGATCTGCTTCTGCAGCTTTTGGGGCTTCTAGTTGCTCAAAATATCCACACTCAACGTGACCATGAATTTTTCCGACAGATGGTTTAACAATACCTGCAAGCAATTTCAATAATGTACTTTTACCTGCTCCGTTTTTTCCGACTATGCCGATTCGATCAAATTGATGAATGGCTAATCGATCAATTTTTAGTATTTCTTTATCTAAATAAGTTACTTCTATATTTTCTAATTCAAAACAAATTTGTTCCATATTTGCTACCTCCGAAATTAGTGTGATTTCGTACCGATAGCTGGATCGATACGAGCTTTTTTTAAATCAAGCTCGTATTAAAAAAATAATAAGAACATAGAACTTACCTCCTTTTTACATATAAAAAACCACAGACGCCAATGTCCGTGGTTTAGAGTAAATGGGATAATTTAGTTTTAAGTACAAACACAAAAAAAGGCAGATCGTTCCGCCTTTCTCCAAGAATGGTTATTTGAAGATGATTAAAAAAGGACAGACTTATCCCGTTTACTCTGCAAACACAAACAGAGTCTTTGACAGTATTCAATTACTGATTCAAAGCAGGGAAACGAAGTCTCATTGAGTGTGTCATTTTTTAATAATCCTCCTTAATAAATTCATGTTCATTATAGGGGGCATTTTCAAAAAAGTCAAAGTCAAATTTAAGTATTCTATAGTATAATTTTGGAAACGGAGGGATGTTCTATGAGCGAAACATTATTAAGAATTGGAACTATCTATTTACCTGTTCAAAATGTGAAAGTATCTTCACAATGGTATGTTGAAAAATTAGGTGCCAAGTTGAATTACCACGATGGAGAAAAAGCCATCCTGGACTTTGCGAACCTGAGCTTTTTTCTCGTTAGAGCCCAAGAAGGGCAAAAAGCAAACTTTATTGATGCGAATAACCATGAACGTTTTTCAATAACCTTTGAAGTAAATGGACTAGAAGCCTTAAAGTTGATACATAAGGAATTTAAAGAAAAAGGGATACTAACTAGTGAAATCGAAAATAGAGGTCACGCTGGAAAAAACTTTGTATTTTCTGATCTAGACGGTAATCAATTTGATGTATGGAGTGAACTTAGTCCCGTCTTCAAAGAAAAATATTTGCTTACTTAGTATTAATTTTATACAGGTAAATGCTGAAAAAGCCTTTGTATTAAGGTCACCAACATTTGCTGAGTGAAATTCATCTCTATCTTCATACACTATTATCAACTCCTTAAAAAGAGGAGATGTGATAAATGGAGATAGTGGATTATGATCGCGCTTTGTATTACACCCACCGGTCAGAGTGGGACAACTTATTAATACTCATGGTCAGAACACAGGACCATTTTTTATCAAAGAAAATCGAGCATTTCCTGCACGCTTATAATTTCGAAAAGGATTATATGGAGATCGAAAAACATTTATATTCCTTACTGAGATACATCGACCATGCCAACAATCACCTAGTCACCCAACATCCTTTAGATGTTGAGATGATGCATTAAGAATTCCACCAATAATTAAAGACACGGCACAAAGCCGTGTCTTTATTTTAGTTCATCATACCTTCTACGATCCCCATAAAGCTCTCTTCAATTTTGTTCAACTTCGACTTACTGTCTGTTAGTGAAGAACCTTTTACCCCGAAATAAAATTTTATCTTAGGCTCTGTTCCAGAAGGACGTAAACAAACCCAAGAATCATCTTCAAGGAAATACTTCAACACATTCGACTTTGGAAGTTCGATTGTTTTTTCTCCTTCTACCGTTGTACTGATTCCCTTTAGGTAATCCTCTTGTTTAACTACCTTCAGTCCTGCAACTTCCTGCAGTGGTTTTTCCCTAAAGTCTGTTAATGTTTGTTGAATTTTCTCAGCGCCTTCTTTCCCTTTTAATGTAAGGGAACGTAAGCCTTCTAAAAAGTATCCATACTGTTCAAATACGGATAACAATGCATCGTATAAGGACATGCCTTTCTCTTTATAAAAAGCACACACTTCCGTTGCTAAAAGGGCTGCTTGAATCGCATCTTTATCGCGGGCAAAGTCGCCAATTAAATAACCATAGCTTTCTTCATACCCAAACAAGAATTGATGTTCACCGCTAGCCTCATACTGCCTAATTTTTTCGGCAATATATTTGAAACCTGTTAATACATCAACCGTTTCTATATTAAAGGATGAAGCAACTTCTTTTCCCAATTCTGAAGTCACAATCGTTTTTAACATCACACCATTGCTAGGTAATGTACCCTTTTTACTTTTCTCTGAAAGGATGTAATGCAGTAGAAGTGCACCTGTTTGATTTCCAGTTAGGACCTGATATTCGCCCTCACTATTTTTAACCGCAATCCCTAATCTATCTGCATCTGGATCCGTCGCAATTAGTAGGTCGGCGCCAACTTCTTTTCCTTTACGAATTGCAAGCTCAAATGCAGCATGCTCTTCAGGATTTGGACTTTTCACAGTCGAGAATTGTGAATCTGGCAATTCTTGTTCTTCAACAATATGTACTTGCTCATATCCAAGAGCCTTTAGTCCACTTCTCAATGGTTTATTCCCTGTTCCATGTAATGGAGTAAAGACAACTTTTATGTCAGACTGCTGACCTAATGAGTTTTCTGAAATCGTCACGAGCTTGTCCTGATATTCACGATCAATCTCTTCACCGATTATCGTAATTAGCCCTGCAGCTTTTAGTTCCTCTTCAGTTTTTACTTCAATTCGTAGTTCATCAACTACTGCATTGACCTTTTCTACAAGCGCATCTGCATCTTCATTAGCTAACTGCGCCCCATCTGGACCATACACTTTGTATCCATTGTATTCCGGCGGATTATGACTAGCCGTAATAACAATCCCTGAATAGGCGTTTAAAAAACGTACCGCAAAGGATAGTTCTGGTGTCGGTCTTAATTCATCAAATACGTATGTATGAATTCCTTTTGAAGCAAGTGTTTTTGCTGCCTCCATCGCAAATTCTGGCGATTTATGTCTAGAATCATAAGCAATAACCACACCTTGTTTCTTCGCTTCATTGCCCTTCTCTTCAATAAAAGCAGCTAGTCCAGCTGATGCTTTACGAACCGTATATAAGTTCATTCGGTTCGTACCTGCACCGATTTCACCGCGCATTCCGCCCGTACCAAACTCTAAATTTTTATAAAAAGACTCTTCCAAACCTTTTTCATCTAACAAAAGGAGTTCTTCCTTCAGTTCAGCATCTAGTTCGTTATATTGAAGCCATCTAGAAGATTGCTCTTTCCAATTCATTTATGACCACTCCTGTTTAATATGAATTCAAAAATTTGCCATGGTTATATGGTACTACAAAATCCCTTCAAACTTCTATTACAAGCATGTTAAAAATTTCGTTGATGCAATGGAAAATTTAAAATTTTTCGTAACATTATACGTATTATTTGAAAAACCTATGCTTACATCATAAAATAATGGAGACTAATTTTTAGAAGGAGTATATATGAACGATAAAAAAGATGTTCGTGAATCGCTGATTTTTGTCGCTTGGGCGGCTTCCGTTCTTGCTATGTTTGGAAGTTTGTATTTTTCTGAAATTAGACAGTACGAGCCTTGTGAACTATGCTGGTATCAGAGAATTTTAATGTACCCGATGGTTGTGATTTTAGGTATTGCGACAATTAAGAAGGATTATCGTATATCCTTGTATACGATGATTTTATCCCTTATCGGAGCTGGTATTTCCTTATATCACTACGGGCTTCAAAAGCTTGCTTTTCTAGCTGATGTAGCTCCTGCATGTGGTCGTGTTCCATGTACTGGTCAATACATAAATTGGTTCGGATTTGTGACCATTCCTTTCCTTGCCCTTATTGCTTTTATCATCATTTTTGTTTGTAGCTTCATGATTTGGAAGAAATCGAAGGAGGTTTAATCATTGAAAAAAGTACTTATTTTCTTAGTCATCATTATTGTATTATTTGCAGGGGTTTCGATTTTAACAAAAATGCAAAATGAAGAAAAGGTTTCATCTGATAATAATAAATATGGAAAAGATACATTGGATCCATTAACAATTGAACAATTAGATGACCCTAATTATCAAAATCTAATTTTACCTGAGGATTTAGAAGACAAGCTTGCTAATAATGAAGATGTTACAGTTTATTTTTATAGCCCTGACTGCCCTCACTGTCAACGTACAACACCAGTCGTTGCTCCACTTGCTGAGGAAATGGGCATTGACCTTGTTCAATATAATTTACTTGAGTTTGAAGATGGTTGGGATGATTACGGAATTACTTCAACTCCAACAATTGTCCAATTTAAAGATGGAAAAGAAGCAGAGCGTATCGTAGGCTCTCAAGAAGAAGCCGTATTCGAAGATTGGTTTAATAAAAACAGTAAATAAAAAAGCTGGATCAAGAGGTCGTTTTAAACATCACCTTTTGGTCTCAGCTTTTTTTACTTATATCAACAACTCATTTGCAGCTTTCGTATAAACACTAAAGTTGGCATTCTTTATTTGCTTTGCTTCTAAAAATTGTTCATAATCAAATGGGAAAAACATACCATAATCCTTTAGAATTTCTGTATTCGTTTGAAAAATGGATTTGTACTTTGGAAGTAGCTCATTTGATTCTAGAATTGAAATCAAAGTCTGCAGACTAGTGATGACTTGATATGCTTCCTTTAAAGTTCCATACTGCGGACATTGTTGTAATACGTTGATCTCTTCAAATTCTCTAATGTCGTGATCCGAATAATAAAGAGGAAAAATGTCCTGATAAAACGTTTTAATAAGTCCCTTTATCTTTTCTTCCTGGTCTGGTGTAGACGCAAAAACAACCTTCACTTTTAACCCACCTTTAATAGCCTTATAATACATTTGTCATATACGATAAGAATAACATATGTACTGTGGTCAAAAGCGTGGTAATTATCGCCAAAGCTTTAGCATTATTCCGCACCATCGAAAGGAGAAAAACATGCAAATTTCATCGAAAAAGGGAGAATGGTTCGAAATAATAGTACCATCCGACTGGAATGGGATTTCAACCGAGCATTTGTTTTGGAATGTTTGGAATGCCCCTAAAAAGCTAACACATCAATTCAGAACGAATAAAGAAGTCACAGTGAATGGTTCCCCTGCGAACTGGCATGAAGCACTAAAAACAGGAGACCGTTTACGTATTAAACTTTTCTCCGAAGTTGAATTTGGTGTGACACCAACTTATATGGATTTGGAAATCCTTTTTGAAGACGAACACTTGCTTATCGTGAATAAGCCCGCTGGAGTCAATACTCATCCAAATAGCCCCGAGGATACTGATACTTTAGCAAATGGTGTTGCCTTTCATCTACAAGCAAATGGTGAGTCGCGACAAGTAAAACATATCCATCGATTAGATCGGGACACTTCAGGAGCTATTCTATTTGCTAAACATGCACTTGCAGGCTCCATTTTAGATAAAATGCTCGAGGAACGGAAAATTAAAAGAACTTACGTTGCTCTTGTAGAGGGTAAAATAAGAGGCAAAAAGGGAACGATTAATGAACCAATTGGGAGAGACCGACACCACCCTACGAAAAGAAGAGTGTCCCCAAACGGACAACAAGCGATTACACACTATCAAGTGATCGAATCAAGCCCAGATTTTTCAAAGGTAAAATGTCAGCTTGAGACTGGAAGAACACATCAAATCCGGGTCCATTTTAGCCATATTGGTCATCCTCTTATTGGTGACAAATTGTATAATGAGAACCCTAGTGGTAATCGTTTAGCTCTTCATGCTGAGCAACTCCAATTGACTCATCCACTCACATTTGAAAAAATTGACGTGGTTTGTCCAGTAGAATGGTAAATGCAAAAGAGCACCCATTAATTTGATGGGCGCTCCATTTATATAAACGGCATAAGAGCCGAAATTTTTGTATGTAATCTCTTTTCCCTTGCAAAATTCGTCCTAAACTAAAAAATAACCTTGGAGCCAATTCTCCAAGGTTATCGTAATTTTTATAGTGGAAGTTCTGGTTTTTTCGCTTCTGGTATTTCTCCACCAAGGCTTTCTAAGAATGCCACAAGATAGCTAACTTCTTCCTCTGTCAGACTCAATGGTTGCAAGAGTTCACTTTTATTAGGATGAGCTCCTCCACCTACATTGTAATAATTGACTACTTCTTCTAATGTTGCAAGGCTGCCATCATGCATATATGGACCTGTATGAGCTACTCCACGAAGACCTGGAGTTCTAAATTTCCCTTTGTCATTTTCGTTGTTTGTCACGGCGAATCTACCGTCGTCTCCATCCATACCTAAATTGTGATAATTATGATCCGATAAGAGCGGTCCAGCATGACATGAAATACAGCTTGCCTTACCAACGAATAGTTTCATTCCTTCTTTTGCCTCGGCAGATATTGCATCTTCATCTCCAGCCAAGTATTTATCAAAAGCCGTGTCTGTTACAACAATCGTTCTCTCAAATGACGCAATCGCTTTGGCAATATTGTCAGCCGTGATTTGATCGTTGAATACTTTATTAAATTCTTCGACATAACCCGGTACAGCGCTTAGTTCAGTAACTAACTCACCTAAGTTTTGGTTCATTTCACCTTCAGCCTGAATCGGACCAACTGCTTGCTCTTCTAAGCTACCAGCACGTCCATCCCAAAAATTCTCCTTATAATAAGCAGAGTTAATAATGGATGGACTATTTCTTGCTCCATTAAATCCTTCGAATCCAATGAATTTTTGTAGGCCATCGGCATATCCTGCAGCTGGAGCATGACAGGATGCACAGCTCAATTTATTATTACCTGAAAGTCTTTCATCAAAATATAGCATTTCTCCTAAAGCAACTTTCTCATCTGTCAATTCGTTATTAGCTGGTACAGCCACTACACCAAGAGGCTCAAACTTTGCCTTCGCTGCCTCTAATTCAGCATCTACTCCTTGTTCTTCAGTTGCTGCTTGTTCCTTCTCAGGTGCAGCAGCATCTTCTTTCGTATTACATGCGGCCAACAACACAGCTGAGAAAAGAAGAGTCCATAATAACTTCATACTTTTCATGGTAATACCCCCAATGAAATTTATTGGCTGAAATATTAGTTGTCGCGACCTTCCATTTATTTCATCCAATTACAGTTATTATATAATTAGATTAATTCTTATTTTCGAGTAAGTTTTGAATAAAATGTGAAATATATCACAAAGTAATATATCCATAGTTTTTACAGTATGTAACAATAATTACTAGAAATAGGTATTTTTCTACACATTAAAACAAAAATCCCGACTTTTCGAGTAAATTTTATTTCTTTTTGTTCTTTTTTCATATAAAATTATTTCGTTTGGAACTATAATATAAAGGTTATTAATAATTGGAGGTCAAATAATGGTTTTCAACAAAAAACAGGACAAGCTAATGGTTTTGCTTAAGGATATCTCAACGAATTTAAGAGAGAGCGCCCATTACTTTGCTGATTATAAGCTTCAAAATATGAATGATCTAAAAGTCTTTTTTGAAACACTCAAAGATTACGAAACAAAAGGCGATACATATGTTCACGAGACGATTCAAGAATTGAATAAAGTATTTATTACTCCGATTGAACGTGAAGATATTCTTCAATTAGCGATGAGTATGGATGATGTACTCGATGGATTTGAAGCTTGTGCAGCAATGTTTGAAATGTACTCCATTACTCAAGCGGATGAATTCATGGTGAAATTTGTTCAAGCTTTGCGCGCATGTGCAGACGAAATCGAAGTTTCCATTGATCTAGTTACCAATAAAAAACTCCTACAAGTTCGTGAACACGCGATAAAAATTAAAGATTACGAATCCAAATGTGATGGCATCTTACGCCAATCAATTAAGCATTTGTTCTCAGTTGAAAAAGACCCAATTCGTATTATCCAATACAAAGAAATCTATGAAACATTAGAAGAAATTGCCGATCATTGCCAAGGTGTAGCTAATACACTTGAAACCATTATTATGAAAAATGCCTAAGGAGTCATGTCATGGATGTTATTCTTATACTTACAGTATTAATCGTCATTGGGGCATTAGCATTTGACTTTATTAATGGATTTCATGATACTGCCAACTCCATCGCTACCGCTGTGTCAACGAAAGCGTTACGCCCAAGACAAGCTATCATTCTTGCAGCTACGATGAATTTTATTGGAGCGATTTCTTTTACAGGCGTTGCTAAAACAATTACAAAAGATATCGTCGACCCTTTTACCTTAGAAAACGGTTCGGTTGTTATATTAGCAGCCCTGATTGCTGCGATTACATGGAACTTAATTACTTGGTATTATGGAATTCCATCAAGCTCATCCCATGCGATTATCGGCTCTATCGCCGGTGCTGCCATTGCTGCAGCTGGGTTTCAAGCTTTGAATTTAAAAGGTTTTATTAAGATTATTGAGGCTCTTATTTTTTCACCAATTATCGCTTTTGTAGTTGGATTTATTGTATACAGTATTTTTAAGGTGCTATTTAAGAACAATAATCTTTCAAAAACAAATCGTAATTTTCGCTTCATTCAAATTGGGACAGCAGCTTTACAATCCTATACACATGGTACAAATGATGCTCAAAAGGCAATGGGAATCATCACAATGGCCTTAATGGCTAATCAGTATGTTACAACCGATGATATTCCGTTTTGGGTTCAATTATCCTGTGCGATTGCAATGGGACTTGGAACTTCTGTTGGTGGATGGAAAATTATTAAGACTGTTGGCGGAAAGATTATGAAGATCCGTCCTGTAAATGGGGTTGCTGCGGATTTAACCGGTGCTATGATTATTTTTGGAGCAACGTTTATTCATTTACCAGTAAGTACAACCCACGTTATTTCTTCATCTATTCTTGGAGTTGGTTCAGCTCACCGTGTCAAAGGTGTTAAATGGGGAACTGCTCAAAGAATGCTTGTTACATGGGTCATTACTTTACCAATCTCAGCATTGTTAGCTGGAATCTGTTATTTGATTCTTAACTTATTTTTCTAAATATAAATGGTCGAGTTTTTATAACTTGGCCATTTTTTTTATGTCCATTTCAGGACTCTTTTCGCAAAGGCTTCTGACATTTACGAAATAACAATTCATTAGAAAACTTCATTCGTGTATGATTAGAGAAAAGATATTTTCTAGGAGGTGATACCCATGCCTGATTGGTCGTATCATCCACTCTTTAAACCAATTGTTTCGAGGTTACCAGGTTCTATGGGCAGGGAGTTCATTCATCGCGGAATGAGCTTCATCGCATCCGTACCTGGAGGGTCTCGGTTCATCGAATTTCTTGGACATATGGCTCCTTCCAACCATCTAAAACGGGATTTTCTTGGTATTCCCATTGCAAGCCCTGTTGGATTAAGTGGAAAGGTTGACCCACAATTAACTGGTACTTGTGCCTTTTCCCATTTAGGATTCGGATTTATTGAGATTGGTCCTGTTACCCTTGAACCACATTTGGAACGTCATGCTTCCTTCCAGAACGAGCAGATCTTTTTCCCAAATTCCTTAGAATCTATTGGTCTTGAAAAAACGATACGAAAACTACAACAAATTCAAACTTATGATAAACCTCTCTTCATTCGGATTGCAAAGACTGATAGTTTGAAAGAACTGTTCTTATTAATAGAGTCATTAATTCCTTTTAGCGACGGAATCATTATCGAGGATGCCTTAAATATAGAACAATTCGAGGAGCTCAGAGCGATTCATGGAAATACGAGAATCCTTTTATCAATGCCCGTTACGAAAGCGAAAGAAAGTAGAGCATACATAGAGCAACTATTTCGTTGCGGTTTTATCGACGGCATCGTCCTTGAAGAAAACTTCATGAAGCAAGGTGAAATGAAATTTTCACCTAAAGACCAAACTTCCGAAATGGTCCTAGCATTAAAGGAATTATCAGATATCCCAACGATTGTGTCTGGAGCAATTTACGAACCTAATGACGCATTACTTTATCTTGAACACGGAGCCGATCTCTTGTTCCTTTCAAGTGGGTATGTGATGACAGGTCCTGGGCTTCCAAAACGAATTAATGAGGCCCTATTGGATCATGAACATACACAAGTTGAACATAGTGGCTGGCAATGGTACTGGTTGTTTGGATTCTTTATTTTCGTAGGAGGCTTATTAGCCTTAGGTTTTAGCATGACCTCCGTCATCCTTTCCTATGACGAAGCATTTTTACAATTAACTCGTGAACAAATTGTGGCTCTCAATCCAAAAATCATCAATTTCATGGCACATGACCGGATGACACTAGCTGGAACGATGATTTCGGGTGGTTTATTGTATATGCAGCTAGCTCGGAATGGAGTTAGGTATGGAATCCATTGGGCGAGAAAAGCGATTAATATTGCTGCCATCATTGGTTTCTTCGGGATATTATTTTTTATAGGCTATGGTTATTTCGATTGGTTGCACGGATTATTTTGGGCGATTCTCTTACCTGTTTTCTATCTTGGTTGGAAGAAAACAAAGAATGCCCGTGAGGTTTCAACTTCCATCAATCGTACGAACCATCCAGCTTGGAAAAAAGGAACTTGGGGACAACTTGCCTTTGTGATCCTAGGCTTCGCTTTTATCCTTGGCGGAATTGTAATTTCAACCATCGGCATAACAAACGTCTTTGTTTCAACTGATATCCTATATATTTGCATGACACCTGAACAACTAAATGCGATGACGGAAAAATTGATTCCCGTAATTGCACATGATCGGGCTGGATTTGGTGGTGCCCTTATTAGCGTCGGCTTGCTAGTCCTCACTCTGTCTCTATGGGGATTCCACCAAGGGGAACGATGGGTTTGGTACACATTTCTAATCGGAGGTATTCCGGCATTCTCTGCTGGCCTTTTAACTCATTTCTTCATAGGTTACACTACGTTTATTCACCTACTTCCAGCTTATATTGCTTTTGGTTTATACATTGTCGGACTCGTGCTCTCTAAAGACTTCTTCTTTGAGACTAGAAAAATATAACGAAAGAACCGCTTCAAATGCGAAGCGGTTCTTCTATTTTAATAATGCCTTAGTGATCGCTCTAATTAATCCTGGAAGGTACCCAAAGCTATAAGGCTTGTAGACTCGTTCTGTCCATTTGTGTGCATCCTTGCCATAGACACCGACATTAAAGGCAGGAATATTTAATGCCTTCATTTTTTCTAATGGGATTGGGAATAACATATCCATTGCTGGAAAGTTTCGCTTAAGTGAGCGAATCTCCTCTTCTGACCCTTCAAAAGACAGGAAGCTACCATCTGATAAATAAGGAAAATATTTTCGTAGTTTAAAAGTTTCTCCTGTTTCAGTAGCTTCTTTCTCAAGAACAGCCTGAATTTTCTCAGAAAGAGAGCTCCCCCTCTCATTACTTAGTTTCAAATAATTAGACGGAAGGAATGGTGGTGCAAAGAAAATGATGACCCTCGGCTTTTTTTCGGGATCTAATTTTTGCAATGCCTCTACTATTTCAAAGGCTACCTCTCTTGCATCTGAATCTGTATTCTGATGTTCATCTATTATTCTATCTATTTCGTTTATCCCTAACTTCTGTAAATAATCGATATAGTTTTCTAAAGTCGTAACCTCTACTGACCAGTTCAGTTCCCTTTTAGGTAGTTGATTAAGTTGGACGAATTCAGAATAGCTTGTTTTGAGTCTGTCTTCAAACTCATGACAAGCCTCTTCTGCAATTTTTACTAACCCAGTTAGCACTGCCTGAGGTGTCTTTTCATAATAAAAGTAATTAAAGTATAAACGCGCGCTCAATGCAGTTTGTACATCATACTGCTTTTTATCATCTCTGAAATACAGACAGCTTGGTGGAAGAACGAGCTCTCCTTCCATTTTTTCAACTAGGTCGAGATTTTGATTGATTCTAAGATTGATCTCAGACGCGATAGTAGTAGGGTCTATTCCTGTTAGACTTTCCCCCACATGTGCCTCTCTTCCGAAAACAGCAAAGCACGGAAGAAGCTTACCAGCGGTACCTGTGTATATATATTTGTTAGTATCCTCCGGATAAAGTGGAGAGATTAGATCATTATTAATCGCTGCCACGTACTCCAAATTATATTTTTCCTTAAGGTGAATTAATTCCGATAACGCCCCTCTTACCCCTGTGTGCTGACGTTCTTCATCCGGATTGAACATGACTAAAATATTTCCGTCGAGTTCGTCCATATGCTCGGAAAAATAAAGAAGATTCACGAGGTGGACAGCCACCCCACTTTGCATATCCAATGAGCCTCTTCCAAAAAGCCATTCACCTGATTGAGCATCTGCCATCACATCCACATTATTCTCATAGGTAGAAAAATACGTTTCGAGAGCATCTGGATTATGAGCAATAGCCTGTATCGCACCGAAATCCTCTGTCCCAACTGTATCGAAATGAGCAAAATAGATTATGGTTTTGGTTGTATTGTTAGGCGACTTTAACAAAGCAAATACATTTTTCCGCTTATAAAGATCAGTTTCAATCTCCTGAAGGATTAGATAATCCGGATATGCCTGATAATAAGGAAAGGATTGAAAAAGTTTGAAGAGCCACTCTGCTTTATGTATTTCTCCATTTGTCCCTGAATAGCTATGCATCTTAATTAATTCTCTCGTTAATAGCTCGACTTGCTGTTCTATTCGTAATCCTTGAATATGTTTAAACAATGGCATATCCCCCTTGGAGTGCTGAATAATCAACAAATAATATTACAAACACTGCAAATAATAAGAACATTAGATAATTTTATGATATTCGATTTTGTGCTTGAAATCCACCTACAAAACGAATATTATAGAGAATGTGTTTTTAAAACGTTCGTGTTTTGGAGGTTAATCATGTTTAAGTTAAAAGAACATCAAACGAATGCGAGAACGGAAATTTTAGCCGGGATCACAACATTCTTAACAATGGTATATATCGTAGTCGTGAACCCGATTATTTTAGCAGATGCTGGAGTACCATTTGATCAAGTATTCACTGCGACAATTATTGCAGCAGTTGTCGGTACTTTATGGATGGGGCTATTCGCTAATTATCCAATTGCGATTGCACCTGGTATGGGGTTAAATGCATATTTCGCTTATTCTGTTGTTGGTAGTCATGGAAATATCGACTATGTTACAGCTTTTGCAGCTGTGTTTATTGCAGGTATTATTTTTGTCATTCTTTCATTAACACCATTCAGAAATATGTTAATTGAAGCTATTCCAGAAAATCTAAAGCACGGAATTAGCGCAGGTATCGGTTTATTTATTGCTTTCATCGGTTTGCGCTTAACTGGACTTATTACAGCGCATCCTTCTAACTTAGTAGCACTAGGAGATCTGCACCAGCCTTCCGCTTATTTAACGATCATCGGTCTTGCAGTCACATTGATTTTAATGAGCTTGCGGGTACACGGGGCGTTATTCATTGGGATGATCGTTACAGGGATTGTTGCTTACTTTACTGGTAACCTATCCTTTGACCAAGGTTTCGTGTCATTACCGAAGTTACCTGAAGGACTAATTGTTCTTAATCCGATTGACGCAATTGGCCAAGTGTTCGAGCATAGCTTATATGCAGTCGTGTTCTCATTTTTACTTGTTACAATCTTTGATACAACTGGAACAATGGTTGGAGTTGCCCAGCAAGCAGGTTTAATGAAAGGTAATTCATTGCCTCGTGCAAAAACAGCATTACTTTCCGATTCAATCGGTACAACTGTTGGAGCCGTGTTCGGAACTAGTCCAACTACCGCTTTCATTGAATCATCATCAGGAGTTGCAGCAGGTGGACGTACCGGACTAACGTCAGTAACAGTTGGAATTCTCTTTATCCTATCTGCTTTCTTTGGCCCGTTAGTAAGTGCGGTTTCTGGATTGTCAGCTATCACTGCACCAGCGTTAATCATCGTAGGAAGCTTAATGATGGGTTCAGTTGCTAAAATTAAGTGGAATGAATTAGATGAAGCATTCCCCGCTTTCTTAACAATTTTAGCAATGCCGTTAACTTCAAGTATCGCAACTGGAATTGCACTAGGGTTCATTTCTTTCCCACTTATCAAAATCGCTAAAGGAAAATGGCGTGAAGTTCACCCAATCATTTACGTTTTTGCAGTATTGTTCTTCTATCAATTGGCATTCTTGCCGCATTAATAAAAAGAGACCTATTAGGACCAACATACGGCCCTGATGGGTCTTTTTCATTCTTCAGTATTTGCATAGGTAAATTCATAGGTTAATTCCTTATTATCCAACGTAACTTTTATCGTATTTTCTCCATTAAACCAAATAAATGTGTTACCTTCTCTCTTCCATGCTGGTAATCTCTGTTCGACCTGATTTAAATATGCAATAAAGCCTTCATTTGTGGCTTCTTCCCAAAGATATACTTCCTTATCTGTATCAATTGTTAATGGTTGCAACCCCACTGGAAAAATCATCTCACCATAGCCATGACGTACATATAACTGTTCTTGATAGATATGCGGTTCTCTCCCATTTAATCTTAGTGAATACATTGCATCAAATATCTCTGCATACTCAAGTTTTGGGTAGTCAAAAGAAAAATAAATAGATTTCCCATTAATATCTTCAATAAAAAAGTGGTATCTCTGCATAGTATCAATCGTTTTAACATGTTCAATATACATTGTTGTTGGATAAGGAAAATTGTCTAATTGTTCATTAACAAACATGGGACTACTACGAATAATTTGATTCTTTTCATCCTCGGTGACCACTTTAACTTTCCCTACTGGAACTTCCTCTTCTTCACGATATAAAATGATTTCTTCATTTATACTCTCACCATGAACATCACTAAGAGCCCAAGTAAATAGACTTCTGTTACTTTTGTTTTCCCCAATTAAATGCCATATCAGGCCCCCACATATAACAAATAGCACACACGTAGCCAAGATTCCTTTCCATTGTAAAAATAGGTGTGGACCATGTGTAGAGGTCTTTTGAGATATGGAATTGTGGATCCTTTTTCTTGTAACTTCCTTCTGTACATATGAAGGATTGAACGATTTTAATAGAATCCATTTTTCTTTCTCATCCAATGGTTTGTTCAATCCCTTCTCCTCCTTCCAAACGATACATTGTTCTCAACTCTTGAAGTGCCCTTGATAACGTCTTTCTTACCTTTGTCTCTGAGCAGTCTAGAATCTCTGCAATTTCTTTTGTCGAGCACTCTTCAATTTTTTTCAAAATCACAACTTCTCGATAAATTGGTTTCAACTGACCAATCTGAGTCATTAGTTCAAGTATTGATTCTTTGTTTACAAATTCTTGTTCTAAACTAAAAGATGAAGACAGCTCATGATGTTGAGTAAATCTCATAAAAAGCCTTCTTCTTTTTCGTCTTCGAATCTCATCAATGACTAAATTCCGCGCAATACTAAATAGCCATGTCTTCACACTAGATCTCTGTTCAAAACGTTCATAAGCTGAAAATGCACGGACAAAAGTATCGTGTATCAAATCCTCACAACAATCCATATCCCCGATCATATACAAAATAAACCGGTAAATATCAGCATAGTATTGTTCATACCATTTTAGGATAAGCTCTTCCTTTTTTCCGTCCAATCATTGTTCACCTACTTTTTTTCTTTCTTACCTTATCAGTCGTTTGGAGATTCATTTTGTGACACTTAAGTTTGAAAATTAACTAAATGTGGATTAACTTGATGTAGTTTTAATAGTGGATTCTGACGTTGTATTAGAGAAGAGCTAAGCGGGTACGTTAGCCCGTCCCGCTTTCTATTTTCCTCTCTTCATATATTGCTCAATGAGTCGATCAAGACGATTCATTTGGAAGGCATACTGATAAATCGCTGAGCTGATGACGACAAGAGGAATTTGTCTTTCTTCATTATCACCCAGTGAACCAATACTTTTTTGCAAGAATTCACTTGTTTGATTTAGTAATTCCTCTTCCAGCTGATGTTCTTCATCCATTTTTATTTTCCCATCGTATTTCAGTAAAATTAATTCATGCAATTTGATTAAATGCTCTAGTTGTTGATCAAATATCAGATCATCTTCGTCTTTTGGCTTACATTGAAAATAGAAATCGTCGATGCTTTCTAAAACAAGAAATCCTTGTTGGAGCGATTTTACCATGAGTTTGAAGACAACGATTTCTCGTAAATCCATTTGATTGACTTTCGCCATCTTCTCTCGTTCTTCATCAAATAACTTAAATTGCTCCTCCAACTTTAGCAGATCCTTCTCTAACTTCTTCATTTGATCGTGGAATGATTTTTCTGTCATTTCATTTGAAATAGCCGTCCTCATAAGAATAGACATGTTTTGAAAAACCTCATTCACTTTTACAATGAAATTCTTCCTGTAATTAGGCGGGTAAATCACTACATTGACGAATAAGGCAGATGCCATCCCAATTAAAATGATGCCAAATCGATGCAAGGCAAATAATAAATCTTCATTTCCCGGTGCACTCATAATCGCGAGCACTGTCACAAGCGTAAGAGAAATAGTTTCTGCCATTTTTAGCTTTAAGCTAACTAAAATCACAATGATCATGACAAGTCCGATGGCAATCGGATCATTGCCAAGAAAGTACAGTGCCAATAAAGCAATAATGGCTCCTAATGTATTCGTTTGAACCTGATGCCAGATTTGTTTCCATGTTCGATAAATCGAAGGCTGAATGGTAAAAATCGCGGCAACACCGGCGAATACAGCTGATTCCATATGAAACAAAGAGCATATGTATAATGCAAGCGTAACTGCAATTCCCGTTTTTATAACGCGAGGTCCTAAAGTCACAAAAATCAAATCCTCCAAATTTAATCATTGTTTTATTCACCCCATTTTACGTCGGACCTGTATTCTTATCAAGAGATATCTATGTAACGAAACCTTTTTCCACGTCAAACGTATGTATAGAGAGCGTACTTAAAAAGCGAATCAAGAAGGGAGAATGAGATGAAGAAATTCACCATCATGATAATCTTGGCTACTATGCTATTAAGTGGCTGTTCATTTTTCAATGAGGTTAACGATACTCTCGATTATGTCGGCGTTACAACAGAGCATATCGAACGTTTAAATACTTTTGCTGAAGAAGCCCCACAATTAGTAGAAAATGCCTTAAGCAATCCTGAATTAGTAACCGAGCTACAATCCCAGCTTTCTACCTTAAAAACAGAAATCGAGGAATTCATCGCTTTGAGCGATATTCCTACTATCGCGGAGGACATTCATCAGGAATTAGTAAGTAAGAATGAGTTACTCCTGGAAGAAATCAATAAGGTACTTGAAAACGGGCATCTCGCACTAGATAAGCTTGAGAATTCACAGATTTTCACAACGATTAGTGATGTTACGAGTTTAATGAATCGGATCGAAAATCTCACACAATAGTTTCAAGTTGGAGACCAAATCATTGATTTGGTCTCTATTTCTATGCTTTTGACTTAAACATAATTTCCTAGAACATTTCACATCCTATTTTTATCAACACTAGCGAGAAGACTCCTTCCTCAACAACGTAGGGAGAAGATGAATCGCTTTTTGTGTCTATTTTCAAAATTAAATAAAAACAAAGGGACAAGGTTTTGAATTTTTGGTAAAATAAAAGCGAGAACAAACGTTCCTTTTGAGGTGGTTGAGAAATGAGGAAAACCTATTTTTCTACTCGTGTATACAAAAATACGTTACGTGAAATATTTAACGACTCTATTTCTCATACCCTTCTTTTGTTCAGTCGTTCTAAGCACTTCGCATTTCATACGCAAGTATTAGAAAAACGTTCGAATGAATCGAGGAGAAAAAAATCGCTTCACCTTATCGTAAAAGAACGTTTTCAATTGAATGATCATTATGCCGGGAGTGCTGTTCAAGAAGCAAACGCCTTGCTCAAATCGCAAAAGGAACTTCAAAAAATGTATATCGAAAACAAAGAAATTCAACTCACTTCGGTTAAAAAGAAAATGAAATCAACCAAACGCCATCTAACGATTCTTTTAAAAATCAAACAATCCTTTGTAAACGGAAGTCCAAAATTCAATCAAACCGCCAGAGAACAACAAATTGGACATTTTTTCGTGGTGAAATTTAAATTTAGAACTGACATATACTATCATGCTTACCAATTTGAACATGACTATTTAGATTCTCAAATCGCTTTTTTTAAAAGAAAATTAGGTCGGCTAGATTTCAGATTAGATAGGTTGCAAAAACAGATAAGAAGTTTGAAAAATAATAGTAACAGTGTAGTTTTTGGCACGAAGAAGTTATTCAAGGCTCAACACACAAAAGAGAACTATCAATATGATCACCAACAATGGCGAAAAGATTGGGAACGATCTCGATACAATCAAATGACCATTAGTGGCCGAAAAGATGCCAAGGTCGGCAATTTTGTATTTTGTTATATTCCAGAGACGCGAGAACTTCATTTCACAACCCCGGATGGTACTAAGATAGATATTGAAAACCTTGTATTTCCATATGGTCAAGAACAGGTTAACCACGCAATTGAAACACAGATGAGCTGCAAAAACAAAAAGAAATATGGCAAACCCATCGCGTGGTCTGTCGAAGACCATGGGGACTACTATATTTTCAAATGCATAGTTTATGTGCCAGAGAATCCTCATAAAAATCATAGTCGGGCAGACGGCTTATTAGGCCTTGATTTAAATGTAGACCATATCGCATGGTCCAATATTAATGCAAAAGGTCAACTGATAAAATCAGGTGTGTTTTCTTTCGATTTGGAAGGAAAAACATCTGAACAAATCACCAAAATCATTGAAAACAAAGCAGTCGTTATTGTTGATTTAGCGATGAAGTTAAATAAACCTATTGCTTTGGAAAAATTAAATACCACCCAATCAAAAGTTTCTCATCCATACGGCAATAGAAAAGCCAATAAAGCGATGAGTCAATTTGCTTACAATAAAATGATTTCTGCCATTAAAAACCGAGCAGAGAAAATGGGGGTAGCCGTGTTTGATGTGAACCCAGCCTACACCTCCCAAATTGGCAAAATCAAATATATGAAGCGATTGGGAATTTCGATTCATCAAGCTGCTTCTTATGTCATTGCACGACGTGCAATGGGATTCAAAGAAACGCTTCCACCAGTGTTGCATTCCCTGTTACCGGAGAAGATAGCAGGTCTACATCACTGGGCGCAGTGGAAGTGGGTTTCGTCATGCCTGTCTGATGTGCGTAAACATGCATTCTATCAGATAGAACTTTTTTCCTACGACAAGATTGATTCGTTGAATCAACTCTTTTCTCAAGGGGCTCTTTCAGACTTGGAGGAAAAAGGTTTGTCAAAGGTGAAAAGTAGAAAACCCATTGCCTAGTTGAACGGGTGGTGGTCTACTAAATCCTTTAGTAGCTTTTTTAGGAATCCCCTTCCTCAAAAATCCATTTGGATTTTAGGTAGGGGTAGTTCAAAAAAGGACTCTATATTTTAAAAATAACAGGAGCGCTACGTTCAAATTCATGTTAAGGTTAGAAAGTATGCTTTAGAAGAGTAGATATGAATATCTCACTCCAAAATATCAAAGAGGCTTTCCATAATGGAGACTGAACATAGTAAATACGAGGTGCAAGAAAATGAACAAACGCTGGACAATCAGTTCAATTAAAGAATTTGTTGAGAAAAATTCAGAAAGCAAGCTATTAACAACAGAATATCGAGGATTTTCTCAAAAGCTATTATTTAAATGTGCATGTGGGAATGAGTTTGAAAAAACATTTACGAAGTTTAAAAATAATCACCAACGTAAATGCGATGTTTGCCAGCCACCCAAAGCATCACGCTAAGAAATTATCCGTAGTTTTTCGCTACAGGAAATATACAAGGACAACGGAGATGATTCCATGAGTAAGGCTAAGAGTAAGAGTGGAACAGGCAGAGGGACAGGTAAAAAAGGCTGGAATCGTTGGCAGGCGAGCGCAAATAGAGCGAAGAGTGCGAAGCCGTATAAGAGTAAAGGCACCAAACAGGAAACGAAGACTTCCGAAGATTAATTGAATATCTCAATCTACAATGAAAAGGCTTGGAAAACTCCAAGCCTTTTGGTTTTCAATTATGCTACGTCTGTACCTGTTGAAGCAATCCAAATTTTGTACCATTGCTGGCGCGTCATTTTAATCGATAAAGCTTCAACTGCAGAGCGAATTCGCTCGATTTTACCTGAACCAATAACCGGCATAATTTTCGCTGGATGATGAAGCAACCAAGCATACATAAGCTTAGCTAATTCCTTCGTACCGAGCTCCTCTCCAACTTCAAGTAAAGCCTTCTTGATACGTAAGGATTTATCATCAGTAGCGTTAAAAATTTTCCCACCAGCAACTGGTGACCATGCCATTGGAGCCACTCTCTTTTGTAAACAATGTTCGATTGTTCCATCCTGGAATGTTTCCAAGTGACTCACAGAAATCTCCACTTGATTTGTTACTAACGGAAAGGATAAATAGCTACTAAGCATATCAAATTGAGATGGTGTAAAGTTCGAAACCCCAAAGTGTTTTACTTTTCCTTGTTCCTTTAAAAGTGTAAATGCTTCAGCCACTTCTTCTGGGTCCATTGCCGGATCAGGACGATGTATAAGGAGCACATCCACATAATCCGTCTGTAAATTCTTTAATGAGTTCTCAGCACTTTTAATGATATGTTCTTTGCTAGTATCGTAATGCTTGACCTCATGCTCAGGACGTTGATTGGATAGGAGCTTGATCCCGCACTTTGTTACAATCTCCATCTTTTCTCTAAGAGAAGGTTTTAGTGCTAGTGCTCTCCCAAAAATAGCTTCATTTTGATAATTCCCGTAAATATCAGCATGATCAAAGGTTGTAATGCCTAGCTCTAAAGATTCTTCAATTAACGTTACTAATTCTTGGTCCTTGAGATTCCAATCATTCAGTCGCCATAATCCATGAATCATGCGAGAAAATGACAAGTCATCAGTTAGCTTAATCTTTTCCAAAGTAATCCCCCACTTTTAAAGATTTTTTATTTTTTTCGTACAGCTTTCCATTGCTTGTAAAACAGCTGAGCGGAATCCATTCAGTTCTAGAGCAGAGACTGCTTCGATCGTTGCTCCACCCGGTGTACAAACCTGGTCCTTTAATTCGCCGGGATGCATGCCAGTTTCTAAAACCATTTTAGCAGCGCCTAAAACGGCTTGTGCCGCAAGTCGATACGCTTGCTCTCTTGGAATACCATCCTTCACACCGCCATCAGCAAGTGCTTCAATAAACATATAGACATAGGCCGGAGAAGAGCCACTAATCGCCGGAATACTATCCATTAATTTCTCCGCTACCACTTCCACTTCTCCAAAAGAACGGAAAATAGCTAAAACCTGTTCAAGGTCATCGGAAGTGACCCTATCATTTATGCTGAGCGCACTCATTCCTTCCCCTACAAATGAAGGCGTATTTGGCATTGTGCGCACAGCTTTAATCTTTTTCCCAAAATCACTTTCTAGGTCATCCAATGTAATTCCTGCAGCAACGGTTATAATAATGGTATGTTCTGCAACGACTGCATTAATTTCTTGGATTACTTCCTTATGTATATCAGGCTTCACAGCAAGGAAAAGGATATCTGCCCATCTCGCAACTTCAGTATTATCCTTTGTCGCATGAACTGAATATTGCCTCTTAACCTTATTAAGTGTTTCATCTGACTTTGCACTAACTTTAATTTGTTCAGGGGCATAAGTAGCAGATGACAAAATTCCTTTTATCATAGCTTGGGCCATTTTTCCGGACCCAATAAATCCAATTTTCTTGTTCATGCTTTCCCTCCTAGTAAACAATGTTATTATACTTGAACATAACGAGAAACTCCATTAAAGGAGGCTTTTGATGGATACCTTTTTAAATAACGAAGAACCATTTCAAATTCGGCTTAAATCAAAAGAATTTTTTCAACAGCCTACGATTGAACTGGCCAAACAGCTACTTGGTTGTCTCCTCATTAAAGAGAGCTTAGACGGAGTTGCTTCCGGTTATATCGTAGAGACGGAAGCCTATATGGGACCAGAGGATAAGGCTGCACACAGTTTTCAAAACAGAAGAACGAAACGGACAGAAGTATTGTTCGGTGAAGCAGGAATCGCTTATACATATAGGATGCATACCCATTGTTTGGTCAATGTCGTGAGTGGTGAAAAAGAAAAGCCCGAGGCTATTTTGATTCGGGCAATTGAACCTTTTTCCGGTATTCCTTTAATGGAAACGAGAAGGAAGACAACAGTTCTTAGAAATTTGACGAATGGACCTGGAAAATTAACAAAGGCTCTTGGCATCACGATGGATGATTACGGCCGCTCATTTCAAGAACCTCCAATAATGATTGCTGAAGGTGTTTTACCAGACGAAATTGCATCAGGCAAGAGAATAGGCATTGAAAATAGTGGCGAAGCAAAGGACTATCCCTGGAGATTTTGGGTGAAAGGAAATCCTTATGTCTCGAGACATCAACGAGAGATTTAATGCATGATTGATTGCCCCTTTCCTCATAATAATGATGTTAAAAAAATTCTAGGGGGTACTTTTTATGCAACAGCAGTTTAACCAAAATGAGCAGCAACCAACTGGGCAAATGAATAATCATGGTGCACATGAAGTCATGGCTACACACGAGGTGTTACATGGCTTAGTTGGGGCTTTTAATGAATATTTGATGTGCGAGGAACATATTACAGACCAAGACCTTAAGGATATACTTCAAAGACAAAGACAGTTCATGACCGAAGAATACAATATTTTGCTTGAATCTTTTAAAACAGGACAGGAACCATCTAAGCAAACAGCCGTCTATAAAATGAATCAATCAAATGAAGTTCAATTTGGATTAACCGGCGACAAACCGACAAAGCCAAATCAACAAGCATCGCAAATTGGTGATAAATGCGTTTCCGGTGTGATGATGTCCTGCATGAAGTCCCTCTCAAGCTGTATGACGATGGCTGCGACGGAGTGTAATAATCCAGTGGTTCGCCGCGTGATTGCTGACAGCGTTCCGAACCATATTGAAATGGCGTATGAACTATTTTTATACCAAAACAAAAAAGGCTACTATCAAGTCCCACAGTTCAGCGGACAAGATATGCAACATTTATTAAATGCGTTTGACCCTGCTGATGGGCAAGGGAATATGCTTCAATAAAGGAAAAGGTGATAGCCCAATGGCTACCACCTTTTTCAAAATTCACGCCAATTCCTCCATCGGTACGGCGAGGGTATCACCTATCGTGAGTTGTTTCGGATTTTTATGTTGGTTGACCTTTAATATAGAAATAATGGAGATGTTAAATTCACGAGCGATGGAGCAGACTGTGTCACCTCTCTTAATCTTATATGCTCTTAACACGTGTTTGGACTGTTCCACAACAATCACCACCATTGCATTTTACATATTCTTTACCCCGCCCATTTTTTCCATAAACGCAGACATGCACAAAAAAAATAGCCCCTCCCACATAAATGGAAAGAGCAATTTTTAACATTAAATACCTGTAATTCCTTGAATAGTTTCGGCAATGAAGCCCATTCCAAGACCCAAAAGAAAGAAGACAATGGAGATCGTCCATGCAGCTCCTTTTGAAAGCTGGCCAACCTTATGAAGACCAAACGCAACTAAAATTAATTGCCAAATGCTAAATACTTCAAAAGTTGAAAGAACAGGTGAGTCACTGCCCAATACTCCTCCAAGACTTGTGTAAAAAATATCTGAATTCTGACCAACTAAGTATTGAATTAGATTGTTCAATAAGAGACCCGCTGCACCAATGACCAAAATATAAGTGTTCATTGAAAATAATTGTTTAAAAGTTGTATTCTTACTAGCAATTTTAACAATGATAAAATAAATGACAGTAGAAATCAAAACTCCAAAAATCGGTGCAAAAAGTCCGCCAACCGCTGTTGTAAATTTGGTAAGTGGCAAGACTAATTCTGCTTGTTCCAGAGAGAGTGTACCTGGTACAACTATATCCTCTGCCTTCATCGTCAGTGCAGACAAACTAGCTGCAAGAACATAGATGAGCGTAATAATTCCAAGAGCTCCCCAAATTTTTGGCTGCTGATAGATTTTTTCAAACTGTTCATTCGGCCTCCAAAACATTCCCAGTAGGGAAGGCTTGCCTGTATCCTTTTTCTCCATTTCCATAGCCTCAACTCCATTCATGTTATTTGTTACTATACGTTATTAGGAAATACTAGGTTTCATTTTAAATCGCTTGGATAAACGACACCCATTTGTTTTCTTGCCTCATCTAAAATCTCCATCACTTGTAAAGAAACTTCATATGAGTTGATGCTTGATTCTCTTTTACCATTTTGTAATAGCTCAATAAATTCCTTTGTTTCGTAGAACATTGGATGATTAACTTGTTCTTGAGCGATATCTTCCACTTCTCCATTACGATAACGAATTTTTACATCCTCAGGTGGATTTAGCTTATCAAAGACAATGATACCTTCCTCCCCTTGGACTTCTGATTGCACAAATGAATTCGTGATTTTTGAAAACATCAGAAGGACTTCCTTGTCTTCGTATTTCAAAACTAGGCTGCCTTGCGCATCAACACCTGTCTCAAGCAATAACCCACTCGCTTTTACCTCTAGTGGTTTTCCAAATAGAGCAACAGCCGGATACAGGCAATATACTCCGATATCCATCAATGAACCGTTTGAAAATTCTGGTTTGAATGCGTTTAAAATCGTTCCCTCTTTATATGCATCATAGCGAGAAGAATACTGACAATAGCTTGCGAAAAATCTTCTTACCTGGCCAATCTTATGTATATTGCTTTTAATAGCTTGGAAATTTGGAAGAAACGTTGTTTTTAATGCTTCCATTAATAAAACATTATGTTCCTTCGCGGTTTCGATCATTTTTCTGAGCTCACGTGCATTTGAAGCAATTGGCTTTTCACATAAGACATGCTTTTTATTTTCCATTAGTAAAATGGCTTGCTCAGCATGGTGAGAGTTTGGACTTGCAATATACACCGCATCGATCGCATCGCTTTTGGCCATCTCTTCAAGACTTGTAAAAGTTAAACTGACGCCATATTTTGCAGCAAACTCTGACGCTTTTTCCTGTGTACGTGAATAAACAGCGGTTAACTGAAAATCTGGATGCTGACCAGCAGCTGTTAAAAATGAATCTGTAATCCAATTCGTTCCGATAATTCCAAATCGTATCATCGCTTGTTTTCCTCCTTGTTGATTTATTCCATTATAATCTATAATTCATAAAAACTTAAAAAAAAAACAAAAACAGCCCCCTAGGACTGTTGATAAAGTGTCTATTTAATTGGCCTTATGGCTCTCTTCTTTATTTTATAACTGTTAAGAGCTTTCTCCCACATGCACAAATACTAGAGTGTTTAAGCTGGATTACTTCTTGATGGCAAGTATCACAAATCTTTTTCACCAAATAAATCATCTCCCTAGTGCGATTTCTTTCTTAATTAGAATTATACCAATTTAAATATTAAAGTCAATATTTATTTAGAATTATTATAATTAAGAATTGATAATCTCTAAGAAATGAGATAAGATTCGTGCAGTCAGTCCCCAGATTACTTTATCTTCATAATAATAGAAGTACTCTTCCATTTGTCGAACCTGCCACTTATACTTTTCTCCGCCCGTAATATGGTGAAAAGGGAAATTTTCCTCAGGCTCTAGCTTGAAATTGATTTGAAATATTTCTGGTTTCGTTTGTTGCAGGTATGTGAGTGGCACTGAGAAAACTTCAGCTACTTCATCCGGATTTGGTGAAATACGAGCGGATTCTTTAATAAATCCAAGATAGGGATAAATAATGGAGCCAAACGATGAGACCATATAATCGAGTGGAGATACATTGATAATTTCCTCTTCGGCAATTCCTAATTCTTCAGACGTTTCACGAATAGCTGTATGTCCTTCATTCCTATCACTTGCGTCAACTCTTCCACCTGGAAAACAAATTTCACCTGGCTGCCTCCTAAGCGTGTGGGATCTCACCTCAAACAAGACATGAAGTCCATCAGCTTTTTCAATTATCGGTAAAAGGACTGCATAATTTGAATAGTTTTCACTTCCTAGAATTCGCGGCTTTCGATTTTGAAGGAGTGACTTAAGATTATTGATATCCATTTTCTCCCCCCTGCAGGCTATTTTCTCTATTATATCGTTTAAATGAAAAAGACTACAGTATCGTAGTCTCAATCGTCCGTAATATTTTTTCCGTAAAAAATTTCGTCCATTTCAGTTACAAGCTTCTCGGTAATCTCCTCTTCTTCCTTCAGGGTCAAATCTTCTTTGGACTGATGAAATAGATAGTTATCTAAATCAAATTCCCTCAACTTGCATTTTGTATGAAAAATATTTTCCTGATAAACATTGACGTCAATCATGTGGTAGAGCTTCTTCACTTCATCAGGGATATAGTTCTGAATGGAATTAATCTCATGGTCGATAAATAGTTTATGACCTGTAATATCTCGGGTAAAACCACGAACACGATAGTCAATCGTCATTACATCCGTTTCAAAAGAGTGAATCAAGTAATTTAAAGCCTTTAGCGGAGAAATCTCCCCACATGTGGCTACGTCAATGTCGGCACGGAAGGTGCTAATCCCCTCATCAGGATGTGACTCAGGATATGTATGCACGGTGATATGGCTCTTATCCATTTGGGCAACAACTGAACCTGGAATCGGCCCTGGAGATTCTTCAAAAGCTTCTTCTGGTGATTTATCGACCGGTCCCTCTGAAACAAGAATCGTTACACTCGCGCCTTGTGGAATATAATCCTGTTTCGCCACATTCAGAATATGAGCTCCAATAATCTCTGCCACATTGGATAGAATGTTCGTTAGCCGATCAGCATTATACACTTCATCGATATATTCTAAATACGCATCCCGCTCTTCCCTTGTTTTCGTATAGCAAATATCATACATATTAAAGCTTAATGATTTCGTAAGGTTGTTAAATCCATGTAACTCGACTATTTGCTTTGGCGTTAGATTCATCACAATATCCCCTTTATCTTTTTGAAGTCCCATATCCTTATATTTTTTTGAAAAAAGGATATTATACGTCTAATAAATTGCGCAAGATAACATTATCTTGCCAAGAAAGGAGATAATTTATGACAAATCGTAACGACAATCGCGAACGTAAGAACAAGTATCCGAACAACAAAGCGGATACAGAGTTCTCCAAGGATGTTAATATCCGTAGCGAGCGGACGAAAAAGGATTTAAAGAAATAGCGTGTTATGGGGCCCTTAAAAAGGGTCCTTCATCACTCCTCCCTACGTTACTCCCCATTTTCTCTTAAGCCATCCCATTGATGAAGCAGGAAAAACCCCTTAATTTAGTGAATATTATACTTACTCGATTGTTGTCAAAATAAGGGGGATAAAAATTGAAATACGATGTTATTGTTGTCGGAGCAGGACTTGCTGGATTAGTCGCCACATCTGAATTGGTTGAGGCAGGAAAAAAGGTACTACTCCTTGATCAAGAGCCAGAAAGCTCGATGGGTGGACAAGCATGGTGGTCATTCGGAGGCCTTTTTCTAGTCGATTCACCAGAGCAAAGAAGAATGGGAATCAAGGATTCCAAAGAATTAGCATGGCAGGATTGGCTCGGTACAGCAGGATTTGATCGTGAAGACGACGAAGATTATTGGGGAAAAAAATGGGCAGAAGCCTATGTTGATTTTGCAGCCGGTGAAAAAAGAGAATGGCTTCATCAAATGGGCGTTCGTTTTTTTCCTGTCGTTGGTTGGGCCGAACGAGGTGGCTATTTAGCTGAAGGACATGGAAATTCTGTCCCACGCTTCCATATTGTTTGGGGCACTGGTCCTGGACTCGTTAAGCCATTTGAAAAAAAAGTGCGACAAGGAATTGCAAATGGACTTGTGGATTACCGACCGCGTCATCAGGTCGATGAGCTCCTCACTGAAAATGATGTCGTTGTTGGGGTGAAGGGTTCTATACTTGTCCCTAGTACTGCCGGGCGTGGCGAAGCGAGCTCACGAGAGGTTGTTGGCGAATTTGCATTTAATGCTGATGCAGTCCTTGTCTCTAGTGGAGGAATTGGTGCAAACTTCGATTTAATTCGTAAAAATTGGCCAGCTCGTCTCGGTGAACCACCAAAAAAAATGATCTCTGGTGTTCCAGAACATGTCGATGGCAGAATGCTCGAGATAACAGAAAAAGCTGGCGGCAGAATCGTCAATCGTGACCGAATGTGGCATTATACAGAAGGCATTCAAAACTGGAATCCGATTTGGCCAAAGCATGGCATTCGAATCTTACCAGGTCCATCCTCAATATGGTTAGATGCAGAAGGAAATCGATTCCCTACACCATATTTTCCAGGATTCGATACACTCGGAACCCTTGAGGCGATTCAAAAAACAGGCTATGACTATTCATGGTTCATTCTTACCCAAAAAATCATCGAAAAAGAGTTTGCTCTTTCAGGCTCTGAACAAAATCCTGATTTAACTGAAAAAAGTATTAAAAAGGTTTTATCACGACTTGCACCTGGGCCAACTGCCCCTGTAAAAGCTTTCATGGATCATGGCGAAGATTTTATTGTAGCCGATACTCTACCAGAACTGGTCAAGGGAATGAATAAAATTACTGGTGACAATTTAATTGAGTTCTCTCATATCGAAAGGCAACTTCAAGCCCGAGATCGAGAAATGGACAACAAGTTCACGAAGGATTTGCAAATTACAGCTATGCATGGAGCCCGTAATTATCTCGGAGATAAACTCATCCGTGTTGCAAAACCACACAAAATTTTGGACCCGAAAAATGGTCCACTCATTGCTGTTCGATTGAACATTTTGAGTAGAAAAACACTTGGAGGCTTGCAAACTGATCTGTCTGGCCGTGTCCTGAACTCCGAAGGAAATCCAGTGCCAGGATTATATGCCGCTGGTGAGGTTTCTGGTTTTGGTGGAGGCGGCGTTCACGGATATCGCTCACTTGAAGGAACGTTTGTCGGAGGATGCTTGTTTACCGGAAGGCAGGCTGGACGCGCATTAGCAAAAGAAGTCAATTAAGGCAAAAGGCACCCACAACAATCGTTGCGGGTGCCTACAATTTACCAGCGGGCAGTTAACATTTTTCTTCTTGTATAAAATTCTACCCCATCAGTGCCATTAGCATGTAAGTCTCCATAGAAGGAATTTTTCCAACCAGAGAATGGGAAGAAAGCCATTGGTGCTGGGACACCGATATTTACACCTAGCATCCCCACTTGAATATTCTCTCTAAAGTAGCGTACAGCACTGCCACTATCAGTGAATAGGCATGCTCCATTTCCGAAGTCTGATTGATTGGTTAACTCAATTGCTTCCTCTAAGCTACTCACACGAACAATGGAAAGGACAGGTGCAAAAATTTCTTCTTTCCAAATTCTCATAGAAGGATTCACGCGGTCAAAAATAGTCGGTCCAACAAAATATCCATCTTGATGATAAGCTTCATCTTTACGACCGTCTCGAACTAATACAGCTCCTTCCTGCTCACCTATTTCAATGTAGTTCGCCGTTCTTTCTTTGTTTTCTTTGCGTATCACTGGACCTAAAAAGACATCTTCATCAAGTCCGTTTCCAATCTTAATTTGATCCGCTTGCTCGTTTAGCTTTTCAATCAACGGCTCAGCCACATCTCCAACTACTACAACCACGGAGCAGGCCATGCATCTTTCACCCGCAGATCCATAAGCGGCCCCAATAATCTCTTTTACTGCAGCATCTAAATCAGCATCTGGCAAAACGATCGAATGGTTTTTTGCTCCTGCTAATGCTTGAACTCGCTTTCCATTCCCTGCTGCTGTTTTATAAATATACTCAGCTACTGGCTGAGAACCAACAAATGAAATAGCCGGAACGTCCTTATGATCCAATAATCCATTTACAATATCGTGAGCACCGTGGACAATATTGAGAACTCCATCTGGTAGTCCTGCCTCTTTGAACAGCTCTGCTAAGCGATTTGCTAGAATTGGCGTTCTTTCAGAAGGTTTTAACACGAATGTATTCCCGCATGCAATTGCTAGTGGGAACATCCAGCACGGAACCATCATCGGGAAGTTAAATGGGGTAATTCCTCCAACTACGCCTACAGGATATCTATACATGCCAGATTCAATATTAGTAGCAATGTCTGGGAGCTGTTTACCCATCATGAGCGTCGGAGCACCTGCAGCGAACTCCACACATTCAATTCCCCTTTGAACTTCTCCATATGCCTCTTTGTAGCTCTTTCCATTTTCCTGCGTAATGAGTTTGGCAAGTTCTTCCCAATTATCAATCAATAATTGCTGGTATTTAAATAGAATACGAGCACGTTTTGGGACCGGCGTTTTACCCCAAGTTTTGAAAGCTTCTTTTGCTGCTTGCACCGCTTCATCAAGGTCCTCCCGAATTGAAATTGGTACTTTAGCAAGCTCTTCGCCTGTTGCAGGATTGGGAACACTTTCGTATTTTTCTGTTTTTGCCTCAACCCATACCCCGTTAATGAAATTTTTTAATAGTTTTGTAGTAATCGTTGTCATGAAAACCTTCCCCTTCCCATTTTAGAAAATCGAATATAGTATGACCGCTAACGCCAACACAATCGTTGGTAGAACTACACTAAGAATAAATACTGGCCAATAAGCCCTTTTATGGGTCTCACCACATATTGCCCGGATCGTCGTCACGACATATCCATTATGTGGAAGAGAATCCAATCCACCAGATGCTAAAGCAGAAATTCGATGCATTGCTCCTGGATCCAGCCCTTGCGCCATATATATTGGTGCCAAGATTGGTAGAGCAATTCCCAATCCTCCTGAAGCCGATCCGGTAATACCACAAATGAGCGTTACAGCTATCGCTAGTCCCATTAAAGGCGGTCCTGGCATATTCACTAATCCGTCCACAACCGTGTCAAATGCAGAAACCTGAGCTGCAACACTACCAAAGCCCACAACCGCACATGTATTAGCAGCGGCCACTAAAGCGTCTTGGGCCCCTTTAGCTAATGATGACCAGAACTCTCTTAAGTACTTATACATAAAGACACAAGCTAAAAGTATGCCACTCGCCAGAGAAATTAAGGCAGCTGCAGTCGAAGAGGCAAACTGAGCTATCGTATTTAACATCACAATAACGACTACTAATGGTAATATCGCAAAAATTACATGAGGATAATCTTTATCATTTACTGGTGTTGTTGGTTTCTGCATTTCTAATTCGACATCTGCAGCTATTTCATTAGAAGCGGCTGATAATTGATTCGGCGGTGAAAATCCTTCCCCATTTTGAACGGCTTTTTTCACCATTCTTCCTAGTAAAATTCCTCCTACAATCATAATAATCAAGGCCATGATAACACCGATAAGTCCTCCAGCAGTTGGCTTCGTTCCAAAAAACTCGGTCGGAATGAGGTTCTGAATTTCTGGTGAACCAGGTGCTGTCATTGTAAAAGAAATAGAACCAAAAACTAGTGCCGCCGGTATAAAACGATGTGGTAAATTAGAAACTCTAAACAAGGAAACTGCGATTGGATATACCGCAAATCCTACTACGAATAAACTAACTCCTCCGTATGTCATGATTGCCGCAGCAGCTACAACCGCAAATACCGCCCGTGATGGTCCGAGTGTATTCTTTACCCAATTGGCGATACTGTCAGCAGCACGTGTTTCCTGCATGATTTTCCCAAATACCGCACCGAGTAAAAAAATCAAAAACCAAGATTTAAAATATCCAGTAAACCCTGTCATATAATAGTCTGCTAGTGCTGTTTCGAGATTTAGTCCTCCAGTGACAGCAACCAATACCGCACTGATGATAGCCGCTATGATAATATTGATTCCTCTCATCGTTAAGATGATTAATAGAATTAAGGAAGCAATTAACCCAAGCATTCCAACCATATTTCAATTCACCTCTTCCATGTTTAATTTACCGTCTCTTCTATGGAAAACTGATAATTATAGCAAACATGATAAAGCTCTACTAATTCATCATGAGTAGGGATTTTTGGGTTATTCCCAGGACTTCCACTTTCAACTGCATCAACAGCCATTTTTGCCACTACATTTTCAAATGCGGCAGAGTCTATACCCCACCCTTTTAAGTTTGGAATATCCATCTTTACACAAAGAGCTTTAATTGAATTTACAGCAATATTTGCTGCTTCTTGATTGGAAAGGCTTTCATTGTTAGGTTCAAAAATTCTTCCTAGATCAGCCAACCTCTCCACACAGGCTTCTTTACTGAATTCTAAAACTGCCGGTAATAGCATCGCGTTCGAAATCCCATGAGGTACATGAAAGATGGCTCCTATCGGTCTTGACATCCCGTGAACAAGACAGACAGATGAATTTGAAAATGCCATACCTGCTTGTAAAGAACCAAGTGCCATCGCTTCACGAGCATCTTCATTTTCACCATTCATGAAAGCGGTTAAAATATTCTCCACAATAAGCTTCATCGCTGATAATGCCAATGTATCGGTCATCGGATGAGATTTTCTTGAAAGATAGGCTTCAATTGCATGACTAAGAGCGTCAATCCCTGTTGCAGCTGTTACATTTTTCGGCGATGAAATCGTCAATAGTGGATCAACAATGGCTACTTCCGGCATGAAGGCAGGCTGTTTGATCATCATTTTCACATCAGTCATCGTATTCGTAATAATCGTGGCATCCGTTGCTTCAGAACCAGTACCTGCCGTTGTAGGAATTGAAATATGAGGGACTGGTGGATTTGATGCTATTTTCCTTTCTCGCATATAGTCACCAATGTAACCTCCATTTGTCGCCAGAACAGCAATAGCTTTGGCAGTATCGATACAGCTCCCTCCACCGAGTGATATCACGATGTCACATTGTTCTTTTTGCAGGAGCTCCAAAGATTCAGACACATATTGGTCTGTTGGTTCTGAAGCAATTCCTAAGTAGACTTCACTTTGTACTCCTTGCTCTTGGAGAAGATTTCGACACTTGCTGACAAACCCAAGACTGTCCATAATTTTATCACTAACAATAAGGGCTTTTTTTCCTTTCCGTAAGGCTTCAGTTCCAACGTTTTCAAAAGCATTTCTTCCATATAAAATTGTTTTAGGCGTTCGAAATACTGCGAAGTTTTCCACTTTTACCACCCCTTTTGATTATTCAACATCTAATTTGCAAGAAGTGTGCCAAGTTTCAAACTAGTAATCTATTAGGATTTCTAAGCAAACAACACTGTAGATACTACACTACAGTGTTGTGTTTATGTAGTGACATCACTACACCTAATTAATTCCGTGCTTTTTAAGCTTTTGATATAAGGTTGTCCGATGAATCCCCAAAATTTCAGCTGTTTTTGATTTATTTCCACCTGCTCTTGTTAGAGCATTTAAAATCAATTCCTTTTCTCTTTTGTCTCCTAGCATTTTCGCTTCTCTCAGGAATGTTCCCGCTCCGGTAAGAGACAGTTCTACATGTTTTTCCGGTGCTATTTCATTCACGAAAATCTTTGATAAGTGCTGTACATCAATGATTTCCCCCTCAACAAGTGTCACCAATCTTTCAATTGTATTCACCATTTCTCGAATATTGCCTTTCCATGGATGGTTCATAAACGCAGACACAGCTTCAGAAGTTAAGGATTTGTACGGCACATCATATTTTTCACAAACTTCCTTCAGATAATAGGAAATTAAGCTTGGAATATCATTCTTACGTTCCCGCAGAGGAGGAATATGTAGTTGAATAATGTTTATACGGTAAAATAAATCCTCTCGGAACGTTCCTTTTTCAACCATTTCCTTTAAATCACGGTTGGTTGCCCCAATAATTCTTGCGTTAATATGATATCTCTTAACGCCACCAACTCGCTCTACTTCTCTTTCCTGTAAAACCCGTAATAACTTCGTTTGCATCATAAGCGGCATCTCTCCGAGTTCATCGAGAAAAATCGTTCCATTATGAGCCAATTCAAATTTCCCAGGTTTTCCTCCTTTTTTTGCTCCGGTAAAAGCCCCTTCTTCATAGCCAAATAACTCAGATTCAAATAGCTGTTCAGGAATCGCTCCACAATTTACGCTTATAAATGGACCTGTGGAAAATGGACTTAAGTGATGTATACTCTTAGCAAACATTTCTTTCCCTGTCCCACTTTCTCCCGTTATAAGTACTGTAGCTGCAGTTCTTGCTGCTCTCCTCGCTATCCGTTTCACATTTAAGATTTCCTCACTAGTACCAATAATTTGGTCAATCGTTATTCGACTATCTCCTTCTTTTATCAAGGTTAGGGATTCTTTCTGAGATCGTTCTTTTCTATGATCCTCTTGTAATCTTTCATGAATCTTATATACTTCTGTCACACCTTCAAATATGAGCATCCCAATGGCGCCAGTAACTCTTCCATCCTTCCAAATCGGAATTCGGTGAACTACCATGTCTTGACCCTGTATATTTTGCAGAACACCTCTTTCAGGAATACCCGTTTTCACTGTAATATGTAGATTTGTATTATCAATCACTTCCGTAACATGCCTTCCAATGGCATCTTCTCTTTTTATACCCGTAAAACGACTGTAGGCATTATTGAACTCTTGTAAAATTCCATTTTCATCTACAAAGGCAATGCCCTCGTAGGCGCTGTCCAAAATAATATTTAGCGCTTCCGCGGAATTTTGTCGCTGTTCTAATCGATAAATATATTTTGAAAAACCATCAAGAATATCGCGTCGAGTTAAAATTCCAACAAGGACACCGTTCTCGTCCAAAACAGGGAGCTGATCATATGGAAGGGCAAATACATCCAATATAGAATCGGCAGGACTAATACTAGCAAAGTTTCTTGTTAATGTACTTTGAACTAAGGACTCCCCATCACTTCCATGTAATAAAAGGTAGAGTAGTTTTCTTAATGTAATCATCCCTAATAAGTGCTTATTTTTATCAACGATTGGAAGACTGTCTATACGCAATTCATCCATTTTTTCAACTGCTTTTTTTAATGTTTCACCTTGTGTAATAAAATATGGATTCGGTGTCATCCAATACTTAACCTGGAGAAGCTCCATACTTTGCAGAACCTGTTCACCTTTAATAAGGCTCTTATTCAAGATACATTCCCCCTCTGAATCGTTATCCTTTTCTCATAGCTCGTTTCTATCATATCAAAATTCTGAAAATTAAAATAAAAAAAGAGAGGATTTCCTCTCTTTCTTAAGCATACATCTTATCTTCCTGCTCCTTTTTAAAGAAGCTTCGCATGGCATGGAATACATCGGCTTTTTGCTTGAGGATATAATATCGGAAGTCTTCGTGCTTGATGTTTTTATACGCGGACATGAGGGTCGAATGCCTATTGTACTGATTCACTTCACCGTAACCAAACATGTTAGATACATTCATTAACTGTTCTACGAGCTTCACACATCTTGCATTATCTGAGGTTAAATTATCCCCATCGGAAAAATGGAATGGGTAAATATTGTACCTCGTAGGATTGTATTTCGCTTCAATAAGTTCTAATGCTTTGCGATAAGCTGATGAACAAATTGTTCCTCCGCTTTCCCCTTTTGAGAAAAAATCCTCTTCACTCACAACCTTTGCCTCGGTATGGTGGGCAATAAATTCAATTTCTACCGTTTCATACTTTGTACGTAAAAATCGGGTCATCCAGAAAAAGAAGCTCCTGGCCATATACTTTTCCCATATTCCCATCGAGCCACTCGTATCCATCATCGCAAGAACGACCGCTTTCGATTCCGGTTTGACAACTTCGTTCCATGTTTTGAATTTCAAATCCTCTCGGAAAATCGGGTGGAAACTCGCCTGCCCTGTCATCGCGTTTCGCTTGAACGCCGTCATCATCGTTCGTTTCTTATCAATATTCCCCATTAAGCCTGTTTTTCGAATATCATTAAACTCGATATTCTCAATGACAATGTTATCCTGCTCTTTTCTCTTCAAATTCGGAAGTTCCAATTCTTTAAATAACGCTTCTTGAATATCCATCAGTGATACTTCTGCTTCAAAATAATCTTCCCCAGCCTGATCTCCTGCTCCCTGACCTTTACCAGGTCCCTTTTGGCCACCGGATCCATCACGAGCAACAACATCCCCAATTTGACTGTCTCCATCACCTTGGCCCACATGTTTATTTTTATCATAGTTGTAGCGAATTTTATATTCATCCAAAGAACGTATCGGTATTTTAACCACTTCTCGACCGTTTGACATGACTATATTTTCTTCTGTTATAAGGTCGGGTAAATTGTTTCGAATCGCTTCTTGGACTTTTTCCTGGTGGCGCTTCTGATCATCGTGGCCTTTGCGGTGGAGGGACCAATCTTCCTTCGAAATCACAAATTGATGATTGTTAACATCGGTCATCTTAACCCCTCCTTGTTTTTATAAAATTGTTCACACTTTTTTACTTATTCGCATACAATATCTCGGGTGTCTCACGAAAAAAAGTAAAAATGGTGATTACTCTATCCTATGCAACGATCTGAAATAATTTACAACTAGTTACGATAAAAGCACGTATGCCCATGAAAAACATCGATTTCTAGATGAAAAAAGGCTGACAGAAAATCTGCCAGCCTTTTCGTCTTATCGATTTAACAAGCTACCTACATAACGTAACAACTCATTCGCAGAAGTCGAATTATATCCATGTTCATCAATGAGTCGTGCGACAACCTCATTCACTTTCTTCAACTGCTGCTCATCTGGTGTTTTCGTAGACGTCGTAATTTTTACAACATCTTTCAAATCAGCAAATAGCTTTTTCTGAATAGCTTCTCTCAAGCGATCATGCGAATTGTAATCAAATCGCTTTCCTTTTCTAGCATAAGCTGAAATGCGAATTAATATTTCTTCACGGAATGCCTTTTTCGCATTTTCGGAAATGCCGATTTGCTCTTCAATCGAACGCATCAATTTTTCATCTGGATTAATTTCTTCCCCAGTTAACGGATCACGAAGTTTAATTTTGTTGCAATATGCTTCTACATTATCTAAATAGTTATCCATAAGCGTTTTGGCAGACTCCTCATAAGAATACACAAATGCCTTTTGGACTTCTTTTTTCGCAATATCATCATATTCCTTACGAGCGACTGAAATGAAATTCAAGTAACGCTCTTTTAATTCATCGGTAATAGATGGATGCTGGTCAAGCCCTTCTTTTAATGAACGTAATACATCTAGGGCATTTATCGATGTCATTTCCTTACGAATAATTGTAGACGAAATTCGGTTGATAACATAACGTGGATCAATTCCACTCATGCCTTCATCATTGTATTCCTTCTTCAATTCTTCTAAGTCGGCAGAATTAAAGCCTTCTACATTTTGACCATCATATAGTCGCATTTTCTTAACGAGGTCAATATCACCTTTTTTCGGTTCCTTTAAACGCGTAAGGATGGTGAACATCGCTGCCACTCTCAATGTATGTGGAGCAATATGAACATCGGACACATCGCTTTCCCGAATCATCTTTTCATAAATCTTTTCTTCCTGACTTACTTTTAAGTTGTAAGGTACTGGCATGACAATAATACGTGAATGTAGTGCTTCATTTTTCTTATTAGAAATAAAAGAACGATATTCTGTTTCGTTCGTATGAGCCACGATAAGTTCATCCGCTGAGATCAGCGCGAATCTTCCCGCTTTAAAATTCCCCTCTTGGGTTAAAGAAAGCAAATGCCATAAAAACTTCTCATCACATTTAAGCATCTCTTGAAACTCCATCATCCCACGGTTCGCCTTGTTTAACTCACCGTCAAATCGATAAGCTCTCGGATCTGACTCTGAACCATATTGAGCAATTGTAGAGAAATCAATGCTTCCTGTTAAATCAGCAATATCCTGAGATTTTGGATCGGATGGACTGAATGTTCCAATTCCTACCCGTTTATCCTCTGAGAAGAAAATTCTTTCCACAATAACATCCTCAATCCGACCGCCATACTCTTGGTCTAACCTCATCGTATTGAGCGGTGAAAGGTTTCCTTCAATGCGAATTCCATATTCCTCATAAAAATCCTGACGCAAATGATGGGGAATTAAATGAAGCGGATCTTCATGCATCGGGCATCCCTTAATTGCATAAATGGCACCTCGATCTGTTCGAGAATAACCCTCTAACCCTCTTTTTAACATTGCCACCAAAGTCGATTTACCACCACTGACTGGCCCCATTAACAAAAGAATCCTTTTTCTAACGTCGAGTCGTTTAGCAGCTGGATGGAAATATTCCTCCACTAATTTCTCTAACGCTTCCTCCAGTCCAAACAGCTGATTACAGAAAAATTGATAACGATTCTTTCCATCAATTTTTTCTACTCCTGCATCTTTGATCATATTGTAAACTCGTGAATGTGCTGATTGGGCAACCCATGGCTTTTCTTTAATAATCTCTAAGTAATCTGCAAAAGTTCCTTCCCATTTTAACTTTTCCTCTTCATATCTTTGCATCTCAATCTTTTTTAATATATCCATAAGGACCCTCCCCTGTCGCTTGATCAGAGACGATTAATATAATCTATGCGAGCCTTTAAACGAACATGCGTAAACAAGGTGAGAGTTTTGTTGTTCTATTTCAGCTAACCTATACAGCAGTGAAGAAAACCAAGCTGTCAAAAAAAATCCATACTTTACATTCACACTTTTCTTAGAATAGGCTATAATAAATTTATATGTTAACTTTTGCTATCTGAAATTTTATAATTTTGAGGGGGCATACATAAATGGGTCTAGTACTTATTCTTGGCGTTATGGTTGCATTCTTAGCTGCCATCTTCACTGCTGGCTACAACGATAAGCCTGGTACAAACAAATAATTTGCAAAATAAAAAGCTGCTGAATTCATTTCAGCAGCTCTTTTATTTTATCGAAGATTCATTTTAATACTCTCAACAAATTCCCTCATATACATGCGTGATTGTTTTTCAAGCATAGTCCCCATTTGTGAAGTCCAAGTGTCATTTCTTTTTCCACCTGTTCTTTCTACGTAATACTTTTGAATGATTTCATTGTATTCCTGAAGCTCTTCGATATATTTCTGTTCATTCTCTTCGTAGACATTTTCATGATACACATGGTTAAAAGGAAGTCTTGGTTTTTGCCCTGAGATTTTCGCTGGATAGCCAATAGCGATTCCGAACAAAGGAATAACCCGCTCTGGTGTCTTTAACAATTTCACAACTTCTTCTAAATTATTTCGAATCCCACCAATATAGCAAATGCCAATCCCCATAGACTCTGCTGCAATAACAGCATTTTGAGCAGCTAATGCTGCATCGATAAGGGCAACCATGAATTTTTCCGTGCTTTCAATCGATGGCTCAACCTCTTTGCCTTCCATTTTTCCAATTAAGGCATGCCGATGCAAATCCGCACAAAAAATAAAGAAATGGCCATTGTTTTCAACATACGACTGATTGCCCGCGATTGCTGCTAATTTTGTTTTCTTCTCTTTATCGGATACTCCAATGATCGAATAAGCCTGAATAAAACTAGATGTGGAAGCTGCTTGAGCACTTTCTACAATCGTTTGAATCTGTTCCTGTGATAAAGGTCTGTCTTCAAAACTTCGAATCGAGCGATGGTTTAAGATCGTTTCAATAACCTGATTCACTTCTTCCACCCTTTCTAGCTTATTTCAAATGAGCGAAATCCTGTTGTCTTAATGCTTCATAGATTAGAATTGCTGCTGTGTTGGATAAATTTAATGATCGAATATTATCAGTCATTGGGATACGAAGAGCACGATCTTGATTTTCTGCAATCAAATCCTTCGGAAGTCCCGTCGTTTCTTTTCCAAACACAAAATAATAATCCTTATTTACATCACTGTAATCGAAAGTAGAATACGGCTTTGAGCCAAACTTCGTGATATAGAAAAACTCTCCTCCTGCATTCTTTTCAAAGAATTCATCTAAAGAATCATAATAAATGATGTTGACGAATTGCCAATAATCAAGTCCCGCTCTCTTTAACTGTTTATCATCAGTGGAAAATCCGAGTGGACGGATTAAATGCAGAGTTGTATCTGTACCTGCACAAGTACGAGCAATATTTCCCGTGTTAGCTGGAATCTCTGGTTGATATAGAACTACGTGAATTGCCACTTTTGTTCACCTCAAAAACTTTTTTAAAAATCTACATGCTATTATAACATTCTTCTTATCGGACTTTAATTCCTGCGGCTTGATCATCTACAATATGAAGAAATTTGTATTTTATGTTCGGCGTATACGCGGTGGAATCCTCGTAAGCCCAGTATCTCATTCGACTATTTTGCGTATGGGCATTAACAAGTGGCATCCCATCTTTATCTTTTGCGACGACAATCGTGGTGTGATCGAAACGCCCATCTCCTTGGAAGTCATAACAAACCACATCGCCTATTTCAAGCATGTCAGCTGAAGCTACACTTTCTGCTCGAAGTCCAGACTTTGCATTCGGCAAATACCATCTTAAAGAATTGGCTACAGTCCAGCTATAGCTCCAATTATTATTTTGCATCCACCAGCCTTTACTACGATTCGGGTAACCTGTCATCGGTGCATTTCCTGCATGCAGACATTGAGAAATATAATTCGTGCAATCCACATCAAATTTTTTATAGGCTGGATTGAAATCATTCCACCACACTTCCGCATATTTCACTGCTTTCAAACGATCATATTTAAATCCCGCACGTTCTTCACTTTCTTCCTCGTCAAAAAATAGCTCAATATCTCTTGATTCAAATGGGTTTATTTCCTGGTCTTCTACTAACACATCCTTGTAAAATTCCGCGACCCTTTCCTCTATTTCCTCTTCTATATATAAATTCCCTTTGTGATTAATTAGATACTGAAAATGAACCTGATAAAAAGCTTTTCCAGACTCCTTTTCCTCGATTGCATCAGTAATGTTTCCTGTTGCTTTTACCTTAACAATTTCCCCTTTTCGCTTGGATAAGCTCTCCTTTTTCCTTTCCATTTTCTCGTCCGAATTATTTCTTGTATTGGTTACGTACTGATTTACACGTTTTAGTAAATGTTCTTGAAGCTGTTCCCGCATTTTTTCTAACACTCCCTTCATCTCATTTATATGAAAAAAGGGCATAAAAAGAGCCCGATCGTTTCCGATCGAGCTCTTAGTGTGGTGGTTTATTGGATAGAAACCCAGACACTCTTTACTTCTGTATAGTTATTAAGCGCATAGGATCCCATTTCACGTCCAATACCTGATTGCTTGTAGCCTCCGAATGGAGAAGCAGCATCAAAGGCATTGTAGCAGTTCACCCAAACTGTACCTGCGCGAAGCTTGTTGGCAACATAGTGAGCTTTTGCAACGTCCTGAGTCCACACACCAGCTGCTAAGCCGTATTCACTATTGTTTGCACGGTTAATCAATTCATCTAAATCTTCATATGGCATTGCAGCGATTACTGGTCCGAAAATTTCTTCCTTCGCAATCGTCATTTCATCGCGAACATCCGCAAAAATTGTAGGCGAAACAAAGTAGCCTTCTTCTTGTGGTTTCACACCACCGGTTACAAGCTGTGCACCTTCACTTACACCTTTTTCAATATAGCTTAGGACACGATTTTGCTGTTCAACTGAAACAAGTGGTCCAATCTCCGTATCAGCAAAAATTCCTGCACCTTGTTTAATTTTTTGAGCATGTGAAGCCATATCAGCCACAACATTATCAAAATGTTTCTTTTGAATGAAGACTCTGGAGCCGGCACAGCAAACCTGACCTTGGTTGAACATAACACCATTAAGTGCTCCAGGAATAGCTTTTGTTAAATCCGCATCTGGAAGGATGATGTTTGGTGATTTACCACCAAGCTCTAAAGTAACACGCTTCAATGTCTTAGAAGCATTAGACATAATCAATTTACCAACTTCAGTTGAGCCAGTGAATGCAATTTTATCAACTAAAGGATGATCAACTAACGGTTGACCAGCTGTTTCACCAAATCCAGGAACGATGTTAACAACACCAGGTGGGAATCCAGCTTCTTCAATTAATTCTGCTAAATATAGAGCAGAAAGTGGCGTTTGTTCTGCAGGTTTTAACACGACTGTACAGCCAGTTGCTAATGCTGCTCCAAGCTTCCACATCGCCATAAGTAATGGGAAGTTCCAAGGAATAATTTGCCCAACAACTCCAACTGCTTCGTGGCGTGTATAGTTGAAGAAAGGACCACTAACAGGAATGGTTTGCCCAACAATTTTTGTTGACCAGCCAGCATAATAGCGCATATGTTCAATCGCTAATGGAATATCTGCATTCGTTGTTTCACGGATTGGTTTCCCATTATCCAAAGTTTCCAATTGAGCTAATTCTTCTGCGTTTTCTTCCATTAAATCGGCTAGTTTATACATGAGACGACTGCGCGCAGCGGCACTTAACTGAGACCATGGACCTCCATCAAATGCTTTGCGAGCTGCCTTTACTGCCAAATCAATATCTTCTGCTTCTGCTTCATAAACGCTAGCCAATACTTCACCTGTAGCTGGATTGTAAGTGTCGAATGTTTTTTGTGATTTGCTTTCTACAAATTCCCCATTGATATAAAGCTTTTTCTTTCCACTTAAAAACTTTTCTACCTTCTCTTTTAAATCTACAGTTAATTGGCTCATAAAACTCCTCCTCAAATATAGTATTCTATGTAACTCATGTTGCATAGAAAGACTAACGGTAGCGCTTACACAGTAATGTTAACACTTGAGAGTTTTTTAAATCAACAGTTAAGTTTTTAAATATTTAGATATTTTACGACATAAACTGGCAATCTTCCCTTTCTTTTGATAGATTATGGGATTTAGTAGTTGTGAGCATTCTCTTTACTCGTCGGAGAAAGCCGGACTAAGGTTCAGTGACACGATTAAGCGTTCCAAAGCAAAAGCTGGCATTCATACCAGGTTTGGTTGACAGGATTCAGCTACTAACAGCTATTTTTGTCATCCAAGGGAGCTTTCATTGACAAAATTCAGCTACTAACAGCTATTTTTGTCATTCAAGGAAGCTTTCATTGACAACTTCCAGCTACTAACAGCTATTGTTGTCATTCAAGGAAACTTTCTTTGACAAAATCCAGCTACTAACAGCTATTGTTGTCATTCAAAGGAGCTTTCATTGACAGAATCCAGCCACCCACAGCTATTTTTGTCATTCAAGGAAGCTTTCATTGACAAAAAACAGCTACCATCAGCTATTGTTGTCAATCAATCAGAGAACAAAAAGAAAATGATACAAAAAATAGGTCTGGAGAACAACTCGTCCCCAAACCTACCTCTTTATCATCTGTAGACCTTTTTCGATTTCACTCAATACATTTATGTCAGTTTCCTGTTCCTTTGCCCCAAGCAATTCCTGCTCAGCTTGCTCCCCACCAATTTTTCCAAGAGCCCAAGCAGCTGTGCCTCTTAGCACAGGTCGAGCATCCTCTTTCATGACCTGTACCAAATCATCTATAGCCGTTTCATCCTTAAAATGAGCTAATGCAATAATGGCATTTCGTTGTATCGGATTCTTTCCACGCCACGACCCTGATAGCTGACCAAAGCCCTCTCTAAACTGACGATTGCTTAATTGCAGAATCGGTTTTAAAAGTGGCTTCACTACTTCAGGCTCTGCCTCCATCTCATCATGAAAATGATAATCCTTGCCCTTATTTTCTGGACAAGAAGTTTGGCAAGAGTCACAACCGTATAATCTGTTTCCGATCTTTTCACGATATTCTTCTGGGATAAAATCCTTTGTCTGTGTTAAAAAAGCAATGCATCTTTGTGCATTGATTTGCCCCCCCTGAACCAATGCTCCTGTTGGACAAGCGTCAATACACTTATTACAGTCTCCACAACGATCCTCCATTGGCTCATCAGGTGCGAATGGGAGATTCGTAATCATTTCTCCTAAATAGACATAAGAGCCGAATTCTGGTGTAATGATGGCACAATTTTTCCCGCTCCAGCCAATTCCGGCTCTTTCAGCCACTGCCCGGTCCGATAATTCACCTGTATCGACCATCGATTTGCATTTCGCATCAGGAACTTTTTCCAGAATAAATTCCTCAAGCTTTTTCAGCCGCTCTCGTAAAATAATATGGTAGTCTAGCCCCCAAGATGCTCTACTAAATAGACCTCTACGTTCTCCTTTTTTGCTCGTTACACGTCCGTTCATTTTCGATGGATATGCTAATGCAATGGCAATAATTGAACGAGGCTGATCCATTAACAAAGCAGGATTCACCCTTTTTTCAATATCAGGCTCTTCAAAACCAGATTGATAACCCAACTCTTGTTGGCGAATGAGACGATTTTTCAATTCATCAAAAGTAGATGCCGTTGTAAAACCGATCTTATCGATTCCAATCGTCTTACTATACTCAATAATTTCTTGTTTTAATTGATCGTAATTCATATCAGGTACCTCCCTTCTTCTCAGTTTTTATATATCAAAGTTACATTATTGTAAAAAACCATATCCATTATGATAAACTATTTTCAATAGTTTTTGGAGGTGGAAAGCTTGGAAATTCATTTATCACCACAGATATGCGAAAAAGTAGCCGATTTTAAAATTGCTGTTATTCACTATCAAAATATTGAGGTGGGACCCTCGCCACAAATGCTAAAAGGAAGATTGCAGCTATTCCAGGAATCTTTATTCTTTGAGCTTGAAGATAAAAAAGTAGCAGATGTCGATGGAATTGCTGAATGGAGAACTGTTTTTAAACAAACAGGAAAAGACCCGAATCGCTATCGTCATTCGGCGGAAGCCTTATACCGAAGAGTGCAAAAACATCAATATCTTTCAACTGTTAATAGTGCCATCGACGTGAATAATTTCTTTTCTCTACAATATCAAATTCCATTAGGAATATATGATATGAAGGCATTATCAGGTGATATCACGATGAGATTAGGGACAGAAGATGAAGAATATATTGGATTGAACGGAAGAGCTAATAACATACATAATTTAATTGTTACTGCTGATGACCAAGGACCATTTGGAAGTCCATTTGTCGATTCAGAAAGAAGTGCCGTTTCAGAGTCCACAAAGGATGCTTTACAAATTGTTTACTTGCGTCCTTCTTTGGCAATAGGTAAGGCTGAGAAAATGGTCCAGTCTTTAGAAAAAATGTTTGTTCAAATCCATGGTGGCGATTCTTCTTATAAGATTATCAGTTGCTGAAAATAAGCTTGTTCTCAAGCTTATTTTTTTGCATTAAAAAACGCAATACTTCGTTCTTTAGAAACGAAATACTGCGTTGCTTATGTATTGGAGCGGGTGATGGGAATCGAACCCACGACAACAGCTTGGAAGGCTGTGGTTTTACCATTAAACTACACCCGCATGTATATTGTAATTTTATCTTGTTTTGCTTCCTGACTTTGGCCTAACATGCCTCTAACTCTACTAGCTTATTCTGGGATGCCTGGTCGTCGAGGCAACTCGCAGCCGATTCATCGATGTGATGCTCGTGGCTGTGGTTTTACCATTAAACTACACCCGCATATTAATATAATTCATTCTATTTCATACCCACTCAAAAGATGACTGGAGATTGAACTTAATTTCACAAGAGAATTATAAAAAACACTTTATCATGATCTTTTTTACCCGTCAAGGTCACTCGCGAAAAAATGTCGTACTACAATGAATTTTGTCGCGTCTACTGAAAATATTGAAAAAATTTCGACAATACTTTAAACTGAGGAAAATAGTAACTTTCACATAGGTTTACTGGGGGATTCGGGATGATATTGTTAAAAGGATTACTTATCAACCTTCTCTTTATTTTACTTCTTGTGCTTTTTTTTAGCATGATACTTTGGAATAAACAGAAGTTCCTTAAAATTGAATATCAGGGCTTGTTTCTCTCCCTTTTATGTTCTGCATTAATCTGCCTTAGCCTCTTTTTATCCATACCAGTTAATGAGAACTTTATCTACGATTTACGCTTTATTCCTTTTTTACTTGGAAGCATATATGGTGGAAAAAGAGTCACGATCATCTTAGGTATCGTGCTCATTCTAGTTCGTCTTCCATTTGGTGGCGATGGAATTTGGCTTACTATTTCCCTCGTTGTAGTTTCATCATTAGCTATACTCTGGCTCAACCCAAAGTTCGGAAAAAAAACAACCAATTGGAGACTTTGTATTACGACCACTTTCTCATTCATTTACTCCATATTTGGTTTCTTAGTGCCTTCATTCTATTATGGATTTAACAATATCATGACCTTTTGTATCTATTCTATTGTTTTAACTTCTTCTACCTTTTTTGTCACATACTTAACAGAAGTTCTTCGTACAACTTATATTTTACAACTCGGTGCAATCAAAAATGAAAAAATGGAAATTGTCAGTCACCTAGCGGCAAGCATTAGTCATGAGGTGAGGAATCCTTTGACCTCTGTAAAAGGTTTTCTTCAGTTGATTTTGGAACATCGGGATATCCCTGACAACTGTCATCAATATGCTTCACTTGCTTTAGACGAAACCGTGCGTGCTTCTGATATCATTAATGATTACTTAACATTTGCAAAGCCACACCCAGAAGTTTTGGTCATGCTTGATATTGAAAAAGAAATCCTAAAATGCAAAGAAATTATCGGCCCTCTTGCATTGAAGAACTCAGTTAATATGAATATGGTCTTTTTTCACACAACGATGATCCAAGGAGATCCTCACAAATTTCGACAGGTACTGTTGAATATTTGCAAAAATGCGATCGAAGCTATGCCAAAAGGTGGGACATTATCCATCGTTACGACTACGAACGATAATAAAACAGTTGTTCACATTGCTGATACTGGTCATGGTATGAGTCCAGAACATGTCGCTCGGTTAGGTGAACCTTACTTCTCTTTAAAAGAACAAAAAGGAACTGGCCTTGGCATGATGGTTGTATTTCGGATCGTTGAAGGAATGGGTGGAAATGTGAAAGTATCAAGTGAAGAACAATTCGGAACCTCGATTACCTTGAGTTTTCCAAATGCCGGATAGAAAGAAGCGATCATTTACATGAATGATCGCTTTACTGCAGCCCTCTCCCGATAAAATTTGCGGACACTGGATTTAAGCCGATTTCCCGAGCCCACACAGAAAGTTGACCAATATGATGAATTTCATGAGCGATAACATGATGTATGACTTCCATTTTTGTATACTTTTCATCATTCCAAGGAACGGTAACCACTTTATCTTCCCCAGTATATTTGCTCAAAATTTCTTTTACTTCTACGCGGAAACGATCAGATAGTTCCTTTGCTTTTTCAAGTGTCTCGTATTCTGAGAAATCTGGTTCAATAGGTTCATTTCCTTCAATTGCATATAGCCAGCTATATTCGACATCAGCAATGTGTAAAAGCGTATGTAGAATATTTCCTATTCCTCCAACTCGATTCTTCAATAACTCTTCCTCAGGTAGTTGTTTACACCACTCAAACCATTCATCTCGGACCTGCCAATTGTATTCAAAGAATTTTAACATAGACACACTCCTCTCAAGTTAATTATTCTATTTCCACACACTTTATCCCTTTAAAAATAAAGAAACAGGTTGCACCTGCACTTAACTCTGACCTTATCCAATTTATACCTCATATGGGACGAAAACGTATCTATCAAGCTATCAATAAATCTCTTATGATTAATCTTGTTGATGGAATTCAAATTCATCTTCTCCGAATGTTCGAGAAGTGAATGAGAGCAAATCAACAAATTGATTTGTCGTTTATGCATTCATTCATATAATCTCATTCATTTTAGGAGGAATTCATTGATGAAGAAAAATTCTTTCGTATCCAAAGCTCTTTCTATTACTGTAGCATTCGGAATTGCGGTAACAGCATTTGGAACTCAATCATTTGCAGCAGGAACTGAATCAACCACTACACTTACAGGTGGAGATTTAACAGTTGACAGTATTACATTTAGTGAACTTTCTACAACACTGACTGGTTATTCAACAATCGCAACAGCCAATTGGGGAATTGGTGAGATTATTGATGCAAGAGGTACAGGAGCAGGTTGGAATCTAACACTTGAGCTATCACCATTCCAAGCAGTAGATGGGACTGATGTAGGCCTAGAAGCATCATCACTAAAATTAGTAACCGATCCAATTGTGAGTAAGGTTGATGAAACATCATCAGATGCTAGTACGATTACACCTATAACAGTTGGTGAACTTGGTACAGCACTAGATACAAATTTACCTATAACACTTCTGTCTGCTCAAGTAGGCGGGGGTATGGGTTCCTTTAAATTGGAGAACATGGGCGTGAAATTAACCATTCCAGCAAATGCATACGCAAAAACTTATAAAGCTACTGCAACTGTTTCTTTAAACACTGCGCCTTAATATATATGATTAATTTAATCGAAGTCCTCCTATACTAAGGGGGACTTTTTTATTTAGGAGTGATTCCATGAAACGTTGGTCGTGGATGATGATCATCCTTTTAGTATTAGCATTCCCTCCTCCATTTGTTTATCCAGCTGAAAATGATTTTGAATTTAGTGTCGAACCAATTTTTCCTCAATCGCAAATTGGCAATGAAGGCTATTATCATTTCCAAGGCGAACCGAATCAAACCGTCACCCTCCAAGCAAGGGTTATCAATAAGAGTGATCAGCAAATGCAAGTTCTCATTCGTGGTTTAAATGCGTATAGCAGCAAGCAAGGTATTATTTATCAAGAAGAGCCTGCATCTGATACGACAAGCATTATCGAAGAAAGCTATCAATTTAAAAATGTAATAACTACTCCGAGTGAAATAAATTTAGAACCGTTGGAGACAAAGATTGTAGATTTCAGTGTCAAGGTACCTAATATTTCTGGAACCCTACTTGGAAGTGTTGAATTTCGAGTTTTTCAAGGAACGGAAGAATTAGCCAATAACGAAGAGCAGTCTCAGCTTCTCATCGACCAGTATAAAGCCGTAAATTATGGAGTTCAAGTAGATATAGGTGATTATACAGGTACAACGGACATCTCTTTTGGCACCCCTACCTATTCACCTGAACAAATCGCTATGATGATACCGGTTGAAAATATCCATCCTGTCATCGTGCCTAATATAACTGGTACATATGAAATTACAAAAGAGGGAGATAATGATTTCTCCATCAAAGGAGAACTTCCTTCCTTCAAAATGGCCCCTATGACAACATTTCAGTACCCTATTTCATGGGCAGAAGGAACATTGGAGCCAGGTACATATCATGTCAGTTCCACTCTCGCTCTCAATGGACAAACCAAAGAGTAGGAAAGAACGTCAATATCCAGGACAGTTTCCTGATGAAAATCCTAATAAGTAAAGAAGTTAGGAGGCGATTTTTATCAAAAAGGCAGCAGCATTAATTCTAATGTTTATACTTACTGGTTTTGATCGAGCAGACATGATCGAAATTTCTAATATCGAAACGACGATTATCCCAGCAGAAAATATTTTAAGATACGACATTGAGCTAAAAAATACAGGTACAGAACCGTTTGAAAGCACCTTTGATTATCCTGGGGACAGATATTATGGGATTGAGTTAGTTGTTTTACCACATCGAAAGCTTGCAGCTAAAATGGAGCTTGTACCTAACAGCAAATTTATTAAGATGGTTTCAAGAGGAAGCAGTAGTACGGGCAGAATAGAGCCTGGAGGTGTCGGCTCCTTTCACTTGGAATATCAAATGAAGCAAGGTTCTCTTCCCTCTTTTGTCAAAAAAGAGGCATTTGATTCTACACTCCTCATTTTGGACGGGGTCAGAACGATCAAGCAAATTCCATTACGGCAATTTAAGGAGAGCTCTCTGCTAGAAGGTATTTGCATCTTTTGCAGGTAATCTCTTTCATTTTTCTAAAATGAATCGGCTTGAATAACTCTTTCGTCTTATTGGGGATCATAAATCGATAGGACATCCCACATAGACAAGTTGTTTCGTTCTTCACAGCATGGATTTTTTTCTTAAAAACGACAGTTGGGTACGTCATGATTTCATCCCTTATAAAAAATTGGTACTCCATAACTAATAGACGTATCGCTTCGCAAACATGTTTCAAAAGGAGACTCATTTATGAATTTCCTAAAGTACACTTTATTTTTCATTTGCTTTTTGATATGGGCACTTCTCCTTGGACTATATATTTATGTTGAAGGTGTTTATAAGCTACTTGAATGAATGTTTCCTGACAAATTGTATATGATAAAAACGTGCAAGAATGGCAGAAACATTCCCCTACTTTTTATTTAGCGGAGTGAAGGCTGTAATTCTTCCATAAAAAGAACGAAGCTGCCCCAAGTGGACAGCTTCGTCTTTTATCATATAGATCAAGCATATTTAAAAATCATATTCAGCGTCTTTCTCTTCACGAATTTTTCCATAAGCCTCTGTTAAAACGACCGTGTCCTCCACCAATCGTTCAATCCGAAACAAGACATCATCACTGACAATTTCTTTCCGGTGAAAATCGCTTTCTTCAATAAATACATAGGTTTGAACGATTTGTGCTTTCATATAGGACAAAATCGGTTTTAACTGTTGCTCGGCAACCAAATAATGTTTGGCAGATCCTGCTGTCACAAACATGCTAACAATTTTATCACGCAAAGCATTGACTGGAAGAAGGTCAAATACGTTCTTTAATGTCGCAGGAATTGATGCTTGAAAAATTGGTGTCCCGATAATGATGGCATCTGCTTCCATAATCGCTTTTGTCACATAGCCAGTGTCGCCTTCATATTCGAGATAATTGCGCCCATCACTAAACTGCACATCGTATTCAGCCAAATCAATTAGAGTTACTTCTATTTTTGGATATTTTGCCACGAGGGCATCGATCGTATAATTCATCGCGGTTCTAGTTTTTGAGCCCACCTTTGAGCCTGATAAGCCAACGATTTTCATATCGCGAACCCCCTATTTTTTCTTTGTATATTTCTTAATTGCTGGTAAAATTTCTGTCCCAATCAGCTCAATGTTTTTCATTAAACGTTCAAATGGTACACCGCCAAAATCAATTTGCGCAATATAACGCTGATGTCCGTATACTTCATGCTGATGAAGAATTTTTTCAATAATTTGCTGCGGGCTACCGATGTTCATAATATTTTGCGGGTCGACCCCTTGAGCAAAATGCTGCTTCGGAAAGCCTTGTCCATTTGTCTTCTTCATCCCCTCATTTATATGAGGATACATCTCACGCAACGCCTGCTGAGAAGTTTCAGCGGCATAGAAAAATCCTGCAGTTGCCACTGGGAATTCCGCTGGGTCAAAGCCTCTGCTTTGTAACGCCGCTCTATATGCATCAATTGTCCGCTTAAAAACAGAAACAGGACCTCCTAAATGAGCCATCATCATCGGTACACCTGCATAGCCTGCCTTAATGGCACTAGCCGGTGAACCACCAACCGCACGCCAAATAGGCAAAGAACCATTTTTAGGACGAGGGAGGACACTCGCGTTTCTTAACGGAGCACGAAATTCTCCTTCCCAATTGATAACTTCTTCTTCATTTATTTTCACGAGAAGATCAAATTTTTCTTCAAACAATTCTTCATAATCACGAACATTATAACCTAATAAATCAAACAGCCCGATTCTGGATGCACGCCCTGCAATGATCTCTGCACGGCCATCGGAAATTAAGTCAATTGTCGCGAAATCCTCATACACTCGAACTGGATCAGAGGTACTGATGATAGTCGATGAGCTACCTATTTTAATGTTTTTTGTCGCCTGTGCAATTGCTGAAAGTACGACAGAATGTGCTTGTGTGGCAAAATACTCCTGATGGCTTTCCCCTACGCTAAAAAAATCAAGGCCCGCTTGATCAGCTAGCTTTGCGTATTCAATAATTTCCTTAAGTCGCTCTTGTGCTGAAATTCTTTCTCCTGTTTCAGGATTTGGCAAATGATCGCCAAGCGTATATATTCCAAACTCCAGACCTTCATCTGGATTAATTCTATATTTTTGCATCCTTATCTCTCCTTCTGAACTCATATGAGTAGTGTCCCCGATTATCAGTTGATCTTTCCCTACAACATGTTATTATGGACCTTAGTAAATCAAAATGTAAGTACGCACTTAAAAGTTGTATAGTATCAAAAAGGATACTATTAAGGAGAATATAAAATGACCATTGAACCGGAATTATGTAAGGTCGAAGACGCATTAGGCATATTAGTTGGGAAATGGAAGCCGATTATTCTTTTACATTTAATGAAGCACGGAACTCAGCGATTCAGTGAATTAAAACGAAATGTGCCTGGCATTACGCAAAAAATGCTCACCAAGCAACTTCGTGAACTTGAGGATGAGGATATAATTGAACGCGTGGTCTACCCACAGGTTCCTCCGAAAGTGGAATACTCTATTACGGAATACGGAAGAAGCTTGGATCCTATTTTAGCAGCCATGCACGAATGGGGAACGAATCATACCATTCATAAACAGCAAAAACTAATGAAAAAAACGACTGAGCAATCTTCTTAGTTTTTTACAGTATTTGTGCTACACTGACGGTAATCTATTACCCGTGAGGTGTTGTATATGAAAATCGAAGTATGGTCTGATTATGTCTGTCCATTTTGTTATATAGGGAAACGTCGACTAGAAATGGCTATTGAACAATTTCCACATCAGGATCAAGTAGAGGTTGAATTTAAGAGCTTTCAACTCGATCCAAATACTGCAAAGTATACAGAGCAAAGCATCTATGAAGCTTTAGCTGCAAAATTCGGTACAAGTGAAGCGCAGGTTCGAGAAATGAACAAAGGCATGATCGCACAAGCTGCTGAAATTGGTTTAACGTATAACTACGATAATATGAAACCAACAAATACGTTTGATGCCCACCGCTTAGCTAAATTTGCAAAAACAGTTGGAAAAGAAAAAGATCTGACTGAGAATCTTCTTCATGGTTATTTCACTGAATCTAAAAATGTCGGAGACCTTGAAACACTAGCAGATATTGCCGAGGCTTCTGGCATCGATCGAGCACAAGCATTAGAAATATTAAATGATGAAAAAGCATTTGCTGTCGATGTCAACAATGATCAAATCATTGCTCAGCAATTTAGAATAACAGGAGTTCCATTCTTTATCATCAATCAAAAATATGCTATTTCTGGTGCACAGCCGCTTGAAACGTTTACGAACGCTCTTGAAAAGGTGTGGGAGGAAGAAAATCCGAAGCCCCTTTTTGAGGATTTATCTCAAGACACGGGTGCAGTATGTACAGATGAAAGCTGCATCATCCCAACGAAAGAATAACGCAAAAATGCCTCCCCTTGTGGGAAGGCATTTTTTATTGAACTGCTTCGGAAACCACTTTTTTAGAAGGGCGAAAATTTCTAATCATTAGGAATCCATAAATTCCAAATACGACATATAGATACGCGGGGAAATTATAAAAGCCTACCATTGGTGAAAGAATGAAAATGGGTAAAAGCAAGGCTAGTAGAATGACGAGCCAAGTAGGAAAAACTTTTGCTTTCCAAAAGCAAAATGCTGCCCATAGCGGTCCAATTAAACTTAAAAGTATAACCGGGAAAAAGTAACCGAATGGGTCTTGATCATAAATCGTTGTGACGGCTGTATAGATTTCATCCTCCGTGCTAGTATTTGCTAACACAAACGGATAGGCGATGATACGAATAACAGGTTGAATCAAATCTGCGTATAAAATTCCAATTGCCGTTGCCGGATAGGCAATCCACCCCCACCACTTTAAGCTCCCACTTTGGCGAAGAAATATCCCAACTAACCCAAGAACAACAATCGGTATTCCAACGACAAGGAACGAATCTGATAATAAAGCCTGTGAAATAAACGGCTCAATTCCCGCTTCCGTTGTCGGCTCTTGTGGCTTCAACAAATGCCCAATCGCCGCAATTAACCCTCCAAATATTAACAGTACTCCTGAAAACTTAAAGAATTTTTCCGAAATCTGCATATTGCTCATTCCCCTTTACATGATAATTTACAATTTAAAATTACCATGCACCTTTTCCCGTCGTCATGGGAGTCGCGACCCGACTAGGTCGGGAATTTTTCAAGGAGGGTTCGGGAATAGCAAATCAGAATCTTTTCTTTCCCATTCCTTTGTTTTTCGCTTGAGCAATGGCCTCAGCCCTGTCAGCAACCTGGAGTTTACTATAAATATTAGATATATGATTTCGAACTGTTTTTAAAGTAATACCAAAATGTCTCGCAATATCAGCATTTTCTTTCCCAGCGACAATGAGCTCGAGGATGTCCTTTTCCCTCTCTGTTAATTCTGGAAAAATAAGAGTCGGTGCCGGCTGAAACACTTTAAAAAAGTCTAATAGATTGACAGCAATAGTTGGACTAAAAATCGACTCCCCATTTGCAATCGCTTGAATCGCACGGAGAGTTTCCATCCGGTTCGCCCCTTTTAACAAATAGCCTCTTGCCCCAGCCTTTAAAGCAGAAAAGACCGAGTCGTCATCATCAAACATCGTTAACACAAGGATGCCTACGTCAGGAAGAGAATTCGTGATGATACGAGTAGCGTCTATCCCGTTTTTAATTGGCAAATTCAAGTCCATTAAAATCACGTCCGGTTTAAGGCGTAAGGCTAAATCGATGGCTTCCTCACCATTCGTCGCCTCTCCTATAAGTTCAGCGATGTCTGTCGACTGAAGCAACGTTGCAATTCCTTCGCTAAACAATGGATGGTCATCTACTACAAGAACCTTTATCATAACAGGATCCTTTCATTCTAAATTGGTAAATCCGCTTGAATAACGGTACCACCGGTTGATTGAGACAAAATCGTAAATGATCCTCCGAGCTCTTCTGCCCGTTCTCTCATTGATTTGATTCCAATTCCATATTGAAGATGCTCTGGGAGACCTCTTCCATCATCCGTTATTTGGAGATGAAGTTTGTCATCTACCACTACAGAAATCGAACAATTTTTCCCTTTAGAATGTCGTGCAACATTTGTTATAGCTTCCTGAACAATTCGATAGACGGCAATCTCAACAGCTGCCGGGAGAGAAGGAAGCATTTCTGGACCATCAAGAGTGAAATGGATTTTACTCGTTTTATAATGAGAGATTAGTTCTTTGATAGCAGAAAGTAGTCCAAGGTCATCTAAAGTTGAAGGGCGTAAGGAGTAAACGATTCTTCTTATATCTTGGAGTAATTGCTTGATTTGCGTATCCATTTCGACGAGAAGTTCTTTTGATTTCTGAAGGTCCTTGGTCATGATACTGTTGGCAACATCCATTTTAATCGCTAAACTCGCTAGGCTCGGGCCCAATCCATCATGAAGATCTCGACGTAGCCTACGCCTTTCTTCTTCCGTTGCTTTCACAAGCTGTTGCCTCGACCACTGTAAATCTTTATGAAGTAGAATAGAATTTGCAACAATTCCTACTTGTCTCGCTAAATCTTGGAGCAATTTCTTATCCGCATGGCTGAAGGGTTCACTGGAAGAACGATTGGAAAGACTTAGTTTTCCAAGCTCTTGCCCTTGGTGAAAAAGTGGAATTTCCATTCCGACTTCGAGTGGTTCACCAATCGAAGCAATAACTTGATACGTCCCTCGTTCTCTTAGATGAATGGCGACATACGGAATTTTTAAAGCTTGGGAAATTGTTTTAACTACACGTGGAAGGACGTGCTCCGTATTTTTTGCTGCTTCTAATACGGTGTTTAACCGATTTAAAATCGAATACGGATTATCTCTGTCTCCATATATCATATGATTGACAATGGATTGAAGCTTTTCTTTTAATGGTTGAAAACAAACGGCGATGATTCCAGCCGTAATAATGGAAGCAAAGACATTCTCCTCTGTTCGCAATGCCCTGCTGATTAATCCAACGACGCCCACATAGAATAGGATCACAAATAGACTCAGCAATCCGTATAGGACTGTTCGGTGAATGACAACGTTAATATCCCATAATTTATATTTAAAAATCGCGAAGGTAATAGCGATCGGAATTAGAATCAATCCTCCTGTATAGATAAGCTCCGTGATCATTTTTAATACAACGCCAAGCTGACCTACAAAATTTAGGCATAGCAGGGAAACAAAAAAGATGACAATGCTGTAGATAACCCACTTGATTTGCTGTTTCTGTACCTGGGTTGATTTTTTCAAATATCGATACACTTGCGAAATAACGAGAACTAGGTGAAGGCCAATCCAACAAACTAGGTTGAGCCAATTCGGCCACGTTTCTACATCCAGAAAACTACTTGGAAAATAGATCGAACCGACTCCAGTTACTATCCATAGAATTGCTGCCCCTATTGTCCATTTGGGGACGAACTTTCCATCAGGAAGGACCAAAAATAAGATCAGATAGGTGCCACCAAAAATGCTGGTTAGGTGGTAAAGCACCGTTAATTCAGGATGATGGTCGAGAAAATAGTGAGAGATTTTAGCTCCAAGGGAAAGAAAAACAAGAGCCACATAGAGGTTGAATATGATTTTCTCCTTGCGAAAAAGTAGAAGTGCAGATACTCCGAAAAAAACGACAGCCACGACTATGTCGAGAAAAATTTTAAAACCAGTATACGCTTTAAGGGATAGACCAATTTCCTCTAATTCTGCGGCTTCTTTTGTTGTCAGTTGGCTCGTTTCCAAACAACCATTATTTATGGACTCACACACCGTCTCATAGGAATCCATGCGAATGGGAATATCTAAGAATAATAGATAAATAGAACACGCAGCCATGAAACCCCAGATCATTCGAAAGGGCCAATCTATCCCCTTTATACGTTGCATAGAACTCATAGGCATTCCCCATTCCCCTGATCATTTTATATAATTATTTGATCAAGTTTATGAGATTCCTACAAGCGAATATGTTACGTTGGAACATTTAATCCTCTTTTTTGCACATGACCATCCATTCATCTATCTGCATGGATTGGATTTCAGCATTTTCGCAAGAAATATTGAAGTATTTTTGAATTGCTTCGTTTGCGTCAAAAATATACTGGTTTACGCGATTAATTTGTTCCTGACTATTGGCAGTACGCTCGACCCAGGATGGAAAAGTATACGTCTTTTTCCGGAGCTGAGATTGAACTTCCTTTAAATTAGACTTAGAAAACAGCTCTTGCCACTCTTCTACAGACAAGCATCGTGAATGACTTTCATCTCTTAGTGCTTCAAGAGTATTCATAAATTGCGCTAAATGCTCTTCTTTAGGAGAAACATTATCAATCAGTAAAAATGAACCATTTGATTTTAAAACTCTTGCCACTTCTTTAATAAAGTCTTGAGGATTCGGAAAATGATGGGCTGCGATACGACAAGTAACAATATCAAAAGATTCATCAAGGAATGGAAGATTTTCCGCATCCGTAATTATGTAAGAAACATTGTCGCTAACTTTCTTTAAATGCCTTGCTGTATTCGCGAGCATATCTCTTGTTAAATCGGTCGCAAAGACATGGCTCACATGGGGAGATAAAGCCTTCGCTACATGTCCTCCACCAGTGGCAATATCTAAAACGAGCTCCGCTTTTTGCGGCTGTAACCATTCAACTAGAGTGTGAAGATCTGTACCCTTCGCGTGAATTTCACTTGTAACATACTTTTCAGCATGTTTTCCAAATTGGCTGATTACCTTATTTTTTATATTGTCCATTTCAAAAACTCCCCCTTCATCTTGTCATGTTTCTATTTTAGCAAAAAATTCCATAGTTCCAACTGCATAGATCATATTCAATACCATAAAATAAGGCTTAAATAACGTTCGTAATATAAAAACATTGGAGGTATTTCTTTTGGGGACTTCTAAAAACAATAAGAAAGAATCCACCCTAACCGCTTCAGAAATATCTGCCCTATGGCTTCAGTACTTAGGGGACAGCATGGCAATTTGCGTATATAAGTACTTTCTTCAGATCGTGGAGGATGAACAAATCAAGCCGATTTTAGAAACTTCATTACAATTATCTGAAAGTCATGTCAATACAATCGCAAAATTCCTAAAAACTGCAAATTTCCAAGTCCCACAAGGATTTACTGAGAAAGACGTCAATATAAAAGCACCGCGCCTTTTTACTGACCAATTCTTACTTTTCTACTCCTATATTATGACAATCCATGGGTTAAGCGCGTATAGCTTAGCCATTACTTCATCCCAACGCGAAGACATACAAAACTATTTTATGGAATGTCTACTTTCTTCAAAAGAACTATTCCAACATATAGAACGAATAGCAAAGAACGCACCAAACTTTTCAAGTGTACCCACTGTCCCCTCTCCAAATGGAGTACAATTTGAAGAGTCAACAGGATTTATTGAGAATTTAATCGGGGACAAACGGCCACTTAATATTACGGAGATCAGCAATCTTTTCTTTAATTCAAAAAAGACAGGCTTCATTCGTTCCTTAAGCTTGGGCTTCAGTCAGGTGGCTAAAAGCGAGGACGTTCGCAAATTTATGCTAAAAAACGTAAAACTAGCAGGACAAGACGCTGAGAGCTTTAATACAAAATTACTCGAGGACCACTTACCTATTCCTGAAAAATGGGATAACGAGATAACCGCCTCTACTGTAAGTCCTTTTTCGGACAAATTAATGATGTTTCATGCCGCTTTCTTAGTCAATACCGCACTCTCCTATTATGGAGCATCCTTAGGGTCTTCTTTAAGAACAGATGTTATTTTCATGTACAAACAGGTTTTTAATCACGCCATGCAAGCAGGAGCGATTTGTTTCAATATCATGGTCAAACATGGTTGGATGGAAAAACTGCCGGAGGCGATAAATAGAGGGGCTTTGGCGCTAGAAAAGAAAAATTGATATAGACTGAGGCGCTCCAATCAAGGAAGTGCCTCTTAATTTTTCCTTCTACCGCAAACAAAGAATGGCATGCGCCTTCTGTAATAGCTTTTGCAAGATATTGGAGAATCATAAACCTTGTAGGAATTTTTTCTATCTGCTATCATAGCTTTAATTCAATAGGATTTCCTTCGGGGTCGGGTGCAATTCCCAACCGGCGGTGATGAGGCTTAGCCCTCTTAGTCCGTGACCCGGGTTCATGTATATGAAAACGGTGGATTTGGTGAAACTCCAAAGCCGACAGTAAAAGTCTGGATGGGAGAAGGAAGATAGAATTGTTCAAAAAGCGCTATTTTTGACGCTTATTTGTGCTACGCTTTTTCTCCCTTACTAATTTTTAGTAAGGGATTTTGTGTTTCAATGGAGAATTTACAATAGAAAGGGGTTCCCTTTATTTGAAATGAATGATTATGACTATATGAATCTAGCGATTTCTCTTGCTCGCTCTACTTTGGGTCAGACTAGTCCAAACCCTTCGGTTTGTGCAGTTTTGGTAAAGGATGGTCGTTTGGTCGGGACAGGTGTGCACTTAGAAGCAGGTACACCCCATGCAGAAGTGCATGCAATTCGCTCAGCAGGAAGCTCTGCTAAAGGGGCGATTATGTATGTCACATTGGAGCCTTGCAGTCATCATGGAAAAACTCCTCCATGTGCTGACCTCATCATTGAGTCAGGCATTGAGAAGGTTTTTGTCGCGACGACAGATCCAAATCCTCTTGTTGCAGGCAAAGGGATCGCGAAATTAAAGAATGCAGGCATCGACGTTGAAGTCGGTTTATGCAAAGAAGACGCTTTACAACTTAACGAAACGTTTTTTCACTTTATCCAAACAAACACTCCATTTGTAACTATAAAAGCAGGCATGTCATTAGACGGAAAAATAGCAACAAAATCAGGTGATAGTAAATGGATTACTTCCCCTGAATCAAGGCAGGATGTCCATCAGCTTCGTCATGAGCATGATGGCATATTAGTAGGAATCAACACCGTCCTGCATGATAATCCCCTTTTAACCACCAGACGACCCCGAGGTGGAAAAAATCCCATTCGAATTGTGTTAGATACAAAATTAAAGATGCCTATTTCGGCAAATGTCGTGCAAGACACCTCTGCAAAGACGATTATTTTTACCGGAAATGAAATTGATTTGGAACGAAAGAAAGAGCTAGAAACACTGGGTGTTACCGTACTCACTCAAGATAGTCCACGCATTAAGGTAAAGGAAGTTTTGCGTACATTAGGCAAACTGAAGATTATGTCCGTATTAGTTGAGGGCGGTTCAGAGGTTCATGCTTCGTTTATAGAGGAAAGTGCCTTTCAACAAATCATTGCATATATAGCGCCAAAAATAATCGGCGGCAAAGATGCGATTCCTTTTGTTGGCGGAATTGGTCCTGAGCTTGTAAAACTCGGACCTCAACTTCATTTCACAACGGTTGTACATGTAGGTCCAGATCTTAAAATCATTGCAAAACCTCTGACTGAGGAGGCCAGATAATGTTTACCGGAATCATTGAGGAGCTAGGAACGATTCAAAATATCCAATCACAAGGAAACACAATGAGTTTAAAGATTCACGGAAAGAAAGTACTAGAAGACATAAAGCTTGGAGATAGTATCGCGGTCAACGGCGTTTGTTTAACGGTAACGGATTTTAACGCGTCCTCCTTTTGCCTTGATGTGATGCCTGAAACATTTCAGAGCACATCATTATCAGACTTGCAACGCGGCTCCCTTGTTAACTTGGAGGGAGCAATGAGTGCCAATGGTCGTTTTGGTGGCCATTTTGTCACTGGACATGTGGATGCTGTTGGAAAAATTGTTAAAAGAGTACCGAAAGAAAATGCCATTTATTTAGACATTTCTTTTCCAAAAGATTTTGGCCATCTCCCCCTACATAAAGGGTCGATTACACTTGATGGCACATCCTTAACAATATTTGGTGTGGAGAATGGGCTCATTACTGTTTCCCTCATTCCCCATACAGCTAAGGAAAGCGTCATTGGGCTTAAACAGATTGGAGATAAGGTCAATATTGAATTCGATATGCTTGGAAAATATGTTTATTCCTTTCTCCACCCAAAACAGGAAAGTCGGATATCAACGGATTTTCTTAGAGACAACGGATTTATATAGATGAAAGGAGCAACGAAACCATGTTCCATAAAATAGAGGATGCATTAGAAGACTTGAAGTCTGGAAAAGTGATTATAGTTTGTGATGATGAGGACCGGGAAAATGAAGGTGACTTTATCGGTCTTGGACAATTTGCAACACCTGAAATGATCAATTTTATGGCAAAAGAAGGACGAGGACTCATCTGTGTTCCAATTGCTGCATCGATCGCCGAAAGACTTGAACTTGGGCCCATGGTTGAGAAGAACACGGACAATCATGAAACAGCCTTTACTTGTAGCATTGATCACAATGAAACCACAACAGGAATTAGTGCCTTTGAACGAGCATTGACGATTCAAAAAATGCTTCTTGAAGATGCTGTTCCTAATGATTTTAGAAGACCAGGGCATATTTTCCCCCTAATCGCCAAGGATGGTGGCGTTTTGCGTCGAGCTGGACATACAGAGGCTGCTGTTGATTTAGCAAGATTAGCCGACTCCGAACCGGCTGGCGTGATTTGTGAAATCATGAAAGATGATGGAACGATGGCGCGAGTTGATGATTTGACAAAGATTGCGGAAAAATTTGATTTGAAAATGATTACGATAAAGGACCTGATTGCCTATCGACTGGATCATGATTCGCTCATTTCGCGGGAAGTAGAAATCAATCTCCCTACCGAATTTGGAGACTTCAGAGCAATCGGTTTTACCAGTCAAACTGATGGCAAAGAGCATGTAGCTCTTGTTAAAGGCGAAATTAGTGAGGATGAACCAATTCTTTTAAGAGTACATTCAGAATGCCTCACGGGAGATGTGTTCGGCTCGAATCGCTGTGACTGTGGTCCTCAACTCCATTCGGCCTTGGCTCAAATTGAAAAAGAAGGTAAAGGTATTCTTCTTTATATGAGACAAGAAGGCAGAGGAATTGGCCTTATCAATAAGTTAAAAGCTTACAAGCTTCAAGAAGAAGGCTATGACACGGTTGAAGCAAACCATAAACTCGGATTCAAAGCCGATTTACGTGACTACGGGATAGGTGCTCAAATCCTGCGAAATCTCGGTGTTCGAAAGCTGCGATTATTAACGAATAATCCGCGAAAAATCGCTGGTCTAACTGGATATGGTATAGAGGTAATCGAGCGAGTCCCTCTTCAACTAACTGCGAAAAAAGAAAATCTACAGTATTTAAAAACAAAGCAAGAAAAACTTGGACATTTACTAACATTTTAAGAGGAGTGAATCATAATGGTAAAAGTAATTGAAGGAAATTTGGTTGGGACTGGGTTGAAAATTGGGATTGTCGTGTCTCGTTTTAATGAATTCATTACAAGCAAACTACTCGGTGGAGCTGAGGATGCATTAGTAAGACATGGTGTGAATGATGAAGATATCACGGTGATGTGGGTTCCTGGTGCTTTCGAAATTCCTCTTGCAGCAAAAAAATTAGCAGAACAAGGTGGCTTTGATGCCATTATTACACTCGGTACTGTTATTCGAGGAGCTACGCCTCACTTTGAATACGTAAGCAGTGAAGTCGCGAAAGGTGTTGCGAACACAGGCATGGAAAGTGGCATCCCAATCATCTTCGGCGTGCTTACAACCGATTCAATTGAACAGGCGATTGAACGTGCCGGTACAAAAGCGGGCAATAAAGGTTACGAGGCTGCTGTTGGTGCGATTGAGATGGGCAATCTGTATAAAAACTTAAAGTAAGGTTTAGAGCAGTGATTTTTCACAATCACTGCTCTTTTTAATTGGCTGTTTTAGCACGGATTGTGTTTATGGAATGGTCCTATTGCCGGCCATTCCTCTTCATACCAAGCATATTGCCACGCATAGAAAGTCACGGCACTTTTCTCGTATTTTCCGATAAATCTTCTGCTTGAAATAACAATTTTGACTCTCAGTTTATCATTAAAAACCTACAATGTTTGAGAAAAGAGCCTTTTAATTACACCCATCCGAACAACTTAGCAGTTTGATATACGATAAACGGAACTAAAATCGCTAACACTGTTGGAATCAAAAATGCTAGGAACGTCCATTTCTTACTCTTAGTTTCCTTATAAATGTTTACTAAAGTTGTTCCACAAGGATAATGCAACAAAGAGAATAACATGACATTTAACGCTGTTACCCACGTCCACCCATGGTCAAGGAAAATTTGCTTCAAATCGACTAAGCTATCCACTTCTGTTAACGATCCTGTTGACAGATATCCCATTAATAGGATTGGCAGAACAATCTCATTCGCTGGCAAACCAAGAATAAACGCAAGCATGATATATCCATCGAGGCCCAACATTTTTCCAAATGGGTCAAGGAATCCGACCGCATGGAGCAGAATGCTTGTGTCGCCGATATGAATATTGGCAAAGACCCATGTTAAAATAGCTGCTGGTGCTGCAACTTTAACTGCTCTAACTAACACAGTCCAAGATTTCGTTAACGAAGAGCGAATTACTGTATCGAAAAATTTTGGACGGCGATATGGTGGTAATTCTAATGTATAGTGAGTTGGCACTCCTTTTAACAAGGTTTTGGATAAAGCCCAAGATACGAAAAAGGTAACGACTATTCCAAACAGTACAATCCCAACAATAACTCCAGTTGTCACCAGTGATTTGAATCCACCTGTAAAGCTCGCTGCCATGAATAGTGAGGCTAATACAATTAGGGTCCCCCACCGTCCATTACATGGAACAAAGTTATTCGTCAAAATGGCAAGCATTCTTTCCCTTGGTGACTCAATAATTCTTGAAGACATGACCGCAGCTGCATTACACCCAAACCCCATGGCCATTGTTAACGACTGTTTCCCATGAGCACCCACAAATTTAAATAATCGGTCCATATTAAATGCGACTCTTGGAAGATATCCATAGTTTTCGAGGAGGGCAAACGTTGGGAAAAATATCGCCATTGGAGGCAACATAACACTAATCACCCATGTTGAACCACGATACAAGCCTAAGACAAGGATGCCATGTAACCAATCTGGTGCATGCAAAAATTGAAAAGCGCTAGTTATATAGTTTTCTAGCCAGCCAAAGAACTCTGCAAGCATAGAAGAAGGAATATTTGCACCAGCAATCGTTAAGTAAAAGACCACTCCTAACATCGTTAGCATGATTGGAAATCCCCAAATCTTCGAAGTGAAAATAGCATCCAATTTTTCGGTACGTGTGTCAGCTTTTGTTTTTGTGTACGAAACCCCTACATCACAAAGCTCACGACTTCTGCTATACAATTGCTGAACGATGTCATCTCTTAATTGCGGGGATGATATCGCTTGAGCTTCTGAGTATAATTCTTTCATGTTCATGGTCTATGCCTCCCTTCTCACCTGATCATTCAATACCAATCGACGATTAAATTCATTAAGAAGTGCTTCGTCTCCATCCAATAATCTTAACGCCAACCATCTAGAAGAAATTGAATTCCCTACTAAACTACGAATCTTTGATTCTATAGTAGTAATCTTTTCTTCAATTTCTTCGCTGTATGTCGTCTGTACAGGGTTACACTCGATTGTTCCAGACACCAATCGGTCAATAGTATCTAAAAGCATTGGGAATCCAATTTTGTTTCGTGCTGATATTTTAACGACTGGAACTCCAAGTTTTCTTGTAAGAATCCGTTCGTTTATGTTAATTCCTTTTTTCTCCGCTTCATCGATTAAATTAATGCAGACAATCACATTTCTTGTCATTTCTAATACTTGCAAAGCTAAATTGAGATTCCGTTCTAAAGATGTCGCATCTAAAACGACGAGCGTCACATCTGGTTTTTCAAAAACAATATAATTACGTGCTACTTCCTCATCCACGGAATTGGAAAAGAGTGAATAAGTCCCTGGTAAATCAATAATTTGATAGGTCTTATCTTTATGTTTAACCGTACCTTCAGCTAACGAAACTGTTTTTCCGGCCCAGTTTCCCGTATGCTGCCTTAAACCAGTCAGAGCATTAAACAACGTACTTTTTCCTGTGTTAGGATTCCCTGCTAAAGCAATTCGATATGAATTAATCATGATTCACCAACTCCCCTTCAATTTTCATGCTTTCCTCTTTTCGTAACGCAATCGTGGTTTGACTAACTCGAAACGCAATTGGATCTCCCAAGGGACTTTTCTTTATAACTTCAACAATCGCTCCAGGCACAAACCCTAGGTCCAACAATCTTCTTCGCATTACACCTTCCAACGAGATCGATGAAATTTTAATTAGATTTCCCTTCTTTCCTTGAAACAATGAGATTTTGTTAGATTTGACCATATATCTTTCCCCTTGTCTTTTATTTTGCCCTAAGGCAACTTTCGGTTAAAAAAAAGTGAATTCCACTTCTATAGAATATTCCATATTATGCATGTGCCATTTGCTTAAGCGAAGAATATTAACCATAACTTAATATTTTGCCCTTGTGCAACTTTTAAGATTATAATATGAGTATATTCTCCTGTTGTCAAATATATTTCATTTAAAATGCTTATTTTTTTATCCAAGAAAAAAAGACTTGGAGTTTGTCCACGTCTTTTTTCGTGAGTCTAATTGATTTTTAAACTCAATATTGTTCTTAATTCCTCTAAATCTAGCACTTCCCTTTTCGGAAGGATATACGCACTCACCGCACTATTGTATAAATAAAGATTCCGCTCGTCCTCTTTCATTTCCTGAATCCCAGACCAACTAACTTTCGTTTCCCCCTGGGGATTCGCGTCATGAATCCCATCTTCCGAAATCGTCATCAGATGATCCCCTAATAGTCCTTCATTCTTGCCTTCTTTTATCATTTTTCGGACTTGTCGTAGAACAAAATTGTAATGATACTTAGGATAGAAAATAATCCAAAGGATACCCATGATACCAAAAATACTGAAAGAAAGAATATACGAACCGTCTAATACTCTTGCAAAAACATAAGCTACTACCATGTAGACAATGGGAATTAAATACCTTTGAACTTTTAATGCCTTCTTAGCTGTATGAGAATTTTTCATATGAAAAAGATTGAAATTTATATAGTCTTCTTCTGTAAGGCTATACTTTATTTGCATGCTAGTGACCTACTTTCTATTAATTCGTTTAATAGATTTAACATACTTTAAAAATCTAGTACTTTCAATAAGTAAAAATCATTTTGATTAAACATTCTTAATATTGTATATTTACAACATCAAAGGAGGGGTTTACTTGGAGATTAAGCTCGCGGACTGGTCAGATGCACCCATAATACATGAAATTATGATTAAGGCATTTACAGAGTATAAAGAAGAGGCAGCACCTTCAAGTGCCTTAGAAGAAACAGCCCAAGCTGTTTCAATTTCCTTAAAAGACGGAGAGAAAAGTTTCATTTGCTATAGTTCCGGACAACCTGTTGGAACAGTGCGTTTTCGTTTAAATGAAGAGCATTTATATTTTTTTAGATTAGCAGTTGCTCCCGAAATGCAAGGTCGTGGAATTGCGAAGAAACTATTAAAAGCATTAGAAGATTACGCCATTAAAGAAGAAATTGTTACCTTACGCTGTAAGGTTCGAATGGCCGTACCAAGAAACATAAATTTGTACCGTTCTGTTGGTTATGCCATCGTCGCTGAGGAAATCGTTCAAAAACCAAATGGTGTAGATGTAAAGGTTGCTACTATGGTAAAGAAGCTTGGTTAGGAGTGAGTTCAGGTGAAGCTAATCTGTGAAATTGATAGTCTTAAAGAATAGTAAGAAGCTTATACAAAGAGGTCATAATTTCGTATGACCTCTTCTTCGCATATTTTCAAATCTCTAGAACATCACAGTTACTCATTGTCTCTGATAAATTCCGATATGATGTTTTTAACTTCGAAAGTAGCTGTGCTAAGATTCTCTTTTCTTGCATTTAGCCAGTCTGCTAGCTCTCTTTGTTCCTCTAACCGTACTTTAATTGTTTTGTCCATTCTACTTGGACTTGGTCCTCCCTCTAAATCTCGGATTTGAACAAAATATTCAGGGCTCAAGCATTGTTTTAGTTCTTCTTCTGATAAATTAGATTCTTTTCCCAATAAAATTCTTAATTGGTCATTTAAAAGTTCCAACGTTAATGATTCTAACGATAGCTTTCCATTTTTCATTAATTCTTTAACAGTTGAGCTTACCACATGATGTGCCTGACGAAACGATAATCCATCCTTACGTACAATGGTATCAGCTAATTCCGTCACGTTGGCAAAACTCTCCTTCGCTCTTTTCAATAGAACATCTTTATGCACTTCCATCGTGAGTAAAACAGATGTTAGTAAATCATAAATGCCACCTAATTTTTCAATAGCTTTCCAAATGTAAGGTTGCATATCATCTTCTGTATCCACAATATCCCCAAATGGCGTATTGTGAGCCATCAGTAAGACAGTCTGACAATCTCCTGCTACACTTGATAATAGTGCTCTCATATGTTCCATCGAAACTGGATTACGTTTTTGCGGCATGATGGAGCTAATTTGCACATAAGGTGCTGAAAGAAGAAATGCACCATATTCTTGTGTTCCCCATAGTAAGAAATCTTGCATTGACCTTCCTAAATTTAAGGCTGACAACTGAACTGCAGTTGCTGCTTCAGCAATATAATCGGCACCTGCAACAGCATCCCAAGCATTATCAATCATTTCATCGAAACCGAGAAGTTCTTTCATTCTTTCCCTATTAATCGCAAACCCTGATGTTGTTAATGCTGCAGCTCCCATACTGCTTCGATTAACCGTCTTATACGCCGCCTGAAGTCTATAGATATCACGAGTAAGCATATCGGTCATTGCATTTAAATAATGACTTAAGGTTGTTGGTTGTGCCTGTTGTGTATGAGTATAACCAATCATAACAGTTTCCTTATGTTCTTTGGTCAATTCGATTAAAGCCTCACGCAGCTTTAGAGCCTTCTCCACTAAAAATAAGAGCTTTTTTCGTAGCGTCATACGATATATTGCAATCCCCATATCATTTCGACTTCTTGCAATATGAAGATTCCCAGCAATATCACCAGCATCTTCAATCAATGAATGTTCCACTTCAAAAAACAAATCCTCAAATTCACCGGTATATCTTCTACTCTTTACATTCTCCATATCCAAGTTCGCCACTGCTTTAGCAATTTTTTTTGCCTCTTCCTTACTAACAAGCCCTTGTTCCACAAGCATGATTAAATGGGCATAGTGAATCTCCAACATTGACTCAATAAATTGTTGTTTTGCTTCATTATAGGCAGGCTCGAGTACTATGGAAGTATAGGTTTTAGATGGAAAAGTTGTGCCTTCCTGTTTGATAATTTGATCCCTTAGGGAGATTTTCACTTTGGTCAATCCTTTCTGTCTACTAATTTTCAAGCCAGTTTTTGATTAACTCATTCATATTAGCTATCGCTTTTTCAACAATTTTCTTCCCCTTCTCATGAGAGCTCTGTTGAATAAGACCTGTATAACCATCCCATGCTTTAGGGGTACCTTCTACAAGAATATAAGGTTGTAAGGACAGAGGTTGAACTTCTTTTAACTCTTGGTCCTCTTTATTCACACGGACTAAATCAGGACGAAAGGCTTTTACCGCAGACATTTCAAATGGTCCTCCATGCCCTCTCCCTTTTGTACCTTCAAAGCCAATTTCTTCTGCAGCATCGATTGCAACCATTTGCCACCAGTTCACAAGTAAAAAACTTGCGTCCGAATACTTACCTGTTACATATTCAGATATTGTTCGAGACACTCCCATATTCCCATCATGTGCATTCAAAAGCACAACTTTCTTGATACCTTGTTCCATAATCCCCATCATAATATCGATCAGATATTCTTGAATAATGCTAGGGCGGACAGAGATTGTTCCTTTATATTTATTGGTCTTTCCTGGACACGCTGTATAAGGAACAGTAGGAAAAATTATCCCGCCTAAGTTTGGGTCAATCAAGTTTGCAAATCCATCTGCTAAAAAAATGTCCGTCCCTAATGGAGAGTGTGGTCCGTGATATTCAAAACTTCCTAATGGAACAACTGCAAATCTTGCATTCTCTAATAAACTGAGGTCTCTTCCATGAATCTCAATTGCGTTCAATGAAATCTCCTCCTATTAAATAGCGGAACCTGCTTTCCCGTCTGTAATCTTTTGTGAAATAAAAAGAACTGTGATAATCAAAATAATTTGTAGTACACCATATGCACACGCTGTTCCAAATTGAAAAGCATACATTTTTTGAAATATCGCAACAGATAAAGGCATCGTTCTCGTACTATAAATTAATATAGAGGCAACAAATTCACCGATCCCTTGAACCATAGCCAACAGTGTTCCAGCAAGTATACCCGAGAATACCATTGGAACAACAACTCTTCTAAACGTGTACCACCAGTTTGCTCCTAAACTTCTCGCTGCTTCTTCCACCGATTCATCCATCTGCATTAATGCGGCTGAGGTAGAACGGAAAATAAGTGGTAAATGCCTCACAAAATAGGCTAACGGTAAAATCCAAAAAGTACCAATTAATACTTGATTAAAGCTGAAAACAGTTGGTTCACTAAACGCAGCAATTAAGTTAACTGCTACAACCGTACCAGGCAGTGCCCATGGAACCATGATTAAAATATCAAGAAAGACTTTTCCCTTAAATTTCATCCGAACAAGAGCATATGCTGCTGCTACACCAAACAAAATATTTCCTGCCGTTGCCACAAAGCTCATCTGCAAACTGTTCCAAATTGGGCGCCACGTCCTTTCATCTGTAAACAAATCTATATAGTGCTCAAGTGTGTAGGCAGTTGGGATAATTTGAATCGTCCATTCTCCGTCTACTGAAAAAGAAATTAACACAAGAACAAGTATTGGAAGCATCAAAATAATGACTCCTACAAACGAAAGAAGCATTGACATATACTTAGCGAATTGGGTACGTAATTCTGTTCGATGTACACCAATCCCTTTACTTTGATTTTGAAAATTACGTCGTCCTTGATACCACCTCATTAAAATTAAGAAAGAAATCGATACAATTGAAAGGATTGTAGATTGAGTCGCTGCCATATCGAGATTTCCATTTGTTCTAGATAAATAGATTTGCATGGTCATCGTTCGCTCAACCCCAAACATTAATGGGGCCGTATAAGAAGCCATTGAAATCATGAAAACAAGTAAAGAAGATGCAACTAAAGATGGTGTCAACATCGGGAGAATGACCTTCAACCAAATACGAATCCGACCAGAACCCAGGCTTGTTGCTGCTTCTTCTAGGGAAGGATCCAAACCTTTGATCGCCGCGGCTGCGGTTAAATAAAAATATGTATACATAGTAAAGGTGTGAACAACAATTACCCCTACAACACCTTTTAATGAAAATGGAACCTGCTCTAGATTAAAAAGGGCTTGAACTGCTCTTGGAAGAATTCCGCTTTCTCCATATAAAAAGGTAAAGGATAATACACCAACCAGAGGTGGCAATGCCATTGGAACTAGAATTAAAACGGAAAGAATCTTTCGTCCTGGAAACTCATATCGCTCCATTAAAAAAGCCATCGTGACTCCAACAATCGCACAGGTAATCACACTTATTACCGAAATATATACACTTGTCCAAAGCGCTTCAAGATTAGCGGTACTAGTTAAACCAAAAAAGCGCTTATAATTTTCTAAAGTTGCCCCTTCTTCACCAACAATGCTTTGAATAAAGGTTTGGTAAAAGGGATATATAACATAAGCTAGAAGAATTAAAAATAATGGAGAGATTAACACATAAACAAAATATTTCGAACGCGTAAGCCGAGCCCACCAGTTATCCCGTGTGACAATAGCTTGATTTGTACTCATGCCTTCACCTCCTATTCACCAATCAAGTAGATTCCATTTTCCGGTACGTGAAGAGTAATTGAATCGCCGCGGTTAAGGATTTGATTCCCCTTGTTGATAATCATGATCTTCATGATGTTAGAGCCAACTTCAACAACATAATTGATGCTCACTCCTGTAAATTCCACAAGCTGAATGGTGCCTTTTAATTCATTCGTTCCTTGCCCTTCAAACACAGCCTCTGGACGAATCGAACATTTAATTTTCTCACCTACAACTAGCTTTTTCCCATTCGCTGTTTGGTTCATTGAACCATTTAAATAGAAATCATCATCCAATTTCACTTTAACTGCATCACCAATTATTTCTATTACTTCTCCATCGAGTACATTGGATTCTCCAATGAAAGAGGCTACAAAATGATTGGAAGGTTGATTATAGATTTCTTGTGGAGTCCCAATCTGTTGGACCACCCCTTCCTTCATAACCATAATACGATCAGACATGGTCATAGCTTCGGTCTGATCATGTGTCACATAAATGGTTGTAACGCCTAATTCGACTTGCAATCTTTTAATCTCAATTCTTGTTTCCTCACGTAATTTAGCATCTAAATTAGAAAGTGGTTCATCAAGAAGGAGGATATCTGGTTCAATAACTAGTGCACGTGCTAAAGCAACACGCTGCTGTTGCCCTCCAGAAAGCTCGTTAATTTTCCGAGCCCCATATTTCTCTAAATGAACAAGTTTTTGAGCACGCTCCACCTTTTCTCTAATAACTGCTTTTGACATTTTACGGACCTCAAGTCCAAAAGCAATATTTTCAAATACAGTCATATGAGGAAAAAGGGCATAGTTTTGAAACACCATTCCAATATTCCGCTTGTTTGGTTGAAGAGTCGTCACATCTCTATTATCAAAAAATATTTTCCCGTTCGTCGGATAATAAAATCCGGCAATCATCCGTAAAGTTGTCGTTTTACCACATCCTGATGGACCTAAAAAAGTAAAAAACTCACCAGGTTTGACGTCAATATCAACATTCTCCACCCCAATTGCAGTTCCAAACATTTTACTAACATTTTCAAGTCTTACATTTTTCATTACAAACACCTCGCTGTAAATAAAGTAAAACCAACAAATTATCTGTAAGACATAATAGGTCCCCTAGAAATTGCATAAAGGGGGTGAAAAAACTTCTTCACCCCTTTTATAAAAAACTATTAATTTTTGTCTCTGATGTTTTCATCCCAATATTGCATCCACTCTGCTTCTTTTTCAGCCATTACTTCCCAGTCAAGGTCTAATGCCTTAAGATCAAGATCTTGATACCAATCAGGCATTGAAGCTTTGTCAATATCCGTACGCGTTGGGATTTGGTATAAATCTTCAGCTAACGTTGCACGAGTTTCCGGAGCAAATAAGAACTCATAGAATAATTTAGCGTTATCCATACTTTTTGCACCTTTTACAAGTCCAACGGCATCTACTAAGATTGGAGCACCGCTTGTTGGATAGACGTAATCAAATGGTTGATTGTGCTGATTTTTTTGAATAAGAATATCTTGAAGATTCCAAAGGGAAAGTGCTCCCTCTTGTCGAGCAAGTTTTAAGTATAGATTTGTAGGATCTTGCGCGTATTCTTTCGTATTTGCATCAAGCTTTTTAAGCCATTCATACCCAGCTTCTGGATTATCTGCGCCTTGTTCGTGAATCATGGCGGAATAGATTGTTCTCATTGTTCCTGATGCTAATACACCACGAATGATGATTTTATCTTTCCACTTCGAATCAAGTAAATCATCCCAATCCTGTGGAACTTCCTCTTTCGAAAGCATATCAGAGTTATACATAATCACTTCTGGAAGAAGCATTTCCCCATACCAACGACCCTCAGGGTCTTTATGTTCCGGCAAAATACTAGCATCAAAGCTCGGCTTAAATGGTTCTAGTAAATCCTCATTCGCACCAGTCATAAAGGCTGATTGTGTTCCACCCCACCAAAAATCAGCTTGTGGATTCGCTTTTTCTCCACGAATACGTTCCAGCACTTCCTGAGCTCCCATCGTTAAAACATCAACCTGGATATCAGGATACTTTTCATTGAACATTCCAACAACTTGGTCAACAACGGTTTGGTCACGAGCAGTATAAATGACAAGGTTCCCACTAGCTTCTGCTGTTTCCTCAGTTGTGCCATCATCATTATCCTTTGATGGAGTCTCTTCACTTGAGGAACTATCACTACCAGAGCACGCGGACACAAAAAGCATCAATGCAACAAGAAAAAGCATAAAAAAACTTTTTTTCTTAAACATGATTTTCCCCCTAGAAATTAGTTTATTTATTCTTCATGTAGATCAAATGATCCACTAAGAACCGTAAATAGAGAACTACTTTAATAAAATGATAGTTTGAGAGTTTAAAAGATATTGTTCTAATTCAAAACGCTATCGTACTCCCTTAGAAATAGAGAAACCGCGCCTATTACCCCTGCATTTTCACCTAACTGAGATTGATATATTTCTACAGAACTTGGAAGATACTGAAAAACGATTTTTTGTAACCTAGGTAGGATAAAATCCGAAGATTTCATAACACCACCATCTAAAATAACAACCTCAGGATTTAATAAAGATGCAGCATTTATGATTCCATAGGCTAAATGTTCAATGGCATCTTCCACAACAGAAAGAGCAGTCACATCTCCTGCCTGTGCTAATGTAAATGCTTGTTTACCTGTTAATTCAGATGTAATGGCTTCTGCATACAAAGGATGATTCCTTTCTTGTTGGATAAGCCTTGTTAATTTTTCTCCAATAGCTTTTCCACCAGCTACACTTTCAAGATATCCATAACGGTGAAAAATAGGTTTAAACTCTTTTTTCATATCGTTTTTATCAGTCACAATATAGCCGAGCTCTCCCGCCCCATAAGAGGAACCACGATACAACTGATTATGAATGATAATTCCACTACCAATACCGGTACCTATAGCTATAAATAGGACATTGTCTTTATTTTTTGCTCTGCCTAACCATTGCTCTCCAAGGACCGCTACATTGACATCATTATCAACGTAAACAGGGAATGAAAAGTGACGCTCAGCCTCTGTTAAAAAGGGATATCGGACCCAATTTAAGCTTGGTGCTTCCACAACAACCCCAGTATTTGTCTCAGTAATACCCGGTACTCCAACTCCCATTCCCAATATTAAATTTTCATCCAATTGGCTCCGATGAATCATATCGTAAATTTCTTTGTGGATTTGTTTCAGTAAGTTCTCCAAATGTTTTCTAGTATTAAAATAGCTTGAACAAATAATCTTACCACTGAGATCAGAAATAACTGTTTTTACATTTGTACCTCCAATATCCACTCCAATTACATAAGCTGCCTTTTCATTAAAGTAAAGTTGAATAGGTCTTCTCCCACCTTGTGAAGAGGACTCTCCGCTCCCTTTTTCATGAATCCAGTTTTCTTGTACTAATTCATCCACGAGCAAAGAAACTGTTGGCTTACTAAAACTAAGCTTCGTCGCTATCTCTGCCCGCGATATTGGTTGATAGTTTCTAATACACTGTAAAACGAGCTTCTTGTTATTGGTTCTTATTTGTTCATTTGAAAGTTTCTTCATCATAAACATCACGGCCCTAATCATTTTTGTTAGTTAGTAAGCTTAATTAATTTATACATTAAATTGGAAATGTTTACAATCATATTTTTATAAAATTTAGATAATTAAGAAATCATCTTTTATTTTTACTTATTTTGAACTTATCCACATTACAATAGAACTATTGGCAATCATGCCCAAATAGTCATTTAGTAACATTTACAATTTTCAGAATAGTTATATAATTTGTTTTGAAAGCATCTTTCTTTAGTTAGTAATATTTACTAACCAAAATACATATAAGGAAAGGAGTTCTGAGCGTTTTATTAAAACAAAATTTGAAAGGGGTTACGGAAATTGAAAAAGTTCTTCTATTTGTTGATGTCCATTCTTTTACTTGCCTCTTTACTTCCACCAATTAGTCTTGCACAAGAACAAAGTGAAGCTGACGTCGAACTTTGGAATGTTGTTAAGCCTCTAGATACTACAGTTACTTTCTTAAACACAGGAGCACACCCAGATGATGAACGTAGTGATTTGCTTGCCTATTTATCTCGCGGTTTAGGTGTAAAAACAGCTAGTTTAATTGCGAATCGTGGTGAAGGTGGGCAAAATGCAATCGGCAATGAATTAGGAAATGCACTAGGAATTATTCGCTCCAATGAGATGATTGAAGCAGCAAAGGTGAACGGTGTAAAAGCCTATCACTTAAGTGAAACAACATCTGATGCCATTTATGACTTCGGTTTTTCTAAATCCCCAGATGAAACACTTCAAAAATGGGGAGAAGAAGTAACTTATGAACGGCTAATCAAATTTATCAGAACCTATAAGCCAGATATTTTGATGCCTTCTTTCCAGAACGTTGATAGTCAGCATGGTCATCACAGAGCAATAGCTGTATTATCCGAAAGCGCATTTGAAGATGCAGCCGACCCGACTGTCTTCCCCGAGCAAATAGCAAATGGGTTAGAGCCATGGCAGGTCAAAAAACTTTTCTTACCTGTTACATCAGCAGGAGAAAACATCACGTCTATTGAAATTGGTGACTATGACCCCATTTACGGTATGAGCTACCCACAACTTGGCGAGGCATCAAGATACTTGCATAAGAGTCAAGGAATGGGAAGCGATATTCCAGTAGCTCCTCGACAAGCACATTTAGAATTAATAAAATCAACTGCTCCTTCTGATTCAACTGATCTTTTTGCTGGAATTCCTTATGACTTCCACGAATGGGCAGATGTTATTCCTGCTAAAAATGTCAGTAATCAGTTAGATTCATTACAAAACGAATTAGAAGAAATTATCAACCTGTATCCAAACCGAGAAGCTATCTTACCAAAATCACAAAAGGCTCTAGGTGATGTACAAAAATTAATCTCTAGCACGAAATCAGCAAAATTAGATGCTGCAACTAAAAACGACTTGCTCCACAAACTTGAATTAAAGAAAGAACAGCTTCAACAAGTAAGCTATGTTTCTTCCAGTCTTGCCGTTGATATTACGATTGGTTCCTATGTATTGACACAAGGAGAACAAACACAAGTTGATGTTACGATTTCAAATGAGGGGAAACAAAAGATCCAACATATCGAAGCATCACTACTTACCCCAGAAAATTGGAAACATGAAGGTGTTACTCAGGTAAAGCATCTAAAACCAGGCGAATCTAAGACAGTTACTTTTGCTGTCACAGTTCCATCTGATGCGGAGTATTTCCAGCCATATGATGAATCCGTGTTAAAAGCACAACTCACATTCAAGGAAAATGGAGTAGAGACAACATCAGTATTGGAATTAGAAAATACTGTAAGCGTCCTTCCAGAATTAAGTGTTACACCTGAGCCGGTAAATGTTACAGTGAACACTGCTGACGTTCAAGATGAGATTCCAGTCACTGTCGAAGTGAAGAATTATTTTAATGGGGCTAAAAACGCGAAAGTTTCTCTCAATCTACCATCAGGCTGGAATAGTCAACCAGCAATTGCAGAAGTGAATTTTTCGGAAAGATTTGAAGAAAAAGAAGTAGATTTCACCTTAATTCCACCGTCCACTGTTGAGGAAGGTAATTTTACAATTGCTGCTAATGCAACATCTAATGGTACAACATTCGACACCACCGTTCAGGAAATTAAGTATGATCATATAGATGATTCTTTCTTCCTGTACCCATCTACAATTAATGGCGTCGCCTTTGAATTATTAAAACCAGATAATCTGAAGGTTGGTTATATCGATAGCGGATTTGACACAGTCGCCGATTCTCTATTAAATGCTGGGTTTGATATTACAAAGCTAACAGCTGATGATTTAGCAAATGGTGATCTTTCACAATATGATACTATTGTTACCGGAATTCGCGTAACGCTGGGTAGACCAGACTTTCTACAAAATAATCAAAGATTACTAGACTATGTGGAAAATGGCGGCCATTTAGTAGTACAGTATATGACATCAGGAGACCCTTGGGATTCTAAGCTAACGCCACCTTATCCATTAACAATAGGAAATCCTTCCATTCGCTGGCGCGTTACTGATGAAAATGCGGAGGTCACAGTTACTCAACCAGAACATGCACTATTCAATGTACCGAATAAGATCGTCGACAGCGACTGGGATAACTGGGTCCAAGAACGAGGCCTATATTATCCTATGGCATGGGATGACCATTACGAAACATTCGTATCTATGGCAGACCCTAATGAGGCACCGTTTACAAGTGGAATTTTGATGGCAGAATACGGAGAAGGTACTTATCTATATACCAATCTCGTATTCTATCGCCAAATCGGAGCACAAGTACCAGGAGGATATCGCATTTTTACGAACTTGATTAGCTACGGAGCTTATAACTAGGGGATTTGTGTAATTTAAAGAGAGAGAGACAGGGTGGTAACACTTTGGTCTCTCTTGTTCACTTCATCCAAAAGTAAACTTTAAGCTACTTTATTAAAACTCAATTTCAAAAAACGGACAGTCATCATCTTCTGCAAGTGGATTTAAGCCCAATCTTTGATAGAATTGGACAGCACTTGGGCTGGAGTTCCACTGTAGCCATGTTGTTTCATTCTGCTTGGCCCAGTCTTTTATTGAAAAAAATAGATTACGAGCAACACCCATATTTCTGTACTCTTTCAGCACAAATATATCATTTAATCGACTAATCTTTTTCCCTGCTCTTAAATGAAATCCGTAGTCTTGCACCCAACCATAGCCAACAACTTTCTGTTCTAATATCGCAACAGGTATGTAATGTTGTTCGCTATTTGTCATAGCGGTAAATCTTTCTTTAACCTTTTCCTGACTATCTGTCTTTCCCATTAGAAAGAAAAGCTCCCAAATCATATTCCAATCCTCTACTTTCGCAGCACGAATCTCCATTTTTTCACCTCAAAAATAGTTATTCTCTATTTTTGAGTACTTTCCTCTTTTCCCAATGTAACATTATCGCAACATTTGTAACAATATATGTTAGAATCCATATTCCCAATAAGTTTAAATCCCCTTTACTGACTTCTTATCGGCCTTTATATCCAGCATGTATAATAAGTCTATAACGGAATTTTTTCTTTAAATCGGGCCATTTTTACCACTATAGTGGGGTAAAACAACTTAACTATAGGTCTTCAAGAACCGCGTAATTAATGACCTTTTAACCTTGCCGTAACTTAACTCGCAGCCCCTTTCTGTATAATAAAATTATAAATACATAAGTGAGGGATAAATTTGAAAGAGTCGATTAATAATTACGATGATCTTTTAGAAATGCTTGATGTTTTATTACAAGAAAACTCGCAATTTAGTTGGAACAATTTTTACGCTAATCGAGAGAAACAAATACCTTTTTTCGTTAATGCCCCAGACGAAAACTTAGTAAGCTACTACGAACAAGGCTTTCTCCACTCGGGTAGAGCACTTGAACTTGGTTGCGGTCCAGGAAGAAACGCCATTTACCTGGCTGAACATGGATATTCTGTCGATGCGGTAGATTTATCTGAAGAAGGAATCGCCTGGGGAAGAGAAAGAGCAGCCGAAAAGAACATTTTTGTAAATTTCATCAATAAAAGTATTTTTGATCTCGAACTTGAAGAGAATACATATGACATCATATATGATTCTGGCTGTTTTCATCATATCGCCCCTCATCGCAGAATGAGTTATCTGGAATTACTCAACAAAGCATTAAAGCCTAATGGTTACTTCGGTTTAACATGCTTTATCCCAGACGGAGAACTAGGCGGGGCAAATATTTCCGATTGGGAGGTCTATCGATCACGTAGTCTTCAGGGAGGCTTAGGCTATACGGAAGAAAAGCTAAGAATGATTTTTCATGAATATGAAGTAATTGAAATTCGGAAAATGAAAGAAATAAAGCAGCCAAATTACCAATTTGGAGTTCCTTTCTTATGGACTGCTTTATTTAGAAAAAGATAGATTATAAAATCAAAAGGTGGTTTCAGAATTAACTGAAACCACCTTTTTAAATCAATTATTTACTAACGAGTGATGAACGAAAAGTTCCAACGGAAATTTCTCCAGGCTTAATCTTTGTCTTCGAATAAAGTTCCTCGAAATCCGTAATTCCATAATCATTCGTCAACTTTAACATTAAATAAGCGCATGCCTCTGCATCATCTAAAGCATGATGATGATTGACTAAGTCAATTCCAAAGTGACTACATAAGGAATTAAGTTGATAGGTTCGAAGACCAGGAAGTATTCTTCTAGACATTTGGTAAGTACATAAAAATTGATTATAACTCGGAAGCACTTCATATCGCGCCAAATTGTCACGAAGTGCATAACCATCAAATGACAAATTGTGTGCAACCATCAATTTATTTTCTATTTTTTCTTTAATAGAATGGTAGAAAACATCAAATGTTGGTGCCCCTATTACATCATCCGGTACTATACCGTGAATCGAAACATTGATCCGATCAAAATGCTCTTCTGGATCAATCAGTTGATAGATAGAATCTACAATTTTCCCATCCTCAACAAAGATCATTCCCACAGAACAAATACTATGTCTTCTTCTATTAGCCGTTTCAAAATCAAATGCTATGAAGTTTTTCAAATTACACACCCCGCTCATTTTGTATCACATAGATTCATTGTAACATCAGCGGACAAATTTCCCTAGGTCTCCTTATTAAAACAAAAAATCTCTTATAAAGAAGGTTACAAATATATCCACATTATTTACTAAGTCCACCATTCACAATACTGAATACATATTCACAAATCCTTCACAGATTCGACTCCGTTTGTGAGAAAGATCACCAATTTAGAAGGAGTTCGGAACTATGATGAAGATATAAAAGGAAATGTAAATTAAGGAGGAAACACAAATGAATAAAGGTGTAAAAATTCTTCTTACTTCAGCGTTAGGCATAGGACTTTTAACAGGATGTAACCAGCAGGCAGATTCAAAAGACAATGAAACAGAACACAAAGCAATGGCAGCAGAAACAAGTACTACAGCGGTGATTAAGCCACATGAAGGACTAAATCAGGAACCAACTCCGTTAAAAATTGAACGTGTTGGTCCGGCAGAGGTCAATGTTGAAATGACGTCCCAAATAACGGATATTGAAATCGACAAAGGAAAAATCTACAAAGCGTGGACATTTAATGGAGAGGCACCAGGACCCGTCGTGGTAGTAAACGAAGGCGATACCATTAATTTCACCTTAAAGAACATGGATCCAGCCATTCCGCATAGCATGGATTTTCATGCTGTACATGCTGCACCTTCCCATGATTTTTCAAACGTAGAACCTGACGAAACAGGCACGTTTAGCTATCCTGCAAATAACCCAGGTGTCTTTATGTATCATTGTGGAACAGCACCCGTTCTATCTCATATCGCAAACGGAATGCACGGTACCATCATTGTCAAACCAAAGGATGGTTACCCAACAGATAAAGAGATTGATAGAGAGTATGTGCTGGTTCAAAACGAATGGTATAAATATAATGATTTAGAGGATTTTACAAATGGGGTTCCTAGTCATGTTGTATTCTCTACGAAAGCATTGAAAGAAGGCGACCCAAATACAAACGGGGATACTTTTACGCTGAAAGAAAAACCATTATTAGCTAAAGTCGGCGATAAAGTGCGAATCTATATTAATAATGTTGGACCGAACGAAGTTAGTTCCTTCCACGTAGTCGGTACGGTTTTCGATGATGTATATATGGACGGCAACCCTTACAACCATATGCAAGGTCTTCAAACAGTGATGTTGCCAGCTAGTGGCGGAGCTGTTGTTGAATTCACGGTGACAAAAGAAGGTAGCTATCCAATCGTTACACATCAATTCAACCATGCAACAAAAGGAGCAGTCGCTACACTTAAAGTGACAAAGACTGGTGAAGATGATGGAACTACAACTGAAATGAGCCATTAAAAATACAAATCCCTTCTCAAATTCGGAGAAGGGATTTGTTCGAACCTTATTTTAAGTACTCATCGCTCACAACAACATCCGCTACTACATCTGTCGGAATCACAAACTCAACAACACCCATATACCCTGGTGCCACCTCAAACTCATCAAACGAAATGACTAATTGATTGTCTGCATTAATATAGAATTCCTGGTCTTTGGATATCGACTTGAAACCATCCGGTTCAGATGGTTCTAGCCAATACGTCTTTGAAGTGTCCACTTCCATTTGTTGTCTCATCTGCGCTTTGATATTTGCACTGATAGCCTCAATATACGTGTCATCTTTAAAAAGACTCGGCAATGTCACGAGCAACTGCTTCTGTTTATCAATCGTATCGTAATGTAATGTTGTCATGGAAGAACCTTGTGTCTCCTCTACATAACGACCAATTGATAATATATGATCAGTCTCAGTCTTAATCTCAAATCCGCTATCTACTCTCAGATGACCGTCCTCACCAATGGCCTTTTGAGCTTGCATATCACTCATGAACTTTTCATATAGTGCTTTACTTTCTTCTAGATACTTTGAATTTAAGCCTTCTTCTAGTGCTTCATTGTCCATTTCTACTTTCGGCACATCAAGATCAGCCTGATAATTTCCTTCATCCACCGCGATCTTTTTAAAGGTTAATACCTCAACGATATCGCCTACCACTGGCACATCCGTCAACTTTTTTGCAAAAGCAGGACTGACATTAATGCTTGTTGTAAAAATAATGATTGCCGCTGCTACTCCAACTCCCCAGCGATAAAGAGCCTTTCTCGAATTCCTTTTTTCTAAGGCTTGATAGACCACCCTGTTTAATTCTAAGGGAATGGGAATTTCTTTATATTGTTCTTTTAATTGCTCGATTTTTTTATCATTCATTTAGTTGGCCTCCTCTGAATCCATCTGTACCCTAAGTATTTTTAACGCTTTATATAACCGTGTCTTCACAGTGTTCACGTTCAAGTCTAAAATTTCCGCTACTTCCTCGAGTTTCAAATCTTCGAAATATCGAAGGATGACAACACTGCGGTATTCAGGAACTAACTCGTTCAATGACTGGTGTAAATCTATATCTGTATAGTGATCTTCATGGCCACTCATATGCAACTGAATCGTGGAATCGTCTACTACTGTTACTTTCTTTTTCCTCCTAAGAAAATCTAAGGATGTATTCACAACGATTCGATAGAACCAACTTTTAATCGCTTTTTCATCCTTTAAAGTTTTTGATGTAATGGCCTTATGAATGGAATCTTGTACAATATCAAGTGCATCATCAGGATTCTGAACATAGCTGTAAGCAAGACGATAAAAACGTTCTTTGTTTTGTATCACATACTCAGCAATCATTTCTTCCTGCCTAGGCTTCTTCCTTAACACATAACACATCTCCTTGTTTCTTCTCGTTAGCTAACGGGCTTACAGTTAATAGACGTACGAAATATGTAGAAAAGTTTTTGGGAAATCAATATTTTTTTAACAGTCTTAAGACCGTAAATTTAGTTTAATATTTTCTTTTTATATGACAATATCACGTCATGATATCGTTTTCGATTCTTTCATCAAATTGAAAACGTTTCATTGACAACCATTTTCATTTACCTTAATATAATTATGTTGATAATGATTATCATTATTATTTGAGGTTTTATAAGGAGGAAGATTACTATTAAGAAGCTCACTATTGCTACATTATTACTCTTATTTGGACTTATTCTTAGCGCTTGCGGAAATAACAATGCAACTGAAGCAACGAAATCAGCTAATACTGAAACAGAAAAAGACACATTTACATATGAATCAGAAATTGGGCCAGTTGAGGTTCCAAAAAATCCTCAAAGAATCATTGCCCTCACAAATGGACCAAATGTATTAGCATTAGATGGTAAAATCGTTGGGATTGATGAATGGACGAATGCAAATCCCTTATTCACTGATAAGCTTAAAGGAGTAGAAATCGTATCAGAGGTAAACCTGGAGAAAATTATTGAACTAGAACCGGATCTAATTATCGCTGGTTCACACATGCAAAATCTTGATAAACTGAGTGAGATTGCTCCGACTGTCGTGTACACTTGGGGGAAATTAGATTATTTAGCACAGCAAATTGAAATTGGTAAACTATTAAACAAAGAAAAGGAAGCAACCGAATGGGTTGACGATTTCAAGAAGCGTGCAGCAACTGCTGGAGAAAAAATACGAGCTAAAATTGGCGAAGATGCCACCGTTTCTGTCATTGAAAGTGGAGGCAAAGAGATGTATGTCTTCGGAAATAACTATGCCCGCGGTACGGAAATATTGTATCAAGCTATGAATATAAAAATGCCTGATATCGTAAAAGAAAAGGCACTTGAATCAGGAATTTATACAATCTCATTAGAAGTACTTCCTGATTTTGCTGGTGATTATGTGATTTTAAGTAAAAACCCAGATGTTGATAATTCATTTTTAGAGACCGATTCATGGAAGAACATCCCTGCAGTTAAGAACGGCCATGTATTTGAAATAAATACGAAGGCATCCACATACAGCGATCCTATTACTCTTGAGTATTTGCTAGAAATCTTTGAAAAATCATTTCTGCAATAATCGAAAAGCAGTCCATGTGACACAATGGACTGCTTTTTTATCATTTTGCGTTTTCGTCTGGTTGATGGATACCAAATACATTACCTTCTGGATCTAAATAATAACCTTGCCACGCCATGCCTGGTAAAGGATGCTTTGGCAATGCTACCTTGCCTCCATTTTGTAGAATTTTCGCTTCAACTGAATCATAATCTTCCACTCCCAGGGTACAAGCAAAACCGTTTAGTGCTTGGTTTGGTTCTGGTGGTGGACCTTGCCTCTTCATTAAAGCTCCATTGATTCCTAGCTCACCTTCAGCGCCAGTTACCGCTCCAAAATAAGGCATTCCCGCATAGTCACTCCAATCTTGAAATGTCCATCCAAATACCTCTCCGTAAAACGATTTAGCACGCTCCATGTCATCCACGTGAATTTCAAAATGAATTACTCTTCCCATAATTACCTCCTTCAAAATGAGATTTCCTTTTACAACCGTATGTATTCTAGCAATCGTTACAGTACTCCTTCATTATCGGGACAAAAAGGAAATTTTATTCTCATAAAAAAAACAATCAAAAACGTTGTTATTAAAAGGTGTTCTTGATTGCTTAAAGTTCATATAATCCTATTTCTTTTTTTGACGGTATAATTCAATAGACTTATACCCTTGTGATAAGATCTCCACCATTTGCGCTTGACGTTTTTCACGTGTTGCCTCTTGCTTAGCAGAAAAGATATAACGGGCCCAGTCTTTTTGATAGCCAGGTGTTAATTCTTTATAAAAGCGAAGCTCATTGGGATAATTCTCCAACAGTGCCTCAACATCTTTTACATTGTCCTCATAATCAGCAACACATTGACTTGCTGCAGATGACTTTTGAGCTTTCCTTTTTTCCTGCTTTAACCCAACAACAGTAAATACATCGTCCATACTCACCATCCGTGAAAATTTTAAATCGCTATTTGCCACATATCCATCTTCGCCAACTTTCATGGCTGGGAAGATATCATCTCTATGAACAAAGCTTTCATACCTTTTATTCCCTTTTTTCGGATAAGCAAAAAATAAGTATCCTTTTTCAAGCAATGGCTGCTCCTTTATAATTTTCTGAGTATGCTTAACCATTTCTTCAAGCGTTTCTACAAAGATGAAAATGGCATCATGTTCTCCTGATAACGTCGTCTTATATCCAGCAAATACATCATAATCGCTTGGATGGTTAAGTACAACCAAATTTTTATACTTAGTCAGCTTCAATTTATCGATAATGGTCATAATAAACTCCCCTATACGTTCCTATTATAAGCTCTTATTTTTCCAAATATTTTATTAGTGCATCTAAATCTTTCGCACAAGCTTTCTTGAAGGTACCTGCCATCATTTTGCCGAATAATCTCGCCATGCCAGTAAGCCCTTTTATTTCACCATTCAATGTAACCTCTGTAATCTCATCCACAGATGTAAGTATGTATGTAAAAACAAATTCTCCTTTACCTGTTGTCCCTTTTGTACCGTCACAACGGAGAACAATTTTATTTGGTTGATTCAGTTCCACGACTTCAAAATGCTCAGTCGCCTCTGTTCCAAACATTTTTCTTGTTTCCTTCCACTGGCTTCCTTCCTGAATAGAGCCCTCATCCAATCGCTCTATTCTTACTAATCCTTGCATCCAGCGCTCTGCAGAATCCAGATCAATCAAGCTAGCAAATACTTTTTGTTGGGATACATGTACTGTCCTTTTCACTTCAAAAGAAATACTCAATCGGTTTCCCCCTTAGAAAATTCTCCCTTTAAGAATATTATAAAGCCTAATCCAGCAAATTTACTAGATCAACAGAAATCAATATTATTCCAACAATTGATATAAATGTTTATATACTTTAAGCTTTCATTATATTTTCTTATATGAAAGGAAGTTTGAGAATGAGTACAGAACCTCAGATAACTTCTGGCCTATCCCATAAAGAGAAAGCTGTTTCTTTTCTACAACTCGTCGCACAAGGGCAAGTGCGAGAAGCCTACCAACAATACATAAGTCCCAGTTTTTCTCATCATAATCCCTATTTTCTTGGCGATGCCGATTCGCTCATGCTTGCGATGGAGGAAAATGCAGTTATAAATCCTCACAAGAAACTCGATATTAAACTTGCGATTCAAGAAGGAGATATGGTTACAGTCTATTCCCATGTAAAGCAAAATCCAGATGATCTTGGAGGGGCTGTTGTACACATCTTTCGTTTCTACGATAACCTAATTGTTGAAATGTGGGATGTCGGTCAACCTATACCAGAGGATTCTCCTAATCAGAATGGCATGTTCTAGGGTATTATTATTTCTCAGATACTGGTTGTTTTTATGGAACAATCAGTATCATTTATTGACATTGAACTCGCTACTCAAACATAAAATTGTCGAATAAGGATCAATTTTTCAGAATTATCTCCTTGAAACTCTCCTCAAAAATATTACTCCATTCATTTATTGTTTATCATTTTTCTTATGTATCTTATATTGAGAGTTAGTATATAAAAAATAAATGGATAACTTACAAGTGAATACCGTAACTTCCATTCGTTATGATAAAAAAAGTCAGTTTGTATGTAAATCCATTCAAAAACAACACCTATAATTGAACATATCAAAATATATATTAGCTGTATTGTTTTGCTTCTAGTAAAAGGATAAAAATTTAGAAATAATAGATTGACTGCCGGAAAAATTAGTATAAGTGTAGGGAGTGTTCTCCAATCTGGACCTTTATCGAAATATCCGTATAGATCATATTTTAAATCTAAATAGATATTAGCGATTAACTCGAAAACAAGAGCGAAAAGGGATGTAGAATACATTTCTATTCTAGACAGATTTTTCTTAGAAAAAATAATTACTAACCAAAATATTAGTACAGTTGAATAAATCACTATAAAAGTAGCCACAAAATTGACCTCTTCATTCGTTTTTCCTTATTTTCTTCTTTAAAAAAATCTCTATGCGATAAAATTGAATTCTCCTTAGTTAGTCAAAATACTAAATAGTTTCCTACGATACAATAAAAAACAATCACAAACATTGTTTAACACAACATTCGTGATTGCTTTATGCGAAACTACCTCTTAATTTTTACCAGAACAATCCCTTTAATATATTCCAGACACTAGTTACGATTTGAATGACCAATGCGACTGCAGGGTGTTGAGGTGTTTCATTTTTCTTTAACACGTCAACAGTTGTAGCCTTACTTACATTTCCAGCAGCATCTGTTGCTGTGACGGTTAGGACATCCTTATGTTTTTGTTTTGGTACAGTGACCTTGAAGTTACCCTTCTCATCCGCTATAGCTGTACCAATGACCTTCTTGTTTGACACGACCTTCACACTTGCACCGGCCTCAGTTTTTCCTGTGACAACCGTATCATTGTGAACGACAGGATTCACTTGTGGTGCATCCGGTGCCGTTTTATCAATAACAGTCACGACTGTTGCTTCACTAACATTGCCAGCCGCATCTTTTACCGTAACTGAAAGCTTTGTTCCAGCCACTTGCTTAGCAATTTCGATGCCAAAGCTGCCATCCTCCGCAACTGTACCAGAACCAATGCTCTCTCCTCCAACAGACACTTCCACTGTTGAACCAGCTTCTGCTGTTCCAGACACTTGTGTTGATTGGTCAGTCACTTCATTTACAGAAGGAGCTTCTGGAGCTGCACTATCCGCTACACCTTGTACAATTCTATCTTCAACCGTAGGTGCAACTGGATTGTTCGCTTCTAGATATGCAGTGAACACTTCAAAGTCAACAATATACAACTCAGTGATTCTGCCTTCATCCTTCGCAGTTTTAAACATTGTATAACCATCGCCACCGTCAGCAGTGAATGCATTCGTTGCGATACGATAGGTTTTATCTAATTGAAGCTCTTCATAGCCTTCAGCAGTTAATGCTTCTACATACCAGACACGCTCACCAACTGGTTTCGCTGGGTCATACTTAAATTTCAAGCCTGATACTTGCATGAAACCACCTGCACCAGGTGCACTCACGCTAAGCTCTAATGCAGCAAGTATTTCTTCACCTGTAAGGTCAAGAGTAACAAGGCTGTTTCCGAATGGTAAAACTGTTAATACTTCTCCTAACGTGATGTCTCCTTCATCAATAGAGGCACGAATTCCTCCACCATTTTGCATCGCAATATACGTTGGAATAAACTCATTTGCTTGTGCGACCATTCCGTCAGCAATTAAGTTTCCTAGATTTGTTTCCTTGCTCCGGACATCGGTACGCTCTCCATTTAACGCAACAGATGTACTACCCACAACTTGCTTTTGAAGTTCTGTTAATGGAGCTTTGAACTCTTCTACCTTCGCTTTTGCAGCTGCATCTTCTGTATACGTAGCTAAATCCTTCAATTCACCAGCATAATCTGTGATTACACCGTTTTCGTCGAATGTTAAATCAAGTACACCAAGGTATTTCAAATACTCATTTGCTTGAACAATTAGTGTTGGCTCTTCTTTTTCAATGACAACTGGAGCATCCAGCTTCGTATGAGAGTGTCCACCAACAATAACGTCAATTCCATCCACCTGTTCTGCTAAATCTAAATCAGGTTGATAGCCTAAGTGGGATAGTGCAATAATTTTGTCTACACCTTGTGCTTCAAGAAGTGCAATTGTTTCGTTTGCTTTTTCAACTGCATCTTCAAATACTACGTCCTCACTTGGACTAGCAAGGAATGTTGTATCTTCCGTTGTTAATCCGAAGATTCCAACCTCTTCTCCATCCACTTCTTTAATAATGGCTGGGAAGATTTCTCCTTGTTCATTATTTCCACCGATGGAATCATTGAACAGTGGTCCAAGGTCAGCATCTGCTGCCATATTAATATTCGATGACACGATTGGGAATTCTGCCTGCTTAATGAAATTCGCGAGAGTCGCAGAATCCTTATCAAACTCATGATTTCCGAGAGTCATTGCATCAAAGCCTAATTGATTCATAAAATACAAGTCAGCTAGACCTAAATACTGTCTGAAATATAATGTTCCTGAGAACACATCTCCTGCATTTAATAACAGGCTATTTTCCTTTTCAGAACGTAATTCGTTCACAGCAGTGACCAGCCTTGGGAACTGCTCAACATAGGCATGTGAATCATTTGTATGAAGAAGTGATAACGTAAATGGTCCTTCTTCAACCGCTAAATCTAACTGAGCAACAACAGCATCATGATCACTCGCGCGTCCATGCTCTTCCATATACGGAGAGTTAAAGTTTACGATATCAAACTCTGCCGCTTCTGCAAGATTATTTGTTACTAAAAGATGATCCAGCACTTGCGCATTTCCTTGATAGTTATAAGTGTACTGTTCTGAAGCTGGTAAAGTTTCAACAAGATTTGTTAAAACATCACCTTTTAATGCAGCTAGTGGAGCAGAAAATTGGAAATCGTTCAAGTCCCCTAATACAACAACATTTGCATCCTCGTTCTGTTCCTTAATATCAGAGACAAAGTTATTCACGATCGTTGCAATCTCTACACGTTGTGCTTCACTCTCAAGGTAAGGTGGTTGATTTTTACCAAACAGAGGTTGATCCCCTGTTTTTGAGTTGAAGTGATTGTTAATGACAATAACTTCTTCGCCGTTGAATGTGAACTCAGCTGCAAGTGGCTTACGGCTACTATTAAAAGCTGAATTGGTTGGATCAATGCGGCCTGGGTTTAAAGTAAGAGAGCCATTTTCATAAGCAACAGCTGTTGTTGCATCTCCTTTAGGTGCTTCATTTAGCGTCACACGTTCAGGATTGTATAGATATCCAACACGGATATTTCCGCCTGGTACTCCACCATCTTCCTTGTCAACTGGAGCAATTTCTGTCCAAGCATAAGTTGGTCCGCCAAAACTTTTGACTGCATCACTTAATGCCTTGTAGTTTGCATCCGCTTTGACCACACCATTATCTGTTTCTCCACTTTCGTCAAGCACCTCAACAAGACCAATGATATCTGGAGATCCTAAATTTTCGACCATTGATTTTGCCAGTTTATCGCGCTTAGCAGTGTCTGTTGCTACGAAGTTTTCGATATTATAACCTGCAATCGAAAGCTTGTCCCCATCTTTTTGAATTGACGTTACTTCATTCGTTCTTTCACGTTCTACTAAATCTGGTAGGTCTGATGCCTTTGTAAGAATCTTAAAGTTGCTAAATGTGTAGCTCACGACGCCAGTAACTGTTCCATCAAATCTGTCTCCAGCCTTCGTAACATAGCTACGATCATCTAACTGAAGGAACATTTTTTCAGGATTTTGATTTTCTTTTGTTAAAAGAGGAATCCCCTCTTTTGTATATGCTTTTCCTTCCACTTGACCGGTAATAACAGAAACTTCACCATATTCCTGTGGTCCTGTTACAATCGGGTTTTCAAGAGAAACACGCATCCCTTCAAGACTTTCATAAAAATCAATCGCGTCTTCTGATGGGTCAAATGTTCCTAATTGGTCGTTGTCGATTACAGAAGTCGGCGGAGTTACGTCCTTCCCGATGACGATGGAAGCCGGAAGTTCGTTTCCACTAGAAACCTTTGTAACTTTTCCTGTTTGGGCATTAATTTCAGTCATTGCTAAGTCAGTTTGTAACTTTTCATCATAACCATCAAGAACCCACTCTTTTACAAGCCCTGACACCGTTACGCTATCTCCCACAGCAACACTGTGAGATGGCTTGTACACAAGAAGACCTTCTGCTGTGCTTGCATTATCATCTGGGTTCGGATCTTGCATATAGAAATTGCTGCCATCTACGACATAAGTAACAATCCCTGGTACATCTACAACATTTTGATCTTTATAAGGTGATGTATGTGATTGACCTTGGATATCATGAATTTTTAATCCAGTTACTCCATCAATAGGCTCTTCATCTGGAGGTGGTGTTGTGCCATCAAACGACATGGCCGATGGAGATTTTAAGCCTGGTACTGAAAAATAAGCTTCAAGTGATCCAGTTATAAATACCTTTTGACCGACGATCGATGGATTCGTTAATAGTCCGAAGTCCCCACGGAAACTACTAGGAAGCTGCACCGGTAAAATTTTCGTTGCATCTCTTTCTGTAGGGCTATCGGCAATGGCAAAGTTTGTATCTGCAGAAAATGGAGCCTCAAAGTCATATGTAGCTTTTCCTCCGCCACCACTTGCTGTGTAACCTACAATATAACCTTCAACCGTAGCCGTCCCTGAATTATTCGCAATAGCCTGTGCAACGGTTATCGTTTCAGCGGCTTGTGCTTGATATGGGACAACTAGACTAAACAACATGACGAACATTGTCGTTATTGCAAATAGCTGTTTTCTAAGCCTTTTCAAGTGAGTTCCTCCTCTAATCTCATATATAGTTCCTCAGGGTAAAACATTGCTTCCATCTATTCCTCCAAATCTACTAAATGAATCCCCCTTTCTTTTGGTAGGAAGCACTTGAGGTCTACTAACAACTTACCATCTCTTCTAGTTTTTTCGTTCTTATTAACGAAAATTTAACTTTCCTAAAACAAAAAGTTAACAATTATTAGAATTTTCGACTTTTCACAACTAATTATACTAGTTTTCGATTGTTCTTTAATGAGAACATATACCTAGTACAATTCTCCTTAGTTATAAAAAAATAAAGCTTACCGAAAAAATATCGGTAAGCTTTTATAGTAAACATTAAAACTTTTGAAAGATAAAAAATTGAAATAATAGGAAAAGGATTCCCCCTGGTTGTTACTCTCTCATTCTTTCTCTATCTATTCTCTCCAGTTCCTCTTGAGACGGTCCATTATTTTTAACAAAAAACGAGATAATTAATCCGACTAGAGATAATATGGCAACCACAATAAAGGCAACGTTTGCGCCATAGATATCCGGGTTGACCAATTCTCTACTAGCAGCTGATTTCTCGGATGTCGTCATAACTGTTACAAGGATAGCTGTTCCAACAGAAGCAGCAATTTGTCGCATCGTGTTATCCATTGCTGTACCATGTGGAATTAATCTTTTTGGCAATTGATTCAATCCCGCTGTTGCAATTGGCATCATAACCATAGATAACCCAAACATGCGGACGCTGTACATTATCGTCATATAAGCTAAGGAAGTAGTCGTATCTAATCTTATAAAAGCAAAAGATGACAAGGTAATAATCGTTAGACCAATCATAACTAGTTTTTTTGCCCCAAATTTATCAAAGATTCTACCTGCAATTGGCGACATAAATCCTGTAATAACTGCACCTGGTAACAAGGCAAGACCCGCTTCAAAAGCAGTAAAATCACGCATATTCTGCATATAGAGTGGGATGAGTGTTTCCACTCCAATTAGACCCATAAATGTAATCATTCCAATGACAACAGCTAATGGAAAAATCGAATACGTAAATACACGGAATTCCAACATCGGATGCTTCATTCGTAATTGTCTTAGAATAAATAATACAAGAGCTACTGCTCCAATACCAAGAGACAAGATGGTCATCATCGCGAACCAACCGTTATTCCCAGCGGATGTAAACCCATATAGAAGACCACCAAATCCAAATGATGATAAAATAATGGATAATACATCTAATTTAGGCTTCTTCAATTCGGTTACATTTTTTAAAGCAAAAAAGGCGATAACAATATCAATAATAGCAATAGGAAGAATAATAAAAAACAAGACTCGCCAAGAATAATGCTCTGTCACATAACCAGATAAGGCCGGCCCAATGGCGGGAGCAAATGAGATAACAAGGCCAATTAACCCCATGGCCGATCCACGTTTATTTACTGGGAAAATCATTAAAAATACGGTCTGCATAAGAGGTAACATAACCCCAGCTCCAGTTGACTGGATAACGCGCCCAATTAACAGCATCTCAAAGTTAGGTGCAATTCCTGCAACGAGAGTACCAGCCGCAAAAATACTCATCGCTGTAATAAATAGCTGTCTCGTGGAAAACCGTTCTAACAAAAAGGCACTGACAGGGATCATAATACCGTTCACTAACATAAAAACAGTCGTTAGCCATTGACCAGTATTCGCTGTAATCCCCATTTCTTCCATAATCGGAGGGATTGCTGTAATCATTAACGTTTGGTTCAAAATGGCGATAAACGAACCAGCTAGTAGCAACGTTACTATTGTTTTCCTGTTGAATTCTAATTTTTGCATAACATACCCTCTTTCCTTCTTTCTCTCTCCCCCATTGGGAATTGAATCACTTTATAAAGAATACATGATTTGATCTCAATAATCTAATAGTATGTTTCCAATTTTTTTGTAGCAATTAAAAACGGTCCAAGCCCCTAGAATATGGGACAAAGACCGATTCCATTAGTATATCTCTGGCAACTCTAAAATCCAGTTAATCCAACCTGTAACAGTCGAAGCTCTTCTAAAATAAGTGCTCTCCGAATTAACATTGTAAAGATTGCATCTTTTCATGATTTCCACAATTCTCGGCTTCTCCGGAAGAGTACCATTTTGAAAATACTCGGCTAGAACTTGTTTAAAAGGTTCATGATCTAGAATACTTTTCGTTAATCTCAAAAATTTATCCTTGGTTCGAAGTCTCATGATTTCTTTTCCACTTTTAGTAAGTGTAAACATGACCTGTTTGTTTTCATCTATGTATTTTTCAATTAAACCAAGATACATTCCAGCTGAAGTGTAATAGCTCGTCTGCCTCACATCAAAATCATAATTCTGAGTAATATCTTCTTTGCTCAAATCATTTTCAACCAGTAATCCTAGCAAATCAACGAGCCTTGTGAATGAATCAGCCTGCGGGAAAGGTATCTCAGGCTCTTGTACGGGTTGGACCGTTTGAAATATTGCCACTATATCTTCTAACTCCAACTTCTCATGAGCAATAATGAAGTCTTTCTGCTCAATCAATCTTAAGGAGTTATATCTTTTAGGATCAGTAAACTCATACACAAAGAAGCTGAAAATATCATTTGAATAAGTGAAAAAAACCGGTTTAACTTCCTTATGAGTCTTTTCTTTCCATAGACGATATGGATAATAGAGTTGCCTCACAAGGAAATCATCAACAGTTTCATTTTTAGCTTCTACGATCATGAATTGATTTTGACTCTCATAGCCACCATCAATTTCAATCTGAGAGTTCTTAATTGTAATGTGCCGATCATTTCCCTTTTTCGTTTGAATATGAAAGTCAAACTCTCTTGACGACATTCTCCCAGAAATCGTTTGATAAGATTCTTCTCCCATAACCATTTCCATCATCCCCGTCACATGGGCACAATGAAGGGCTGAACTTTCGGAATAAAGATTCGTCGGATCAATCGTTGTTAAATCAGCAGGAAAGTCCACTCTAATGGGTTTTAACTTGTGATTATAATGAACCTTTTCATAGACATCAAACTCACCAATAACATAACTAGAACGAGAAATCGGTAAAATGGACAGCCCATGCTCTTTAAAAAGTTTTGGCAAGTGGCTAAAGTGATCAAACTTAGCCATTAACCTTGGCTCTCTTACCTTTTTGATCTCTTTAGCCTGTATTTCAAAGAAACCATTCTGACGGACATTTTCTAAAATCTTATGACGCTCAAATAGTATCTCCCATGCATCATCCGTTTTGCTCATAATTCATCACCAGTACTTCGTCAATTTTACCGCGCTTAGAACCGACTGAATTAATATTTCTTGTTGCTGAAACAATCTCTATATGAAATCCTTTTTCTGTATAGATTTCTTTAATAAAATCAGTTGCTGAGTTACTCAATAAGAATTTGCAACCCTTTTTATCCAACTCAACACATAGGTCTCTTAATCGGATTTGGTCTTCTCTGTTAAAACCATCTAAACTATAGCTGGTAAAAGAGGCCGTATCCGAGACTGGGTCATATGGAGGATCAAAGTAAACAAAGTCGCCTTGAGTAGCATCTGCAACCACATCGGAAAAGTCCTTATTCCAGATCGTCACATCATGATTGCTTAAATAATCATGAACCGCTCGAAGTACTGTCTCATTGACGATATTAGGATTTTTGTACTTACCAAACGGAACATTAAACTGACCTTTACTGTTCACTCGGTACAACCCATTAAAGCAAGTCTTATTTAAGTAAATCATTCTCGCAGCCTTTTCAACAGGAGAAAGCTGGCTATAAGTTTCTCTGCTTCTATCTAAGCTTCGTACTTCATAGAAATACTCACTGTTATTTCCATTCTCATGCTTTTTTAATTCTTCAATTAGCTCTTCAAGATTGTTTTTCACAATCGTGTAGACGTTCACTAACTCAATATTTATATCATTTATTACTGCTCTTTTAGGCTGAAGATCAAGAACGACCGCTCCAGCACCAATAAACGGCTCGTAATAAGTGTTAATCTCTTTAGGCATATATTTTCTAATCTCTGGAAGCAATTGACGCTTACCACCAGCCCATTTCAAGAAAGGCTGAGCTAGTTTGTTTTTCACTGCTTGTCCCACTGTGTCTCTCTCCCTTTTACTTCCACTTTGACTCGTTAAAAATACGAACAAAAATTCTACTTTATCATACCATTTTCACCAAAACAAATAAATCATCAATTATTTCTTATCAATAACGTACCCTTTGTCAAAGAATTTAACGCAAAAAAAATACGACAGCATTCACCGTCGTATCAACTCGTTTTCCTAGCCATTTTCCACATGGATAACAGAAAGAATAGAATTCCTAAAATGAGCATATACAAAAGACTGTGCCACCACTGAATCACAAAGTCTCCCATTTTAAAAAGAGAGCCCATCAATAGTTGGAAATCCTCAATGGTTGTTTCAGGCACACCCTTAAATACAGTTTCCTCGGCTGGCCCCATCATAATCTCACGCAGCATCATGGCGGCATGGGAAGGTGGAAATATTTTAACAATCATTTGGACAGCATCCGGCAAGCTCCCCATCGGGATGTAGATTCCAGTTAAGAAGCCTATCAATGTTCCTATAATGGTAGCTGCAGCCGAAAATGCGTTGCTGCTTTTGAAAAAAGACACAAAAAAGTAAAGAACAAATACAGATAAAAAATCGCTTAAAATGATAATGCCCAATACTTGAGCGAGAGCAGTCCAGCTAAGCAATTCTCCACCATTAACGACGATATAAACTTCTGCAAAAATCAACGTAACTAGAGTCAGTAGTAGACTAATGGTAAAACAGCTTAAAATATACCCACCTGCTAAACTACTTCTTTTTAAAGGAGAGGCATAAAAATCCTTATAAATCTTGAGCTTCCTGTCCTCGACCATAATCCCCAAAGCACTAATTCCGGTTGTAATAGGGGCAATCGCGATAACACCGGCCATAATCCAGGCGTCGATCAACGTTCCCGTTTCTTCCCCTTCCAAATTACTCTTCATCACATCGCCCAGAAAAAGCAGATATAAACCGATAATGATAAACACACTAAGAAGCGAGAAAAACACACTGGCCTTATCTCGGAAAAACACCAACAAGTTTCTTTTAATAAGATATCTCATTCTCTTAGCTCTTTTCCTGTAATCGTAATAAATGCATCATCCATCGTCCCCTTCACCACTTGAAACCCAATGATGTCCTCCTTGCATTGCTCTAAAATCGGCAGTGCATCCAAAGTAGAAGATAGTTTGATAGTTAAGGTGTCTACTTTTACTTCATATTCGTGTCCTGCCTGCTCCAAAATCTCACTTAGCTTCTGAATATCTGTTCCGTGGATTTCAAGATAGTCCGAACTATACTCTTCCTTTATTTGTGATGGCGTACCTTTGGCCACAATCTCCCCATTATCAATCACGACCACATAATCGGCGTTGGCAGCCTCTTCCATATAATGAGTTGTGAGAAAAACAGTCATACCCGTTTCTCGTTGGATTTCTCGGATGGTTTCCCATACTCGCTGCCTTGTTTGTGGATCGAGTCCTGTAGTCGGTTCATCTAAAATAAGAATCTTGGGTTGATTAATAAGTGCTCTCGCAATATCTGCTCTTCTTCTTTGCCCACCTGACAACTTCCCGTAAGGCTGATTCAAAAAGCCACGAACCTCCGTATAATCGATGGCAGATTCCATTCTGTTTTTTAGCTCGCTGCCCTTTAACCCATAGAGACTTCCTCTACACTGAAGATTTTCTTTTACCGTCAATAAGTCATCCTGTAGATTATTTTGAAAAACAATCCCTAACTCCGAACGGATTTTACTATCATCTCTACCAATCTCGTAATCATCAATTACTATACGACCCTCATTCGGCTCTAATAATGTGCTAAGAATATCAATCGTCGTCGATTTCCCCGCTCCATTCGGCCCCAAAAAAGCAAAAAGCGACCCTTCTTCCACATAAAAATCAATTCCCTTAACAGCCTGGATACTGCCATAGGATTTCTTAAGGCCTGATACTTCGATTATCTTATTCATCTGGTACAGTACTCCTTATTTATTTGTTTGACTTTTAAAAGTGTATTCAAGACATACGTTATGTAAGAACTTTTCCTAAAATATCCATTTGATATTTTTACTATAGCACAGGAATTGTTGAGGGGAGGTAAATTTTGTGTGAATTAGGGGTAATCGGATGTTTAATTATATGTTTGCAGGTTTCTTCAACACCACAAGGGTAAGCCTGTGAGGAAAACACAAAAAAGCTTCTACTTATATGTGCGTAAAAGCTTTAAATCAATACCAGTTGACGGGTCTAGCGACACTCCAGAAGTACACGATTTCGAGACATAAAGTTCCTCATTACTAATTTTACCTAGCGATAATTCCAAATCATTATTTATCGATAATTGTTATGTATTGGCTTAAATAAGTCGTCGTTACTGTTTCTAACTACAGAAAAATGATCGACATTGTCATGGCCATGAAGGATTTTATTATGATGATTTATAATTTTTTCAGCAGAAAGGATTGAAGAGTCTGTTGTAGAATGTCCGTCTTCAACTAGTGTTACATCAAAGCCATTTATTGTTCCCATTCTAACTGCTGTATCAATGCAATATTCTGTTTTACACCCCATAATTACAAGATGTTCAACTCCCATGTTCTCTAAATAATCCTTTAGCGCAGTACCATAGAACGAATTCGTAGCTTTTTTATCGAATATTTTAGCAGAAGGTGGCACTTTAATGACTGGATGAATTTGAAACCCTTCACCTTCACCATCAGACACATCTTTATCTCTCACAAAAACTACTGATGAGTTCGACTCCAATGCTTTTATTATGACCGAATTGATAGTATCTAACAGTCTATCTTTATTAAAAACACTCTTCTCTTTTTCATTACCATCAATTAATTCTTGCTGAGCTTCAATCACGAGTAAGGCTTGATTCACAAGAATCCCCCTTCAACTTAGTTTTGTCTATTAATTCGACAAAGGAATTTGTTTTTCCTGCTAATAGTTTTGTATAATCCTTCTACTATATTTTTACATCTTACCATTTACCTATTCCCCATTTTTATCCATGATAAAAATACCGTACAATGAGTTGGAAAAGCAATTCGCGTTTGTCACCGTTTCCCCTTTCACCTTCATAAAGAGGATAATTTCGTCATGCAATTCAACCGTCGATATTTTCCGTACAATCCATAAACCGCCAACAATGACACTTCCTTTCGATTGTTTTGTTGTTCTAATGTCACGCCATTCTTGTCCCTTACGTTGATGATCACCTTGCCTTTCGAATTAATTATCCAATAATACGACCGTTAAACACTTTTCACTTCTAGTTAGCACGATTTTTTCGTCATTGGAAACGCAAAAAAAGACGCTAATGATTTCTCATAAACGCCTTCATTTCACTATTTCGTTGATACCGGGTCGAAGCGACACTCCAGAAGGAACACGATTTTGAGTCGTGCGCGTCTGAAGAATCCGTGGAATAGGCACGGGCATAAGGTTTTTCGCCATTATATTTCAATGCTTTAATGTAATTGTCCATACGATTATTAAATACCTATGTCTCTATTCTAGTATAAGTATTTACTTATAACAATTTGAAATATTATCCAATAAACAATATTAAGCCATTTGTTAAAACATGTTAAAACCAATTATAAATTGAAACTTTGCACGAACTTTGCACGGTTTCGGCATTGGTTAAAGTCACATAAAATAAGAATTTAACACTAAGAACTCATGGTTACTACTGTGAGTTCTTTTCAGTTCTTTTGAAGTTTATTACATTTTTATTAAATCTAAAATATCTTTTGGTTCCTTTAATACAAAGTCTGCTGATTCAAATTTTTCAGTTGTTTTAGAGCCCCATAAAGCAAGTGCAAATTTCACACCAGCACTTTTTGCACATTGCATATCATATATGGAATCTCCAATATATATTGATTCATCTGGATTAGCATTTAACCCATCTAAACAAACTAATAGAGGTTCAGGGTGTGGTTTATGTTTTTCAGTATCACTTGCACATATCGTGTACTCAAAAAATGAACTTAATCCAAAAGGTTCAAATTCATCAATTAACTCTTGTTTTGTTTTTGAAGTCACAATACCAGTTCTGACAGGACTTTCAGATAATGCTTTTATAACATTTTCTAAATCCTGAAAAACACTTACCTCGTGAGAAAATTCTAGTACAGTCTCTGACCACTTTGGATGTACACGTTCCAAATCAGTCACATTTAATTTTTTTAATGTTTCTATCCCTGGTATTCCTAAAGCAAACCTTAAATCCTCTAATTGAAAATCTCTTCCTTCTTCTTTTAATACTTTTTGTAGAGATTTTAATATAGCTTTTTCAGTATCAAGAATAGTTCCATCTACGTCAAAAATCATATATTTTAACAATCCTTATCCCTCCTTAGTTTCTAATTATATAAACATTCTATCATAATAATGTAAAAATTTTTTTGAACAAACTTGCCCGTTAAAGTAGGAATTATTATTTGATTTAAAAAAGCAGGGTTGCCCCTGCCTTTTTATTACCTATTATACTGTTGGTCTGATGTATGAAATCAATTTAGGATTCATCAAAGCAAAATCACTGTTGATTCTTGCTCCCCTTTAAGAAAATTGGTCTTAAAGGTACTTAATAATCGGAAATTGTTGTCCACACGATTTGGAAATCACTTTAACAAAATAAAGCATAAAAAAAGTCAACGCCTTGATTGCTCAAAGCATTGACTTATAAAGGTTTATACCTTTTCATGATACCGGTGGTCGGGGTCGAACCGACACTCCAGAGGAACACGATTTTGAGTCGTGCTAGTGCCTACACACGTACAGCACACACCCCACATCGCATACATACCAACGTTACATAGCGTTATATAACGACACACTATTCGTTTATATTCGTATTACACACTTAAATCCACGTTTTCTATTAACTAATGTCGTGCGAATAATGGTATTATTTCACATCAAATGGATGATTACAATACTTAAAAAGTCTTTCCTGCGTAATTCCTATGTACAGGAACAGGCTAAACGCCTGTTGATGCTACGCATCGTTAAAACAAAACACTTAAATACTTCCGAATCAAAAGAATGATTAACGCTAACTGTACGTAAAACAGCACGTGCATAACACTTATTGCAACACGTATTAATTCCCTTTATTTCTTTGATGTGAAAGTATTTTAGAAGTTTTTTTTTCGTTCAAGCGAAGCGCAGAACAACCGTAGCGAAGCGTAGGTTTATGTACACCTGCTGAACAAAAAGTACGTATATATTAAACGTCCTGCTTAAAGTCAGTAATACACGTTAATTCCCCCGCTTTCTTTGATGTGAAAAAGTACTTCTAAGATATAAGAAGGAATGACCACACCAAAAAGTGCCTTCATACTTACTGCCCCAACGTGTTTCAGCTTTTTTACTAGGTATGCAAAATTGCACCTATTAAGCCAAAAAGGTATGCAAAATTGCATGTATTGTTTTAGACATCATCAAAAAAAAGGTATGCAAAATCTATACTATTTTTACACATCAATAAAAAAAGGATGCGCAACAACACGCACCCCTTACACCCTTCACATTAAATGCTTTTTGGTCTGTTGATTTGAAACAACGTTAAGAAATCGTTGCTTAACAATTCCTGCCCTTTTCCTTCTGCCAATCTACGTACAAGAAGCGGATTAACAATTACATTGCTTTCCTTTCCTATTGATACGATGCCAAAAGCGTACATTGCACGTCCATCTGGTGCAGTAAAGGTAATTTTGCGTAACTTACCAGATACCCTTTGTGCGTGTTCGTAATTCAACACATCAGCAACATCTTGTAAGTTCATTGGTTGAACCTTGTTCACATCATATTCATACGGATTATGTGTGACTAAGTTCTTGCTGTAATTGATGTATGGTAAAAGTGCATACAACACACCTAAATCCTTTGCTTTCATGCCCGCATCACGTAAAGCTTTAATCCCTGCATCCATCAGCTTAACGTTCTTTTGCGCATCAGAAGAATGCATCTTTCCTTTCCAGTGATACGTCGGATTCATGCAATACACACCTTCATCATTCACGTTCAGCACACCTGCAATACGTAATGCTTTAACTACTTTCTTCACTTGTAGTGCTTTCACATTCAGAACCGCTTCAAAGTCTTTAACCTTTGTAAATGCACGTTTTGATGTGCCTAACGTTCCATCGTATTGTAACGCTGTTTGCAAGTACAGAACGTAACCAAGCGTAGTATCGTCTATTTCACGTCGAAGCTGTCTGATCGTATCCATGTTTCCATTGGTGAACTTATCACCCGTTGTACGGAAGCTATGTTTTTCTTTAAGTTGATGCGCCCTAACGCCCTGATACGCTTCCTGTTGCTTTGACGTACGGTAAGAAACCACATCAGAAGAAATTACTTCACCAGTACTTGTATCCACTAATGCTAAATTTGTCATAATCATACCAACCCTTTCACCATGTGTAATGGTGCGTTGGTTAGTTTGGTTTGGTTTGATTTTCACGCACAAGAAATCCATTGCTTTCCTTGATGTGAAAGACGTACAGGTGATATACTTATCTTACCAAGAAGTTATATATCACCTATACACTTCATCACCTAACGCTAGACTACTGCACATAGTCTAGTGTTTTTTATTGCACTTGTTTTGCACACGACATGTGTACTATCCCCTGCATATTGTACTTGTAAGTAAGTGCGCCAATTTCACTGATAGGTGCTACTAACCTACGTCCTTGCATGCTTCGAAAAAATGCTTCAGCTTGTAGTAATTGTTCTTCTGTGTAGAACGTCCCGCACGCTTCACTGATAAGCCAATCATAGTGAACCTGCGTAATATTACTACCATTATATTCCCTTGTATCAAACGCATCAATGTTACGCTTCACTGCGTCTTGGAACGCCTTCATATCACAAAGCACAGCACCAACACCTTGCAAGAAGTACACAATGTAATTGTTCATTGTACATTCATCTAACGCCCATCCTACCTTGCCATTTTGATGTGACAGTTCAAATGTAACATTAGGTGTACTCTTTTCTGATACGTACTTGCATTCAAATGCGTATGAACGCTTTTCAATACTGTTAAAGCAAATCGCATCCACACTTGCATGTTCCAAGTACTTTGCTAATCTGCTTTCGTTGTACGTAAGGTGTGACACTTCATCAGCACCTAAGTTCTTACACATCAACTGGAAGAATCCATCACGTTGCGGTTGCATTGATTCGCTAACTTTTTGTGTAACCTTAAAACTTACCCTTTTCTTTCCCATATGCCTGTCGCTTCACACAGCAACAGATAACCACTAAGACAAATCACCATAAATTCTAACACGACCATCACCACCTTTTTTCTTCTATATCTAAAAGAACAAATGCTGTGATAAGAACAAAATGGTTTCGTTCTTTCGGTACGTTGGTTGATGTGAACATGTACTTGGCTGTACGTTCTGTACCACGCATCACCAAGCACTACTGCACTTCACACAACCAAACACCGTACGGATGTATTAACGTATTGCTAACACATCAACCCCGCAGGGCAAGAAAGTCTTGATATTCAGGCATATCAGCCACACGTTCTGTGAACGCATCCAGTGCTTTCAACAGCAGTTCTGAACGTGTTACCTTGCCTAATTCAATACGACTTTGGAAGAAATCCACCATAGTATCAATGTCTTTCACATATTCTGGCGTTACTTTCACGCCAATCGTGACTTTCACTTCACTATTCATTGATTCGCCATCCTTTCTTTATGTAATACAGGTGTATCGTTAACATTGATAACCTTATATATTAATTATATAACGCCTAAAAGTACCTGTATAATTTTTGCCTGAACGTGAAAAAGCGCATCAACACACACTTTCTAGTCACTTTCCACTACATTTAAGTACGTAGTTTTTCACATCATTCATACCTTAATGAACACATAAAAAAAAGGATATAACTGAACGTTACACCCCTTAAATCATTCAATTGATATGCACATCATAAACCCAAGCAAAAGCTGTCTAATACCTTGTCTTTTTCTTCTTGATTAATGCCAATGTATGTTAACGTAATGGAAGGCTTGCTGTGATTTAGTATATCTTGAAGCAACGCAATGTCTTTAGTCTGCTTGTACAACCAATACCCAAACGTCTTGCGCATTGTATGTGTGCCTACTGATTCGACACCTGCAAAATCCGCTGCCTTCTGTAACTGCCTGTACGCTTGTATCTTTGTTATTGGCTTATCACCTTTGCGCGAAGGAAATAAGTACTTTGATTCGTTGGTTTCTGCGTAAGCCAGCACTTCTGCGTAGATCGAATGCAAGTTGATTTCACGTTGCTTCTTTGTTTTGCCTTCCTTTACGGTTATCTTCTTCTGTTTTCTGCGACGTAACGCCAGTACTTGTTGCGTTTCCAGTGCAAGCAAATCACTTACACGTAAGCCTGTGTTAATTCCAATCAAAAACATTATGTAATCACGTCTGCTACAATGCCTGTTTAACGCCCAAAGCATATCTTTGATTTGTTCCTGACTTCTAATTGGTTGCACATCAATATCATGCTTTTTACTTTCCACGTTTACCAATCCCTTAATTATTAGTCTGATTCGCCTAAACCCTTTAATAACGCTAATTCGAATGTATACTTTTATCCTAATAAGTTAACTTTACCACTAAAACCCTTTCAACACAATAAAATCAACGAAATGAATGTTAACTTTTAGCCATTAGTTTACATTGCCGAATCAAAATAAAATTAAACAAAACAGACAAAAAAAGTGTGCTATACTTTTTACATTAATTGTATTCATACGTAATAAAAGTAAATTAATGATATTTATACCTTTACGTGTGAATGTGATTAGAATTTAATAAAAGGGGATTAGGGGTATGGGGACTTTTTTAGGATTTTTACTTGGCATTGCAATTCTAATGTTTTTGTACAGCATCATATGGAATTGGGTAGTTATCGTACCTGCAACATTGCTTCTAATGTTATTACGTTTAGACCGCTTCAAACTATCCACGTTGTTCTTAAACTTACTAGGATATTATGTAATCACATCAATGTTAGTGCTTTACACAGTAGGATTTGTAGATACTTTTGACGTATCAGACAGCTATATATTATACACAATTGTAGCAGGTATAATTTTCTTCTTTGGTTCGATGCAGGGTATAGGTGGTAAATCAGCAGAAGCACGTAATAATAACGACTATCATGCACAAGAAATATTACCTTACACATTGGTAGCCTTCTTCATTGGCATAGTTTACTACATATTTGCAGTTATTGAACCAGTAATCACTTATAACGGATTAACCGTAACATTATTGGAATGGATGTACGCGCTAAAAAATGTACCTGTACTTTCTTGGATAATTAACATTGTTGGTGTAATTTTTGTACTGAACATGTTATTTATGGGCGTTGTAGGATTATTAGCTTTAATCGGTGGTATTGCTAACAAGGTTACACGTAACGAAAGTTATTAATTAAATTACACGCATCAACAGGGCTGATATTTTCAGTCCCTTTTTTATTGATGTGGCACATACATCTACTAACGCCCTTCGGTTGTTTGCCTGATACGTTCACATGCAGTTCTATCGAACCACACGTTCCACGTACAGGAAAGTTTAACTTAAATATTTGCACATCATACAAATAGGAAGCGGGTACCTACACACTTTACACCACACCCTTTCAACACACACAGTGCGCTATCTGGAACGTTCCATTACACGTATGGTACCTTTTCGTACCACCCCTAATCTTTAAGGGCGGGGGTATTAGATCGTGTAAAACATGTGCTTCAAGTGGAAAGGGAAGAAATATTATTATTATATTGTTCTACACAACGGAACAAGTAGCGGTACCTTTTTCGCCCCTGCCCCCACCTGCATTAACGTAATATGTACGGAAAAAATAAACAAAAATAAAAAGGTGGAAGGAAGCGCACACAACACGTCACACCCCCACCACCCTATACCTTTGTTGTTGTATGTGGCAACCCTTTATAAGAACACACGTTCCTAATACGTTCCACCACATCAATAGTAAGTAACACCTTCATTCTTGATGCGCCTAGCACACGTACACATAGCGTGTATTCCCGCACTACACCACACTTTCCCACACACTAGCACCATGTTTAATCACATCAATAAGACGCAGAAACCCACCACTATCAGTACTTCACAGTGTACAAAGTTATGCAATATGACTAACAATTGCATTAGTGAAAGTGCTACTTTATATAGTTTAGTTTTAGACATTACATCAACATAAAGCACAACGTATCTTCACGTACACCCACACACAACAACGCAGATGATACACTTTATCTTCTTTTCTTATTGATTTGCAGTAAGACGCAGCTAACACTTTTACTTCGCATCATCAGAATAACCTGCACTTAAAATAACTTTTCTATCGGTGAAAATTTTCTATGATTGCCATGTATTTCATTTGAAAACATATTTACATAATTCCTAACCATATCCATTGAAGTATGTCCCAACACTGCTTGAAGCGTAAACACATCAGCACCGTTCTGCACAGACATCTTTGCAAAAGTATGTCTAAACGTATGCGGACTACAACGCACGTTCTTAACACCTGCCATACGCCCATACTTCGCTATGAACTGTTGAATCGCACGTATTGCAATAGGTTCATTATCAATGTTCACAAACAACATATCATGTTCTAACTGCCCACGTACCTGCATGTATGTACCTAGTTGCTTCTTCATGATTCGCTGTATTGGAACGTTCCTTTCCTTATAACCCTTCGCTTCCCGAATCAATACAACACCATCATTCCAGTTAATATCGTTGATGCGTATTCCACACAATTCCTTCACCCTAACACCTGTTTCAAGTAAAAACATCATCATCGTGTAATCACGTAATCCAGTGAACGTATTCATGTTAGGCTGACGTAACAGCGCGTGTATTTCATCCCTGCTAAACGTTTGAATAACTGTTTTCTTCTGCTTAACAAGTTTCACTTTCTTTAAAGGATTTTCCAACACGTAACATTCACGTTCAAGGAAGTTAAAGAAAGACCTAATTGCACGTAGGTTTGCGTTGATCGTTGTTTCCTTCAATCCTTCACGCATCATAGAAAGAATAACATGTTCTTTGATGTGTTCTTCCGTTATGGAAGCGGGTAATGTACACACAGCTTCACGTTCCAGACGCTTACAGAACTTAAACAGTTCATTCTTATAGTATTGAAGCGTATGTTCACTTAGATTGCGTATCTTACAATCACGTACAAACAAGTGAAAAAGATGTTCAAATGAATCATTACTTTGATTTGCATTCACATCAACAGAAAGAACAGGAATTATATTTTTACGACGAACCATAATACAAATACCCCTTTCGTGTAGAAACATTATTCAATACGTTGTGCAGTACGTTTTGCTGAACACCACTATACGTTCTACTGAACGTTATCCAGTACGTTTAGCTAAAGCCTACATCACGTTGCATAGCACGTTATTCGCATCACAGTACACTTTGCATAGTCAGATGAACACGCTATTACACGCCCTGCACTTCGTATTACTATTTCGCACGACAAAAAGTATCTTATAAACGTAAAAAAACGACTTCCTAATCAAAGGAAATCGTCGTTATATCACGCAAATGTTAAAGTAAAATGGTACCGGTGGTCGGGGTCGAACCGACACTCCAGAGGAACACGATTTTGAGTCGTGCGCGTCTGCCAATTCCGCCACACCGGCATATTCTTATTGTCTAAAGTAAACTTTTCAGTAACTCAAGACAAAGAATATCTTATCACGATAATACGATTCTGTCAAACCAATTTTACAATGATTTTACTGATGAAAAATACTATTTACTTCCCACTCTTCTCGCAGCAAGCCCATTCGAATGGAATCATAGTATTCCCCATTATAGTAGCTCACTTTTCTTATCCTTGCCTCTTCCTTCATCCCCAGCTTTTCGCCAACCTTAATCATTCTTACATTCCCTGACCAGGTTGTATAGCCGACACGGGCCAATGGCAAGGTATTAAACAGATGATTTGTCCACATACAGATAACCTTTTTCCATAACCACCGTTCCAATATTTCGGGTCATAGATCACAATCCCCATCTCCAGCCATTTAGAAGGTTCATGCTCCCAGTAATACCCCACTGTCCCTATAACCTCACCATTGACTTCAATCGCCCAACGTTGCTCGCTGTCCACATAATCATCTTTATTTGTTAAAAATTCTTCATAAGAGATTTGCTTCAATTCATAATAGGGTGCATCCCACTTTTTCCACTCTGGAGACTCTTCCTTGTAAATATGCTCCCACAGACTTTTTAAATCTTCATACTCTATCGGTCTTAATCTTAACTCATTTTCCTGATAACCCACTTCAACACCTCAATTACTATAGTAATAGATTAAAAGTTAAACTCTTCTCTTAAAATTGAATAGACTTTTAGATCATGATGTTGTCCTTTGATAAACATACTCTTTCTATTAATTCCCTCAAAAGACATGCCTGCTTTCTCCATGACGCGAGAAGATGCTATATTATCAACCATGCATCTCGCTTGAATACGTACAAGCTCCATTTTCTCAAATCCAAATCGAATAAGTGCCTCAGCAGCTTCTGTAGTAATTCCCTTTCCCCAATACTCAGGTGAAAGCACGTAGCCAATTTCGGCACTATGATGATTCGGCTTCCACCACACAAAATCTATCGTTCCAATAAACTCACCAGTCTCTTTATCTTCCATACCCCAAGGAGCAACCTTCTGATTGGCATATTGGTCGAGCACAAAGCTAATAAAGGCTTCCGTATCCGATATCGTTTTATGTACATCCCAAGTAACATACTTTGCAACTTCCTTATTGGAGCCATAAGAAAACATCGCAGCTGTGTCTGCAGCCGTAATTTTTCTTAAAATAAGTCTAGGCGTTTCTATTATAGGTAAATCCTTATAAATGTCCTCAACCACCATTAAAATCACCTCTGGAAAATTTATGTAGTTATAAGGACAAATTCTAACAGATATTTAGAAATCTTACAATAATAATTCTATGCATTAAAAAAAGACCTAACCAAATGGTCAAGTCTTTTGTCGTATGTATATTAGTAGCATTTCTTCTATTAAGAATGGTGCCGAGGACCGGAATCGAACCGGTACGGTAGTCACCTACCGCAGGATTTTAAGTCCTGTGCGTCTGCCAGTTCCGCCACCCCGGCTAGTTAAAACACTAGCATTATATTTTAAAATGGAGGCGGCAACCGGATTCGAACCGGTGGATAAAGGTTTTGCAGACCTTGGCCTTACCACTTGGCTATGCCGCCATAATATATTGGAGCGGAAGACGGGATTCGAACCCGCGACCCCCACCTTGGCAAGGTGGTGTTCTACCACTGAACTACTTCCGCGAAATGGCTGGGCTAGCAGGATTCGAACCTACGAGTGACGGAGTCAAAGTCCGTTGCCTTACCGCTTGGCTATAGCCCAATAATTTTTTATAAAAATGGGGCGATCGATGGGAATCGAACCCACGAGTGTCGGAGCCACAATCCGATGCGTTAACCACTTCGCCACGACCGCCATAATAAAATTGGCAGGGGTAGTAGGAATTGAACCCACACCAAAGGTTTTGGAGACCTTCGTTCTACCTTTAAACTATACCCCTATATTTAGAAATTAATCTTTCTTAAATGAAAAATTATGGAAAGCTATTTTACTCGCTTCGTAAAAAGAAAACTGTACGTTATTTTCTCCTACGTCGAAAAAACGTTGGTGGAGGGGGACGGATTCGAACCGCCGAACCCGAAGGAGCGGATTTACAGTCCGCCGCGTTTAGCCACTTCGCTACCCCTCCAAGTATATATATGCAAGATTTCTCTTTGAAGTTATAAAAATGGTGGCTCAGGACGGAATCGAACCGCCGACACAAGGATTTTCAGTCCTTTGCTCTACCGACTGAGCTACTGAGCCAACATATAAATGGCGGTCCGGACGGGACTCGAACCCGCGACCTCCTGCGTGACAGGCAGGCATTCTAACCAACTGAACTACCGGACCAAAGCAGTAATAAATTTTAAAACTGCCGATTGCGGGGACAGGATTTGAACCTGCGACCTTCGGGTTATGAGCCCGACGAGCTACCAGACTGCTCCACCCCGCGATAATAATAATTAAAGCTATTCTCAGTTTCCTAAGAGTTATGGAAACCTATTTTACCTCGCTGTGCTCGGTAAAAAGCTTTGGTGGAGGATGACGGGATCGAACCGCCGACCCCCTGCTTGTAAGGCAGGTGCTCTCCCAGCTGAGCTAATCCTCCATATTTAAGTGACCCCTACGGGATTCGAACCCGTGTTACCGCCGTGAAAGGGCGGTGTCTTAACCGCTTGACCAAGGGGCCAGAAATTTAAAAATAATGGCGGAGAGCAAGGGATTTGAACCCTTGAGACAGGTTTTGCCCGCCTACACGATTTCCAATCGTGCTCCTTCGGCCACTCGGACAGCTCTCCGTATGGCTCCGCGGGTAGGACTCGAACCTACGACCGATCGGTTAACAGCCGATTGCTCTACCACTGAGCTACCGCGGAATAATGATATAATAGAATTGCAGCCCGGCAACGTCCTACTCTCACAAGGGGACAGCCCCTAACTACCATCGGCGCTGAGAAGCTTAACTTCCGTGTTCGGTATGGGAACGGGTGTGACCTTCTCGCCATCGTCACCGGACCTAAATATTTATCAAGACATATTCTATTATACTGATTTACACCATTATTTCAAGAGAAAATTAAGGATAGTTATTTTCACTGTCGTGAAAAAACTTTATTCCCTCAAAACTAGATAATGTTGAAGAAGAATTACGTTGTCATCTATTTGGTTAAGTCCTCGAACGATTAGTATCAGTCAGCTCCACACGTCACCGCGCTTCCACCTCTGACCTATCAACCTGATCATCTTTCAGGGTTCTTACTAGCTTACGCTATGGGAA
>NZ_SUND01000016.1 GCF_005280205.1 Bacillus yapensis | reverse complement strand
AAGATACTATATATTCATAAATTTAATAGTACAAATAATAATTCTTTAATGAAATATAAAAGAAGTAGTTACTATCGCAAGATACGTTAATAACTACTTCTAATACTAGTACAATTAAGGCTGGTTACACAGACCAAATATTCGGACTGACTCATTTATTAGGATTTAAATTTGCTCCTAGAATAAGAGATTTATCAGACTCGAAATTATTTACAATAGATAAAGCAAGTGAGTATCCAAAATTAGAAGCCATTTTACGTGGACAAATAAATACAAAGGTCATTAAAGAAAATTATGAGGATGTTTTGCGATTAGCTCATTCTATAAGGGAGGGAACAGTTTCAGCCTCCCTTATTATGGGGAAACTAGGTTCCTATTCAAGACAAAACAGCTTAGCTACCGCCTTACGTGAGATGGGCCGAATAGAAAAAACGATCTTTATTTTGAATTATATATCGGATGAATCATTAAGAAGAAAAATACAAAGAGGATTGAATAAAGGAGAAGCCATGAATGGATTGGCAAGGGCTATTTTCTTTGGAAAACAAGGTGAGCTTAGAGAACGAACCATACAGCATCAATTGCAAAGGGCCAGTGCCTTAAACATAATCATTAATGCCATCAGTATCTGGAATACCTTACATCTAACAAAAGCAGTTGAATATCAAAAACAGGGTGGTAGTTTTAATGAAGAATTATTGCACCATATATCACCTCTAGGTTGGGAACATATTAATTTGCTAGGAGAGTACCATTTTAATTCCGAGAAAATGGTCTCGGTAGATTCTTTAAGACCATTGAAATTTTCTTAACGTTGTTAAAAATGGGGGAATCGTCTCGAAAATGTGCTTAGCGTTGTAAATCCGCATTTTCCTGACGGTACCCCTTATAGAACCAATGCTACTTGAAGTAGCTCCAGATAAATTAGATTTATCCTTATCAGTAATCCAGGAATTAAAGATGGACGGGGTAAGGATTTTATATAGCACTATGTCTTCAGAGAAGGAGCCTGTGATCTATACACGCCATAATAACGTTATAACTACCTCTTTTCCTGAATTGCACTCTCTAGGAATTGATAAAGGGACCATCTTAGATGGAGAATTAATATACTCTGACTCTTACAATCAAGGTAAACCGGACTTTGAAAAGGTAATGAGCAGGATTAATGTAAAGGATGATAGAAAGGTAGCTATACTAAGCAAAGAAACACCTTGTATGGCTGTATTTTTTGATATCCTTTATTGGAAAGGTGAATCAGTCATGCACTTACCTTTATTGGAACGAAAAAGATTACTCGATTTAGCCCTAGGAGACCAGGAATCAGCTTGTAAGATAAAGTGGAGTATCGGTAATGGCCAAGAGTTATTTAATTTAGCAAAAGAGCATTCATTAGAGGGGATTGTCTTAAAGAACCCTGAATCCCGCTATTATAATAAGCGTCATGAAGCTTGGCAGAAGAAAATTGCATATTTGACCTCTCAGGTATATATACTTGGCTTGCGTAAGGGGAAATTCGGTTGGCTATTAGGTCGTAAGGAGAACGGGAGAATTAGACCAGCTGGTGTTATGGAGTTTGGTGTGTCTCCTGATGAGAGAAAGGCATTTTATCAGATTTCTAAACAGATTATAACAGAGGAAGACAAAAATTTTATATATATTGAGCCAGTAGTTCAATGTAAGATCAAATATCGTAACATTACTTCAAAAGGACATTTTCGAATACCTGTCTTTGAGAACTTTATATTTAATAATTAAATGTTGGTAGAATATTCATCTTAATTACTCTACTTTTTTATTTGCCAAGAAGATAGGTTGAGAATTATGGTAGAATCTAGCATATATGTAGGTTAATAAAATGGATTGAACATTTATAACCAAGTTCGATTATTTTAAATAAAGTTTGATTGGAGAGTTACTATGTTAGAAAAAATAAAGGATATTAGACTTGCTCTTTATAATCAGAACTATCAAGCAGCTCTTGCATTATCGTTAACTTTACCTGATATTTGCGGACAGATTGAATATCCGAATTTAAAAAGGCGTGACGGTAGACGAAATATAGGACAGCAATATGCAACTTGGTTTAATGATTGGGTTAATCATTATTACGCAGATCCTACTGGTTGGACAGATGATTACTCAAAAGCGAAAAGTCCAATTTTTACAGGTGAAATGTGTTATTCTTTGCGTTGTTCATTTTTACATGAAGGAAACTCGGATATACCAGAATGGGACGAAAAGGAAGATAGTGATTTTCATTATTTATACAAATTTCAATAATCAGTAGGCGGTGCAGATTCAACTAGTGTATATTGGGAAAACCCCACCAACTATAACTTAAAAATAACAAAAACAAAAACTGTGCGAATAAGTATAGATAAATTGTGTGAATGTATTTGCCTTTCTGCTGAAAAGTTTTATCTAGAAAAAGGCGCAAATCTATTTATAGATAACAAAATTAACTTTATTGACTTTAATTCATCTAAAACTAAGTAAATATAAAAATACAAAGTCATTCACATATGTTATTGATTTTTAATCTCATTCTTAATAACATGGATATTGTAGTTATAATATTGAATCGATAAGGCGGAGCACGCAAGATTCACCCTACAAAGAGGGGGATTTTGTGTGCTTTTTTATTGCTTATAGTAATCACATTTCAAGTAAACTAAAGTAAATATAAAACAAATTAAAGAGGGGTATTTAAATGAGTTTTTTTCAAGCCAAATTCGAGTTTATTCGAATGAAGGAAATCTTCCAAGGAGAATCAGAATGGGAAAAAGCATTTGCTTTATTTCATTGCTTGACGCTTCGTGATCTAGCAACCGCAGAACATAGTATTGAAGTCGCTTATTATGCAGCTAAGATAGCAGATAAATTAGGATTAGATGCATCACGATATTACCTTGCTGGTCTTCTTCACGATATCGGAAAAATTAGCATGGAAGACCATCCTTTAAAAACTAGTGAGGTTCTTTCAGAAAAGGAACGTTTAAAATTGCATGATCATGTACTAAATGGAGTATTAACTCTATCTGAATTAGGTTTCGGAGAGGATGTTGTTAAGTTTTGTCTTCGCCATCACGAAAGACAGAATGGATATGGTTATCCGTTCGGGGTTGATAACGAAAATATCCCGCTTGAAGGAAAGATTGCACAAGTAGCTGATGTATTTAGTGCTTTAACAAGTACAAGGGAATATAGAGAGAATCAAAAGTCATTTACGTTAGAACAAGCACTTGAAATAATGAAGGACGAAATGAAGAACAAAAATGCATATGACCATAGCATCTTAAGCCTATTTGAAGAAATTGTTTACCAGGACTTAATCGATAAATTGCAATATGCGTAAAGGAGCCTTTTATGTTTAAAAAGTTTCTAGTTATTTCTGTACCATTTATCTTGATTTTGTGTGGCTGCTCTAAAGGGGAAATCTCTAATACGTTAGAAGCAGTCGAAACAGGGGTAGAACTTACAGAAAGTTTGTTATCAACTACCGATGAAAGTAACACTTCAGAAGATGCAGAAGAAGTGGTTGTGAAATATGTCACTGACGGAGATACAATTTCATTTTTTAGAGGTGGTTCCTTGGAAGTGAAGGGAAGGTTGATTGGGATAAACGCTCCTGAAAATACTTCCAAGAAAGAACTACTAGGGGATGTTAGTACCAAATATTTAAAAGACCTAATCGAAGGTAAAAAAATAACCATTGAAAGAGATAAGGACTCAACCGATAAATACGGGCGTGAATTGATCCATGTCTTCTATGATGGCCAAAATATTAATCAGCTCTTAGTTGAACAAGGATTAGCAAGTGTTGCTTATGTTTATGACGATTATAAATATATCGATTTATATAAAGAATCAGAGGAAATTGCGAAAAATGAGAGGAGGGGAATATGGTCAATACCCAATTATGTAGATGAAGAATCGAACGGGTACGATATGAGCGTAATTCAATAAAATAAACCTCCCTAACGGCGTTTTTTTCCTTCTTTTTCAACCTTTCTGAGTTACTACCTACTATGAATACATGGTATAATGGTAATATATTGAATCTTCAAAAAGGAGGCTTTTTTTATGTCTGAAGAACCTAGAGAGACAAAGCATAAAAATCCCAAAAAATTCGCATTAAATATGACCGCATCACAGTTCACCAAGTTTTATATTTTACATCTACTCCACAAACGGCCAACTATGATTGCCGAAGAATTCAAGCAGGAATTTAAGACGATTAGCCGTAACTGGCAACCCGCTCCTTCCACCCTATTAAATGCGCTGCATGAAATGTCGGACGAACTAGGGCTATTAACAAAACGAAAAGAAATTCGCGGTACACGCCAGGTTGTTTACAATTACAGTATCTCTCTAAAAGGGGAAGAAGAGTTTGAGATTCTAAAGAAAAAATACAAAATTCTTTTTGATGAACAGAAAGCGACCATCGATAGAATATTAAGGGAAGTATATAAATAGGGGGAACGTCTTGTGAGTTTTTTTATTTCGATTATAGATTGGATTCAGTCTTTAAGTACTCCGTTTTTACTCCTCATTCTAATAGGGGCTGTATGGGTCCTGATAAAAGTGAAGAAAATGGTTGCAAAATTGATTTCTTTGGTTTTTGCACTACTGGGTATCTTGAAAATTTACTTAATGTTTTGAGTAAGTGCATTATATATAAACAAAATTGCTACTTACAAATCATACATACCTGGAGGGAATTTTTTTTGAAAATACTAAAGCGTCCATTATATAATTTGAAAACTCTAGATATTGGATTCATCTTCTTTTTGCTTATATTTTTTGGAATAACGATTTTTGCAGTCTTTAACAAACAGCAATTAACTATGTTAGGAGAGGCTGTAACGTTCCTATTTTCGTTCGAATTTTATAAAGTTGTTCCTATTGAAAGCGGACAATCTTTTACGCCTAAATTATTCGAAATTAGTAATCAATTGGCACCATACTTAAACGGAGCTAAGATCTTGTGGTGGATCTTCCTCTTAGTTCTAACTTTACGTTTTTTATTCAAAAAACCTATTAATTTAAAAAAGTAATATTATATTAGTTGTAAGAAAGGTTGAATTGTTATGATTACTGAAGCGAAAAAGCGAATAGAATCATTGGAATATGAACAAAACATTAAACTTATTGACGGTTAGATTACTAGTATATACTTCAGTAAAGTAAGATTCATGAAAGAAACGGACAAACTATAGGTGAATTAATTGGACATATTGACATTATTTATCCTTTTGCCGGATTGGATTTACCATTATCTCTCGCAATTTATAATGAAGTCGTTGATGAAGAATTTAATTTAGTTGATGGAATTTTTAAAATACCTTTTGTAGAGTATAAAGTATCGCTGCAGGAAGTATTTAGTTATAGAGATATGTAAGAAACAGATATGGATATAGGATACAGCAAATGTTATTGTGGTGGTGATATGATGCCGATGTATGAAGAATTTCCAAATTGGATCACCTTCTGTAATCGTTGTGATTACCGAAAAGAAGACTTTGATTCATCTCCTATCGTTGAGCCTTAAATCGATAAAACAAAAAAGCCTTCTACCAAAAAATACGAATACACGAATGGAGAGTATTTATACTAGAAGAGAGGATGAAGAAGTTGTACCGTACACCAACGTTTGAACAATTATTTAAGTTAGATAGCTACTTTAATTACATGAATGACGTAATGAAAAATCACCCAAAAATCCAGATCTTATTAAAACAATATGAAGAAAAATTTCATTTTCTTGCTGATGATTTTTTGAAGAATCTTTCGATAGAAAAGGAATTTGAAGATTTGAAGAATAATAAACAACGTTATCAACGTATTATTCACTTGCCCAATAATAGTTTTATGAATCTTACTTGGTACATACCTGAAGCTATAAGAATTGTGGAGAAGAACAAAATCAAGACTGAAATGAGAGAGATATCACAGTTAAATATCGATTATGATGAACTACATTTTGATTATTTGCCAGTTGCTATTACAAATAAAAAGCCGATTATACTTATTACTTATGAAGCGTTCAGATACTTTAGTCCGGAGTTTTTTCATTTTATTATCGATGGAAGTCATAGAGCGGCAGCTAAAGATTTTCAAGCTAGAAAAAAAGGAATAAATAACCCGCTTATTAAATCTGTAATACTGGATTCTAACCAAACGATGGAAGCGATGTTTCATAATGTCCATCGTTTGCTTTATAAAATGCATAGTAATCTGAATCATTTAAAGTTTCTCTATGAGAAGGGGCTTTCTATTGAAAGTGACGAAGTCTTAGCTGATTTATATTCAATATAAAAAAAGAACCGAAGGGTTCTTTTTTATTGTTTAGATTCATGGAAATTCTCCCAGTACTCGATAAAAGTCCTGGATAAATTAAAGGGTATGCATATCCACAATATCAGCTAATTCAAGTTTATTTGGTACATGGAAGTTATCGATAATGTGAAGTAAACCCTTATTAGAATCATAGTAGTGGATATTGCCGATTAATGACCTATACTCACCTTCAACATAGTACGTAAATGATAAAGACTGATTGTATTCCATTGCTTCAGCTATCAAATAATTCATCTCTTCTAAACGATCCTCAATCAATTCTGGTTTTCTAATGCGTTCTAGTTCACTAATATGTTTTCTCAACATGCTCGTACGTTCGTGCGTTGCAAACGCTGGTTGCCATTTATCTTTTCGGCTTTTTATCATTCTTACCACCCGCTAGTGAATAAAGTTATTTAACCTCTATTCTATACGAATGTACGTTCGTTTTTCAAGGTTGGTGTAGAGATAAATTTTATTTAACGATAATTACTTGATTTTTACTTTTACTAATTTCGCTCCGGTTTTTTTTTTCGCATCTGTAGCGGCCTTTAAAAATGAAGCGGCTGTTTTCTTCGTTACGTTACTTTTCTTTTTCATTTTATTCACCTCGTATCCTAATTTTGCTAGGTTGCTAATATTATGGACAAGTTTTATAAGAAATATACAATGGCTTGTTCTAAAGGTCCTCTCTCCCCCATATGAATCTATTAAAAGTGGAAAAGTGGAAAAGTGACTCTGACATTAGGCAAAAAATTGAGCGGGGGAGTGGAAGGGGATATGGTCGATAACTTGAATCCAATCTTCAATGAAACGAAAGAACAAAAGACCGGACACAAATTAACAAAACTTCAACCAGTCACAGCACCAATAAAAAGGAAAAGATCACCACGAAAGGACAAGGGACATGATTGTAAATTTCCTGTTCCCTTGGAACTACAAATGAAATATAAAACCTCATTAAAACGGTTTAAGTATCATTTTCCTGAAATAGAGATTCAACAAACCAAATATAATACTCTGTTGCTGCTATACGCTTTGAATAATCTTCACATCATAGATTGGAACCTAGAATATCCAGGTACATCTACATTTCACATGACGACAAAACTACCTGAATACAAATTTGAGGATATTAGCGGGGAATATGGTCTTGCTATGTGTAAGGGACTATCGTATAGAGAGACTGTTTTTATGTTGACCACATCAGCCCTTCACTACATAGAGAAAGGGGGATATTATGCAGAAATACAGCAAATTGGAACTCTTAAAAAATAAAATACAAGAAGAAAGTAAAGGGTTTTGGCAGGCGTTAATGGAGCCTCATTATGGATATATTGAAATCGAATTTCCTTTTTATGACTATCTGAGGGGAAATGTACTGATCGCAGACATAAAAGAAATCATTGCGGATTGCCCCGCTAGTTTAAACCTGGTGTCACTAATTAGCTTGTTGTATATTCAATTTCTCTCACAAATCAAGAAAGGTGTCACCACGGTCAATAATCGGAAACAGGGTTTAGATTTACTAACCATTAGTCATAAACTAATTAACTTGAAAGAAAGTATATATGGCCCAAAGTTGGTTGAAAAAATTAAAATTGAACAATTTAATCAACTCACACCTAATAGTTGGGGATTAGAAGAGTATGAAGAAGAAGTTGAAAGAAAAGTGTCGAAGGAAGAGAAAAACGCTTATTTGACCATAAGAATGAAGTCTAGCCAAATATATCGTGGGGAAATATTAATTCACGACCTCTGTAATGTGAATGAAGAATTTGACCTCACATTAGAAGAGATTCTCTCGTTATTATATATAGACTTTATCCGTAAGATTAAAGCCGAGGGGAACGACGAAAGAGTAATGAAATCGATTGTGTCAGCTTATGAGTATTACAACTAACTGGATATACTTATATATGTTTGGAGTATTGAATGATTGATGGAAATTTGGTAGAATAATTGCATAAAGTTTTTTATTTGCTCTTATGAGCCTGGTCTTTAGAAGTATTAAGCCCTATCGGGTAGCATGGATTTTCGGAAGAAATCTGTCTACTTGATAGGGCTTTTTGTGCTTCTAAAAGAAAAAATTTTATTAAGTACACACACTTAGGAGGTATTTATATGTCAAACAATTCTCAACAAATCTTTGAACAGCTGGGTAAACCATTCACAGATGATGAATTAGAATGGCGTGCTCAACAAGTATTTCAAGGTAATAGCAGTCAAAGTCCCAAAGCTCTAGTCGTACCATACGTGCAATCAAGAGCCATTATGAATAGGTTGGATGACGTTATTGGTTGGGATAAATGGGAGAATCTTGTACAGGAACTTCCAGGAGGAGGAATTGTTCAAGGTATTAGGATTTGGTTATCTGATACACATTCAATTACTAAATGGGATGGTGCGGATCGTACTAATATCGAATCTACTAAAGGGGGTATCAGTTCAGCTTTCAAGAGAGCTGCGGTACTTTTAAATATTGGTAGATACCTTTATTCTGAAACTGCTAGATGGGTAGAAATAACCCCGAATAAAGTGAATCAGAATGATCAGTATATTAAGGACAAAAAACAGAATGTAACTGGTTACTTTACTCCACCGAAATTAAGTGGTAGCAACAGTAACAGTGATTCTTCTTACACACAAGGAAGTCAGCAATCACAACAAACGCAAAGTCGTCATACTAACCAATCTAATAAACAAACCCAATCTCAGCCTACGACACGAAACAGAGTTCCAGAAGGAATGATTGAGTGTACGTATAGAGGTGTTATCGAACGAGAAGGAAACAAGGGTAAGTATTTAGAAATTTGGATAGCAAGTAATGGCGATGTAGCTCAAATATTTGCGATAGGTGAAGTGATGAATCACATTCTATCTCTCGACCTTCAAGATGGTGACAGTATCGCTATTGCAAGTCATGCAGAAAATGGATCTTTCTTCATTAACGATATTGTTCAGATTGCAGCTGCTTAAAAAGGATTTAGTAAACTATCACATTACACACACTTGGGAGGAAAATTATTATGTTAAATGAATGTCGTTTTATAGGAAATCTTACAAAAGATGTTGAATTAAGGCATACTACTGAGGGAACTCCGGTTGCTAATTTAGACCTTGCATTAAATTATTTTGCAGGTAATGAAAAGAAAACGGAGTACATTCAAATTACTGTTTGGAAGAAAAGAGCAGAAGACTGTGCGAAGTTTTTAACTAAAGGTAGACAAGTCTATGTGGAGGCTAAAGTTGTTGTGCGTAAGCGTAACTTCGATGGGAAGAATATTCCGGTGCCAGAATTCCATGCAGATAACGTATTATTCTTAGGTCCTGCTAATAGTAACAGCGGAAATGATGCTCCACAAGATCCATTTGGAAACCAAAGTCCACACGAACAAGTATTTGGACAAAGTGGAGGTGTCAACCCATTCTCCAACCCATTTGGTGGAAGTGCAAATGGTGGAAACAATCAAAATCCGTTTCAGAGATAAGGAAGATTGTATGAGAGTTCGAAATTTTCGAACTCTCATTTACTTTGTAAGGAGGAATATTGGAAATGGTAACGAATAAAAACAATATGGAAAAAATTGTACTTGTCGGTGCCGCTCAATTAATGGAAGAGGTTTTTACTAGCGGGCTATATCGAAAGATGAAGACGGCTGAAAATAAGATTAACTGTATTAAAAGTGCAGTTAGAAAGCATCTTGATAATGGTGATTCTAAACGGTATGATCTATCACATAATTTAGTTGCTAAATACGTTTCTTTTCCATCCTATGAAACAGATGAAAAAGGATTAAAAGAGTTTCTAGATGATTATGGTATCTTACCCGAAATCGTTTCCATAAAAGCAAACACCTTTAAAGAAAAGCCCGAAATATTGAAAGCTCTAAGGTCATTTCAATTACCTAGAAAATTCTACCCCCAATTTTATTTGAATTCAGTGGGGAAGTTACATCTCGACAAGGAAGAATACTCTTTTTCGGGTGACCTCGAACGATTGGCAGGTTATTTCCTTGAACAAAAAACAAACTTTGAGGAAAGTCAATCCAGGTATCAGAGGTTCATGCAAGAAATAGGGAACTGTCCATTTTTAAAAGCTAGTAAGTCGATGAGATCTAATTTTGGACTTTGTAAATTGAGGGAAAAGATTATAGAATTCAACTCAAAATCAGTGTACAATGAGTTCGGTAACGATTTCCTAATAGAATTTGGACAAATATCTATGAGTGCTGTCGAAGATTATATTGCAAAAGGCTATTTCTCACACAAGGATATTCAAATGTTTAGAAAAATGACGAATATCGACTTGCGTTTTGTTATTATGGAGAAAGAAAGTGAGAATCGGCAACTCGACTTTCACCATAAACAAAAAATGAGAAAAGCCCAGATGAGACGGTTTGCATAGGAGATTATGTATAACTGAAAGGACGTGTTTACTATCTCTCAACCATTACGAAACGACGAGAATATTGTTAATATCTCTCGTACTGAGAAGACTCCATATTTTTATATGCTGGTTGATTACGGAGATTGTTATATGTGTTTGCGTTCTAATCGACGAGATTATGCTCTTGACATAGTAAAGACGATTGGTAAAGATGAAATCTCCCCTGAAGAAGCAGAAACATTGCTAGATGAAGGTAGGAAATTCTTTGAACATGCAGATAAAGCCGTACAAAAGTACTTAGAGAAGTATGGAATAGAATAATATTACATGAAGAAAGACTTTTTTTATTCACTTATATAGTGAATAAAAGGGTCTTTTTTTTATTTGAAAAACTCATACACTTAGGAGGAATTAATATGACATTTACAAAAACGAAGGAAAATAAAAACACGATAATATTTTTCTTCATTTCATTTCCCTCCTAAATGTAAAAGGAGAAAGCATTACGCTTTCTCCCGCTTAACCTTACACATTTATGAAAGGTATGTCCTTGCAGGAGTTGGAACAATTACCGATTCAACGGGATATATTTGGATACGATCTCGGCGGATGTGGGTGCACATTCGCGGAATAATACATTTTTTGAGGTGTGATTTTGTGACATAAAGCATAAGTTTTCCGTTTGGAAAGCTTATGATTTATTTTATTTTACTTAATTATTTCACTTACAGATTTTTTTATGACTTGAACTATAGTTTTGCCGTTTTGGCAATAATCCCTAATAAATCTTGGCAAAAATCGATTTCAATGAAATTACTTTTTGGTCATTAACGATAATAAGGAAGGATAGTAAGGAGATAATTTCCTTTTACTATCCTTTTTGTGATAATACGATTTGTGGTTTTAACGACAACTTTTGTGATTCAACCATCTCTCCTTTCACAAAGTAGCTAGTCTTGGATTGGATATTCTTCGTTTATTCTATTTATCTAATTCTCTTCAGTTACGGTGTTACCGAACATCACCCCAATGTTTAAAGAAAAATGCAACATTTTTTAATACATGATTTGCGAAATTTCCTCACTTATATAGTTTCCTTCAGAATGTAGCTAACCTGTTTTTTTCAAAAGATCCCTAACCATTTCTATAGACAATATCTTTGATATGAAATGTTAAATATATAAAGCTAAATTTTATTATTTCTGCACAATTTCTCGATATTTCATTGATAGTCTATTTAAAACTATTCATTGCCTGAATTCTTGTATTAAATAATAGGTAATAATCTAAATTATTGTAAAAGATTCATAAACTTGACTATTTTAGAAGTTTATCAAAAACGAGCGGGCCTTTTGTTAAAGGAAATATCAAATTACTTATTATTTGAGAAAATATGTAAGCGTTTCATAGTATTTATTATTTATATGAGTATTTTATTTTATGCTTTTTGAAGGAGATAATTATATGAAAATTAGTGAAAAAACAAGGTCTAAAATACAAAAATATTCTCAAACCATATTTTGTTGTTTAGCATGGATCCTTCTGATTAGTATCGTCATTCAAGCGTCTTTAGCAAGTTTGGCTATTTTCGTAGATGCTTCATTTTGGAAAAACCATCTAGCTTTTATCAAGGTTTTAGAATATATACCAGCGTTAATGTATATTATTGGTTCTGCTGGTGAGGTTCCTCAAAAGTATAAAGCATGGAGTTTTATGTTGTTTATTTTATGCAACATCCAGTATTATACAGATCGTGGTTGGATGGGGGTAATTCACATGGTTTCAGCCTTTTTCATATTTATGATCTCACTATATGTGGCGTGGGGTTCATATCAATATTTATTTAAGCACAAGAAAGAGGTTGTAAATGGTTACGACGATCTATATAAGAATATGTAGGATTTGTGATAATGATTATTCTATATGTTGCTTCAGGTTAGAGAGAGCTTTTCAAATAGTTTAATTGTTCGTTGAAAACAAAACCTTCTATCGTATGAAGCGATGGAAGGTTTTTTATGTTTATAGTGATGATCGTAATATCTAGATGTGGTTAATTGAATAATCAAAGAACAAGGAATGCTCCTTAAGAAAGGACATTCCCTGTTTAGAAAACAACTCAATCTTAAAAAATGTTAAGTCACGACTAACTTGTTTAGGGCACAAACAAATTGACAGGTCGCATCCTACTCTTTGGAAATTTTTTTCTAAAATCAATTAGCTTTGATTTCCAGCATGTAGTTCCCAAGAGTAGGTTGTGTGGAAATTATGGAGATTACTTTTTTTCGTAAATAAGATGATAATATGCTAATAAGAGGTGATTATTTTATGACAAAAATTCTAGTGGTAGATGATGAAAAGGTAATTCTTGAAGTGTTAGAGGCTTATTTTGAAAAGGAAAATTGGAAAATTTCTTTTGCTACTAACGGAATTGAAGCTTTAAAAAAAGTGAAGGATGAGAGTCCAGATCTTATTGTATTGGATTTGATGTTACCTGATATATCAGGTGAAGAGGTGTGTAAGTTAGTGAGAAAAGAAAGCGATATTCCAATTATAATGCTTACCGCAAAGTCAACTGAGGATGATTTGATTAATGGAATTGTAATTGGTGCGGATGACTATGTGACAAAACCATTTAGTCCAAGAGAAGTGGTTGTAAGAGTAAAGGCCTTATTAAGAAGAACACAAAAGATGGAGAATGTAAATCAACTCAGTTTTAATAACCATAAACTTAGGATTGATCATGTGAAAAAGGAAGTAAAGCTTAATGGTGACATACTTGGGCTAACGCCAAATGAATATAAGCTATTAATTACGATGGCACGTTATCCGGGGAGAGTCTATAGTAGGGCTGATTTATTAGAAAAAATTCAAGAAGATGGTGTTTATTTTGAAGGATACGAAAGAAGTATTGATACACATATAAAAAACTTGCGAAAAAAAATTGAAACCGATTCTCGTCACCCTGAATTTATCATGACTGTGTTTGGAATGGGCTATAAGTTTGGGGGAGAAAAAGATGAATCAAACACTTAGATCAAGAATTCTAATCTATCTCTTAATTGTTTCTTTGAGTGGTATTTTCATTACAAGTTTCACTATTTTTTTTGGGGTTGAAAATCAATTTACCGATTATCTCAAAAGAAATAGAGAAGAAAGTGCCGAATCAATAAAAGAGGATGCACTGCAACAATTTAATGAGACAGGAAAACTAATCAATCAAAATTTGAGTTATAAGATGCATGAACAGGCAATGACGGAAAATATATTCTATAGACTTTATGATGAGAATGGGAACTTACTGATTGATACAACATCGGTGCGTTCAATGATGGGAATGATGGAAGGTAATCATTCCTCACCAGATACCAATGATTATCAATCAACTTCTTATCAATTAAAAACCAATAATAAATTAGTTGGCAAATTGACGGTATTTTATCCCAAAGAATTAATGGGTGAGGATTTTAACTTTTTGAAATCCATTAAAAGAAACATTTTCATTGCAGTATTGGTTATAGTCATTTTATCGTTCTTATTTAGTTTATTATTTTCTAAAAGACTAACAACAGGATTTAAAAAACTAATAAATGCGATTGCTGAGTTGCGTAATCATCAATGGCGAACTCAAGTCCCTATTGATGAATTGACAGTAGAAATGAAGCCTTTAGGGGAGTCCTTTAATCAGCTTGCAGAATCTTTAGCAAAAGAGGAATCGCTTCGAAAACAATTTACAGCAAATTTTGCTCATGAACTTAGAACACCGCTTGCAACGCTAAGAAGTCAAATTGAAGCTTTTCAAGACGGTGTTTGGGAACCTGATTCAAAGAGATTAGATCAATGTCATGAGGAACTAATGCGGTTAGTTCGTCTAGTTAATGAGTTAGAAAAATTAATGGCGGCTGAAAATCCTCAGATTAGATTGGATAAAACAAAATTAGAAGCTGGAAATCTATTATCTTTCATAAAAGATCAATTTAGTCCGTTGTTTATGAATAAAGGAGTTGAATTAAAGATTCAACACCCGGATAAGCATCATTGGTTCTTAGGAGATCGTGATAAAATCATTCAAATATTAACGAATATAGTTAATAATGCCCTACAATATACATCGAAAGGAAAACAAGTATCGATTTATATAGAGGAAAAAAATAATCAAATTAGTTTTATGATCAGAGATGAAGGAGTAGGAATTAGCGAGGTTGACCTCCCGTTTCTATTTGAAAGATTCTACCGAGGTGATAAATCACGTGATCGAAAAACAGGAGGAATTGGTATTGGGTTATCTATCGTAAAGGCACTTGTAGAAGCCCATCAAGGTGAAATTAAGATAGATAGTCAATTAAATGTAGGTACAACTGTAGAGGTAAAGATTCCAAAGCAGTAAGGGATTAGGTCACTTGACTTAATCCCTTTTTGCTTACTTTCTTGCCTTTTTTGAATTAGGAAAAATAGTTATCCTACATCCGCATAATTTCTCCATAACTAGCTCATAAGTTCTTTACAAGTGTTGCTTAAGATAAGAACAAGTAAAGAAAACAACATAAAACTTTACAAGAAAAAATTAGGAGGCGATAGATGTTTCATTATATTATGAGTCTTAAAAAATCAAACCGACTGCTTTATTAAGTTTCTTAGTTGATTCCAATTAAGGTATTAAGGCTATTAAGAGAAGCATCAATTAATTGAGTGTATTGATAGTAGTAAACAAAAAAGTGAAAGGAGTTTTGATATGTTTAATAAAGTTGAACAAGGATTATTGGAGCAAAATCAATTTATATTAAATTCAACACCTTATTTAACAGGCAGCTGTCAATCGTGGGAATTAGGAGAAGGAGTTTTTAGTTATGAAGACGAGGATACAATTTGGATTCATTTTGATAAATATGGAAATTTTCGGTGCTATGATGTTTCTCTGAGTGCCATATCTTAGACCAGTAATAATTACTATTGTAGAAATCGTAAAATAGTGAACAATCTATTATTTATGAGAGAACTTCTCTCCATAACTTTTACATAAGTTGCTCATAAATTCTACATTAATGAGAAGTAAGATAAGAATATGAAAGGAAGGATAAAACAATGATGGGATTAGGTCATGGTTATGGAATGTTTGGAATGGGAGGTGGAGCGATTATGATGATTTTAGTAGTTTTGCTAATAGGTTACCTTTTCTATTTAGGAATGAACAATCAAAAAATAGGTACTCAAAATAGGAACCAGCAAATAGCAAGCTCAAGTGCACTAGAAATTGCTAAGTCTAGACTTGCTCAAGGCGAAATTTCTTTTGAGGAATTTGAGCAAATAAAAAGAAATCTTATATAAGTTGAATCTATTAAGAAACAAAAAACATTAGAAGGAGATTGATTAGCCATGAATATTTTTAATGGTATTTTAGCAGCAACTATAGCTTTTACAGGAGGCGCAGGTTTATCTCTATTTTCTGATAAAGATACTCCAAATCAAGATACAGTGAGCCAAGAGGAAAGAACTGGTTATAATCAAATGGTAGAAATGATGGAGACCGGCGATTTTGAAAGTATGCAAAAGTTTATGGATGAAGGAAATGGGAACTTTGATAAGATGCAAAAGTACATGGAAGAAGGAAATATAAACTTTGGTCAAATGAAACCATATATGAGTGAGATGCATCCTAATTTAGACAATCAACAACTCGAAGAAATGTACAAGGGAATGCATGGAACGGGTGGTTTTTCTCAAAGCAGTAACTTTAAAGGAATGGGAAGTTTATAATTATCACTTTAAGCAGGTCGTTAATGACCTGCTTCCCCAAAAATATGAATATTGGAGGAATCTAAGATATGTTTTTATTACTAATTTTGGCTATTGGTTTTTATTTGTATAAAACAGGTGAATTACAAAAATTATATAGCCGTATACAACCGAAGGAAACGAACATCTCAAATGAACTAAAAGGGGTTATCGATTATAGATATGCATCTGGTCAAATTTCAACGGGAGAATACAATAAACTAAAAGAATTGTTATAAAACAAATAAACTACTTATACACAGGAAAGGAGAAATTAAAATGATGAATGGAGGACATATGGGATCCTTTGGAGGTAGTAATGGAGGATTTTACGGTTATAATGGAATGCCATCAGGATTTAACTCGTTTGACATGATGTTTAATGGGTCTTTTATGACTTTAATAGTGTTTGCTCTGATCGGGGTGGTTCTATTTTTACTACTCAGAAATCAAAAACAACAAACTAGGGTTTCATCAATTAAAATGAATAATACTACAGTCATTGAGGCAGAAGAGGTTGCAAAGTTACGCTATGCCCGTGGTGAGATTTCACATGATGAATTTCAATCCATACTACAAACGATTAAAAAGTAAGAGGTGAAATGAGTGTTAAACGTAACCTTTTCCATTATAATCTTTTATTTTCTTGTGAAGACAGGTGATCTATTCAAATTAATAAAAATAGCCAAAAAACTTATTCTTGACTTCATAATTGTCTTTAAAAAAGAAAAACATAATAACAAAGGTTACAATAATCCTTTAGAGGTTTTAAAGCTCCGTTATGCTCGGGGAGACATTGACAAAGGAGAATATGAACAAATTGTAAAGAATTTATAATATACAAAGTACAATCGGAGTAAGGTTTTATGGAAATTCATAGATTGATCTTAATTTTTCAAAACTGTATCTAGATTTAAATGTGGCGACCAATTAAAAGGTCGCCACATCTAATTTTTAATTTGTGTCATGGATTAAGAAGCCATTTTTCTACAAGCTTCTGCACATTTACGGCAGGCTTCTGCACATTTTCTACAATGCTCAGCATGTCCATGTTGTTCACAAATTTTTCCACAAGCATCACATATTTCAGCACAGAATTGGCAAATATGTTTTGCTAAAGGACTGTCAGATTGCATTGCTTGTGCTGCTAATGCACAAATATCAGCACACTCTCTGTTATAACGAATACAATCCGACATCATTTTTACATCATCTTCTTTTAAACAGGCATCATAACAACTGTTACATGCCTCCATACATTCAAGACATGCCTTGATACATTCTTCATAGGACATTTGCATATCAAAATCCTCCTCAAATTTAATGCAGTATTATCATCTCCTTGAAAAGTAAAAACATGAAAAAATTTTAATATCACAAATTTGAATGCTGTCATATGGTTGTTGAATATTCTCTTGAGATATGGATTGTAAAAAGGTTGTACTTTTTGAGCCTAGAAATAAGAGAATAAAAACCTATCAACTTGTAAATTCCAATTTTTTAGAAACTGTTTCAGTCCAAAGGTGATACGGAAAAAATGAATTTAAAACCTATGGTTCGTAAAATTTTCTTCAGTTCTCGACCAAATCTGCACATTTTTTTGCGATGATAATTGTGCCAAATATGATTGGAAGGTGGAGATAAACAAATGAATAAAAAGATGCTATTAATGTATTTAGGGGCAGTATTCATCGTTTTATTTATTGGGTGGTTTTATATAGGTCAATTAAATGTTTCAAAAACTGTACAGGAGGATGATACAATTGCAAAACAAATAGAAAGTACCGAAACAAAAAATAAAAAAGAGGATGCTACAAATAATTCACTACAAAGGACTGATTCACAGGGCACACTGACTATTCAAGTAACTCCAGTACCAGAAAAAAGTTCATCCGAACAACTTTTTTTTGAAGTAGCTTTTAACACACATACAGGTGATTTACTTAAATATAAGTTAGAACAACTTGCAAAAATTTCATTTGGGCAGAATGAAACTTCGGAAGGTGAATTTGACTGGGAAGTGGCTAATGAAGACTCTCATCACATGGTTGGTAATTTGAAGTGGAATGGATCGGTATTGAAAGAACGTATTACTTTAAAATTAGATAATATTGAAAACGTTCCATCTAGATCTTTTATCTGGGAGAAAAATGAGTTAGAACAAATTACTCAAGTTGATAAAGAGAGGATGGATCAGAAATGATGAAAAAAGTAGGCACAATAATGATTGGTGTTTTCATAATTATAGCCATTATTTATATATCTACAAGGAAGGAAGGTCCCTTGGCTTACATTCCAAATGCGGACGATGGAACGATTTCGGTAGTTGATACTGATCGTGATGAAGTGGTTCGTACAATAAAAGTAGGTAGTCAACATTAAGATGGTATTGAAATAAGTTTAGATGGTGAAAAAATTTATGCTGGTAATTATGACAAGGGAGGGTTATTTATTATCAATTTTAATTCTGGAAAAGTTGAAAAGAAAATCGATTTAGGGGTAAATCTTCATGGGATTGATATTACTCACATTTACCCCGCCATGCACAAGGTTTGTTTCCTCAGAATTTGGAAATCGATCACTTGATGGTTTTCACTCTGGAATGTACATAGCTAAAGGTGGAACGGTTAAAAAAGGACAACTAATAGGTTATATAGGAAATACAGGTGAATCTTTTGGCTAACATTTACTTTTTGAGATTCATGAAGGTCCATGGAATCAATCGAAATCAAACACGGTTAACCCTAGAAAATACGTTAACTTTTAGTAATGTATAGTGACAATAAAAGTCTTGAGAGACAATAAAACCTTTAATAACGATTTACAATAAAAGTTTTGAAAATAGCCGTAAAAACAAAATACAAAGTATTAAATGCACATCTTGTCAAACCTGACTCTGACATGGTGTGCTTTTTTTCTTGGAAATTATAATTCATAATAAGGTCTATTTTGATTGACAATTGTTAAGCTAGAGCGTTTAGGAAGAGGAAAAGGTAAATATTAAAATTAAAAACCGTGGATTTATGTTTGATAATAGATGACATGTCATTTAAATTGATAGATGACATGTCATCTATTTTCTTTAGGAGGAGAATAATATGGAAATTAATATTCATAGAATTCAAACAGGAACTGTGCAATTACATAGAGAGCATGTTGAAAACAAAGGCAATTTTCTATACTGGTTGTTTTTCACCGATAATTGGATTGATCCTGTACCTATAAATGCATATCTTATAGAACATCCCAAAGGCTTAGTGTTGTTTGATACAGGTGAAGATCCAGAAATTAATGATTCCAGTTTTTCTAATCGTTGGGACCCTAGCCGCAAAATTAGTCAGATGAATGTTAAGAAAGAGGATTCTATAGTACACGGATTAAATAATTTGGGATATGCTGTAGATGATATAAAATATGTTGTACTAAGTCATCTTCATTCAGACCATATCGGGGGAATGAAACACTTTTCAAATGCGTCATTCGTAATAAACGAAAGAGAGTGGCGAGATGGGAATAAATTAGGTGTTCAATTTTTTTCAGGTTATCAAAAGTCACGATTTAATTTTCCGAGAAGGAAGTATCGAATTATACATTTTCAGAAGCTTAAGAAAGAACTAGAATTTAAAGTGGGGCATGATTTATTTGATGACGGAAGTTTAATACTAGTCCCTACTCCTGGCCACACACATGGTCACCAGTCAATGCTGATAAATGGAAAGACTCCAATTTGTTTAGCGGGTGATGCGATATTCTCACAAAAGCATTTGAAAGATACGATACCATTTGCAATCTCCACTGCTAAGTCAAAGTCGCCCCAGACAATTCGTTTATTAAGGGAGTGGTCTTATCAAAATAAGAATGCTCCTATTCTTTCGGGTCACGATCCTGAAGCGAGTATTCTATTAAGTAAGTGGAAAGCTTTTGAATAAAAGAAAGGGGATAAGAATGAATCAAATAAATAACAGCAAACCTGCTGAAACTTTTCGATATTTGATTCTTGCTACAGAAAGGCAAGGGAGGAGTATATTTAAGGAAACTTTTAAAAAAATAGGAGTAACAGGAGCACAAGCAGAAGTTTTGAAAGTACTTCAAGAAAATGAACCACTTTCACTAAAAGAATTGGGGGCAATGCTAATTTGTGAAACGGAAAGTCCCTCAAGATTAATAAATCGACTAGTTACTACGGGATGGGTTCAAAAAGAAACAAGTGAAAAGGATTCAAGGTTTGTTAACTTAAGCTTATCAAAAGAAGGGAAGGAAAAAGTATTGCAAATAACCAAAATCGAAGATAGCCTTTATAAGATGTTAGAGCAATCAGTCCCAATAGAAATTCTAGAAAACCTAAATATGCAATTAAGTAATCTACTATCAGAACAGCCGATTTCACATACCCTACGTTTAAGAGGGATTATAAAATAAAAAAATTAAAAGACCTTGAACATTAAAGAAAAAGCTAGCTTGGATATTTTTCTTGGACAAGTATAGCCAAAACTCAACACTAAACAATTAGAATAAAAAAATGATAAAAAATGCGGTCATCAAATTGACCGCATTTTTTATATTCTACTCAGGTGTATTATTCGCATCTGGATCTGGAGTAAAGCTTGGTACAAAACCTTCATATTTGATTAGGTCCACCATTCCTGCTGTTGCATGGTGCAAATCATGACAGTGGAATAACCAGTTACCAGGATTGTCAGCCTTAAATGCAACTACATATTCATCCCCAGACTTTAAATTAATAGTATCTTTAACAACGGGAGAACCTTCTACTGGTTTTCCGTTTTTACTTAATACTTGGAAGAAGTGCCCGTGTAGATGCATTGGATGATCGATGCCTTCTGGCGAGTTATTGATTAATGTTACTTTGACTAAATCTCCTTTTTTAACGTTTAGGCCATCTATATTTGGGAAGGATTTTCCGTTAATGGACCAAATATTGTCCATGTTATTTCCGTTAAGATCCATTGTGTACTCAATATCATATTTTTGATCTAACGTAAATTCACCAGTTGTTGGAGCTCCATAATTAACGAAATTAAAAACTGGAAGACTCTCGCTTTGATTAGACTGGTCTTTTGATTCATTGTTTCCTTCATATTGAATCAGTGCTTTCATACCTTCAGTTCCTTCCATGTCACCGTGACATTCGAGATACCATTCCCCAGGATTATTTGCTGTGAATTCAATATCGTAACGTTCACCAGGAGCAATTGCCACTAACTCATTTTCTATTTCTTTTGGTTCATTCAGTTCTTGACCATCAATTGCTACCACTTTAAATTTGTGTCCATGTAAGTGGATATTGTGGGACACATATCCAACATTGGCTAATCGAATTCGAACGACTTCACCCTCTTTTACCTTTAGGGGTTCTATCGAATCTCCACTTTTCCCGTTCATGGTAAAGATGTCATAAGCAGACATATCGTGACCCATGCTTTCTCCACCATGTTCGCCATCTTCAGAGCCGGTGTCATGATTCATACCACTCATACTGCTGTGATCCATGCCATCCATCTCTCCCATTTCCTCACTCATAGTTGCTGATGCTTCTTGATCACTCATCCATTCGTCTAACATGATCGTGTAATCGCGATCATATGTTTTTTCTTTCGGTTCAACAATAAACGAACCGTATAGTCCTTTATCCATCTGATTTACAGCTTCCTGATGTGTATGGTACATATAGGTACCAGGTACTGTCGCGGTAAATTCATATGTGAAAGTTTCACCCGGCTGAACCGCATTTTGAGTTACACCTGGGATACCATCCATTTCATTTGGTACAGGAACTCCATGCCAATGAATAGAGGTTGGCTCAGGAAGTTCATTCTTAAAATGGATTTTGACCTTTTCACCCTCTTTTACCCGAATTTGTGCACCTGGAACAGAACCATTGAATGTCCATGCTGTTAGAGTTACCTTACTGTTTAATGGATGGGAGACTTCTTTCGCAACAAGCTCAAATTCATTACCTGTTAATGTTTCAGTATTAGTTGAAGTTATACCCTCTACTTTGCTTGTTGTTGTTTCGGTTTCTTTTTGCTTTGTATTCTCTGTATTAGTGTCTTGCTCCGAAGAACAAGCAGCTAAAAAGAGAATGATTGCTGATAATAATACAGTTAGCTTTAGTTTCACAGTAAAACCCTCCATTTCCTTATTTCAAAATGAGCTTAGTAGAAAGGTTTGCAGAAATTATGGATTTTTATAAAAAGCAAGGGCAAAAATCACATTTTTATATAAAAGTTCAAAAAATATTCAAATTGCAATGAAAATGAGATAACTTACGTTCTAACAATTGATGATACATATTTTGAAGAATTTATTTTCTAAAGAGAGCCAATGAACATATAAGTTTCGATACTTTCTGCATATTTGTAATGTACAGTTGTCTTTGTCCATAAAGCACATCGATTTTATAGAGATAACTAAGGAGGAAACAACAGATGGAAAAGGTTAAATTAGAAGGAGATCAGAAGGAAAAATTTCATAGTTTAACGATAAAAATGAATATCGTAATAATAGGGGCACTTCTAATAAGTGTTCCATTGACAGGCTATTTAAATTCTTTGCTTGACCATAGCATTCAGACAACCTATGGGATTTACATAAGTACAGCCATCAACATAATTTTTGCAACAATAATAGCTGCATTTTTCATTCAGAGGATTGTGGTTGCCCCTTTAAAATCACTGCTTGATTTAACGAGGGAAGTGGCTGAAGGAGATTTAACAGTGACAATACCAAAAAAATCCAAGGATGAAATAGGTCAATTAGTAGGCTCCTTTGAAATAATGGTTCGAAATTTGAGAGATATTGTAGAAAACATTAATCATACATCCGTTAAAATAGCTCAATCTTCTGAACAGCTTTCAGAAAATGCAAACGAAACTAATCTAGTTTCCATGCAAATTTCTAACTCCATTCTAGAGGTTGCAACAGGTACAGAAGGTCAAACTAGCGGCATTGAGAAAGTGGCCGTAGAAATTACAGAAATGAATGAAGGCATTAAGGAAATTGTCGGTAATACTGAAAAAGTATCTCTCCTTTCTCAACAAACAACAGAACATGCTTTTGAAGGAGAAAACGCCGTAGACAAAACAGTTGGTCAAATGAAGTTAATTCAAAATTCCGTAAGTGAATCGGATATATCTATCCAATTACTTCGGGAACGTTCTCAAGAAATTGTACAAATATTGAATGTTATTTCTGATATAGCAAATCAAACTAATTTACTTGCTTTGAACGCAGCAATAGAGGCTGCCAGAGCGGGTGATTCAGGCAAAGGTTTTGCTGTGGTTGCAGAAGAGGTAAGAAGATTAGCTGAACAGTCCAACCAATCTACAGAAAGGATTGCCATTCTCATAGACCATATTCAGAAAGCAACAGAGGCTGCTGTAGATACTATGAGAACTGTTATAAAAAATGTAGAAGAAGGCATTGAAATTACAAATGATACAAAAGAGAAATTCTCAGTAATTTCCCAATCAACGACAAAAATAAATGCTGAAATGGAAAATATATTAAATGCAGCGAAAAGAATGTCTACAAGTTCTGAAAAAATTACAGGAACAATAGATCAAATTTCAACGGTTGCAAGAAAAAACACTCAAAATTCTATCCAAGTTTCCGCCTCTAGCCAAGAGCAACTTGTAGCAATTGGGGAAATAAATGATGCAACTAAAGCATTATCAAATATTTCGAGCAATCTAAGAGATATAACAAAAAGGTTCAATGTATTGTAAGGAGCCCAATTAGTCAAAATTCAAATTTTCTGCATACTTAAGTGGTACCTTTAAGTAAAGGAGGGAACCTAATGTTAAAAAGGAGAGATTTTCTAAGCAAATCGTTGAAAGGTACAGCTGGGTTATTTGCTGTTTCGGTGTTGCCTATTGGACTTACAGCTTGTAGTGATGATGATAAAAGTGACGTTGATACAAGCGCAATGGCAAATCTAGGGCTATTAAGTGAATTGGAAAAAGGGAATTTTCCTAAAAAGGTCCCTTATAAAGTGACAATTAAGGATGCGTGGGAAGAACAAGTGATGGAAAGCTTTGTTTATATTAATAAAAACAAAAAGGATAACTCTTTACTCATTATGTCTCCAATTTGCACTCATCTTGGTTGTACAGTAGGAGATGCTGATGTAGAAATGAAAGAAAATGGTGTGCTTTTTAATTGCCCTTGTCATGGAGGACAGTATGATGAATATGGTATGAATGTAGGTGGACCTCCGCCAAGACCTTTAGACACATTTAAATCATATGTCCAAGCTGGGAATGTTTATATTGCGGTACTAAGTCCAGAAAAAAGGGAGAACAAATAAGAGTTGGTGATAAAATGGGATGTTGTCAAAGTCATAAGAATGGTAGATCGAAGAAATTATCATCCAAAGGCTTTTTTCTCTTATGGACTCTTTTGGTCATCACTATTTGGGGCGTAAGCTATGTATTAAACAAATGATGAAAAATCAAATAGATAAAGGTTACACGATCATAGCATGTCGATTAGGGCTTATCATTTAATTGGTAAGCTCTTTAATTTTTGTTTATTAATCAAGATAAATTGGCAATTTAACTGACTTTTTCTTATCAAAATTTCTTTATTGTAATGGAAAAGTATGCAGTTTTTATAGATTTTCACAATATTTTAAGATGTTTCTCCTTTTTTTTTACAAAGTGATGTATATCACGTGTTGCATGCTTCAGGGCTACTAATATTTCAAATAGATTCAATAAAGGAGGAAGCGTTATATGAATAGGACTAAATTAAGTCTAATTACCTTATTAATTTCTGGTGCAGTTTTGGCTGGGTGTAGTTCTAACTCTAATCAAAATTCAGTATCTAAAGAGAAGGTGCAAGAAACAAAAACTTCTGAGAAAGTAGCAGAATCAAAAGATCCCGAAACACAAAACGAAAAATATTACTTCACTGCAGATGAAGGGGGAAGTATTTCCAAAATCAAAGCAGCGACAAATGAAGTAGTTGAAACAATTGAAGTAGAAGGTGCTGTACACAATGTGCAAGTTTCTCCAGATGGAAAAATGCTTGGTGCAACAGTTGTTCCGTCAATGAATCATGGACAAGAATCTGAAACTGACAGCTCTCATGATGAGGATTCACATGAAGAAGATTCTCATGGGGATGTGTCGATGGAGATGAACGGAAAGGCAATATTCTTTGATACTCAAACAAGCGAACTAATAAAGACAGTTGAGGTTGGTAATCATCCAGCGCACTTTGTTTTTACAGAGGATGGAAAATATGCGTTAGTATCAAATAATGAAGATAATAATGTCTCAGTTATTGATATGGAAAACTTCTCGGTGATTCAAACAATTGATACTGGTAAAGGACCGCATGGGTTTAGAATTTCTGCTGATAGTCAGAAAGCATATGTTGCAAATATGAACGAAGATACTATTAGTGTTCTAAACCTTGAATCAATGCTGGAAGAGAAAAAGATTACAGTCGGTTCAACGCCTGTGACAACTGGAGTTACAAATGACGGAAAAATACTAGTCGCTACCTTAAATGCAGAAAATATGCTTGCAATTGTTGATTTAGAAACTGATCAAGTAGAAAAAGTTGAGGTTGGGAAAGGACCTGCCCAGGTGTATATTGATGGAAATAATCAATATGCGTATGTGGCTAACCAAGGAACTGAAGATTCTCCATCTAATTCTGTTACGGTTGTTGAGTTAGCTACAAAGAAGGTAACAGCAACCATTGAAACAGGAAAAGGAGCTCATGGTGTAGTGACAAGTTCAGACAATAAACGACTATATGTAACAAACATGTTTGAGAATACTGTTATGATTATTGATACAGAACAAAATAAAGTACTTGAAACTATTGAAGTTGGAAAGGTTCCTAATGGGATTAGTATTATGGAGTAATATGGGTTCGCTTTATCAATTTTAAATAAATTATGTAAAAATACCGTTTCTTAATTTAAAGGAACGGTATTTTTTATGTTCTTAAGACCTGATACCAATAAATGAAACATAACTGTAAAATTATTATCTTTGATCGAAATAATAGACTGCTATATTCTAAAAAAGAAGAAATTTGTATTAATAGAGTGAAATTTGTCATTTGTAGTTGAAAAGATAAACATTATTAAACATTTTAATAAAACTTGTAGAAAACTAGAAGGTTGGAGGAAAAACGAATGTTGAAAAAGAAACTATTAGTCCTGAACACATCAATTATTTTAGGAGTAGGGGGTTTAATTTCTATCCCTTCTGTTAGTGCAGAATATTCCACACAAATTCAGCAAGTTGAAAAAACTATTAGTGATACGGAAAATAAATTATCTGTTTTAAAAGAGAAGGTCAAGAAAACAGATATAGCAATACAGGAAAATAATAAACTAATTGCTCAAACTGAAAGTGATATTAAAAAAGAACAGGCTGAAATTCAAAAGCTTGAAGAAGAGATAAAGGTATTAAATGAAACCATTGCAAAGAGAACGGAAATCTTAAAGAGTCGAGCTCAATCATTTCAGGAATCTGGAGGTAAAGTTAGTTATATAGAAGTTCTTTTAGGCTCAGAAGATTTTAGTAATTTCATTGATCGTGTATTTGCAGTATCTCAAATTGCAAATGCAGATAGTGACCTTATCAAACAACATGAATTAGATAAAGCTGCAGTTGAAGAGAAGCAATCTGAGGTTAAGAAAAAATTGGAAGAGCTAACTGGAAAGAAAACTGAACTGGATGGAATGAAATCTCTTTTGCTACAACAAAAGGAACAAAATGATACACTGAAGAACGATCTTGAAGAAGCGCAAAAAGGTAATAAAGCCAAGTTGAATGAATTAGAAGCAAAAGTTCAAGCTGAACAGCAAGCTCAAAAAGCTACCCAAAAAGTTACTGTTCAAAACACTTCATCATCATCAAAAGAAAGCAGTAGTAACTCAGGTAAAAGTGGTGGAAAGGTTGCCTATACACCGCCTGCAAATGACGGAAGTTTAAATACCGTTTTAACTGCAGGAAATAAATACATTGGAAACTCTGTCTATGTTTTTGGTGGCGGTAGAAACGCTTATGACATTGCCAATGGAAGATTTGATTGTTCTGCTTTCGTGAGTTGGGCATTTAGACAGGCTGGTATTAGTATTGGGTCAAGTACAGAGGCCCTAAGAACACAGGGGAAAAAGATATCTTATAGTGAAGCACGTCCTGGGGATTTAGTATTCTTCGATACGTACAAGAGGGATGGACACGTTGCAATTTACCTTGGTGGAGGGAAATTTATAGGCTCTCAATCCTCTACAGGAGTGGCAATTGCTAACATGAACTCTGGCTACTATCAAAAAACATTTAAAGGGCATGTACGAAGAGTAGCAAATTTTTAATTAAAGATTATATGGGCTTATCCTTTTTAAACGAGGATAAGCTTTTTTATTTTATATTTATTGAAGATATTTAATTATGCCCTGTTGCTTTTCAAAATGGACAATACCTCGATGTATATCATGTATTCGATATTGAATGATCATAAAGATATGTAACTGATAAATGGAAACCATACAACCTCTAGACAGAGTGGCTCACGAAATAGTTATGAAAAGGAAGAAGTGCAATTCTGAACTTTACTGAGTTGCACTAGGACATTTTGTTATTCCATATGTTATTGAGGTAATTAAATTTTTCTAAGAAAAAAGTAAAGGCTCAATGTTTAAAGTATTTTTAGAAGAGTATTTAGAGAAAAGTAATAACAATAGTAATAGTACTCAAAGAGTATGTAGGAAAAGTCAGATTTCCTAAGATTGAATTTGGACTTTTTATTATGTGGTGGTTAGCTACGATTAAGTTATCTTTTCTCCATATTTTCTTCAAATTTTAGTGTTATTTCTACAATATATGTTCATTAAATTAGTATCATATTCAATTACCTTTCTTTGCTCAAAGAAAATACTTCTCTGAAGACATTGAAAGAGGATAGTTTATTTCTTTGTTTTTGATGTTATAAGAAGGTTCGTACTTAACTTCACGTTCTTTTGTGATTATTTATCCCATAGATAAAGGAGGATGTAGATGAAAAAAATATTAGTAGTGGAAGATGAAAGATATATGATGAATTTACTAAAGATACACTTAGGAAATGATTATGATTTTGTGGAAGCAAAAGATGGACAAACTGCTATAGATTTAATTCTAGAAGAATCATTTGATGTAATTATACTGGATGTAATGCTACCTTATGTATCGGGCTGGGAAGTATGCAAAAAAATTAGAGAGGAAGACGAGGAGGTACCTGTTCTTATGTTAACGGCTAGATCTGAATTATCCGACAAAGTAATGGGTCTAGAGATAGGTGCTGATGATTACCTTGTAAAACCTTTTGAGTTTGAGGAACTAAAAGCAAGAATAAGAGCCTTATTACGAAGGTATGAACATTCAAAACATGAATCATCAGAAGAGAATAAGTGCGTTTATTATAACGATTTGTTTCGAATGGATATTGATAGTCGGCAGCTTTTTGTGAACCAGCAGTATATAGAATTGACAGCAAAAGAATTTGATTTATTATCTGTGCTTGCATCAAATCCAAATCGAGTATTTACAAGGGAAATATTACTAGACAAAATTTGGGAGATTAACGAGATTAGGGATTTGCGAAATGTTGATACTCATATTAAGAATATACGGATAAAGCTTAAAAAGGCAGTAGAGGATATAAATTTTATACAGACAGTATGGGGAGTAGGGTACAAATTTAATTTGCTAGAGGACATGAAATGAAAACTAGAGGAATATTTCTGAAACTAGGATTCATCATGATGTTCTTATTTCTTATTATTTTAGTACCATTGGGTTTTATTATAGATCGTATTTTTTTGGAGCTATATTCTGAACAGGTACACAAAAATGTAAATCAATACGCCGACAAATTGAAAAACACACTAGAAAATAACTTTGGGGTTGATCCGAAAATTTTCGACTATATAAGTTCTACAACTGAGGGAGAGATAATAATCTTTGATGAAAATGGAATTATTCTTTCAAGTTCGCTAATAGAGTTCCAAAAAGGACAACAGATTCAAAGTGATTTGTTTCAAATATTACGAGAAGGAAAGTATTTTGATAGGGGCTATAATAATCCTGAAACAAATGAAGAATTCTTTTTTGTTGGAAGGCCATTAATAGTGGGAGGTAAATTTGGTGGAGGTATCCTTGTTTTTTCGTCAATTGATAAAATACACCAACTTATGCATGGTATAAGAAATTGGATTATTATATCCATTGTTGGTGCAATTATATTAGCTCTCTGTTATACACTATTTGTTTCAAGAAAGATTTCTAAACCTTTGATTATAATGGAGAGAGCAACAAGAGAAATTGCTATAGGCAATTTGGCAACACAGATTAATATCAAATCAAATGATGAAATAGGATCACTAGGTAAAGCCATTAATAAACTTAGCTTAGAATTGAATAATTATCGGACTAATCGAAGTGAATTATTAGCAAATATTTCACATGAACTCCGTACACCAATTTCTTATCTAAAAGGATATGCACAATTGATAAAGACTCACCAATATAATGATGAAAATGAGTTGGAGTCTTACTCAATTATTATTGAGAATGAGTCTGAGCGACTATCGAAACTTATACAAGATTTATTTGAGTTATCTAAAATGGAAGAGGGTAAAACAAAGTTATATTATCAATTGGTCGATATTGAAGAATTAATAGAAGAAGTGACACGAAAAGTGAAAGTAAAAGCTCAAAGTAAGGACTTAGAATTAGCTATTATTAAGCATACGTTGCCTTCTATATACTCCGATGGAGCACGTATTCAGCAAGTTCTATTAAATCTGTTAGAGAACGCAATTAACTATACTGAAAAAGGAAAAATAGTTGTGGAGGCTAAACAACAAAATAATTCAGTCTTAATCACCATAAAAGACACCGGAATTGGAATACCAGAAGAAGACCTCCCATTCATTTTTGATCGTTTTCATCGTGTTGAGAAATCACGATCTAGAGAAATGGGTGGGACAGGACTAGGGCTTGCCATTGTTTACGAACTGGTTAAGCTCTTACAAGGAAATATAAAAGTTACTAGTGAAAATGGCTCAGGTACAGAATTTCGCGTAAGCTTTCCATTGAATATAGAGCGCTAGTACTTTAGAAGGTATGGGATTTTTCTAAGTCAAAAAGAATAAAATTGTATGAATTTCTTATATATTGTTTTTGTGTCGTTATACTATTTGACAAAAAAGCCCAAGCAGTATTAGTCATCATGCTTGGGCTTTTTGAAGCTAACTTATAAGTTCAAGTTTTTTTGAATTTTCATTTTTCACTTTTTCATGTCCAAGTTCATATATGTTTTCTACATATATTTGGTGCCAAATCATGAAAACAAGGATTGTCCATAGTTTACGGCTGTTATCCTTCTTATTAGTTACATGTTGATCCAATAAGTTGAATACTTCTTGTTTATTAAACAAGTAATCTGTTGGGCTTGAGCGAATTAAATCAACGGCCCACTCGTATAATTCATTCTTAAGCCAGTGACGGATAGGAACAGGAAATCCTAATTTTTTTCGATTCAAGATATGCGCCGGGACAATTCCTTCTGCTGCTTTTCGTAAGATATATTTCGTAGTGTGATTATTAATTTTTTGTTTGTAATGAATTTTGGATGCAATTTTGAATACTTCTCTATCTAAAAAAGGAACTCTTAGTTCAAGGGAGTGGGCCATTGTCATTTTATCGGCCTTTAATAATATGTCACCTCGAAGCCATGTATAAATATCAAGATGTTGCATTTTGGTAACTTCATCATATCCATCAGATAGACTAAACACTTGTTTCGTTATATTTCTATAATCTAAATTACTTTTATAATCGGTAAGGAGCAATCTTTTCTCCGTTTCTTCAAACATTTTTGCATTCCCAATGTATCTCTCTTCTAATGGAGTAACTCCACGTTCAATAAAGCTTTTGCCTTTAACTCCATCCGGGAGAATGTTTCCAAAGGTTCTTAGCAACTGCTTAACTGGATCGGGAATATAGTTAAATAGTTTGAGCGATTCTGGCTCTATATATATATTGTAACCGCCAAACAATTCATCTGCGCCTTCTCCAGATAATACCACTGTGACATGTTTCCTTGCCTCTCTTGCAACAAAATACAATGGTACTGCTGCAGGGTCAGCTAATGGATCATCCATGTGCCAAATAACTTTAGGGAGCTCTTTTAGAAACTCTTCAGGTGTAATTATAAAGTTAATATTCTCTAACTCCAGAGCCGATGCTGTCTCTTGGGCAACAGTTACTTCACTAAAACCTTCAGTTTCAAATCCAACAGAAAAAGTTTTTAAACGAGGATTCACTTCTTTAGCCAATGAGACTATAAAAGATGAATCAATTCCTCCCGATAAAAATGAACCAACAGGAACATCACTACGCATATGCTTACTGACCGAATCTATTAGAACTTCTTGAATTTCTTTAATAAGTTGTGATTCTGGCATGTTTTTAGGTTGAAATTGCGGCTTCCAATATTCCACGGCTCTAAACATTTTGCCAGGTTTTTTAAGAAAATAATGGCCAGGTTGAAGTTTTTTTATACCATTTGTAAGGGTATCTGGTTCAGGAACATATTGAAAGCTAAGGTAGTGTTGCAATGAATCATGATCTACTGAGGATGAAATAGCTAAAAGAATACTCTTTTTTTCAGATGCAAAGTATAAAGCATCATCTTGTTCTGAATAAAAGAATGGTTTTATCCCGAATTGATCTCTTGCCCCAAATAACTCTTGATTAATTTTGTCCCAAATAACAAAGGAAAACATACCTCTTAGCTTTCTTACAGCTTGCTCTTTAATATCAGAATATAGTGCGATTATCACTTCAGTATCAGATTGTGTTGAAAATTTATATCCTTTTTTAATTAATTCTTTACGCAACTCAAGATAGTTATAAATTTCACCATTAAATATCATCCAATAACGTTCATCTTCATATGAAAGAGGTTGATTTCCACTTTCAATATCAATAATACTTAGTCTTCTAAAACCAAAACTAATATAATCATCAAAATAGAAACCCTCAGAGTCAGGACCTCGATGGGTAATTAATGAATTCATCATTTCTATTTTAGTTTTCATATCTTGTTCTATCTTTTGAGGTTTATTATACATACAACCAACAAAACCACACATAAATTTCACCTACCTAGTTTTTTAAGAAGCAATGTATTACTTGTTGTAGCACGACTTTTGCACTAAAGAATAAACTACTAATTAAATTTGTAGAATCTATGAAGAAATAAGAAATATAGTTAAAAAACATGTTTTTCTGTTTATTATCTACACAATTTCTACAAATTTATTTTATATACTACAAAATTAATGTGAGGAGTTTGGTATAGTCAGTCACCCTTTCACATTAAATCTATTTCTTTCAAGAATATTGGGCATAATTAGATAAATTCACATGAAAGTATTGATAAGATAGATCTATTTTAAGAAGATTTTGGAGGTTGAAAAATTGCGGAGATTCATCCCTAAATTGGTGTAGTGAACCTTTAGAACATTGCGTGTTTTAGGCATAAGATGGTTATCCAGAAAGAACTGAAATTATTCCTACTACAGTGAAAGAAGAAGTAAACAATAAATAATTTTTCATAAAATTGGAGCTTAGAAGATGATCTTTATAATTGTTTTGTTTGGTTTAATAAGTATCGTCCTTTCTGTTTTACTGTTTCGTAAATTTCAGAGCTTAAAGCACCCATCTATTATCTGTTTAACTTATACACTTACTTCCGTTCTTCTAATACTAATGATAGGAAAAGTAGAGAAAGTAAACTTAGTAGACTTAGTTAATAATAGAGAACCGAAAATAGCAATAGCTAACGAACAGTCCAAAGTTCCTAATGCTACAGTGGTGAAAATTTAGGATCAAGTTCTTATAGATGCACCTATTATTAAACAATTTCCTGAATTACCAAGGGGCTGTGAAGTCACAAGCCTTGCAATGCTTTTGCAATACAAAGAAATTCGTGTAGATAAAATGGAATTGGCAGCTAAAGTAGAGAAAAGTTCGGTTCCCTTCAAAAAGGAAAACGGCTACTTTTACTGGGGTGACCCCAATGATGGGTTTATTGGTGATATGTATTCCTACGAAAATAGAGGGTATGGAGTGTATCATAAACCAATCAGAAAACTGGCAGAACAGTATCTGCCCAAAAAAATAATCGATTTGACAGGGAGTGAATTTTCTGAACTGCAAATCTTTCTTTCCCTTGGCAATCCCGTGTGGGTTATTACTAACACAACATTCAAAAAACTACCTGAGACTGCTTTTGAAAAATGGAATACTCCGAACGGAAATGTAAAGATTACTTACAAAGAGCATTCGGTATTAATTACAGGTTATGATAAGCAAACAATCTATTTTAACGACCCAATAGATGGAGTGAAAAATAAGGGCATTAAGAAAGATGATTTCATAGAAGCTTGGAAGCAAATAGGGAGTCAGGCTATAACCTATTTGCCTTGAGTAGCGAAGTACAGATTATGCAAAGTGAATTGGGATTTGAATTTAGTCTGACTCAGGTGGAAGGATGGGCTAGTCCTTTACAGATGTGGCAATTGCCAACATGAACTCTGGTTTCTATCAAAACAACATTTAAAGGGCATGTGTGATGAGCAGCAAATTTTTGATTAGATGAATTAGCTTATCCTTTTTGGATGAGGATAAGCGATATTATTTAGTACTTAATGAAGATTTAATTATGCTTGGTTGTTTTTCAAAATGCACAAAATCTCGATAGATATCATGTATCCTATTAAAAAGGTAATAAAGAGATGAGGTTGAGAAAATGGAAAATATACAACCATTAAACAGAGTGGCTCTCGAAATTGGACCATTCACGATATATTGGTACGGTATTATTATTGGAATTGGAATTACGCTAGGATGGTTACTTGCCACGAGAGAAACTAAAAAATTGGGTCTCCCAAAAGACATTTTTAGTGATCTTTTACTTTGGGCCATTCCGACAGCGATTGTTAGTGCAAGAATTTATTATGTACTGTTTAAATGGGATTATTATTCACAAAACCCTAGAGAAATTGTTGCTATTTGGGAAGGTGGAATTGCAATCCACGGAGCCTTAATTGGGGCTGTCATAACAGCGATTGTTTTTGCAAAAAAGAAGGGCGTTTCATTTTGGCAATTGGCCGATGTTGCAGCACCAAGTATTATTCTTGGGCAGGCCATTGGGCGATGGGGGAACTTTATGAATCAGGAAGCCCACGGTACAGAGGTAACCAGGACTTTTCTAGAAAACCTTTCACTGCCTGATTTTATAATTAATCAAATGTTTATAAACGGTTCTTATTATCACCCAACTTTCTTATATGAATCTATTTGGAATATTGTTGGATTTTTCATTCTAGTCATTATAAGAAAGTTACATCCAAGAATAGGAGAAGTTTTTCTTTCATATGTTGTCTGGTATTCTCTTGGCCGTTTTTTTGTAGAAGGACTAAGAACAGACAGCTTAATGCTTACAGATTCTTTACGTATAGCTCAAGTTGTTTCTTTAGTCCTTATTATTGTAGCAGCATTTGCAATCTGGTTTAGACGTAGAAAAGGTTATGCAAAATACCAATATATTTATACTTACAAAAATAAATAAACAAAGTGGCTTCTTGAAAAATTTTCAAATATATAATGCTACTCTAAAGCTTTGACAAAAGGCAAGACTTCGACATAAGATTAAAGAAAAAGTTGGTTTAACTCAAAATTCTTGCTCCTATTTATCTTTTAGAGAATACTCCGAATAAAAGGTACCGAGGTGAACTAAATTGTGTGTATCAAATAACTTCATTGAGCAGCAGGCATATGATTTAAGTGAACAAATACGGAAAAATACTAGGTATGCATATGTTAAAACAGTATTTTCAGTTGATGGTTTTGTAAGTAGTAACATACAAGAAGGGAAAGAATTACCGCTAGTTTCTAAAGTGATTCTTGAAGATGATGATGGAACGCTTTATCAGGTAGGACCGAGTCTAAATGGTTTAAAGTTTGCAAAAAAGGAAATTACGTATAGTGAATACAAAAAACTTGAAAAGAGGGAGTCGCGGCATGCTATATTAAGTTTTTTGGGGTGCCTTATCGGTTTAGGATCTATTATGGTGTTAATGCTGAAACTTTTTACTTAAAATTTCTTTAGTTTTTGTTGTAGCCAAAAGAAGGGCACTTTGAATAAAGTGACCCTTCTTTTTATTTAAAACATGCATATATACATTTAAAGGTTAACTTAAGAGCTTATCTTTTACTGGGGTAATAATAATTTTTTCATTGGATTTTTTATTCTGTACTTCTAATAAAGTATTTTGAGTGATATCTGTTAATTTACGTAGCTCCACGGGGATTGATACCTTACCATTTCGAAAAATGCATTGGTTAAAGGTTACATTCTCATGCTGCTTTTCAATTACAATACTATTTTGGTGTTTATATATAAATAAATACTCACCATCGATAAGGTTTAATTCTGTACAAATCTCTTTAGGGAGATTAATTTGACCTGTTTTTGATATCTTCTTATAAAATATCATCTTTACCTCCATAAACATTTTATTGCTATAAGTTAAAGTGATTTGAATCAAAGAACCTAGTCATTTTACAATAAGATAAAAATTCTTCTTTTCAAAAGGATAATTTATTGTAAATATACTACCAAAATGTGAAGAAACTTTGCAGATTTTCAATTTATTTACTGTTTTAATAATGTTTTTTCTGCACACTTTTTTCATACTTAAATTGTAGAATGAAAGTTATTGAGATTGTATTCACAAGCGACCAAGTCCATTGGTTGAGTAAAGCAAAACTTATCAACAAAATTAAGAATAAAAGCAAATTAGAAAAAGAGGTCAAAGTAAATGTATGAAGTCTTTAGTCAAATCAGTAGTATGTTCACCCAGCCCTTTTTAAATCTAGCTAGGAACATGGAAGGAATCCCTTCGCTTTTTGCGTTTTTCCTTGGAATTGTTGGTGCCCTGGCCCCGTGTCAATTCACAGCTAATCTAGGTGCTGTAATGGTCTACGGAAATAAATCCGTACAAAAACAAATAGCTTGGGGAGAAGTTTTTTGTTTTATTGTTGGAAAAATTGTTGTATTTTCTATGTTTGGGTTAATTGTGTGGATGGTAGGGAGTGAAGTCAAATCGACTTTGACACTCTATTTTCCTTGGTTTAGAAGAGTCGTGGGGCCATTTTTGATTTTTATTGGTCTTTACATGCTAGGACTATTCAATTTAAATAAGATTATATCGTTCGGTGGTATATCACAGAGATTTACGAAAAAAGGGAGATTAGGAGCATTTTTAATGGGTGTAAGCTTTACACTAGGATTTTGCCCTACCATGTTTATTCTGTTTTTTGTGACATTGATGCCAATGGCTATGTCTGTTTCTTATGGAGGGATACTTCCTAGTGTGTTTGCGATTGGAACATCCTTGCCATTATTATTCGCTATATTTCTAATATGGTATTTTGGACTAAGTGGGAAACTAATGAAAAAGAAAGGTAGAAAGATTGGTGTGATTGTTCAAAAGTTGGCTGGGGGTATCATCATAATATTAGGGATTCTTGATACGACTACATATTGGGTATAGAAAATTGAATTATGATTATCAATAAGCCCCGAATGTATTCGGGGCTTTAGGTAATGTGATCAGAATGATATAATCTTTGTCCGAGAGATAACGTTTGTAAATAATTCGGTAAAATTAGTAAAGCTCTTTCTTCAGATACTCATAGATATTTTGTCTAATACGCTTGCATTAGCACCAAATTTACACATAGCATCACAGTCACAACGAAGGTCTGAAAAGAGAATATATGAAATACTGCACATTTGATCATGCTGAAAAGATGGCCTTAGTAGCTGTGCTTTGATTTCTTTCTGCCTTTTATTAGGGGCGACTAGGTAAAACTTACAATCTTGCTCATTCATAGTGAGAGCTAAATCATATAGTCTGAGGATTCCAGAATAAATTGATGTACTTTTCTCTACTTCAAAGGCACAAATAATTTTATCGTTATCATTCAGCCATAGAACATCGATCAAGGAAATAGTGTCCTTTAACTGTATTGGAACTTCATTTAGTTTTAATTGGTCAAGGGAGTGTTCCCCAAGTTTCTGATTATTCCATTCGCGTTTATGGTCATTTCTAGCTACCCACACACGATATCCGAGGGAGTTTCCTAATTTAGCTAAGTGATATTGCATTTCCGTATGTTCATTATTTTCAAGTACATCATTTATTACTTCAGCATGTCTTTTACGATTTGTTTTTTCTCGTTTTTCCATTTGTTTAAGAGCAAGGTCATGATTTTTATTAATAATTAATTTTGCAGTCCCTATTTCGAAGAGAAGGCCACAGACAGCGCCTAAATCTTTTGAAAGGAAAGCGTTAAATTTTTCGTTGAAGTCCAAAATCATTTCACGCATTCGAAGATACTCATCCCAAGATCCAAGTTTAATTTTTTCATCAAAAAGAAGGTTAAATCCGTTAACAATGGCTGTATTAAATGGGGGGAATATAGTCGGATGAAGAAAATATAGAATGTTCGCAACAGCCGGCCCAAGGCCCTTTATTTTTTTCTCATTTAGCTTTTTTACTTCATTGATCAACTGTTGCTCTTTTGTACTCTGAAGACAACTCTCAAGGAATCCTCCAAATGATTTTTTATTTTCCTTATTTTCATAGATATCAGGTATTCTAAGTTTTGGTTTCCAGTAAAATGCGTGAGCAGCACCTTCAAAAACTTGTTTTTGTTCCGCGATAGCTGTTACAACTACTTCCAAAGAAGTACCCTTAAAATCACTCCCAAATTCATCATTTTCAATGTCTTCTATGACTTGCTTTATTCCATTTCGTATTGTTCTAAATGCTTTTAAACGTTCATCATTATTAATAAACCATGTTTGATATACCGATTCGACATCTGAACGATATTCTCGTAACAATTGGACGAAGTAGTTGTTCATATATATTCTCCTCATTTAACAAAATAGGTTGATATGAAAACATTTTAGTACAAAAGTTTGAAGTTTTTGTGCAGATTTCTTAACTTCTGCACTAAATCTGCACGAAAATTTAATATATTTTGTATACCTATGAGGGGTATAATTTAATATAATATATACTGAGCTTAGCTGAAGAAGAATATCTTTATAAGCAATGTATAAAGAATCTATTAAATGCAAAGGGGGATTTATTCATGGAGAATAAAGAGGCGATGGTCAAATTGGCCATAAACGGAGGTATAAAATTTGGCAGCAAATTAAGTGCCAAGCAACTTTCTGTAATAGCTGAACATATGGGAAGCCATTCCGAACTTGAACTGACCACATTCCAGCAACTCTACATTGAAATTCCTGAAAGTCAGTTGGAAGATACTAAAGAAAAATTCCGAGAAGTGGGTATTTCAGTATATCCGGTTGGAAATTTTATAAAAAGTTTAAGAACCTGCAACTTTTGTAAAGGAGAAGAAGAGGAAGGAATGCCGGTTGCGATTGAACTGAATAGGCGGATAGCAGGTAGATCAGTTCCTTTTACACTTCGTCCCGCCTATGCAGGATGTCCTGTTGGGTGCGGCGAACCTTTAGTCAATGATATAGGTGTCATGAAAGTAAGGGATAGATACGATTTATACCTTGCTGGCAAGGCAAAAGGGAAAGATGCTCAGCTCGGAACGTTATTTATGGAACAGATGGAATCAGAACAATTGTATGATGTCGTTGATAAAATAATTGAGATTTATGCAGAAAAAGGTAAAAAAAGAGAACCGTTTTTTAAGTTTGTTAACCGTATTGGAATCGAAATTCTTAAAGAACAAATTACTGCTTAATTGTTGATGTTGCATAATTGTATGTGGATATTGTTGATTATTAATGCAGTTTCGATTAGATTAAGCGCTAATTAATAATTTTTATAGTAGAAATAGGGAATTGCACAAAATCTGCACAACTTTCGGATATACTACATCTAGAAAAGGAGGATGCAAGAATGAAACTTAACAATAGTAAAAAAGGAATTTTATTTATTTTGCTTGTCGCTTTATTATTAGTTCTTGGTGCATGTGCTAATAATGATGATACCAAATCAACGAATGAAGACGCAGACAGCACAAGTCATGAAAATATGGATATGGGTGAAACCACGGATGATTCTGCGGAAGGTATGGAAGGAATGGATCACGATAATATGGATATGTCAAGTTCGGGTGATATTCCAGAGGGCTTAAAGACGGAAGAAAATCCAACTTACCCAGTTGGTAGTAAAGCGATTATTCAATCTGATCACATGGAAGGGATGAAAGGTGCAGAAGCAACTATTGTGGGGGCTTTTGATACAACGGCATATGCTGTTTCCTATACTCCGACCACAGGTGGAGAGCGAGTGACAAACCATAAGTGGGTTATTCATGAAGAACTCATTAATGCAGGGGAAGCGCCACTTGCTCCAGGTACAGAAGTGAAGACAGATGCTGCCCATATGCAAGGGATGAAGGATGCTACTGTTGTAATTGACTCGGCTGAGGAAACAACGGTCTATATGGTAGATTTCACACCAACAATCGGCGGTGAGGAAGTTAAAAATCACAAATGGGTAACAGAAAGTGAATTATCACCAGCAGAATAAAGATATATATTCTTAGATATAAAGAAGAGCTTTTCCAAAAAGGAGAGCTCTTTTTTTCATCGTCTTTTCTTTACTTAAAAAATAATGGATTTGATGGGAGTCTTTACTTTTCACTTTAAATTGATAGCTTCCAAATTCTATCTCTAGCCAATCTCAGCTTCAATGTTTTGTGTCAAAAATCATGCACTTATAGTATCAACTTCTTCTTGAGGTAAGTCTATGACCAGCAAATTATTTACATCTTCTATGAGTAATCATGAATTTTAGAACAAAGTGATCCTGAGTTTAATTTTCTTATATCTGGAACTTCATTATCATCAAATTCATCTCTAATTTCACAGACGATTTCCTCAAGTATATCTTCGACCGTTACTAAACCTGAAGTCCTGCCGAATTTATCCATTAAAATCGCAATATGAATGCATCATTACCAATAAATCGTGAATAGGAACAGTTTCTATAGCACGAATAATTGGATTAAAAGAACAATAAGGGGCAACACAGAAAGATATATATTTGTACTGTCCCGTTATTGTTCATTTCTTTTTTATTTTGGTCTCAATAGTTGGATTTTCTATTAATTAAGTGCTTTATCCAATACATTTAAATTTTTTCTCATAATTACAAAGTAATCTTCATTATTATTGATATTCTCATCTGTAATGGATTCAAGGTTATGAAGAGTAAGTGCTTCAGTACCTGTTTCGTTCTTAACGGTTTCAGCAACTTTATTCGATAAATTTGGCTCAAAGAAAATATATTTGTAACCATTCTTTTTAACCAGGTCGATAATTTTAGTTAATTGAGATTGGGATGGCTCATCTGTTGGAGATAGACCACTAATACCAACTTGCTTTAATCCATAAGCATCTTCCCAATATCCATACGCGGAATGAGAAACAACAATCACATTATTAGCAGATTTACTTACCACATCGCTAAATTCGGAATTTAACTTTTCTAGCTCCCTTTTTAATGTTGAAAAATTGTTTTCAAATTGTGTCTTATTTTTAGGACTTAGCTCAATAAGTGCATTCTTAATGTTTTCAGCCACTTGTATTGAACGATTTGGATCTAGCCATACGTGTGGATCAACGTCAGAGGTAGAACCATGATCTTCGTGGTTTTCTTCACCTGATTCCTGATGATTCTCATCATCTTCTTCCTCATGACTATCACTATGTGCTTCACCTACAGTTGAATCTATAAAACTAACACTCTCCGTTGCCTTGACGATTAGTACATCTTCATTCTTTAAAGAGTCAGCAACTGAATCAGAAAAAACTTCCAATCCAGTTCCTGTGTGAATAAAGGCATCGCTCTTTGCTACCTCCAACATCTTCTTTGTAGTAATTTCTACTGAATGGGCATCCGTACCTGGAGGAACGATGTTTTCAACGGTAACCAGCTCACCTCCAATTTGTTCAGTAAAAAACTGAAGGGGATAAATTGTTGTAAAAACTGTTAGTTCTCCATTTTGTTTATCACTCTCTGTTTTCTCTGAAGTACTACATGCTGCTAGAAAAAGTATAGAAATGAAGGTTAGTACGTATTTGAATTTATTTTTTACCAATTGAGAATCGCTCCTTATTTTATTTCTTGAAAATTTTATTCGTAACCATTTCGATTTATTACTTTTATTAGTTTAATAGTAATCATTCCGATTTACAACACTTTTTTGGCCTATTGAAAATTCATATAGTCCAAATTTTCAGGATGACATATCCCCTAGGGAGGATATGATATTCGTGAGGAGGTGAAACCAATGAGTGACCAACATAACCATAAACACAATCATAAACATCGTAAAAGTGTTACGTACGTGCCATCTATTTATTTTTTAGGTTTAAGAAAGAAACGTTAGGAAACCTTCGAGTAATGTAACCATAGAATTAAGATAGAATTGATGGTTATACATAGAAAACGCATTCATACAATTGTTTGATGATAGTGGATTGTTCGATATTCTCCTTAGAGTTACTTCTCATTACTTAACGTGAATTAACTCATTTGGAAGGTGAAAACTTAAAGTATTATATAAATCTCGATAAAAACTCCATATTTTCTTTGTATGATTAAGAAAAAGATAGGAGTGATTAAAATGGAATGGCTTCAATATTTACTGTTGCTTGTATGCCCATTGATGATGATTTTCATGATGAAGGGACATAGTCATGGAGGAGGACATAAGCATCATAATTCTTCAAAGGAATTAGATTCTAAAATATCTGTACTAGAAAATGAAAATAAGCGACTTCAAAAAGAAATAAACACACTCTCTTCAATGATTAAGAAAAATTAGATCACTGGATCTATTTCAGGGTTTTTAACTGATTTTTCTTAGCATACTAAAATTAAAGGTTTTATTGTAGCGGTAACAAGAGAAAAAAATTCAATTATTAACAAAATTACCCTTTACATAGGATAGGGGGGTATAGTATTATATAAATAAGGAGGGGATAGAATGGAAACCGAATTTGCAAAAGCACCGGCAACTGGGGAACATTGTAATGAAATCTCAAGTGAAAGGAAAAGTCATCATTCTGAGAAGACTATAAGAAATCTTGTGACTAGACTAAACCGGATTGAGGGCCAAATTCGGGGCATAAAAGGATTAATTGAAAAAGATACTTACTGTGATGATGTCATTACTCAGATTTCTGCCAGTCAAGCAGCATTAAATGGTGTTGCGAAAATTCTTCTTGATACACACCTAAAAGAGTGTGTTGTAGATAGAATTCAAGAAGGAGATATGGATGTTTTAGATGAGGTTCTTATAACCATTGATAAATTAATTAAAAAATAAAAGGAGTCGGTATAGATGGAAAAAATAACATTAAACGTACAAGGAATGTCTTGTGGCCATTGTGTAAATACAATAGAAGGAATCGTTGGAAAGCTCGATGGAATTTCTGAAGTAAAAGTTCATTTAGAAAATGGGACTGTAGATGTAGAATTTGATTCTAACAAGGTAACATTAGAGACTATTAAAGAAACAATCGATGATCAAGGTTATGATGTAGATTAATGCAACAGAAGCGCGTGCTGTTAAAGCACGTCTTCTTTTACAAATAACTATACCCTATATAGGTATGAGGTGTTGGAATTATGAGTGGAAAAATTATAGAAAACCAGTTTCAAGTAACCGGTATGACTTGTGCTGCATGTGCAACAAGAATTGAAAAAGGGTTAAAGAAAATGGATGGTGTCCAAGATGCAAATGTAAATCTTGCACTTGAAAAAGCGATGGTGAAGTTTGACTCTAATGTCATGGGCCCTACGGATATACAGAAAAAGATTCGGGATTTAGGTTATGATGTCGTAACAGAAAAAAAGGAACTAGTTCTAACGGGTATGACCTGTGCAGCATGCGCAACAAGAATTGAAAAAGGGCTTAATAAGTTAGATGGGGTTATTCAAGCCAATGTTAACCTAGCTCTTGAGAAAGCTTTAGTAGAGTTCGATTCTTCAGTTATTTCGCTAAAAGACATGATTCGAAAGGTAGAAGATTTAGGCTATGGTGCCATGGTTAAAAGTGTTGAAAATGATAAAGAAGCTGTTGACCATCGCCAAAAGGAAATTGAGAAACAGCAAGGGAAGTTTATCTTTTCGGCAATCCTATCCTTACCACTGCTTTGGGCAATGTTTGGACACTTTAGTTTTACCTCCAGCCTTTATGTTCCTGAAGCTCTGATGAATCCATGGGTTCAAATGGCTCTAGCGACACCCGTGCAATTTTTTATTGGTAAGCAGTTCTATGTAGGTGCTTATAAAGCACTCAAAAATAAAAGTGCCAATATGGACGTACTGGTTGCACTCGGTACCTCAGCTGCTTATTTTTACAGTGTTTACCTCGCGATTCAAACGATTGGAAATAGTACTCATTCAGTAGGTCTGTATTTTGAAACGAGTGCGATCTTAATTACATTAATCATCCTAGGAAAACTTTTCGAAGCTAGAGCAAAAGGAAAATCATCGGAGGCAATCAAAAAATTGATGGGGTTGCAGGCTAAAACTGCTACTGTCCTTCGTGATGGAAGAGAAGAGATTGTTCCGTTGGAAGAAGTGATTTCTGGAGATATATTATTGATTAAGCCAGGAGAAAAAATTCCTGTTGATGGAGAGGTCATAGAAGGTAGCTCTGCTATTGATGAATCAATGCTAACAGGAGAAAGTGTTCCAGTGGATAAAACAATTGGAGATAAAGTTATTGGGGCTACACTTAACAAAAATGGATTTATTAAGATTAAGGCCACCAAGGTCGGAAAAGAAACAGCTTTGGCACAAATCATAAAAGTAGTAGAAGAAGCACAAGGTTCAAAAGCTCCAATTCAGCGTATGGCTGATTCTATATCAGGTATTTTTGTTCCTATTGTTGTAGGCATTGCAGTTATTACATTCTTAATTTGGTATATATGGGTAGATCCAGGAAATTTTGCTGAAGCTCTAGAGAAATTAATTGCTGTCCTAGTAATTGCTTGTCCATGTGCATTGGGGCTTGCAACACCAACGTCAATTATGGCTGGTTCTGGTCGTTCTGCTGAGTATGGAATCCTTTTTAAAGGTGGAGAGCATCTTGAAAAGACTCACAGTGTAAATACCGTCATACTAGATAAGACTGGTACGATAACAAATGGAGCACCGGTACTTACGGATGTAATAACAGAGCAAAATGAAGTGGAGTTTCTGTCTTTAGTGGGATCTGCCGAAAAACAATCTGAGCATCCTTTAGCTCAGGCAATCGTAGAAGGAATTAAAGATAAGTCAATTGATTTAAACGATGTCACAGACTTTGAAAATATCCCCGGATATGGAATAAAAGCAGTTGTTGACGGAAAAACAGTTTTAGTTGGAACACGCCGACTTATGAAACAAAACAATGTGAATGTCGAGAATATTTTAGCGAAAATGGAGGATCTCGAAAAGCAAGGAAAAACAGCTATGTTAGTTGCTATTGATGGCTCATTTGCAGGTCTGATTGCTGTCGCGGACACAATAAAAGAAACCTCAACAGGAGCTATTAAACGTATGAAGGAAATGGGGCTACAAGTTATTATGATTACAGGTGATAATCAACAAACTGCTAATGCAATCGCTAAACAAGCTGGAGTAGACCATGTTATTGCTGAGGTGTTACCTGAAGGAAAAGCTGAAGAGGTTAAGAAACTTCAAGCAGAAGGTAAGATTGTAGCAATGGTAGGGGACGGTATCAATGATGCACCAGCACTTGCGACTGCTGATATTGGAATGGCAATTGGAACGGGCACTGATGTTGCTATGGAAGCTGCTGATATCACCTTGATTCGTGGAGATTTGAACAGTATTCCAGATTCTATCTTGATGAGTCATATAACGATGAGAAATATTAAGCAAAACCTCTTCTGGGCTCTTGCTTATAACACGATAGGTATTCCAATCGCTGCAATTGGACTTTTAGCTCCTTGGCTTGCAGGCGCTGCAATGGCTTTTAGCTCAGTATCTGTTGTATTAAATGCCTTACGACTACAAAAAGTAAAATTATAGGGAGAGATGCAAAATGAAAAAATGGATACTTTCTGCAACTATTTATCTTCTTGTAGTGGTAGGAGCTTACTATGGAATTACAGCAGTAACAGGTCCATCTGAAGATCCTACTCATTCTAATATGGAACAACATGATAATTAATTTTTTGAAATAAAGATAACGAAGAAAAGATTTATTTAGCTGAAATGACCTTTATTAAAAATGGAGGTCATTTTTTATTTGAAGGCTCAGTTGAAGAATATTATTGATGTCTTTATTAAACTAACGGAGCAAGTTAGTGCAATAAGGTATAAAGGGGGAACAAATTATGATTTGAATACTGAGCCAACTTAAAAATCTGGAGTGCATATTATAATAAGCGACGGACAAATTATCTTGGGAATTTTAGAAGTTAACTTAAATCAAGTGGACCAAATAGATGGTCTTTTAAATCAACTCCTAACAAAATGGAAAACAGTAAATTTAAAAAAGTGTTGCCAGAGTGTCCGAGAATTAGCTGGAACGCTTTAGTTAATTTTTTCAATTGTATAGATCATAAAAAGAATAATTTCTTCTTTAATTAAAGTGGACCTAATTTTGGGAATGTAATATTGTTTAAAATTAAGTGGTGTAAATACATTAAATCTTTAATCAAATTTAATAAAAGAGCATGTTTTATGAATATATAATTCAACTCACCTGAATGGTAATCTTCTAAAAGCCTAGGCGTGTACAAGTGATCCGAATGTTGCAATATCCCATTATACAAATAATCAAAATTGGAGTTCTTTATTATTAATTTAATTGCTTTATTATTTTCATCCAACATTTTGATGAACAAATCCGTAACATCATTATCTAAAGAATCGAATACTTTAACTGAAAGGTCAACTAAAGGATTGGTGTTTAAAAGTTTTTTTCGGCAAAAATGATGAATCGAATTGTAGTAAATAGAATCAGACTTATTTATTACTATAGTGCGGTATTCGTTTAAGATATGTCTAAGGTAGGAGAGATTGTCGAGTATAAATTGTTCGTTTACATATCTAATCTGGATAGATTCTAACACAGGAAGATGTTCATATCTTGATACAAAACAAACAGACTGGGCTTTTTCAAAATCAGTTAGAATACTTTTTGGGGCATTCTGTTCATATTTAAAATAGAAACTAGATGTGATATGCGTAGTTTTACATTGTTCTACAATTTGAAGGATATGTTCGAAATCTTCTTTAAGAAATCTTAATCGGTCCATAATTCTTATAGGGGGTTTTTTATCAAATACAAACACGATAACTCTCCTCTGCCTCTGTATATTCTTCTTATTTTATTATACATTTTGGAAGCATTATTGTAAGAAATATAAAAGAAAGAAAATAGTAACTTCCTTGGTGAAGGTTAAGTTAGTTAAACTTGTTTAAGGAAGCATCAATATTTATTCTCTGTTCTTCCTAAACAGGCGCTTTTCTTTAGGTGAAAATCAACAATATTCTTTAACAGAGCCTATTTGAAATATTCTAGTAGGGTCTCTAAGCCTAAGACATAACCTCCATCTGCATACAATTTTCACATTTATCTATTAAAATTGTTCCGGAATAGATTACTAACAAGGGGTATGGAATAAATAATTAAGAGGCAAAAGAAGAAATTATTATGTCCTGATAAAAGAATTAATGATCTTATAAAATAGTCTTCAAATTCCTATTAATTACTCAATCGATTGTACTGAGCTTTTTAAATTAAATCCCGATAAAAAATGTTAGATTAGGTGGGAGCCAAAAAATGAATACAAGTGAAGAAATTAAAAAGCGCTATAATCGTATATCTGGTATTTATGAAATGATGGATAGAATGATAAAAGAAAAATGGAGAGTAGATTTACTTTCACAGGTATCTGGTAAAGTACTTGAAGTTGGAATTGGGACAGGAGTAAACCTACAATATTATCCAAATCAAATTACTTCACTTACTGGAATCGATTTTAGTAGGGGAATGCTTGAGCATGCTAAAGATAAGGTAATAAGTGGGGATTTCGAATTTCCCATTGAACTGAGGGAAGCGGATATTCAGGATTTACCCTTTCCAGATAACAGTTTTGATTCGATAGTATCTACCTGTGTATTTTGCTCAGTACCCGATCCTATAAAGGGACTGATGGAAATAAGGAGAGTGTGTAAACCAACTGGCCAAATCTATATGTTAGAACATATGAGAAGTGATAAAGAACTAATAGGATTGGTAATGGATGTTCTAAATCCACTGACTGTAAAGTTATGGGGAGCAAATATAAATAGGGATACGATAGGAAATATAGAGAGAGCAGATCTTAAAATAGATAAACACATATTATTAATGAGTTCTATCTTTAGAGAGTTAACCTTAAGCCCGGATAAGAAAATTATAGAAACTCCATAAAATCTGCATAGTTTTTGACTAAACTTAATTTGTTAGTAAAAAAGCGATGTCAGCCAATCTAGAAGGAGAAGGAAATGAAGAAAATAAAAATACTTACTGGAATCTTAGTAGCAGGATTATCCTTGTCAGCGTGTAGTTCTGCTGATGATAGCGCAGAGAATAAGAAAGTTGATAGTGACTATAAAGTAGAACATGTTCACGGTCTCGCATATACGAAGGATAATGCGATATATCTTGCTTCTCATGAAGGGTTAATTCAAACAAAGGATAATGGAGAAAATTGGTCCTTTACAGGTGATGTGGATTTTGACTTCATGGGATTCCATGTACAATCCGACGGTACTATGTTAACAAGCGGTCATCCTGGGCCTGAGTCCGATCTTCCAGACCCTTTAGGATTAATGGAAAGCAACGATAATGGTCAGAATTGGGAATCAAAATCATTACTTGGAGAGGTTGATTTCCATGTTTTAACTTCAAATGATTCAAACCCAAATCTATTATTTGGAGTCATTCAGATGGAAAGTGATAAATATGAAGCAGGAATATATAAAAGTATAGATAAAGGAAGTAGCTGGGAGAAAATAAAAGCAACAGGGTTACCTGAAGATTTACATGGAATCTATACTTTAGTCTCTCTACCAAGTGATGAAAATGTATTGCTTGCAGGAACGAATGGAGGTGTATTGCGTTCCGAGAATGGAGGAAAAAATTGGGAAAACGTTGATAATTCGCGTTTAATTACTTCTATAAGTACTATTCCAGGTACGAATGATTTAATTAGCTATTCTATTTTAGAGAATGAAGCTGGAGTTATGATTAGCAAAGATAATGGAGCTTCTTGGAAGAATATAGGTCTGGACCTTGGAGAAGATGCTGTAGCTTATTTTGCTATTAATCCGGAGGATACAGAAAAAATTGCGGTTGTAACGTTTGAAAATAGTCTTCTCATTAGTGAGGATGGAGGACAAAATTGGGAAACATTAATGGATAAAGGAACTTTGAAAAATTAACTAAATTGGACCTAGAACATCTAACTAATTCTCTTAAATATAGTCTCTATTAAAAATTATTGTTGATAAAGGTGTAAAAATTAAAGGAAATCCTTATAAATAGGGTTTCCTTTATACTTGTTCAACTAACGCAACTCATTACTTTAAGTTCGACCCTTCACAATCTTTCTTCTGAAAAGATAAATCAGAAAATTCTTTATTCTATTTACTATTAATGGTATTCTACAAATGAAAATATTTACAAAAGGAGGATTTGTTTTGACAACCATTACAAATGATAGAACCATTATTAATGAAGTTACAATTAATGCCCCTTTACATTTAGTTTGGTACGCTTGGACAATATCTGAACGGGTTTCAGAATGGTTCGCACCTGAAACAGTCATAGAAGCTATAGAAGGTGGGGCTTATGAACTTTATTTTATTCCTGGGAATAAAACTGGAATGAATACCAAAGGGTGCAAGATTGTTAAAATGGTTGACGAAAAAGAATTACGATTCACTTGGAAAGGCCCAGATCAATTTGAATCTATAATGAATATTGAAAATGAATTAACTACCGTAAATGTTAGTTTTGAACCAGTTGATACCAAAACTACAAAAGTTATTATTGAACATACAGGATTTAAAGAAGATGATAATTGGAAAGAAGCATTTGAATGGCATCAAGTGGCTTGGTCAGGTGTTCTAAGTAGCTTAAAGTCTGCTCTTGAAAAAGGTGAAGGCAGTTTATGTTGCCAACCCGTAAAATAAAATAAACTGCACAAAGCCATCTATTGTTTCGAATTTAATAGATGGTTTTAATATTTCGGTTCTTACTTTGGAAAAATCCAAATTTAATTAAATTGCATAATAAACAGGAGCAATTTTCAACATTTACCTTTAACAGAGCCTAAATAATAAATAGATTCGCTTTCTTTGAATCATCAAAAAAACTATCTCTTGTGAGGTAGTTTTTTGATTTTTGTATAGTGACTTTATTCACTGGGTAGTCATAAATATTCCTTAATTTCCCCATGGTTTCTGCAAAATTATCATTTATATTTGTGGAGTTCTAATAATTATTCCATTAACAAACAAGGTGGTGATACAGGTTGAAATTAAGAGTATTTGTAGTGACTGCTTTATTGTTATATCCTGCGTCCTATGCTTTAGCAGATGAGGGGCATGACGACATAAAAGAAATAACTGAGGATATTGAAATGTTTAAAGATGGTGAGGTAAGTGGAGATGGTACCCATAATGAACACAACATGACATCTGATGAACATAGCGATATGAATGGGACAGAAAGTTCTGAACATAACGATGCTACTTCCGAAGGCGGACATGGGCATGGAACAGAGGTGATTGTAGAAACTCCTCCCAACTATACTGTTTTAAGTATATTTGGAGCAATTAATCTTTCGTTTCTTGCCTTTGGATTATGGAATAAAAGAATAAGGAAGAGGGTGGTATAAATTGGCGATGCCTAGAAAAGAAGTTAGGAATACCAAGAGACCTTTCAATTTTTTAGATATACCTATTATTAAGAAGTTTGTTAAGAGTAGATGGTATCCTGGCATTTTCCAATGGATAGCATTTATCGTGTTTTCCATAATCGTATATGAATTGGTAATGGGTACAGTTAATCCAAGTAGAAATTTTGGAACTTCTATGACTTGGGTGTTGTGGTGGCCAATTATTCCAGTACTTTTTATTGTTGCCGGAAGATTTTGGTGTGCCGTATGTCCTTTTGGAAAATTAAGTGACTTTGTTAGAAAGTTTGCGGGCAGCGAAAAACCAACACCTAAGTTTCTAAAAAAGTATGGTATTTGGCTAATCGACCTATTCTTTATCATGATTACCTGGAGTGATCATGTATGGGGGATTGTTGAATCACCAAGAGGTTCCGGATATTTATTACTGGTTTTAGTAACTATGGTTGTAATTACTTCGGTTTTTTACGAAAGAAGAACTTTTTGTAAAAATCTTTGCTTCCTTGGAGGACTTGCAGGGAACTATTCACGTTCTGGCATGTTGGAATTACGTGGAACACCAGATATATGCAAAACATGTAAGACTCAATCTTGTTTTAAAGGTAGTGAAAATGCAGAAGGCTGTCCAATGTTTCAATTTGTTAGAACGATGGATTCAAGTGCTGAATGTAATTTGTGCGGAAATTGTGTTAAATCCTGCCCTAATAATTCAATTAGAATATCTCCTCGTGTTCCAACTCAGGAATTATGGGGAATAAAGAAACCCAAATTAGAACATGCATCACTTGCGGCCGTCATCATGGGAATTGTATTTGTGCAAAACATTACCATGTTAGAAATTTGGGAAGATATATTAGGAGTAATCGGCTCGTTTACAGGAACAACAAATTACACGGTAAACTTTTCCGTTGCATTTGTAATCTCGATGATTCTACCTATTCTTTTGTTATTAGGTACAGCTAAAGTTGCTACTTTGCTAAAAGGCAATGCAGAGAAGGTTAAAGAAAACTTTGTTCGCTTTGGATACGCTATTATTCCTTTAGATTTAGCAGGACATCTAGCACACAATCTATTTCATATTATTACTGAAGGAAAAGCAATTTGGTTTAATACCGTTGGACTATTTGGAATTAATATGAGTGGTGAATTGTCTTTATTATCAGGTTCATCTGTCCAATGGATTCAATACTTAATCGTATTTCTTGGCTTTGTAGGTTCCATGTATACAGTCTATCGGATTGGTAATAAAGGTCCGCTTAGACAGTTAGCTCCATATTATATCTTTATGCTACTTTTGACTTTAGCAAATATATACTTATTCTCATTACCAATGGTACATAGAGTTTAAGGTGCGCAAAAAAAGTAGATAATTATCAACGCTATTCTAAAATTTAGACTATTAATATTGGGGATAATTTAAAGAATAAGTCAATGAATGCTATAACCAGAAAGGGTTCTTGGTAATTATTTTCATGCTCTACATTAAATAATGAAATAGAAAAGGTACTGAAAGCTGTTCGTGACTGCAAATAAATCGACAGTCGAAAACTCACTTCAGTACCTCTTTTGTCTTAATTAATACAATAGTCCAATCAGAAATCATTCATCATATTGCTGCTGGTATTATTATTATTATTATTATTATTATCGTGATGATTTTGCATCATACCGCCATCTCCATGGCATGAATCAAACATTTCTTTTTGCTCTTTTTCAGTTAAATCAGGATGCATTTTTTTAATTTGGGGTTGCATCTGTTCAAAGTTAATTACTCCATCTCCTTCTTCGTTCGTTTGTGCAAAAGCAAAAGTTCCGGCACCTAAGATTAATCCTCCAGTTAGAATTCCAACAAGTAATTTCTTTTTCATGTCACCTTCATCTCCTTTCTTAACTCAATCATATCGATTAACTATGGAGATATTATGGAGAAAATATGAGGAAGTTGTGAATAATTCTTTGTATCCTTTTTATTAACATCTCCATAAATAATAGTGGTTTCTGACAGATTATTTTCTTAAGCTAATTGTCATTAGTTTAAAAGTAACCTACTAGAGGGTGGTTGAAAATTTAATCTCAAAAGGGGAGGGGTACACTTATGGAGAATTAAGTCAGATAGTCAAACAATAGAAGATGGTTTAATAACAAAATGCTCAGAAGATATCTGAGCATTTTGTTATTAATTGGGCTTGTATCTGTCTATAAAAGTGATGTCTACGATTCTTTATTGGAGGCTTTCCTCAATGCAATATAGGTGAAAATTATCAACAATGCCATTACTGCTATTAATATTTGTAATTCTGTACCAAAATTAAGAATATACACAAGTGAATATGCTTCAATTATAAGGGCAGGGATTTTTCCTAATGTACTAGCCATAAAAAACGGAATGGTGCCTATTTTGCTTATAGCCGCCGTAAGAGTCACGATACCAGACGGTACAAATGGTAGTACTCTTAATAAGATAACCATGAAAAATGCTTGAATCCCGTTGGAATCTTTTAATCTATACAAAAATCTATTTTCGACTTTATTATATTGTGAGTTTCTTGATAACTTAAGAATTCCCCTTCTATAAAGGGAGAAGCTTATAAGTGCACCAGCAGCTTCCCCTAGAATTAATATTACTACTCCAATTTTAAAACCAAGGATACTAACCGTTCCGATCGTAATAAATGTACTTGGTATTATCCCAGCGATTGCAACAGCAATATTAAGAAGGATACTTATAAAGCTAGCTAGGAGTGGATTACTTGGAAATAGATCTAGCATATCAGTGGTTATTCCTTGCTAGTCCATTTATAGCCAACACCCCAGACAGTTTGTAAATAGTCCTCTGCAGGGAACCCTGTTTTTCGAAGCTTATCACGTAAATTTCTAACATGAGAGTCGATGGTGCGATCTTCAGTAGCGACTTCAAACCCCCAAATGGTTGTAATCAAGTGTTCTCTCGTAAACACTTTGTTTGGATGGCTAAGAAAGAGATTCATCATGGCAAATTCCTTACGTGTTAATGAGATATCTTGATCTTTATATTGAAGTTGATGGGAATCATTATCTAAAACTAACCCATCAAAAAACATTTTGTCTATTTTACTTGTTTGCCTTCTTAATACAGCGTCAATTCTAGCAATAAGTTCTTCTTCATCAAAAGGTTTTGAAATATAATCGTCTGCTCCATATTGCAACCCTTTTACGATATCCGCCTTTTCACTCATAGCGGTTAGCATGATGATAGGAGTATCCCAATGCTTACGAATTTCCTGACATGCTTGCCAACCATCCATTTCTGGCATCATTACATCTAGTAAAATAAGATCAACTGAGTGGGTGCCCAAATATCTAATAGCACCCAAAGGAGATTCCTTTTTTATACAATTATATTTCGGGGATAGATACAAAGATAACAAATCAAGCATTATAGGTTCATCATCAATTAGTAAAATTGATCTCATCATTTACTCTCCTTTAAAGATTAATTCAAACTTTGACCCGATATTTTCTTTACTCTTAACGGTGATTTTACCTTCATGTGCATGGACGAGCTCTTGAACAATGGCTAGTCCAAGACCGGTCCCTCCAGTAGACCTTGTTCTTGCTTTATCAACACGATAAAAGCGATTAAAAATGAAGGGAATGTCTTTCTCAGGTATTCCTCTTCCATTGTCTTCAATGGTGATGTGAATTGAGTTTTTATTTTCCCAAGCTTTTAAGTTAACCTTTGAACCTTCTGAAGAATACTTCATTGCATTATCTAAAAGATTTAACAAGATTTGTTCAAGTTTCAAAGGGTCTGCCTTTAAGAATAAATTAGCTTCACACTCTTGTTTGAAATCGATGTTTTTTTCGAGAAATGCAGGAGATAACTTTTGCTCAATTTTTCTTAAAAAAAGACTTAAATCTATACTTTCTTTATGAATGACAAAAGAATTTTGATCCATTTTAGCTAATTCGAACAATTCTTTTATTAGTACGGATAAGCGGTTTGTTTCATCTGAAATAATGTTTAGGTATTTTCTTTTATCCTCATCAGATAGATTCCTTTTAGTCACAATATCTGTATATCCCTTGATATAGGTTAAAGGTGTTCGTAATTCATGTGATATACTCGCCAAAAATTCACTTCTTTGCTGCTTCAAATAATTAAGCTCTGTTGCAAGTGTTTCTATTGATTTTGCCAATTCTCCTAATTCATCATCAGACATTTTCGGTAAAGAAACATTAAAATTTCCTTTACTTATCTCATTTGTCATTTCCTTCATGACTATAAGAGGTTTTGTAATTCCTTTCGAAAGAAAAATAATAATGATGAGAGTTAGAAATACGGATATCCAACCTGCTAGAAGAAAATGTTCATTTAAACTTTTCATCAAGGCATGGACGGATGCTGTATTTTCAAACATGAACACATAGCCGGTAATTTGGTTGTTCACCAACACAGGACTTATTGTGGAAACATAAGGTTCTTCCTCCCAATCTCCTTCTAATACTTGGCCTTCCTTTGGGATGCTTCCAGATGGAATTTTTAAATATTCCTTTAAAGTATCAGAGAGAGTAGAAGAGCCCAATACCTTTCCATCTGGATTGGTAATAATCACATCCGTTGTAGATTCTGACTCCATTAAGACAACGTGGTCTATTGTTTCTTGATCAAAGTGTTTCTCCAGAATAGCTCTGTGTGAACTTCCTCTCGCTTGTAAGGATTGCAGTTCCTCTTTTACCCTTGTATCGGTAATCCCCGAATGTAAAAAGAAAAACATAAAAGTCATTAGACCGAAAATAATTAAGAAAAAGAGAATTCCAAGTTTTATAGAAAGCTTTTTCAATGTTATCACCTTAATTCAACTTATATAACTTAATTTTACCTTAAAGTTGTGAAGAAATTGTGCAGGTTCAAGAAATTAAAACTCTTATTTCGAATAATATTTTGAAATTTGAAATTATTCAAAAGGTGGTATACAATAGAACAAGAAAATAGAATATCACTTTTTAAATATGTGGCACACATTTACCATTCCTAAGGATAATGTGTGCCTTTTAATTTTTTATAATGGAATATATTTCTTATTAGCGGGAGACTACCTCTAAATAGAGGTGGTCCATGATTGAGAACGTATATATTACTCATAGAAGTGTTTTATACAATTTAGAGCCTATCGGAATAGGTAGCGAACTTGTTGAAAGTTTAACAAGCTATTTAACAAGAATTGCATTTGAACATGATACAACAGTTGGACATTTAGTAAATAAGCTACTTATTCCTACCATAAATAAGGAATACCTTCTTAGAAGCAGTGATTTGGGGGGTAATCGTTTTTATGAGGGTGCGAAAACAATAAATGGATATATGGAAAATTCAATGACCGTTGTAAAAGCTATGCAAACATTAACAAATAGAAACGACATAGAAGAATTAACATTAATAAAATGGAGAGATATAGTTCCTTTAAGAGAGTTATTAAAGAAAGACTTAGCCTGGTGTCCGAAATGTATTAAAGAGTGGAAGGAAAGTAGTAAAAAAGTTTATTACCCTATAATATGGTTTTTAGACATTGTCAAGGTTTGTCCCATACATTCATGTTACCTCATCGATGTATGCCCTAGTTTTTTAAGAAACAAGATATTTTAAGAAGGCAATCATTAGTAGGTGTTTGCCAGCGGAAAAGTAGGGCTCCCATCCATAGTATAGCGAATAAGCATACTTAGTAAGGGACGAACGTTCATGTCAACTTTTCCACGATTCATCGGTATGCATGGTCACATCTTTGAATAATGTTATCCCAATTAGCACTGGTATGTAATGAATAACCTTTTTCTTCACCTGGAATATCACCTTCAATGATCTGGTTGCTGTTGCGGACACTGTCCAAGATAGGAATGTTTAAATTGCCGTTTATGGAGTAGATGTAAATAAGTTATCATATCTAACCCATTTTCCATTCTTATAAAGTAAAGTGAGTTTGTCCTACTTTTTCAATATGCAATTCCAGTTGATCATGATTATGTTTATAAAACGGCACACCAAAATCTTCCGGCAACAATTTTATTTCAGAGTTGATTACGAATAGAGAAAATCCTAGATACCCGAAGGTAAATAGGAGTAGGTAAAATAAGGGCTTGTTTTGGAACTAGCGTTTTTTTTCTCATTTCTGTAATTATTTCTTTTGTCATCATGGTGGGAACCCTCCTACATCACTTATTGAATTGGGCCAGTTCAGCATCGGAATAATTATCAAAGATTCCATATTCTTTAGGGATATCTGGTAAACCATAATAATCTATTGCTTCATGGTATAGCTTTAGACGGTCAATATTTGAAAGTTGGCTGACGCTTTTAGTCACTTCATCCCAATCTTTAATTTTGCTATATAAATAAAATTTAATTGTTTCATATACATAAATGGACTTTTTCAAACTTACGCCAGGATCGTTGATGTTTGCATCTAGCAAATAAAAGTAAGGCGAATCTGTACCATATAATTTCTTTGCTTTCGCCTTTGCTTTCTTAATTTTGCCGTTATGCTTTAATTGTAGTAATTGTAATCCCGCTATTGTAATAAGACCTATCGCAGTAGCAGTAGCCATAAATACAAGATACAAAACAAAAATCACCATTATATCAAAATTAGTGCTATTTCTATACTTAATAGGGAAGATACCTAAATCTATTAGGAAATCAATGAATCCCTGAAAATATGAAAATATAACAGATAAGATAAAGACAAATATGAATCCTAATATAAGTCTCATGTGTTTCACTCCCCTTAAAGTATACATATATATGTATATCTCATATTATATTATACACTATTTAAGGAACTCCTACAATATAAAAATAGTAAAAAAAGGGATTGTCTTATAGAGTGATTTTTTGTAGAATAGGTACATGATTAAGAAATTAAATATAGTATAAATCTAAGATTTATTTTGGCGGAAGACGCAGAATAATCTCCATTAGGGGATATCTGCGTCTTTTTTTATTTCTACTAAAAATATTTAATTTCTAATTTATAAACCAGGAGGAAATGTAGTGAAAAAAAAGGTGAAAAGTGTACTTCCATACTTCATGGTTATTGGATTCATGGTGACTTTGGGGTTAGTAGCTCCTGAAATGGCATCAGCTAGTCAGATACCTTTAATCAAAGGTGGATCTGGTGGAGACGTTACGGATATTACTCAGCTATTGCAAGATTGGATTACGCAAATCCGTATCATTGGAGTAGTAGTAATTGTAATTGCCCTCATTATTGCAGGTATTATTATCGGTATTTCTTTAGGAAATGCAACGAAGAGAGCATTAGGTATCGCGGCAATGATTGCAGCTGTTATCGGTATTGTACTTGTTATGAAGGCTCCAGACTTGGCGAACTACTTCATTAACCAATCTCAAACGTAAAAAGTGTACAAAAAGGAGCCCTTACTACATTTAAAGAGTAGGGGCTTTTTTTACAAAATAGATAAATTTTTTTAAGAGTAGGTGAAAAAGATGAAAACAAGAATGCCTTTTGATACGGAAACAGAACGTAAAGTCATAAAGTTTATGTCCTGGCGTCAAAGTTTGTATGCATTGGTAGGAGGACTTCTTTACCTATCAATCGGTTCTGAAATATTGTTTGCGGGAATGCCATTCATTACAACTATCGTTGTATTGGCGCTTTTAATCCCTATTACGATTCCTTTCGTTATTTTTGGTTTCTATCAGGATAAAGAAACAAATTTATTCTATGACCATTATCTATGGTTCAGATTCAATCACAAAAAGAAACAAGCAGGAATTTGGAGGAAATAAATAATGCTAACGAATTTAGTGATGATCCTTATGATCGGAGTAGTAGTTTTTGTATTTGCATTCCCTGTTATGGGAAAGCCATACCCATTTAAATTTAAATCAACAAAGAAAAAAGTAAAAAGGAGCGGGCAAGAGACTCCTAAGATTAAAGGGAATTTTCAAGAATTATTAGGTATTAAGGCAATATACGGTGACATTGTAGAACTTGAAAATGAGAAAAAAGCCGTTCGTAATTTCCAAGGTTTAATAAAAGTAGACGATATAAACTACTTACTTAGAAGTTTAAAAGAACAAAGACAGACAGATTTAGCTTTCGAAACATTATTAGCACAACTGAATTTAGGTCCTGGACGAGAAGTAAATGTTGGAATACATATTCAATCAAGACCTATTGATTTATCTGAACAACTACGTCCATATGAGGAAAACTTCTCAGAGTTAAATCCAGTCGCTCAGCGATATGCAGAAAGTATGTTTTTCCCTTATATGGGATATTGGCAACAAACGGTTGACGAATACGACTATCAGTCTTACTTTCGTATAGATTTAAAATATAACGATGCTCTTTTAGATGAACTAGATGAACAACAAATTATCATGAAAGTACGAAATGAATATAACCGTGTTGCCTCAATTATTCAAAGAAATTATAACGCTATGGGTGGGCAAAGCACTATTTGTGACGAGTACCGCTTATATGAAGCTTGTTATTTTGCAGTAAATAAACAAACCGCGAGTTTAGAAAGATTTAAGAAAATGATGGAACAAGAAGGAATTTTATCTCCGTTTGTCACAGGGCAAGTAAAAAGTAGTGTAACCGCAGATGAACTTGATAGCGTTGAAAGTGAGGGTGAAATACATGCTGTTTAGCAAATTTAAGAAAAGAAAAAAATCAAATGAAGCACAAGATATGGAATTAAATGATGTAAAGCAAAATGCAAATAAGAGCTCGAAGATGGATGAAGTAAAACGAGAGACGTATATGGAAAAAATCGCATTAGAAGGTTTTACGATTCCTGTAGATATTCGTGATCGTGGTTATCAAATCGAACAACGCGCCGGAAAAGAATACCCTTTCCGTTCATATCTCATGCATTTAGGAAATACAAGTTTATCAACAGGTGAGCTAGATACGTTATACAGAGCAGGGGCATTAAATATTAACTTTCATCTTTCTAAGCTGACAAAGAGCCAAGCTGTTAGCAAATACAAACGTGCCGTAACGGATGAAGGGGCACGTGCGTTACAAGCTGAAAAGGCAGGAAATGATTTAGAAGCAACTGAAGCATATAAAGCAAGAGCAAAAGCAGATCAACTATTACAAGAGATTTCAGACGGCTATAATGATGGATTCTTAGGAACAATGGTTGTTACTCTTTTCGGTGAAAATGATAAAACGCTTGATAATATGGGGATGCTTATTCAAGATTCAGTCTTACACAATGAACACAATTTGCGTCCTTTATATGATAGACAACGTTCCGGGTGGTTATCTAGTTTACCGTTATCACCAAACCGTTTACAGTCAACTGTAGACAAGAGATTCTTAGACCGTACAGCAATTGTCGCCGCTTCTCCATTTTACAGCTCCAAGATTCCTTTTTCAGGCGGTGTACCCTTAGGAGAAAACTTGCACAATCGAAACATGGAATTCTTAAATGTATTTGCTCCGTATCTAGAAAACTATTCATCTATTATTGCAGGGGCTTCCGGAAGTGGTAAATCATTCTCTAATAAATATATATCTTCTTCTCAAGTTCTACTTGGCTATCGTATTTTCTCTATTGATCCAGATGGTGAAAATGGGCCAATTTGTGTACTGATGGGTGGTAAGGAAGTAGAGGTTAGAGAGGGTGGAGATAACACCATCAACCCATGTGCTTTAACAGAGGAGGAAATCGAAACTACATTACCAAATGGTAAGCGCGTTTCAAAAGTAATTGTACCTATTGGTTCTAAAATTGGTCGTCTTGTTTCGTTCTACAATAAACTTTTACAAGGAATGAACACACAAGAAAAAGAGGAAATCAAAAAGGCGATCATGGATGTTATCACTGAATGGGGAATAACGGATGATCCTGAATCACTTTACGAAAAAGAAAAGAGACCAGTACGTGTAAACGGGCAAATAGTATACAAGAAACAACGAAAACCGGAGTTTACTTTGTCAGATATTTACAAGCAACTCTTAAAAAATACGACAAAGGGATATGATTTAGAAAAATTAAGCTATGAAGAAATTATAGAGCCGGATGCTGCTAGATTATTAAAAGTTTTACGAGGTTATTTACGAGATCGTCCAGATGGTGTTATTTTCGATGGACAAACTCAATTCGGTGGAGAAAAGATTGATAATCTACTAGATGATATTCCTTGGGTAAACTTTAATATTAAAGCAATTGAGGGTTCTGATATTTACGATACGGTATTCTATGTTTTAACCGTATTAGGTTGGGAGTACTTTATTAAACGTCCATCTCTTCGTAAGTACCGTAAACGTTTAAAGATAGAAGAAGCATGGAAAATGAAGCATATTGTTGGAGCGATGCTATTCGTCGAAGAGTTAGCTCGTCGTTCAAGAAAATACAATGCTGGTGTTGATATTATTACACAGGATTTAAAACCATTTTTAGACGATCCGAACGGACAAGCAGTTGTTAAACAAGCGACGTCTGCATTGTTTTTACGTATCGGTGCTATGAATGCACAAGAAAAATTAGAATTACAGTCTATCTTCAATTTATCTGAAGGGGAATTAGAAATCATTTGTCGTAAACCATCTGAATCTGAAAACGACCAAACAAAAGGAGAAGGAATTGTTCGTGTTGGTGGTTCTAGTGCCTATATTAAGGTCAATGTTTCAGATGAAATGCGAGGGTTTATTGATACTGACCCTGAGTATTTAATGCAAAATGGCCTAATGCCTACCCTTGAAGAAAACGAAGTACCAATGGAGATTGAAATAATAGACGAGGAAGAAGAGGTTACAGAACAAGAAGGTGTTTCTGTATGAAATTAGTGTCGTTTGCTGAATCGAAGCAACAAATGAGAAAAATTTATATTCTACTCACATTGGTGATTCTATTAATTGTTCCAACACCTGCTTTCGCGGCTGAAAGTGAAAAATGGTACATGAAGCCATTTGAATGGATGCTCGGTGCATTTTTCGAATACATTTTAGCGCCAGTAGCAGGAATACATGAACCTGCTCACTATATCTTTTATCAAGGTGACGGGTTAATTTGGGGAATGTACAACGAAGAGCAATTTAATAACGCTGTACAAGCGGGTTACAACATGATGCTTGTTGTAGTTAGTTTTATGTTAGTTGGGGCAATTATTAAGATGGCCATACAAAACTCATATGGAAAATTCTCTTCAAGTATGCAAGTCGATATGATGGATAATGGATTTAAGATATTAATTGCCTTGGTACTAATTTTTCAGTTCTTCACTATTGTAAATATCTTCTTTACGCTTAATGTTTACGGCGTGAATATGTTTGAGAAACATATTCAAGACCCGACAAGTTTAGTAGATATGGGAGCTGGTGCTTTAACTAAGGCAGGGGAAGAACAAGATAAAGACAAAGAACTTTCGTTTACTGACCTTGATGGAAATGAAGGAAATCCTATTAAAACAGCGATTGTATCATTCTTTTCATTTGGGGTTGCTTTATGGTTCAAGGCCTATTACATTCAACGGATGTTTTTCATCACTGGATTGATCATACTTGCGCCTATATGGTTATCAACATTGTTCTTTCCAAAATTACAAGGGATTACTTCTACAGCTTTTAAAGAATTATGGGCTCAAATTATTTCACAAACGATACACGCAGCTGTATTTTTCGTCTATTATTGGTTGTTTGATGGTATGAGTGATTTTAATGATTGGTTAACTTATATCCTTGCTTTATCTATTTTTATTCCAGTGTCAGAATCAATCCGCTTTGCAATGGGAGCTACAAGCGACAATGCAGGGAAGATGGCTACGATTGGCACACTTGCTGGCGCTGGTTCACTCATGCATATGATGAAAGCTGGCGGTGAAATAAAGAATGGCTTTAAAAATGCATTCATGGAGAGAAAAGGGGTATTTGACGGACAAAATGCAGGTGGTAATGGAAATGGAAGTTCGATTCCTGGTATGGGTTTTGCTAAAGAAAACGCAGACCGCCAGTATGGAGGAAGTGCTAATCTAAATGGATCCCCTAATAAGTTTGCTCGTAATATGAGAAGTTTTGGTCATGTGGCAGCGGGATTCGGTTCTGCTATGATGCGTACGGGTGGATTTACAGCTGGTATGGGTATAAATCCTTTAACCGGACACTTAGCTGCAGAAGGTGGAGCGCAGGTTGGTAAAGAAGGTGGATACGGTGCAGGGGTCCTTTCTTATGCCGGTGGTAAGGGAATTGTTGGGAAAGGTAAAAATGCCTTAGAAGGATTTAAGTCAAGTTATGATTCATCAAGAGAAAATGGTGGAAATGCATTCCAAGCTACTATGTCTGGTTTAGGTGGTGGAATGAAGGAGGGTGCTATTTCCACTGATGCACGCACAAACCCTGTTCGTAGAAATGAATTGGCTCAAAAAATTGGTGGTGCACTTGGAGAGGCTTCTTACGGTAGAGGTGTAGGTTATCAGATGGGTTCAGAGATGGCAACGAATTTCGCCTTTAAAGGGAATGATAATGTAGACGTCGCTCGATTGGATGATAAACAAAAGTATGCAGTTGTTACTTCTAATAGAGGAAGCTATCTTGCACAAATGGGACCTAATAATAAAATGATACCTATTACCAATATGAAACCAGGAGATGCGAATCTAGCAAATGGGCAGATGGTAATCCAGGAATATCAAGTCTCAACAAGTGAAACTGGTATTAGAAGTTTCCAACCTCAGCAACAGCAATACTCAATCAGACAAGTTAATCAAGGTTCTAATCAAGGTTCTCAATTTGCTAGACAAAAGGTTGCTACTCCCGCTAAACAACCGAATATTCAAGAGTTTATTACTCAAAAGCCAAATTAATAATATGGAACTAGGTATTACTTGAAATGGATTTTAATGAAAAACTAAAAGCGGGCAAGGAAAAGCTTAAAAGATTTGCTAAGAAACAAATAAAACAGGCGATTAAGAAATTCATAAAGAAAATCTTAAAAGCCTTACTGAAGAAGTTGATATTGGCAATCGCAAAAGCGATTGCTGCAGCAGTAGCTTGGCTTGTTGGAATACTTGGTGTTCCAATAGCAATTATCTTAGGGATTGTGTTAATCATCGGGGGAGCAATGTTTATTCTTGCTCCCAACCTAGGGTTAGTTGATGATCAAGCTAAACAGCAAGAAATGAGACAAGAGTTACAAACGCTAATAAAAGAATCGAGTAAAGAACCTAATTATCGACCTCCTTTCGAGTTGGTTGCCTCTATTGATATGATGAGAATTATTCAAGAGGACAAAGAGCCGGAAGATGTTAATTATAAGCCTATAGTCGATACTTTGACTCCTGAGTTTACTTATGAATCTTACGATGATACGTACGAAATAAAAACAGTAACAACTACAACAACCGAAGTGACAAAAGAAGAAACTAAAACAGAAACCTACACCGTAAGAGAGCAGGTAGGAACTAAGAGGGAATTCATTTGTGATGAAGAAGAAGCTTCCGTTATGCCCTGGAACTTAGTGGAGATTCGTTGTTGGAAACAAGTACCCGTTTATGAAGATGTGGTTAAAACAAAAACAGGACTTCACCCAGTCACCGAGACTGTTACGGAAGTAGATGAAGAAGTTAAAGAAGAAAAGAAAGAAGTTTCACATCTCAAAACGGCTCATGCGTGGAATAAATTTGAAACTTTTTATTATAAGGAAGTTGAATTAAAGACTGAATTTGAATTAGTTAGTACCAAGCAAGAAGGAAATAAAAAGATAGAAATTTACAAACGTAAAACTAAAGAGTGGGTATTTGATCATAAAGACTTTGAATATAACTACACCAAGTTTGATCAAGTTTTAACTGATTTAGCTTTAGAGGAATCGGCTATACAATTACTTGTTGAATCACTAAAAGAAAATAATATTCCACTAGATGGATATATGGGGACGTTCTTTGATACCTTCCTTGAAGGTGGAGCGGGAATGATGGTTCCTGCTGAATACCTCAAATATTATCAAGCAGCAGAAAAAAAATACGGAGTGAAATGGAACTATCTTGCTGCTATTCACTATGTTGAAACCAAGTTCTCTTCTATTGAAATTATGGTCTCAACGGTCGGTGCTGTCGGTCATATGCAATTTATGCCTTGTACGTGGCTTGGATGGGCCCACGATTCTTGTTCAGGAAAAGGAAAAGGGAATATTCCTATGAGTGATTTAACCAATCCTTCACTTATAAAGAAGTACCGTGGTCTGGGACAAGATGCGCAAGGCGACGGAAAAAGTGATCCTTGGGACTTAGAGGATGCGATATATTCCGCAGCTAACTTATTAAGTCGAAATGGTTTTGCTTCAGACCCTAAAGGTGCAATCTATTCTTATAACAAGTCACAAAAATATGTTGCCGATGTTGTTCATTATGCAGAGTTATTTAGTGCAACAGCGGGAGGGATTCCACCTATCACAGATGGAACATTTATGCGCCCTACACTTGGACCTATCACTTCAAACTTTGGTTACCGAATTCATCCAATAACCAAAAAACGCAAACTACACCAAGGCGTAGATATAGGAAAAAGCGGATCGGTTACACCTATTGTTGCTGCCGCCACTGGAGTTGTTTCTCGTTCAGAGGTTTCCTCTTCTTTTGGTGAAGTAGTCTATATTAAACATACAATTGACGGAGAAGTATGGGAGACGGTATATGCACATATGGTTACAGGTTCAAGACGTGTCAAAAAAGGAGATTTGGTAGAAAAAGGACAAGTGCTTGGGTTAATGGGTATGACTGGGGGAGCGACGGGAGTTCATCTTCATTTTGAAGTTTGGCCAGGAGGTAGAGGTTCCGGAAAGCCGATTGATCCCGTAGCATCCGGTATTATTAAATGGTAAGTATTTTATTTACTATATGAAATCCGTGGTTACTTACTACGGATTTCAGTTTATTACCTTATAAGCGAGGTGATTTGAATGAGGAAAATTATTATCGGGAGTCTCGTATATGGTGTATTAATAATTGCGGGATTTGTTGCTTATAAACTTCTATATGACGGTAAGGATGTTAACATTGATGAAGGAAATGCACTCATAAGTAAAATTGAAAATTCATCTTCAACTGAAGACGATTTTAGTCAAGAACAAGAGCACTCTCACGAACATGAATATGGATATGAACAAGAAATGGTGACAACATTCCAGAATATAGAAAACAATGTAGAATTTTTTGTTGCTTCTTTAAAAGAAGAAAATCAGCAAGCCTTTACAGATATGTTTGTTCCTGAACAGTATTCAAAAGATATGTGGGAGTATTCAGACGATCCTTTCATTGAAAATGTGAATATCAAGTTTATCCACGCTTTAAATCGAAATGGCACGCTAGTTTCAGCTCGATACGATACAAGTACTATGGACGGCTACAAGACCACTAGAGAAGATTCGGCCGTTTCCTTAACACTGGTCTACTCGGATGAAAAAGAGGCCACAATCAAGCTCAAATTGGTTCTGATGGGGTCTGAACATAGCAATAAAGATAATATCTATTATATTGAGAACAGTGTCCTGGATATGATAAAAGAAATTAAAGAGCAAACTAAATAATAGTATCTCATTTACGCTGGCAATATCTATTGCTAGTGTTTTTTTTAGTAGAATAAAAGAATTATAAGATAGATTAAAAAATACATATTACGGGATAAATTAGAACATTTTTCCAAAATGAGACAAAAGTACTATTTACAGAAAAATCTATATTTTCTTAATATAAAAGAGTAATAGAAAATTTTAGGAGGTTTTATTTTTGAAAAAAAATCATCGTATTAATTCTAGTATTAGCATTGTTTATACCAACAAGCAATGTTTTTGCAGCTGAGAATACTCACGTAGAAGCGCATTCTGTAGAGAAAGACTTCAAATATATTAAGTACGATTTAGGTTCACAAACCAAATCCTTGATAAAAAATGAGAATCCTACTAAATTAGGAGATAAACCATTCATTTCACAAGGGAAAATTGGATATGGAGAATTAGAAAAGGTGAACCTTGAAGATTTTAAAAGTCCTAATAAGACTTGGGTAGATCCATTAACGGGTGAGGAACTAAATAATCAAATTAAGCCATTTGAAGTAATAGGATCTGATGGTAGACAGAAAGTGATTAGTACGGCTTCTATGCCTTATCGTGCATTAACCTATATTCAATTTGAAAATTTATTTAATGCGTGGAGCTGTTCGGGTGGAGTTATAGCACAAGATTTGGTTGTAACAAACGCACATTGTGTAACCGAAGCAGATATATTAGTGGGAACTGTTTTCCCAGGCTTAAATGACTCTACTTATTCCTACGGATACTACACTATAACAGAAATTATTTATCCCGAACAATGGACATCGACTAATGGTTCATCTGACTATGACTATGCTATTTTAAGAGTTTCAACGGACTCTTCTGGAAACCATATAGGAAATAGAGCGGGGATCTTATCCTGGCAGGAAGCTGGAACAATTAATGCAAATAGTATTTTAAGTACTTATGGATACCCAGGAGATAAAATGGAGGAAACTGGTTTAGTGTCAATGTGGGGGATGGAAGGACGGTCAGACTCGTATATTCATTCTAATTTATTATTCCACAATATGGACACTTTTGGGGGGCAATCTGGTTCACCTATATTAAATATGTATCATCGTATGATTGCTGTTCATAATGGTAGTTATACACTTACAGCTAATAATACAAGTAGACTTGTTAATGGAGGACCTAAGATAAGGAGAGATTTTACTAATCTTTATAATTTGATGTTGAACAATTAACCTGTTTCTAGTAAATACGTCTAAAGTTGATAAAGGGGTGTCATAAGTTGAATACAACCACACCTTATGTTCGATTGATGATTGCCTCTCTCCTGACTCTATTTTTTTCATTAATATTTAACCATGAAGATAAAGGAAGACACTTTTCTAATGTAGACCATGAAAATACAATGGTCATAGAGGGTTATGTGATTTCTAAACGGGTGGGAAAGATATTAATTTCAGAAGAGCCCTTACAATTCTGGAAAATAGCAACAGGATATATCACTTCGAATTATGAAAATCGATATATTATCGTAAAAAAGCATAATAAAGCTGCAAATCCAAATCTCTTAAAGAACCTTAAATACAATCAAAAATTAAGAATTTATGTGGACTTTATTCGAGAATCAAATCCTCCAATTACTTATGCCTACTATATTGAAGTAATAGAATAAAGTGGCTGAGACAAAAACCAGTAGAAATCATAAAAAAGCATGAAATCAAATTTAAAAAATCTTGATTTCATGCTTTTTTGCTTTCATGCCTTAAACCAGTTTCAAAGATTTTTTCACCTATGTCCCCGTCTCACTTAAATAACGAAAATAAAAAGAACATCTAAAAATTTATGGATGTATAAAAAAAGGAATAGTAGAAGGCATTGGCGCAGTTTAGAGGATTTGCCGTTGACTTCCTTCACATTCCAAGTCACTTCAGAAACCCTAGTCTTTATCTAACAGTACGACTGCCTTTTCGATTCGGGAATTAAATCCAAGAGAACAATGCCTGGTACACTAAAAAAAGAACTTGAAATTCCATTTTTTTACTTTTTGATTTTCAATAATTAATTCGTATTTTAAATAGAGTACAACTTAGTTTCAATAAAACACTCAGGAGTATTTGTTTAAAACTAAGTTGTTCTCTGATACTGACCGAAAACCCTTTATTATCTTTAAAAGTAAGTATTACTCTAACTTTAAGAAACGATAATGATTTAAAACTAAGTTGTACTCTAGATATATTTTTTAACCCATTAATTAGCTTAGCTGATTTTTCAGAATACAACTTACTTTTAAAGAGGGAAGTACTTACTTTTAACAGAGTACAACTTACTTTTAAAACAACAAGAGAAATTACTTCTCTTAATTCAACAAACTTACATATGTTCACATAATGTTAATTTGATGAACATTAGATTAAGGAATGGTATAATATAAAACAACTTTAATAGTTGTCATCGAACAACTCAGTAGTGACCCAAACAATTCAATACTGACTATAACAACTTAATTATGACCTAAACAACTTGGTCGTGGCTTTACTAATCCTTATTAAATCAAGGCTCTCAATCATTTATACTCTTAATAAGTCATAGCAAGTTATCCCCAACAAGCGCCATTGACTAAATACCAGGTCAATCTTGAGTTAGATGTCTAATTAAGTCACTATACAATAGGCACTTGTGGGCCATCTAGGTCATGATTGAGTTGTCACACTACAATAGTTGAGTAAAAACTTAGGGGGATCGTTATAAATGAAATGCCGCGGTGAAGAAAGTAGAATTAAGCTTGTTAATGATTATCAATTGAAACCCGTAGCACACGTTAAGTTACTTAATGGACAAACAAAAAAAAGTTGTACCGGAGATATTCTAACTGATAGTTATTATTGTTTTACATATAAAAATAAAGTGACAAAATCCGAAGGCTCTCTACTTTGCGGAACACACGCAGCAACACATTTTTTATCTTTACTAGGTCATGCATCATTACGTCAATTTAACCCACTTTCAAGCATAGCAGCTGGTGGGAATAATGGAAATTCTCCTACCTCTACTAGTGTTAGTTGGAATCCAACTGCTAAAGAATTACATAATGCAATAAATTTATTGGTAATTTGTTGGAATACCACTATTAAAGGGTTTGTTGGTGATATAAAAAGAGAATTAGAGAAAAACCCAGATAAGGAGCCACACTTATCAAAGATAAAAACTATTAATACAATTATCAAACATGATAAAAAACAAAGAACTTTACAACAGATGATTTCAGAATTGAGACAAAACAATCAAACACTTAGAAACTTTAGTTTTAATAATTTAAATCAATTACTAAATAAAAAAGAAATAGACTCCTTCTTCGGATAATCCCCCCTATCCTATTAATGAATCTAATATTTAATAGGATTTTGAGATTGTTATATATTTTAAGGAGATTCTAGTTTTTGAGTAATTAATATTTGTTCATAGATACTTTTTTCTGTGAATTTTTGTTGAAAAATGTCGAAAGGGTGTTTTTATGAGAACTCAAAGGGAATACAGCCAAGGTATTCTTGATAAAAAAATTGAAGATTTCCCGTATTATATTATTAGATTTTTAGAATCACACAAAGGTGTCCTACAACCTACAACGTTACTTTCCTATTCAAGTGATATTAGGGAATTTCTTTATTGGATACAGCGGGAAGGCTATTCAAATACGACAGATATTAAGGACATAAAAGTATCTGTTTTGAATGACCTTTTCCTCGATGATGTTGAAGATTTTCGTAGCTATCTTATGGGTAAAAAGTTAGCAAACACTACAGTTAATAGAAAATTATCAGCCTTAAAGTCATTATTTGATTATCTCAATAAGACTATGATAAAGAAAACAAGGAAGCCATATATTGACCGAAATGTAATGACACAAGTTTCTCTTATAGCAGTAGAAAATTCCGACGATACGCGTATTGAGTATGTACAGAATAATATTCTTGTAGATGAGGAAATAAAGAACTTTCGAAAGTTTGTCGCTGAAGATTATGGGGAGAAAGATGAAATAAAAAATAATATTAGGATGCTAAATCGTTGGAAGAGTAACCGAGAGCGAGATACCGCAATAGTTAGTATGTTGCTCGGAACAGGGTTAAGAATCGCGGAATTAGCTGATATTGACATTGATAATATAGACACTCAATCTCGTAAAATCATGGTATCTAGAAAAAGTGGTTCAAAACGATCCGTTAGCTATTCAAAAGCTGCTTCAAAGGACCTGATCAACTACCTTGAAATACGCAATTCAAGATACAAAGCAACAAAAGATGACAAAGCTTTGTTTTTGGGCATCTATAAAGGAAACGCACAGCCATTAACTAAAAGGGCTATGCAAAAATTAATTGAAAAGTATGCGGTTTATTTTGGAAAGCCTCAAATTTCAGCTCATAAACTTCGTCACACCTTTGCAACGAACCATATGAAAAAAGTAAACAGTATACCGATTTTACAAAAAATATTAGACCACGCAAGCCCAAGTACAACTATGTTATACAATAATTTATTCGATACAGATATCCAAGAAAGTATAGACCATGCTGATGAAGAATAAAGATGATTAAACAATTCATTGTAAAATTAAGAGGAAGACTCTCTTCCTCTTAATTTTCATTTATCAATTATATATTCAGCAAATATTGGGATTTTAAATAACGTCCATCCTGTATAGTTGCCTCTTGGAATGATCTATTATCAAACGTCTCTGATTTAATTGGGATCGTTTTTTAATATTGGCCAAATTATCAATAGACTCAGTAATTTACAATACAATATATTTTCAATATTGAAACCATTGCCGATACCAGTGAATCTTACCCTTACTTATCTTTTACTAAAACGGTTATACTTCCAAATAATTCTTCTCCAAAATATGCTTCTAATTTCCATAATCCTGGTTCAGGTAATTTTAATGTAGAAGGAAGCGAATGACTTGCTCCATTTACTGGTGCAAGTGAAGTTGATTTAGGCAATTCAAAGAGTGTAATTTTTGTATCACTATCTTTACTTATTCCAACTACCTTAAATGGCTTGAGTAATGTTTTTTCATTTCCCCAAAAATGCCACATATATTTTTGGGATTTTCCAGTTATAAATGGTCCATACTCACCGATTCCTAATTTACCATTATCCCCTATACGAAATACTGATTCTTCAGTATCACCATTTTCTGTTGTTGCGATCTTCCTTATTAAAGTAGCGCTCTCACTCCAACCAGAAATATCTTCAGCATAAACATTATTATTAGAATTTACACCTTTAGTATCCTTATTTGAACAAGCAGTACTTAAAATAATAAGACAAATGATAAACACTAAAAACTTTTTCACTTCATAACACTTCCCTTTATAAGTCCATTTTTTTCTATGACGTTGATATCTAAATTTTTTCATAACATGAAAGTTTTTCTTTGAGGTCTAATAAGAAAATAGTTTACTATCAGCTAAATATTGGAGGTGTGTCTCTTACACTACATATCATTTATATTAGGTTAATGATATATTGTTTGAAAAATACATACATCATAAAAACGAAAAATATTAACAAAGAAAAACCATTAAAATATTTGTATTTTTTTGTTTTATTTTGGTACAATTTTTTAATTTGTATCAGTTCTAATTCTTTATTTTTTAAAGCAACCAGAATAGTTGGAAGTGCTCTTGAAAAGGCATATATTATTCCAAATAATAAACCTATTACTGGGTTTAAAAACAATCCAATATAAATGTAAAGAATATAAAAAGTTGCATACGGCAAATATGTGAATATACCAGCACCTAATATTAGACCCCAGATCCACATATTGTGAACCGTTTTTCCCTTTACCCATTCCACAGGTATTTGCCACTTTCTTTCCGGAACTTTCACTTTTATTATATTAAAGTGGTCAAGAGTATATAAACCTAACATTAAGGTGAATATTGCCATCTTAATAAGATGCGGAATCCAAGAGAAAAAAACAAAGATAATTAAAGTGTAAAAAAAGCCAGAAATTGCACCTGAGATTATAGAAGCCAATAAATAGTGACAACAAACTTTTATCTTTTTCTTGAACGTCTCTTCACCTAAGAGACTGACCTCTAAGGTCACATTCATTCCTCAATTTGTACTAATCTTTGTAGTTCCTGCAACTATAGCTAGTAGGCCTAATAATACAACTGTAAGAAACATAAGAACACCTCCTTATATTTATTTCTACAATCATATTATGATAGATCATAAAAACAAATGTAGCCTATAAGAAGCTACGAAACCTAATAAAGTTTCGTAGCTTTAATTTACCTTAATATAGTGGCACAGCCACAGGCATTAGAATTACCAGATTTTCCATTTGGCATACAATCGCAACATGTCATTGCCCCCCAACTATAATTTACACACCAACAACCTGTAGTAGGATACCAATACTTATAGCTAGTATGACCTGTAGGACATTTAGTTGATTGAGATGAACTACATCCCGAACAAACTCTTCCACCATTAGGGAATGTACAACCAGTTTCTGGAGGATACCAAGTCTCACACCAACTAATATCTGCAGCAAAAACTGATTTAGTAGTGGCTAACCCCATTATAGAAAGAAATAATGTAGACATAGATGTTTTTATAAATGTAGATCGACTAACCTTTCTTTCTAAATTTTCGGCAATTGACTTTGTGAAATTATCAATTTTCTCTAACAACTTAAACATTAGTGAGCTACCTCCCCTATATTTTCAATGATTTCAACATTACTTTTAAGTGAAGAAATCAAGCCATTAATATGGCCCATATCATTACATAACCCCTTCCCTTTAACCTCACCCTCGTTATCTAATATAAAGGCGAAAGGTGTTACTCTAACTTTACATTTTTGAAGATTATTTCTGTCAGGATCTAATAATAACTCGCCTTTCAATTTTTTAATTTCTTTTACTTTTGAAAAACTTTCTTTATCTCCAACTCCAATTAAAACAAAATTTATTTCGTTGTTATATTTTTGATATGCTCTATTCCATTCAGGGATCAATTCCTTGCATGGAGCACACCCAGGTGATATGAAACCGAGCAAAGTAGGTTTACCCATAAAAGTTTCGTTTGTAATTAGCTCGTTTGAAAAATAGGATAAACCTTCAAGTTTGCCCATAAAATTACCTATTGGAATTCCATCTCTTTCGATTGCATCCGATTTGGCTAAGTATACAGTTCCGAATTGTCTAAAGATCAAGATAATCAAAAATACCATAAACACCTGAAACACCCATAGAAGAATGTTTGAATAAAGTAATATATCCTGCCCCAAAAAAAGCACTCCCTTAACTCAAATTTTTAATTACATCTTTATGATTGTTCCATATTTTTTCTGTAGAAATTAAGATTGTAGCTAAGAATAATCCAGCCAATAGAGAAAACAGTTCGATTTCAACTTGAATTTGATTATGAAAAAATGCCAACATTAAACTAATTGATGATAAAAATAGCAATTTTATCAATGTGAATTGAGAGACATCAGAATCTAAAAATTTACCATAACAACCACATGTTATAGTTTTGTTAGTTTTTAGCATATATACAACCCCTATGGTAATACTTAAGAATACTGTAAAGATTAGGATACTAGCGTATACTAACATTCCTTTGATAGGGAGAAGAAATGCTCCTGCTAATTCCGTGAAAGGCAAAATAGTTCCGTAGAGTTTTAGAATTGGCAAGGGAAGAAAATCATACTCTTTAACTAAATTAAGAAAATCTTTTAAATTTATTATTTTGGGAATAGAGGAGACTATTAGTACGATTAGAAGTAAATGTACCAAAATGTTATATAATAGTTGCACTACAATTCCTTCCTTTCTTCTGAAATTGCAGATCTTGTCTGTTGAGAGTTTTCATTTTCCTTTAATTGAATACCCTCCTTCAATCCGGATATCCCCCTTTTAAATTCTTGAAGAGATTCTCCTAAAGAACGACCAATGTTTGGTAAGTTCTTCGAACCAAAGGCTATAAGGCAAATGACTAATAAGATAATAATCCCTGGTATTCCTATCTGTCCCAGCAATTTAACACCTCCTCTATTTAGAAAATCTTTTTTTAGAGTAAATAAATTTACTCAACATGATACTGATTTCATATAAAAAGAAAAGTATGCATATGACGATTAAATCAGATACAAAATCTGGTGGAGTCACAACTACCGCAAATAAACTTAGAATGGGATAACAAAACTTTCTATATTTTTTTAACATTTGTGGTGTGACAATATTAATCATTGTTAAAAACAGTAAAATTGCAGGAAGTTCAAAAATTACGCCAAATATAACACAAATAGAAAATGTAAATAGAAAGAAATCCGAAAAACTATAAACTGTATTCATGCCAAGAGAGTCAGATGCGCTAAAAAAGAATGAAAATAAAAGAGGTAGAACTAATTTATAACTCAATAAAGCTCCAATAAAAAAAAGTGCTGACACAAATGGAATTGTCATTAGAACTATTCTTCGAGTTTGTCTATTTAATGTTGGTTTGATAAATAAATATAGTTGGAAAAATAACATAGGGAGTGTTATACAAATGGATTGAAAAAGCATTGTCTTTATATAGATTGAGACGGACTCGGTGACTTTGAAGATATTTAAGGTAACATTGTAACCTGTTGCGGATTTTTTTATGAGATCAATAAAATAAGGAGAAGTAAAATATGTAATAACGAAAAATGATATAAAGCAGCCTAGTACATAAAGCATTCTTTTTCGAAATTCTTGAGCATGTTCTAAAAAAGTCTGATTAGTATCCTCTACTTCCTTTTCAATTTCAAACTCAATCTCTATCACCTCCTATTAATTTACATATATTCTAATTTCACATTATAATAGAAACTATATTTAAATCAAACATATTTTTTGAATATTTAGAATTTAGTTCTTTTTTCCTATTTCATAAACTATCTATCGTTAAAGCTAATGGTGGAAATTATGGAAACTTCCGAGTGTGAGTGCATCTTCCCTTTCCTTATCTCCTTTTCCACTGACAACAGCTGATCGATTTGACCAATTAATGCTGTTTTTCTCTAAAGAAATTTCTCCAATACTACATCCAGTTAAAAACATAATTTCGAATTAGGCTTTTTCCATTGGCGTGAAGCAAGATTCGCGTAAGTATTCAATTTCTCCTTTTGTAAGAAACTTAGGTATTCATAAATCGTATACGATGAGCCAGACTTGAAGGTTATAAGATAAAGTATCTGTTTTTTTCATTATAAATTGAGTTATAGAAGGAAAATGATACGCACCATTTGGACTTTTCCAGTAGTGGTTATCTCACTTTTTGCTATATTTAAATTTGCCGGCTCGAATAGTAATGAAAATCTAATTATCTAATTTTTTTAAAAATTATTTTCTTAATACAGTTCAGTAAAAGTGAGTTTCCTTTAAGAAGGAACAGTTCCCTCTACATTAAATGAACTTTATACCAGGTCTACTAGTACCCTAACAACGGGCGTTCAATACAAATAAGGAAAGCCAGGAACAGATAAATCTGATCCTGGCTTTCACACACACTTAGGAAGAATGAATACGAGGATATTCATTCCCTGTAAAGATACTATCAATTTTTGAAAAAATTTGCAATGGAAAATGAAGTATATTGATTATATGCCTTCCCCTCCTCTTATTTAATCCATTCTGTTAGAAGTTCCCTTACTCTTGCATCTATAAATTCACTTCTATTTATTTTAAGCCTCTTAAGAAATCCTTTAGATTCAAACTCCATTTCCGCTTGCTGTCGAGCTTTCAAGGTTTCCTTTAATAATGTAAGTTGCTTTTCACTTTCTTGGATTTTTTCTCTATCTTTTTCGCTTACTTCTATTTTTTCTACTATACTATTAGTCTTCTTCTCTGTATTCTCAATGATTTCAGTCAACTTTCTGTTACTTTCAAAGAGTTGCTCTATTGTTTCCTCTTGATCTTCTAATTTTTGAAAAAGTGAGCTTTGGTCTTCGAGTAACTTTGTTTCAGAGTTTAACAAGGATTCAAGTGCCCCTTTTAATTGCAGCTGGTCCCCTTCTCCTTTTTCAATTAATAAATTGAATAGAAACTCATTCATCATTTCAAGCTTTTCCAGTCTTTCTTCCAGGCTCCCGTTTACCTCTGTTGATGGTATATTACTATTGTTACGAGATACTACTTGCTTTGGATTCCCTACTAACCCCAATTCTGCTCTTAAACCATTCAGTCTAAATTCATCTTTAAGTAGCAATACCATTTTCATTTTTAATAATGATAAGTAATTCAATCTAATATACTTATTTGATGGAGCATCTTCAGGAATTATATATTCTCTTAAGCTATCAATGTAATATGTCAAAGAACTTGGAGGAATTGGCTTGTCCCCGCCTAATACCTTCCCTGCTTCTGCAACACTATACCATCTATGAATGTCCTTCTCTAATATTGAAAGAAAGCTCTCAGAGAATAACTCCTTTTTTAATTGATCTCTTTCTACGATTAATTGATATAGACTATCAAACTTTAGATCTTCTTCTATTTTTAATATGAAATCTGATTCATTTTCGATTATTTTAATTTCATTTGCCATTACGATCCCCCTCCAATCTCCACGAATTTGTTCGAAACGAATCCAAACTAATATTTTCGTTCAAAATCACTCACAAATGTGACTAGTTACTAAAATAATAGCAAATTATTTTAAAAAAATATACCAAATCACGAAAATTAACGAAAAATACAATATATCCAAGAGCAACGAAATTTAACTTAGTTAAAAAACAAGTTAAATGAAGATTATCTAATTCTAACTAAATTATAATTCGTTACACTTCGTTAATGTTAGTTAAACGAACGAAGTGTAACGAAAAAATTCGTTGAAATTCATAAGAATCATTGAATATCTTGTGGATAGTAAGATTGGATGAATCTAGTTATTGCGAAAACTCACGAAAACTCACGAAAAACATCAAAAAAAAAAAAACTTCGTAGCCCGGTAAATGGCCATTATAGATAGAATAGAATGTATAATAGATTAATATTTTGGGAATTATACTAGTGTATTCATGAAAAGAGGTTGATAATGTGGATGAAAATAAAATAACAAACATCAAGTATACGCAAATGGATAAAGATCCAGAAATCAAAAAAGTAACAAACAGCATGGAAAAACTAATCTTAGGAGAAAAGGGTGTCGGTTTAATGGATGCTCTTGGATTAACACCCGGTAGGATACAAAAATACTTAGATGAAAGCAGGGATGAGGAATTTGAACAGCTCCTCGATGAACATAAAGAGTTCATCTTTTGGGAATCGAGAAAACGGAGTGCTAAAGATTTAGAATCTTATATGAAAGAACATACATTTAAATCAATTGATGGTATGACTAACAAGTTAGAAGAGTTTCTAAAAAAATCCGAAATAGAGGTAATTCAAGAACTAGTAAATGAGCATTTAAAGTAGAATGACCTATCTTAGGATAGGCTTTTTTTGTTTATTCACTTCAATCACAACATAAGAACACAACACTCCAATTACTTACACAAAATTGAATAACAAGCTATAATTTGGAAAACTAGTAAAAGGGGAGTTTCATATGCTATACGAAAAAATGACATTAAAAGAGCAAATTTTAAGATTGTACAGTAAAGGTATGACACAGGCTGCAATTGCTCGTAAATTAAAAACCAGAACAAACTATGTATGGAAGGTCGTTAATGAACATAGAGAGAAGTAATGTATAAACAAAAAGAGGAGAGCTCTCCTTTGCTCTCCTTTGCTCTCCTTAAACAATTAATCTATATTATCAAAGTCTAATGCATCAATATCAACAAAATGTTCTTCATCTTTTTTTACTTCTTCCTTAGTTGACTCACCGTCTAAGACAATCCCTAAATCAGATAGATCAATATCCATATCAAAATCAAAATTATCATCTTCTTCAATAGTTGCTGCAATGGATTCGATTGAAGAGTTTTTAAAAGCGAATTTTTGTTGTTTTTCACGATATTCCTTATATTCCTCGACTAACCCTTTAACCAATCTTGATGGAAGTCCTTCTGTTTTGAAAAACGTATAAACAATAGCCTTACGATTATTTTTTTCTTCAAGGTAACCATTAAATACCGTACCACTTAAAGGAATCTCTTCAATAACAGCTTTCTTCGATTGATCCATAAACGAGCTAGGGATCTTTTTATCTGGCGAAATAACTGCAAGCAATCCTAAATGATGTACTTTTGAAGCCGCTAACTCTCCATTTTCTTGTTTTTCTACTAATTGAACAGGTTCATGAAGTAGGCTATCTTTGATAGAATCAGTAAACATTTTCTTTATATCATGTTCATTGTTAACACTCTGAATATCGGCCTCGATTCTATTAATAACCAGGCATCCTTGATGTTCTAAAATTACACGTTTGAAATCTTCTTTATCAAAAGTGACCGAAGTTCCACCACCAGTAGTAGCTGTGTTTAATTCATGAATAACATTACGTATTTGGATATTAGAATAATCTCTATAATTATCAATCTTTAAACCATGCTTAATATTATCGGGTAGACTATCAAATTCATCTGCAAACTTCTGATTGTCAGCAAAAATAACGAACGCAATCCCTTTTGACTTATCCTTTGCTAATTTCCAAATTGTTTGAGTAAAATCGTTTACTTGTCTTAATACATCCGGTCCATCTTCACGAACAGGTAAGGTAACAACAACACCTATTTTGACTGACTTTTCTTCTGCATTTTTAACCGCTTGTGCCATATACTTCTTAAGATTATTCTTAAATTCGGCTGGATCTGTTTTCTTTTGAATCTTAATTAACTCTTCTTTAATGATTGGCTTATTATGAAAATCGTTAAATTCTTCAATAGCTTTTATAATGGTCGATGTTCCAGTTCCTCCACCAAGTCCAGCAAAGAATAAAACTAGATCATCGCTTGGGCGAACTCTCTCTGTAATGAACTGCTTTAGTTTTTCCTTTGCATTTCCATTCTCATCTAGGATTCTCATAGCCTTTTCAGGATTTTTGCCTAGACCACCTAAATCCAAAGAAACTTGATTACTAGCAGGAATATTTTTTAATCCCTTTAAGTCACCATCATTACTATTTAAAGCTAAACAATTATAAACAGGTGTTCCATCATTTTTCTTAATACCTGCAAATACATCAGCCATTCTTGTTCCAGCTTGTCCAAAACCAACCATTGTCATATTTATTGCAGGGGAGTTATTTGTAAACAACATATCATTCTACCTCCGTGTGTTTTTATTTTTGCCTTCTTTTAACCAATTCTTCGATGACTTGCCAACCTCTACCCGTAAGAAATAGCAACTTATAAGGTTTGATTGATTCGTGGAAGAGTAGTGACATATCAGATAACTTATCAATTTGGTGTTCAGCTGTCTTTCTATGTAGGTTAGTTTTAGTCACTTCGTATTTGGAGTTTTGTTTCTTCCTGATTTTTGTTTTTCTTTCAACTTCAACGTTTTCAACGATCTCTTTGATAGTGATTCCTTTAAAGCTGCTATTATCTGTTTTTCTTTGTTTTTCCATTTTGCCGATAAAAAGAAGAATCTTTCTAGTGGATTCATCGGCTTCAACTATATCAGCAAACATTTGAATTACTTCAGGTTGAAAATGTATCGTGTTATGTTTCTTGTGAAGAGTAATATCCAATAATTATCCTCCTTTAGTATTTTTTTCTATCATACAATATATTAGAGTCTAATTCTAGACTCTATTTTAAATAATGTAAAATATTTTTGTTTTATAAATATCCATTATTTCATTGATAATATTAGCTTTAAATATAGACTCTATATTAAGATTCTATATAAGATTAAATGGTGATTACATTCAAAATTCAAATATAAAATCTGTTCATTTTCTAGCAAATTTCTCAAAAATGGGTATTTTTTTAGAAAACCGCTCTTATTCTAAGGAATTTATACATCTAAAAATCGATATAGACTCTACATTCAGATTCTATTGGTATACCCTTTATTATCAATGGTTTAACTTCATACTTGAAATATTTAATATTTCATTTTTCACTCATAGACTCTCATATAAGATTCTATGAGTTCGTTTCTACAATCCATATGCTGTTCTCTATTTTTCATTCCGTGTGACAGTCTACTCGCTTCAATTACTTACAGCTTTTCACAAGAAGCCTGGTGTTTATTATGAGACTTTGAGAGATTCCTATACATTCCTTGGTTTACATCGTTCTCTATCAATTCAACGAAGTTTTTCGTAGCATTTCGTTGTACTAGGTTGAAGTATCTACTTATTCCTTCTACGAACCTTATCTAATCATGATTAACCCATTTTGGACTCAGCGATCCAGCAACTTGCTCTTAATAACTTCCTTAAAATTGATATTCCCTTATACACTAATTACAACCAATTATTTCGAGATATTTTTCTATGTATTTGGATATGAACTTCTAACCCTTTTTATAATGAATCACCTTATGAATAGATATGTGATTTTATTATGAATTTGCCTATGAAACTTAATTATGAATTTTAATTATGAGTATTCTATCTGAATCATGCTACGAAATAGATAATGAATAAGTTCATAACCTTAATTTCCAACTAATAGTCACTTTCATATGGTAATTCATCAATGGAAATCTTCAGTGTATCTATTGGTACATCTAGTAATTTTTTATTCACTCTCAAGTATTCTATCGAAATTAGAATTCCCCTAAATTTTTATACGCGGAGCTAGACAATCTATGTTTCGTCGGTTGTCGATTTTCTTGGGGCTGTTTCTTCGCTAGTTGGCTTTACCTGTTTTCTTGTTCCTTTTTACTATTGGAGAACTTTCGTATATTTTGGTTGAACTTACTTGAACGAAAAGCGGGCGTACGATTCATTGACAAAATGGCTGTTTCCGTTGTACTGTATTGATACAATTGAATTAAACTAATTCATAGTTTCAGAGGCGGAAGACGCAATGAGGCATTCCTGGTACACAGGTTTGTTTCGTTGCGTCTTTTTGCGTAAAAGGAGGTCATACATGGAAACGATGGAGCCACAAGAAACACAAGAGCAACACGAAAACAAAGGAGTGGCAGCAACTTTGATCGAAACAACTATTGAGACAAAAGCTACCCATCGCAACAAAGCGTACGACGCGGCCGACGTTCGGCAATTTACCGAGCGGAACAGTGACATTGACTACAAGATTCTGTTAGCTCTTTATGAACATCGAGCACTCACGTCCGCTCAGCTGAAGAGGGGATGGTTCCCACACTTACATGAGAACTCCATTCGGAATCGCTTGAAAACACTTGCGGAAAGAAGAGTTCTTACAGTCAATGTGAAAGCGGGAATCAAAACAAGTCCCGTCAAACTCTATAGTTTGTCAGCCTTCGGCTTACGGATTTTAACAGAAAACGTACTGGAAGTAATGGAGTATGTCCCTCAGTATGATGAAAAGAAGGAGCATTACACCATTGATGATCTAAAGGTGCGTAGTCAACACAATCATCATTACGAACTACAAGAATGGGTGATGAACATTCGAGCCAAACGGCCCGAACTGTTTCATTGTGAGTGGAAAAGGTTTCCGTTCGTAGAAGAAGAGGAGGACACCGTTCGTGTTAAGCCCGATTGGTTATTCCTTGAAGCGGATGAGGCAACAAAGGAACGTACGAAACAAAATGTAGCTAACAATCCTCTACTGTACCCTTACTTCTACCGGAAGGATGCCTTTCCTGATATTAGCTTACAGCCGATATTGTGTGTGGAATGTGACCGTGGAAATATGAGCCGTACAGAGCTAGTGGATAAGTGGGAAGGGTACAAGAAGCTACCTGAATCTTACAAACCGAAAGCAATTTCCGTGTTTTATACACCGAAGAAAGCGGGAGATATGAGACATAGAATGATTCGTGATACGTTATCTCACGCGTTTGAGTTAGAGGTAATTCAGAATCATATTCAACTTTTTCAAGGTGATCCTCAACTGACACATGATATCAGCATGCTTTATTTTGAACGAGATAAAGAATTGTTACGTGGAGAAGAAATGATCGACGAAGAGCAGTTTACTACTTTGTTTAAAGGGTACGTGGAATCGTCTAATGTAGGGGAAGCCTCTATACTTGATGTTGATAAAACGATAGAACGGTTCAAATTACCGGTTCAACCAGACGCAATTATCATGAAGCAGCAGGAAAGTCCTATCTTACAGATCGTATTCTACGGTATGTACGGGTGGGTCAATCCTATTATTAAGATTCAAGCGATTAAGCGATGGTTAAAGGAAGGACATTTGTCTATGTTCTCCGAAATTCAATACATTCTAATATACCCAAATGATTCATTCTACCAAGATGTACGAACAATGGATGATGATATTTTCTATGTGTCCTATGAAGAAATTAAAGGGAGCGGGAAATGGGGCAAGGCTAGACATGAACAACGGAAACATCGACAAGTAAAATGGGTGGAGGTGTTGTTATAATGTCCAGTAATCCTGTTATTCGTTTTGTACTTGAAAATAAAAAGGTTCCGATGTGGGCGAGTATTGTCTTACATGTTATTAGCCTTAACATTCTAAATTCATATTTTCTGATGAGTTTGTCTGTTTTTCTTCTTCATCCTGAATGGACGGATAAGGCTGTACAGAAGACGCTACCGATTATCGGATATTTAGCCCCATTCTCCTTTTACACAACCCCTAATGAGCTTTCGTATATAGCGGGAGTAATAGCAATGGCGTGGGTGTGGGGTACTTGGTTATTCGGTACTCGTGTGAAAGTAACCAATGAGACAGTAAGAAGACGTGCTATAAGTTTTCTAGTAACGTGGATTAGTTTTTGTTTAATCATTATCTTATATTCAATGAGACAGATCCTGGATATCGGTTATGAAAAAGTGGTCGCATATCACTATACTATTGACGTTCAATATCAAGCCATGATGCACATTGGAGCTTTACAAATGGTGGGCTACTTACTCATGATTTTACCTATCGGAGTAATGATTAGTTTTTCTTCATGGTTATACGGCCAATACAAAGAGGACAAGCGTATTCAAGAATGGTTTAGAACATATAAATATGAATCCAGTTGGATTGGTCGTTTTGGAGAATCGGATGTTAACGAACTCCCCGACATTCAATTAGCTCGTAACGCAGAGACGAATGCTCCTGTTATTCTGGAAGGGGAAGCAAGGCAGACAGGTACAATGCTTATCGGTCCACCTGGTTCTGGTAAGACGTCTATAAAAATTAAAACGGCTTATCGAACAGATTTGGGGCATTTGCAACGGACGATTAATGCGTATCCTAGATATGTTAAGAAGTTTGGGTATGGTACTCCCGAATTTCAAAAGGCGATGGCTAATCATCTAATCGGCTCTATTATTATCGAGCCTGCAAAAGATTTATGTGATGATGCTTATGAATTGGCAATTGAACATGATATTCCAAAAGAGTTAATTGTTTATCTTGACCCTAGTAACAAAAATACACCAGGTTTTAATATGATGATCGGTCCAACAGCTGAAGTAGTGGAAACTATAACGGCGGTATTAGAATCGATAGCCGAAACAAAAGATGAATTCTTTAAACAAGCAGCTCGTGCGGTTTTAAAGCACTATGTCTATTTATTAAAGTTTGTTAAAGGTGATAATTGTACAATTCTTGACCTTGATGATTTATACCAAGACCCTCGTAAGGCAATGGATTTATTAGAAGAGTTGGAAAGTAAAATACCTTCAAAAGACACCATAGATTCATTAGACCAAGATGGTCGCATTCATTGGATTATTGTTCAAAAGGTCGTTCGTTGGTTTAGAAATGAAGGATTATCAGTACAATCCGATAGAGAAGGAATGGTTGAAAAGTATCCCGCTGGACACGAACATGCACATAAACCTAAAGTTATTGATTTACAGTTTGAATTTACTCGTCAAACCCGTAACTTACTATCCGATATTACAAAAAACCCATATCTAGCACGTATTCTTTATGCAGAAAATGGTGTTGATTTAACAAAACTATTTACTAAAGGCGGAATTTTATTAGTAAATACAGATTTAGCAAACTTAAAGGCTTTATCAGCTATTTTCGGTAAGTTGGTTTTACTTTGTGTGCAAAATGCTGTATTCCGTCGTCCGGGAACAGAAAAAACACGTTCATTGATATCTTTATATGCGGATGAATTCTATGATTACATGAATGAAGCTTTCTTACAGCTGACTTCACAAGGTCGTAAATTTAAGTTTGCTCCATTGGTAGCTTGTCAGTCCCTTACACAGTTCGGGGTTAAATTTGGTGACCGATTTACAGAGTCAATGCTAGGTACAATTCGTAATACTATCGTTTATGGTGGAACGAGTGTGTACGACACTGAACTTCTGTCAAAATACTTGGGTACTGAAATCGTAGAGGAATTACAAATTCGAGAAAGTTATACACCTACTTACATGGATTCACCATCATTCTCTGTATCTGAATCAATAGCATTAAAAGAAAAAGAAATTGCTACTTCAGATGATATTATGTTCCAAGAGTTCCGTTATTCTTACATCCGAATGGTAGATGAGAAATCACCGAAAAAGGCAATTCGTGCAGTAGGGGATTTTGTTGATCCTTCGAATGCGAAGAAATGGAAAAAGGCATTGGATAAGAGAGCGACGGAGCTTTTCTTGAAATATTGGAGAGAAGAGGACGAATCGAATGTAGTAGTGATGGAGTCTGATGATGAAGAAACTCCAATCGATAAGTTACGTAAGGAGCTTGCGAGTATCGACCAGGCGCAGGATGAAATCCGCAATATAGAAAAAGAAGTAAGTGCGGAAGAAGTGGGGAAAGTAAACCGATTCAAGCCCTTTACTCAGGAAGAAGGGAAACCCGCTCCTGACCGTAGTAAATACTTTATGGCAAGTACAAATGAAGAAGCGGCCGTTACGGTTGAAGACGCTCAATCTGTCCAAACGGAACAACCCGTAAAAGTGGATGTGCGACCAGTAGAGCCAATCAAAGTCGAAGCTGCTCCAAGTGCACCGACACCTCCACCTGTTGTTGAGTCACCTTTCCATGCACCAAAGGTTGAAGAAAAAGTACAACAAGCAACAATGAGCTTTTCTGCAGCGTTTGGAACGGCTGGTAAGGAGAAGATTAATCAAGTGATTGCTCCTAAAAAGGAACAACCCAAGCAGGAACAGTCTTTTACAAATTCATTCTCTACAAACAATGAGGACAAGAATGCACTACCACTTGCAGAAAGTGACTCTATTCCTATTAGAGAAGAAGAAGCGGGTCAGTTGAAAGAAGTGGAACTAGATAATAATGCTTTAAGCTTTTTCAATGATTTAAAGAAAAATGTTCACCAAGATAAATGAGTATAAAATAAGCCCTTTTCTCAACTGAGAGGAGGGCTTGTTTTTATTAATCGAGACCTGTAGGTTAAAACTTCATTAAACGTTTTAAGCATTTGTAGGATATTCTCTTTTTCTTTTAGCCATTTGCATTGGGAAGGATGTAAATTGCCTATTAATGGTTTAATAGTATGGTTTGATATAGTATTTCCTTCAAAGAACACCTTCAATTTTTCTTCTTTAATCCACTCCATTACCTCTTCATCGTTGTAATTGAAATACTTAGTAAAATTCCCATCCTTAAAGCATTCATACAGTGTTTTAGGCATTTGATCGAAGTATTTTATCCCACGCACCTGCATTCTTCTAGCTGGTAGTCTCATTACATTTGCCTTTGTTGAAGCTAATTCAGCAAATTTATATAACTCTTTGACCAGATCATCACTAGGCGGTAAATAGGTATCGATTTCTTCAATGATTTTTTTAAACCAATATTGGTTTTTGAGTGGTTTTCTCATAGGTCCACTTTTCTCAAAGATATCTGGATTTAAGCATTGTAAGCACATTTTAAGTGGCATCCATAAAGAAAAAATAGTATCAGCGTTCAAATCTCCTTCTAACCAAATAACATCTAAATCATATTTCTTTCTCCACTTGTCCTGGTTATATCTCTGTCTATTTTCTTTGCCTAGTATCCAGTAGTTCAAGTAATTAATTATGGGATTATCCGTATATTTGTCACCAATAAGAATTTTAATTTTAGATTCGTGCATTACATTTCCCCTGTTTCATTCTAAATAGCGGACTATTCCACATAATGTCTCGAATGTGGAACAAAAAAATCCTGTATCTAAACAGGATTTTTGAACAAACTTTGTTTTTAGTGAACGAACTTTTCTTAAAACCACATTAATAAGTTCTCTCTAGTTCAGGTAAAATCTTCTCTAACCATGCTAATATCTTTTCTTCTGTCGTAGGTCTTAAATTCGTTTCACTTATATCTTCAGCTGCTACAAAGCGGGAGATAGTAGCTTGTCCGACACCCGCTTCTTTCGAAATTTGACGGTCACTTAAATTGAGTTTGTCTTTTATGTTCCGTATAATATCCGGTCGTAGCTTTATCTCTTTCTTAACTACCATTTTCACTTCATTCGCAACCGATAAATAATTTTGTAAAGCTTCGAGTTCTTTTTCGCCTACCTTAAAGTAAGGGGCGTACTTATTAGGTGGAACAATAATGACTCGTTGTTTTAAGAAATAGTCTTCTAACCAACCGCGCTGTTCTAGCCTTTCCCAATCAAGTCCACCTTTAGCAGCATATCTCCATGAACCAATTACACCATCATTCGTTAGATCATCAAGTACCCGTGTAAATTCATCTAGTAAAAGGCTAGGTTTCTTCCTTACGTTTTCTGTAATTTTAAATCCCATTACATTTAGAAGGCCTTTTTCACCATTAATAGGGTAGGCGTATAGGGAAATTTGTTTTAGTTTTTCATTTAGTTCCCACACAAGATTCAAATACCTTGTAAGCCGTTTATGGTACTTTTGGTGTCGATAATGATATTTAAGGGCTTGTTGTGACATTAATCGCATATTCTCAGGATTTTCAATGCCTAGGTTTTCCATAAGAATGTTACCTGGTCTAACGTAAACTTGTTCAAATCCGATTGGTTCACCGTTTTCTCTCAGTAATGTGTAGTCCCCAATATAGAAAAGACTTCTGATCTCTTCTGTTTCATACACATTAAGAACAATTCCCGTTTTCTCGTCAACTTCAACATCGTCTAGTTTCTTTCCAAGACTTAATGTAAGACCAAAGAGCTTGGTTAATTCTTTTGCTGCTTTAATTCTCTTTTCTTTGTGGTAAACAGGGGACCCATCAGTTCTAAATTTTCTTGGTGTCTCCTCTCGAAATTGAAGAATATCATCAACGGTCAATGAAATCATATCTGAGCTATCTTTTTGTTTTTGCTCTGTCCATAAAATTCGTATAATATCGAATAGATCTCCAGTATACTCATCTAAATCCATGATAGTTTTACTCATGAGAAGATTCCATTCAAAATTCTTCTTCTCCACATTTTCGAGAAAAGGCGTTAATTTTCTCTTTTCAATCACATTAACCGTTCCTTCTTCTGGATTACTAATGGTCGATTGAGGGTAAGGGTACTCATCAGTTTCGATAAAACTATCTCTAGCAATCGCTTCTTGTAATCGATAATTAAATACATAGTTGTTATCTAAAATGAAATCTTCAGACAAGATCTCCTCGATTAACACTTTATTATTAGAACGAACTGCCATGCTTATATATCACCTCAATTTAACTACTCTCTCTTGTCTCTATTTTATCATGTTTTACATATGTATGTATGAATCATTCTATGAATTGGAGTGATTTCCCTCTACTAATCTAAAACAAATGATCGATATAAGTTTCGAAGGAACATTTGTGAATCACTTTGCGATTTGGGACAACTTAATGGATGCTCATTTTTTGTTATAACTCTTACAAACCCTGAAATACCAACGGTTTGAACGCTATTTTCAAGAAATAGTTATGAATCACTTTGAAACATAACTTATGAATCACTTTGCAATTTGGGACAACTTGATGGATGCATTTGATTTTTAAAAACCAGATATACACAGTAGTATCAAGGGTTTTCATCGTTTTATTAATTTTAGAAATGAATCAATTCTTATTTTCCAAGTCACATTTGTGAATCACTTTTTGATTTGGGACAAACTAATGGATGCTCATTTTTTATCAAAAACGACAAAAGTCCAATAACACCAATGGTTTCAACGCTATTTCCAAGAAATAGTTATGAATCACTTTGGATTATTAGTAATGAATCACTCTAAGATTTGGGACAACTTGATGGATGTTCATTTTTACTATAAGTTTGGTTTAAATCACGGAATATCCATGTATAGCAAGGATTTAAAGGGGAAAGTACAGTCTTTTTTCAATGACCTCTTATGAATCACTTCGCAATTTGGGACAACTTGATGGATGCTTTATGAATCATTTGGGACAACTTGATGGATGTAAGAACTTTCACTAATATTCGACAAGTCTATATATATCAAGTGCTTATAGGTATTTTTTTAATCTTTCGTTATGAATCATTTGGGACAACTTGATGGATGCTAAATTTTTTTCACTTTTTTTATATCCCTTGTCACTCATGGGATGTGGTGAATATTATGCGATTCAAAATTCTTTATGAATCATTTGGTTTGATATAATCCATTTGAAAATAAAAAATGTCGAAATTTAGTAATTGAGGAAAGAGTTATCTTTCCTAGTGACTATAAATCTTGTAATGAGGAGGTGAATGAGGAATGAAAAGAAGGAAAAAAAGACAGGAAATTAAAATCTACGGATTTCCATTTCCGCAACAGCTACTTGATGATCTAGAAGCTTACCAAACTAAACATAATGTGTTATTCCCAGCGAGTGCCTATGCAGCGCTTCTTTGTGTTTTAAAACAAATACATAAAGAGAAGACCAAGATAGGAGAAGTTCATGAGTTTAAAATTGCTGAATACAGTCAAGAGTTGGATATCCCATATTCAACCTTATATACAGGTTTGAAGTTTTTAGAAATGCACGGGTTCGTCTATGAATCAATCAATACATCTGGTAAGTCTGTTATTAAACTTCATAACTATTCTATCTATCATGGTGCGAATGCTGAAAAGTTTAACTATTTCACAATTCCTCATTCCCTTTTCACAACAAACATCATGCAACAGCTAGTTCGTACAGCGAACGCTAGAGTCTTTGAATTATTTTTCTTATTAATGAATCAATTCCGAAATGGGATTGCCAATGTAACTGACATGGGGAAAGTAGAAGAAGTTGTCTATTCTCGTACAATGAGTACGTTAAAAAAGGATCTTGGGAAGCGTTCAAAAGGGGTTCGTGATGCAATTTCATTACTAGAACCTTTATTTAATATTACATATGTGGGTTTAACGTATAGAAAAGAGCAAAAGTGGATTACAAAAATTGAGTTCAGTTTAAAACCGCATACGGTCATTGAGAATACTGACGCATTCGACGTTCACCCATTAATGAATGAGTTACAGGGAGAAACGGAAGTATTCTTTGATGAAAATGGAATCTCCTATAAACCTCGTGATCTATTCGATATTATGGTTTCCTTCAAGTATGAAGTTATCGAGGTTTTGAAGTACGTTTCTAAAGACGACGGAGAATATAGAGATTTTTCAGAGAGAGATGCGCATATCCAAAGTTTTTACTATCGTTGTTTAGGATGGTTTAATGACCATATCAATAAAATGAAGTACCAAAAACAAAAGTTCCACTTCAGTAAGAGTATTGGGGGATACTTTAGAACGATTTTCCGTAATCATATCCAAAACTTTATTGAAAAAAACATTTCTTCTGATGTGATCATTGAGGCCAATTGGAAAGAATACGTGGAAACCGGTAAGGTTCCAGTCATAATGAAAAGACTTCCAAATTTTAATACAGCTAAATAAGTTAGCCTTGCGAAAAAAATATATAATTCGCAGGGCTTTCAGTCGTGGATAAAAACGCAAATACACCCGCTTGGGGTGTATTTTTTTTGTCTATTTTTCGAGGCTAGCATGAAAATCATTCATATTTCTGTTCATCCAGGGTACTGAAAACATGATTTTTTAAATGTTTGCTTCTGTTTTTGCTAGATTTTCAAATGTTTGTAACTATATAGAGAATCATTTTAAATGTTTGTCACTTTACGAAAAATTAATCATATGTTTGCTTCTAGCAATATTTTTAATCAAATGTATGCCTCTTAGAGTTGTGAATTGTTGAAATCTTTACTTGTGGATAGTGTGAATTATGGATTATATAGCATGTAGTAAGGTGGGTTGAACACTAGAACTGTAAGGGATTGAGGTCGTTTTTCAAAAGTTGCTTATATAGTTGATTATTCTTTATTTAGTTGGGTTTTTTATTATTTTGAGGTTTTTATTACTTTGATATTTTTTATTGTAATGATTTTTTATGTTACTAATATATTTAACAAGTACTTGGAGTATCTAATGAGTTATTCTTTGTAAATTCCTAATTTCTATTATACTATTTATCCTTTTACCAATATATTCGTGAGAATCTAGAATTCAGTATTGAAATTATAGGAAAAATCGACTATTATTTTGTATAGAGATTTTTAAACCTTATAACTATTGTAAACATAAATGAACAAGAAGTATGGCGGAAGACGCATACCTCTCCTAATTAGGGGAAGTATGCGTTTTTTTTGTCTTTATAAAAAAGGGTGATTGATGAATAGATCCATTGCAAAAATGTAGGGAATTTCCTATATACGAATAACTCCTATGAATTGTTCATATGAGAGATTCTCTATAAATCCTCAGAAAAAGGAAAAAAGTAGGTGAGGTCTGCATGGTAAAAGATAGTATGATTTCAAATTTAACAGGCATCTTTTTTGCTCTTATAGTGTTTTTAATCCTCGTAGGAGCAATTCTGAATTAACCATGAGTTTTCGCAAGCGTTTGTATTGATCAAGACAACACTACTTTTAGGAGGTGATGGGGTAACTTAGTAGGCTCATAGTTTTAAATTATTTTTAGGAGGAAAGATTAATGAAAAACGGATTAAAAAAGAAGATTTTCACACTTACTTTAGGGATTGGGCTATTTTCAGCAATCTTAGTAAGTGGTTCTGCCTTAGCTGAAACTTCCATGACAACTAAAGCAACACAGGCGATTCAAGGGGGAGAGAAGGACGTATCGATTAATTCTACTACAACCTTTGACCCTATCGTATTGAATGGGGAAGTACAAACAACTAATGCTAATCCTGGACAGTTAAACGTCACAGATGCTTCAGGAACAGGTGAAGGATGGAGAATTCAAGTTTCTGCATCTCAATTTACCGAAAAAACACCAAGTGGTGGATTTGCGGCCGGAACAACTGCTAAGAAATTACCGCAAGGCTCATTAAGTTTATCTAATAGTGGAAGTACTATTTCAGCTGTTGGAACAACATCAGCTTCACCTACATGGGTTGCAAATGAATGGATTCTCGACAACGGAAGTGCTGTAAATATTTTATCTGCAGCTAAAAACGCAGGTATGGGAAAATATACGGTTGCATTTGGAGCTAATGGTTTGTCGTTAACATTAGCGCCTAACACTACGTTTATTGATTCTGTCAACTATCCTAATGGTTCTACACCATATGAATCTACTATCACATATACCATCGTGACAGGTCCATAAAACAAGAAAGGAGAGAGAGGGTGTAGGCTTAATGGTTACACCTTCTCTGCTTAATAATGAAAAAAATTGTAATTCTTATAGCTATGATATCAGCATTTATTATTCCTCAAAGTACATATGCCAACACGAATCCAGTAGAAGCTTTACCCTACAAAGTCATACTAGAACTACCCGATAACCAACAAAAAGGAATTAAAGGTTATTACAATCTTTCGCTGTCTGAAGGTGAAGAACAAACCTTAAATATGACTTTACAAAATATAAGCGATAACACCATTCATCTAACGATGAGGCCCGGGAATGCTTTAACGTCGACGCAAGGTGGAATTATCTATATTGAAAATCGCGGGAACGAGTACACCACTCTGACCGAAGAAAATTTTTACATGGATCAAAACATTACTGTTCCAGAAAAGGTTGAATTAGCTCCGCATGAAGAAAAAGTCGTATCGGTTAAAGTGAAGGCCCTTGAAAAGGGAACTTCTCTAGGTTCTGTCCTTATTTCTCAAGACGAAGCCGATTTTGAAACGATTAAAGAAAATGAGAATGTGGAGTTATCAGCCAAAAATAGATTTATGTTTGCAGTTCCTATTCAAATTAATACCGAAGAAAAACCTAATTCTTCAGAGAACATCAAATTATTAGATATAAAAAATATCATCGCTCCTAATAAAAGCTTTATTGGCTTAGAATTAGAAAATCCTAATGCCGAAATTAAGGAGATTTCTTTTAAATACAAGGTTTTCAATAAAAAAGGAGAAGTCTTGTTTGACGGAGAAGCAACTCCGTTTAATGCAGCACCAAAATCTAAAGTATTATTTCATATACCGTGGCAAGCAGGAAACTACGAAGCTGGAAAGTATCAAATCAAATTAACAAGTGATCAAATTGGAGAAGAAGTAACAAAAGAGTTTTCCATTAAAAGAGACGATGTGAAATCGTTCATAACAGAATCTGGTTTGGAAGTTCCGAATCCCATTTTAAATATGCCACTCTTATTTTGGATAGTAATTGCAGTCATAATTGTAGGCTCTGTTTATGTTTCTTATCGAATTGGACGAAAGAAAAGCAAGAAAAGTGAGAAGGATGTGGCTTAATGAAGTCTACTATAAGGGTCCTCACAACGTTGGCCCTTCTTTTTTTCTTAATCGGAATTAATAAAGAATCGGCTTATGCTGCCTCAGACCTGAATTTTAATAACAATGCCTACTTTGAAATAGGTAACGGAAGTCAAATTGATTCGACTCCAAAGATTTCTGTACAAGCTTTAGTAAAATTCACCTCACTAGATGTACCTCAAGCGATCGCATGTAAAGCAGAGGGCGGAGGATTTTGTCTTGAATACGACGTTAATGATAAAACGGTTCAGCTTTCCCTTTTTATTGATGGTGTATATCGAATTGCAAATGCTAACAGCTCACCAACGCTCAACACGTGGTATCACATTGTCGGTACATATGACGGTACCAATATTAGGCTCTATATTAATGGTGTGTTACAAGATGATGTACAAAGTGCACCAGGGCAAGCCACAAAGACACCTACTACCCCTTTTGCAATCGGACAAAATCCGAAAGCGGGCGGAGGGAGTACATATACTAAATTTCATGGTTATATAAGAGAAGTCAGCGTTTGGAATAAGGCATTAACACAAACAGAAGTAAACAGCATAAAAAGTAACGGGGTTAAAGGAAACGAATCAGGCTTAGTAGGGGCATGGAAACTCAACAGTCTAACTACTGGAAAAGTCTATGATTTAACCACAAAAAACATGGATGGGATAGGGTACCGCTTTTCTCAAGCCTTCCCATTAATAGCATCGAGCATATCGGACTTAGGCATGAATTTAAGTTGGACTAAATCATCCGAAATATCCTCTTATAAACTTGTTCGCGGATCAAGTTCTCTATACTCTGGAACAGGTAATAGTTACTCGGAAAAAGCTTTAGTCTCAGATACCAATTATGATTACACCTTGACAGCCATAAGTACAAATGGAGAGTCTATTGACAGCAAGACATTTAAAACGGCGGTAGGAGAATTGGCTATTTTACAAGTCCCATCTGCAATTAACTTTAATCCCATCACATTAAATGGAGCTGATCAGAAGTCTTATGGTACTTTTAATCAAAAAATTATCGTTAAAGATACCAGGAAAAGTAGAAATGGTTGGAAGTTAGTTGTGAAAGCAGCTCCTTTGAAAAGTTCAAATGGTGTAAGAACCTTTCCATCTAACAAAATTGCTTTAAAACCTGTTTCTGCAATTACTCAAACAAGCGGAGCGGTTGCTACGAAGCCGAGTATTACGAATTCAACACAACTAATTGATACCTCTTCCGTAAAAAAAATTGTTAGTGCCGGTACGAATACGGGACAGGGGGTATACGAAATCACTTTACCATCACAAGCATTGGAATTAAGCGTCAATCCGTCAAATGCCTACGTAAACCCAAATGGTAGTTCACTAAATTATTATACGGATCTCACATGGACGGTTGAACCAGGAGCTTGATAATAGTTCTTATAAAGGAGGGGAGATTATTTGAGGAAATTCCTATTATTTATTCTTTTAATTGTAAGCTTAGCGGTATCACCTTCAGCAAGTAAGGCGGCGGTTAGTGGTCTAAATTTCAACGGTCAAAATAATTACATAAATCCAAAGTTGGCTTTTGACAACTCAAAACCATTTACTGTACAGGCCGAACTAAAACTCAATCAAATAAATACCGCTAATAACATGCATATTGTATCAAATTTGGATGCGCGAAAAGGGTTTGCGATATCTTATAGAACATCTGACAACCGATTAACATTTGTTTCTTATAACGGTGATAGTGCAACTCAATCCGCAAACTCTTCTAACAATATACAAGCAAATAAATGGTATCGAGTGACTGGAGTATATAACGGTACGGATTTAAAGCTGTACATAGATGGCGTTTTACAACAAACAGAAGTTTTAAGTGGTGTTTCTCAAAAAGGAATTCCTCCTGTTTTCTTTGGAGCTAGACCGATTGGAACTGGAACAAGCTACACAGAACCGTTTAAAGGAGAATTAGGCGAAGTAAAACTATGGAATAAGGCATTAACACAGGCAGAAGTCACCAATAACAATAATACAACTAATCTAGTTGGATATTGGGTGTTAGATGGACTGACAACAAGTACTGTTTATGACCAAAGTATAAATAATAATCATGGACAAGCATTTAATTTTTTATCAAATCTTGGGCTATCAGCAAGCAATCTTACTGATATGGCGATAGGCATGTCATGGGGAAATTTCACGAATGCGAATTATGAGCTTATTCAGAATGGGAGAACCATTTATAGCGGTCCCAATGCACAATACATTCACCAAAACTTGATCTCTGACACTTTATATAGTTACACGCTAAAGGGGAAGAGTGCAAACGGTGAAAGTATTCCTATTACCAAAACTTTCGCTACAAAACCAGGAGAATTGGCCATATTACAAGTTCCATCCGCTCTCAACTTTAATGCTATTACGCTTAATGGATTGGAACAAAAATCATATGGTTCTTTTAATCAAAAAATTATCGTAAAAGATACACGGAAAAATAGAAATGGTTGGAAACTTGTGGTCAAAGCAACTCCACTAAAAAGCACAAATAGCATGAGAACTTTTCCAACGAATAAAATTTCTTTAAAGCCTGTATCCTCCATAACACAGACAAGTGGATTGGTAGCTACTAAACCAACGATTACGAACTCTACACAGTTTATTGATGAAGAAAAGAAAAAACTCGTCAGCGCAGGTACAAATACGGGCTACGGGGTGTATGAAATAACTCTACCGTCTCAAGCGTTGGAATTAACTTTAAGCCCGGCAAATACCTATGTGAACTCAAATGGAAGTGCTTTATCTTACTTTACAGACCTTACATGGACTATTGAAGAGGGAGCATAAAAGGAGGAAAAAAACAAAGTGAAGAAACTCTCTGTTTTAGTTTTGCTATTTTCCATTCTCGTCCCTAATTTTCATATTGCCCAGGCTGCGGAGATAACACCACCAGCCTCTTCTTTGCAATTTAGCGGAAATGAAGGAGTAACGGTTAATAATATAAATAGCAATCAAACAACAGGCGCTAAATCAACAATTGAAGCATGGGTGAAATGGAATGGAGGGAATGCAACTTATCTTGTGTTCGGCTTTGACACGAGCTATGGAGTAATTTTTCATAAAACCGGATATTTTGGCATTAATACAGGGCAAGGAGAAATTATAGGTGTCCCTTCTAGTAATCTAGCTGGAAGATGGTTGCATATCGCAGTGGTATTACCTAACGCAAAACCAACCGCACAAAATGCAAAAATCTATATAAACGGAGTACTCCAAACTCTCAATTTATATAAAAGTGATGGTAGAGATTCTATTCAACGATCTGTATCAAAAAATCTCTTTATTGGAGAAAATCATAATCCCAATTATGCCTATCCCTTCAACGGTCAAATAAGTCAAGTAAGGTTTTGGAATGGGGAGAGAACCCAAAAAAAAATTACTGATTTAGCAAATTCTGTGTTAAATGGGAATGAAGCCAATTTATTAGGATATTGGATATTTGATAACCTCACGACCAAATATAGCTATGATCAAACCTCTTATCAAAATAATGCAGTAGTGAACGGGAATTATGCAACCCCTCTTTCTTTAACTGCAACAGCTATTACAGATATGGGAATGAATTTAAATTGGAATGCTGTAAGTAGGGCAACAAATTATGAATTAGTAAATGGGGAACAAAAAGTCTATGAGGGTCCAAACTTATCCTTCCATGATCAAAACCTTCAATCTGAAACCAATTATAGTTACAAAGTGATTGCTAAAAATGACAACGGAGAAAGTCTTCCCCTTACAAAATCTTTTACGACTGCAAAGGGAGAACTAGCGATATTGCAAGTTCCAACGAATATTTCCTTTAATCCAATCACATTAAATGGAGAGATTCAGAAATCATTCGGGACCTTTTCTCAATCTATCATCATTAAGGATACTAGGAAAACTCGTAATGGATGGAAGTTAATGGTGAGTGCAACTTCTTTAAAAAGTTCAGACGGGCTAAAGACTTTCCCAAAAGAAAAGATTGCCATGAAGCCTGTTGCTACTATTTCTCAAAAGAGTGGATTAGTTGCTACAAAACCGACAGTAATTAATAATACGCAGATAATCGATTCAACAGCAAAGAAACTTGTTAGCGCAAACACAAATACAGGTTATGGTGTATTTGAAATAAATTTACCATCACAAGCTCTAGAATTAACCCTTAATCCAGAGAATTCTTATGTGAATTCAAATGGTAGTGCGTTATCTTATTTTACCGATCTAACATGGTCGATAGAGGAAGGAGCTTAAAAAGGAGGTGATTAAATATGATTAAAAGAACTCTTTATTCACTACTTTGTATCATGGTGTTGTTTGGGGTTGTTAGTAATTTTGCCTACGCTGAAGAAGTTACTCAAACTATTAATTTAAACTTTCCTCAAAAGAATGAAATTACTCAATCTCAAACTATTCACGTTCCTAATCTATTAGAAGTAACGAATATAGATGTAGATAACGGGAATGTAAATTATGAGATTAATGGAGATAACGTAATAGTCACAGCCACTAATGGGACACCTGTTCAAGTACAAACAGGTGGCGAATATATTCCTGCAGAAACAAAGTATGTAGAAGGCCAAACAAACGCAAATTATAATCAAAACGGTTATGTTGGAACTCTTGAAAAATACTTATACTCAGGAAGTTACACACCCTCCGATACCAAATATGTAGAAGGCCAAACAGCAGCATCTTACAATCAAGGTGGATATTCAGGAACACTAACACAATATGTATATAGCGGAAGTTACACACCAGCTCATACTAAATATGAATCCGGTGAAAAAAGAGCATCTGGATGGTGTGCGAACGGGGAAGCTTGTAAGACAAAAGCTGAAAGTGGTATGTACTCATCGTATTCCTATAATCAAGACGGATATACAGGAACGCTCAATGAAATAGATTATGTATATGATTCATGGGCTGATAATGGGGGGTTTAGTTGGACCCGTTACCAAAAATATGGTGGCAATGTAACAAAACCAGCAAGTGACACCCGTGTATATCGTTATAAGGGAAATGTAACAAAACCCGCCGTGGACACTCGCGTGTATCGATACAGGGGCAATGTTACTAAGCCAGCCGTTGACACCCGTACATATGAATCAGTCTATACTTACAATGTCACTCTTAAATATAAGGTATGGCAAGTTCCACCTAATCAAATTGAGTTAGATGGCTTAACTTTCAATGGCACATCACAATATTTTAGTATTCAGAATCTACAATCTTACAATGTTAGCAAAAATGTCACATGGGGCATTATGATTAGACCGAAAAGTTTAATCGATCAAACAATAGTTTCTAATGGGGACATTGAGTTTAAGATAGACAATCATAAGGTACAAGGATGGTTAAAGATAAATGGAGAACAGGTTGTTCTAGGATTTGAAGCTAGTAACCTACACTTAAACAAATGGACTCACCTTGCACTTTCTTATGATGGCGAACAGGCTAAATTCTACTACAATAATCAATTAGTGGATAGCAAAACAATTATAGGTTCTCTTCAGTATGAAAAGAATTTGAATATTGCTATAGGCAAAAACCCAGCCACTGACACTTCTTATTTTAATGGTGATGTAAGTCAATTCAGCATTTGGGATAAGGAATTATCTCAAGACGAGATTAATCTTGCATCTAATGGAAACTATCAAAATAGCGGGTTAGGGAAGTGGACATTCTCTACTTTAACGAATGCTTTAAGTTATGACCAGAGTTCAAATAAGAATCATGCTAAAGGCTATAATTTCTCACCGTTGAATGAGTTGACTGTTGAAGATATAAGCGATTTAGGAATGAAGATTAAATGGAATGCTTTAAACGAAGCTACTGGATATGAATTAAAAAGAGGAGAAGAAATAGTTTATGACGGAGAAGAATTAAACTATCGCGAAGAAGCTCTTCAATCTGAAACAGCTTATGAGTATGCGATTACAGCTAAAAATAGGAATGGTAAAAGTGTACCCGCTAAAGCTAGTTTTACTACAAATCCAGGAAGTCTAGAAATTCTTTCTGTACCTTCTGCTATTTCTTTTAACCCGATTACATTGAATGGGAAAATGCAAAGATCCTATGTATCTTCAATGGATAAAATTATTGTAAAAGATACTCGGAAAAATCGTGATGGATGGCGGTTAACGGTACAGGCATCAAATGTGAAAAGCAGTTCTTCTGATAAGTCTTTTCCAAATAAATCGCTCAAACTACAACCGCTCTTATCTGTAACACAAACCAAAGGTAAAATAGCTGATTCACCCAATATTAATACCCTCACACAATTCATTGATGAACCAGGAGAGCACATATTAGTAAATGCTTCTTCTTCAACAGGACAAGGGATATATGAGATTAGTCTACCGAATAACGCTTTAGAACTAACCATAGACCCTAGTACTTATGCTAATGAGTACGAAACAGATTTAAACTGGATATTGCTGCCTGGTTATTAAAATATCTAATAAGGAGGTGAGAATTCTTAATGAAAAAAGGAGTTTCTATATTTCTTTTGTGTATATTATTCTTCGGCTCCACAGGTAACATTGGATATGGAAAAGAATTAGTGAAAACGAAGAATGTCATTTTTCCTGAAAGCACTCTTGCTAATCAAACTCAAACCATTAACATACCAAATTTACTCGGAATAGAGAGCATAAGTGTAGATAATGGGGAAGTCGATTACTCAGTAAATGGTGACAGTGTTGAAATAACGGTTTCGAACGGAACTCCAATTAAGGTTCAGACTGGCGGTGAATATATCCCTTCGGATACAAAGTACATAGAAGGGCATACCTCACCTTCCTATAATCAAGATGGATATGTAGCGAATAATCTAGAAAAATATGTTTATAGCGGGAGTTATACAACAGAACAGCGCAAAACACAAACGGAGTCAAGAACAAGCTCCACTAACAGTTTTCCTAATTCCATTACTTTTAATAGCGGTGGATTTACAGGACCACTAAACAAGAGTGGTAGCTCAACTGTTATAAGTGGTTCACCAGCTGCTAGTAAATTTGTGTCGGGAATCGGGAATACATCACAAGGAAAACAAGAAATTTATAAGTATAATTCGTCTACTAAGAAGTGGACGTACAGTCATTCTGTTACGATAGCACCGTGGATTACTCAAACTTATAACTATAATTTAGATGAATTCACAGGTCCTTTAGATGCAGTTTATACATCAAGAAGTGCAATCACTGAGTTTCCAGTACCAGCTAATCCAGTAAATGGGCAAACACATATATATAAACAATATATCAATTATTACAAGTACGAAGGGAATGTCAGCAAGCCTGACACAAGGGTATGGAAACAAATTTATTCGGGAACGGTTGTTAAACCGGCGGTAGATACGAGAGTTTATCGTTATCGTGGAAACGCGACTAAGCCAGCAATCGATACAAGAACGTACCAAACGGTTTATTCTTACCAAGTGACGTTTGAATATAAAGACTGGTCAGTAGACCCTAATTCTATTGTTTTGGAAGGTATACCTCTGGATGGAGTTACTCAATATTTTCAAATACCGAATTCGGCTCTCTATCAGAAAGATAAAAATGTGACTTGGGGGATATGGATCAAACCAAAAAGTTTATCCGACCAAACCTTAGTTTCGAATGGAGACATTGAATTAAAGATTGGTAATCAGAAAGTCTACGGTATCCTTGAAATTAATGGTGAAGAAGTCAATCTTGGATTTGAAGCCAGTAACCTACACTTAAATAAGTGGAATCTACTTGCATTATCTTATGACGGAAACAACGCAAAGCTCTTTTTTAACAATCAACTAGTAGCGGTTAAATCGATTACAGGTTCTCTTCAGTATGATGAGAATTTAGATATTGTAATCGGGAAAAGTCCATCCTCTAACGCTTCCTATTTTAATGGTGAAATCAGCCAATTTAGTATTTGGGATAAGGCTTTATCCAATGATGAGATCGCGCTTGTTTCTAGCGGAAATTTCCAAAATAGCGGGATCGGAACCTGGAAGTTTACTAGCGTTACGAATAGGTTAAGTTACGATCAAAGCGTAAATAAGAATCACGCAGAAGGTTTTTATTTTTCTCCACTCATTGTATTAAGTTCACAAGAAGTAAGCGACATAGGATTGACATTGAAATGGTCAAAACACTCTCAAGCTATATCATATGAATTAAAGAGAGGAAAAAATATACTCTACGAAGGAAACAGTGATACCTATTCGGACCGCCCGCTGGTTTCTGATACAGATTATAGGTATACCATAACTCCACTCAGCGAAAAAGGAGAAGGGGTTGCAACTTCTGAAACTTTCAAGACCGCTCCAGGTAGTCTTGAATTGTTACAAGTACCTAATAATCTGACTTTCGCTCCTATGAAATTAAATGGAACTACACAGAAGGTGTCGGAATCATTTTTAAACAAAGTCATTATAAAAGATACCCGTAAGGAACGGAATGGGTGGAAACTTCAAGTAATTGCTTCACCATTAATAAGCGAAGATACCTTTCGGTTATTCCCGGAAAACACTATCAAACTATAGTCTATTTCAGATATGTCGCAGATAAGTGGCTTAAAAGGGATTGCTCCAACAATAGTAAATTCAGAACAATTTATTGATGGACAACAATTTATAACGCTCGTATCAGCTAGTGAAGAAACAGGATATGGAATATACGAAATGACGTTCCCTTCAAATGCGCTGCAACTAGAATTAAATCCAGCATTCGCCTATGTCCGTCAAGATGGAACTCCTTTAAAGTATCAAACAGATATAAATTGGAGAGTTATACCGAATTAGTAGCCCTCAAAAAAATAAATGGGTCTTTAGAATGTTTTTGTTGAAATCTAGTGAAAAATATACTATTATTTTTTTAGAACAATTGTGAACATAAATAAATAAGTATTTTTACATTTTGTAGAAATAGTGCGGAGCACGCATATTTCTTCCTTTGACGGGAGAGGTATGCGTGCTTTTTGTTTTGTTCTCAGAAATTCGTTCTATTACATTTAGGAGGGCATTATTAATGAATTCGATGTTACAAGAAATTCTACAGGAAAGTAGAGACCGGAAATGGGTACAATACGGTGTTGTGGAAACAATACGTAAGGTGGACGTAAAAGGAAAACAAGAAGAATTAGTTGTAATTGGATATCAAGGTGAGAGTGTATACGCTCGTAAAGAAGATTTTGTTGAGAGAAATATTTCGAGTCTAAATGGGTTTGTTTCTACAACAATTCCGTTCATCGTCAAAGAAATTAAAGATGGTATTGTTTCGGTCAGCCGAATCGAGGCCTTAGAAAAAGTAGCCAAGCAATTTGTGGATTCAGCAAAGATTGGTGACAAGGTAAAGGGTACGGTTACAGGTGTTAATGAAAATGGCTTAGTCTTTGTGGAAGTACAAGGCTATCCATGTATCGTCCCTCCAGAAGAATGGGATTTCAAACGAGTGCAGAATTTACGTGAATTATTACAACTCGGAACTGTAGTAGAAGCAAACATCATCTCCATTGATAAGTTGGAGAAGCCGGAAGAAAAAGTGGATTATCGTATCCGTTTAAGTCGTAAAGCTGTTCTTCAAGATGAAATAGATACTGTATGGGTCAATATTGAAGACCATTTTAGAGTAGGTGACTATGTTTCATTTAAAGTAACAGGTCAAGCGAAAGGGTTCAACTCTTATTATTGCGAATTTCCTAAAGGTGTTTCCTTAATTGGAAATCTAACAACTAACTTACGCAACAAGCATAACGATTATCTTCCTCCTGGTACTCTTTGTAAAGGGACAATTAAATTCCTAGATAAGAATAAGAAACGTGGAAAAGTTACGATTCAGCAAGTTGAGGCAAATTATGCGAATCTACTAAACCAACGTAGCTTTGGAATGTTCTAATAAACGATGAGTATATGGAGAACGTCTCAAGGAGTTGTCCCGCTTCTTGATGATCCAACTGCGAAAATTGAAATGTTTCGATGGAGTAGGCGTCCAGACCTTCATCTTGATGTTATTCAGCATCGGGTACAGACAGGTCAGATATCACAACTTGACCTTGATATTGCCGTAACATTGGCAAACGCAAAACTTCTAACTGAAAAGCAACTCCGCTTTTTATATAGTAAAGCGATGATTGGCCATAAGTTAGGAACGAGATTGCGAGTGTTACAGCAAAATGGTTGGTTGGAAGGATGGAAGATTAAGAGTGACTTTCACGATACGGAGTACGTATGGTCGATTGGGATTGCAGCGAAAAACTTTTTAAGTTTTTGCTTAGGTATTACTGAAGTACCTAATCCAATGCATATGGCTTCTGCGATTAAGGAACAGCTTTTTTATCCAACGCTTAATGAAATTAGAATTCAATTATTGATTAAGGGACTTGTTCAGAAAGAGAAGTTTGCGTTTCATCCATTCCTATCAAATGAAATTGAACCGCCTCACGCGGTATTCCAATTAGATACACCAGCGGGGAAGATGGACTTTATCGTAGAACGATTAACACAAGGTCAAAACCCTTTACGCTTTATGAAAAAGAAACAATCTTATTACCGTAAGTATATAGCTCAACATGGATCATTACCGAAAGTGTTTAATGATTCCGTTCAGAGTGTAGTCGTATGGAGTATTTCCACTGAGGAAGGTATTGATCAACTTGTTTCATCTTATCCGAAATATGAACAAGAGTTTATGCAATTGTTCTTGGTGGATGAGTTACTTGATAATCTACGTCATGCGTGGAGAGTTGCTAAACCAATTGAGGAGTATAAGGCGGAGATTCAAAAGTTTGATATGGACTTTATAAAAGAGTAATTCCAGGAAGAGTAAAGGTAAGGTATATGTTTTTAAAAGATTGAGAGTTCATAAGAAGGAAAATCGGACTCTCTTACGCTTGAAAAATTTGTAAATTTCCCTCTGAATTTGACCGAATTACCTTGATAGTTACAAGGAAAACAAGTATAATTAAAGCAGGTGGTAGTCGTGACTACCGATTCGATAATATATCTTCTTTTCATTTATTTAGTTGTGAATATATGGACAGATATACGAACATTGAAAACAAAGAATGTGTGGCATCTAGTTTTTGGGTTATTGATTCTGATAGTTGGTATCTTTAACGATATGGCAACGTTTATGTTGGTAGCTCTTATTATCATCTTATTAGTAGGAATCTTACTAATGAATATACCGAATGTTCAACTAGGAGCAGGAGATATAAAAATGTTAATGGTGTTATCTATGTATTTGCAATTTATGAAACCTACAGTTGCCCCGTTCTTGATAGTTCTTATATTAGTAAGTGTGTATATGACACTTTCGTTCTTGATTCATACAATACTTCTTCTTATAAAGAAGAGGGTGAAAAGAGAAATATCGTTTTTATCTTACAGGGTTACGAAAAAAATGATTATCACTCCTGAAGCGATACCGATATCTCTTTCAGTATTTGTAGCAATTTTATTTACATAGGGGGAAATACAAATGAAGCTTTCTAGTAAAATCGTAAAATTTATAACAGCGGCAACATTCACCTTTGGTGTTATGGCATTGCCAAAAGTTGCGGATGCAAATCATGATCCAACTCATGGAGAATGTTCAATGACTATCGTTTCTGACCAACATATACCAGGTAGTCCAGCACAAGCGAGTGGTGCTTGTAATGGTTTAGTAACCGGATTTTATGCACCGACAACAGGACAATTTAATGTTAGTGGTTTAGTTAGAGGGCCTGTTTCTAACGGGCAACAATATACGATTTATCCACCGAGTGGTGAATATACTTCTTTAACTCTGACGGTTAATACAGTGAAGAAAGAGACGCCGACACCAACACCAACGCCGACACCAACACCGTCGCCTGAGCCGTCAAAGCCAGTGGAAAATAAGCCAACACCATCAAAGCCAGTGGAAAACAAGCCTGCACCATCAAAGCCAGTGGAAAATAAGCCTGCACCATCGCAGACTACTCCAGCACCTTCAACAAATACTGCTGATTCAAAACAGTCTACAACGACTCAAAAGGAAAGTAATGCAGGAAAAAGTGATTCTTCTTCTGTAACGGTAGTTGATAAACAAACAACACAAGAAAAAGAAGTGCCGAAGGTAGAAGAAAACAAGGGTGAGCCAAATACTGAGCTAAGCTCAGAGGAAGTTAAAAAAGAAGAGACAAAAGACAAAGAAAAACAAAATAAAGAAAAAGAGCAACCAAAAAAGGAAATAAAATCTCAAAAGGATGAAAAGAGTTCTAATGTAATTTGGTATGTGATTTCTGTCATTCTAATTGTATTGATTGTAGGAGCTCTTGCTTATTGGAGGTTTTTAAGAAGAAAGAAGGTTTAGGTGTGAAAAGATTAGTTATTTCTTGGTTAGGTCTAATTGCAGTCCTAACCAGTATTTTTTCACTTAATACAGATGAAGTTTACGCAGCCTACTCACCCAATAATGTTGAGTCTAATGTCAAGTCGGGTTGGTCAAGTAAATATGGTGACAAGTTACAGGAGCAGAGATCAGGTCAAAAATTGATATACGATGTGTATCATAATAAGTTTACAGCAGGCGGTTTTAAAATTGTTTCTCGAAATTTTGGGAATGGACAACTAGAATATGTTAACTTTCAAGGTTGGGCTGCTCTTCAAGGTTATAAACGACATACGAGTAGTAACAACGCAACCTATATAGTTGCTCGAAAAGTAGTTGGAACGAGTGGATTAAACACAGTAAAAATATACAGAGCTGATGGATATGGAAATTTGTCAGCGACTGAAGACCTTGAATATAACAATCTTGGTAGTGGTGTCTATAATGAGTGTCCCGCTGATGCAGTTAATAAGGATAATCAATTAGATTGTAATATGCGATATGACGGTGTGGGTTTTAACGCATTTTTGCCAGTAAATGAATTATTTCCTAATGCTAATGAGTCTGCTTCATGGGTATTATTCTTGGTTAAAAGAGTTGATAATCAAATTGTTTGGACACCGTTGGTTTTACCATTCGAATTCAATAATTCCCAATATTCAAAAGGGCATATATCGCTCGATAGTGGAATTGATCCTTCTTGGCTACAGATGATTGGTAGTAATGTAATTCGAAGATTATATCCAAGACAAGAAGCTGATACGATTGGGTCGTATTATTTTACACCCTATCAACTATATAAATCTTTAACTGTTGATGAAACAGATACGGCTATATGGTATGGAGTACGAACACCTGAAGATGATAATCAAACAAGATGGGGGAATACCGCGTATTTCGATTTTACCGGGAAACAAGCATTACTTTCCTATAGAACTAATTACAAACCTCCTGCAAATAGTTCTTGTCCTGCTCCTGTTCTACCCGCCGATAGATATTCTTATCAAATTGATTTAGAAGTTACAAAAATTGACGGGAAGACAGTAGAAAAAGACACACAAACTAGAACAAAAGTTGATGTTAGAAGAAATAGTTTTACTAATGAAAGACAAACAGCAAGACAAGCTATTCAAAACGATATCAATACACGTTCTACTCAAAAAAATACTAGAATTTCTCAATTAGCAACAATGAGAAGTCAAGAAGCACAAATTGTTAAGGATTTAGAGGACGCACAGAATAATCATGACTTTGATAGAGCCAATACATTATTGAATACTTTAAATGCAAAGAGACAGGAAATTGCCAATACAGAATGTTATATAAATACTCTCCAAACTGAGATTGATCATTACCAACGTGAATTAGACAGATTGAGTTCTCTTGAAGGAGTAAATTCAGATTTATCTACTACTGTTAATTTGAAGTTTGGTAATAAAGTGAAAGGGACTCAATCGGTTGTATTGTCTGAAGGACAATCACAATCTTTAACTTTTGATTGGATTTTGACAGATAGCGGAAATGTTGAGGCAGACATTAATCCAAATCGAACTCCATTTCATAATAAATCAGAGGTTACTTTCAGTAACAACGTAAGAGCAACACCTATTTATGTGAATTCGAAATATACACCTAATGCTTGTGCTCGTCCTGGGGAGAGTTCGTCAGCAGAAGGGATTGTAAGGACGGTTAATTCCAAAGAATCAGGGCAACAAATTTTTAGAGAATATGTTACTACCGATCTTATAATTCCCGATGAACATTTAAAGAGAAGGGCTGGCTTTGGTTTTGATTATACAATTTTGACACACTACATAAATCAAGACAGTGTATCGAATGGGCAGGGGCCGAGTAAAGTAGTAAGCTACATGCCTGATTTGGTGAATTACATGCCATATACAAAAAAAACATGGTCGAGTACAACGAATAATTTGAAACTAACGGGATATGAGGTGCCGATTGAAACGACCTCTACTAGCGGAAATACGAAGGATAGTTGGAAGACATGGAAGCAGCCGCAAAAGTATGTGGAAGAATTTAGTGGAAATGTATTCACTTCCCTTAGTCATCCTAAGCGAAATTCAAATGAAACGATATTAGACGGGGGACGCAAGTGGTATTTAAGTTTTGAACAGCCTGATGGTGATTACATTTTTAATTCACTGGTACCGAATGTGGGAGTGAATAAAATGAACACTTGTGTACAAGGAGTAATTGATGTAGAAGGTTCGATTGTCGGAGATCCGAACGGAAATGATGATTTTATAAAGCGTTCAGTTTCACCGGAAAATCCTTTCCCACAGGGAACAGGATGGAATTGGTTGAATCAAACTACTAAAATAACGAGTTTAGCAGATTGGTATAACAATTGGATAAGTGATCCAAAACAAGTAAGTGTAAACAACTATTTTAAAACGTTTTATCTAAGTCCTGAAAAGTTAGAGGAGATTCGTCAATTTAGTAAGGAACGAGATTATAAAATTATCCTTGGAGATTCATTATTCAAATCTGTACAAATACCAAGTAAGTAAAGAGGTGAAAGAATGTCAAAGCTTACATTAGGTGCATTCTTTTTCCTGGTGTTATTGTTCTTCGCTATTTTCACATCATCATTTGAATATATCAGTATTGCAGATAGCGATAATGAAACAAGCGTGGAAAATGCTACAAGAAATGCAATGACTCAGGCCATCAATTTAGGGAATGCAAGAGTGAATGAAGAAATTACAATCAATGAAGATATTGCTGTTGAAGCAATCGTAAGACAGTATGCAGACAGCTCAGATTTTTTTGAAGGAGAGCGTTACGTGAATATTTATCGAATATCTGAACGAGCTCCAATGATTGCGGTAGATTCATATACGGTTATTAATACTCCTTTTAATGATATGGCTTCAAGAATTACTAAAAAGCAAGCCCCTAATGAATCCATTACAAGAAGTAGAGAAATTGTCATTTATGAATCGAAAGCATTAACAAAATAATACGGAGGCTAATATGAAGAAAACTTTATGGAGAAAACGATTGGTATCAATGTTAATGGTTGCAGCTTTAATCGTCTCGATATTGGTTTATACAAATTTCACGATAAAAGCTGAAATCAATGAAGCGAATGTTGTTGTGACAAAAGTTGATATTCCACCAAGAACTGAAATTACAAAAGAAATGTTAGAAGTAATTACAGTTCCGACACAAGGAATACCGACGAATGCTGTAAGGAATATGAAAGATGTTGTAGGAAAGTGGACGGTAGCGGGGTATGGAACCCCAGCTAATAGTTTTATTTACGACAATAAGATTATTCCAAAAAGTGAAATGCCCGACGCTGGGGTCCTTTCACTAAAAGAAAATGAAGTTGCGTTTCCATTACTTGTTGATTTAGAAACGAGTTTAGGTAACAGCATTATTCCGAATTCGGAAGTTGATTTATATTTCCGTTCGCTCATTGAAACGGGAAGTCAGTCTAAAAAAGCGGTGTATGGAAAATTGGCGTCGCAAGTTCGAGTGTTATCGGTAAAGGACGCTGATGCTTCTAACGTTTTTGATCCAGAGGGTTACCAAAAAGGTGTAATCCAGGAGAATACAAATGAAAAGAAGAATGCCCTTGCTAAAATTTATATTTTTGCAATTCCTGTAGAGTTAAACGAATTAGTAAATAAGGCAAAGCTCTTGGGTGATGTAGTACCGATTGCGACAGGACAAGCAAATAATGAAGAAGTAACAGAGCAAAGTGATGTTATTACATTTATTAATGAATCGTCCTTTGAAAAAGAAACCAATCAAAATGAAGGTGAAGAATAATGGCTGAAATTTTAAGTTTTTACTCAGTAGCTCATTCACAAGGAAAACGAACATTGTCACTAGGGTTTGCTGAATTGCTCGCCATGAATGAACATAAGGTGTTGTACGTTGAATTAGATTATAAAAAGCCTTCAGTTGCGATTTCTACTCAAATTACAGACGTAACAAGAAATGCGCGTGAATTCTTTCAAGATACAATTCTTAAACGTTCATTTGACTTAGAGCCATACATTTTGACGAAAGAGATTCTCCTAAATAGTGAGAATCGAGACTTAAGAAGAGTGTATGCCGAATTACCGGATAAATTAGACTATCTAACGCTTCCGATGAATTTCCAAGAAAGTAGTTTTCCCTCCCTAATAAATGAAGGGGAAGACAATGAAAAGGAAGCCCAAGAGTATATTGATAAGTTTTTGTACAGTTTGAAAACAAGTAAATATACGTACATTATCTTGAACCTACCGATAGAGCTTCACTCTATCTTTGGATTTGAAGTTATTGCAAACAGTGAACAAATTATCAATGTTGTTACACCGAATGCTACAAGATTATTTGAAAATAAGAACGCATATAAGTTCCTTTCTTCTAACATTGCTCACTTAGAAGAAAAATGGTCAACGATATTAAATATGACAAGTACAGAGTTAACCGCGAATGAGTATTTCCAGCTGACAAGTGAAGATGCGATTCTAATACCTTATGATCCAGCGAGACAACAATCTGAATTTGCTCTTCAGTTAAGCTCAGTAGAAATTCGTGAACGTTTAGAGAAGTTAGCTGCTAAACTGAAAATTTCGTTTGAGTCAGCTATTCCGAAAAAGCGCAATGGTTTATTTGGAAGGATGGGGTAAATCCTATGAAAAACAGCATTCGATATGATGGGTTGGTAACAGAGGAGCGAAACGTTATCAACCTGGAAAGGTTGTTATTCCAAAAGGTTCAACAAAACCAATTAAAACCTAAAATTAAAATGTCCAATAGCATTAACCAACAAATTACAGACCATATCAAAGAATATCTTTCACAAGAACAATACCGCGAATTACTAAGAGATTCGTTTGGTAATCGAAGAAAACAAGGGCAATTAAGAGAAGTTATTTATAGTTATGTTTCAAGTAAAGGTTTTTTAACTGATTATTCGACTCTTATTACTGACTATTCATTAGACCAAGTTACGGATTATCTTGTTGAAAAGATAGCAGGATTGGACGTATTGCAACCACTAACTGAAATTGATACCCTTACGGACATTCAATGTATTGGGTGGGACAATATTTGGGTCGATGATATTTATAAAGGGCCATATAAGACTAATCTTACGTTTGATAGTGAACAAGATTACTTAGACCTATGTAATCGATTTGCGTTTGCTTCGGGTAAGCCGTATTCAATGGCAAAACCTTCTGTTGACGCTCAATTTCCTTATATGCGTGTAAATATTGTTGGTCAAGACTTGGATACTAAGACGAGTATGAGTATCCGTATAATCTCTAAGAAATTACGTTTATCAGAGGATTACATGATTAATTCGGGTTATGCAAATAAAACGATGATCGAGTTTTTAAAAGCGACATTTGCTTTTGAAAGCCATCTTATAAGTGGGGCAACTGGAACCGGAAAAACGGAGTTATTACGATACTTTACCAAGTACACACGTGAAAATTCCAATATCATCATGATTGAAGATGTGCCTGAAACTTATTTAGATGAATTGTATCCTAATAAACCTATTAAGATGTGGAAGAATCGTGAAGCATCTGACGATGAAAAGAGAACGTTCGGTTATTCTTATCATGTTCGAAATGCTATGAGACAAAATCCTGTCTATATCATGTTGCAAGAGTCTCGTGGTGAGGAATCCTTTGATGTAATGAAGGCAGCAACAACAGGTCACATTGTTGATACTACTGTTCATGCTGACTCAACAGCAGACGCAATCTTACGTTTTATTGATTTGTGTCAAGAGGCCTATAATCATCCAGCTGAATATTACGGAAAAAGGATTATAAGAGGTTTTGGTATTGGTGTTCACGTGAAGAGGTACGGGACAATTCGTAGAATAAGCCAAATTACTGAATATTTGGCTTATGTAGATGGAAACATCGTAGAAAACGTTATATTTCAATTTGACGAGCTTTCACAGGCTCATATTCAAGTAGACAAAATGTCCCCAAAATTATGGAATAAAATACGTGATTCGTATAAAGACTTTGAAGAACTTCAACATTTGGCACCAGCTGAAACTTTATTAAGGTAGGTGATTACATGTGTCACAGATCATTCCGATAATTGGGTTAATTGCCATTGGGGTGTTAGCGTATTTAGCAATTATGCAATTATCGCAAGTGTCTTTTTCAAGAAAGCGAAAAAGACTATCTAGTATTCTTCGTGATGAAGATGAAGGAAAATCTATTTTTCTTATGGAATGGTTAGAGAAATCGAGAATTAGAGAATATGTTAGTCCTTCTTACATTATTGAAGAAGCGAAGTTGCATGGAGTAAATATGACAAAGCAATCGTTTATCTCAACATTCGTTGTAGGTACAGGATTGGGAGCAATCATTATATTAGTTTATTTCCAACCGTTGCTTTTTCTTATGCCATTGGCAGCAGGTGGGGGTATTATTGCAACTAATATACGCTTGCATAAAATTAAAAAAGAGTATGTTCAAGAGTTAGATTCTAAATTGGCCATTTATATGTCCGCTCTAACTACCTCGATTGGCACGTTTAATAATATTAAGGACGCTCTTCAATCCATTTTACCTTCATTGGAATATCCAATTAGAAAAGATGTAGAAGAGGCTATTCTTAAATTGCAAGATGGCAAGAATGTAAAACAGGCATTTGAGAATATGAATAAACGTTATAAACAAAAACACGTTAGATTATTTCATGACCAATTAGCAGTAGTAATGGAGAATGGTGCATCTGATAACAGTACCCTTCGTTCAGTTGCCATTAAGATGAAAGATAAAGAAAAATATCGTCGTCGTCTTCAGACAGCTCATAGACAAAATTACAAGATATGGCGTACCTTTGTTATTTTGATTTTGTCAGCACCTTTTCTTTTTATCTTCGTATCAATGGACAACTATAAACTAGTCATGAATCATATAGCATCAAGTATTGTATTTGCTATTACGTTTCTCTTAATTTTCGTTACATACAGACAATTAGAGAAATTGGAAATCTATGATCCAACTTCAGATGATCGAGTTGAGGTTTAGAAGAAAGGGGGAAGAAAATGGGTATTCTTATTTATTTCACCCAAGGTGTACAAGTTCTCTTTCTACTCTCTATCGTCATTCTTGCTTATAAGACCATTCTTCTTATTATGGAAACCCGAACATCCAAGCGTTATGTTTTAAAAGGCTTTCTTAAAGAGGAACAGGTACAAGTAAATAAAGGGGTCAGGGAACAAATTACATTCTTAGAAAGAATGACCTCCTTTACCAAGTATAAGGAGCATTTAGAAGGTGAATTGGCAGACGCTAGACTGGATGTAACAGTTACCAGGTTTATTGTAAGGAGATTAATTCTTACCCTTTTAATGGTGGGTGCTGCTCTAGTTCTGTATAAGATAAGTGATATGAATTTATATCTTTATTTAGCGATTCCGCTTGGAGTCCTTGCGTATATCCTGCCAAAACGTAATTTAAAAAAACACAAATTACATTTTGAAAGACAAATGAAAATTGAGTTGCCTGAGTATCTATCGGCATTTGCGGTATTACTACAAAGTTACAATGCCTTTGATGCTACAAGAAGATCAGTGGAATATGCAGGTCCTTTATTACGACCATTTGTCGATCACATGGTGACACAGATAGAGCTTTATCCATCTAGTCACAAACCGTATCAAGATTTTGCTGAAACAATAGGTATACGTGAAGCGAAGGAATTTGTTGTAGCGTTACAACAGATTATGAAAGTGGATGCCGCTGCAGCGAATCAAATTATTAGTTCGCAAATTAAAATTATGGACGATCTTCAAGAAGAGGCTTATAACGAAATGATAGAAGTTCGTCCAGATGAAGTTCAAAACTATATAACACCTATGCTCTTTCCGATGGTGGCGATTATCTTGACATTCTTATTTGTCATGATTGGCGATGCGTTTTCAAAAATTTAAATATAAAATCAAACAAAAAATTGGAGGAAATGAAAATGAAAACAACATTATTATTAAAAATGGGTACAGTAGTAGAAGGAACAAAATCGAATGTAGTATCAAAGGTTAAAGGGTTTTTAAAAGAGGAAACTTCTGCGAAGGGTTCTTCAGAGGAAGGGTATTTAGTTTACGGTGGTATCGTAATCGGTATTATTGTCCTAGGGATTGCTGTAGTATTCATGAAAGATGGTTTTGGAGATATCGGTACTTTCTTTAATGATGGGGTAAACGGTACGAATACGAATCCAGCAGGCTGGGGAAGTAACTAATATTAAAAAGATTGGATAAGGATTGTTCTTATCCAATCTTTTTATCATGGTAGACAGTGTTAGAATGGGAGGTTGAAAGTATGAGAGGTGCGGTGGGGATTGCCTTTTTCTTATTAATATCATTTAGCATTATGGTTTTTATTCCAGATATAATTGTATACGGAACATGGGCGTATAAAGCTAATTCAATCGTTGAGAAAGTAACAAAAGAAGCGGAAATTCAAGGTGGAGTGACACCTAGCGTTGAAGCACATTATAATCAAATCATCAAAGACTTTGGAATGGAAGATAAGGGGTTTACCATTAAATATAGTAAGAAAGGTCAGCTTCAACATCAAGGAAGATTTACGGTAGAATTTGAAGGAGCATACACCTTCCGTTCATTCAATTTATTAGGAACAGGTATCGGGAATTTTACATTACCAATTAAGGCGAATGATTCAGGAAGAAGTGAAGTTTGGTATCGGTAATTAATTAACGCTTATGATTAACTAATGATTTATCCAGGGGTGTTTACTAAATGGGAATTCAAGGATATAAAACGGTTTTTTATTCTCTAAAACAAAATGATGTTTTTGAGGTTACTGTAGATAAAACTAAATAAATATTTTTTGCAGACAATTGGAATGAGTTCTTAGATAAAAATGGGACTAACCCAAAACCAAAGAATGGCCATAAAAGAATAGCTGGTTCAGATACAGTCGAAGAACAATCTTTAAATGAATTTATTAATCTTGATCAGCGATATGGTTTTTAATGAATAATTAAAATGTCAAAGAGTTTACATGACATGATGTTCACAATGGGGGACAAGAAAGATGAAAGAAAAGAATCATAACTTTAGCCGAAAGAAAATGTTTAGAATTCAATGTGTTTTGTTCGTGTTCTTCCTGGTACCTTTAGATATTAGTGTTTTTATCATGTGGAAGAGCACATTAACCCGAGGGACCTTTCTAGGCTTAATAATCTGTATGGTGCTTGTTTTTCTGTATGAAAAACCGCTTAATCCTAATCGTTCATTCTCAACATTTATACACGAATGGAGCCATTGGACAACCGCTAAAAAACTTGGTTACAATGCCCGCTTCTATGAAAACTATACATATATCGAAGGAGAAATAAAAAATCGTCATTTTAAACTTATAGCTATTATGCCGTTAATCGTTCAATTGAGTATCGTTGGTTTACTTTCTGCTTTTCTAGTAAACATTCACATTTGTTTTTTGCTCATTCTTGGATATTCAGCCTTCTCCGCTATGTCTAGTGCTACCAAAGATGTCATGATGTTTTTCTTGGCGTTTAAGTATCCGAAACACACGAAATTCAAGGTACATGAAGATGATAAGTCATTCACGGCTATATGGTGATTTCTATTAAAATATTCTTATTAGGAGGACATTCTTTATATGTCATTATTCAATAGACCGATTCAAAATATTAAAACTATAGATATTGGAGCGATAGCTTGGGTTGGGTTTTGGCTTGGCGGCTTATTTTTACTTATAATCCCTGTACAAATGTATGGTGATATTCGAAACGCTTTTCCTATATTCTTCTCCTTTGATTTTATTGAAAAGATACCAGCACCAGCTGATTCATCATTATCCAATAGCTTTCAGGAAATACAAACTTCTCGAATTGAAATGTTAAATAAACTGTATACATTTTTTAATGTTTCTAAAGTGATTTTTTGGATTTTTACAATCGGAATTATAATAAAATTCTTATTTAAACAACCCAAGAAAATAATGAAAAAGCACGAATTATAAACAAATATGAGAGGTATCGGCTAATGAAAGATGGTTTATATTATAGAGATAAACACACAGACATAGCGGATAAGGCAGAATATCCAATAATGAGTAACTAGGAGAGGTTCGTAATGAGAAAAAAGGAATTCTTAAATCAGTTATTAGCTGCTGATGCAATAATTTTTGTCAAAATGATTATTTTTGCATTGATTCATTTTATACCACCGTCAGAGGCCGCTGGAATTGGTTTAAGTCTGTCCCACTTAGCCACAGGTGGTGCTATAATAACTGCTGTTATTTTCGTTTTGGTTAATATTGGTTGGTTTATTTATTATCTCTATAAAATGGCTTCTATAGAGAGGTAATTTTATGAAAAATAAACAATCTAAACATACAAGTTTATCAACAGTATTAGTAGCACTGTTTTTTCTTACTGTATTAACCCTCATTTTCGGTCTATTGTTTTCAATGGTTTCTTTTGTAAGAACCATAGCACCTTTAGCTATGATTCCTTGCTTACTAGCGATAACAATACTAATATTCGATGACAAAAAAGAGAATAATTTGGACGTACATGTGATTAATGATAAAAAATAATACTAATTAATAGTGAAAAATGAATCTATTCTATAGGAGCGATTCCTTTTACCGGAGTGATAACTATAGAGGACATCTTCTGGCCAAACGGATCGTATAAAAGACATTAGTTCTTCCTATTGTAATATTGGCCATTCTAGCAATAATAAACATAGAACCAAGATGATAGGAGTAATAACTATGTATCCATCTAAAACCTATAAAGTTCGACCGCTGTATAGTGTACTATATCAAGTGTGTTCTGAACTGCTCAGTGATAAGAAAAATATTTTATTAAAATCTCTACTGATTCAACAATTAGGTGTTGATCGTACACAAGAATTAAGTCTCTTTAGCTTTAATCAGCTTATCACTAAAATGGTGCATGACTTAAAAGGAAATCTCGACCGCTCCTCCTATCCGGAAGTAAAAGATAATGTCTTTAATCAAGATCGATTTAAATCGATCTTAACGGAATTCACAGACCTTCACGGGCCCAGCTCAGTATTAACACATATCACTTTTCGGGTAGAAGAGGAAGTCGTTAATACGATAGCAGCTCTAAAGCATAAGACTCTTGGTGACGTGATTGAGCTTGCTATTGCCAATTATATTGTGTCTTGTGAGGACGATATATATAAGCTAATATTGCAAGCTTTGTATTCATATCAAGAATAGTCTTATCTCCTATTCAAGCCACACGAACATCATAATACTATTCAAATTTAAGGTACATTATAGTATAATAATTACATTCAAAATTACATTTTATTGATTTTATAATAAGAAATTTGGCGGAAGACGCAATTCTCTTAATGACGGGAGAGTTGTGTCTTTTTTTCGTATTATCATAGAGGAGGAGACATCAACGTGGAGTTAGAAGGAATTTTATTAAACATGTTCCTACCAAGGACCAAGGGTGCGTGTATTGCACATTTTAGAAATATGCTCTGTTTAACACAAAGTGACATATCAGTTGAGATTGGGATTAATCGAAGCAGCATATCTAAAATGGAGAATGGCGATATTAATGTTTCAGAGAACGTCTGGAGCCACATATTGCGTTTAGTTTATGATGGGTTTGATCTAGAAAAAAGGGTACAATTTAAACAATTTCGAAGTACATTAGAAATCTTTATCGATGAGGAAAATGTGACGAATGGGGGGGTTGAAGAGTGGAAAGAAAGGAAGTTATCTTAGCAAGTGGTGACGAGCATTTAGATGAGTTTATTAAAGATGACCTCGAAAAAGGTGAACGCGCGAAAGTAGTTGCAAAGGTAACGACCAGGCGTACATTAATCAATAAAGTAAATGAATCGGCTCCCCAAATTGTAATAATTGGTGAGGATTTAATCGGAGAAAGTGAAAATAAAGAGGACTCAGATGAAGAATGGGAAGCGGTAATAGAGGAAATCAGACGTTTTAGTTATAACCTTCGCATCGTTTTCATATGTGATCGTCGTATTGATGATATTTTCTTAACCAAATTAACAACTTATAATATTACGGATATTTTTCATGAGGGGAAACTCCCAGAAGGTTATATAAATCAAATCTTAGGAGAACCCTCTTATAAGTATATTGAAAAGTTTAGAGGGAAAATTGAATCGGTTTCACAAACATTAAAAGAGAAAAAACGTGAAGAAGAAGAAAAGCAAGCAGAAACAATTATACAAAAAGGGGCTATCCCACAAGAAGGTAAAGTTGTTGAGGTAGAAGTTCCTGTTTATCAACAATTGATAGTAAAACCTAAACTTTTTGTATTCAGTAGCGGGATTAAAGGTAGTGGATCATCAACTATTGCTAAAATGTTTGCAGAATATCTGGCCAATCTTCAGCTACAAGTCGGAATATTGGAAAGTCCATATGCAGAATCTACATGGTTTGAACAAATTAATGGAGAAATGCATACCGATGAATCCTGGAAAAGTTGGCATGAACTTATTCATTCTGAACAAGAAATTGTAAAGGGGATGAGTATTAATCTTGAAGGGGTTACATATATCGTTCAGAACCCTAAAACAGAATTAAAAAAATGGGATTTAATGAAGTCGGCTTACCTCGTAGGATATGCTAGACAAATTCCTATTCTAATTTATGATTTATCGAATGGTATTACTGAAGAACATGAAAAGCTAATATTACGTCAAGCCGACCGAATATTTATCTCCACCCAATTTGATCCAGCTCGAATAAAAGCTAGTCAGCATAGAGTTGTTCGATATTTATTTGACCAAAAATTAAATGAAAAAGTTATCCTTCTTTGTAATCACTCTAATGATTCACTTGAAAAGAAGTATAACAAAGACTTAAAAGAGGCTTATCATGTAAGTGAATCTCCGTTTCATTTTCCTCACTTGGAGGAAGTGAAATTAGCGTTAATGGACGGTAAAAGTGTTTGGAAATACTTAGACGAAGAAGAAGTTGAAGGTTTATATGCTATCTTCTCCGAAATGGCAAAATTGGCTCTTGGTAAAGAATTATTTGAGAAGTTGCAGCCGAAACGTAAGCGTAAGCTCCTTTCTTTTTTGAAAAAATAAACTTTAAGAATCTTTGAAAGCAAGGGAAGAGTAGAGTAAAATAATAGAAAAAGAGGGAAAATAGCTTAAACGTTCGGTACGTTTGGGTAAAAGTTTTGAAATGTAAGTATGGTAAGGAGTAAAAGAAATTGGATTGTTCAAGTATTAGATCTGTAATTAACCAAAGAGGGTGTTGATAGATTAATTGAGGAGATGGATTTTCTATTAGGAGATTCACAAAAGAAAGTTAATGTAGAGGCCGTTTTATAGGATGATATTTAATTATTAGTCTACAAATGTAAATTGAAATTATGAGGAGAGAAAAAATTAATGAAATTACATAAAACAATTAGTAAACTCGAGGAAAAGCTAAGATTGCAACGTATTTATGAGATAAAAGAAATTAGTGAGGGTCAGAGTCTTCAACTTCCACCTGGTGGAACTGGAGTTATTGAAATTAATAATAAAGTTAAGGGATACATTATTAATAGAATTCCTCAAAAAACAAATTTTGAGATATTTATTTTTGACAGATTTTTAAGGAGTCCGATTGTATGGGTATTTAAACGGAGTGGGGAATTCATTGGTAACCAAAAGTTTACTAACATAGATGATGCTTTAGCATGGATGATTGAAGCATATGAGAAGGACGCAGAAATATACATGAAGGAATCAACGAAAGCATGATTAACCTTGAACCGGATTACCATAATAAACTAAGTAATGGCCAAATAGACACAATAATAAATGATGATTTTTTTAAAGATAAAGATTTAGAGTATTTACAAAATGTAGGTTTAAATTTACTAGGAAGCTCCTTAACTAAGTTGAGGACATTTAGCCACAGCAATCTAAGTGAGATAAATCCAGTCTTACATAGAACTATTACTTTTAAAATCCTAGATGAGTTAGAAAACATTCCTAATCACTTACACAATGCTAGAGACTTATCATTTTATCTGGTTGGATTCTTTCGTTTTACATTAAACCTCGAAAAGCTTCTTAAAGAAGAAAAATTAATTGGTGAGTATCATGATCGTTCTATAATTCCATTGTTGGATCTTATTCATTTCAGAAAGGATATCATAGGATTTTAGGATTGTCATAAACTAACTTGACAAACGTGCACAACACTACATATAAAATTAGAAATAAGGAGAAAAATAGTCCATTAAGGGAAGAAGCATTCCTTTTGTAAAAACACTATTTTTCTTTTTTTATTCATATAGTATAATAGCCTTATATTGTTTTTTAATTGCTCTTTAGAGCCTGACGTTGAAGTTTTAAACCCTATTGGGTGGCATTTATTTATCCTTGGAAGGATTATGCCCCTAATAGGGTTTTTTGCGTTCTATGAAGCTATTAAAAAACGATACTATTTTTTACACACACTTAGGAGGAATTTAAAATGACAAACATTAAAATTAAGGAAACACAAGCATTTATTGATTTAGTGGGAAGAGCTGCTAATGTCGCATCTAAAAAGCCCGATACAATTAGGTCCGGTATTATGGTAAATGCAAAGGAAAATAAAATTGCGGTTCGTACTATGAACGAATCGGTATCTGTTCAAGTAGACGCAATTGATATTACAGAAACCGAAGGAGAAATTGCTTTTGTTGTACCCGCGAAACTTTTCTTAGATATGATAAAGAAACTTCCTAAAGGGGATGTTGAACTTGTCATTGAAGATAAGAAAATGGATATTGTAGTGGGGAAAAGTTCATATGGTATTAGCACATATGCAGTGGACGAATTTCCACAAGCTGTTGCTTATGAAGAAGGAACAATTTTTCAAGTAGAGGGGCCGACTTTCGCTGAATCACTTTCAGCTGTAGTATATGCTTGCTCGGAAAGCGAGGCACGTCCAATTTTAACAGGAGTACATATCTTATCGAATGGTAAGTACCTTACGTTAATTGCGACGGATTCCGTTCGTTTAGCTGCTAATGCAGTACCTATTATTGCTCCAACAGAAGAATTTAAAAATGTAGTGGTACCAAAAACTTCAGTTAATGAATTAGTTACATTAATCGCAGATCAAAAAGAAGTAGAATTCTCTATTTCTCAAAATCAGCTATCTTTAAAAACTGAAGGAATCACGTTTACAACTCGTCTGTTAGATGGTACCTTTCCTGATGTAACAAAACTGATTCCGTCAGAATTTGAGAGTGAGGTAGTTCTACATAAAGATGAACTATTAAAGGCTCTTGACCGTTCAAAAACGGCTCTAGGTCCTAAGGAAAAGATAGCTAGGTTTTCCGTAGTAGAAGGTACTTTATCAACCTTAACGATTGAAGGGAAAACGGAAATTACAAAGATATTTGAGGAATTATTCGTTGATGAAGCGGGAGTTGGAATATCGCTCAAGCTAAATGTTCATTATCTAATGAACTCATTAAATTCAATGAGTAGTAAAAAGGTTAGATTGCAATTTGGTGGAGTAACTAAGCCGATGCTGGTTCGTCCGGAAGTTGAGGGCGCAACACAATTTGGGTTACTTCTGCCAGTGCGATAATCCAAGGGATTTGATATTCAATAAAGAAAAATTCTCCACTTTACGTAGAAAATAATAAATAGTTTTGAAAGGGAAGGAAGCGCTAAGCTCTCTTCTCTTTTTATTTATTACTAACTGGGAGGAAAGATTATGTTTATTTCATTAATGAAAACAGTTGAAGCGGGTAGTGATATATCCGTGGAAGAATTACATGTCGAAAACGGTGGAGATCTGAAAATGATATGTGTTTCTCAGGAATCTATAGTCGGATATTCAACTTCTTCATTTAAAGTTGCTGAAGAAAAACATGAATTATTTGTTTGCTATACGAAGAAAGAATTAGAGAAATATGTATCGCCAGTTGTTGCTACGATTGCGTGGGGATTTTTTACTGACGGATGAGAAAATGTATGCATTTGCTAAATGACATTAAGGTACAAAATGCATTAAAAAAAGGAGAATATCCATATCATGAAATGGTATCCTTAAAAAAGGCGATTGATTGGATTTGAATGGACGAGCCTAATTTGTCCGATGAAATACAATCTTTATTACGCTGCTATGAGATAGCAGGATGAATTTGTTTTTAAATTACACATTAAGGAGGTAAATTTTATGAGTGACAACAAACCTAATTATCATAGCTTCCTGTTCAGAGTTGCTCCCAGTATGGATAAAATTCTTGAAAAATTTAAGAATCAAGAATCAAGGGCAGACGTTTCACCTCATTGGATTGGACAAGCTATCATTCTTTTATTAAAAGATTTGAAGACTTTTTACAAACCTATTATGAAGGTAAATGAAGTTAATATTTTTAATTTATCAACACTTCCTCTAATTGGAGGAGTTGTTGCAAGTGCGGTGTCCTTTTTTCAAGGGATGGAATGGTATTGGTGCTTGTTAATACTAGTGGGAGCGGTTGTAATACTACTATCCCTTATGATTCCAATATCTTTAACTAGGATGCTGAACTTAACTCACCCTCATTTTTACTTAAAAGCGTATAAAGCTTTAAGGAAACATGAATTTGATTTGCTTAATCATTCAGTTCACGATAAAAACATTTCTTATCAAGGGTTAGCTGAATATGTGAATGGAGTATTGACCAAGCAAGAAAACGAACTAGAAATTGTTAATGTTATTACCACAGAGTACAAAGAGGAGAAAGAACGACTTCGAGATGAAATTAACGAGCTCCGCTCTAAAGAGGAGTTAGCGATCGAGAAGTATAACGAACTTATTGAAGGTCTGGAAGATGAAATAAAATGGTACGAGGATGGAATTCAATATTTAGTTGAACTCTTTCATGACTTACATATCATTTTACATCGTATAGGTAGAGGTAAGTGCAGTTTTTCAGATTTGAAAATAATTGCTGGGTACTCACTTTATAAGAAAAATGGCAATGTATTAACTCGTATTGCAGATGAAGGAACTACGGGGCAGAACCCTCTGACAATTGATCTAACCAGAAATCATCACAACCCTTGGGTACAATCGACTGTCGCTGCTGCTACTAAGCAGAATAATCTATTTAAAATCGAGCCAAAAGAAGGATATCATATTGTTTCATACCGAATTAATGTAGGGTATAATAATAGTGAAACATGGATTATTTCTTTGCAAATTGTACCTTCTGTTAATAAAAAAGGTTATCTATTGGCGTTAACAGATGATATAATTGATCAAAGAGTAATTTATAGTATGCTTCATGGCTTGTGCCAAATAGTTTATAAGAATACTAGTCGTCCAGGGAAGGGAGATGGAACTCATGGCAAATAACAGAGGTGCTGTAGCTGTACCAGTTAGAGAACAATCGGAGATATTTGAAAGCCGTCGTAAACGAAGGAGAGCTCAAATAAATTCTGTCCATGCAGAGGTAAGAACCATCTTAAAAGGTAGCGGCTCCTATTATGGCACTACTCATCCACCGAGAGCTGGTCACATATCAAACAACGCAAGACATAATTAAACAATTAATCTATAAAACCGTAATAAATATAGAGCATGATTAGTAAAATCTACTAATTATGCTCTTTTTTTGTATTTTCTACTCAAAAAATGGGCAACCTATGTCTAACAAAACGTTGGAGTGGTGATCGAAATGAATCAGAACAACAAAATTGTGGAGTTAAAGAATCGAGCGCAGCCAGTACGAGTGAGAGATCAGCAAGAAATATTTGCGGAAAGAAGAAAAAAACGGAAAACGAAAATTGAAGAAGTAAAACAGCTATTTAAAAAAAGATGATATCTATGAATAAAGAAATTATTTAACAAATAAAATAGTCGTTTAAGCTTTGAAAAAGACATACTTAATCCCTTTAGTTACTATTCAGCCAAAGGGTTTTTTTAAGATTGTAACGAAAAAGAATCACTAGAAAAAGAGAGAGTGTGTCTAGGGATTTTTGTTGGTATTGTATATTTGAAATAATAATGTACTATTTGTAAAAAAATCTTACCGTTTTAAAGAAAGTTATTACCGTTTATAAAACAGTTGTACTGTTCCCGAATGACGGCGCCGGTAATAGATATGGAATGAATATCTGAATACTTTCTAGTAGCTCTGGCCAGAATTATAGTTTTGAAATAAGTCACATTGCATTAAAGAATTTATATCACTAGATATGCCGTGACATTAGGAGCGATAAAAATCTGGTGGTTTTGATCAATCTTTTTCAAAACGCAAGATTTTTATACAGGACAACACTGATTAGTTAAATTTACCCCATAGTATATATGTATTATAGTTTAATATAAAATTGGATATTTTAGGTATAATTTATATATATTTGTAAATATAGTATTATTGTACCATTAAAAATCTATTAATAACTAAGGGGAGAAGAGAACATGAAAGTAAGAAAAAGAAAGATTATTTTATCATTACTTGCAGTAATACTAATGTTTAGTCTAGTAGCTCCAAACCTTACTTCAGCAGAAAGTGCAGGTTTACTTTGGAAATCAAAGCGATTTGGAGATAATTTGGTAGTCTCCATAACTAATGTTCATAAAGGGTGGGCAGGGCCAAAATTCCCACGTACAACTACTCCCCATGTAAATGTGCACGTGGATAAACTAAATTCATATAATAATCGAGTTGCGAAAGAAATAGCAAATTATCATGTTGTAAAATATAAAAAACAGAATAAATCGTGTATTTATATTTATGAGAGCAAGAAAAAAAAGACTGTAATGGATCAATGTGCCACCTCATGGAACACCCTTGTTTCTAAAGCGACTAGTGCTATGAAATCCTTCGCTCAGGCAATCTCTCCTAATGATAACTTTACATTGATTGCTGTTTTTTCTGCAGCTGCTGTAACGCTCTATAAGCTCATCACTAGCTTTATACCTGTGTACCCAAGTGATGCGATTCCAGATGGAGAAATAGTATATACCGAAGCTGACTTTATAACGGAAGCTCAACCTAGTAATGATTTGACAGGGTATATTGAAGAGACAGCTGATGGGCTGTATGATTCAATTCAGGAAGACGTTCCGATTGCTGAACTACCAACTTTAACTGAAACCAGTATTGATAATGTAGAGAATATAAACACCCTATATGTAAGTCCTGCAAACGATACGCTTAAGGTAACATTAGATGTAGGTGGAAACAATAGTGATTTAGATTTGGACATTTTGAATGAAGTACCTCGATATACTGTTGAAAATAGTGTAGGTACCATTGTAAAAACAGGCACTATGGGAACCTTTATCAGAAGGCTTTCAGTTAATAACACATATGAATATGAATATAGAAATACAGTGAGTATTAGTACATCTGGTCTACCAGCAGGTGATTATAGAATAAAAATTTATATGTTTAAAAGCATTTTTCCTGAGATATTTCCAGAATTAACACAACAGTTTTATATTAATACCAACCGAACTATTACAAATTTTTCTAGTTAAGGAGATAAAAAATGAAGGATGTTATAGTTATTCATGACATTACATCGGAGTCAGAATGGAAAAACATATTTGAAGTTTGTATAAATCATTGTAACAAGTTCGATATAATCTTTACGGAGGATAAACTTGATGAAGATAATCGATTTATAACAGGAAAAAAGGAATTTAAGAATTTGAGAAATGTTACAATCAAACCTTGGGACGGAATGGATAACAGCATTATTATATCGGGCAGTCTAGATTCTGAAGCTAGGAAATTGATATATAAATACACTTCTCCCTCATTTGAGGGAGGGGTAAATGATCTCTGGCATTACAATATTTATAAAGATGATATTCTATTTTTAGGAATTCAGGACTTTTCCGTCTGTCTACTTGAGAATCATGCTGGTGTATTAGAATTATTAAAAGATATTGGTGTAGACCCTCAGACTTTGGAAGATTGAACTCTCTAATTAAAAACATGTCTTCTGAAAAAAATCGGAAACAGGTAAGGAAAGCTGATTGTAGATTTGGAATAAAGTCGTCCCTTTTATAAAAAAGATGTACCGTTTTAAAGAAAGTTATACCGTTTGTAAAAAAGATGCACCGTTTTACCCCTTTGGATATGGTTATCTAAAGGGGTGTTTTTATAGTGAAAAGGAAAAGAACATCTGAATTGAAACGTTGATTAAGGAACTGTTGAATGACAATAAGTTGTTCCATTAAAGGGTCAGATTGTTGAATAACACTCGGTGGTAAATCTGGATATTTATGAAAAAGATATTGTAATGGAATACACTTAAAGTAACGGGTAGTTTTGTTGAAAAAATGATATTATACCGAATAGAACCTATATTTGTTTATTCAAGTCTAATTAATTATCGTAAATTTGTAGTAATAGGAGGCAAGAGAATGGCAGTTAAATTTGTTTCTGAGGAATTTAAACAAGAGGTAAGTGAGCTATTAAAATTTTTCGAAGAGTACGGTATAGAATATGACTTCGCGTATCTTTCTGATGATTATGATGATGAAGACGAGAATTCCAAGGATGAAGAGGATTTAATTATCGATGAAAATTATGAATTACCAGCTTATTTTCCCCATTCTTATTATGAAGCGAACCATACAATCGGTGAGTTACTTGAAGTAGTGTATGATGCTATGAAAGTCGTTGAATTTGATGAAAATAAATTAATTGGTAAAAAAGTAGCTTTATTTAGCATAGACAGCCAAATACAAGAATTGATATATGGCTTTGGTCTTGATATCCCTACTATTAAAGAGTCAATAGATGAACAAGAGTACTCAATAAATATTGTAAATGGCTTAACAAGTTATGGAATTAAATTAATAATTGATGATCTCTTTGATAAGCATTTACCGCCAGTGGACGATTATGAATTCTTTATAGAAATTTCTGCCGAGGATACGATAGATGTTAATATAATTGAAAGCCTAGTTGATGCTTATTTATTTGAGCTAAAATCAACATTAGATATTAGTATACAATTGTCTCCTAGATTATCCTATCTTACCTCAGAGGATGAACTCGATTTCAGAGTAGATACAACAAGGCTTAGACCATTGTTACGAGGAAAAGGCGTACATGAATTGTTAAAATTGTACAATTCTTCCCTTTCTAGTGCGAATTATGAGATATTAGTTCTAACTTATACCAAGGTGATAGAATACGTATCTCAAACAGTTATACAGCAAGATCTTATTAATTCTGCCACCAAGAAATTATTTAGTTCAAGAGCACTAAATCCGGACGCAAACTACATACTAGAATTAGGAAAAATCTTCGAAAGTAACAGAAATAATCAAAAAGACTATTTTGCTATAAAACTAACTATTGAAACTTGTTGTGACCTAAATGAAATTGTTACAATAGCACCTCCATTATTAAGGTTTACAAAGAAGTTGAGTACAGAAAGTAAAAATGACGATAAAATAAAAGCTTTTGAAGAGGTTGCTAATGCTATTAGTAATACCAGAAACATGTTTGCTCATGCAAAAACTAATTATGAGAAAAAAGGCATGGAATGTCCAACGGAACAACTAGAAGCGTTTTCTAAATGCTTAGATATTCTTGCACAGCAAGTTATAAGGTGGTTTGCTAAAGAACATGAAGATAACAGGGTAATTTAACTTTTAACCTTCTTCAACAAACGGGCACTTTAATGGAATAAGGATCACAAAAATGATCAAACTTTTTTATAAAAACAAGATTTAAACCTACTAGATAAGAATCCATTTTGATCAATCTTTTTTCAAAATGGATTCTTTTTATTTATCGTAAAATACCGGTTTGTGAGGTGCTTTTGATCAAACTTTATTTCAAAGCTACACTGATCTATTAATAAAATAGGTTCATCAAACTATTTTATAAAGTGATTATTACTAGTTTAAATGATTGGATTAATAATGAAATGAATTGAATATCCTTGCGAAATCAATGGTTCTTTAGTAGAATAAAATTAGATTATTTTTTATTTGCTCTTATGAGCCTGACCTTGAAGCTACAAGCCCTACGGGTGGAATTGATTACACGATACGTGTGTCTTTTTCTTCCGAGGGCTTTTTTGTTTTCTATTAAACTATTAAGCACACACATTAGGAGGAATAAAGATGGGAAGAATTTCGGATGTTACTATTCAAAAGGCAAAAGAAGTAGATCTTCTCTTTCTTGCAGAGCAGATAGGAGATTCTCTTCAAAAAGTAGGACAAACTCACTTTACTTATCGTAATGAGGGAGAAAATACACCTTCTGTCGGCATTAATCCAACTAAAGGAATTTGGAAGGACTTTGCTGGTGTAGCAGGTGGACGAGACGCTATTAGTTATTACCATTACCGTGTGAATCAATCAGACGCTTATCCTAAAGGCACAGAGTTTATTGAAACGGTGGAGAAAATTTGTGAACTATGCGGAATCACCATTGAATATGAGAATGGAAAATTTCGTGAATTTAACAATGTTGAGTATAAACCTCGTGAGGTTATTGTTCGTGCTTCAGAAAAAGCATCTACAGACCGTTTACATGAGGTATACAGAAAAATGTTAAAAGAGTTGCCTCTTCAAGAGCAACACTTTCAACATTTAAAAGAGGTTAGAAAAATTTCTTCTCAGTATGCAAAGATAAGGTCTTACCGTACTTTTGTCCAAGACAAAAAGACACGTTATGAAAAAACCAAGGCCATTAAACGTTCTGTTGGAAGTTTGGAAGGTATTCCAGGGTTCGCAGAAATGAAAGGGCAATATGGTCTTTATTGGAGCATGGTTGGGAGAGCGGGTATGATGATCCCATTCCGAAATATCCATAATCAAATTGAAGGCTTTCAAGTCATGTACGATGAAAGACCAGAACTGATTAAGGCGGATGGAGATTTACGTATCCAAATGAAAGATTACAAAAATTTCACCATCATTCAAAAGAGTACCGGGGAAGTACTTGGAGAGGCGAATCGGGAGCAATTGCCTTTAACCTCACCACTAGGAACTATTGAAATTCAATTAGGTCCGAAGTACGGTTGGTTTTCATCACCTATTAATCCCGAAAAAGGTATTTACAATGGTGCTGAAATAGGAAACCCTGTACCTTATCACACAGCTGTTCCAATCCAGGTGTTGTTGAACTGGACACTCCACAAGGGTGACATTCATCAACACATGGAAGTGGATGAAGTATGGTGGGGAGAAGGTCCATTAAAGGGTGATATTGCTGCTGATTTTACGAAAAAGCTACACTTACAAGTAGCAGGCGTAGGTCAGTGGAGATATTTACTAGAACCGACGAAACAGTTAAAGCCCAAACGTGTTATCTTTGCTTTTGATGCTGATGCACAAGATAAAGAAGATACTGTTGGTCTAAATGTGATGAATGCGGTGAAAGAGGCTAAAAACGAATTACAACCATTAGGAATTCAAGTGGCGATTGCGATGTGGCCGTCAAATGTAGCAAAAGGTCTAGATGATCTTTTCCATTTGTCGTACAAACCGAAAATCATTGATATTCCCTAATAGGTTTTAATTAATATGACAACAAGGAAGCTGCTTTTTATAAAGCGGTTTTTTTTGTTGTCTTTTTTACTATACGAGGAGGAAACATTATGTACCCATTAGAGACGATTGTGTTAGGAGAAAACGTGAATTATTATGGCCAACTGGCTACGATAGTTCGCGAAGTGTATGAAACTTGTTGGAAATTTGTTGTTGTAATCAATGGCAACCGACATGTTTTAATGCACTACTAATGAAAATCTAATTTAAACGAATTACACACTTAGGAGGAACAAATGAACTTGCAATTAGCAACGTCTTACACAAGAAAAGATGCTGGAATACTAAGTGAATCCCAACAAAGATTATACGAATTGGGTGGAGTCTTCGAATCGTTAAGCGATAGTGAAGTCCTACATCTTATATTAGGTTCAGGAACTAAAAATCACCCTTTAGAAGAAGTGGTAAATGAAATCCTAGAACTTAAAAATGAATATGGTCTTAAGGGTTTAACTCCAGAATTTCTATGTAATAGGGTAAGTGGTTTTACACAACGAAGGGCCGAATCCTTTTTAGCAGGATTAGAGCTTGGGAAGAGAATTTATACTCAAGAAACTGCTATTAGGCTAGTTATAAGGAGTCCGGAAGATAGTGCAAACATTCTTATGGATATGAGATTTCTCAAACAAGAACATTTTGTTGCTTTATATTTAAACGCGAAATATGAGGTAATCGGTAAAAAAACTATATTTATCGGTAGTTTAAATTCTTCAATTGTTCATCCGAGAGAGATTGTGCGCCCATAAGGGCATTTAGGAAATCTGCTTTAGCAAAGCAGTAGGGAGATATCACAATCTTTACCCTATCATCAGCCAACTTATCCGTAAGGGAAACCGAGCGGGGAGTGTAGCATGT
>NZ_SUND01000015.1 GCF_005280205.1 Bacillus yapensis | reverse complement strand
AACCAAGTGCTCTACCAAGCTGAGCTACTTCCCGAAATAATATGGCGCGCCCGAGAGGAGTCGAACCCCTAACCTTTTGATCCGTAGTCAAACGCTCTATCCAATTGAGCTACGGGCGCATTCTGCTTTAAAAGCGACAACTTAATTAGTATATCAAAATAGTATTTGTTATGTCAAGAACTTTTTTTGGTGCGGCCGAGAGGACTTGAACCTCCACGGGGTTGCCCCCACTAGGCCCTCAACCTAGCGCGTCTGCCATTCCGCCACGACCGCATAAAGATGCGACGATTACTATTATATCAACAATTACCTAAACTTTCAACTGGTAACTATTGGTGCGGGTGAAGGGAGTCGAACCCCCACGCCTTGCGGCGCTAGATCCTAAGTCTAGTGCGTCTGCCAATTCCGCCACACCCGCATGTAATACTTTATAAAAATGGTGAGCCATGAAGGACTCGAACCTTCGACCCTCTGATTAAAAGTCAGATGCTCTACCGACTGAGCTAATGGCTCTCAAAGTAGCTGCTAATATATTTCATCTAAAGGTAGGCATCTAATGATGTCCCCATCTCAGGATGTACAATCAAACAGCAGAATGATGGGTACAACTTGAAATTAATTCATATAGAATTACTTGAAGTTCTACCGATTGAGCTAACAATCAAAAATGGCTGGGCTAGCAGGATTCGAACCTACGAATGACGGAGTCAAAGTCCGTTGCCTTACCACTTGGCTATAGCCCAATAAAATTAATGGCGGTCCGGACGGGACTCGAACCCGCGACCTCCTGCGTGACAGGCAGGCATTCTAACCAACTGAACTACCGGACCAAAGCTTTTTCGCGATAGCGAAAATAGGTTTCATTATTCTTTTTCGACGTTAGGAGAAAATAGCTTTCCTCTAACTTTTTCGCCTCAGCGAAACCATTTTCCCCATAAGGAGAAAAAAACTTTCCTCTCTATATTATATAGAAGGAAATTAATTAAATGGTGACCCCTACGGGATTCGAACCCGTGTTACCGCCGTGAAAGGGCGGTGTCTTAACCGCTTGACCAAGGGGCCATATAAAATTTGTATGGCGGAGAAGGAGGGATTTGAACCCTCGCGCCGCTCGCGCGACCTACACCCTTAGCAGGGGCGCCTCTTCAGCCTCTTGAGTACTTCCCCAAAATGGCTCCGCGGGTAGGACTCGAACCTACGACCGATCGGTTAACAGCCGATTGCTCTACCACTGAGCTACCGCGGAATAATTGTATTCTACCTCTCAAGCCTGTTTGTGCTTCCGATGGTCGTCCCGATCTCAGAATGTTTATTCAAGATGCGGTTCGATCGGTACGCTCGAAGTAATTTCAAGGATGTATCTCATCCGTGCTCCCCACTGAGCTACCGCGGAATAAAGCTTATTAAAGGTTGTTCTGTCTTATCGACTCTTCATATTATAATGAGATGTATACTCCAAGTCAAGAACAAAAATTCACGATTATTTTAAGGCTGTTTTTTTGTCGAGGTATTAAAATTAACATCCTCACAGTTAAATGTCAACCATCTATTTTAATAAGTTTACCTCGACATTTTCCGCAAACATACCGAGATACATTAATTGTTCTTTTCCTCTGATAAAGCTGTTCACATTTCGAGCACTTATAGACAAGAATCTTACTACTCCTTTTCCTAACAGGTCTAGCGGGAAGTGAACTACAAAATCGTGGAGCATCTACCTTTTTTAAAAGTTCCCTAAAATCAGCGTCACGATGCTGATAACCTTTTCCTTCTATATGTAAATGATAATGACAAAGTTCATGCTTGATAATACCGATGAGTTCTTTTTCGCCTAACTGTTCCAAGTACTGGCGGTTGATTTCGATGTTATGAGACTTCAATAGATAGCGGCCACCAGTTGTACGAAGGCGATTGTTAAACAAAGCTTGATGTCTAAATGGTTTTTGAAAGAACTTTATGGACAAATTTTCGACTAGCTCTTGTAACTGATAATCCTCCATATTCCCCAGTCCCTTCTACATTAAATAGTCAACATGACAACCTATTATAGCATACATTGTATATACCCCTTGAATTCTAAAATGGGAGGTCTAAGTATGCCTACTTGGTTCCAAAATCAGATGCAAAGAGCCTTTTTTGAGAAAAACCGCTACCAGATCAAACTTCTGAATCAATGCTGGTTCTTTTACAGAAAAAAACACTGCTCGTAAAAGCAGTGTTTCCTACTGTTGTTATTCACCAGGAGAAAGCATCGTTAAAGCTACTCTACCCTTTTTCTCGTCAACCGAGTCGACCCAAACCGTTACAACATCTCCGACAGAAACGACATCTAACGGATGTTTAACAAATCCTTTTTTGAGCTTCGAGATATGAACAAGCCCATCTTGTTTTACCCCGATGTCGACAAATGCTCCAAAGTCGACAACATTTCTTACTGTTCCTTGTAGTTCCATGCCCGCTTTCAAATCTTCAAGCTTTAACACATCTTTTTTCAACAATGGTCTAGGTAAGTCATCGCGCGGATCTCTTTCAGGACTCATTAGTGCATCGATGATATCTTGAAGTGTTAGCTCCCCAATTTCAAGTTCAACAGCCACTTCTTTCACATTCACTTTTGAGAGAGCATCTTTTAAAGCATCAGTACCTAGATCAGCCGTCGTAAATCCTAGATTACTGAGTAGTTTTTTAACCTCAGCATAGCTTTCTGGGTGAATACCAGTCCTATCAAGCGGCTCCGAGCCATCTACGACTCTCAAGAAACCAATCGCTTGTTCAAAAGTTTTCGCTCCAAGGCGAGGGATCTTTTTCAATTGATCACGCTTTACAAACTTTCCTTCTTCTTCACGTTTTTTCACGATATTCATCGCTACCGCTTTTGATAAACCTGACACATATTGAAGCAGCGATGGTGAGGCAGTATTTACGTTTACCCCTACTTGGTTAACAGCCGTTTCCACAACGAACGTTAAAGATTCACTCAATCTTTTCTGTGATACATCGTGCTGGTATTGACCGACACCTACAGATTTCGGATCAATTTTTACTAGTTCCGCAAGAGGATCTTGTAATCTACGTGCGATTGAAACAGCACTTCTTTCTTCTACTTGGAAGTCAGGGAACTCTTCACGAGCAATATCAGAAGCCGAATACACACTCGCACCCGCTTCGTTAACGATTAAATAGAAGATTTGGTCTGACTGTTCTTTTAAGATATCTGCAATAAATTGCTCTGTTTCCCTCGAAGCTGTTCCGTTCCCAATCGCTACAACTTCTACTTTGTATTTCTTTAGAATAGCTACTACTTTGTCCTTCGCTTCCTGTGGCTTTGCTTTTGGTGGATGAGGGTAGACAACACCGATTTCTAGCACTTTCCCTGTTTCATCTACAACCGCAAGCTTACAACCTGTCCGATAAGCCGGGTCCACACCAAGAACGACTTTTCCTTTTAAAGGAGGCTGAAGTAATAGATTTCGTAGGTTTTCTGAAAAAATATGTATCGCTTGTTCTTCTGCCTTCTCGGTTAATTCACCGCGAATTTCTCTTTCAATAGAAGGCTGAATCAGTCTTTTATAACCATCCTCAATTGCTTCACGTACCGCAGCTGCCGTAATCGACGCAGGGTTCTTAATCCACTTTTTCGATAAATAGTTTAAGATGACTTCCACGTTTGATTTAATCGAAGTTCTTAAAATATCTTCTTTTTCCCCGCGATTTAACGCTAAGATTCGGTGTGGCACAATTTTTTGAACAGGCTCGGAATATTCGTAGTACATCTCATACACATTCTTTTCATCTTTTTCAGCATCCTTAACGGACGATTCGATGATTCCAGTCTTAAATGTTTCTCTACGGATCCATTTACGGCCCTCGGCATCATCAGACACGAGTTCAGCAATGATATCCTTCGCACCCGAAATCGCTTCTTCAACAGTGGCAACTTCCTTCTCTTCGGATAAAAATTCTCCCGCCTTCGCTTCAAGAGAACCCGAGCTCGGGAAAGTCATCATCCAGTTCGCTAGTGGCTCGAGCCCTTTTTCCTTTGCCACGGTCGCTTTCGTTCTTCTCTTTTGCTTATATGGACGGTATAAATCCTCTACTTCTTGTAGTTTTAAAGAGGCTACGATTTGCTGCTGTAGCTCCGGTGTTAATTTCCCCTGTTCGTCAATTAAGCGAATAACCTCTTCTTTTCTTTGCTCTAAGTTTTGGATATAGTTCCATCTTTCCATGATGTCACGAATTTGCACTTCATCTAGAGCTCCCGTTTGTTCCTTACGATATCGTGCAATGAACGGAACTGTATTTCCATCATTTAATAAATCGATCACGTTCTTAACTGATTTTAATGGCAATGATTGCTCGGTAGCGATCACTTTTAAGATATCTTCCACGTAATGGTCCTCCAACTCTTTTCTATGTACCTAATTGCTATTTTAACAAAAATTATCGTATGAATGCACATGACGAAATAACTAAGGCACCTGCTTACTCAGCAGGCACCCTATTAAAACAAGCTTCCTATAATAAAAGTAGCATCTTCATACGAAGGTTTTCTTTTAATCTCTTCAGCAATGGCTTGCAAAGGTCTTTCCGCATTAAGCACAGATTTTAACCCTTGAAAATGAAAGCCATCCGAATAAAGAAGAAATTTTGAACCCTGTTCATAAGAATAGCTCTGCGTACGAAAGGTCTGTGGCTTCCCAGATAAATACCCTGTGACAGGAAGTGGATATGTCAGTTTTCCAGAAGACGAATAGAGGAAAAAGCGAATATTCCCCACACAGCTATAGGTAAATTCCTTCTTAGTAAAATGCACCTTAAATACCGCAACAGCCGCACCTCTTTTTTCAAAAAGCGCTTTATTACAACGATGCATTATTGTTTCCACATCTTCATGATGGTATTGCTCTACAATACTAATCACCGCTGTTGCAGAATCAAAAGCATTTATTCCGCTTCCGAGACCATCAGCAAGCACACAAATGAAGTATTGATCCGTGCATGTGTAAAAATAACCATCACCACAGTATTCATTTCCCGCTTTTGTCCTTTGATGGGCAAATACTTCTACGGCATCTTCTACAAAATGATTCATGATCGACACTCCGAACTATCATCTTCTAAAATCGCGTCTTTTAATTTTTTTATTGCTCTACGTTGTAATCGTGATACATGCATTTGTGATATCCCCAATTTTTCGCCAGTCTCCTTTTGGCTCAAATTATCTAAATACGTACATTGAATAATTTCTCGTTCCCGTTCCGTCAAAACATGAAGAACCTTTTCAAGCACCAATTTTTGATTAACCTTCTCATAGCCTGAATCGACATTTCCGACAATATCTAGAATCGTTACAGTTCCACCTTCAGCATCCGCTTCAAATGAATGATCCACAGACAACGCCTGATAGCTTTTCCCCATCTCCATTGCTTCTAACACATCTTCTTCCGAAATTTCTAGTTCGTCAGCGATTTCCTTGATCTTCGGAGAGCGATGGAGGGTGGAGGTTAATTCCTCAACCGTTTTCTTTATTTTCGGGCCGAGCTCTTTAATTCTTCTTGGTACATGGACACTCCATGTTTTATCGCGTAAAAATCGTTTGATCTCCCCTACAATCGTTGGTACAGCAAAGGCTTCGAAACTCTTTCCAATCGTCGAGTCATAGCGTCTGATTGCTCCGAGTAGACCAATAATACCCACTTGAACGATATCCTCATGAAAGGATTTTCCTTTTGAATATTTTCTCGAGATATGTTCAATTAACGGTTTGTAGTAAAGGACGAGCTTAGCTTGCGCTTCTTCATCCTGATGGTTCTGGAAGGATTGAATATACTGCTCAATCTCTTCCCGCGAGAGATAATTAGGTTGAGATTGTTTTGGCATCACTCTCCACCTTCTCTCCCTCCAGGTATTTCGTCATAAAGACGGTCACGCCTTCTGTATGATGAATTTTCACCTCATCCATAAGCGCTTCGATTAAATAGAGACCCAATCCTCCCTCACGCATAAATTCAACAGGATCATGATTTCGATCATACGGTCGAATTTTTTCTCGAAGCTCTTGAAAATTGAAGCTGACCCCTTTATCAGCCACCATGACCTCAAGTCGGTCCTTATACAAACCATAGCCGATCACAACTTCACCATTTTCACTTGCTTTGTAGGCATGTTGGACCGCGTTAGTGCACGCTTCACTGATGGCAATTTTCAAATCCTCAATTTCATCAAACGAAAATCCCATTCTTTCAGCAATTCCCGAGGAGGTTAGGCGAATCACACCAATATAATCTGGTTTAGCAGGAATCTTCATTTCAATGTAATCATACGGTTGATTCATTCTACTTCACCTTCAATCGGACTATTAATATCCATGATGTCTGCTAATCCGGTAATTTCAAACAGTCGCTTTAGACGATCGGACAACCCCATCAGTCTAAGCTCACCGCTTTGGGCACGGATATTCTTGAATATACCTACAAACACACCTAATCCCGTACTATCCATATAGTTCACATTTGTAAGATCAACAACCATCTGAACTTCGTCCTTTTTCGAAAGTGGAAAAAGAATATCTCTAAGCTCAGGGGCTGTATAGGCATCTATTTCTCCATGTACAAAGACTTCTATCACTCTATCATTCTCAAATAAATCGATTTTGATGTTCATAACTGACCTATCTCTCCCCGATATCAGTCTTATATTCCATTACCCTTTACACGTTTCACTAAACGCTTCTTTTTAAAATAATAAGGGTGAAATCATCTCTCAATTGGAAATTTTGTATTTGCTCCAAATCCTTGTATATGCGATTCACAATTTCTTGTGCTGAAAGATGCAAGTATTTATCTATATAAGTAAGAAGGGTGTCTTTTTCGACAAACCCTTCACTCGTTCTACATTCCGTCACTCCGTCAGATAAAAGAATAATCATATCACCGGGCTCGATCTTTTTTTCGTACTGGGTGTATTTCGTTTTTTTATCAATCCCAAGCATTAGACCTCTTGCTGTTATTTCGGTAAATTCCTTCTTCTTGCCATCATAAAAAAATCCTGGTTCATGTCCAGCGGAAGCATAGGAAAACAAGTGTTGTTCATAGTTGTAGATCCCGTGGAACATCGTCACAAACATGCTAGGATCAACATTTTGTTCCACGATATGGTTTAAGTTTTCTAATAAAATGCTTGGTTCATTTCGGTGTTCAGGTAGGCTATCCATGGCATATTTAATCATCGACATACATAACGCTGCCGGGATGCCCTTTCCAATGACGTCAGCAATCGCAATGCTGATACATTGATTTTCATCTTGAACAAAATTGTAATAATCTCCATTCATGAGCCGAGCCGGGACACTAATGGCACCTATATCAAGACCTTCCACAACAGGTATTTCCGTATCAAGTAACGTATGCTGGACATTTGCTGCAATTTCAATTTCAGAACGAAGTTCTTTTTGCTGATGGCGAAGGCTTTGGTGCTCCCGATAAGCAAACCCATATCCAAGCATAATCTCCAGTAATAAATCGAATGAGTGCGTAACATATGTAGGCATTTCAGGGTACATCTCTTGTAAGATCATTTTATGTAAACTAATTATTTCTTCAGGCGTGACTTGATTTTCGATCGATTTTCTGCTGAATTTTTGTGCTAGGTATAGGGTTGATTCCTTCTGTTCTTCAATATATTTGGCTAAAATATCTCGATATTTCGCTTCCATCGCTTCACGAAAAGGCATATCTTTTCCTCCTAACGGATCCACTTAATGGCTGTAATTTCGGTTCCTTTTCCTGGCGAAGATACGATTTGAAACTCATCCATTAGCCTTTTCACTCCAGGCAGACCCGCCCCTAGACCACCAGAGGTCGAATATCCATCTTCCATCGCTAGGCGAATGTCATTGATTCCCGGCCCGCTGTCTATTGCTATGATACGCAATCCCGCATGTCCCTTATCATTCATTTTTTCGATACACACCCGCCCCTTATGTGCGTAGATAAAAATATTTCTCGCTAGCTCGCTAATTGCTGTTGTAATTCGAGCCTGGTCGACGACTCCAAATCCAAGCTCTTTGGCAACATTCCTACCTAATTGTCTTGCTGCAACGATGTCCCATTCAGTCTGGATATTTACGCAGGATTGGATGTCCATTTCTGTTATTCCCCCAATTCCTGTTTTAATTTCTCCAGGCCTTTTTCGAGGTCCAAGGATGTCAACACATCGTTCAAACTAATCCCTAACTCAATTAATGTGATGGCGACTGCAGGCTGAATCCCTGTAATAACTACCTTTGCTCCCATTAGCTTTGACATATTAATGACGTCGCCTAATACCTTCGCAATAAAAGAATCAATAAAATCAATGGAGGTGAGATCGATGACAACCCCATTCGCATTGGTTTCGTGAATTTTATGGAGCAAGTCCTCTTGGAATTGCAGTGCCGTTTGGTCATCTAATTCCCATTGAATTGAGACAAGCAAACAGTTATATAATTTTAGAATTGGAATCCTCACTAATTTCACCTACTTGTATCATTTTCTTTTTCATGATTTCCAACGCTGCTTCCATCCCTTTTTTCAAGGTGTTCTTCGTCGTGACTTGGTTCAGGTTAATTCCTAGGCTAACTATTGTTTGAGCGATTTCTGGACGAATGCCAACAAGCATACATTGCGCCCCGACTAATCTCACTGCGTCGGCAGCCTGAATGATATGATGAGCGACCATTGTATCAACGACAGGTACTCCAGTTATATCGATCAAGACGACTTCAGAACGGTGTTTGACTACGCCGTTAAGGAGGTTCTCCATAATTTGTTTGGCTCTTTCGGTATCGATTGCTCCAATTAGAGGCATGACTGAAATCCCATCAAACACCGGAATTAAAGGAGCAGAAAGTTCTTGTAGTGCTATTTTTTGAAGGGATACAGTTCTTTCCCAGGTCGTGGAATAGACGTTGACGATTTCGTTGGTCATCGGATTGGTCCATTTGTGTAATCCGTAGAAAAGTTTCATTTCATCTTCTTCATTTATTAGTTTTTCATCCTTGATCCCGTCATAGACAATGGTTGAAAAGACTTGTATTCCTTCGGTTACAAAGCTAATGGGCCAGCCGAGTTTGACTACTTTTTCGGCAAAGTCGCGAAGTCGTTCACTATATTCTTCGTTTTCATCGTTCAAATTAGAGGTAACCATTTCCACAAATTCTCTACTTGTCCCGACAAATACTTGGTTTGAGACGACTCGAAGGACGCGGTCGTCTGCTTTTTCTTTCATTTTTTCAACCCAAAGGTTGAGGATGTGTTCCTTATGATTGTCGATGTAGTTAATGATCAGACTATTCATTTCGCTCACTCCTATCTCACATTTCTATTTCCGAACGGTTTCTTCCTCTTTTTTACTGTAACTAATATATAAATTTAATAAAAGAAAATATTCTAGCTCAAAGATTTTTTATATACCCTTTTTCGGAACATCCTAAACCTAAATTATGGAATAAAACGATATTTTTTTGAACACATAAGTTAGCTGTTTTCAGAGTTGATTTACACACCAATCAACTTAGTTGGCATTACTACAATATGCTTGCACACATGGGGATAGAAATCTTTAATTTGGTTTTGTAGGTTTTAGGTCTTATATAAGTCTCGAAAAAATCTTATTATGTATTTGAGTGACAACTATTGCTCTCAGCTAGCCAATTCTGGTATTCATTCGGTATTTGTCTGACAACTATTGCATCCATTCAGCAATTTCTGTCAGACAAACTATTTTTCATTGACAACTATCTCATCCATACAACCAATTTTGTCAGACAAACTATATTTCATTGACAACTATCCCTTCCACTCAGCCAATTCTGTCAGACAAACCACAGATGGTTGACAACTATTCCTTCTATTTGACCTTTTTTGTCAAGCAAACCAAAAATGACTGACAACTATCGCAACTTACAGCCCGAATCTGTCAGATAAGTTCTACGGTCAGAGCTTTTCCCCAAAAAAGAAAGGCTGTTCCCAAAAGGTTGCTTTACAACCTTTTGGGAACAGCCCTGGTATATTAAAATTCTATGAGACCTAAGCTTATTTGTAATGCTTCGTCCACTTTTTCCATCATTTCTTCATCCAGATGGGTGATTTTATCGGTTAAGCGCTGTTTATCAATAGTTCGAATTTGTTCCAGCAGGATGACCGAATCTCTTTCGAAACCATATCGCTTCGCATCAATCTCAACATGAGTAGGCAGCTTTGCTTTTTGAATCTGAGCGGTAATTGCTGCAATAATGACTGTGGGACTAAACCGGTTCCCAATGTCGTTCTGAATGACAAGGACTGGACGGACACCGCCTTGCTCCGAGCCAACAACTGGGGAAAGGTCTGCAAAATAAACGTCTCCACGTTTAATATTCAAAGGATTATCCCCCGCTTACTAAACGTTCAACTGTGTGTTCTGCCTCATATTCTGCTTGAAAGCTTTCCGAAGCAATCGATAAATTAAGCTTCGCCATCTCCATGTAACCACGTCTCATGGATTCACGAATTTGTCTCTTTTTCCGTTCGCGCAAGTACATTTTTGTTGCCTGATAAATGAACTCGTTTCGGTTAACATTTTCTTGTTTAACGTAACCATCTAATTCAGTTACAAGATGTTGCGGTAATTTTACCAAGATTTCTGTTGTTGCGCTGGACTCAGACACAAACATACACCTCCACCATCACTACACACCATTTTTTGTACCGTACTAACTGTCCGTGAGACTTCCGGTTTTTTCTCTAGCTAATGAGAAAGCTGTATTTAGTTAATCTAATCTATACCAACTTTTATAATACCACCAAATCGCCTAGATGCAAAGGCTAATCGCTAATTCTACTGTATTATCAGCCAAAAAAATACCCTTTTATGCATCCTAATCCTTAAATATTTCGATTATGACTAAATTTATTGAAAAATAAGATGAATCCCTAACCTTGCATCAATAGTGGATTTGTCCCCTCATAGCGCTCAGGGCCCTAGTTTTTAGGCTTGAAGAACGCCATTTTTCACATCAATCGTTTTACCAGATTTTACATAGATCCGCGGGACCCTGCTTGAAATCGTACATGGGATTTCATAGTTGATTGTATCTAGACGCTCAGCCAGTTCGTCAATCGATACATGTTCCTTTTTATCCCATCCGATTAAAGTGACAACCGTACCAATTGGTAGCTCCTTTGGTAGCTTTATCATACATTGATCCATGCATATTCTGCCCACAATCGGAACTCGCATACCATCTATGAGAACTTCTTGTCCTTGAAGCCTTCGAATCCATCCATCCGCATAGCCAATTGGAAGCGTTCCGATCCACTCTTCCTCTTTCGCTTCATAGGTTCCTCCATAGCTTACCTTATCGCCAGGAGCAAGCTTTTTTACATGAACCAGAGTTGTGCGTAATGAAAAAGCTTCTTTTAACGGAAAAGGCAATTCTCCTTTTATTTCAACCGAAGGAGTCAGGCCGTACATTGCAATTCCATAACGAATGCCATTGAAGTAATTTGTCGTTCTTAACGCAGCAGCACTATTACTCGCGTGAATCATTTTTGGCTTATTGTGTAAAGCTTCCACCATCTCTTTAAAGCGAGCCAATTGTTCTTCAAAATAGCTTAAATCTAAGCTATCAGCCGTCGCAAAATGGGTAAATACCCCTTCCAATTGAATGCGATCATCTTCATTAATAAGGCGTTCTATTTTTTGCAAGGTTGACTCGTCACGAATTCCGATTCTGCCCATCCCTGTATCCAATTTCAAATGCACTGAGATCGTGACATCTTTCTCCATCAGCGCACCGATCTCACGAATCCATTCCTCTTGAAAAACAGTTAACGTGATATTATTTTTAGCTGCCACATTTACATGATCGGCTCGTGTTGCACCAAGAACAAGGATCGGCGCATCAATGCCTTTTTGTCGTAAAGCAAGGGCCTCGTCTAAAAAGGCGACTGCCAAAGAAGAAGCACCTGCATCTAACGTAGTTCTTGCCACTTGTACATCGCCATGTCCATATCCATTTGCTTTTACAACTGCCATCATCTCAACATCTATGGGTAAACGAGATTTCATTTGCTGAACATTTTCTTTAATGCAATCCAAATCTACTTCCACCCATGTATCACGGTAAAACTGTTCTTGACTAACCATCTATTTACACTTCCCTCAATTTTTCCAAACACATTATAGTAAAATTATCGAACTCATGTAGGAGAATGTCAAATTAGAAAAGTCCTAATCCTTTCAGAAAAAGAGACCCTTCGCAAAAGAAGAGCCTCCTTGTATATGTTACTTCACCATATCACCTTGTACCTCAACAGAACGGGCAAGTGTTAGCATTTCTTCTTCTGTTAAGTCGTTCGACGCAATCGTGTAATCCACTCCTTGGAACGTCCAAGATAAAGAGTTCGCTGTAAGGGCACCAATCGTAAAGCCTAAGTCAACCGGTTCACCACTAACCGTTGTCGCTGCCATGGCTGTTGGTACGACCGTTGCTTTTTCTTGAATAATTGTAAAAGCTTTCTCCCCATCATATGTTAATACGACGCGCTTACCATCCTCAGTATCCATAGCTTTTTCCCCGACAAGCTCCTCATCCGAGATTGTTGCTGTTGGATATTTAACCGTGAATTCTTTATCCTCCACATCAGCCATAACTGGGACTTCCATTTGAGCACCAGTCATATTTTTCGCCATATCAAAATCCTGTTTCTCAAAAGTGGCATCAAAGTTTGCATTCGAGAATTCGACCGTGACGAGCGCTTTCCGATCAGGATCCATGACTTTTACACTAACAGGAGTTAAATCCTTTTTATTCAAAGTAATCTCCTGTAATGGAAGCATCTTGTTGTTTTGGTAACGCGTTTTCGTTTCAAACACATAATGATCTTTAGTTGATGTGAATTTTGCTTCCTTGTCTTGTAAAATGTCCTCAATCAGTGATTCATATAAATAAGCTTGGCTGCTGTTCTCTGGCCATTCGCTTTGGAAGCGGAAGCTTTTATTCAAAGCAGGTGTCAGGACAAAGACTCCATCATCGTTCCGAAGAATCATCTGACTCTGGTCCTTTTGAGCATTTTTCAAATCTACGCGATAGTAGGAAGGTTCCTTATGCCAAATTTCCACATCATAGGTTTGCGGCTCTGTGCCCATTTGTAGCGTCATTTTAGCCTTAACCTCGTAGGCTTTTAATTCTTCTAGCTTACCGTTCAATTCCTTGACGACATCTTCCTGTGATTTCGAACCACAAGCGGACAAAACGAAAATTACCATTAGTCCAAAGAGAAGCAGAACATACCATTTCTTCATCCTTTCAACCCCTTTTGTCTCATTTATGCGTATTTAGCCTCATTGTTACTTAGTTTCCGTGCCAAGCCCGATGAGGCACTTCCACCTTTTCAATGTATAGAGAGTAAGTAGTTAGCGGAAATGTTCACCAACTAGTCTTGTCTCCCCTATCGCACTATGAATATATGAGACAACCTTCGGGAATATGACGAGCCCTCGATTAAGGTTTTTAATTTTTTTCGATAATCACTTGTGCAACGGCATATTCTGCACTATGCGAAATCGATAGATGAACCCCTTTGTTAAAAGGTTTTGTGATGAATGGTTTGCCCTTTTCATCGGAAGCAATTTCGATGTCCAAGAAAGATAGATCTTTGCCGATTCCAGTTCCGAACGCTTTGGAAAAAGCTTCTTTCGCTGCAAATCGTCCAGCCAAAAACTCAACCTTTCGCTTCCCTGATAAAGTATCAAGCTTAACTCTCTCACTTTCTGTTAAAACTCGGTTAGCAAATTTCTCTTGTCGTTCCATAATCGCTTCAATTCTTTTTAATTCCACAATATCGAGCCCAATTCCAGAGATCATTGTTTATCTTCCTTCTCATTTTTCTAATTGGCCAAACATATTATGAGATGACCAATCATAGTCTTTTTGTTTATTATATAGTTAGATACCGTCCATTTTTCCAGTACGTTATCTTATTCTCCATAGGTTGTTTTTTCGTAAATGTCTTAAAGCCGACATTTACACTTCCTACATGGTTTAGTGGTACTAAGAAATTTTGCACGGCAATTTTCGCTACCCACTTTATTGATTTATAAGAGGAAACAGAAATTAATTTAATCAATTATATCCATAAGAAACTATGTTTGCGAAAAATGCCTAGCCTAAAGGAGGTTATACTTTGTTTGTTCGGACAGAAAGTTTTAAAGAATTTATCCGCTACTATCCTGTTGTTTCTTTTATTGTCTTTCTCCATATCTTAATATACCTACTTACCGTATTACCAGCTATCTTCCCATCTAAATGGATTTTTGAAACGTTCATGGGCGTGAACCTCTATATCGTCCAAGGCGAGTATTGGCGCCTCGTCACTCCTATTTTTCTTCATAGCGGCTTTCCACATATGTTATTTAATAGCTTCTCGCTCGTTTTATTTGGACCTGCTCTCGAAAGAATTCTTGGCAAACCGCGTTTTATCACATTGTATTTAGGAACAGGAATTATCGCTAACGTGGCCACCCTTATTTTGGAGCCATTAACCTTTACCCACGTCGGTTCAAGCGGAGCGATCTTCGGACTATTTGGCGTCTATTTAGCAATGGTCCTTTTAAGAAAAGATTTAATCACACGCGAAAACTCACAGGTTATTCTAACGATTGCGGTCGTTGGCGTGATTATGACCTTTGTCCAATCCAACATTAATATTGCAGCCCATATTTTCGGGTTAATCTCAGGCTTCCTCCTTGGTGCATTCCAGCTTGGTCGTGGCAGGGAGCTAGCTGATTCTTTTAAAAATGTTTCCTACCGTAGAACAAGAAGTTCATCTGGAAGACCTTCTTTTTCATCCAAAACACTGATTTGGATAGCGATTGGAGTGCTTGCGGTCTTAGGATTACTTGGTCGATTCTAAAAAAAGGCGCCAGATTAACTCTGCGCCTTTTCACTTTCTCTTGAAAACCACTTATACATCAACTCAACATCTTTTTCCTCTAAATCAGTCACTCTTCCACCAGCTCCACCAAGTCCCGACATAAGAGTTGCTTCAATAGACGCTAAATTTTCTTTGCGCTGAAAAAAGCTTTCCTTTAACGCCAACGTTTGAATTTTGTGCTTTTGCATAAAGACAGTATGTTTAACAAACGTTCGATAAGAAAGTGTTAACTGATTGCCTTGCTGGCTCCACCCGGCATCTTTATATTCTAAGTACGACCAGAATGCTGATAGCGGGAGTAACAACAGGGAGAGAGCACCCCATAGTTTAAAAAAGAAAATAAGGATGATTGCGATTGGAATGACAACTAGCCAACCTCTAAAAATATATCTTTTTAGCGCCCGTTTAGGAGCAGGAGTTGTTTGAATATCTAAATCGTAACCATCAATATGGTCTTCGATAAGTCGAGAAATTCGTGCTTTTTTTATCAGGGGTAAAATGTTTACAGACGCACTCTCTGCATTGGCTGCAGACCCCCCAGCACTTTCAATATATATACTCGAATAGCCAAATGGTTGACGGAGAATGTTTTCACTAATGCGAATCCCTTGGATACGCCCCAGCGGTACTGTGATTTGTCTTTTTTCTAAAAGTCCACGTGTAATGATGAGATCATTTTCTACCCTCTTCAAGGTAAAATCAGTGTATTTGATCATCATCCAAATGACCGAAATGATCCAAGCGAGCAAGAAACCGATAAAGACGATCAGACTGACAAAAAGAACGCCACTAGCCACAAATTCCTCTAGTTCATGAAAAACCGTTTTGTACGGAATCAACTCGTCGAATTGCGTAATAAAAGCAATTACAGCTGAAATGACGACCCCTACCCCACCTGAAGTAGAAGCGAGAATCAACAATTCTCTTGGTGAAATTTTGTATAAAATTTGTTCCTTTGGCTCTTGTATCTCATCTAATTTCTCTATGTCCTCAACACCGAGCGTTTTTACTTTTTGTAAAACCTCTTGAATCATGGCAGCCTCAGCTTTTGAAATTGCCGTTAAAGTAGCCTCAGCTCCATCTATAGTGCCACTGGCACCGGCTGTTTCCACTTTTACTTTTACCAATCCGAATGGCCTGTGAAAAATTCCTTCTGAAAGGTCTAAACTCTGAATCCGTTCAAATGGAATATAACGTTTTTTCCTGACAAATAACCCATACTCAATCCGAAGCTCTCCTTCCTCAATTCGGTATGTATAACGAAGCCAAGAGAATATTCCTGCGACAAGGATAAGGACTAACACAACAATTCCACCGATGATGGAAAAGATACCTCCCCCTTTGCTTCCAAACACAACAAAAGCAAAAAAAGGAATAATTAGTTCTTTTAAGGTTTTGATAGCATTAAGAACAGCTGTTATCGGATGAAGTCTTTTCGGTTCAGACATCCTCATCAGCCACCCTTGCCAGTTTTGATATATAGATCCTCATTTCTTCTGCTTCCTCTACCTCTAGCGCAGGGATCTCATGAATGGTTGCAGCCGTCGAAACAGTGACAGTTGCCAAATCATATTTTCGCAGTATGGGACCTTGGCGTGTGTCCACGTGCTGAACGCGAATCATTGGCACCAAAGTTCTTTTAACAATAAAGATCCCCTGTTGCAGTTCAAGCTCCTGCTCACGCACCTCGTATCGCCAACGTTTCCATTTAATTCGCGGAAACAAGTAAATAAAAAAGTAACTTTCAATGAGCAGAATGAGTACAGCAATTACACTAATCCATATCGGCCAATCAAATATGATCGTTAGAGCAATAATTCCTCCACATAGTAGCAGCGTGAAAAAACTGTATATCGTAGCCGTGATTCTCCATACGGTTAACGCACGCTCTGAAATCCTTTTTTGCGGTTGTAATAACATACGGTTTTCCTCCAAAAAATGTAATCAACATAGTACTTCTACGGTATCACATGCCAGATGGTTTCAAAACTGTTTTTTGAGGAGTGAGGGCTGCGCGTGACGAAGACACTGATATCAGAATCAGCAATGTCCGCATGAACATTACTCTCCCCAATAATCACAAAATTTTGCTCCTCATGAAGAAACATTCCCATCATCACAAAAAAAGACTGCACCCGAAGGTACAGCCTTTTATACACGAAATTATTTCGCAGAGTTTGTTCTTGGTTTACCACTGTTGTTGTAGCGTTTTCCGCCTTCGCTACCACCACGGCTTTGGCCTTGTCTTGGCTTGTAAGAACCTCTCTTACGGTCACGAGAATCAAACTTACCACCGCCACGACGGTCGCCTCCACCACCAGAGCGTCTTTCTCTCTTGTTTGGAAGTGGCTTTTCTTCAGTTAATTTAACTGGAGTTTGGTCTGGCTCTTTTGTAAGCATTTTAAGAACAGCAGCAACTACAGTTGTTGCATCTTGTTGTTCTAATAGCTCTTCAGCTGCTTGCTTGTAAAATTGAAGATTATTTGAATCGATAGATTGAAGAATTTTTTCAAGTACAGCTTTTTGCTGACCTTCTAAAGCCTCATCTAAAGTTGGTGGCTTCATTTTCTCCATTTTTCTCTTCGTTGTTCTTTCAACAACACCCAAGTATGACTTTTCACGTGGCGTAATGAATGTCATCGCTACACCTTCTTTACCTGCACGACCTGTACGTCCAATACGGTGAACATAGCTTTCAGGGTCTTGAGGAATATCAAAGTTGTAGACATGTGTTACACCAGAAATGTCCAATCCACGTGCTGCAACGTCAGTAGCAACAAGGACATCGATTGAACCTTCCTTAAATTTACGTAAAACAGACAGACGTTTTGCTTGGCTTAAATCTCCGTGAATTCCTTCAGCCATATAACCACGTAGGTTTAGAGCCTCAGCAAGCTCATCAACTCTGCGCTTTGTACGACCAAATACGATAGCTAGCTCTGGAGTTTGGATATCAAGAAGTCTTGTAAGAACATCAAACTTGCTCTTTTCTTGAACTTCTAAATAGTACTGCTCGATTAAAGGAACTGTCATTTCTTTCGTTTTAACACGAACGATTTGAGGGTCCTTCATGAACTTTTCAGCCATTCTTTGAATTGGAGCTGGCATCGTTGCAGAGAACAACAACGTTTGGCGCTCAGCTGGAGTTTTCGCTAAGATAGACTCGATATCTTCAATGAACCCCATGTTTAACATTTCATCTGCTTCATCTAAAACTACTGTATGGATATTTTCCAATTTAATCGTTTTACGGTTAATATGATCCAAAATACGTCCAGGAGTTCCGACAATGATTTGCGGATGATTTTTTAATGCGCGGATTTGACGGTTAATGTCTTGTCCTCCGTAGATTGCAAGGACTCTTGCTCTTTTACCATAACCGATTTTGTAGAGTTCTTCTGAAACCTGTACTGCTAACTCACGAGTTGGGGCGATAACAATACCTTGAATAACATTAGAATCCTTGTCAATTTTATCTATCAAAGGGATACCAAATGCAGCTGTTTTACCTGTACCTGTTTGTGCTTGCCCGATTAAGTCCTTGTTTTGTAAGCTTAATGGAATTGTTTCGGTCTGAACTGGAGTTGCCTCCTCAAATCCCATTTTCTTTAAAGATTTCATCGTAGCTGAGCTAATGCCTAAGTCTTCAAACTTCGTCAATGTTTTTCATTCTCCTTCTTGTTTAGAAAACTGCTTTGCGCCGCCTATACGAACAATGATTGTTCAAGCCATCTAACCGCTGCAACTTACGATTAGAAAAAGCAATCGTTGACCAAAGTCATCGTGTAAGTGAGAGAAAGAAGAGGTTCGCGAACGGAACGACAAACAAAAGATTCCTTAAGTGTATCGTCTTAAGTTATCTTCAACTATCCTAGAGGCCGAAAAGACCTCGAGTAAAACTTCCTAGCGCTCCTCAAAAAATCTATCGAATATTCCATCATGTCAATCTAATTAGCAATTAGATACAAATGTGGAGCAAACAGTTTTCTTTATTTAAATTTATTTTTTAAAAATAACATCCCGATATTATCTTTCACCAATAGAAAAAATCTTATTTCAGCAAATAAGCCATTTGAGTATGAATGCTGTAACTGAGGTTTAATAATTGATTCAGTTAGAATCTCTCTAATGTGGGGGTTAGAAATGTGTTCCATCTATAAAGTGAAAAAGACATTCCCCTCACAGGAGTATGTCCGAAATGAAATTCTTCGTTGACACTTTGAACCAATTTTAACACTTTAAAGAACTGAATGCAATTATCTGGAACGCAAGACCTGCAATATTTTTGCTTCCAATTTTTCTCTTATATTATTTTTGTAGAAAATCAACGACTTCTTGAAACAGCTTTTCTCTTTCAGTGCAATGACAGATCAAATGCTTGGATTCTTTTAGATAGATTAGCTTTTTATCGGGAGTACTAATATGCTCATATAAATATTGAGCACTTCTGGGTGGGACCACTCCATCGCTTTCCCCTTGTGCAATCAATGTAGGAATTGTCACCTTTGGGAGCAATGGCTTAATGCTATTAACTAGCTTTCGAAATTGCACAGTCGCCGCAATAGGTGTTTCTTTAATTTTTCGCGAATACCGGATAAATAATTCATTTTCTTTCAGTGTTCCTTTAAAGGTATCTTTCACCATTCCTACAAGGTCAAGCCCCAGTTGCCTTGGATTCACATAGTAGGCCGCCGCACTTAGTAAAATCAGTTTTTTAATTGGATAATGAACGGCCAAATAACTCGCAATTAACCCACCCATGGAGAAGCCAACAACATAGACCGTATCACACGTTTTCAAGAGGTCTTGCAGCTCTTTTTCAGCATGTTCAATCCACTGGTTATAGCTAATCCCTTTTAAAGCAAGTGATTCACCATGACCAGGCAGTGTAGGTACAGCAAAACGCCAGTCTGTCGTTGCTTTTAAATGCTCTACTAAAGGCTCTACCTCAGTAGGATCGCCTGTAAATCCGTGTATACATAAACATCCGATCAAGCCAATCACCACCTGTCCAAGTGAATCCATTTTTAGAATGACCCATTTATCTAGACATATACCTATTTTACACCCTATTCAAACCTCGATTCCAATGATACAACTTCAAATTAATAAGGATTACCAAGTCATTTATAAAAATTCAACTGGATAACTTGAAATTTTTAAAGCCCCAAATAGTAAACACGAGCCAAAATCCACTAAACAGGTATGCTCCTAGCACATCACTAGGGAAATGTGCACCTAAATAAATCCGACTTACCCCAATCATTAACAGGATAAAAGTGCTGATTGTAATGAGAACAATCCGACCACTTTGTCTTGGGATATGTCTCCATAACAAGAAGGTAAGAATCCCGTATAATGACAAAGCCGCCATCGAATGTCCACTTGGGAAGCTAAAGCTTTCCTCTGTCACCATTGTATACAAAGTTGGTCGTTCTCTTTGATAATAAGCTTTAAGGCCAATATTAAAGGCTGTTGATCCTAGCAATACGATACTGAATAGGATCAGTTCTTTACGATGATGAAAAACCTTATACAGAATGATGAAGAGGATGACAGAAATAATCATGACTGGAATGATATCACCAATGAAACTAAAAAACCTCATAACCAAAGTTAAAAAAGGCTGCTTTATCAACTGAATGGCTTGTATGATTTGGGTATCAAAGGTATCGACAATCACAGTATCCAAGGACCTTGCCAGTAAAATAAAACTACATAAAAGAAGTAAGCTTAGGATAAGAAGCGAGGGATTACGAATCTTCATGTATTTTCAATCCTAACGTGTAAATATACATGTAGTATTCGTATTACATTTCAGCACCATACAAAAAAACACTTGGGTTTGATGTCCCAAGCGTTTTTAAGAGCCGTATATTATCCCTGAAGACCTTGAACAACTTCTTCAAGCTTCATGCCACGAGATCCTTTTACTAAAATCAGCGTCTTTGGATTTGTATATTTCTTTAATTGTTCCAACAATACTGTTTTATCTAAGAAAGCAAAGACACGCTCTTCCGGAAAAACTTCCTTCGCGCCATTCGCTATAAACTCTCCTAATTGACCAAAAGTAAAGACATAATCGATTTGACTAGAGTCAATTTCTTTACCAACCGCAAAATGGAAAGACTGTTCCTCAGGTCCCAATTCAAGCATATCTCCAAGGACGAGAATTTTCTTTTCGTATCCACTTAAGCTTGTCACCAATTCAATCGCAGCTTTCATGGAAGTTGGGCTGGCATTATAAGCATCATTGATGATTTTTTCACCATTGCTTCCTTCCACAAGCTCCATACGCATATTCGTGACCTTCAATGTGGAAAAACCGCTGTTCATCTGTTCATAAGAAACACCAAAATGATCAGCTACTAGCATGGCAGCCAACGCATTTAAAATATTGTGGGTTCCCAAAACAGGAAGTTCAAATTCTTGTTCCAATCCATTGACCTTAAAACGGCTTCCGTTATCCGCTGGTACAATCGAAGTTGGATATAATGTATTAAATTCGAAGCGACCAAAGGTTTTCAGTTGCGCTACACTTTCGAATTGCGCCATACGTTCCCGAAGTAGCGGTTCATCTCCGTGATAAACGATAAGCCCATTCTCACATAAACCTTTTACGATTTCGACTTTTGCATCAGCAATTCTCTCTCTTGAACCTAAATCCTGGAGATGAGCCTCCCCAATATTTGTAATCAGAACAGCATCCGGACAAGCGATCAATGTTAGAAATTCAATTTCTCCAATACTACTCATGCCCATTTCTAAAACAGCTATTTCCGTATCCGTTTCTAAGCCCAGAATCGTTAATGGTAAACCGATATGATTATTGTAGTTTCCTTCTGTCTTCTGAACCTTATATTTTAAGCCAAGGAGATTGGCAGTCATGTCCTTTGTCGTTGTTTTACCATTGCTCCCCGTAATGCCGACAATCTTAATATCCAACTCAGAACGATAACTCCTAGCCAATTCCTGCAAGGCAATGAGTGTATCCTCGACAACGATAATCGGAAGACCCTCTGGAGGATTCGGCACATCTTTTTGCCAAAGGGCTGCAGTAGCACCTTTTTTCAATGCGTCCTCGACATAACGATGTCCATCAACCTGTTCCCCTTTAAACGGGACAAATAAATTACCTTGATTAATTTTTCTTGAATCAATTGTTACACCATGAATCTCTACATGTCCAAAGGAGTCGATGTTTTTTTCCACTTGAATCATGCTTTTAATTTGCTCTAAGGTTTTCTTGATCACCAGAGTAACCCCCAATGTAATATGAAGAGACACGGCTTTTGCCGTGCCCTTTAAAAAGTTTTTCTTAAGCCCCGATACTATATGAAGTCACATTAGATTGTGTATTTTATCTTTTGCTTTTCATCAAAGCGTTCCATACCAAGTTTCACTAGACGTTCAATTAATTGTGGATATTCCACACCAGTGTGCTTCCACAATAATGGGAACATACTAAATGGGGTAAATCCAGGCATTGTGTTAACTTCATTAATGTACGCTTTTCCGTCCTTCGTTAAGAAAAAGTCCGCTCTAACCAAACCAGAACAATCTAAAGATTTGAAGGCTTTAATCGCCAAGCCATAAAGAAGCTCATATTCATCCTTCGTAATATCCGCTGGGATGACCAATGCTGTATCTCCGTCTTCGTACTTCGCTTTGTAGTCATAAAATTCTACTTTCGGAATGATTTCCCCTGCTACTGAGCATTCTGGATTGTCGTTTCCGAGCACGCCAAGCTCTACTTCTCTTGCGATGACACCTTCTTCAATGATAATTTTGCGGTCAAATTGGAAGGCTTCTTTAAATGCTTCTACAAGCTCTTCACGATTAGAGCATTTGCTAATCCCTACGCTTGAACCAAGATTGGCTGGTTTCACAAAGCAAGGATAGCCGAGTTCCGCTTCCACTTTTTCATACGCGCTATTGTTATCTTGCTCCCATTCGCTACGGATAAACCACACATAGTTCACCTGTGGTAATCCTGCTTGAGCAAAAATATTTTTCATGATTACTTTATCCATTCCTGCAGATGATGCTAGGACACCATTCCCTACATAAGGAAGGTTCAACAATTCTAATAATCCCTGTACCGTTCCATCTTCACCATTTGGTCCGTGAAGAAGTGGGAAAATGATATCAAAGGATTCATTTTTGTTTTCTGCTTGGAATAGAGTAGGTGCTAATGCCGTTGGTGGTAATGCTTCCCCACGAGAAAATTGCAAAGCAGCTACCGTTTCAACTGGACCATCTAAAAGCGGCCCTTTAATCCATTCTCCAGTTTCCATAATAAAGATTGGATGAATTTCAAATTTTTCATGGTCTAATGCATTTATAACAGCGAGTGCCGTCTGCAATGAAACTTTATGTTCAGCAGATTTTCCCCCGTACAATAAGCCTAATTTTGTCTTCATATAACGTACCTCCATTTTTTAGGGCAGTTTTCCATTTACGTAATTAATTTAAATCCTCAAAAAACACTTCTTTATTTTATCACTTTATCGATAAAGGACGAGGATAAGATCAAATTTTTTATTAAAGATTTTTGCATCAGCAAAATATCTTTCCTTTAACATTTGCATCAGAAAAAGAGCTATGATTTTTCGCGACAGCGAAAATATCTTTCCTCTGAAACCTCATGACAGCAAAATTCTCATCCTTTTATGTTTATGAAAATTACCACTTGATTAACACCTTACAAACCCGCCTATGAATTGTCAATAATCTACACAGATTTGTTTCATTTGTAATAACAACGACAAAAATTAGAATAGATTGAATTATTTTACTTTACTGAAATAATATATTTCTCTTAACAGATATATCGTTCCCATGTATAATCAATCCATCAGATAAAAACAGTTGTATTTTTAAGGAGGACACCATGAAAAAGTTCGGACTACTTCCCAGAATCATCATAGCAATCGGAGCAGGGGTTTTGCTCGGTTCCATTTCACCAGCTTGGCTCATCAAAATCTTCGCCACTTTTAATGGCCTATTTGGCAACTTCCTTGGATTTGCGATCCCATTAATCATTATTGGATTTATCGCACCAGGGATCGGCACAATGGGGCGCGGGGCCGGAAAACTTCTTGGGATTACGACAGGAATTGCCTATATTTCAACGATTATTGCTGGATTGCTTGCATTTTCCGCCGCAAGCATCCTTTATCCAATATTATTAAAAAATCAATCTCTAAAAGAATTTGCAAACCCTGAAGAAGCATTATTATCAGGCTTTTTTCAAGTGGACATGCCTCCAATTATGGGCGTCATGACGGCACTTTTATTATCGTTCACAATCGGCCTAGGGCTCGCTTCTCTGAAAAGCAATGCCCTACAAAATGTAATGGATGATTTTCGCATGATTGTCGAAAAATTAGTGGAAAAGGTCATCATTCCACTTTTGCCGATTCATATTTTCGGTATCTTTGCGAACATGACACAAGGTGGGCAAGTCACTACAATTATGAGTGTTTTTGCAAAAGTATTCGTGATGATTATTGCCCTTCATCTACTATACTTGCTCGTTCAATTTACAGCTGCTGGAGTTATGTCAAAGAAAAATCCTTTCATGCTGTTAAAAGAAATGGCGCCCGCTTATTTTACAGCACTTGGCACACAATCATCTGCCTCAACGATTCCAGTGACCTTAAAGCATGTGAAAAAATCAGGTGCCCGTCCCAAGATTGCCGATTTTTCAATTCCTTTGTTGGCCACTATTCATTTGTCAGGTAGCACAATTACGCTAGTCAGTTGTTCCATCGCTGTCATGATGTTACAAGGGCAAGAGGTGACGCTCGAAGTTTTATTTCCATTTATTTTAATGCTTGGCATCACAATGATTGCTGCACCCGGTGTTCCAGGTGGAGCTGTGATGGCTGCACTTGGCTTGCTTGAAACAATGCTTGGCTTTGATTCAACGATGATTTCATTAATGATCGCCTTATATCTAGCACAGGATAGCTTCGGCACAGCCTGTAATGTAACAGGAGATGGCGCGATTACAATACTTGTTGATAAGATGTCAGGGAAAGAAAAGCATGAAGAGGCAGTTAGTGAGAAGGCTGGCTGAAAAAGTGTCTTTTTGAAAACATGTAGTGAATTTTTTAAAGTGGAGTCCTAATTGACCTGGACTCCACTTTTTTAGTGATTACCATTCGCTTTCGAACATTTCCCCATTTACACAACCTATCTTATTACCTACTTTATACAGATTGAAAAAAAAACAAGTTTCTTGAAGTTCATGTTACATAAATATATAATTTAACTAAGTTATGTTACATCGGAGGATGAAACGATGAATACCGTAGACGCCATCAAAGACATCCAGCAGATAAATGAGATTAAAGAATACCTACAATCTCGCTCTCCACGAGATTATTGCTTGTTTTTATTTGGGATTAATACCGGAATTCGAATTAGCGAACTCATCCATCTTCGTGTAACCGACGTGATGACCGAAAATGAAGAAATACGTATGTATTTAGACTCTACGCTCTATCAACACCCTCCTGTTTACTTAAATACCCATGTTCGTGAAGCAATTATGAACTGCATTAATTCAGAAACACTACACTTAAATGATTACCTTTTTAAATCACGAAAAACGGTTAACGCGATTTCACGTCAGCAAGCTTACCGAATTATTAACGAAGCTGCAAAACATGCTGGAATTGAAGGCGCGATTGGTACTCATACACTCAGAAAAACCTTTGGTTATCACGCTTATCGCAAAGGGATTGCAATCTCCTTAATCCAAAAAAGACTACAGCAGTCGACCCCTTCTGAAACGATTCACTATATTGGATTAAGCGAAGAAAAGCGAACTTTGCCCATTGTCCTCGATGTAAATTTATAAGATTGTTTAAAGTACAAAAAATACTATTAGAAAGAGAGTTGATTTGATGACGGTAACTGACTCATTTGTGTTATTAGCCGCTACTTTTCTCATTGTCGGTGTCCTCACCACAAAATTCTCTTCCCGTTTAGGTGTCCCATCCCTTGTGCTCTTTATTATGGTCGGGATTATCATGGGAAGCGATGTGCTTGGTATCATTTATTTTGATAACGCACAACTCGCCCAGATGATTGGAATCTTAGCCCTAATTATTATCTTATTTGAGGGAGGAATCCAAACGAGCTGGAAATCAGTAAAACCCGTTATTGCCCCATCCCTTTCCCTTGCAACAATCGGTGTATTAATTACCTCCGGAATCGTTGCACTTGCCGCAAAATTCATTCTCGATATCGGTTGGCTCGAATCCATTCTGTTCGGCGCCATCGTCGGTTCTACAGATGCAGCAGCTGTTTTCGCCGTGTTAAAAGGACAAAATATTAAACCTCGTATCGCTGCTACACTCGAAGCAGAATCGGGCTCCAATGATCCAATGGCTGTGCTTTTAACGATTTCTGCCATTGAACTCCTAATGAATCCAGAAGCTAGCATTATGAGTATGATCGGACTTTTTATCGTGCAAATTGTTGTCGGCCTTTTGCTCGGACTAGTCTTTGGAAAACTGGCTGTTACGGCACTGAACAAAATCAATCTTGATTCCAGTGGACTGTATCCTGTATTTGCGATTGCATTTGCCTTACTCACTTATGGAGCTACAGCGTTTTTAAAAGGAAGCGGTCTCCTTGCGGTATATATCGCTGCCATTATCATTGGAAATGCTGAAAACATTGCCTATAAGCATTCCATTTTCCGTTTTTCCGAAGGTTTTGCATGGATGATGCAAATCTTAATGTTCGTCATCTTAGGCTTACTCGTCTTCCCTTCGCAACTATTCACATGGGATATCCTTTCAAAAGGATTACTGATGTCGATGATTTTAATGCTCATCGCGAGACCGATAGCCGTTTATTTATCGACCATCAAAATGGGATTCTCGAAAAATGAACTGGTCTTCCTGTCTTGGGCTGGATTAAAAGGAGCCGTGCCGATTGTCTTAGCTACTTATCCACTTCTCGCTCATGTTGAAGGAAGTAGCCTTATTTTTAACGTAGTCTTTTTCGTTGTATTAACAAGCTGTTTAATCCATGGCTCAACGATCACAATGCTTGCGCAAAAGCTAGGTTTAACCGGACCGAAGAAAACAACGCCAATGCACTCGTTAGAGCTTGTATCATTAGGAAAAGCAGATGCAGAAATGCTGGAGTATGAAATGGAGGAGGATTCAGCGATTATTGGAAAAACGTTGCAGGATATTCCATTCCCTAAAGGAACATTGGTGAATGCCATCATTCGCACAGACACCCTTGTTACCCCTACAGGAAATACGATTATTGAAGCTGGGGACTTTCTCTATATCTTAACCTCTAGAAAAAGGGTCAATGACATCAAAAAGCTATTAGAGCAAAAGAAGGAACCGGAAGAAATTGTTGAAGAGGAAGTTGAAGCGGAACCTGTATAAACACTAAAAAAATCCCCAAATTCGGGGATTTTTTTAAACGATTTTACGCTCTTTATGAGCAATATCTCCTTCTAGGAGTAACTCTCTTTTTCCATCCTCAATTTTGGCAATCGTCAAGCTCGTTCCTTCAATATATGGTGGTTCCCAAACAAGATCTAGAGAACGAGTCTTAAAAATCGCCTGTAACACCTTAATGACGACACCATGAGTAATAATTAGAAGATTGCCAGATGGATAGGCTTCCACTAATTCAGCCAACACTGCCTCTAACCGATTTTTGACATCTGCAAAAGTTTCACCTGTTCCTTTAAACTGACTCGGATTATCTTGATAAAGATGGTACAGCTCGGGCTCTGACTGTTGAATTTCATCTACAGTTCGCCCTTCCCATTCACCTAAATCAATTTCCATCAGCCGCTCATCTGTTTTAAAAGGGAGTGTACGTTCATCGATAATCAGCTTTGCTGTCTCAACTGTACGATTGCTAGGACTTGAATAGACCGCTTCAAAATCTATCGTGGCAAGTCTTTTACCTAAAAGTTCGGCATCCCGAATACCATTTTCGGTTAAATTAGAATTCAATCGCCCCTGCAATCTTTTTTCCACATTCCATTCGGTCTCTCCATGTCTAACGAAAAACAATTGTAGCATCCAACTTGCTCCTCACTATAAAGAATGAAAGTATGTTCCAGCTAATGTAGCTATTTCCTTTTCACGTTCCTTCGGATACATGAGCAAAAAGCTTGTTGCCGGACCGCCTGATTTCTCAAAATTAATTTCATTCGATTCTATTACTAGATTAAGTCTATGAAGCTCGTGCCCTACTCCTTTAGAGCCGACTGGCCACAGCAAAACATCTTCATGCAAACTCAATTGATAAAAAAGGGATAAAGGGGCAACCTCATCTGCCTGTTCCAATACCTCATGACCCACTAAAGGTAACCCGATTAAGGCCACTGCCGAAGAATCTATCACTCTATCACGATTTGATTTTTTCCCAATGACATTCAGGCCCATCGCAGACTGAACAAAAGGAAAATTACTTTCCGTACTTCCGGTGATCTGAATTTGTTCTAGCCCAAGCTCTTTTAAGCCTTTTTGAACACCAGCAACAAGCTCATTCCATTCCGGTTCTCCGCAAAAATTTTGAATGACTACCGCAAGCGGCTTTGCTCCTGCCGCCAAACACTCCATCATGGCGACACGAAACGAGAAATAACTGACTGTGTCGTAAGAGGCTTTCACCACATCCTGCTCCTTCATACCAACACCACCGCTATTATCGCTTGAGATAACAAGAGATTCCTGCTCACTAATCGGAATAACTAGAGCGTCTCTCATTCTTTTACAACTCCCTTACTAGCTACGTGAAAAATTCTTGGGATCAGCAAAAGGGCAACTGCCGTATTCATAATAGAACCGATTAATAAAGATGGCACAAGCGCTACATAAAAAGCCCAATCGTAAATAAAGATAAACGGAATTGGTGCCAAAATGGCGTTCCCAAACACAAATAGGCTACTCGCCAACCATTTCTTTTTCCACGTATAGGCAAAAACAAACGCTAGAATAGCCATTTCAACTGCAACTACAATATGAAGGGGCCCCATCGGCATTCCTCCCAAGAGAGCGGAAATCATATGACCAGCCCCAGCAACAATCGCTCCTGGACCGCCACCGAAAAAAGCAGCAGCTAGCAGTGCAGGAAAAGCATCGAGTGCCACGCTACCAATAATCGCGGGAATTTTCAAGAATGCCCCGACAACGGAGAGGCCAACAAAAACCGCTAGAAGGCTAATCTTCCTTCCGTTCATCTTTTCGTTTTCCTCCTCTGAATACATTCGCGCTCCGAATGTACTCAACATCCTTCACGCCGAGACGGAAATTAATTACTCGTGCTAAGGCAAAAAAGTAGTCTGATAGTCGATTTAAATATTGTAGACAGACGACTGGAGTCGTGTCATCTGCTTTCATCAGACTAACGACAAGACGCTCAGCTCTTCTTGTTACTGTCCGCGCAATATGGATGGATGCAGATGCCTTTGCTCCACCTGGTAAAATAAATCGCTCTAACTCTGGAGCCTCGACAATAAACTCATCAATTTTACTTTCCAAATATGTGATAGCTTCCTCTGTTAGCTTTGGCTCCCGCTTCTTCGTCACGTTCGCTAAGTCTCCGCCACAATCAAACAACTCATGCTGGATTTTTTCCAAATCAGAAAGAACATCTTTGAATAAGCTTTCGTCTAATTCTGTAACCGCCTGCCCGACAAAACAGTTGACCTCATCAACGGTTCCATATGCCTCCACACGAATATCGTCCTTATCCACTCTTCCACCAATAATACTCGTTTGTCCCTTGTCACCTGTTCTTGTGTACAATTTCATTACCCGTCACCCCTTAATCGTTTGATTTATTCCATACCAAATTAGATCAACCTGTCTACTTACAGCCGTAACATCCTGATATACCCAGCCCGTCATGTCACGCCAATCACGGTCTTCTTTTTCCATCGGAACAATTCCTTTAGATATATCTGAACCAATTAGAACGACTTGTCGAGAAGGATCTTCATTCTCCCATGTTAGCCATTTTTCAAGCTGCCTTTTCCATTCTTCTCTCGTGTGAGAACTTCCCTTCACCCATTGTTCCAAGCCTTCAAGAACCACAACCAAACCGTCTAGTTCTACTAAAAAGGGATCCCCCATATAAGCAGAAACCCATTTAGCTTCTGGGTACCTATCTCTTACCCATTGGCGTTTTCCGTTATAGGCACCTCCTGTAACGAAATGCAAGGCTCATTCCTCCTTAGCTGCTCCAAATCAAAAACAAGCTCATAGCCGTTTCCATGAATTACTTTCCAATCCCAGAATTCTTTCTTCTCAGGAGCATACTGGCTTAACAAATATTTGATGACGCCCCCATGAGTCACAATGATCGGTCGACGAATCCCTTTTTCAAGCACATATTTTTGAACTTTTTCCCAACCTATATCGATTCGACTAGCAAATTGCTCATACGTCTCCCCTTCAGGAGGAGCATAGGTAACCGGATCCTCCAGCCACTTTTGGTAGCTCTCCTCATCCTGCAATTCCTCATACGTCTTCCCTTGAAATGTTCCGAAGTGCATCTCTCTAAATTCCTCTACCAATTCTGGCTCAACAGTCGGAAATAAAAGCTTCATTGTGTGTAAACAACGATTTAAATCGCTACTTAAAAATAAGTCATAGGATTCAGGCTTTAACTCGTAGCCAGAAATCTTCGTAACAGCCTCTTCACATAAAGGAGAATCATTCCACCCCATATACGCCTTTCTCTTATTGCCTTCTGTTAACCCATGACGAAATAGTGTAATAACCACAGTGTTAGCCATAAAATCATTTCAGTCCCTTCTACTGATGCTCCTAGCACATCGCCTGTAATGCCATTAAACCATTTTATAGCTTTTATACGAATGAAGCCATAGCAGACGAGTGCCACCCCTACTAAAATGAAAAAGGGAACAATCAAACCCATCCATTGTACAAAAAAAGCGACTATTGCTAGATAAATAGGATATACGACTAAAGAACGGCGTTTTCCTGCTTCTTGAAACATGGCCGCTAAGCCTTCCTTTTTCGCTGACGGAATAGTGACAAGCATTGCTCCCATTATACTTTTTCCTAGAAACGGAATGAGTGCCACCATGAAATAACTGGCGAAACTCATCGAGCCGATAATTTCATAAATAAATAGAAAACGACTGCTCAATAAAACGATCACAGCCAGAACACCGAAGGCTCCAATTCTAGGATCCTTCATAATTTCTAATCTCTTTTCCTGATCCTGATAAGAGAAATAAGCATCGCTCACATCCATCCAACCATCTAAATGGATCCCACCAGTTATGATGATGGTCGCTAGCCATAATAGAAAAGCGATTGCCACAGTTGAAAACGGAGTCCACTGGATCAGGACATACACCAATCCGCTATACAGAATCCCTTGCAGCAAACCAACTAATGGGAATGATTTAATACTGCTCTGTAGATGCTTTTTATCCATCGGGAGTGCCACTCGGATCGGAATCGATGTGAAAAATTGTAGATTTAGTAGAAAGCCTTTTAAAAATGTCATCGTTCCTTCTCCCAGCCAGCCATAATCTCTTTTATACCATCCCAATCCAAATGCTTTTTCAATTTGAGGCTAAGTTCATCAAATTTCGCCTCTTTCAAGTCCTGACGATATACTACATCCCTTCGTGGAAGATGCTTGTTTTGACGAATCTGATTTAACCAATGATTTCTCCATTCATCATTATGAAAGAGGTGATGGACATATGTACCGATAATCTTCCCATCTAGTCCGTAGTAACCCTCTGACGACCCGTCCTCTAAAGTTAAAAAGGAGTTTTCTTTTTCAAGTAATTCTGTCACACCAAGATGAATTTCATAGCCTTCAATCGATCGCTTCCCTATAAGTCCGGTTGCAGGCGAATAGTGACCCTTGAAGCGGACTGTCTTTTTTTCAGCTGTAAAAATAGTGATCCCAGGAATAATGGTTAACCCTTTCAAACGATGGCCGACGAGTCCAGTATCCGTGCCTGCAGCATCAATAATCTCTTGTCCGAGCATCTGGTATCCACCACATAAGCCGACGATGTAACCACCTTTTTTCACATAATCTATTAAGGTATCCGCAAGACCTGTTTCCATTAAAGACTTCAGATCGCTAATTGTACTCTTTGTACCTGGAATGATTACTGCGTCAGGACGGCCAAATTGAGTGGGAGTTTTAATAAAACGAACGCTTACGTCATCCTCATCGTAAAACGGTTCAATATCACTGTAATTCGAAATAAAGGGCAAATGAATAACCGCAATATCGATTTCTCCGTTGCCACCTCGGGTTGACTGTATCGATAAGGAATCTTCACCATCAATCATATGATTCTCGATATAAGGAAGCACGCCTAGAACTGGTACTCCCGTTTTTTCCTCTAGCCATTTGATCCCATCTTCGAAAAGAGTGACATCCCCGCGGAATTTATTGATGAGAATCCCTTTTACTCTTTCTCTCTCATCTGGATCAAGTAGCTCTAATGTCCCCACAATACTAGCAAAAACCCCGCCACGATCAATATCTGCGACAAGAATAACTGGAACATCAGCAAGTTCCGCGACCTTCATATTGACAAGCTCTCGGTCAGTTAAATTGATTTCCACCGGACTCCCTGCCCCTTCAATAACGACGACGTCATAGCTTTCTTGTAAATGTTGAAGTGATTCTTCAATCACTTTTAAGCCTTTTTCGTAAAAATGCTCCCGATATCCTCGGCCTGATAAGGTTTCAACCGCCTTGCCAAACAATACAACCTCCGACTGCATGTCAGACCTCGGTTTTAACAAAATTGGATTCATCCACACGGTTGCTTCGGTTTTAGCAGCCTCTGCTTGAATCCCTTGGGCCCGACCAATTTCTTTCCCATCCATGGTCACATAAGAATTATTAGACATATTTTGAGATTTAAATGGGGTAACCTTTTTTCCTTCAAGGGCAAATAGACGACAAAGAGCCGTGACAATCAGGCTTTTACCGACATCGGATGCTGTACCTTGAATCATGACTCCCTTCATTCCTTTTCCCCCTTCATTAAAATTGGTATTCCCGATTCTACTAAATAAGCGTGATCTGCCCTGGCTACGAGCGCTTGATGGAGATGGCCCAGAATTCGACTATATTGAAGAACAAGCTCATTTTGACTAATTCCTTCCCAGAGTACCTCATTACTGACCAGGATTAATTCAGCACAATTTTCTTGAATCATCTCAAACCCACGAACCAATCTCCTTAAAATTTCTGTGTCCCATTCTTTTTGAGAAAACAATTCATTGTTTAATAGAGTCGTCACACAGTCTAGAAGAACAACATCCTTTTTCGAAAAAGAAGAAGCAATGGTCTCAATTTGTGTTGATTGCTCCCATGTCGTCCAATTCGAAAGACTTTCCTTTCTTTCCTGTTGATGCCTCTTAATCCGCTTATCCATTTCCTCATCGCTCGGTACTCCAGTAGCAAGATAATGAAGATTGCCCCCTAACTCCAGCGCTTTTTGAGTGGCTAGCTCTTCCGCAAAAGTGCTTTTCCCGCTTCTTACTCCACCAGTAATAAAAATCATTTTTTCCATTCCTTTAACGCTTCAAGTAATTGATCATTTTCATCGGCACTCTTAATCGCCAAACGGAGCCATTGTCCCTCTATACCTGGAAAATTCATCGTATGTCTAGGTACGATTCCACGACGCAGCAGAAATTCGAATAATGGCAATTGACCTTTTAGATTTGGATCCTTAAGTAAATAGAAATCTGTTTCCGAAGGCGATACGATAAACCCTTCTAACTTGTAAAAGGAGAAGAGTTTTTCTCGCTCTTTCTTTATGTATTCTCGTGTTTCTTGAATAAAAGTTTCTTCCTGTAAGCATAATTCTCCCGCAAGCATTGCTACTGCATTGACACTCCAATGAGACTGATAGTTTACTAATGTCTGAATCACTTTTCCGTTTGCTAACAAATACCCTAGCCTTAATCCAGGGATGGCAAACATTTTCGTCATTGAGCGGATAAGAATGACATTCGCGAAATTTTCCACGATCGGAATAAGAGATTGATAGTCTTCCCAAAAATCATAGAAAGCTTCATCAATGACAAGATAAATCTCTCTATCCCTGCATAATTCAGAAAGGGCAAGGATCTGTTCATATGGAAAACAGACGCCTGTCGGGTTATTGGGGTTGCATAAGAAGATTGCCTCTACGCCTTCTAACGGCAACGATTCAAGCCGAAGTTGCCAATTTGCATCGAGCGAATGATACACAACTTCGCAACCGTTTATCTGGCAGGCTTTTTCATACTCGGAAAAGGTCGGTTGGATAATCAGAACCTTTTTCCTAGAGAACATTCTTCCTAATAATGAGATAAGTTCTGCCCCACCATTTCCGATCATAACCATTTCTTTCGCTAGCCCTTCTTTTTCCGCAATCGCCTCGCTTAACCTATTCGCAGCAGGATCGGGATACTCAATGATTGACTGAAAAAGGGATGGCCATCTCTTTTTTAAAATCTTCGGTGGACCTAATGGGTTGATATTCGCGCTTAGGTCAATCATTTTTTCTGGCATGGGAATGTTCATAGCTTCATAGATGTAATGAGGATTCGCTCCATGTGGCGGCCAGTTCAATTAGCATTCCTCCAATCCATAGTAGAAGGGTAAAAAATAGTGTGGTGTTTGTTAAAATTTTGTTTGTCATGAGGATATGATGCTTTTCTAAGGTTGTGTAAAGCTCTCCCATTTTTGCTCGATTTGAGATGATTCCTTTGTAGTAGTTCACACCTCCGAGCTGAACGCCCAAAATGACTGCAACTGCCGCTTCAAGCCAGCTACTATTCGGACTTGGGTGCTTTTTAGCATCGCGAAATAATATTGCCCAAGCCTTCCTGCGACCCACAAAGGATGGCTTATGTGTGACCAACATCAGCACTCCTGTGATACGACTAGGAATCCAGTTCACAAGGTCATCCAACCGTGCTGAAGCCCAACCAAATGACCTATATCTATCATTTTTGTACCCGACCATCGAATCGCACGTATTGATCGCCCTATACATCATGGCCAGTGGAGCACCGCCAATCAATGCCCAAAATAACGGAGCTGTTACCCCGTCACTTGTATTTTCAGCTACGGTCTCTACCGTCCCTCTGACGATTTCACTTTCATCAAGCTGCTCCGTGTCCCTTCCGACGATATAGGAAAGCTTCAAACGCGCTTGAGGTAAATCTTCATTTTCTAACGGTGCATAAACTTCAAGAGCTGCTTCCTGCAGGCTTTTGCGAGCAATGGTCGTGGCAACTATGACGCTCTCTATAAGGATTCCGACAATGACATGAATCTCGTAACTCAGCCACACAATTACAGTTGTCACAGCAAACACCATTGCTAGGATTAGTAGGACCATCCCAACCCCTTTTGCTCGACGAAAATGGTTCGTATTTAATCGTTTCTCGAAAAATGAAATCGTTGAACCGATCCATTTTACCGGGTGCGGCCAATGGGGAGGGTCTCCAATTATCGCATCGATGATAACCGCTAGCGTGATCGCAAACAAATGATAGATCATTTCGCTTTCAGCCTTTGACGACTTTTTTGAACGGCCTCGGTTGTGCACTCAAAGACACCTTGACTAATTAGCTTTCCGAGTGGTGTAATCGTACCGGCAAATTCTAGTTTTTTGCCCATTTGAGTAGCTGCAATGAGAATGCTATCAGTTGATGTCCCAGTGGCCGTCGTTCCGGTCACCCTATCCAATACCTTCTCTGAATCCATTACTTTCACCTTTGCCTCTGTTGCGGTCATAATGCTTTGAATAAAGGCCTCTTCCGTTAGCTGCCCATTAACAAATACCCAAGTATTAATAGTTCCTGGTATCATTTCAAAGGAATGCTGGTCACTTTTTGAAGCATCGACCGCATTACTAACACCTGCTGTGACGATGACGAATATGGAAAAATCGTCCCCTTTTATCAACTTGTAAGAAACATCTTCAAGCCAAACAGCCGTCATCATTCCAATTGTTTGTGAAGGCTCAAAACCGTGTTCTTTTAGATAATGAAGCATCTCGCTGCGATGGTCAGAACAATCATATGTTTTGTCTACATGACGATTAACAAAGGTTTGATGCCAGCCAACACCAGAACCGATGACCCCTGATGACATTGTTCGCAGTGGAACTGGCGCATGAAGGGAGATATGTTCCTTCGAAAAATGCATAAACTCCGGCCCGATTTCTACAATGTTTTCTTCGTTCTTAAAACTTGGTAAAAGAACCATTTGCGGAACTGGAATAGACGGGTGCGGATGCTTTTCTACATCGGTATGGTAAACCTCTTTAATTTTTTCTACCTTCACGACTTCATTTGGCGTAGCATTCGTATGAACAGAACCATTTTCAAGAAGAAGTAGACGGTCACAATAAAGGCTTGCCAAGTTTAAATCGTGAAAAATCGAGATCACCGTCAAACCCTTTTCCCGTGTCCACCTCTTTAATAAATCTAGTAATTCCTTTTGATAGGATAGGTCGAGGTGGTTCGTCGGTTCATCCAATAATAAAATCTCAGGTTCCTGCACCAACGCTTGCGCTAAAAAGACACGCTGTCTTTCTCCCCCTGAAAGTTCTTGAATACTCTTATTTTGAAAAGCCCTAATTCCTGTCTGCTCCATTGATTCTTGGACAATTCGTTCATCTTCCTCACTCCATGAACGAAACCAACCTGTTTGATGAGCGTAACGACCAAGAGATACCGTTTCCTTGACCGTATATGAAAAAGCTTGAGAGGAATGTTGGGATAAAACCGCCATCATTTTGGCCAATTCTTTCATCGAGAAGCTTTTAATCGATTGCCCCTTGATCGAAATCTTTCCAGACTGAAAAGGTAAGATCCCGCTGATCATTTTTAGCAAAGTCGTTTTGCCACTTCCGTTCGGGCCTAAAATACCAAAAAGCTCCCCTTTCTGGACTTGAAAGGAGACGTCCTTAACGATCGGCTCGTTTGAATATCCGCCTGAAAGCTGTTCTACCTTAAGCATCTGATCCACTTCTTTCTACGCTTCTTCTCTTCATCAAAATCAGCCCAAATGCAGGGGCTCCGATCAATGCAGTAATCACACCGATTGGCAGCTCAATCGGAGAAATAATCGTTCGCGACACTAAATCAGCCAATATTAAAAATCCACTTCCTGTTAAAATCGACAACGGCAGTAAATGGCGATGATCAGGTCCCCATAGAATTCTTGTTAAATGAGGAATGACCAGGCCGACAAAGCCGATTGTTCCTGAAACAGCTACAGCCGCTCCTGTTAAAATGGACCCTGCAATTAAGATCACCATTTTCCTTCTTTGCACATTGACCCCTAAATGCTGCGCACGTTCCTCACCAAATGACATCGCATTCAGTTCTTTGCTATTAGCCATAATAATGATGGAGCCAATCAAAAAGAATGGCAGAATAATTTTAATATAGGTCCATCCACGCATCGAGACACTACCAAGTAGCCAGCCAATAATCTGTCGTAGCTCTTCTCCTGTTAAGGCAATAACAAGGGATATAAATGCACCTAAAAATGAACTAAATATAATTCCGGTTAAAATAATTGTTTCAACCTTCATCCCTTTATCAATTTTGCGCGCAAATCCTAGAACAAGAAAAATAGTTAAAAATGCAGATAATATGCTTAATAACGGTAAGGTAAAAGCGCCAACAAATGGGATGGAAAACTGGAAAAACAACGTCATAACCGCTCCGACTGAAGCACCGGACGAAACCCCTAATGTATAAGGGTCTGCTAATGGATTTCGCAAGAGACCTTGGAAGGCCGCACCCGCAATTGCGAGTGCCGCCCCAACTAGTGCTGCTAAAAGTACCCTTGGCAGACGAATGCTCATCACAATATTCGTTTGCATCGGATCGATATGATCGATGGAAATAAAACGGAAAATTTCAGCACCGATTATTTGAATGATATTGACGATTGGGACATGAACCGACCCAATTGAAATACCCAACAACATCGCAACAATTAAAAACACTGTCGCGAACACATAGGCAAAAGCTTTACTCTTCATGGGTTTCTCTCCAAACTTTACTTAAATACTTCCGGATAGACAGCCTTTGCCAGCTCTTCTAGTCCATCAGCAAGCCTTGGACCAGAACGTGTGACTAAATCAGAATGAACATCAATTACTTGTTTATTTTTCACTGCCGAAACATTCTGCCAACCTTCTCGAGCTAACACTGAATCAACAGCACCTTCCGTATAGTATCCATAAGTCGTAATAATAACATCAGGATTACGTTCAATATAGGATTCCTGGTCGAGATTTAGCCAACCTTCTTGATCCCCTACACCATTTTTTGCATGAATAAGGGTTAACATCTCATCCATGAAAGTATTTTTCCCTACTACGTATAGATCAGGAGCCGGACTAACCTCAACAATCACTGATTTTTGCTCAGTGATCCCAGCCGTTTTCTCTTCGATTTCAGCAATCTTCGCTTTCATATCATCGATGATTTTTTCAGCGTTGTCTTGTTCGCCAGTTGCTTGACCGATCATCTCGATCGAACCGTAAACATCGTTAAAACTTGTTGCATCATTGACAACGACTACAGCAATGCCTGAATCTCTTAATTGTTGCAAGCCATCTGAAGAATTATGGGCACTAGAAGCATGAGCGAGCACTAAATCTGGTGCAAGCGAAATAATCTTCTCCACGTTCATCTCCATGCCGCCGATTTTTTCTTTGTCGTTTACTTCTTCAGGATAATTATCGTGATCAGATACTCCGACAATTTCTTCACCAAGACCTAGTGCAAAAGCGATTTCCGTGTTACTTGGGATCAACGATACGATTTTTTCAGGCTTTTCTTCAATGACTACCTCTTTATCGAGTGCATCAGTGATCGTGACAGGGAATGCTTGTGCATCCTTTTGATCTACTTGTTCCCCTGCTTGATTTTCTTGTACGGGCGCTTGTTCCTCTCCACATCCAGCTAAAATTCCGACTGACATTAGTAGCAGTAATAAAAATGAGTACCATTTCTTCATCTGTTTCTCCTCCAAATGTTAAAAATAAGGCTCTTTTCGCAAAGATTGTTGTTTTTCAATAATAATTGATTATATGCATAGCGATATTCCCTCTCAAAAAAACAGTAAAAGGTAGCGAAAAGTGCCGTGCAAAAACAATTTGTAGCACTAAACCTGGTAAGAGGTGTAAATGTCGGCCTTAGGACATTTACGAAAAAAACAACAAGCAATAGGAAAACAGCGAAAAATAAAGTGAAGACATAGTAGCTTTTTTTCAAAAAGCCCAATAAAAAAACATCTCCACTTGAAGAAATGGAGATGTTGGAATGATCAATTAAGACAAAAAGGTCTTCCAAACACCTCCCTATCCTCGTAGGTTTTTTGGTGTAGCTGAAATAGGCAGGTCTCCTGGCTCATGGTCATAGCAATACTGCGCCTTCCCATACTTTCGTACAGTGACATTTTGCAGCTTGCTCCCATTTACAGTGGCGGGACCGCGTTGGAATTACACCAACTTCCCTTTTAAGTCTTTATAAAAAGACACCTAATTCTATAATTTCGATATGAAATTTTCCGTTACAAATGATTATACACTAGTTTCTGACAGAAAAAGCAATAATTTTTACTCTGATAGTACAACCGGAATTGAATCTCCCACACGAATTTCTTCCACGTCCAAATGACACTTTCTCGCAAAGAGCCTTACTCCAGCAGCTTTCGCCTCTCTTAACGCTTGATCAAAAGCGGGATCAATATGGGAAGCAGTTGTCATGAACTCGACATCCTCCCGCTGTGCAACAAAGAGAATTGCTGTTTCAAAGTCGGAATTTCTTGCGAGCTCTGCTAGTTCCTTTACATGCTTCGTTCCGCGCGCTGTTACAGCATCAGGAAACATCCCTTTTTCTCCATCCGCCAATGTCACGCTTTTAACCTCAAGCAATAGTTGTTTGCCATCTTCTTTTTCTAATAAAAAGTCCCAACGGGAATTCCCCAGCTTATATTCAGATTTCTTGTAATTCCATTCGTTGAATTCTTTGAAAAAGCCAGTTTTCAACCCTTTTTCCACAAGCATATTCGGATAAGTCGTATTTATCGACACAAGACAAGTCTGGTCTGGACTCTCACATAGGACAGCCGTCCATTTCGTTTTACGATTAGGATTGTCATTATCCATTAACCAGACTCTTCTGCCAGGAAGCAAAAGTTCAATCAGTCTACCAGGATCGGGTAAGTGCGCTACGACAACTTCCTCTGAATCAAGCAACTTACATTGAATGATAAAACGATTCGGTCGTTCAAGAAAAATAGCTTCCGTCAACTGTCGCGGGAATGCCATCCGCAAATCATGTAAATCTGAGGTCATTTTTAAGCGCTCCTCCTTACGTTAGTTGGAATACATCTTCCACTCTCTCGTTTTTTTATCAAAAAGGAGCTTCGCGTCATACTTCCCTCTTGCCACATTCTCGTATTCTTCATACATGTCGTCCATATTATCAAAATCACCTAGAACCCAAATGGGAATCTCAATACTTGTACGAGTTTGTACAGTATCATGAAAAGAAATAAGAATGCCTTCCTTCATCATCTGCTTCATATTTAGAAGAAGCTCCATACTTACGGACGGGAAGTCACGTTTCTTTTTCAGCCCTAAGAGATTTTTTTCTAATCCTGATTCCTTCATCTTCCCCGCTAAAACATCACCGAGCATACGGTAGAAGTCTCGAATGTTCCGATAATACACTTTGTTCCACCAGCCATCATCATGAGCCAAATAGACAAAGCGATTTCGCAAACGATGATAAAACGGTGGTTTTAAGTGGTCCTTCATGTGACCCAAGTAGAGTAGCTCCGCTAATTCCTGACCAGTAAGCTCGTTTAATCCTTCCTCTTCTTCAAAATCAATCCAGCAAAAATCACCATATCCATACACATCGTCCTTTGCTAGATTGTTCAATCGTTCGTTTGGAACGAATTCTAGTAATGTGTGCATATTAAAGTCGCCATCATCAAAATGATGCTTCAGTAGAAGTACATTGTGCATGAGGTCTGAGAGAGATTGGGCAAATTCTGGGTATTCAATCCCATATGAAAGAACATATTGTTTGGTTTCGTTTAAATGTACATAGACAAGGTCACGCTGATTGCTATTGTTTTTTTTCAAGAGAATAACCTCCGACCCTTTTGATAAGACTTATGAAGACGTAACAAACCTTCAGTCACAATGACTTTCTATTTATAACGCTATATTCATATTGATTGTTTATTTTCTATCGAAAAAAACTTGTTTATTTTCTTACGAAAAAAACGGACTTTTACATTGAACCACTCTCTACACGAAAACACTTTTATAAGATATTCTAACAAATTTTTATCGTAAAATCTTAGTCTGAACTTTTTTGTAAAAAGATTTTAATAAAGATCACTGAGCTTGTAACCGAAATTAACATTTACAAAATTGTAAATATATCAACAAATTAAAAATATTCCCGTTTCTGATTTATTCATATCAATTCTGCCTTTCTTTACTTATAATAATCACGTGAAGAAATTTCAACTAGCATTTTTCCGGTAAAGGAGCGTGAGCGCATGATTCATAACATGACAGAAGATCAAATCACCCTTTATGTCATCAAAGCGTTAAAAGAAAATAAGCGAAAAGAATTTGAAGCGATTATCGATGAGCTACAACCTTACGATATTGCCCAAATTTATGCGGACTTGCCGGAAAAACACCGAACACGCTTTTTATTTTTCCTTAATATAGACGCTCTTGCAGATTTAATTCAAGAGTTAGGCAGTGAAGAACAAATTGATGTGTTGAACCGTCTCGGAATTGAGAAGTCCGGGAAAGTATTAGACATGATGGATAACGATGACCTCGCCTCTCTACTAGAGGATTTATCTCCCGAAAAGATAGCTTCCTTGCTATCAGGGATGAAAAAAGGCGAAGCTAAAATTGTTCAGGACATCATGAACTATCCGGCTGAAACTGCTGGGCGTTTGATGACCAACCGTTTCGTATGGATCCGCGATTACTACACTGTTCGGGAAGCCGTCGATAAGTTAAAATCATTCGCTGAACTAGCAGAGACGATTAACTACTTATATGTTATCGACCAAAACAGACGGCTCGTGGGGGTAGTTTCTTATCGGGATTTATTAATTGCCGATACACAAGAGAAAATACGAGATATTATGTACGAACGGGTTATCTCAGTTTTAGAAGACACGGACCAAGAAGAGGTAGCAAGATTAATTGAACGGTATGACTTCCTTGCGATTCCAGTTGTGAATGCGGAACATGTTCTAATCGGAATTATCACGGTCGATGATATCATCGACGTCGTCATTCGTGAGGCTAACGAGGATATCGAAAAACTTTCTGCTTCCGGTAAATCGATCGATTTCGAAACAAAATCCTTCGTGGCTGCTTATCGTCGGCTACCATGGTTGGTTTTACTCCTTTTTATCGGGTTAATCTCCGGTAGTATCATTAGTTCCTATGAGCATACACTTGAAAAAGTAGTTGCCCTCGCCTTTTTTATGCCAATGATCTCTGGAATGACTGGGAACACTGGAACACAATCCCTCGCAGTCGTTGTTCGAGGACTTGTTTCCAACGATATTGATAAAAGAGTAATCACAAAGCTTATTCTCAGAGAGCTCTCTGTTGGAGTCATTATAGGTGTCACCTGTGGAGTTCTCATTTCCGTCATTGCTCTCGTTTGGCAAGGAAACTTTATCCTTGGGCTCGTCGTCGGTAGCTCATTATTGTTAACTCTTATTATTGGAACATTAGCTGGAACCATTATTCCAATAATCCTATATCGACTTAACATTGACCCTGCTATTGCATCTGGTCCACTAATCACAACCTTGAATGACATTTTTTCGCTCGTAACCTATTTTGGAATTGCTACGATGTTTATTGAATATTTACTTTAGAAACTCACGAAGGAACCCTTTCGTGGGTTTTTCTTTTGAAACCATCTCATTCTATTTTTCGTCTTAATACATGTGGCTATTTTTTGGTAATTTGTTAAGATAGAGGAAGATTATAGGAGACTAGGTGTTGCAGGATGGAGAAAAAGACAAGGGTTGTTGAAAAGTTCGACTGGACATTATGCTTTATATTATTTGTGTTCTTTTTAACTAGCTGCGCTACAATCTATAGCGCTCAAACAACCGGACAATATGGTGATACGAATTATTTTATACGACAAGTTCTAAATTACGTAATCGGAGCTATTATTATTGCAGTTGTCATGATCTTTGATAACGATCAATATCGAAAATTAAGTTGGTATTTATATGGATTTGGAATCTTTCTTTTGATTTTCCTTATTTTTGCACCAGAATCCATCGCGCCTGAAACCAAAGGGGCAAAAGCCTGGTTTAAGATCCCATACCTTGGTTCTGTACAACCTTCTGAATTCATGAAGATTTTTTTGATCCTAACACTAAGCAAATTAATCTCAGACCATCATGAAAAAATTGATTATAAAACGTTGAAAACTGATTTTTACCTATTGATGAAGCTTGGAATCACAACCCTCATCCCTCTCGGTTTAATTGCAAAGGAAGATATGGGAACAGGATTAGTCATAATCGCTATTCTAGTGGGGATGATTCTTGTCTCAGGGATCACCTGGAAAATTATTACCCCGATTTTTTTCATAGGGGCATCCTTCGCAGCTGCGATTCTTTACGTGGTGATAAAAATACCAGAGCTATTAGATAAGTATTTTAATATTGATGAATACAAGCTAAACCGCATCTATTCCTGGCTTGATCCAGAGAGCTTTCAAAGCGGTATTGGCTATCAGCTCTACAAATCCCTTCAAGCAATTGGCTCTGGTCTTATTACTGGGAAAGGATTCGGTGAAAGAGCTGTTTATATTCCCGATAATCACACCGATTTTGTTTTTAGTGTTATTGGCGAGGAATACGGATTTATTGGCGCGAGTATTGTCATTGGTATGTTTTTTATTCTAATCTATCATTTAACAAAAACCGCCCTTGATACAACTGATCCGTTTAATACCTATATTTGTGTCGGCGTCATTAGCATGATCACTTTCCACGTTTTTCAAAATATCGGAATGACGATTCAATTATTGCCGATTACTGGGATTCCTCTTCCTTTTATCAGCTATGGAGGAAGCGCGATGATGGGAAACATGTTCGCAATGGGACTCATCTTTAGTATTCGATATCATCATAAAACTTATATGTTCAGCTCAAACGCATAAAAACCCTTAAGTTCAGACTTAAGGGTTTTTATTTATAATAATTATTAACTAATAAATATTATAAATAAGTATTGATTATAATTTGATATTTGTTATAATAAGTATATAAATTGTTTGAGGAGGAATATAAATGAATCTACAAACTGCATTAAACGGACAAATTTCTAACTGGAGTATTCTATACACGAAGCTACATCGTTTTCACTGGTATGTAAAAGGACCTCTTTTCTTCACCCTTCATGAAAAATTTGAAGAGTTATACAATGAAGCAGCGCTTACAGTTGACGAAGTTGCTGAACGTCTTCTTGCAATTGGCGGTCAACCAGTTGCTACGATGAAGGAATACTTAGAAACTGCTACTCTAGCAGAAACAAACAACGAATCAAAGGCAAGCGAAATGGTTGCTACTCTTGTTTCTGATTACAAGGCAATTAAAGAACAACTTGTTGAACTTGCTAAATTATCGGAAGAACAAGATGACGTGATTACAAACGATTTAGCTACTGGTTTAATCGAGAAAATCGACACCCATGTATGGATGCTAACTGCTTACCTAGGTGAATAATAACGCAAATGGAAAAAAGAGTCAGTGAACTAAATCACTGACTCTTTTTTCACAGCTAATATAATTTGCGTTCCTGATGGGTCTTTTACCTGAATACGGTCTTGTGCCACAATAATATTTGCATTCATCTTCTGTAATCGTTCCACTGCTTTCTGTCTTTCTTCGTCACTTGGGAATAGAAGTGTATAATGTTCTAATCCTGCACTCGACTTGGAAGGTGCTGGAGCCCCTAGCCCATTCCACGTATTTAGTCCGATATGATGATGATATCGGCCAGTTGAAATAAAGAGAGCCTGCCCGCCATAACGAGTCACAATATCAAAGCCGAGACCTTCACAATAAAATCGTTCGGCCTCACGTAAATCAGCAACATGCAGATGAATATGCCCCATAATTGTTCCTGCGGGCAACCCTTGCCACACATCGCCTTTCCACTGTGAAAATAAATCTTGCACATCGAGTGCAACAGTATCCATTTCGATCGAATCATTCATCCATTGCCATTGTTCACTCGTGCGATCCGCATAAATTTCAATCCCATTTCCATCTGGATCCCCTAAATAAATTGCCTCACTAACAAGATGATCGGAAGCTCCTTGTAGAGGATAACCACTTTCAACAAGATGTTTTAAGCAGGCTGCCAAATCTTCTCGATTTGGAAGGAGTAATGCAAAATGATACAAACCCGTGCGACGTGGCTCTTTAGGTATGACACCGTCTGGATCTTCGATGGTTACTAATGGATTTTTCCCATCAGCAGTTAGAACGGCAGATTTTTCTGTCTGAGACAATACCTTTAGGCCAATGATTTCTTCGTAAAAAGTTAACGACCGCACCAAATCAGTTACCTTAAGATGCACTTGATTGACATATACATTTGGCGTGCTATGAAAAGTCATGTATAAATCCTCCCTTTTCCTTTGTTCCAAAATGATTTTAATTTAGTATACTAGATATAACTTGAAAACAAGGAGTGATTTGTTTTGGCAAAGTCTCGAGCAAAGAAATACCGTGAAAAATTAGCGCGTGAAGGAAGACGAAATCCTGAATGCAACCGTAGCCCATTTGCCGTAATGGATATGACAACAAGGAAGACAAAAACGAAAAAAGATTATATGTATCAACATAAACACAAGAACCATTCATTCGATCACGGAAATGATGGTTCTTTTTATTTATCAATCTCCTATCCTCCAGCATAAAGAAGTTTTCAAAATGCTCACATGAGACTACTTTTTTGACCACAATCACCATTGTATATATGCTAAAATAAAGTTAGACAGAAAATCTCATTTGTACTGGAGGAAACATCGACAACGATGGAAAATATAAATAACTTTTTAAATAAGAATGGCGCAAAAAGATTTATAATTTTCGCAATTATCATGATTGCATTAATTGCTTTAAAAAGCATGATAAATGTGATCTTGTTAACATTTATTTTTTCTTTTCTTATGGACCGACTTGTGGAACTTGTCACAAGAAAGACTAAAATCAATCGAAACTTTACAGTTCTGTTTTCTTACTTAACCATCATTGGGTTATTGACCTATGGACTTGTGAAGTACCTCCCAGTCATTACAATTGAAATCACGCAATTATTTAAGCAACTACAAGCTTTTTATCTACAGCCGCGTGATAATGTAATTTTCAATTACATTGTGGAGATTATCGAAAAAAATGGCATTAGTAACTATTTGGATCAAGGTGTAAATTTCATCCTGAAATCCTTTACGGATATTAGCGCTATGGGTGTGCAAGTATTTATCTCGCTAATTTTAAGCTTGTTCTTCTTGTTAGAAAAACAAAAACTCATCGAATTCACTACTAAATTTAAATATAGCAAGGTTGCTCCGTTTTATAAGGAGATTGAATTTTTCGCTAGAAAATTTGTCCTCACATTCGGAAAAGTAATTGAAGCTCAATTTGTGATCGCCATCGTCAACTGTGCAATTACGACAATTGCCTTATGGATCATGGACTTCCCGCAAATATTAGGATTATCCATCATGGTATTTGCACTTGGACTTATCCCTGTTGCTGGGGTCATGATTTCTCTAGTTCCGTTATGTACAATCGCTTATACAATTGGTGGCTACATGTATGTGGTCTACATCTTAATCGTGATCATGATCATCCATGCAATTGAAGCGTATATTTTGAATCCAAAATTGATGTCTTCAAAAACACATTTGCCTGTCTTCTATACATTTATCGTTCTTATTTTCGGCGAGCATTACTTTGGTGTATGGGGGCTCATTGTTGGAATTCCCGTATTCGTTTTCGTCCTTGATATTTTAGGGGTAAAAAGTGTCGGGCAAGAAGCGAAAGACGAATTGAATAATTCCGTTCCTACCGATAAACCAATAGACTAAGGTCTCAAGACTAATTGTGAGATATTCTCGGAAGATTTTGTTAATATAACTGTATATCTTATAATAAGGAGGCCATTACATATGTATGATGTAGTCATTATTGGAGCTGGTCCAGCTGGAGCAAGTGCGGGAATTTTTACAGCAAAAGCAGGAAAGAAAACGTTAATTTTAGATAACGATAAAAGCGTGACAAAGCGCGCTTGGTTAGATAACCATTACGGCGCACCCGCGATTTCTGGTCCCGATTTAGTAGAAACAGGAAAAAACCAAGCGAAAAAGTTTGGTGCTGAAATCGTTCAAGCAGACGCTACTGCGATTAACAAAGCTGGAGATCACCTAGTTGTTGTGACTGAAAGCGGCGAATACGAAGCAAAGCATGTCATTCTGGCGACAGGAATGGGTGTAGACCTTGGAGAAAAATCAGGCGTGAACACGAAGCCTGGTACGGAACCACGTATTAAAACAATCTTTGACGTTGACCAAGCTGGAAAAACAAATGTAGAAGGCATTTGGGCTGCAGGTACTTGCGCAGGCGTGAGTATGCATACCATTATCACAGCCGGAGACGGTGCAAAGGTTGCGATTAACATCGTAAGTGAATTAAACGGCGAACGTTATGTTGACCACGATATTATAAAATGATCGGAAAAGGAGAGGCCTCATACCTCTCCTTTTGTGATTTATAGTTTACTAGAATGGTCTATTTTACGGCTGTTTTTACTGCTTTCACTTCATACTTACTTCCTTCTGCACTAATAATATAATCAGGTTTTGCTTGTCCAAGCTTCGCTTTATGACCTGCAATATGTTCCGGGCTCTTTTCCCAATTCTTCCATGCCTCTTCAGATTCCCAACGAATAAGTACTACTACTTCTTCATCACCTTTACGAACTTGTTTAACCATCACAGTTAAATCAACGAATCCAGGCTGCTTCTCGATAATCCCTTCACCACTAAACCTAGACACTACCTTTTCAGCATTTCCCTCTGTAACAACCGTCTTTCTCATTAGAACGAACATATTTCCACTCCTATCCCTTTAAAGAAGTTATCATTACTAATTTCATTATAACTGATAATCATTTTCAATTACAAATTTTAATCTTGTAATCCTCTGTTTTAGTCAATGGATTTATATCCGATAATCTATCTTACAAAAATAATCGAAAAAATTAACTTTCGACTTGAACGCGCCAGCCCTTATGCGCCGTGGCGTTTTTGATCAATCGTTTGATTGGTAGTTTCTTTTATGCTTTCTTAAAATAACTAGGATTTCGTAACTCAGTCTCAATTATTCCCACAGCTTCTGATTCATACTTTCGGAACCCCCGCTTCACTGTTTGTTCCCGTTTTTGCGAAAACAGGTATTTGAAGTTATTTCCCCATGTAAAAAGCCCTAAAGTATATATTGCAAAAACAACTCGAAAAATTAACTTTCAACTTGAACGGGCCAGCCCATAAGCAACGTGGCGTTTTTGATCAATCGTTTGATTGACAGGTTTCTTTTTACTTTCTTACGATAATGAGACGACTACATTGACATTTCCCATTCAAATCAGCCATTTTTCCTATCTCAGCAAAACAACTCGAAAAATTAACTTTCGACTTGAACGCACCAGCCCATAGACGACGTGGCATTTTTGATCAATCGTTTGATTGACAGGTTCTTTTTTACTTTCTTGCTATAATAAGACGGCTAAAATCATTATTTTTGCTCATTTTGGCCCTTATTCCTATCTCACAAAAATAATCGAAAAAATTAACTTTCGACTTGAACACGCCAGCCCATATACGACGTGGCATTTTTGATCAATCGTTTGATTGACAGATCCTTTTTTACTTTCTCACGATAATGCATGGGCTGAGGCAGACTTTTTGACCTAATCCTTATCTCACAAAAACGATCCGAAAAATTAACTTTCAACTTGAACACGCCAGCCCATTGGCGACGTGGCGTTTTTGATCAATCGTTTGATTGACAGATCTTTTTTTGCTTTCTCGCGATAATGCATGAGCTCTGGCAGACCTTTTGACCTAATCCTTATCTCACAAAAACGATCCGAAAAATTAACTTTCAACTTGAACACGCCAGCCCATTGGCGACGTGGCGTTTTTGATCAAACGTTTGATTGAGGTTCCGTAATTTGCTTTCTTAAAATAAGGAGGCTCCGAACGCGGATTATGAATGCCTTCCGATACGAAAAAGAGTGTCCCTAAGGACACCCTCACTAAAACTTATTCTCCTGTTTCTGAAAATCGTTTGATTCGTTCTCCAATTTCATCTCTTACTCGAGTAAAGAACGCCCATTTTTCCTCTTCTGTTCCTTCTGCCTTTGCTGGATCGTCAAAGCCCCAGTGTACGCGTTTTATATGTGGTGGAGTCACAGGACAATTGTCCGCTGCATGGCCACATAACGTGACAATTAGATCCGCGTTGTTTAAAATTTCAGGATCAATGACATCAGAAGTTTGGCTTGATATATCAATTCCAGCTTCCTTCATCGCCTTTACTGCATTGGGATTTAAGCCGTGTGCTTCAAGTCCTGCGCTCTTCACGTCCCATTCGTTACTTAAATATTTCTTCCCCCACCCTTCAGCCATTTGACTACGGCAAGAGTTACCTGTACATAAGAAATAGATTGTTTTTTTATCCATGATGTCAGCTCCTTTAAATTATCAGTAACCATATATACAAGCCCAAAAGCGTAATGAACAATGTTGGGATTGTTAAAATAATGCCTGTTTTAAAATAAGTACCCCATGATATTTTAACCCCTTTTAGGGATAAGACATGCAACCATAATAACGTCGCTAATGACCCAATCGGTGTGATTTTTGGTCCTAAATCAGAGCCAATCACATTTGCATAAATAAGTGCTTCACGAATAACACCTGATGTATTCGTCTCAGCAATTGCCAGTGCATCAATCATAACAGTTGGCATATTATTCATGACTGAAGAAAGGATTGCTGCTATAAAGCCCATTGCGATTGTTGCCACAAACAAACCTTGATCCGCAGCTTGTTGGATCAAATCAGCCAAAAGACTCGTTAGTCCAACATTACGAAGTCCGTATACGACGACATACATACCAATCGAGAAAAAAACGATGCTCCAAGGCGCACCCTTTATAACCATTTTCGTATGAACTGCTGGACTTCTTTTCGCCATGATTAAAAAGAAAATGGCAATAATACCTGCGATAAAGGATACTGGTATGCCAATGAATTCACTAATGAAGTATCCAATCAATAAAATCGCTAAAACGAACCAAGACAAACGGAACATTCTTAAATCCTTGATCGCCTCTTTAGGCTCCTTCAAATTAGCAAGATCATATTTTCTCGGAATGCTTTTTCGAAAATATAAGAAGAGGACGAGAATACTCGCTCCCAACGCGAAAAAGTTTGGTACGATCATGCGTGACGCATATTCAGCGAAACCTACGTTAAAGAAATCTGCTGATACAATATTCACGAGATTACTGACGACAAGCGGTAACGACGTTGTATCAGCGATAAAACCACTCGCCATGATGAATGGAAAGACCATTTTTTCATTGAATTGCAAATTGCGTACCATCGCTAGTACGATTGGTGTTAAAATAAGCGCCGCTCCATCATTGGCAAAAAGGGCAGCCACTCCAGCGCCAAGTAGGGTAACAAAAATAAACATCTTTACCCCATTTCCACCTGCTGCCCGTGCCATATGTAACGCGGACCATTCAAAAAAGCCAATTTCATCTAAAATAAGAGAAATGATAATAATGGCAATAAACGCTAACGTTGCATTCCATACAATACCTGTTACATCAATAACATCTTCAAAGGAAACAACGGAAAATAATAAAGCTAAAATAGCTCCCCCGCATGCTGTCCAACCTATTCCTAATCCCTTCGGCTGCCAGATGACAAGGGTCAGTGTTACAAGAAAAATGATAATAGCCATCACGATTGCTAAAGACAAAATGTTTACCTCCAAAATGGTTAATCACATGAGATTCTTTTTCCTAATTTCTCTAATTCTTCAAGTTTGTCTGCCTGACTTGGCAGTTCTTTTAATAGAAGGTGAACATAATCAAAGTATTCATACTGCTGATTGAGCGAATAGATCATCCATTGCCCTCTGCGATTTTCTTTTACAAGACCTGCATCTCTTAGTTTTCGTAAATGCTGACTAATAGCCGGTTGACTCGCCTCAAATATTTCTACAAACTCACAGACACAGCAATCCTGCTCGAGTAATATCCGTAGCATTGTTAATCTTGTCTTATCACCCAACAGCTTCAATAGGTTAGCTGCCTGCTCCATATCTATACTTTGCCCCATGTAACTCACCTCCATTTATCAATATATAATAATATGCTTATATACGCAACTCTTTACTTTTCCCCTTATAGATTTTATAATAATACTGAAATTTTAAGGAGGAATATTAAAAAATGACACATTTCATGAGACTTCGATTCCCAGCTTTGAACCAGTAATTTCATACGTTCAAAGGCTCTGTTTGTGATGACAGAGTAAATGGGATCAGTCTGTCCTTTTTTAATATTCTTCAATTGCTCATATGACATTTGTGGAAAGGCGGATCGATCTGCCTTTCTTTATTTATGCATTCATTCACCTTCTACAAAACGAAGGTTTATTTGGCATAGCATCTTACCTGATTAAAGATGAGGCTTCTTCCCTTTACTCTGAAATCACAGGCAGTTTCCTGTGATTTTTTTTATTGCGAAAGGAAGAGACATCATGAATAAAAAGGAACGAAGCATAAATCAATTTCAAAAATATGTGGAGGCATTCAGATGCCCCTTATGTAAAAATACAATGAAGATTGTTGATCACAAGAGTCTGGTCTGTTCAAAAAATCATACCTTTGATTTTTCAAAAAATGGCTATGTGAATTTATTAAGCAGTGTTTCTAGCAGCTATTATAAAAAAGAACTATTTGAATCAAGGCAGCAGATTGTTTCTGAGAGTTACCTATTCCACCCCCTACATGAGAGCCTATCGAAGATCATAGCGAAGGATATGAATAGCTCTACCCTTCCTTATATGGTTTTAGATGCAGGCTGTGGTGAGGGTTCACATTTGCAGAAAATAATGGAGCAACAAGCATTTATCGGAGTCGGTCTCGATATTTCAAAGGAAGGCATTCAGATGGCAGCTAAACGATATAGGCACCCTCTATGGATTGTTGGAGACTTAGCAAATCTACCCATTGAAAATGACAAGTTTCATACCATTCTCAATATCTTGTCGCCGTCCAATTACAAGGAATTCAAGCGAATTTTGGTCCCAGGTGGCCTCCTTATTAAGGTGGTGCCTCGTTCGAATTATTTACGTGAGCTACGAGAGGTACTTTTTGAACGTACTGAAAAAGAAAGCTATAAAAACGATGCAACGGTAGCATTGTTTACAAAGCATTTTCAGCTCTTAGATATTCAGCGTTTGAGCTATACAACAAAGCTGACTACTGATGGAATGAGAAATTTGATTCAAATGACTCCACTTGCTTGGTCAGCTAAGGAATCTAGAATTAATACATTTCTAAACGAGGAGTCTACTGAAATCACCATAGATTTTGATATTTTAATCGGAAGAAATTGATCAGCAAAGAGCAGAGATCGTCTCTGCTCTTTTTGATTGTCTAGCATATTTCACGCGGACGAGCATATTCATTTTCATAGGACTTGCAAAAATGATTAGGAAGGTAACCAACATGACAGGATTAATTTTTATTTTACTCTTAGTTTTATTTCTACCTTTTTCCGTAAAAATTATTGAACGACATCTCGAAGTTTTTCTTTTTATCATGGGGATTTGCGCCGCCTACATAGGTGGAGTACTGGATTCCACCTTATTTATGAAAGCCGTCAAGGATCCAATCAAAATCACATTGGCTGTCTTGGTTGCAGGTGTTCTCTTTAAATGGTTGAAAGTTCCACTCGAAAAATTAATCCGACGAATAAGTGAAGCCGTGCCGTATCCATTATTTTTTGCACTCGTTGTCATCATTCTCGGCTTACTCTCAAGCATCATTACAGCCATTATCGCGGCCCTCGTTCTCGTCATTATCGTTTCTGTGCTACGACTAGAAAGAGCTTCAGAAGTAAAGCTCGTCATCCTTGCTTGTTTTTCAATCGGCTTAGGGGCTGCCTTGACCCCGATCGGTGAGCCATTGTCTACCATTATCACGAGCAAACTGAATGAGGATACCTTTTTTCTATTTAAATTGATCGGACGTGAAGTCATTTTAGGCATTCTGATGATGGGAATTGTTGCGGCGCTTTTTGTCCAACCACGATTTAGAAAAACAAAATTATCCTATGTAAATGAGACAGAACCTTATTCAGAGATTATCCTTCGCACTGGAAAAATATATTTATTTGTTATGGGGCTCACGCTTTTAGGGGCAGGGTTTGAACCGCTTATTAACACTTACATACTTGGATTAGATGCAAACATTCTCTATTGGATCAATATGATTTCAGCCGTTTTGGACAACGCAACCTTAGCTGCAGCAGAAATAAGCCCATCGATGACACATGAAACGATCAAGGCGATTTTACTTGGGCTCATCATTAGTGGTGGTATGCTTGTTCCAGGGAACATTCCGAATATAATTTCGTCAGGAAAGCTAAACATTACAAGCTCTGAATGGGCAAAATTCGGTGTACCCTTTGGATTAATCACCATGGTCATTTATTTCATAGCCATTCTTGGAAACAAATTATTGAATTAGGTACCTGGCACCTTTCCTGGCTTTGACCTATTTTCCAATCTTAAGACCCAGTTGAAGTAGCCTATTAATAGTAAGAAAAGAATAGGATCTACGGCAGCGGAATGCCATAATTTCCACCATCCACTATGAAAATAACCCCATGGTTCAGGTAAAAGCGTGACGGCTTCATATAGCAAGATTCCCAATGTCCAAAGGAAAATATAGATAAATTGCTTCCCTCTGTTGTTTTGAAATGGAAAATAGCTTAGGAACATGATATTAACGGGGGGAAGTAGGATCGTATGAGCTAATAGCCCACGCCAATCGATTTCCTTAGAAAAATACCAATAACCATGAAATTTAAACTCGATGATCGTATCAAAAATAGCTTGAAAGGCGATAGTAAATATCCAAATATGAAGTGATTGATTAGCTGTTAGCCGACTTTTCCGTAAAGCAATTGCATTAAATATGATTATCGAAATAGTAAGTCCAATCAAGGTATATAAAACCTCTACTTTTTTAACTCTAAGTTGCCCAGTTTTTTTGTAATTATGAATGAGATCGAAAAAGCGGCAGTGTACAACAACGAAAGGAGCCTCCAAATTTCAATATTTCCGATAGCTCTACTTCAATGACCTCATAACCACGTCTGCTCAATTCCATGTTAAGCGCTTTGTTAACTGGAAGGCTGATCACTTTTTTATTACCTATCGATAAAATATTCGTCGCCAGACAAGCTTGCTCTTCCTTCGTTACCTCAATTAAGTCATATCTTTTTTTCAAAGTCTGAACCGTTTCACCATGAATTTCCTCTGAATAAATGATCGCTTCTGTCGGAGAAAGGATATTAAATACACAATCCAAATGAAGAAAATGATCGGTAAACGGGACTTCCATTACGTCCATTTCCGGCAGCATTTCTTGAATGGCCTTTGCTGCTTTTTGATTGGTTCGATTGCTCAACCCTACATACACCGTATTCCCATCAATCAGGACATCCCCTCCTTCAACAGTCCCTTCAGTGGTTTCATTAAAAGGAATTCCCTCATTTTGAAGCCAATCTTTTAGCTGCTCTTCCTCTCCTTGTCTCCGATAATTCGATATTTTTGCTACGATAACTTCCCTCCCTAGTACAAAACCAGTATCACGTGTGAATACTTGCTCCGTAAACTGAGGGACAGCAGGTATCTCAATAACCTCTACTCCGTAATCTTTTACGGTCGATACCAAATGATGATGCTGTTTGATCGCTGTATCAATACTGGTATGCATTGATTGTTGCTTCATCAAGTGACGAGGTTCACAGACGATAACGGTTTTTAGCGGATCATATTCATTAAAGCATTGGACTGTTCTCAAAAGAAAAACCCCTTTTTTCTGTTAGTGATACTAATTTAACCTAACAAAAAAGGAGTTATGAATTTAGCTTAAACCTTCGTTTGAAACTTCGCTAAAATCCATATCGAAATAAAGAATCCTACTCGGAATCGCCATTTTGACATTTTCTTGTTCAAGAATATCGAGAATCGCAAAATTGATTTCTTCTTTTACTTTTAGAAAATCGGCCCAAATCGTTGTTTTCGTGAAAAAATAAAGGAACACACCGAAGCCATTTTCCATGAACTGATCAAATCGTACATGAATTGTTTCTTGATGAATTTCTGGATGATTCCGTAAAAGATCTTCAATTTTCTGGACTACTATCTTCAATTGTTCCTTATGCGTATCGTGTGCCACTCTTAATTGAAACGTGATTTGCCTTTTTCCCATCCAGCTCCAATTGGTAATCGATTCATTTGCCAAAGTCGCATTTGGAACCGTGACAACCGCTTGGGCAAATGTGCGGATTCTTGTGCTACGAAATGTGATATCCTCAACTGTTCCTTCTACACTCGGCGTCAAAATCCAGTCGCCAATCGAAAAAGGCTTCTCCGTTATGATCACAATTCCACCAAACAGATTGGCAATGGCATCCTTTGCCGCAAGAGAGATGGCTAAGCCGCCTATTCCTAATCCTGCGACGAGCCCACTTATTTCATAGCCGAATACTTGAGCAATAACACTTAAACTAATGATGACAACTAGTGCCCGTAACGCTTTTGATAGGAAAGGAATAAGAATTTCATCAAGTTCAAAGTTAAATTTATGATTGAGTTTGGTTAGCAATAAGGATGAAGTCGAGGATAGATTATACAATCCCCAACTGATCACAAACACAATGGAAGCTTTTATAAGGGTTAGAAACAACTTGCCATGCTCATTAAAATAAGGAAAAAAATCAGCAGCAATATAGATCCCTAAAATGAGAAACAGTAATTGGATTGGTTTTTCATATGCAAGAAACACATTTGATAAAAATGAAGTCGGTGCTTTTTTGCTCAGCTTCAGCAATAGGGCAAATACGTACTTCGCGAAAATTTTTCTAAATATAAGAAACAGCAAAATGATCCCTATAGATATTCCTAAATTCTTAAGAAACGCTAGTTGTAAAAACACTTCCCAGTTTATAAACAGTCCAACTTTCCTTGCCATCATCTTGTCTATTATTTTGTCCTAAAAAGTCTCCGTTTAATGAACTGGGATGTTTTCATTCGTACTTCTTCATTTCCCTACTTCTGTCAACGAAAGCGCAGAATCTGCTTTTAATTCTAAACTTGGCGGGATTCGGAGATACACAATAGGTCCCCCTGTCGTGACTCCATTAGATATTTTATCCCCGGTAATTTGATTACTCGCAAACACATTTTTCATGAGCGCCACTTTTATCTCCTGAGCCCCAGGATAGGTAATCGCCAAAGTTTTTTCGCTTAATTTCACTCTCGGTGGGAGGATTTTTTCAGAAAGATCCAACCCATTTGTATCCACGATATTTCCATAAACTCTCACTTCAACTAAATTGTCATTTACTGATTTTCTTTCAATAAAAACGCTAGTACCCTCTTCTACATTTGCTGTAGTAATAGATAAGCTCTCTCCCGAGTATTCAAAACTATTTTTGTCCAACAAGTAAGGCGTATCATTTTTACTAATCTCACCACTATAAAGCGCCTCATATAAATCCGTTGTCTGCTTTTCCTCGACCAGAACGGATGGCTCATCAACCTTCATAAAAAAGCTAATACATAATGAGAGGAGGAGAACTCCTAAATAAATGATTAGTAACCAGTGTGTGATTTTCGCATTCATTTTCAATCTAAAAAATAAGAGAATAACCGCCAAAATAATGACTATTGGAATAATGGAAACAAACAATGTCATCGTCTTACCTCCATTCTATTGAGAATGTTAATGGAAGCAAGAAAAACCAGAGCTGTTGTGACCAGTATTTTTATCAAAAAGAAGACGAAGTTCGACTCCATCACATAAAACTGAAACACTTGCATAAGTGATAGTTCCTTTTGAATGGAAGCATCCAAGAATATTGAACCAATAATCAAGACAGGAACCAGGATGGCAAATAGTTTATTCACTTGTACAAGGGCTCCAATCAAGTATCCAATAGAGCTAATGCAGAAGATATAGAGTGCGCTCATAATAATCCCAAGAATGAAGATTGGAAAATCAAATGGTCCCGCATAAACTTGTTGGTCAAAAACAAAGTAACCAATTACCTGTAACAAGTATCTTGAGAGATTCGCTGTAACCGCCCCCAGCAAGCTTCCAGTCAGCAAAAATAGTATGTTCGATAGACTGCTACTAAGTCGATTCGTGACAAAAGTGAAATCATGATTCCGGTACGGCTTTGTCGTAATCGTGATGGCGGTAACGAGCGCCCAGATCATCGTAAAGACAAGTACTACATCTGCTGAATAATAATTGATGTCTATTCGAAGACCTTCCGATGATGACAAAGAGCCGCCAATTCCGCCTAAAGAAAAAAGGACTGCGATAAGTTGTATCCCAATAAGAGAACTAATGGCGTCAATATTTGCTTTAAGCTTAAAGAAATATTGCTTCTTTACCGTTTCCTTTAAGTTAGCGGTTGATAAAGACATCGTCTATTCCTCCTTTCGTTTCATTCGTTAGGTAGACACATAGTTCACTGGCACGAACAGGGATGACTTTCACACCATTTAAACTTATTTGTGCTAGCTCTGCTTCGGACAAATCATTTTTAATAACCACATATGTTGTGTCTAGTCCAATCTGATTTTGGTAAACGACTTCCTTTCCTTCAGTCCATGGCAATACAACTGATGCAGGCCCTTGTAGTCCGATGGCCCATTCTTTCAGATCTGAGATCGGGATATGAAGGTGTACTTCCCCATTTTTTAAAAGAAGAACATCTTCAAGTAGATCCTCCATCTCCTCTAAGTGATGACTAGAAATCAAGATTGTTCTAGGGTGAGCGATATAATCTTTCAAAAGCGCACGGTAAAAATCTTTTCTTACAGCCTCGTCCATCCCCGTGGTCGGTTCATCAAAAATGGTGATTGGACATCTAGATGCTATTCCCACAATCGCATTAAATGTACTCGTTCTCCCTTTAGACAGGGTGTTATGGTAGTGTTTCGGATCAAAGTTGAAGTACTTAAACAAGCGCTGAGCAAACTCCATATCCCAATTTGGATAAAAGGTTTGAGCCGCTTCTAAAAGCTCTTGTAATTGAAGGGCTGGTGGAAAACTCATTTGGTCATCCACAAAGATGGTATTAACTGAGGTGTATAAATTATTGAATGGTCGCTGTGCGAGAACCTTGATCTCTCCAGATGTTTCTCTAATAAATCCAGCCATTATTTTAAGAAGTGTTGTTTTTCCAACACCATTTCTTCCAATTACTCCAGTAATTTTATTTTCTTCGATCGTAAAAGAAATTTGATTTAACACCTTTTTCCGCAAATACGACTTCGTTAAGTCTTTACATTCAATCACACTCATTTTCTCCCCTCCTCATGAAGTGCGGCCTTAATCATGTCCATTAACTCTTGTTCCGTTATTTGTAATCGCTCAGACTCTAACACAAGCTCTTGAACAAGCTGCCTTAAGTTACCGCTCTTTCGTTTGTTCAAAATATGTTCCTTGGCATCCTCCGCTACAAACATCCCTAATCCTCGCCTTTTATAGAGAATGCTTTCATCTGCTAATATATTGAGCCCTTTTGCTGCTGTGGCTGGATTAATCGTGAACATTTCAGCCAATTGATATTGAGAATAAACTTTTTGATGACTCTCAAAATTCCCGTTCAATATTTCTGTTTCAATCCATTCGGCAATTTGTACATATATTGGCTTTGTACCATCATGGTTTAATATTTTCGCCGCCTCCTCTCCTTCTTAGTTAGTGCATTACTGTTGTAATGTACTATATATCATATTGGTAATTTCTTCAAGTGTTGTTTTGTAAATTTTCTAAAATTTTTCTCTGTATTAAAACTATCCATTTCTTTCCTTTGGAAAATCTATTATTCTAGGTTTAGAGATTTCAACTTGTGAGGTAAAAACATGAATTCAGGAAATGTAGCAGTGACTTACTCAAGAACAAAGGGATTTATTTACGTTATTCTAGCCGCGCTACTATGGGGAGTTTCCGGGACGGTTGCTCAATATTTGTTTCACCAGCAAGGATTTAGTCCTGAATGGTTAGTCGTTGTTCGCTTACTCGTTTCCGGATTGCTTTTATTAGGCTTGGCTTATCGGAAAGAAAAACAAAGGGTATGGTCCGTTTGGAAGAATAAAAAGGATTCCTTAAGTCTGATCCTTTTTGGCATTTTTGGAATGCTAGCTGTTCAATACACCTATTTTGCGGCCATTTCTTATGGAAACGCGGCTACAGCTACTGTCTTGCAATATATTGCCCCGATACTTGTGACTTGCTTTCTAGCTTTTCGAGCAAAACGACTTCCAACGATGAAAGAATTTGCAGCAGTTATTTTGGCCGTGTTAGGAACATTTTTGCTTGTGACGAAAGGGAATATTAGCAGTCTTTCCATTTCAGGCTGGGCTCTTTTTTGGGGACTCAGCTCTGCCTTTGCACTGGCCTTTTATACGCTACAGCCTGGAAAACTCCTAGCCAGATGGGGCTCACTGATTGTTGTTGGATGGGGTATGTTCATAGGTGGCATTGGTTTCACCTTCGTTCATCCGCCGTGGAGATTTGAAGGAGAATGGTCTCTATATGCCTATCTAGCTCTTATTTTTGTCATTATTCTTGGTACAGTCGTTCCATTCTATTGCTACTTGGAAAGCTTAAAATATATTGGCGCCTCCGAAACAAGTTTACTCGCCTGTGTCGAGCCATTGTCCGCTGTTATTTGTTCCATCCTTTGGCTCGGTGTCACGTTTGGATTGACGGAATGGATTGGTACGCTCTGTATTTTAAGCACGGTTGCGATTTTATCTGTGTTAAAGAAGAGTTGACAGATGCGCTCAGATCTTTTATCGTTAGATTACAAATATCGGAAAGGGTGAGTCTATTACAATGAAGTTTTAATCCTATTTTTTTCGAAAACAACAAATTGAAAACACATTTTTTACAGCAGCAGCGTTCTGCTTATTTTGTGTTGCAATTTGGTTTTCAGAATAGGATTGGACTTTGTTGTTGGCTCTTACCACCCGCCAGCTTATTTGCTGTATGATCAGCGCCTCCTATTCTGAATGTAGAAATGGAGGCGTTTTTTTGTCTCCAAAAACAGAGGAGATGATGTCATGTTGTTATTAGAAGCACATGAACTTAAGCTTTATATAAAAGATAGATTATTGTTGGATGTAGATAAATTACAAGTTCATAAAGGAGAACGAATCGGCCTCGTTGGGAAAAATGGGACTGGAAAGACCACTCTGTTCGAGATTTTAGCTGAGAAACGAGCGAGTGACAGCGGACGAGTTCACACGTATGGTACTTGCGAGCTTTTACCACAGCTAAAACGAACGGACACGACGAAAAGCGGTGGCGAGGTTACACAGGAATACATCACCGGTGCTTTGAACAGAAATCCAGAGATTTTATTAGCAGATGAACCGACCACCCATTTAGATACAGAGCATATTGAATGGCTCGAAAAAAAGCTCGCCCATTGGCAAGGTGCACTTCTTATCGTTTCCCATGACCGTGCCTTTTTGGATGCACTTTGCACAACGATTTGGGAGCTGGCAGATGGTCACATCCGCGAATACAAAGGGAATTATTCCGATTATATGGCCCAAAAAGAGTTGGAGCTTAAAACGCATGAGGTAGCCTATGAAAAATACGAGAAAAAGAAACGGCAATTGGAAGAGGCAATTATTTTAAAAGAAAAGAAGGCAGCCCGGGCAACGAAAAAGCCTAAGAATGTAAGTACTTCTGAAGCAAGTATTACGGGGGCAAAGCCCTATTTTGCAAAGAAACAGAAGAAACTACAAACCGTCGCAAAAGCAATAGAAACGAGACTTGAAAAACTTGAAAAGGTGGAAAAAATTAAAGAGACTCCTGCCATTCAAATGGATTTGCCCAATGAAGAGTCCTTTAGAGGTCGAATCATTCTTCGTGCAGAAAAGGTTGCAGGCGGATTCGATGGACGGACACTTTGGAAAGCAGCTAGTTTTGAGGTCCGCGGTGGAGATAAACTCGCGATTATTGGTGCAAATGGGAGCGGGAAAACAACGCTTTTAAAGAAAATTGTCAATAAGGATGAAGGAGTTGTGGTCTCACCATCGATGAAGTTTGGCTATTTCAGTCAGACGATCGACTTGTTGGATACAGAGAAATCGATTTTGGAAAATGTCCAATCTACCTCCAAACAGACTGAGACTTTCATTCGCATTGTTTTGGCGCGATTGCATTTTTTCCGCGAGGATGTGTATAAAAAGGTTTCTGTGCTAAGCGGTGGTGAGCGGGTGAAGGTCGCTCTAGCGAAACTATTTGTGAGTGATATTAACACCTTGATTCTCGATGAACCGACGAATTTTCTAGATATCGAAGCCGTTGAGGCATTGGAGTCACTTTTACAGGAATACACAGGAACCATTATTTTTGTTTCCCATGACCGACGCTTTGTTAGTAAAATCGCTAAGCGGATTTTAGTGATTGAGAACAAATCGTTAAGAGTGTTTGAAGGAACTTATGAGGAATTTCGAAATTTTGAGCCTCAGAACGAGCGAGATTCTGAAGAGGATCGAAGGCTTTTACTGGAGACGAAGATTACAGAGGTACTGAGTAGACTAAGTATCGATCCGACTCCACAGCTAGAGAAGGAATTTCAGATGCTTCTTGCAGAGAAAAGAAAATTGTAGTGAAACGGCAGGGGTTGTCCCCTGCTGTTTTTATATGCTTAGGCAGTTGCTTCTTGCTGCTCTTCATTCCATCCTTTACAAACATCAATCCAATCCTTTGCATAGGAGTATTCTTCTAATTCTTCACATGTTAGCTCGATGGCTGAATTGGTACTGCCACAGGCTGGGAACAGCGTTTCAAATCGTTTCATCGACACATCGAGAAATACATCCAAGTCTTTCGCGAGTCCAAAGGGACAAACTCCACCAACCACATGTCCCGTCTGTTCAACTACTTCCTCTGCTGTCAGCATCCGTGCTTTGTATCCGAAGGTATCGCGAAATTTCTTATTATCGATTTTTGCATCACCTGCTGCCACAACGAGAATCGCTTTGTCTTCTTCTCCTCTAAAAGATAATGTCTTTGCAATGCGAGCAGGAATGACACCTATCGTTTCGGCCGCCATATCCACGGTTGCACTGGATTGTTCAAACACCTGTACATCATTCTCACGATTCCATTTTTTGAAATGAGCCTTCACACTTTCTAATGACATATTGCACCCTCCTCTTTTGGAAAATAGTAACATTTATTGAGAAAATGTCAAAAAATTGTTTCTTGTTAAAGCAAGGGTGGTTTCCTAAGATAGAGAGATATAGAAAGGAGATTGCCTATGAAACCTCGTTTGGAATGCCCCGAGTTAAAGGTTTACCGCTATATGAATGCCCGCATGGAATTAGAAGGAAAGGAGAAACAGCATTATTCATTTTTAGAAAAAGGGTTGGAGGGTGAGTTAAAGTTCGATAGTTTACTAGAAAAGCTAGAAGGTGAATACCTTATTTTGAAGGATATCTTACTGGACTATCAGGGCAATTTGTTCCAGATTGACACCTTGATTATTTCAAAGACTACGATCCATATGTTTGAAGTGAAAAATTACGAGGGCGATTATTATGTGGACGCTGACAACTGGTTCTCCACTTCTGGCACCGAAATCAAAAATCCGTTGAGTCAGTTAAAACGTACCGAATCCCTCTTCCGCCGGTATCTTCAATTTTTCGTTCCCCTTTAAAACTCGAATGTTACCTCGTTTTTGTTAATCTAGAATTTACTCTTTTACAGGCGCCACTTAATGAGCCGATTATTCTCCCTACTCAGCTAAATCGCTTTTTACGAAATCTCGAATTCCCACGAGCCCCCTTGACCAATACCCCTATTAATCTCGCTAAAAAAATCCTCTCTGACCATATCGTTGATTCTCCCTTCAAACGCCTCCCCACCTATGAATATGAGCAATTGGAAAAAGGGATATTGTGCAGTGGGTGTCGGTCTTTGAGGACGGATGTAGAGGGAAGAAAATTTCTCATTTGTGAATCCTGTGGTGTACACGAGGACCTTGAGTCTGCCATTTTACGTAGTGTAGAGGAATTTCGGGTCTTGTTCCCAAACAGGAAAATCACAACGAATGCCGTGCAGGACTGGTGTCGTGTGGTGGAGTCGCGAAGAACAATTAGAAGAGTTTTAGGGAATAACTTTAATCTAATGGGATACGGGAAGTATTCTTATTATAGTTTAAAAGAATAGATACTCATGATTACCTTTTTTGGGAGGTTCTCCTTATTATCGTCGTCATGAACTCTTCATGGTTGCCTTTTTCTGGATGAGTTTTCTTTTATCGTCACCATGAGCCTTTCATGGTTACCTTTTTCAGGGGAGACTCTCCTTTTTCGTCACCATGAGCTCTTCATGGTTACCTTTTTCAGGGGAGACTCTCCTTTTTCGTCGCCATGAGCTCTTTATGATTACGTTTTTCAATGGAGACTCTCCTTTTTCGTCACCATGGGCTCTTCATGGTTACCTTTTTTTTGGAGAGCTCTCCTTTATCGTCACTATAAACACTTCATAGTTACCGTCACGCCTGGTTTTTCCCGAATATGGTAATATAAAAACAAAAAACGCCCTAAATCCACCTTCGGATTCACGACGCTCAACTCATTTAAATCCTACATCCAACTCTCTGGTCTCAAGAACACTTCTGTGACGACTGCAATAAATACGATTGCCAGCACAACCGACAACCTTAAGATACCTTTTTTGGATAAACCCTTGTTTGCGCTTGTATCCTTTCTAGTAATAATCGCTGCAGCGATAAATCCTACAATAACAACCGCTAAAGAAAAATAGCCTTCCATGTATCTTTCCCTCCTCAAAATAAGACAACTACATACTGTGACAATAGTTAAAACCGAGCGCGCATGTGCGGAGCGAACCCAATAAAGCTAATAGAGCCATTACATCCTAACCTCTGTACTATCTCGTCACCAGCAGTCCTCACTCCAAAAATAACTATCTTTATTATAATCTCCCGCTCTCTAAAAAAGAGTGAACTCTATGTGAACATTGAAGCAGGCCGATTAAGTGAAAACCTAACCCGTATGCTATAATTTTCCTCATTAACATCCATACTAAAACTCGAGGTGAAATCGATGTATAAACTGTTGTCCCATAATGATTTGGATGGGGTCGGATGCGGGATTCTAGCGAAGCTTGCCTTCGGTAAAGAAGTAAACGTACGCTACAATTCCATCGCAGGACTAAATCGGGAAGTGGAAAACTTTTTAGAACAAGAAGAGCAAGAAACTTTCCTATTCATTACAGACCTATCTGTAAACGAGGAAAATGAAAAAAGAATTGAAGAATTCCATCGAGCTGGCGGTAAGGTTCAGTTGATTGATCACCATAAGACTTCGCTTGCTTATAACAATTATGACTGGGGGCATGTCGTTGTCGAGGCTCCCGATGGAAAACTCACTTCGGCTACATCCCTACTCTACGAATATTTAATCGCGCAAGGACTGCTTCATCAGTCCGTAGCCGTAGATGAATTTGTGGAACTCGTTCGCCAATATGATACGTGGGAGTGGGAGAAAAACAATAACCAGCACGCTCAAAGGCTGAATGCCCTCTTTTACTTAATATCGATTGAAGAGTTTGAGGAAAAAATGCTAGAGCGTCTCAAAACTGATGACCATTTCTATTTTGATGAATTCGAAAAAAGAATTCTCGATATGGAAGAGGAAAAAATTGAACGATACATACGCAGGAAAAGAAGAGAGCTCGTTCAAGCTCAAATTAAAGGTCATTTTGCTGGAGTCGTTTACGCCGAATCGTATCATTCTGAGCTTGGTAACGAATTAGGGAAGGAATATCCGCATCTTGACTATATTGCTATCCTCAATATGGGTGGAAAAAGAATCGGCTTTCGGACGATTCATGATCACGTAGATGTGTCTGAAGTGGCAGGTCAATTTGGCGGAGGGGGACACGCAAAAGCCTCTGGTTGCTCAATGACAGAGAAAGCTTACAAGCTCTTTGTGACAGATACCTTTCCTTTGGAAACACTTCATGAGGATGCTAAAAATAATCGCTACAATGTCAAAGACTCATCTTTCGGGACATTGTATCGAAACCACTCAGACGACCGTTTTCTCATTCGACCAAGTAACCAATCTGAATGGACCATTGATAAAAACAAACGCAAGCTCGACAAGACCTTTACTAGCTTTGCCGAAGCTGAGAAATTTTTAAAACGAACTGAAGCAGCCTGGCTTGTGAAAGATGACCAATTTGTTAACTACTTAATCGATGAAATCAAAAAATTAAAATGAGCGACCCGAATAGGTCGCTCTTACTTATACCTTTTTTAACAGTAAATACATAAAATAAGGTGCTCCAATTAACGCTACCATGATCCCCGCTGGAATCCCATCTGGTTCAAGAACATTGCGGCCAATCGTATCAGCCACTAAAAGCAACAAGCCCCCTAATAAAACCGCAACAGGAACAAAAAGCTGATTTCTCGGACCGACCAATGATTTTGCAATATGCGGAGCCATTAAACCAATAAACGCAATCGCACCCGTTACAGATACAGCAGCAGCCGCTAATGCAACAGCCGCAATTAGTAATGAGATCCGCTCACGCTCAATTCGGACACCAACTCCAATTGCAACTGGTTCGCTCATTCCTAAAAGATTCAAGCGATTTGCCTTATAAAGGGTAAAAGGAATCAAAATCACGAGCCAAGGGAGAATCGCCCAGATAAATGGCCAATCGGTTCCCCATATATTGCCGTTCAGCCATTTCGCAATAAAATCAACTTTAAATGGATCAACCGATGAAAAGATGATAATCATAACACCTGCAAGAGCCATTGAAAATCCTACCCCGATCAACACCAATCGGACAGGCTGAAGACCATTTTTACGACTATAAGAAAAGGCATAAATCGCAGCCATTGTTAATAAAGCACTGACAAATGCGATTAGTGGCAGAACATAGACAAACGTGTTCGCATCAATCGGGAAAAACAAGTAAAATATCGCGACACCGACTCCAGCCCCTGAGTTGATTCCGATGATGCCAGGGTCTGCTAAATCGTTACGAGTAATTCCTTGTAAAATGGCGCCCGATAATGCAAGAGCCATTCCCCCTAATAAAGTCACAACAACTCTCGGTAAGCGAATCGAAAACAAGACAAATTCTTCTTTAAAAGATCCTAGGCCAAGGACTGTTGGAATTAGTCGATCATAGGAAAGAGCAGCATCTCCTAATCCAATGCCAATAACGATTGTTGCCACAGTTAACAGCGCTAACACCAACACGATAATCCGTTGTTTTTTTACTAGACTTGGATGAATCATGAGAATGCTCGACCTCCTTTTCGCACAATGAAAAGGAAGAATGGCAAGCCAAGAATAGACACAATCGCTGCCACAGGCGTTTCATATGGTGCGCTGATGGTCCGACCAAGTGTATCCGCTAAGAGCATAAAGCTTCCACCCATAATGACAGACATCGGGATAATGAAACGATAATCCGTTCCTACCACAGCTCGAACAATGTGCGGAACCATTAAACCGATGAAGGCCATGTTTCCAACAAGGGCAACAGCGGCTCCAGCTAAAATGACTATGACGATAAACAGAATCGCTTTAATTTGTGTCGTCTTTTGTCCTAACCCAACAGCTACCTCTTCACTTAGACTCAAAATCGTTAGTTGTTTCGATAAAGTTATGGAAATTAATACCCCAACAATAATGAATGGAATAATGACTTGAAGTTGTCCCCATGTTGTCCCAACTAGCCCACCTGCAGTCCACATCGAAACATCCTTCGAAATTTTAAAATAAAGGCCAATACCTTCAGCAATCGCTGTTAAAAAAGCAGAAACTGCGGCTCCAGCTAATACAATCCGAAATGGTGAGAAGCCCCCTTTTTTCATCGAACCAAGGCCAAGAACCATGAGTGTACCAGCGCCAGATCCAATAAAACAGGCAATCATAATCCAAAAATAGTTCGCTTTAGGAATGAATGCCATCGTAATCGCTAAAGCCACATTGGCCCCAGCTGATAATCCTAGTAATCCTGGGTCAGCTAATGGATTTCGCGTTAGCCCTTGCATAATCGCACCGGCAACTGCCAAAGAGGCTCCTACAAAAATCGCAGCTACTTCACGTGGAAAACGTATTTCACGTAAAATAGAAAGCTTCTCTCCTGATTGATTGGTTGTCAGGGCGAGCCAGACATCCTTCACCGTCGTGTCGGCTGCTCCAAACACAACAGACACAAGGAAAATCCCAATGAAAATGAGGAGCCCTATTAACATCTTATAGGTAAATTGCATGGAAGATTGTTTTTCTTTCGTCATGGTTATTTTTCTCCTTAAACATGGGAAAAGGAATTCTCATTTCTAAGAATCCCTCAAATTTTTTTCTTACTTACTATTCTTAAAACTATCAATAAAGAAATCTAGCTGAAAGTCTAATGTAATCGGGTCGTTAAAATAGAACTCTGATGCATCAGCTTCAAACACACGGTTATTTTTCACTGCCGGAATGTTTTTATAGCTTTCGGTTTCCTTGAAGGAATTATCGGCACCATCCGAGCTTAAAATCATATAGTCACCCGCATATTCTGGGATTACCTCCGCCGATAGTGCGTAGTAGCCTTCTTTCAGTGCCATTTCCTTAACCTTTTCAGGCATCTTCAGCTTCATTTCTTGATATAGAATTTCAGTTCCACGGCCCCAGTTGTCGCCAAACACATAAAGCTCTTTTGCATAGTTTTCCATAACTGACACCGTAGCGTCTTCACCAATTTTCGCTCTTACTTCTTCTCCTGCTTTTCCGGCACGCGCTTTAAAATCATCTACCCAGGCACGAGCTTCGTCTTCTTTATTTAATAGTTTCCCAATTTCAATGTGTTGTGTTAAGTAATCTACTTTTCCATACGTATACGTAACCGTTGGAGCAATTTCAGCCAACTTATCTAAGTTTTTGCTTGTAGGCAAGGCAAGAATTAAATCAGGTTCAAGCTCAATGATTTTTTCTAAGCTTTCATCTGATACTTCTACTGCATCCTTTATATAAGGCTCATAACGCTTATTTGCTTTTGACCATGAATCAACACCAACAATATTTACATCAAGCGCCATTACAAATCCAGCATTTGCTAAAGCAACCACTCTTTTTGGATTAGCCGGAACTTCAATTGGGCCATTTTCCGATTCATATGTAATCGTAGTAGGAGCCTTGTCTTCCTCTTTAGCAGGCTCTTTCGCCCCATTTGATTCGCCACACGCACTAATTACGAGTGCCACTAGCAGCATAAAGGGTATTAACAGCTTCTTCATCTTTTTCTTCTCCTCTTAATAAGTTGTAAGTGACACACATTGGTTTGTTTGTGCGTGGATCTCTTCCAATTTCAGCATCTATATGAAAAACTTTTTTCAATACTTCATGGTTAATCACTTCTTCGCAGTTTCCTGCTTTTACAACTTCCCCGTCCTTCAAGGCAATCAGATAATCAGCAAATCGAGCTGCTTGATTTAGATCATGAAGAACCATGACGATTGTACGTCCCTGTTCCCTGTTAAGCTTTTGTAGCAATTCTAATACTTCTAATTGATGAGCCATATCAAGATAAGTGGTTGGTTCATCTAGAAAAATAATATCGGTTTCCTGAGCAAGGGCCATTGCAATCCAGACACGCTGTCTTTGCCCACCTGATAAAGCATCAACAGGACGATATTTGAAATCGATTGTTCCAGTCACCTCAAGGGCCCAGTCAATCGCCTCATAGTCCTTCTTTGATAACCGACCAAATCCTTTTTGATATGGGAAACGTCCGTAGGATACGAGTTCTCCCACTGTTAAACCGGCTGCACTTTCCGGTGTTTGCGGCAAGATCGCCATTTTCTTTGCCAGTTCTTTTGTATTTTCTTTTGCTATATTTTCTCCATCTAATAAGACGGCTCCAGATTGATGAGGAATGATTCGAGTAATGGCTTTCAAAAGGGTGGATTTTCCACAGCCGTTTGGTCCAATAATAGTCGTGATTTTATGATCTGGAATAGAAACACTTAGTTCCTTCACAATAAAACGCTCACCGTATCCGATACTCACATCATTTGTATATAGGCGAACCATCGTCCAACCTCCGTTTTATAAAATCGTAATTGATAATGATTTTCAATGTCATGTGGTAAATATAATTCGAATCCGCTTTCTTGTCAATATATACCGTTATAAAATTCTCACTAATACTCATATTTTTTTAGTATTGTTCAATTTATGTTCAAAAAATGCCTTCATTTTTATATTGCAGTGAATACCATTTCCGTTTATAGTTAAATGAGAATGATAATCAATATCTGAGGTGAACGGCATGGATAAACAAGAATTGTTTGATGTAACCATTGTTGGAGGCGGACCAGCTGGTCTTTATTCCGCATTTTATAGCGGTCTTCGTGAAATGAAAACAAAGATCATTGAATTTCAGCCACAGCTTGGTGGGAAGCTTCATGTTTATCCTGAAAAAATGATTTGGGATGTTGGCGGAATGACACCTGCTCCTTGTGCTCAGTTAATTGAGAATCTTGTCAAGCAAGGTCTTACGTTTAATCCAACTGTTGTTCTCAATGAAAAAGTAGAGTCCGTTACACGTAATGAAGAAGGAATCTTTGTTATCCAAGGTTCTTCCGGTCAAACACATTACTCTAAAACAATCATTATGGCAGTAGGTAGCGGCATTCTAAACCCGCAAAAGATAAATATTTCTGGAGCAGAGCGTTTTGAAGTCTCTAACCTACATTACACGGTCAAAGCGTTGCAGCAATTCAAAGATAAAACGATTATGATCTCAGGTGGCGGAAATACAGCAATCGATTGGGCTAATGAATTAGAGCCAATCGCAAAAAAGATCTATTTAACTTATCGCAAAGATAATTTATCTGCCCATGAAGCACAAGTAACACAATTATTAAATAGTTCCGTGACTTGTCACTTTAATTCAGGCATTACTCAGCTTATTGCCGGTGAAAATCACGAAGAAATAGAGCAGGTTGAACTTACGAACCACGAAACCGGAGAAGTCTCTTACATATCCGTTGATGATGTCATTATCAACCATGGCTATGAGCACGACGCTTCCTTATTAAAAAACAGCGATTTAAATATTGATATGGTCGATGATTATTACATTGCTGGAACACCAACTGGTGATTCATCGATTCCAGGACTTTACGCTGCCGGTGACATTGCTTCTTATGAAGGGAAAGTTCATTTAATCGCAGGGGCATTTCAGGATGCGGTCAACGCCGTGAACAAAGCTAAGCAATTTATTCAACCAGATGCTACAAAAAGCGCGATGGTTTCTTCTCACAATGACTTATTCAAGAAGAAAAATCGCGAACTTGTTAAGCAAATGGTCGGTCGTTAAATACGAATAATAAAAAGCATTAATCAGATTTTGAGCTGATTAATGCTTTTTTTACTTGGGACAGCTTTTTTCCGAAACGGAAGCGTGCGATCGAGAAAACACTTATGTACTAATGGTATAATAGAAAATATTAACACATATAGGGGGAATGTCATCTTGAATGATGTAACAATGCAACAACATCTCGATAATCAATTTGCTCATCGACGACTAACAAAAGCACAGGTTGCCAAAAGAACATTTTTTATCATCCTTGGTGCCGTCTTAATGGCCGTTGGGATTGAAATTTTCTTGGTGCCCAATACCATTATGGATGGTGGCATCGTAGGGATATCCATTATCCTCTCTCATTTAACAGGCGTTAAGCTTGGGCTATTCTTATTCTTCTTAAACGTTCCGTTTTTCTACATAGGCTACAAACAAATAGGGAAAACTTTTGCCCTATCCACGATTCTAGGAATTACCGTCATGTCCATTACCACTGCATACCTACATCACGTCCCAGCTTTCACAGAAGATATGCTACTCGCCACTGTATTTGGTGGAATCATTTTAGGAGCGGGAGTCGGTTTAGTCATCCGCTATGGCGGAAGCTTAGATGGAACTGAGATTCTTGCTATCCTTCTTAACAAAAAAATGCCATTCTCTGTTGGCGAATTCATTATGTTCGTTAATATTTTTATTTTTGCTTGGGGCGGTTTTGTGTTTGGATGGGATCGGGCAATGTATTCAGTCCTAGCTTATGCGATTACCTTTAAAACAATCGACATCGTCATTGAAGGACTCGATCAATCGAAATCTGCGTGGATTATTAGTGATCAATATACCGAAATTGGCGACGCTATCCTTGCCCGTCTTGGTCGTGGTGTAACTTATCTTACCGGAGAAGGTGCATACACTGGCGATGATAAAAAGGTCATCTTTTGTGTCATTACAAGACTTGAAGAGGCAAAATTAAAACTGATCGTTGAAGCAGTTGATCCTTCGGCCTTTTTAGCAGTGGCAGATATCGCTGAGGTACGCGGGGGCAGATTTAAGAAAAAAGATATCCATTAGAATTTTCAGTCAAAATTTTAGCGTTTTTTTATAATCCTGTGCATAATAGAATTTGTACGATAAAAACACATAGGAGGACACACCATGCCAACAAGTTTACAGGATACTACTACACTACATAACGGAGTCAAAATGCCATGGTTTGGCCTTGGCGTATTTAAGGTAAAAGAAGGATCCGAGGTAGTCGAGTCTGTTAAGGCAGCAATCAAGAACGGCTATAAGAGCATCGATACAGCGGCTATTTATCAAAATGAAGAAGGCGTTGGACAAGGCATTCGTGAATCCGGCGTAGCGAGAGAAGAATTGTTTGTAACCTCTAAAGTTTGGAATGCGGATCAAGGTTATGAATCCACTCTTCAAGCTTTTGAAACCAGCCTTCAAAAATTGGGCTTAGACTATTTGGATCTCTACTTAATCCATTGGCCTGGACAAGATAAAGAGCGTTTCAAGGCAACTTGGAAAGCACTTGAAAAGCTATATAAAGATGGACGCGTTCGTGCAATTGGCGTAAGTAATTTTCATGTCCACCATTTAGAAGAGTTGCTTGAAGATGCAGAGATTAAACCGATGGTAAACCAGGTTGAATATCATCCTCATTTAGCTCAAAAAGAGTTGAAAAGCTTCTGCCAAAATCATGGCATTCAGCTTGAAGCATGGTCACCACTAAAACAGGGTCAATTATTAGATGACCCAACCATCAATGAAATCGCACAAAAGTATGGAAAATCAGCTGCTCAAGTGATTTTACGATGGGATTTACAAAACGAAGTCGTAACCATCCCAAAATCCATTAAAGAGCACCGCATCATTGAAAATGCAGACATCTTTGATTTTGAACTCTCACACGAGGATATGGAAAAAATCGACGGTCTAAATAAAGATGAACGCGTTGGATCAGACCCTGAAGTAATGAATGCTGGGTTTTAAGACCAAAAGCGTAAGCGCCTTGAACAACCGCTGGAGCTAGACGTAGATTGGCTAAATTCAAAAAGCTGTGTGAAAGGTTAACTTAACCTTCTGCACAGCTTTTTTTACCTTAGCTCACTCCACCCATTGTACGATGTCTTCCATTTTCTTTCGCGTTTTTTGACGAGGCTCTCTGACACGATAGCCAAATGCAGCCATCACCGAAATAGCTAGATGACCCTCTTCTGTCAGTCCTTCTTCTTCTAAAATTGCTTGAACTTTTTTAAAATCGAAGCCTTCAATCGGACAGGAATCAATCCCAATTTGCGCGGCTGCCATCATCATATTGGATAGCGCGATGTATGTTTGTTTACTTGCCCAGTCGAACATCGTTCTTTCGCTTTCAAGTAGGTTCAGATCATCTTCCTGAAAGGCTTTATAACGCACGAGCATTTGTTCAAAAATCTCTTGTGGAAACTGCTTCACATTCAGCATTTGATTCTTAACATATTCACTGTCATACTTTGTATCCTTCGACGTTCTTGCAAGAATGAGTACAAAATGGCTAGCTGTTGGAAGCTGACCTTGAGATCCCCATGATACCGTTCGTAGCTTTTCTCTCAATTCCTTATTTTGCACAATCAAGAACTTCCATGGCTCATAACCGACAGAGCTTGGAGCAAGTCGAGCTGCCTCTAAAATAAACTGAAAATCCTCAACGGATATTTTTTTAGTTGGATCAAATTCTTTCGTTGCATGTCTGAACTGCAATGCTTCTAAAATCGATTGTTTTGTTTCTTCAATATTGCTCACTTTTTGACACTCCTTCTAGCTGATTCATACTCAGAAGTTTGGATTACTCATCTTAAAGTTATACCACGCTTTTTTCGTTCCTTCATCTAATTCGTCTCTCGAAGCTCGAAGCCTGTTTTTCGAACCACCATATCCGATTTCGTGGATTAGCCACCTCAATATAGGTTTGCCTTACCATCCATGAATACTCCCCCACCTAAAATGCTAACCATTTTTGAGGAAGGGGTTTCTGCTGTATCGATCGAATTCACTTCAAGTTTCTAAGTAATCCGAACGTTTAACAAGCATTGGACCTGTCACATTGGTGTATTCACACCCAGACCCTCTATCCCATCGGTCATGCCTTTGGGACTTCTTTTTATATGATCATTTTCTGTGGTTCCCATATTTGAACCGTTTCTACCTTGAATTCCTGCTTGTCTTTCAATTTTACAAGTACCTTTTTTAATATATTGGCTGCACCGTTCACGTCCGCATTAATCAGTAGACCACGTTCAGTGCGATATAAACCACGCTGAATCCGTTTCCCTGAAAATTGAATTTTATTACTACATTCGCCATATGTCGGTACATCATCATCTAGAAAACTCGCCTTAGAGGTGTAGGATTCTTCCGTGACAATGACATTAATTCCATTACGAACTGCTTTATATTCAATCATACTGATTAGTAAAGAATGAGGAATATGGACAAAAGATTGATTATTTCGTTTTCCGATGTGTATTTGTTGTTTCCACTCTTTATTTTGACCGATGATGATGGTGTTAATATTCTCATTTAAAGCAATCTGAACAATTCGATAGCTTGCTTTATGAAAAATATCCTTTATTTTGAATGATCTCGTTTGATGCAATTTCTCTAATCGTTTCGATGTAAATATTCCTTCACTAGGTTGTTTTCCGTGTCTTAATATCCCGAGATAGTGGGCCTTTCTTTTATTATAGTATTGATTGATCGATTTGATATTTTGGCCCTTGATTAATACAGGATTTCTACCTGTATTTGTCACGATGGTTGCCAAATTATCAATCCCAAGATCAATACTCATATATCTTCCGTTATCAACTAATATTTCCTGTTCCGATTGGACTTCCATGACTAACTCCACCATATATTCATGGTGTTTTGGAATCACTCGAACCTGTTTTAACTTTCCTTCTGAAAGAGCCAATTTCCCGATATTCAATCGTTCTTTCGTTTTAGGAAATTTTAGATGTTTGTTGTTTTTAATGACACAATCCTGATTGGTAAAGAGGATCTCTTTTTCTTCTGAACGACAATATTTTGGGATTTTAGGTCTTCCCTTATATTTTGTTGGATTTAGTTTGTAGTCTGCTAAACTAGCATAAAAGGATTTCCAATTTTGGAATACAACTTTCATCACTCCTTGGCTTGATTGGGTGGGGAGTGAACGGTAATCAGGTTGTCCAATACGTTTGAATAATGCGTCCAGAAAATTGTAGTCTACATACGGATTATCCTTTGTCGGTGTTACAAATTCGTTTAATTTCACTTCTTTTTGCTTTTCTTTTGGTTTCTTTTGTTGGATTTTTAGTTTTTTTTGATAGGCTACTATTTGAATGTCATTCATTGGTTGGAGGTTTTGTTGGAGCGTATCAACGACTTCTTGTTGTAGAGGTTGAAGTTCCTTTTCTTGGGTGAATGAAGTAAAGACTTGGCGGATGTAAAAGTTCGTGGTGTTGTATAAATTCTTAGCATTTTGGGTCATCTGTTGAAAATATGGATACATTTTATGCCCTTTTTTTACCCTAATCTGATGAGTACTGTAATTTTTACTCTCACTAATCCCCTCGGTCACTTATAACACCTCCCTTAATACGATTATACCAAACACACGTTCTCTAAATCCATCCTTAATATGAAATTTATTAAAAAACGCCAATTCACCCCTTCCTTAATTTTTGGAACTTAAATTTGAAGAAGGGGTACTCTTGACAATTTTTGATAGATATCCTAAAAAACCTGCTAGCAGCTGCTATCATTTTGCTAGCAATTCACTAGCAGTTTGCTATCAAGTTGCTAGCGCCTGCTAGCACTACTTTCTCCTCTTTTCAATGAATTCCCACAACGTATACAACATCTCCCGATATGGTTCTATTTTTTCCTCGGATTGAGATAACGTCCTCCAGACACTTTCAATCAGTTGAAGGCGCGGAGCTTCATTCTGCAATTCCGCTAAAAGAAATTCGAGCAGCTCCATCTTCTCTTTCATCTTCGGGTTTTCGATGAGCTTTTCGATTTGTTTTTTCAATTGAGAAGATCGTTCATTCTCCCCTCTTTCCATTCGTTCAAATGGAAATAACACGGTACTCGATTGTTCTTGGTGTTGTATGATTAACTTTACTTGCTGTAAAGAATAGCGAATAATTTCTTCAAGCGAATGTTTTTTCTGAGAAGTAAGTTTGGTAACTTGGAAGGAGTGCTGAAGAATTCCTAGAAAGATGACAGCCTGATCAAAAGCAATCTCTCTTATGTCATCTCCATATAAATCCATCAGACGACCTGCCACCCATTGAACCTCGCCCAAATGTTGTTGGAACATAAATTCCCGTAACTCTGGGTCACTCATAAACGAAGTCGTTGAAAAAAGAGCCATCAAATTATGTTTTTTATCTGTTTTTAACCGAATGGTAACTTGCTCAATAAAGAGCTCTTCATCGTCTGCCCTTCTCCCAAGTGACATTTCCTTTCGTTGCTGTTCACTTTCTTCCTTGGCATACTCCAAAATCGCGATCAAGCACTCATTTTTCGAAATGAAGTAATTGTAAAAAGTACCCTTCGCAATTTTCACTTCATCTAAAATATCCTGAATGGAGGTATGGACAAAGCCTTTTTCAATAAAAAGACGATGGGCTCCCTCAATGATTTGCTTCTTCTTTTTATTCATAATTCCTCCAACTAGACCGTTAGTATAAAAATGGATTACAGATTTAAATTATTGTTAATAATCATAATTATAGACTAGTAGGAAAAAGATTGCATATTATAGACTTCAAGTATAATATGGAAAAGTGATTCTAATATAAAGAAAGTAGGAATGATATAGATGGTAGAAAAACAAGAACAAAAACCACCTTATGGCATGATTGCCATCCTTTTTATCGGTGCCTTTGTTGCCATTCTCAATGAAACATTATTGAATATTGCTCTTCCAACGATCATGGTAGAGTTTGATGTGGACGCAACTTCCGTACAATGGTTAACAAACGGATACATGCTCATCAACGGAATTCTAATTCCCGCAAGTGCCTTCTTTATTCAAAGATTTAAGAATAAGAGTCTTTTCTTAACAGCCATGGCCTTATTTACAGTTGGAACATTGTTGGCAAGTCTTGCACCAAACTTTAATGTTTTACTTCTTGCTCGCTTGATTCAAGCAGCTGGATCAGCCGTTATGATGCCATTATTAATGAATGTCATGCTTTCCGCATTTCCGATTGAAAAAAGAGGAGCTGCAATGGGGATATTTGGTCTCGTAATGGTCGTTGCCCCTGCAATAGGACCAACACTTTCAGGTTGGATCATAGAGCATTACAGCTGGAGAACACTTTTTAATATCGTTCTTCCATTTGCCGTTCTTACATTATTACTTGGTATTTTCAAATTAAAAAATCTTACACCACAGCGTGACATCAAATTAGATGTACTATCTCTAATATTATCTAGCTTAGCTTTCGGAGGATTACTCTATGGGTTTAGTTCAGCAGGAGACAAAGGCTGGGATAGTCCAGAGGTTTATGGCACGATTATTGTTGGTGTCATTAGTTTAGTGGCATTAATCTTACGCCAGTTGCGTATGGATGACCCGATGCTAGAGTTTCGCATTTTCAAATACCCAATGTTTGCTTTATCTTCTGCGATTTCGATCGTGATTTCAATCGCGATGTTTTCATCGATGATCTTAATTCCAATCTACATCCAAACGATTCGTGGAATTTCACCGTTTGAATCTGGATTGCTAATGCTACCGGGAGCGCTTGTAATGGGAATCATGTCTCCTATTACCGGAAAGCTGTTTGATAAATACGGCGCAAGAATCTTAGCTGTGATTGGACTGACAATTGTTGTTGCAACAACTTTCTATTTTACGCAACTAGATATGGAAACTTCTTATACAACGATTATGATCTTATTCGCTATCCGCTTCTTCGGAATGTCGATGACAATGATGCCTGTTATGACAAACGGATTAAATCAGTTACCGATGAAGGATAATCCTCATGGAACTGCATTGAATAATACGTTACAACAAGTATCTGGAGCAATCGGTTCTGCTCTTCTGATTACGATTATGAATAATCGTACGGAGTCGAAAGCGAAGGAATTAGCAGCTGATGCCATGGCTAAGATGGATCCGTCAGCCGTCCCTAATGAGCAAGCAGCAGCACAAATGCAGACTGAAATTATGAATCAAGCAATGTTAAACGGAATTAATTTCTCATTTCTAGTTTCAGCATTCATCGCTCTCTTAGCTTTAGTATTGGCCTTTTTCATCAAGCGTGCTCTACCTGCAAAGGAAGAAACGAGATCAGAAGCATAAAAAATAGGAGCACATCCAAATGGGTGTGCTCCTATTTTCATACTTAAGCATTTAATAGACTTTCAGCCTTATACTCTTCCATCTTTTCGCTTAACCATGTTGAATATTCTGTCTGAGCTTTCGTATCGAAAATAGCATCTTTCACTTCATCTTTTACATCTTCGTAGACAGCATCTTTTGCTTCCTTCTTGTCGACTACTTTAATAATGTGATAGCCATGTTCACTTTTTACCGGTTCACTAATCTCACCAATTTCCATAGAGAATGCAGCCTCTTCAAATTCAGCTACCATTTCCCCTTTACCGAAATAGCCAAGATCTCCACCTGATTCACTTGAAGAATCTGTTGAATACTCCTTCGCTAATTCAGCAAAATCTTCACCTGCATCAAGCTTTTCTTTGACTTCCTTAGCAGTTGCCTCATCTTCTACTAAAATGTGACTAGCTTGTACCTGCTCAGCTTGACCATATTGTGCCTTATTTTCTTCAAAATAAGTTTTCATTTCTTCGTCTGTAATTTCAATTCTATCTTCTAACAATTTGTTCGTCGCGACATTTCTCTTAATATCTTCTTTAACATCTGCCAATTTCACACCACTAGACTCAAGAACACTATTAAACGATTCTTCCCCACCGTAGTATTCCTGGTACTCGGCTAATTCAGCATCAATTTCTTTATCTGTTACCTTGATGTCGTTCTTTGCAATTTCCTTTTCCACGATCTTTTGAGCGAGTAAAGTGTTTACACCATCCGCGCCGTATTGGGTCACGAGTAATTCATGAAGCTCGTCCATCCCGATTTTTTCGCCATCAATACTTGCCGCATATCCTTCTTTATTATTTAAAGAAAAGACTAAAGCTCCTATTAAAATAATAATAACGAGCCCCATCGATCCTATAATCCAAAACAGTTTGTTTTTTGCCATATCCATTCCCCTTTATCTATGATCTAGGTTATTCATTTCTTAACTATACAAGGAAAATATGACAAAAGTATGTCGGTTCGAGATTTTTATAAAAAATGTTGTTTTTCTCCAAAAAAAACGCTTTGTCCGTAGACAAAGCGTTCGTTAAATTTTATAGATTCTCGCTTCATAAGGAGCCAGTTCTAACGTTTCCATATCACTATGGTCTGCCACTTCAAGATTTGCTAAAAGCAAGTTCTCGCTTCGGTAAGTAACACCCTTTACCTTGCCCACAACCACAGTCTCGTCCGTTAAATTGCTCAGAACCATAACTCTTTCCGAACCATACGTACGTGTATACGCATACAGAGACGGATCATTTTCTAACACCAAATCATAAGTTCCATATACAAGAGTCTCATGATTTTTTCGTAAACGAATCATCTCTTTATAATAGCTGAGGATTGAATTCGGATCCTTTTGCTGCTGCTCTACATTAATTTCTTTGTAGTTCGGATTGATTCCAAGCCATGGTGAACCTGTAGTAAAACCAGCATTTTCTTCAGTAGACCATTGCATCGGTGTCCGAGAATTATCACGACTCGTCGCCCAAATCACTTCCATGATCTCATCATGAGACTTTCCTTGAGCTAATAAATCAGCGTATAACCCTTTCGTCGAAACATCATTATAATCCTCAAGTGTTGGAAACTTCACATTTGTCATGCCGATTTCCTGTCCTTGGTAAATGAACGGTGTTCCTTGCATGAAAAAGTACATTGTCGCTAGAGCAGTCGCACTTTCGCGCCAATATGGACCATCATTTCCCCAAGTGGAAACACTACGTGCCTTATCATGATTCTCGATAAACAGCGCATTCCATCCGCCTTTTTCTAAAGCTTTTTGCCAACGGGTTAACACTTTTTTTAGTTCTAAAATGTCGAGTTGCTTTGTTTCAGAATCCCACAGGCCCAAATGCTCAAATTGAAAAATCATATTGAACTTGCCTTGGTTCTCGTCGACCCATTCGTGAATACCATCGGTTCCGACCCCATTTGCTTCAGCAACCGTCATAATATCATATTTCGCAAAGGTTTCGTTTTTCAATTCTTCTAAGAATGGAAGAATCCCAGGAACATTCATATACTTTTTCCAGGCTGGTTCAAATATAGCTCCCTTTTTCTTTTCCATATCTGTAAAAGTCGGATCTTTCTTAATATGACTAATCGCATCGACTCGGAATCCATCGACTCCTTTATCGAGCCACCAGTTCACCATTTGATAGAGGGCATCCCTTACCTCTTTGTTCTCCCAGTTGAGATCTGGTTGCTTTTTCGAAAAAATGTGTAGGTAGTATTGGCCGGTTTTTTCATCTAGCTGCCAAGCAGAGCCTCCGAAAATACTTCCCCAATTATTTGGTTCTTGACCGTTTTTCCCATCTCGCCAAATATACCAATCTCTTTTTTCACTTTCTTTATCAAAGCGTGACTCAATAAACCATTGATGCTCATCACTTGTATGGTTAATGACCAAATCAATGATCAGCTTCATCCCGCGATTGTGAACCTCTTGCAAAAGTTCATCAAAGTCTCCCATCGTTCCGAAGTCTTCCATAATATCTTGATAATCACTAATATCATAGCCATTATCATCATTTGGAGATTTGTACATCGGACAAATCCAAATGACATCAATGCCAAGCTCCTGAATATAATCTAATTTAGAAATAAGCCCTCTTAAATCCCCAATTCCATCTCCATTTGAATCCTGAAAACTGCGAGGATAGACCTGATAAGCTACAGTCTCTTTCCACCAAATTTTCTGCATGTTGTCCCTCTTTTTCTATCTGGTGCCATTCTCCAGATGTTTTAATTCTTCTGCATATAAATAAGACGCCTTGGCACAAAAGGATGCGTACGTCCTTTGCTTTCCTAAGTGTTCCCTTTATTAAAGATTAACTCTCGGGAAACGTTTGCATAAACATGAAAAAAGAATGCAAAGCACCTTAGGAAAGCGTTTGCACAACTTTAATGTTATCCTAGCATAGCTGTTCTAAAATGAAAAGCAATATTTATAATCGGATGACGAACGCCTCGTAAGGACGTAATTCTATAGTTTCTCCATCTAATTGTGGATCGTCATAGTTTGAAATCATTACCTTTTGTCCTGCACTTGCCTGCCAATCCAATGCTTGAATATCTTTTGAGAAGTTAGCCACAACTAGCCATTCCTCTTGGCCCATTTTGCGCTTATACACAAAAAGCTGTGGATGGTCTGGATATAATAATTCAAAGCTACCATGAATGATTACATCATGTTCTTTTCTTAATTGAATCAGCTTTTGATACGTGTAAAAAATCGAATTTGGATTGTCTAGAGCATCATCTACATTAATGATAGAAGTATTCGGATTCATCTTAATCCACGGTGTTCCAGTCGTGAATCCGCCGTCTTGTGTCCATTGCATCGGTGTTCGTGCATTATCACGACCCTTTGCATAAATTCCTGCCATGATCTGCTCATGGGCAATGCCTTGCTCGCGCTTCTCTTTGTACATATTAAGGGTTTCAATATCTTGGTAGTCTTCGATATTGGCAAACTTTACGTTTGTCATCCCGATTTCTTCCCCTTGATATATATATGGCGTTCCCTGAAGCATATGAAGACAAATCGCTAACATTTTCGCTGATAATTCTCGGTAGTCTCCGTCATTTCCAAATCGAGAAACCACACGTGGCTGGTCATGGTTGTTCCAATACAAGCTATTCCATCCTGTTTCATGTAAGGAGAGCTGCCATTTTTCTAGATTTTCCTTAAGGGCCACTAAATCAAATGGCTGAACATCCCATTTCTCAAAAGGTCCGCTATCTAAATCCATATGCTCAAACGTGAAGACCATATTCAACTCTTGGTTTTCCGGGTTCGTATACACTTTCGCATCCTCCGGTGACGCCCCTGGAGTTTCCCCTACTGTTAAAACATCATAGTTGCTCAAAACCTTCTCATTCATTTCTTTTAAAAACGAATGAATCTTTGGCCCATTAATGAAGTACGGACTACCATTGCCATACAATTGCCCTGGATGCTTTTCCCCATCTGGAAGGCGCGTATCCTTCGAGATAAAATTGATGACATCCATACGAAATCCGCCGATCCCTTTATCCAACCAAAAAGTCATCATATCAAAAATGTCTTTTCGAAGAGGCTCGTGCTCCCAGTTCAAGTCGGGTTGTTTCTTCGAAAATAAATGTAAATAATATGAATCTGTCTGTTCATCTTTTTCCCAAGCAGAGCCTGAAAAAACGGAACCCCAGTTATTTGGAGGATTTCCGTCTACACCATCTCTCCAAATATAATAATCACGGTATTTCGATTCCTTCGATGAACGCGACTCAACAAACCACGCATGCTCATCTGATGTGTGATTGACGACAAGGTCCATCACAATGCGAATGTCTCTTTTGTTTGCTTCATCTATTAGCTTATCAAAATCATCCATTGTCCCAAACTCTTGCATAATCGCTTGATAATCGCGAATGTCATAGCCATTGTCGTCGTTCGGAGAATCATAGACTGGACTTAGCCATACTACATCTACTCCCAGCGTTTTCAAATAATCAAGCTTTGAAATAATCCCCTGTAGGTCACCAATTCCGTCCCCGTTCGAATCCATGAAACTTCTCGGATATATTTGGTACACCACACTACGTTTCCACCAAGGCTCTTTTGTCTTTTCCAAAGCCAAGCACCTCCTCTTCCTCCTTATTCTAATTTTTCTTCATCATTTACGCAAGCGTTTGCACTAAATAAAATGAACTCTTTTCTAATGCAAAAAGCGCCCCCATTACGTTTGGGAACGCCTCAACAATTTTATCAACACTAGCGAGAAGACTCCTTCCTCAACAACGTAGGGAGAAGATGAATCGCTCTTTGTGTCTAATTTCGGAATTAAATGAAATCTAAAGGACAACGTTTTGAGAATTTGATAAAATAAAATTAAGAACGGATGTTCCTTTGGGGGGTGGTTGAGAAATGAGGAAAACCTATTTTTCTACTCGTGTATACAAAAATGAGCTACCAGAAAAATATAACGACTCTATTTCTCATACCCTTCTTTTGTTCAGTCGTTCTAAACACTTCGCATTTCAAACACAAGTATTAGAAAAACGTTCGAATGAATCGAGAAGAGAAAAATCGCTGCATCTTACCGTAAAAGAACGTTTTCAATTGAATGATCATTATGCAGGTAGTGCTGTTCAAGAAGCAAACGCCCTAATCAAATCCCAAAATGAGCTTAAAAAAATGTATATCCAAAATAAAGAGGTTCAATTGGATTCAGTGAAAAAGAAAATCAAATCAACCAAACGGCATTTAACGACTCTTTTAAAAATAAAACAATCTTTTGTAAACGGAAATCCAAAATTTATTCAAACCTCCAGAGGACAACAATTTGGCCATTTTTTTGTGGTGAAATTTAAATTTAGATCTGACATATACTATCATGCTTACCAATTTGAACATGACTATTTAGATGTTCAAATCGTTCATTTCAAAAATAGATTAGGTCGATTGAAATTCAGATTAGATAGGTTGCAAAAGGAGCTAGAAAGCTTAAAACATAACACTAAAAGTGTAGTCTTTGGCACGAAAAAATTATTCAAGGCTCAACACACAAAGGAAAACTATCAAAATGACCACCAAGAATGGCGAAAAGATTGGGAACAAGCTCGCTATCATCAAATGACCATTAGTGGACGAAAAGATGCCAAGGTCGGCAATTTTGTGTTTTGTTATATTCCAAAGACGAGAGAACTTCATTTCACTACCCCGGATGGGACTAAGATAAAGATTGAAAACCTTGTATTTCCATATGGTCAAGAGCAGGTTGACCACGCAATTGAAACACAGATGAGCTGCAAAAACAAAAAGAAATACGGCAAACCCATTGCATGGTCTGTCGAAGACCATGGGGACTACTATATTTTTAAGTGTATAGTGGATGTTCCAGAAAACCCTCATAAAAATTTTAGTCGGGCAGACGGCTTATTAGGTTTGGATTTAAATGTAGACCATGTCGCATGGTCCAATATCAACACAAAAGGTCAACTGATAAAATCAGGTGTGTTTTCTTTCGATTTAGATGGAAAAACATCTGATCAAATTACGAAAATCATTGAAAACAAGGCAGTGGTCATTGTTGATTTAGCAATGAAGTTAAATAAACCTATTGCTTTGGAAAAATTAAATACCACCCAATCCAAAGTTTCTCATCCATACGGCAATAGAAAAGCCAATAAAGCGATGAGTCAATTTGCATATAATAAGATGATTTCTGCCATTAAAAACCGCGCAGAGAAAATGGGTGTAGCCGTGTTTGATGTGAATCCAGCCTACACATCCCAAATTGGCAAAATCAAATATATGAAGCGTTTGGGTATCTCGATTCATCAAGCTGCTTCTTATGTGATTGCACGACGTGCAATGGGTTTCAAAGAAACACTTCCACCAGTGTTGCATTCCCTGTTACCAGAGAAGATAGCAGGTCTACATCACTGGGCGCAGTGGAAGTGGGTTTCGTCATGCCTGTCTGATGTTCGTAAACACGCGTTCTATCGGATAGAACTTTTTGCCTGCGACAAGATTGACTCAATGAATCAACTCTTTCCTCAAGGGGCTCTATCAGACTTGGAGGTAAAAGGTTTGTCAAAGGTGAAAAGTAGAAAAACCATTGCTTAGTTGAACGGGCGATGGTCTACTAAATTCTTTAGTAGCCTTTTTAGGAATCCCCTTCCTCAAAAATCCATTTGGATTTTAGGTAGGGGTAGTTCAAAAGTCCAATTCTCCTAACCTTTCATAAGCACGATTCTTCGTTAGATTTTGTGACTGCCATGAATGGCTCTTTATATACACTCTATCCTTTTTTTGCTGCTGGAGCATAGACTCTACCCCTGTAACATTAGGATGTTTTTCGTAGAGCTCAATTAGGGCGAGAGTGCCCGTAGCAGATAAATTCCTTAAATAGTAAATATCAATTTTCCCGGTCTCCTCGTAACGAGCAATGTTTTTATCAGCGACAACCTTATTGAGATTGACCATATTAATGCCCGCATAATAAATCAGGGTAGCAATGAAATAGAAATGGAACAATGAAAGCTTCTCGAGCCAGATTTTTACGAGCGTATAAGCAAGAATAACCATAAGAAATATCATGAAGGAAACGACGAGAACCCGGGTAAATGTATATCCGTACGCCTCTTCATACAAATTCATTCTCATAAAAGCTGATACTAAAAGAACTCCACTTGCCAAGACGAGAACCGAAAGGGCAAGCTTCATTACTTTTTTCAAAGCACCAAATAGATTTTTTGTAAAAGTAATCACAATGGTTGTTACTGTCAAATTGATGAGCGTAACAAACAGCAATTCAAAAAATCCACGACGGGCATATTCTGCATACGTATAACCATCTGCCAAAGCCCCATTAAAGAAATACTTGAACTGAACAACAATAAATAATAAATAGACCAAATTAAGGAGGAAGAGGACCGTTAGTGTGATAATTCCATCTAGGGTTACACTAGATACTTCTCTTGGATGGATTTGAATTTTTCGTTGTAAAAGTACTTGTAAATAACCAAAGAATCCAAAAGTACAGAACAAGATAATAATGAACCTTATAAAATACTCAGGACTAAAATTAATCAACTCAGGCAACATCCCGATAAGTCTTTCAAATTGAGCATCAGCTGAGATTAAAAGCTGCAAAACAACAAATAAAACGGGAATGGAAATCGCAATTCCAATTAAAATCTTTTTCCATGCTTCATGTTGAGCTGATTTATTGCTGTTTGCAAAAAGCTTAGTAGCATGACTCGCGAATTTCGCATTAAAAACGATACTGTCAATTAGACGTTTTAGCGTATAACCGATGAAAAACAGACGATTCCATTCGATATTTTTTGGCGCTGTAATGAGGGCCAGGTGGAATATCACAAGAGCAGGAATCACAAGAATATTTAATACGTAAAAAGCCATGACATCGTATAAATAATACCCTGCAGACAACAACCAGATCACTATCAACACAAAGTATCCAAGCCTTTGATGGGAAAAGGAAAAGGCTCTAAATCGCCAAAATACTAACATGTAAAATGCAACAATGAAGCCAAAGAAAGAGAGACCTATTTGACCCCTAAAAAACGATTCTTCTGCCACAACTCCGGCAATTAAACACAACAATAAGAAAATCCAGTCTAGCTTCCCAATTTTTATTTCCATGATGTATCCTCCATTTATTTCGTAATTCTATATACATAGAATTACTATGTATTAGGCCAAAAAAAAGCTTAGATCGAAGCTTTTTTCCCCCACTTATAACTAATAAGACATACTGGATATAAAAGAATCGTGAACAGGATGCATAGCATGATAAAGGTTTCCGTTAATAACGGACGGAACCACTCATGCGGAATGATCTTGAACACCGTTAAAATCATTAAGGATAAATTCGGGATTAACGCTAATAAAAATGTATTACGCAATAACCGTTTCCCTTTATGGCCGAAGCCCTTGCCGATTTCATAGCCAAGCAATGCCCAAAAAAACATATATATTAGAGCGATTAAGATTGGAACGGATGTCAGCTGATCCCAAAGACTCGTGAGCCAGCTCCAATCAAGTAGATTATGAGCTAAAGTTAGAGCCCCTCCACCACCAAAAAAAAGAATATTCACAGCAATAAATAGCCATTTCATATTACTCGGCGTGACCGATAACTCTTCCTTCCACATGGCTGCGATTTCTCCTGGTGTACCAAACCGCGAATAGACTTGTTCACGCATATCTGATTCCTCTACTTGTCCATAAAAGCTGATGAGGAGTTCATCCAGATGGGCATCATATTCCATTAATATTGATTCTTTTTCTGGATGATTACCTAGCTGCCTTGCAAGTTCATTTAGAAATTCATTCTTCAGCAGTTCCATGTTTTTGTCTCCCCATCACCTTGTTCATTACTGAAACAAAGTCGTTCCATTCACGGGTTTTCTCTAACAGCATCTCTTTTCCTGCGTCTGTGATGCGATAATATTTTCTAGCTGGACCCTTCTCTTGTTCCTGCCAGTAGCATTCAATGTATTCTTGCTTTTCAAGCTTATGCAGGGCTGGATACAAAGTGCCTTCTTTAAAGGAAAACTCGTTGCTGCTTCGCTTTTCTAGCTCTTTTACAAGCTCGTAGCCGTACATATCCCGCTCTTCAAGCAACTGGAGTAACAAAAGGGCTGTGCTTCCTTTTACCAATTCACGATTAAACATTTTCTCACCTACCTAGAATTTTTAGGTATATAGAAATCCTACACCGTTACAAAGAAAATGTAAAGTGTAGGATTGAAAAAAGTTCCAATTATTCTATTCCAGTTTCTGCTTCCCATTTAGCGATTTCTTCGCGGACACGTGGTGCCACTTCCGTTCCTAAGAGCTCAATTGCTTTCATCACGTCTTCATGCGGCATTGTCCCCACTGGTACGTGAAGCATAAAACGAGTGATGCCCACATTCTTACGAAGATGGATGATTTTTTGTGCAACCGTTTCTGAATCTCCTACATATAAGGCTCCCTCGAAACTTCTTGCTGCATCGAAGGCAGCGCGGTCGTAATGGCCCCAGCCTCGCTCACGACCAATGACATTCATCGCTTGCTGAGTTGGTGGGAAGAATTTTTCACAGGCCGTGTCGTTATCTTCTGCAATAAAACCATGAGAATGAGAAGCAACTGGTAGCTTAGACACATCATGGCCAGCTTGAGCTGCTGCGCGCTTATAAAGCTGGACTAGGGAAGCGAATTGAACTGGTCTTCCGCCAATAATCGCTAATACAAGTGGCAATCCTAGCTGACCTGCACGGACAACTGATTGCGGAGTTCCACCACTTCCAATCCATACCGGTAACGGATCTTGAACCGGTCGTGGATACACCCCCAAATTATTAATCGCCGGACGATGGTTTCCACGCCATGTTACTTTTTCGGATTCTCTTATTTTTAAAAGTAAGTCTAGCTTCTCTTCGAATAATTCATGATAATCATCTAAATCGTAGCCAAAAAGTGGGAAAGACTCGATAAAAGATCCTCGTCCTGCCATAATTTCTGCCCGTCCATTCGAAATGCCATCAAGCATTGCAAAATCCTGGAATACGCGTACTGGATCATCTGAAGAAAGAACTGATACAGCACTTGTTAGTCTGATTTTTTTCGTTTGTGGTGCTGCTGCAGCAAGTAAAATAGCTGGGGATGAGGCTGCATAATCTTTTCGATGATGTTCCCCCACACCAAAGACGTCCAGTCCGACTTGATCAGCAAGAATGATTTCCTCTACTACTTCACGTAATCTCTGTGCATGGCTTATGACCTCGCCAGTTTTGACATCTGGCGTCGTTTCTACAAATGTACTAATTCCTATTTCCACTATGTATTTCCTCCTATGCTTTTTATCTTCATTTTGAGACTTTTTTACTTGAATCGCAAGAAATTAGTCGAAAGAAGACAAGGACTCTTAAAAATAAGGGAATATCTGGTACAATCTAGTTGGTGGTGATGTTAATGGAACCGAAATGGCTCGAATGGGCAAAACAACTGCAGTCCATTGCCCAAGCAGGATTAACCTATTCGAAGGATATTTATGACATTGAAAGATTTGAGCTAATTAGAGGCATGAGCATCGATATTCTTTCCCAGTACACGGAAGTGGATCAAACGATCATTCGGGATCTTTTTGCCAATGAAACAGGCTATGCAACTCCGAAAATAGATGTTAGAGCAGTAGTGTTTAGAGACAACAAAATTTTAATGGTGAGAGAAAATATGGACGGTGACTGGGCTTTGCCAGGCGGTTGGGGTGATATCGGGCTAACACCACGTGAAGTTGTGGTTAAAGAAGTAAAGGAAGAAGCCGGTTTTGATGTGAAAGCAACTAAGCTATTGGGGATACTTGATAAAAAATGTCATCCTCACCCTCCTTCTCCCTATCATGTCTATAAAATATTCATCCAATGCGAAATCATAGGCGGACAGGCGGAAGAGGGACTCGAAACAAGCGCGGTTGATTTCTTTGCTGAAAATGATCTCCCTCCACTATCCATCGCTCGAAATACCGAATCACAAATCAAATGGGCGTTTAAGTATTTGCATAATCCGCAGGAACCGGTGCGTTTTGATTGATTTGGTCAACACCATAACAAAAAGGCTTTGGATCTCGCATTCCAAGCCTTTTTGTCCCCGTATTACTATCACACCAGTCCGATTTATGGATTATTTTTAATACAACGGCACCTTCCATGGTTCTTTTAAATCTTGATAACGAGTGACAGAAGCCAAATGTAAACTCATTTCTTCAGGAACTTCTTTTAAGCCCTCAACTTTCAACTCAATCGTTGTCTTATACCGACCGTTCTTATCCTTTTCATTCAGAACAGATCCGCTCCAAGTGGTAGCATAGGCATTGCCTTTTTCATCGACTATAACCCAATCTCGCAGCTCCGAAGCCTGTTCCTCTTTCCCACCCTCCATTTCGATCTTAAGAAACCTTTCTCTTTCAATTGGAATTACCGATTTACGTAAGGAGTACTCGCTCGCCATATCAACTTTTTGAATCGTGATATAATTCCCCTCATACTCAAAATTGACTGGATGCTTTTTTAACTCCTTTGGCTTGATGTTTACAGAAAAATCTGAGGGTACCGTCTTTACAATTCTATCAAGGACAAAAGTTAACTGTTTCTCTTCTTTTTGTGGAACAAAGGATTCATTCCAAGCTACTTGTCCTATCTGCTCCAAATCTTCCCCTTGACCTTGAATCATTCCGATATCAACTGAAGTTCCTTCCCCTTCAAAAAAGGCATAATCATAATTGTAATACACCGGTTTCAATGCTGCATTTTCAATATGATATTGTACCCCTGTACTAAATCCTAGAAAGGATTGAACGACTTCCTCTCCAAAAGTTTCTTTAAACTTTTGAATTTGTGTTTCTATTCTTTCTCTTTCTTCCTCAGTAAAAGATGTTTCGTATCGTAATACACTTGAAGAAGGAGCAAATCGAAACTCTTTCATTGTTAATGAAACACCCTGAATATTAATGTGGGCATCGTTTAAAGCCAAATTTTTAGTAGACTTGATGCTTTCCGTTAAATCAATCGGCACTTCTAAGTCCCATTTCCCAGATGTCCCATCAAGTTCCTTAATATCAAACTTTAAGGTTAACTCCTTTAAAGTATCCAAATCTTTTAATGAAAGTTCTATTACTCCATATTCATCCGACGACTCCCCGGACCATCCAAGGCTAGTGATTTCAAGCTGACTCCCACTGGAATCAAAAGCTACAAGCTCATTTTTTGTTTCATCAAATTCCAAATAACTATCTAGAACTGCTCCTTCCTGATCAAGAATTTGATAGGATATAGCAATACGTGTAGGATCTGCAACTACATCCTCGACTCTAAGTGTTCTCCCCTTGTCTGTCACTTCCTTATTTATTCTCGAAGCAAAACCAGCATCCGAGGCCATTTTTAAGCCTTCATCCACATGTCCTGTCGAAAAAAATCCTCCGACCAATTTGGCAAGGCTTGGGCTTACGGTTGTAGTTAATCCTATAGCAAGTACAACTCCTGCTGCGATTAACAAGATTCTCTTCCAAGGGGTCCTCCTCAAGCGAACTTTTTGTTCATAAGGCTCGAGCTGTTCGAGAACAAACATATCAAACTCATCGGGTAATTCAGGCGTTTTTAAGGTTTCTATTAAAAAATGTTGCTCCTCCTCAAAAGCTACAACTACTCGCCTACATTCCTTACAATTGGTAATATGCGCATAGATATGATGTATATCTTCTTCAGCTAATAGATTATCAACATACTGGGACAATTTATCGGTCGTTGGACAGTTCATGAAAATAACCTCCTTCCTGTATCACTGTATCTCTCATTTTTTTCTTTGCTCGAAAAAGCTTATTTCTCACATTGGTAATAGGCATACCGACTAGTTCACCAATCTCCTCATAAGTTAATTCATTGACATATCTCAATAAAATAATCATTCGTTCATCATCTGGCAATGTTGCAATTAATCTTTCTAACTGTCTCTGTTTCTCTTTTTTCAGAAAGATCACTTCAGGATTGTTAGGGTTTACTACGGAGTCTTCATTGACTCCTACCAGTTCTAGGGAATATTGCTTTTTACGGAACTGATCCATACAATGGTTGATTGCTACCCGATATAGCCAGCTAGAAAAAGAGCCTTTCTGTTCATACTTTTCCAGCTGGTGATACACTTTTATAAAAGCATCTTGGACCAAATCTTGTGCATCTTGAGGATTTTTTGTCATCCGTACAATAGTTGCGTATAATGGATTTTTGTATTTTTTTATAATATTTCCATAGGCTTGCTTATCTCCAGAAAGCACTTCACTAATCCATTTCAAATCCTCTTCCATACTGACCTCCTTACGACAAAAGATATGCGCACTCCTTTGTTTTATCATTTCATCTATTATAACGAGTGTTCACAGGTAAAAATTTCATATATTCATAAAAAAATCTATTAGATGAAATTAGTCGAGCTTTTTCCTTGATAAAAAACATGAGGTTTATGTTAAAATATGTTAATAACTTACAAATGGTTTATTGATATAATTTTACATGACTACGTACGGATAAGAGGGGATATTATGGAACATACAGGTCTAGTATTAGAAGGCGGCGGTAGCCGTGGTGTTTATACAGGAGGCGTCCTTCGTTATCTAATGGAAGAGGAAATTTATTTTCCTTATATAGTAGGTGTATCTGCTGGTGCATGTAATGGTACTTCCTACGTTTCTCGTCAGATTGACCGTAATAAGATCGTTACGATTGATTATGCGAATCATCCTGAGTTTTTGTCTTTCCGGAATTTAATTAAAAAGAGACAGCTTTTTGGCATGGACTTTTTGTTCGATAAGCTACCAAATGAGTTGGTCCCCTTTGATTTTGAGACTTATTATCAGGCCAAAGAAGAGTTTGTCGTTGGTGTAACTGATTGTATATCTGGTGAACCTGTATTTTATAAAAAGGATGCTTACGCTAATAAAGAAGTCCTAACCTTGCTTCGTGCATCGAGTTCTTTGCCATTAGTTGCACCTGTTGTCCATTTTGATAATCGCATCCTTATGGACGGTGGCATATCGGATCCGATCCCAATCAAGCAATCCGTTACCGACGGAAATCCCAAAAACGTTGTCATTTTAACGCAAAACAGAGGCTATGTGAAAAAGCCACAATCAATGGGCTGGTATCTTCGAAAAAAATATAGTCAGTATCCTGGCTTATTGAAAGCTATTGAGAATCGTCATAAAGTTTATAACGAAACGCTACAATATATTTTTGATGAAGAGAAAAAAGGGAATGTTTTTGTCATTGCGCCAACTGACAAATTAGAGGTTGGACGTTATGAAAGAAATATAAGCAAACTAGATGCGTTATATCAAAAAGGCTTTGAAGATGTTAAAAAAATCTCTGAACCACTCAAAGAGTTTTTATCATAGGCTGTTTTCGTAAAGATTGTTGTTAAAATCCTACTGCCGTTGGCCAGCGGCCGATTTTAACGTAGAAATAGCCATTTGGCGCATCTTAACGAGTTTGCAAGCTCTTTTCTCATTAATTTACGATCAGTATCATTTTAAACAAAGTTAAATTCATTGATTTATTTTTTCCTAAAGCAACAAAGTTTGAGAAAAGAGCCTTATCATAGGCACAACAAAACGCTTGGAATTAAATTTTTCCAAGCGTTTATTTATTTCGGTCTTTCTATCGAAAAAATTTCGCCAACCTTGGCATAATTAGATCCAGCCAAGCGGCCTACAGCAGCAAGTCCTCTTGGGTCAATTCTTCCTTTTTCATAGAGTTCCTCAATTACATGGAATCGAACAACCTTCCCGATAATGAGATCATTATTATTGCCCAATTCCAATGAATGTTCTAATGTACATTCCATGCGGATTTTCGCTTCTTTTATCCCTGGAACAGAAATAATTTCACTATCAATCGGCGTCAAACCTGCTAATGCTACCTCACTTTGATCAGGTGTAAGACTGGCAGCTGTCAGATTAATTTTCTCTACATTATCTTCATCAACGATATGAACGACAAATTCTTTTGATTCTAGAATGTTTCTTGATGTGTCCTTACGATTTCCATTTCTACGACCAATGGAAACGGAAATCATCGGTGGATCCGAAGACACGATATTGAAATAACTAAAAGGTGCACCATTTAATACTCCTTCTTTAGACATTGATATCACGAAGGCGATTGGCCTTGGAATGATACTCCCAATCAATAACTTATAATTTTCTCTTTCATTATTAGTAGTCGGGTCAATGGATATCAAAGGTTCATCCCCTTTAGTCAAGTTCTCTTACTTCAAACGGAATGACAGCCTGCTCGATTTGCTCACGATGTGGTTCGTATTGTTCTGGTAGCATGAAATGCTGTCCCATTGTCTCATAAGATTCATCATGGGCAAAGCCTGGAGGATCTGTGGCAATTTCAAATAAAATTTCTCCATGCTCTCTAAAGTAAATCGCGTTAAAGTAGTTTCTGTCTTGGACTGGAGTCACGCCATAACCAAAGCTTTCAACATATTTCTTCCAATCTAATTGGTCAGCATCGTCGTTAGCTCTCCATGCAATATGATGAACGGTCCCTACGCCCATACGTCCCCGTCCAACTGAAGTTGCTTTTAAGTCTACTACATTTCCGATTTCTGCAGAAGAGCGGAAACGGATGATATCTCCTTCTTGTCCTACTCGTTCAAGGCCTAATACATTTTCTAAAAGATCGGCAGTTTTTTCTGGCTGTGCTGACAATAGAGTTGCACCACCAAATCCTTTAATCGCTACTTCTGGTGTGACGCCACCAAATGTCCAAGTATTAAGCTCTCCTTCTTCGCGCTCAACCATTTCCAAATGAAGTCCATGTGGATCATCAAATTGAATATATCGTTCGCCAAAGCGTTCTACTTTTGTAAATGGAACCTCAAACTTTTCTAATCTTTTTTCCCAAAACGCCAATGCACCAACTGGTACTGCATAAGACGTGATTCCAACTTGCCCATCTCCAATTTTTCCTTGATAGGCATTTGCCCATGGGAAGAATGTGATAATCGTACCTGGCTTCCCACCATCATTTCCAAAATAAAAATGATACGTACCAGGATCGTCAAAATTCACTGTTTGCTTCATTAAACGTAATCCTAAAACACCTGCATAAAAATCAACATTTTCTTGAGGATGACCTACAATAGCTGTTATATGATGAATTCCTGTAGTTTGTTTGCTCATGATATTCTCTCCTTTTTCATTAGTTTTTCCATAATATGAAAATCAATTATCTCGAATTCGAGATAATATCTCAAAAAAAATATAGTTAATTAAAATATCTTGAATCTGAGATAATTTTATAATGGTTTGTGCACTATGTCAATAGAAAAAGGTATTTCTGATTTAGAGTAGAAAATATTTATATATCAATTTGTCCGAATGTAGAAATCAGAAATAAATAAATAAACAAACACGCACAAAAAAACAAAGGGGAATTAATATGAGCAAAAAACTGAAGACAAGATTGACTCAATGAATCAACTCTTTCCTCAATGGGCTCTCTCAGACTTGGAGGCAAAAGGTTTGTCAAAGGTGAGAAGTAGAAAACCCATTGCCTAGTTGAACGGGCGATGGTCTACTAAATTCTTTAGTAGCCTTTTTAGGAATCCCCTTCCTCAAAAATCTAAATAGATTTTAGGTAGGGGTAGTTCAATTATTGATGAGAAATGCATAGAGAGCAACCGAATTGGTTGCCCTCTTTTTTTTACAATTCAGGTTCAAATGTTTTACAATCCGTTTCTTCGCTCTTGGAAGCTTCTTTCCCTTTGTGACTCACCACGTAAATCGCATCTGCGTGACATCTATTGCCTTGCCCCCAATAGGTACAGTTCGCTACTTCACAAAGTACATCCTGTGCCAAAGTATCTCACCTCCCTGTATTTTAGGATTTGCCGCAATGGTCGGTTCATACTGGGTAAGATTTGCCGTCAGATAGAGATGGCGTTGAACGAATAATCCACTGATCTTATATGGTGAACTAGGTCACCTTGATATTCTAATTGGAAATGTTCGATTTGTTGGAGGTCGTGTGGCGAAATTAATGAAAGTGGCTTGTTGAATTGAACGACCCCACCTTTGTTTAGAGTCGTAGCGACAAATTCTGAACAAAAATAGGCATGCTCTCGTTTCAGTTGTTTCTTTAAAATAAATGCAAATAGTCCTATAAAATTGTATCTATACAGATGTTTTTGGGATTCGATGTTTTTGACGAAATCCTTCATGATTTGAAGCTGACTGTCCGTAACAGTAAAGCTATAAATTCTACACCTGGCATTTTTGAATAATCCTTCGTCTACGCTCTCTTTTACAAAACCACCGATGAATGGGTTTCTCGGATCTTTTCGACCAAAACTGTATACTTCTTTGAGGTTCTGGTCAAACGCGATAGAAGCGTGGTTATATGGCTTTTTAGTATATAGCTTAATCATCCTTGTAAATAATGTCCCCGTATCGGTTAAAAGCAAGTATACCTTTCTCTCTCCCATTATGATCCCCTCATGTCTTTATTTACTCTTTCATCTTAAAGGAGATTTGACGGGGTCATAATGGACTAGAGAAATATTTTCGACTCGGACTTGAGACGTATTTCCGACTTAGCCTCATCCTGTGCTTCGAGCCATTTGTCGGTCAGCTTTGGCCCTTCCTTGACTCATCCTGGCGTACAAATTCAATTTATCGGTCAGCTCGTCTCCTTCTGGCTTTATCTTGGCGTACAAATCCCATTTATCGGTCAACTTCACCCCCTTCTGTGCTTATCTTGGCGTACAAATCCTATTTGTCGGTCAGCTTCATCCACTTATGCACTTATGTTGGCGTGCACCCCCCCCAAAAAACAAAAAAAACCGAAGAGATACCCAATAGTATCTCTCCGGCCTGAAACCAAACCAATAAATTAATCTTCTTCAATTTCCTTACGGTTTTTCTTGAACATCTTAGACAATACTTCGTATACGATTGGCACAACAATCAATGTTAATAACGTCGAACTTGTTAAACCACCGATAACCGTAATTGCTAGACCCTTCGAGATTAAACCGCCGCCTCCACCAGCACCCATAGCTAATGGAATTAATGCACCAATTGTTGCAATTGCTGTCATTAGGATTGGGCGAAGACGTGTTGCTCCCGCTTCAAGGATGGCTTCACGCATGCTCATTCCATCGCGTTCCATATGGATAATACGATCCACGAGTACAATTGCGTTTGTGACAACGATACCGATTAACATCAAGAGACCCATCATAACCGATACAGAGATTGTTTCGCCTGCTAGATACAATCCAACAAACGATCCAATTACTGCAAATGGTAATGAGAACAGGATCGCAAATGGTGCTAATCCTTCACCAAATGTCACAACAAGAATGAAGTATACAATAGCGATTGCCGCAGCCATTGCAACACCAAGCTGTGTAAATGTTTCAGTCATATCTGCTTGAACCCCAGCGACACCAACTGTTACACCTTTTGGTAAATCTAATTTATCGATATCTTTTTCAACTTCTGCTGAAGTTTTAGAAATATCTTTATCTAAAATTGTACCTGACACCGTAGCATAGTATTCACCTTTACTACGAGCTAGTGTATTTAATGTTGTACCTTCTTCAACAGTTACAAGTTCAGAAAGCGGCATTGTTGTTCCAAGAGCTGTTGGTACCTGAGTAGCTAAAATATCATCAATGGATTTTGGCTGCTCTGTTTGCTCTTTTTGAACAATAACTTCTAATTCGTCACCGTCTTTTTCAACTGTTGTTAAAACATCTTCTGTTTTAGTTGGATTTAACATCATGACAATTTGACCTGTCGTTAAACCATATTGTAGCAATTCATCTTGCTCAACTTTGAAGGTATACTCGACATATGCTTCTTCTGCACTTGAAGAAACATCCTCTAAGCCATCATTCTTCTTCATAACATCTTCTACTTGTTTTACAGCGTCATTTAATTTGTCTAAATCTTCACTGTAGAACGTATAGCTAACTTCATTTGTAGACATCGACATTGACGTGAAGTTCTGGCTCTTCCATTCTCCGCTTTGTCCGATGTTGAAGACATACTCTTCAATTTCATCGCGAACCTCTGCGAAGTTCTCCATGTCTGGGTCAAAGATTAGGTACATTAACGCACCGCCTGCTCCTCCGCCCATCATCGCTGTCATCGGATCAGCACTATCATTATCAGTAATAGATACTTGAACAATGTCAATGTCTTTACGATCAAGCATTTTTTCTTCTACTTTTTCAACATTTGCTAATGTATCCTCCATCAGCTCGCCAGCTTCTGGTGTGTACGTTAAATACATAACCTTTTCTTCTTCACTACCCATGAAGCTAAAACCAATTAGTGGAGTTAACGCCAAGCTACCTGCTAATAATACGATCGCGATAAGAGAAGTAATGATTTTATGATTAAGGGCCTTTGCAAGTACCCCCTTGTACCAATTCGCTAATTTCCCTACCTCTTTATGATTGCTTTCTGTTTTTTCACCATAAAGCTTCTTTCTAAATAAGAAGTGAGAAAGAGCTGGTACAATCGTGATCGCGACTAATAATGAAGCTCCAAGAGCAAATGTCATCGTTAAAGCAAACGGCATGAACAATTCTCCAACCATACCGCCTACAAAAATAAGTGGAGCGAATACCGCAACAGTTACTAATGTTGATGACAAAATTGGTTTGAACATTTCAATCGTTGCTTCACGAATCAATCCACGACCTGTGAATTTTTCTCCTTTTAAGTGGAGACGACGATATATATTTTCCACGACGACGATCGAGTCATCGATAACACGACCAATGGCCACAGTAATCGCACCAAGAGTCATAATATTAAGCGTAATGTCCAACCAGTTCAAAATCATTAACGCCATAAAGATTGAAACTGGGATAGAAACGATTGAAATAATCGTTGATTTAAAATCACGTAAGAATAAAAGGATGATTAGAACCGCAATTAAACCACCAAATACCGCCTTTTCAACCATCGTAGTTACGGATTCCTTAATTGGTTCACCTTGGTCAAGAGAAACATCCACTACAAGACCATCGATTCTTTCTTTCTCATCTTCCATTAAATCCTTCACAGCATCGACAACGTCAACTGTGTTTGCTTGTTGCCCTTTAACAATTTGGATGGCAATCGCGTTTTCACCATTTGTACGTGAAACCGATTGTTCTCTACCAACCAATTCAATTTTAGCGATATCGCCTAATTTAACGAATGGAGAAGGTTGCGATTGCGAAGGTGTTACTGGAATAAGCATGTCTTTTAATTCATCAGCCGTCATAAATTTACCATCGACGGAAACAGCTTGTTCACCTTCTTCAAACTCGTAAAGACCTAGTGAAACAGCAAGGTCACTCGCTTGAATCATTTCCTTCACTTTATCTTCCGTTAAGCCAAGCTCCTTCATTTTTGCTTCATCGTAAGTAAGCTCAACTTCTTCAATATGCTGACCTGTAATTGTTGCGGAAGCAACGCCATCGATCTTTTCAATCTTTGGAAGTAAAACATCTTCTACCGTTGATGTTAATTCAACAATATCCTCTGTTTCACTACTTACACTAAGTGCCACAACTGGCATCATATTCATACTAAGTGCCGTAACCGTAGGCTCCTGAGCCCCTTCTGGCATGGTTACTGTATCTAACGCAGATTCTAACGCGCGTTTTGCCTCGTCCATATCTACGCCGTAATCATATTCAACTTGAATATTGGCCATATTGGAATAAGAATTGGAATAGACAGCTTTCACGTCTTCCAAATTTTCAACTGCTTTTTCGATTGGCATCGAAATTTCTTCCATCACCTTTTCAGGAGTGGCACCAGGGTATACACCCATAACCATTAAGTATGGAATCGAAATATTTGGTATGGTCTCCATTTTCATTCTTGTACCGGAATATATCCCCGACGCAGTTATGATTATTGTGAGGAGCCACACTGCTAGTTTGTTTTTAATAACAAAATTGACTAACCCTTTCACTGTTACACCTACCCTTAATTGACTTTGCGAACTCATTTTCTTATAATAATGACTAACTGGTCATTTGTCAATAAATTACCTAGGAGAGATATGAAGAAATGGTAAAGAAATTATTAATTATGGAAAAAGCATTAGAACTCTTTGCAAAGCAAGGATTCGAAGCTACTTCTGTCCAACAGATTACCGATTATTGTGGGATCTCAAAAGGTGCTTTTTATCTTTCATTTAAATCAAAAGAAGAGTTAATTTTAGAGCTGATCGATCATTTTATGAAACAGTTCATATCTGACATTGACTACTCGGTCAAAAATACGAACAAAGATGATCTTCTATCCGCTTTTTTCTATGCAACTTATCAAAGTTTCCAAGAACACTCTAACTTTGCCAAGATTCTTATTCAGGAACAAGCCCATTCCTTAAGCGAGGAGTTCCTTCTTAGAATGCGTGACTATGATCATAAATTGGACAAAGCCATATTAACTATGATTGAACGCGTATATGGCCCTAAAATCGAAACTATCAAATATGATTTAATCTATAGTATCAAAGGATTTGTGAACAATTATTCCGGATTAATCCTTTTCAATAACCTACCAGTAGATGTCGACTTACTCGTTCGTTCGTTGGTGGAAAAAACAAATATTCTTGCACAACATATGACGATCCCGTTCGTCTCTCCAGAAATTTCGACACTGTTATTACGGTCGAAGGACGAAAAAGTTTCAAAAGAGCAACTCATCGAATTACTCGAGCAAAAATTAAACGAACTTGATGAGTCAATCGAAAAAGAATCATTAAGCCTACTAAAACAACAGCTGCTGGAACCATCTTTTAGTCCTGCGATCGTAAAAGGGCTATTGGAAAACATCCGAAATCACCCCCACTGTAAATGGATTTCTTACTTGTTGCGAGATTTTTTTGAAATTTAAAAAGCGATCCCTCGATTGGATCGCTTTTACTTTTATGAAGAATAAATTATTCTGCAATAACCACTTTGTAAATTCTATATGTAAACATACTGAATACTTTTCCCAAACTTTTCAGAGTCATTTCTTTATATCATCTTCCGGTTCCTCTGATTCTTCCCACCCATATAGATCGTTAATTTCTTTCGCCAGTTCATCTAAAAATTCATCAGATAATAACGGATCATTTTCTTTCAGCATGCCAGATCCTCCTTATGCTTGATAACAAATTGTTCATTATTTTTTACTAACATTTCCCTTTTTTAAAGTTTTATCCTCTATGAAAAATAGTTATTTACTTTTTCAGATCACAGGAGTATTATTATCACAGTTTCAAATTTCTAAATCGCTGAAACCGATAGGTACGGGGGAACCATTTTCGTGGATTTCAATGTGAATCCAAGGGGTGAATCCTTTATTGGTAGGGCTACTCAATGGTCCGAATCCGACAGCTAACCTCGTAAGCGTTATATGAGAAGGAAGGTGGAACTTGTGGGACAAAAATTATAATGTCTACAAGTCTATTTCGTGATGACTTGTAGGCATTTTTTTATTCGCAAAAAAGTTACGCTGCTTCGAAATTTCTTTTTGGGGTAAATTACGTTTATAAAAATTGTGGTGGTGTAGTAAGTCATGATGTTTCCATTGAAGAGACTGTTAATAGGTCGACCATTAAAATCAACAGAACTCGGTGAGCAAAAGCTTAATAAAACGAAAGCATTGGCTATCCTGTCTTCCGATGCTTTATCTTCTGTTGCTTATGGTCCAGAACAAATATTAATTGTCTTATTAACAATAAGTGCGGCAGCTTTCTGGTATTCCATACCGATTGCTATAGGAGTATTAGTCCTACTTACAGCACTTATTTTATCGTATCGACAGATTATTTTTGCGTATCCTCATGGTGGTGGAGCCTATGTGGTGTCTAAAAATAACTTAGGGGTTAATCCAGGGCTCATTGCAGGTGGGTCTTTACTTGTTGATTATATTTTAACGGTAGCAGTAAGTGTATCAGCAGGAACAGATGCAATCACTTCTGCATTTCCGGCACTCCATTCTCACAATGTGCTGATAGCTATCATTTTTGTGATCTTTCTTACTTTATTGAATTTGAGGGGAGTAACGGAATCTGCTTCTATTTTAGCATATCCGGTTTATTTATTTGTATTGGCACTACTTATTCTTATCGGTGTTGGGTTATTTAATATTGCGACTGGTTCCGTCCCACCGGATTTACATACTCCAGTCGGGACTCAGATAGCAGGAATTAGCCTATTTTTACTTTTAAAGGCATTCGCCTCAGGAAGTTCAGCCTTAACAGGGGTTGAAGCGATTTCCAATGCGATTCCAAACTTTAAAGATCCTGCTCCAAAAAATGCAGCAAAGACCCTCGCTTTTATGGGCGGATTACTAGCAATATTGTTTTCAGGCATTGTTTTCTTATCTTATTATTACGGAATTGTTCCAAGTATCGAAGAAACGGTTGTCTCACAACTTGCCGAAGACACCTTTGGAAGAAACTTTATGTATTTCTTCGTTCAAGGTACGACAGCCTTAATCTTAATACTTGCCGCCAACACGGGATACACAGCTTTCCCATTATTGGCGGTTAACCTAGCAAAAGATAAGTTTATTCCGAGAATGTTTACGATTCGCGGAGACCGACTTGGATATTCCAATGGAATTATCTTTCTAGGACTTGCTTCTATTGTCTTAATTATCGCCTTTGGCGGGCAAACTGAGCATCTTATTCCACTTTATGCAGTTGGTGTATTCATTCCATTTACTTTGTCCCAAACTGGAATGGTCGTGAAATGGCTGCGTGAAAAGCCACAAGGTTGGGTTGGAAAACTTATTATTAATGCATTAGGAGCTATCATTTGTTTAGTTGTTACCTTGATGTTCTTTATTACTAAGTTTCCACAAGTATGGTCCGTACTAGTTTTCATACCGGTGATTATGTTCGTCTTTCACCGAATTAAGAACCATTATGAAGCCGTTGGTGACCAACTTAGAATTACAGAAGATAATCATGCTGTCCCGATTGAAGGGAATGTTATTATTGTCCCAGTTGCAGGCATTACCCGAGTAGTCGAGAATTCATTAAACTACGCAAAATCGCTTAATCCAAATCAAATTATTGCAGTATATGTTTCTTTTGAAAGAGACGAAGAGAAGAAATTCGAGGAAAAGTGGCAAAAGTGGCAGCCTGATATCCGCCTTGTGACTTTGCATTCACAATACAGAAGTATCATCCAACCACTTACGAAATTTGTGGATATTGTCCAGCATAAAGCAAGTGAGTCTAACTATGGGGTAACAGTGGTCATCCCTCAATTCTTACCAAAAAAGGGTTGGCAAAACATTCTTCATAACCAATCTAGTTTACTCATTCGTGCATTCTTGCTTTTCCGAAGAGATGTTATGATTACAACTGTTCCATTTCATTTGAAAAAGTAATGAAAGACTCCTCAAAATTTTTGAGGAGATTTTTTTTGCATAGTGAATTGCTTCCTTTATAAATTAATTGGATAAAGAAATCGGCACTAAAACATCTAGTAGCTCTTTGTAATGATTATGTAAAGGATTTCTCCTAGCTCAAAAGTGTTGATCATTTAATGTTATAATGTTCTAAACCAGAAAATTTTCAACCCTCCATTACTTCTTCGAGTCTGTTAAATGACAGATACTCAATCTAAACAAGGGAGAGAATGCGATGAAGCTTATAGCTCTTGATATGGACGGTACCACTTTAAATTCAAAAAAAGAAATGAGCGAAGAAAACATCCGAGCGATTAAAAAAGCTCAAGAAGAAGGGCATATCGTCATGATTTTATCGGGAAGACCGTTTGTCTTAATCAACGAACAGATTTCCAAACATGGTCTGGAGTGTCCGATTGGCGGGAATAATGGCACAGAGTTATATAAAGAAGGAAAATTGCTTGAGCGAACTTCTTTAACTACAGCTCAAAGTCTACAAATAGCTTCCGAACTTGAAAAAGAAATTGTCCCTTATAAAATTGGAACAGACAAAGGTACGTTTGTGCATAAAGATTGGTTTGAACGATTTGATCAAGTCCTAGAATCTGGACGTGTGCCCGATGAATACTTCACGCATAAAGATTACAAGATGTTCACTGCGTCTCCTAAGGTTTATGGACAAGGATTTTTCCAACAATATGAGGACGTCATCCATGAGGAATCTGCTGTGCAAAAAATTCTTGTCTTAACACTCGATCCTGAACAAAGGCAACGATTGCAGACAAATTTAGAGGCTATCGGCGAAATTTGTGTCACCTCGTCCTCTCCTTTTAATCTTGAGATTATGCACATAAACGGGAATAAAGGAAACGGACTTAGAGCGATGGCTCAGCATCTCAATATTCCTATCGAAGACACGATTGCTATTGGGGATGAGAAAAACGATCTCCCGATGTTTGCTGTAGCTGGATTATCTATTGCCATGGGTAATGCCGATGAAGAAATTAAGAATGCTACTGACCTTGTAACTTTAACGAATGATGAAAACGGTGTAGCTTACGCCATTGAGCAATATGTATTAAAAGGTTCTTATATATCGTAAATAGAAAGAGATACCGCATCTAAAAACGGTATCTCTTTTTTTACTTCAAGCTTCTTTTCAAAAATGCTTTCGTTCGATCAAATTGAGGGTTCTCAAATAATGCTTTTGCATTTCCTGACTCGACGACTTCCCCATTGTCCATGAAGATTGCTTTCGTGGCCACTTCTTGGGCAAATCCCATTTCGTGTGTAACGACCACCATCGTCATCTTTTCTTTCGCGAGATTTTTCATCACCTCTAGGACTTCACCAGTTAACTCTGGATCGAGAGCTGAAGTAGGTTCATCAAATAACAAAATTTCCGGTTCCATCATGAGTGCTCTCGCAATCGCTACTCGTTGTTTTTGACCTCCTGAGAGATTAGCAGGATAGGCATTTTTCCACTTCGTCAAACCAACCTTTTCTAGCAATTCCTCAGATCGCGCCTTAATTTTGCTCATTGGTTCTTTTTTTGCTAGTTTAGGCGCAATCTCCAAATTGCCACTGACCGTTAAATGCGGGAACAAGTCAAAATGCTGAAATACCATGCCCATTTTTGACGTAATTTGTTTAATTTCCTGTGGTTTAGCATAGATTCCTTTTTCCACAAGGGATTCATCATTTATTTGGATCGTTCCTCCATCAATCTCTTCAAGGTGGATTAAGCTGCGTAAAAGAGTACTTTTTCCCGAACCAGAAGGACCAATAATCGCAACCACATCGTTTTTATTAATATCGAGTGAAATCCCTTTAAGGACATCGAGCTCGCCATATGATTTCTTCAGATTAGAAACACTGATAATTGGCATATCCATACTCCTTATTATTCAAACTTAAATTTACGTTCAAGATATTTAAAGAACAACGATAACACGAGTGTCATGACCAAATAAATAATAGCCGCAATGAAAAATGGCACGATCGTGAAATCCCGATTCACAGCTGTTTGGGCAAAGTGTAATAATTCTGGTACTGCAACTGCATAAAGCAAAGCTGTATCTTTCACTAAGGTAATCGATTCATTCGCCACTGCTGGCAGAGCGATACGAATCATTTGCGGGACTATAATCCGTGTTAAGGACTGCCACTTCGTCATTCCGAGAACCTTTGATGCTTCATATTGCCCCTTATCAATGGACAGAAGGCCACCCCTAAAGATTTCCGCAAAATAGGCAGCATAGTTAAGAACAAATCCTAAAGTGGCGGCAACAAATCGATCGAGTACAAGATATTCGCCCACTCCAGGAATCATCGGTAATCCAAAACAAATGAATAATAACTGTAGCAATAACGGTGTCCCGCGCATGACATAGATATACCCATGCGCCAAATAGGAAAGAATTTTCACCTTGCTATTCACTGCAAGTGTTAACAGGAATCCTAGTGGGATCGACAACACAATCGCAATAATAAATAAAAGAATTGTTGTTTGTGCCCCCTCAAGCATAGGCTTAAGCAGGGTAATGATATATTCTGACGACATTTTCCTTGTCCCTCCGAAAAATAAAACAGGCTTTCCAGTGGAAATCCTGTTTTAACAACTATTTGTTACTTACACGATCGCTTACTTCAATAATCGATCTTCACCAAACCAGGTTTTCGAAATTTCACCGGCCGTACCGTCTTTGACTAATTCATCCAGTGCCGATTGCAGCTGGTTAAGCAATTCATCGTTTCCTTTCTTGACTCCGATTCCATATTCTTCAGGAGCAAGAGACTCATCAAGCACTTTAAACGTATCTTTTTGAATGGTCATATAGTAATCAATAACAATGGAATCAATAATGACGGCGTCCAAACGACCGCTTTTTAAATCATTTAAGGCAGTTACATTATCAGAGAACTCGGTAACCTCTTTAACTTTAGAGCTTAATTCACTTGCATTCAAAGCATCAGCTGCAGAAGAAAGTGCTTGTAGGCCAACAACCTTACCGTTTAAATCATCTAGCTTTGTCAGCTTTGAATCCTCCAACGTAACGACCACTTGCGCATTGCTTAAATACGGTTTTGTAAACAACACTTTTTCTTTGCGTTCATCGGTAATAGTGTAGCCATTCCAAATAAGGTCAATACGACCACTGCTTAATTCAGATTCCTTCGCTTTCCAATCAATCGGCTGGAATTCAGGAATTTTCCCCATCTTCTCCACGACTGCCTTCGCTAAATCAATATCGAATCCAACGATTTCATTGTTTTCATCACGAAAACCCATTGGAGCAAATTTATCATCGATTCCAATCACAATCGTTTGTTCATCTTCTTTTGAAGATGAATTCGAACACGCTGTGAAAAGAGTTAAAGTAATTATTGAAGCTAGTATATATAGAACGAATCTCTTTTTCATGATTCTGACACCCTCTATTTGATATTATTTTTTCGAAACGCTTTAGTTCGCTAATATATTAATGAGTTAACGAATATAAATTTACCATACCAGAAAAATATTTGTCAACAATAACATTTTAATATATTAGCAGACTAAAGGATTGGTTTTTCTCTCATAAACAAAAAATAGGTAGGACTTTTCTTAAGCCCTACCCATTTTTTCTTATAATTTTTTTTGCACCTCTAAATAATGAATTTGAGGTCCATCATTTTTTTGAACCCTAAAGATGTAACCACCGTATTCTACTTCGGTACCAGTCGTGGCATCAAATTCTTGAGTCAAGAACCAGCCTCCAATCGTATCCGTCTCTTCTTCTGAAAGATCCGTACCTAATAAATTGTTAACATCCTCAATTCGTAATTTAGCGTCGATGATATAATGATCTTCCTTTAATTTTCGAATATCAGGAACTTCATCCTCATCAAATTCATCTCGAATTTCACCAACAATTTCTTCTAGAATATCTTCAACCGTCACTAATCCAGAAGTTCCGCCATATTCATCCATCAGAATCGCCATGTGGATGCGTTCTTTTTGCATTTTTACTAATAGATCATGAATTGGCACATTCTCAATCACACGAATAACTGGATTAATGAACTTCTCTAAGTCGAATTCTTCTTTAGAAGTTTGAAGGTAAAAGTGAGCCGTTAAAAATTCTTTCATATTAATAAAACCACGAATACTATCCTTATCCCCATCAACAACTGGATAACGAGTATAATTTTCGGTTTTAATGGTGTTCAAAATTTCATCAAAGGTACCATCCAAGGAAATCGTGACCATCTCTGTTCTTGGTACCATAATTTCTTTCGCAATTCTTTCATCAAATTCAAAAATATTATTCATATACTTCAATTCATTTTTATTAATTTCCCCACTCTTATAGCTTTCGGATAATAAAATACGAAGCTCTTCTTCGGAGTGCGCAACTTCATGTTCTGATGCTGGTTTTAAACCGAATAAACCAACAAGCACACGAGCTGAGCCATTCAAAAACCAAATGAATGGGTACATGATTTTATAGAACAAGATAATTGGTTTTGCAAATAAAAGTGTAACTTCTTCTGCTTTTTGAATAGCCGCTGTTTTTGGGGCTAGCTCCCCGATCACCACATGTAAAAATGTAACTAATGCAAAGGCAATCCCAAAAGATAGAATATGTGTAATTGATTCATTTAAGTGAAAATACTCAAACAAAGGGTGCAATAATCTTTCAACAGTCGGCTCACCTAACCACCCTAATCCCAAAGCTGTAATTGTAATTCCTAGCTGGCAGGCTGATAGGTATTCATCTAAGTGCGTAACTACTCTTTTAGCCGCTATCGCACCTTTATTTCCTTCTGAAATCAGTTGATCAATTCTTGAAACACGTACTTTTACAATCGCAAATTCTGTTGCTACGAAAAAGGCTGTTAATGCAATTAATAGTACAATTAAAATTAAGTTAATAGTCGTCAATCATTCGCCTTACCTAGGTAAGGCATACACCTCCAGTATTTTTCTAATTTATCTTATTATGTGTATTAACTAAGCAATAAAAGCAATGTCTGGATTAAAGACAGGCTTTCGGGTGAAATTTTTTTCTTTATTTCAGCGAATCTCGTTTGATCCGTCTTCTCCAGCTGTGCTAAAACTTCAGAAACTTCCTTTTCAAGTCCTTGAATCTTCAAGCGTAATTCTAATACATCAACCTCTTCTGAATATTTTTCAATGATCTCTTGTTTGATCTCATCAAGTGACATACCTTCTATTTTTCGTTTTTCAATGAAGTGAATTCTTTCGATGGAAGATAAGTCATAATATCGATAATTTGAAGCAGAACGTTCTGCTTTTAACAAACCTAGGTTTGTATAATAATCAATCGTTCTCTTTGTAACATGAGTTATATCAGCTAATTCACCTATTTTTAATTTCTCAGCCCCAAGAATTTCACCCCAAACTATAACGTTATGGTTTCTCCATGATTTATACAAGGTAAAATGCACCCTATCATTCATATACGTTGATTATCTATAAAAGTTTCATTTTTTTGCACGAGACCTTAGCAATGCTTCCATTCTAAGATCAAAAAGAACACGAAGAAATCCCTCTTCGTGTTCCACAAATCCTTTTATCCTAGCAATTGTTTTCTGCTCGATTTATCTTTGTACATATTCCGATCTGCTTGAGCGAATAGTTCCGTCATTTTCCCTAATGAATGTGAAGTATAGGCATGGCCAATCGACAATTTGATATTGATATTCGAGTCAATTTCGTTATGTCTATGTATTTCTGTTGTAATGTCCTGAACGAGATGCTCGATCTCTTTTTCAGTTTTTTCCACAACTAGTAAGACAAACTCGTCTCCACCAATTCTTGCGACCATGATATCATCAGAGCTAAATTGATTTAATAACGTTGCCGCCTCTTGAATTAATTCATCTCCCGCTTTATGCCCAAAGTTATCATTCCTAAATTTTAGTTCATCTAAATCACACAAAACAATTCCTGCAGATGTGTCTATTTGTCCATCTAAATCAGAAAAGATCGATTCAAAAAAAGTTCGATTATAGATATCGGTTAGAGCATCATGATTAATCTGAAACTCTAAATCCTTCCGTAATTTTATCTTTTCATCAATATTCCGCATAATTCCCTGAATTGCTACAAGCTCACCATTTTCATAAATAGGAGTTGTATATTCCTCAAACCATCTATACTCGCCTTCTTTATCTCTCCATCGTTGAATGATTGGTTGACTATAATCGAGTGTACCATTTAATTTTTTGATAAACTGGTCATAATCCTCGGGATGGATCAACTCCAAAGGTACAAAGGGGTTTTCAAATGCCTCTTCGATGATTCCTTCTCCAAGGAATTTATCCAAAGCAGGGCTTATATATCTGTGCCCCATTTCTGGTTTTATATCAAAGTGATAGATAACATCCGTAGAGCCCTCTAATAATTGCAGGATTCTTTCTTTGTTGTTAAAACTCGATTTCCATTTTTTCTTAACAAACTTGATACATACCTGACAAATAATGATTCCCACAATTAAGCCAAAAGAAAAATACATGACCCCCATAATAGATTCTCCCACTTTTCTATTAGTTTCGGTCCCAGTTGTAAATTAATTTCTTCAAAATAAATAGACTAACCGAATCCCGATTAGTCCCTTTTTCTCTATAAGAACATTTCGGTAACTGGCAGACATAATCTTTCGATCTTAGTCCCTATAGTTTTGCGTCTTCACCTTTCGATGAATTTGCCTTTATCGGTGCTATATTTAGTTAAAACAATCCCCAATTGTTATACTTAAATTTTACAGTAGAAAAATGACAAATACAAGAAAAACATAGAACTTTTTACCTATATTTTCAGGAGTTTTTTCCTAGTTGATCCCGAAAACAGTCAGGAGATTAAAGGACAATTCAACACTGCTTCTCACAACATATTATAAGTCTTTTTACCTATTTTTCTTTTTTCGGAAAAATAGTGTAGGAAAAGGACCAAATGAAATCAATGATTAAAATTTTCATCCAAATATTACTGATGCTAGCAATTGGATTATGATTGCTCGTTTTGATAATCCCCTCTATCCCTTGCGGCAATGGAATGTTGAAGAGAGAATCAGGAACAAAGCCAAATAGGATGGCGAAGATGATATGAGCCATTACAAAAGTAAGGAAATGACCATAAAAATTTCGTCTTTCTTGTTTGGCATGTTCCTTTCCGTATACATCCCCTCTTGTATCTTCCTCCACAATTGATTGAGTTTCCCCTTTTAGATGAGCAACCTTTTTCTTAATCCACCTGTCCAATTTTTTAAAATCACTTTTTCCAAAAATTAAGCCATAAATGATAAAGATGACAATAATGACTTGAAATGAGGAAAAGGTTCCCACATGGATATAATCCAATACTCCGAGGAATAGAACTGCTAATTCTTCTAGAATAAGGATAATGAATGCCACAAGGCTCGCTTTCTTCATCCGGAACCAATAACGGAACAGAAGTGCCAACACAACAAAGACCCAGAATATGACCTCTGAGATTATTAAAAATGCTATCTTATGCTCTAGCAAAAATGTGATCACCTGAGTTCCTCCGATCGTGCTTTGAATATGTACTCTATTATATGTATTTCCTATACCATACTATGTTTTTTTGATCGACTACAGTCCATAAGTTGCCCCATGATATCTCCTTGTAAAGAATAATTGTTCTACTAAACTCATTAATTAAATCATTTTTTTCTCAAGAATGATTTTATGTAATCCCTTTTCATCTGTATATGTTTCAATCACATCGAATCCGAATTTGATATTTAGAATTAACATATTGCGCCACTTATTCATTGTCTTTGTTCGAACAATTTTATACCCTTTTTCCCGTAAGTATGCGTGTTGTTTATCCATTAAAGTAGCAGCGATACCATTCTCTCTATAATGGGTATCCACGCCTCCCAACCAACTATAAAATGTCTCTCTATCAATCTCATATCCAATTTTATAACCAATCACTCTGTTACCATCCATCGCGGTAATAATTAATATATGAGGTTTTCTTGCCAGTTTATCGCTCAAGTTATCCGTTGTCCCAAAAATACTTCTATGTAATTTATTGATTCCCTCTACAACCGTGCTCTCAGGTATTGAGGTATAAATTTGATAATGAAAGTTCAATAATTACTCCTCCCTCTAAACATTTAAATATTCGTCAAAATGTCTCTCAGTCCTTCTGCAAATACAAAAAGAAAAGGAAATGCCGCAGCATCTCCTCTTCTTTTTGTTATCCATTTTTTCCTTTCCATGAATCCTTTAAGGAAACTATTCTATTGAAACTTAGCTTTTCACCAGCTTTGTCTAAAATAAAATATCCATGTCGAAAGAATTGAAATCGATCTCCGATATTTGCATTTGTTATGCTAGATTCTACTCTACAATTCCCCATCGTAATCTTGGATTTAGGATTTATTTTTTCTTCCCAACTTTTTTCCTTGTCTTTCACAATCTCATCATCTTCAAATAGTGATTCATAGAGATTCACTTCAACGGATTCACTATTTAAAGCTGAAACCCAGTGAATAATCCCTTTGACTTTCCTACCTGTAAAACCAGTTCCACTCTTCGTTTCTGGATCATAGGTGCACTTCAGTTCAATGATTTCTCCCGAGTCATCCTTAACCACTTCATGACACCTTATGATATAAGCCCCTTTTAAACGAACTTCTGTATCCAATGACAATCTTTTAAACCCTTTTACCGGCACTTCCATAAAGTCTTCTTTCTCGATATAAATTTCGTTCGAGAACAGTACCTCACGGGTGCCTAAATCAGGATTTTCCTTATTATTTTCGATTGGTAAAAGTTCAGTTTCGTCGTAATTTGTAATCGTCACCTTTAAAGGATTAAGCACCGCCATTACACTATTAACTTTCGTTTTTAATTCATCGCGTAATACTTGCTCCAACATCCTAAAATCGACAACACTTTGATGCCGCACAAAGCCCATGTCATTCACAAAGGTTCGAATACTTTCTGGAGTAAAACCTCTTCTTCTAAGTCCGCCTAAAGTAGGCAACCTTGGGTCATCCCATCCTTCTACAAAATTCCCTTCCACTAATTCCCGTAAATATCGTTTACTTGTGACAACGCCGGTAATGTTCACTCGACCGAATTCCCGTTGCTTCGGTGGCTCCTTTATTTCCAATTCATTCAACACCCATTCGTACAATGGACGGTGATCTTTAAATTCGATCGAGCATAAGGAATGTGTGATCCCTTCCAATGCATCTTGTATTGGGTGCGCAAAATCGTACATTGGATAAATGCACCACTTGTTCCCCGTTCGATAATGTTCTGCGTGAATAATTCGATATAAAATAGGGTCCCTTAAATTGATATTGGGTGAGGCCATATCAATTTTTGCTCTTAATACCATGGAACCATTCGAGAAATCACCATTTTTCATCCGTTTAAACAATTCGAGGTTTTCCTCAATCGTTCGATCTCGAAAAGGACTATTTTTACCAGGCTCCGTTAAAGTCCCTCGATATTTTGTCGTATCCTCAGGCGATAATTCACACACATATGCTTTTCCCTTTTTGATCAGCTTGAGGGCCGCCTCGAATATTTCATCTGAATAATCCGATCCATAAAAGACTCTGTCGCCAGGGTCATACCCAAGCCACTTCATATCTTTAATAATAGAGTTTACATATTCAATATCTTCTTTTAACGGATTGGTATCATCAAAACGAAGATTGAAACGTCCTTTAAATTTTTGTGCGACCATATAATTCATATTAATGGCATAAGCACTCCCGATATGAAGATGACCATTCGGTTCAGGGGGAAACCTTGTACACACCACTCGACTGAATACACCGTTCTCCATATCTTCTTCAATAATTCGCTCGATAGAATTACTTTTCTCCTCCATTTGTATTCCTCCTTGAATTATTTTTGATAAAAACAAAAAAATCCCACCCCCAAGACTTCTAAATAAGTCTTGGGGACGAGATTTGATATCGCGGTGCCACCCCAGTTCGTTAATATGTCACCATATTAACCTCTTCAGGTACGGTATTATCTAAAATACGTATACCCTAGCTCTATAACAGGAGCTCCTGTCACACTATCCCCAAATTGGTTCCAATGTGATTACTCAGAGTCTTGGTTCGTTGAACTATTCTTACTCCTTTTCAGCAACCGGAGCTCTCTGTGAAGAACTAATTTCATCTACTCTTCTCGTCATAGCAATTACAATTTTTGAATTTTGTAAAATAATATCAGTGTATGCGAACTTTGTAAAGATGTCGTTTAGGATTGTGCTTTTCCAGCTGATTTCTTACTCGGTGCAAACCAACCGATTAGAGCAATGGCAATTAACACGCCATAGAAGATCGTCGTCCAAAGCGTACTGTGCGGAAAATGATGATCTAAGATTCCAATATCCTCATGGGCAAGAGTAATGACCGCTAGCTTAACACCCACCCAAGCTACAATTGCATAAGCTGTTGTTTCCAATGCTGGACGTTTGGCCAAAAGCTGAACAAACCATGTAGCTGCGAATTTGATCAAGATAAGACCGGCAATCCCACCAAGAACAACTACGATAAACTGGCCACCATCCATTCCACCGAAGTCGCCTAGCGGTGAATCCGGTAACCCAAGTGCGAGGGCCACTGCAGCAAGAATTGAATCAATAGCAAAAGCTAGGTCGGCAAGTGCAATTTTTCCTACCGTTGGCCAAAAGCCTTTCCCAGCAGCTTCCTTTTCATCATCCTTATGAATATCCTCATTCTTTTTCCCAAATTTCGCTTGTATCACATGCTTTAAACCTAAGTAAAGAAGATAGGCCGCTCCTATCGCTTGTATTTGCCAAACGTTTGCAATAAAAGAGATGGCAAACAGCGCAATGAATCTAAAAACAAAGGCCATAATAATTCCATAATTTATTGCTCTTTTTTTCTCATTATCCGGTAAATGCTTGGCTATCACTGCTAGCACAAGGGCATTATCCGCTGACAGCAATCCTTCTAATCCAATTAAAATTAGCAATGCCCAAGCATACTCAAGCCATATTGACTCCATTTCATTCTCTCCTTTTCAAAAACGCAAAAATGTATACCGATTAAGGCTGCTAATAATAGATTTTCCCAATTATCCTCGGGTATCCTCAACAATTTGACTTAATCAATTTATGCAGTAAATTCTCTTTATTAATTAATATCATTTTTTCCAAAATTAAAGAACTGATTAGCTCTCAACTCTTATCTACTGAAAAAACTGGATAGCTTGCCAGTATTAAGAATCAAAAGATTGGATGGTTTTCGAAGCCAACCCATTATTATCCAACTTTGGTTACATCTCCTCAGGCGCCGCCATCCCCAATAACCGTAACCCTTCTTTTAACACAACTTTTACTGAATACACGAGTGTTAATCTCGCCTGTTTTTGAACTTCATCGTCCAAGATACGGACAGAGGCATAATATTTATTAAATGCTTTCGAAAGCTCAATAAGGAACTTAGCAATTTGAGAAGGGTCATATCCTTCAAATGCGCGCTTAATCACATCCGGAAAAGACATTAAAGCCGTAATGACAGGCCAAGCCTCATCATCAATCATCAAAGCATGTTCGCTGTCCTGATAATTCCCCTTTCTTAACAGTGACGCCGCACGGGCATGCGTGTATTGAACATATGGTCCTGTTTCCCCTTCAAATCGCAGCATATCTTTTAAGGAAAACTCGATGTCATTCTGGCGGTAATTTTTCAAGTCGTGGAAAATGACTGCACCCGTCCCAACCTGATGGGCCACTTCATCTTTTGCTGTTAATCCAGGGTTCTTTTCTAAAATATCGTTCAGAGCTAGTTGAATGGCTTCATCAATCACTTCCCCTAATAAAACCACTTTGCCTTTTCGCGTCGACATTTTCTTCCCATCTTTTAAAATCATTCCAAATGGGATATGCACCATCCCTGCATGCCATGAATAGCCCATTTTATCTAACACAGAAAATAATTGCTTAAAATGAAGGGTCTGTTCATTTCCGACGACGTATAATGACTGTGCAAAATGATACGTCTCTTGGCGATAAATGGCCGCGGCCAAATCACGCGTTGCATAAAGCGTCGTTCCATCGCTTTTCTTAATGAGACATGGGGGTAGGTCTTCAGCTAATTGCACCACTTGAGCACCCTTCGATTCTTCCAGCAAGTTTTTTTCTTCAAGAATTTCCACAACACGGTCCATTTTGTCATTATAAAAGGCTTCTCCATGATAGGAATCGAAGGTTATCCCGAGCATTTGATAGAGCTTCGAAAATTCTTGTAATGATTCTTCCTTGAACCATTCCCACAAGCTTAGTGCTTCTTCGTCACCATCTTCTAATTTTTTGAACCATTCTCTCCCCTTATCATTCAGCTCCGGATTTTTTTCCGCTTCTTCATGAAATTGGACGTATAATTTTAATAGCTCTTTAATCGGATTTTCTTTTACTCTTTCTTCATTTCCCCACATTTTATAAGCGACGATCAATTTCCCAAACTGCGTTCCCCAATCCCCTAAATGATTGATTCTAACTGGTCTGAAACCATACTTTTCAGCAATCAACGCTAACGAATTTCCGATGACGGTAGATCGTAAATGCCCCATCGAAAAAGGTTTCGCGATATTAGGAGAGGAAAAATCGATCGTAACAATCTGGTCATTCCCCAATGTCAATTTCCCGTATTCTTCTTTTTCCGAAAGGATTTCATTTAGCACTTTTTGAGAAACCTCTCTCTTATTTAAGAAGACATTCACATACCCACCGACGGCCTCTACTTTTTCAAAAAGTGGTGTTTCAATCTTCTCGGCGATTTCAATGGCAATACTTTGGGGTGACTTTCGGTAAAGCTTCGCTAATTCAAAACAAGGAAACGCCATATCTCCCATATCTTGAAACCTCGGTTTTTCAATCATCTTAAGCAATTGATTTCTTTCAAGCTGACCATCTAAAACCTGAACTAGAACATCGACAAACTCATTTTTGAAATTCATAATTTTCTCCTTCCATAAAAAAACTCCCGCCTCTTTTATAAAAAAAGAGACGAGAGTTCTGTTATCCCGTGGTACCACTCTAATTGTTTTTGTCCAAAACAAAAACCGCTTCAATTTGATAACGAGGCCGTCCTCGCCTTTCCCTACTCGCTTTCAGGAAAGAATCTCTAAAGTGCGTTTCATTATTTGTTCCATGCTAGGCTCACACCTTCCCTAACTCGCTATGACTTCACAAATAACTACTCTCTTTATCATCGATTTTTTGGTATTTTAAACTATTATAGCTTCTTATTTGAAATTTACAACATCTTTGAAAAATTATTCTTCTGCTTGAATAGTGCTCTTTTTTGATGTCATACCACCAGATAACACGAATTTCATCGCATCTTCAGGCTTTACATCAATGATCTCCACTTGATCCTTTGGGATTAAAAAGGTAAAACCTGCAATTTGGAACGACTGCTGAACATAGACAGCTACATAATCCTTTAAGGGGCTATGCAAGCTCTCCACATCTTCAGAAGTAATAAAGCCAATAGCTTTCGCTTCTGTTCCAGGAACAGTGACCAACGCAACCTTCGAAAAGGACTTCTTCTCTCCAAAAAATGAATTGATCGTGTCTTTAATGACGGAATAGATGGATTTGATAATCGGGATATTTTCAAGCAATCGATCAAGTAAACGGACAATCGTCCCTGTGAAGAATTTTGTCGACATCCATCCTAAAATCGTGATTACGACAATTGTAAACAGTAGTCCGATTCCAGGAATATAATCTTCCTGCAAATAAGGCTTAAGAAAGCTTCCCAATACACCATCTAAGAACATAAATGTTTTGTAGATTACGAATATGACGAGAATGATCGGCACTATCGTTAAAATTCCATTCACAAAATTACGCAAAATATGCTTCATTGTCACTTCTCCTTAGTATTACTCTTTATTCCTTGTATTTTAAAAGATACCAGTAGAATTCACATCCGTCTATTTTACTTACATTCTATCTAGATCACCATTCGACAAAAATCTCCTAACACTAGGAAAATTCTCATTTAAAAAGATGCTTCCAAACTCGAAATATGTTGTAACAATGGTGAATCTACACTATTAACGAATCTATTAAACTATCTTATGATTTACTAGAGTAAATTAATTAAAAATTCACACTATTAAAGGAGGTATTTTTATTATGAAAAAATTTTTAACTGTATGCTTTTCAGGAATATTGACTATCGGGGCATTTACGGCTGTGATTCCATCTGTCAGCGCTGTTGGGAATGGTCCAAATTACGGTGGGAATGAATCGGTACAAACCTCCATTCTCCAAACTTATTCTAGCATGGTAGATTACTTGAAAGTACAGGATGAAAAGCAAGAAGCTCTTGAGCTAGAAGTTATCGGTAAAACCGTTAAGGGCCGCGATATCTACATGGCAAAATACATAAAGAATCCTGAAAATCCAACCATTCTATTCCTAACTCAGCAACATGGGAATGAGCAGCTCACAACAGAAGGTGCATTGGAGTTCATTAAACATTTAGGGACGAATAAAACAAAAGGTGTCCTCGATAATGTTAATGTGCTCATCATTCCAATGCTGAACGCGGATGGTTCAATGGGAGATGTGAACTTCTCACTCGAGAATTATGTAGCAGATGGTGGTAGACATTTAACGCGCTACAATGCCAATGAGGTCGACTTGAATCGCGAACATGATAAAGCGACAGTGGATATGGAGCCAGAAGTTCGCGCCTTACACGAAAATGTATTCCAAAAGTACAACATTGATTATATGATTGACCTCCATCACCAAGGCTCACAAAGTGCCATTAATGATGAGTATGTTTCAGGCTCCATCCTTTATCCTACGAATGAAAATGTAAAAGCTGAAGTACTCGCGAAATCCAAGAAACTCGGTGCGGTTGTCTATCATTCTATTAGCTCAAAAGGATGGGGATTGATCGGAAAATACAATGGAGGCAGTGGAGAAAATATTGGACGAAACGGTGCTGCGGTAAGATATGACATTGCCACCCTATTGTTTGAAATGCGTGGAATGTCCGACCATGAATATGAATCTTATGTCCTCGGTCAAAAGAGTAACGGTTATCTAATCAAACAAACGATCACTACACTTGATTCAACTGTGAGAGCGATCGCTGATGGTTCAATCGAAACAGCTGATACAAGTTTTTGGGATACACTGCCAACGCAAAGATCCAAGACTTCTGAAGAAGAAGACGAGTAATATCAGCACAAACACAAGTCCCCCTTTGGTCTTGATTGACCTTAGAGGGACTTTTCTTATCTAATGGTGGCTACTTGCTTAATGGTTTTCTCTAGCTTTTCATCGACTTTACTCGCGTCTTCGATATGCTGCATGATCACGACATTGGCTTCGTCAAAAAGTGTTTTTGTATCCTGCATTTCGTTCATCACATCTTGTGAAAACTCTTTTTGCTCAACAATCGTTTCAAGGACTTCGCTTACTTCCGTTTCAACATGTTTTATGACAGAGGTGATGGAATCAATCTTATTTGAGGTAGTCTTACTTAAATCGATTCCTTCTCTAATTAACTTTGTGCTAGCAGTCGTAGATTGCAGCGTGATATTAATATCCTTTTGAATATTATCTGTTAAGACACTTATGTTATTTGTACTCTCCGCTGTACTTTCCGCTAGCTTCCTTACTTCCTCCGCCACAACAGCAAATCCTTTTCCATGCTCTCCTGCTCTTGCAGCTTCAATCGAGGCATTTAGAGCTAACAAATTGGTTTGATCCGCAATTTCTTTAATCACTTTGACGATCATTTCGATCTCTTTGGAACTATCGTTTAGGAGACTCATTTTATGATAGGTTTCCTCCAGCTCTTCTCCAAGTTGAGTGATGAGTTCCTCGACGTGATTAACTAAGTCTCTTCCTTCTTCTGTTTTCACAACCATCTCTTTTGCAGATTCTATTAACCCTTTTCCTTTTTGAAAAAGCTGTAGGGAATTGTCTAGTGAAGCCTGGCTTATTTGATTGACTGTGTCAAAACGTTTCTTAATATCCGCCACTAAATCCTTCATGACATGATGTTGATGATTGACGATTTCATGTTGCTCGATTGTTCCTGACAGCTCGGTATTGAACTTTTCCAAAAAAACCTCAAAAGATGTCTCTTTTTCCTGACATTCTGAATAGATCTGCTCTAGTTTTTCTTGAAGTTCCTTTTTCTCTTCTTCTACTAATCTAAATTGTTTTTTTGTCGTAAACATGTTCGTCTTGCCCCTATCTTCTCAATGTTAATTTGACTTTATAATAATTTACATCATATTTAAGTGATTAATTTCACTAAGACTTCAGTTGAGCACTTCTAAAAAAAACATTTTCGTATTTTAGAAGTATGAAAAATCAATAGACTGTCAACACTTAAACTAGAATACGAGAAACGAAGGAGGGGATGAAATGGATTATACACAGAGCATTCCTGAACAATTACCTGAAACGCTAGAGGAATTTTTAGAGGTATTGAAAAATCTCATATTGAGTTGAAGGAGGGGCATATGCACCGCCTTTTTTTCTTTGGATTTGAAAAAGCATACTTATTATGTAATCCATCCTTTACAAAATGCAATAGATCATTGACATTATGTAAATCATCCATTACAATCCTGTTATAAGATTTAATCATAGAGGAGTTACTTATGCTGAATAATCGAATTCGTGAACATCGTGCGAGACTTCGATGGACCCAGCAAAATTTAGCTGAAGAGATTGGGGTCACACGCCAAACCATTGGTCTGATCGAAAAAGGGGATTATTCTCCATCCATTACCTTGGCGCTCAAGATTGCCCATGCGTTTCAGGTTCCTGTCGAAGAAATTTTTTCACTAGAAGAGGAGAAAGGATGAAACATGTCTTGTTTGCAAAAATTGTTCGCTCACCATTGTTTTCGTTATTCATCTGGTGGTATGTCATAGGCGCTTACTACATCGTATTTTTTAGCCCATTTGAATCATCGTTGGAGATCAGAAGGTTTATGATCTTTCTTGTACTCCTAGTGCCAATATTACTTATCCTCATTCAATTTTTATATAATCAAAAAAATCCTAAGGATCCGATTACATTTAAACGTGGATTCTTACCTTGGGAGTTCCATGAAGTAGATGAAGGACAAAAATGGATTACTTATAACGCTTGTCGAAATGTGTATATCTACTATTCCATAGCACTACCCATTTCTATCGTGCTCTATGCCCTATTACGCAATATAGACAACATCCCCCTTCTTCTGATTGGGCTATTAGGTACAGGACAATATCTCGTATATTGGTTCACCATGAGAAAATTGAATGGTTTTTAGTTTAAAATAAAAAAATTTAATATAAGGAGAACATCCATGATCTTAGAATATTTACAAGAATGGTCTTACTTTGCCGTATTCTTTCTATCCGCAATTCCATGGGTAGAATCAGCCGCAGTTGTTGTGTTGGCCATTGCTTTTGGCTTAAGCCCCATTCCATCTACCATTTTGGCTTTTGCGGGGAATTGGTTAGTCGTAGTTATTGTCGTCTTGCTTTTCGACCGCTGGCAAGAATGGAGAAATAGGAAAAGAGCTGAAAAAGGAATACAAAAGGAAGATAATAAAAAGAGAGCGCGTGCACATGGGATATTTGTAAAATACGGTTTGCCTGGTCTCGCTTTATTGGGCCCTTTGCTAATCGGAACAGAAATCGCAGCTGCATTCGCCATGATTTTCAAAGCACCACGTAAGAACGTCCTGACTTGGATGACAGTCAGTCTCGCATTGTGGACAATACTGTTTGCAACAGCCACCTATTATGGTTTTAATATCCTCGGATGAATAAGAAAAGCCAGTCCACTATGAAGTGACTGGCTTTTCGCTTGGGTGAATACTTTTACAAATGCGATCAGCATTTGCTTTGACAGCGACCTCTGCAATATCATAGCTTGGGTGCATTACTCCTCAATATACTTCATGACATTTTGAAGATAACTCTCCAAAGGTTCTCGAGTATCAACAACCAAACAATTATATCCTGTCGGTTTCTTACTACTATTAACCGTAAATTGAAAAGCTTCTTCCGAATGAATCTCTTTTATTTGACTGGGTATTCTTTCACGATTTTTCAGGCGGAAATTAATGACACGACTATCATCAAGAAAACACTCAATATATTTATATTTAACATTATATTTTTCGGCTAAAAATGTCCCCTTTTCTACCATTTCTTCATATAAACAGGGGCTATCGAATATAACCGAATGCCCTTGAGACAAATGGAAATCGATTAATGACCAATCAATATTATAGGAAATCTCCCCTGAAAGCTTTCCATCAATTGGTGCGGCCTCTATCGATTGTAAAAGAGCAGACTTCACGATATCATGGTCAACAATAATGGCTCCTGTCTCTTTCGCAATTTGTCGAGCAAGTGTTGACTTCCCAGAACCGGGAAATCCGGACATTTGAATAAAAAACATGGTTATTTCTCCCCTAGTTCATATGCATTTTTTTCTATAGATATCTCTTCATCAGAATTTAGTCAATATGTTTACCCTACCATTTTACACAATCTTCTAAAAATAAGGTATAAAGTAAGCCTACTAATAACCATCCATTCGACCAATACTTGTTTTATGCTCGAAAATATCGTACTGCGTTCGCCCCTTCTCCTTCTGAAGCGTGATCATGTATTGTCCTTTCTCCGTTTCAAAAAAATAGGTCATTCCTCCGATATGCCTAATGTTTTTCATATTTGTATTCCCATCCAAAAAATCTTCGAGTATGTTCGGATCGGACAGTAGCTGGTTCAAATCTTGTTTGCTTCGCATTTCATTAAACCGATCTACCGGATTAATGTACAGGAGCAATAGCACACCTAATAGAATGATAAAAACTTTCAGCCATTTACTCATTTTTTTCTCCCCCTTCATTTTTATAAAAAGCCCCTTTGGTTCATCAAATCCAAAGGGGCTCATCATTTTCCTTATTTATCTAATAGTATTTCAGACTCTGTTTTATAACCTTTTTGTATATTAACTTACGTATCACTCTCATATATTCTTGAACTACTTCCCCAGGGATGATATCCATCACCGATATAGGTAAATCCGTATTTTTCATAGTAGCCAATATGATCCGTACAAAGAAAGACCTTATTGAAACCCGCTTTTTTCGCATCCGCTTTGGCACGCAGAAGCAGTTCCTTTCCTAAGGACTTGCCACGATAACGTTCATCGACGTAAACCGCACATATCCAGGGCCAGAGATCCATGCGACTGATAAAATCATTGCTAATCAAACCTGCACACCCAATAAATTCGCCTGCATCCTCCATTAAGTACCAGATAGGAAGGACATTTTCAGTCGCTATGCTATGAGTAATGCTGTCCTCATACACCTTTAGGCTATTCTCACTTGCCCATTTGCTTTGAAAATATTTGATTGCTTCATCCTTGTATTCTGGGTAATCTCTCACACTTATAATTTGCATAATAAGTTCCTTTCACCATCAAACATGATAGCTCATTGGATGGTACGACATTTACGCCGCAACTAATACCCATAAAAGGCATCTTTTTTGATATTTCGTTTCGAAATATTGTTATTTTGCAGGTGAGTAGAAATAGAATCTACCATCGCTTTCGGTCCAGCAATTAAGTAATGGCCATTGTCCTTATACGAGTTAGTGAATGTTTCTATCTCCCGATGTAAATCATCTTTTGAATCAAGGTAAGTAACCGTAACATTAGGAATTGCGTCTAATTCATCTTTATATATATATTCCTTGTTACTATCCATATAGAGTAGATGTATTTGTTTCCCTGCTCCATTTCCTTCTGCTTCAATTTGTTTTAAAATTGACCGGAATGGTGTAATGCCAATGCCACCTGCAATCAGAAGTGTCGGCTTATTATCGGTTAGATTAAATGAGCCTAGCGGACCGGCAATAGTCATTTTCGTTCCAGGTTTTAATTCTAGTAATGCCTTTTTAAAGTCACTTGGCTTATCCGTAATGCTCGTTGTTATTTTGACGACATTCTCTGAAGGGGAAGATGCCAAGGTAAACGGTTTAGTCGGGGTTTTGATTTTCTTATGAGTCACCGTAAGCAGTCCATGCTGGCCTGCTTTCCAGGTCCAATCGTCCCCTTTTTCAAAAACAAATGTATACACATCCTTTGATTCTTTGCGGTATTCTAAGAAAACTAGCTCACGCTTCTTAAATACTGCCACCATATCTTGAAAAAATCCCATTCTTTAGGTCCGAACCGAGTCTTATATTTCCCCTAACAATTTCTTAAGGTCTTCAACCTTGCTTGCCCAACCGTATTTTGCACCATTGAAGGCTTGATCTTCTTGGGCGAATCCTGTTTGCTCCAAATGTACGTAGGTTGTTCCATCCTCTTCCTTCAACGTCCATGTGACGATCGTGTTGATCGGACCGCCTACCCATGTATAAGATAACTTATAAGGCTCGTCCACTACTAAAACTTCACAATCTACAATTAAGTTCCATTCTGGATTTCTGAATTGACTTTTATGCCCCACGATTGGTTGGAAGTCATTTGCCATGATCCATTTTGAAAGAGTATCGGAATCAATTAACCCGTTCCATACCTTATTGATTGGATTTTTAAACTGAAAATCTAACGAAATATCTGCCATGATTTATTCCTCCGATAAAAGATTTTGTAAAACTGCCACTCTTTCTTTCCAAAACTCCTCGTAAAAGGAAAGCCAATCCTTTACTTCCTGTAAGGGAGCCGCATTTAATCGGTATCTTGTTTCTCTCCCAACTTTACGGTCAATAACCAGGCTTGCTTCTCTAAGGATTGTCAAATGCTTAGAAACAGCAGTCCGACCCATTTGAAATTGATCGGTTAATTCATGTAGAGGAAGTTCTTCTGCATTTGCCAATAAACGGATCAATTTACGTCTTGTTGGATCAGCAATGGCTACAAAGACATCACGCTTCTGCTCTGTTTTCGTAAAAAATCACTCCTTTTAAATACGACACCATTTGGTGTCTTAATTATATGACACTAAATGGTGTCACGTCAATTATTTTTCAACATCGCGATATTTCTTTTTTCTTCGAATATGCACTATTCTCTCAAGTATTCGAACATGTAGACACGCTATCTGTACTATTTTTCTCCTAAAAATGAAGAAAAAACCGTTCACCAAAGTGAACGATTCCCCATGTTTTTCCTTCAACAAAATGTACGGCTAGCAAATTAGTTCACGTCATCAAAAATCGCTAAAATCTCCTCTGCTGTTTCGGCAGCCACCAGCTTTTCAATATTCTCTTCCTCCGAGCAAACAATCGCAATCTTTGAAAGAATATCGAGATGCTCGTTATCTTTTCCTGCAATCCCAATCAGAAGCTTGACGATATTTCCACCACCAAAGTCTACTCCTTCTGGAACTTGAACAAATGAAATCCCTGATTGTTTGACAAAACTTTTTGAATCCTCTGTACCATGCGGAATTGCGACAAAGTTTCCCATATACGTGGAAGTTAATTGTTCACGTTCAAGCATTTTCTCAATATAATCAGCATCTACATAACCCTTCTCAACGAGAATGTTTCCTGTTAAACGAATGGCCTCCTCTTTTGTTACCACTGCTGTATTTAATAGGATATTTTCCTTTGCAAAAACTGACATCAACTAAACACTCCTTAATTCTTTTAATTTCTCATCAAAAAATTGATCAAATCTTCCTGAAAGTAATGCTTCTATACGTTCTTGATCACTTGATTGAAAGACCAAAATATTTTCTTCACTCTCAATGAAGAGGGTGCTAAGATAACTCAACACCTCTAACACTCTTTCCGACGCTTCTTCTGGAGAAAGCATTAAAATGAACACCTTCATCTCCATCCTGCTTCCATCCATTCCCACTACCTCAATAGGCGTCGCTACCGTATAGATTGAAAAGCAAGGTTCCAGAACATTTCGGGTTCTTGTATGAAATAGCGCAATCTTTGTTTCAGGTATACCCAGTCCACCGAGTTTCTCCCTTTCGAGAACGGCCTCAATCACTGATTCGATATTCGTAATCTTATTTCTTTCAAATAATCCCTTTACAGCGTAGTCTAAAATTTCCTCTGTTGTTTGGATCGAATGGAGTTCTTCTAGTTTAAAGCCTTTAAGAATTGCCTTAATGGTATAGGCGTATTCTTGGATTACAGAAAGTTCATTTATAAGCGTAGCTGCCGTTTTCTTACTCTCTCTGTCACGAAAAGCGACCTTGAAGTCCTTTTCTGAACTTTTCACCATTATTTGCTCATTAATATAGGTGCGAACTCTTTCAATTTCCTCTTTATTTAAAATTGGACTTACTAAAATATAATCCAAATTGGAATCTGGAATCGGAATCGTCGAAATAATGATCGAGTACTCGTCTGTCTCCATTTTCTTAAATTCCATCACCGAGACATTTTTTACCTGCTTCAGCTCTGGAAATTCTTTCTGCAACCGCGTGACAAGCATTTTCGATGTACCGATTCCACTGGAGCAAATCACCAAAGCTTTGACATTGCCAAGATCCTTAACCCCTAAAAGTACAGCACCAAAATGCATCACAAGATAGCCTATTTCTTCATCTGGCACGTCAAATTCATGAAAGGTTTGCCCCACGGCTTCTCTAACCATCGAAAACAGCTCAGGATAATCCTGCTTGATTTTATCTAATAGGGGATTGCTGATTCCCATTTTCTGTTTGATTCGATAGATAGCCGGTTTCAGATGTACGACTAATCCTTCAAATAAAGAGCGATTGCCCGTTAAATCTAAGCCTATTTGTTTTCCCACAAATTCAATCAAACTTCGTGTTTTAATAGCTACCTGATAACTTGAATCTTCCGCAATATACTCATTGTCATATCGCAACTTCGCACCCTTCAAGTGCATCGTTATATATGCAATCTCTGCTTGTGGAATCTGAATTTTGAATACCTGTTCTAATTCAGCGACGATTCTCTCTGCAAACTTGTATTCCTTTGAATCGAACTGATTATCCAAATAAGCTTGGTTAATGGTGATACCTTCCCCTTTTTGAATTCTTTCAACTGCCAGGGCAAGGTGAACAACTAACCCAATATAGGCGCTGTCTGCCATCGCAAAGGGTAATTCTTGGAGAATAGACTCAACTATTTTTTCAACTGTGATGAGCTTTTGTTTCTCAACCAGCCCTAACAGTCTTTCCGAAATGGAATTGATATGTTGGTTAGAGCGTTTTTGAATATTTTCTCTTGCAAAGGAGAGGATGTCTGATTCATTGAGATACTCAGAGATTAAGTGCCTCATTGCCCTTCTCTTTGCCCCTTCGTCCCCTTCAATTTCTACCCCATACCCTCTTTTTCGGATAAGAGAGAGTCCAGAGGTATGCAGTCTCTCTTCTAATTTTGTTAAGTCTGCACTAACAGTTGAAATCGTTACATTTAAATCATTGGCTAATCCAACTAGTTTAACCGGCCCCTTTGATTCTAACAGCTCACACAAAATAATGGTTTGCCGTTCATCCGGTGTATACTCGGTTCGAAAGAGATTAAATAAAAACATCTCTAGTTCATGTACTTTGTTTTGCTCTCCGGCGATCTGAACACCAACACCTGACTTTTTTTGCAACCAAAGATCATATTCTTTTAAAATATCTTCCACATTTTTTAGATCCCGATGTACCGTCCTGGCACTGACACCAAGTTGGTCAGCAAGATCTTTGACCGTAGACTCATTGTTTTTCGTTAATAGAATTTCAAGAATCTGTCGTTCTCTTGCGGAAATATACATGTACTTCACTCCCTGCAAGGATAGTACCTCCATGAAAAAAATGTTACCAAAGTTCTTATATTTTCATTTTATCTTATTACATCAATTGAACTACCCCCGCCTAAAATCCAATTGGAGTTTTGAGGAAGGGGATTCCTAAAAAGGCTACTAAATTATTTAGTAGACCATCGCCCGTTCAACTAGGCAATGGGTTTTCTACTTTTCACCTTGAACAAACCTTTTACCTCCAAGTCTGAAAGAGCCCCTTGAGGAAAGAGTTGATTCATTGAGTCAATCTTGTCGCAGGAGAAAAGTTCTATCTGATAGAACGTGTGTTTACGAACATCGGTTAGGCATGATGAAATCCACTTCCACTGCGCCCAGTGATGTAGACCTGCTATCTTCTCCGGTAACAGGGAATGCAACACTGGTGGAAGCGTTTCTTTGAATCCCATTGCACGTCGTGCAATCACATAAGAAGCAGCTTGGTGAATCGAGATTCCCAAACGCTTCATGTATTTGATTTTTCCAATTTGGGAGGTATAAGCGGGATTCACATCAAACACGGCTACCCCCATTTTCTCTGCCCGGTTTTTAATGGCAGAAATCATTTTATTGTACGCAAATTGACTCATCGCTTTATTGGCTTTTCTATTGCCGTATGGATGAGAAACTTTTGATTGGGTGGTATTTAATTTTTCCAAAGCAATGGGCTTATTTAACTTCATCGCCAAATCAACAATGACCACTGCCTTGTTTTCAATGATTTTTGTAATTTGTTCAGAAGTTTTTCCATCTAAATCAAAAGAAAACACACCTGATTTTATCAGTTGCCCTTTTGCATTGATATTGGACCAGGCGATATGGTCTACATTTAAATCCAAACCTAATAGGCCGTCTGCCCGACTAAAATTTTTATGAGGGTTCTCTAGCACATCCACTATACACTTGAAAATATAATAGTCCCCATGGTCTTCGGCAGACCACGCAATTGGCTTTCCGTATTTCTTTTTGTTTTTGCAGCCCATCTGTGTTTCGATTGCGTGGTCAACCTGTTCTTGACCATATGGAAATACAAGGTTTTCAATCCTTATCTGAGTGCCATCCGGGGTTATGAAATGAAATTCTCTCGTTTCTGGAATATAACAAAACACGAAATTGCCGACTTTGGCATCTTTTCGGCCACTAATGGTCATTTGATGATAGCGAGCTTGTTCCCAATCTTTTCGCCATTGTTGATGATCGTTTTGATAGTTTTCTATGGTATGTTGTGCTTTAAATAATTTTTTCGTGCCAAAAACTACACTGTTACTATTACTTTTCAAACTCTTTATCTGTTTTTCCAACCTATCTAATCTGAATTTCAATCGACCTAATCTATTCTTGAAATGAGCGATTTGAACATCTAAGTAGTCATGTTCAAACTGATAGGCGTGATAGTAAATGTCTGTTTTCTTATAGAATTTCACGACAAAAAAATGCCCAACTTGTTGTTCTCTAGAGTTTTGATTGAATTTTGGATTTCCGTTTACAAAAGATTGTTTTATTTTTGAAAGAGTCGTTAAATGGCGTCTGGTTGATTTTATTTTCTTTTTAACTGAAGTCATTTGAACTTCTTTATTTTCTATATACATTTTTCGAAGTTCATTTTGAGATTTGATTAGGGCGTTCGCTTCTTGAATAGCACTACCTGCATAATGATCATTCAATTGAAAACGTTCTTTTACGGTAAGATGTAGAGATTTTTTTCTCCTCGATTCATTCGAACGTTTTTCTAATACTTGTGTTTGAAATGTGAAGTGTTTAGAACGACTAAACAAAAGAAGGGTATGAAAAATAGATTCGTTATATTTTTCTGGTAACGTATATTTGTATACACGAGTAGAAAAATAGGTTTTCCTCATTTCTCAACCCCCTAAAGGAACGTTTGTTCTTAATTTTATTTTATCAAATTTTCAAAACGTTGTCCTTTAGATTTCATTTAATTCCGAAATTAGACACAAAAAAGCGATTCATCTCCTCCCTACGTTGTTGAGGAAGGAGTCTTCTCGCTAGTGTTGATAAAACCTGGCACATTTCTGTGCCAGGCATATAATCTATTCTTTCTTTAAAGAATCGACTAATTCATCATATTTTGGACTATTAAGGAAGTTCTCCACTGAAATATGAACAACATTCGGAAGTTTTGCTTTGGCACGATCAGTTAAGTCCTTATGGGTAATAACTACATCAGCGTCAGCTGGCAAATTGCTTATGGCTGTGTTCGTAACGGTTATTCCTAAACCAGCTTTTTGCACTTTATTTCGTAAAATTGATGCACCCATTGCACTGGAACCCATACCCGCATCACAAGCAAATACAATTTTGTTTACTACATCTGGATTAATGGCAGTTTGTGTTGTTAATACAGAAGACACAGAGCTTTTCTTTCCTTTCATTTCTTCCATTTTAGCTGTTGCAGAAGTTAAATCCTCTTCTGTTGCTTTGCTTGTTTTTAAGATTAAAGAAGCGACTGCGAATGAAACGGCTGTTGCGACGATTACCCCCGCTAACACACCAAGGTAATTTCCTTTTGGTGTCATCGCAATTAATGCAAAAATACTACCTGGTGATGGTGCCGCAACAAGACCTGCGTTGAAAAGGTTAAACGTGAATACTCCACTGACGCCTCCTGCCATAGCAGCAAGTATTAACATAGGCTTCATTAAGATATATGGGAAGTAAATTTCATGAATACCACCTAAGAAGTGGATAATCACTGCACCTGGTGCTGTTTGTTTTGCAGTGCCTTTCCCAAACAACCAGAATGCAAGCAGAATACCAAGTCCCGGTCCAGGGTTTGTTTCTAATAAGAATAGAATGGATTTTCCTGCATCAGCGGCCTGTTCAATCCCTAACGGACTTAAAATTCCATGGTTAATCGCGTTATTTAAGAATAGAACCTTTGCTGGTTCAATAACTATGTTCGCTAACGGTAATAAATTAGCATTAATAATTGCTTCAACTCCGGAAGCTAATACATTACTTAAGCCTTCTACAACTGGTCCAATTGCTTTAAAAGCAATGATGGTTAACAATCCACCGAGGATTCCAGCAGAGAAATTGTTCACAAGCATTTCGAATCCAGCTTTGATTTTGCCATGAACCGCTTGGTCAAACTTCTTAATTACATATCCACCAATCGGTCCCATGATCATAGCGCCCAAGAACATCGGAATATCAGTTCCAACGATAACCCCCATTGTAGCGGTAGCACCAACTACCCCACCGCGGATATCGTGAACCATTCGACCACCGGTAAAACCAATTAATAATGGCAATAAATACTTAATCATTGGATCGACTAGTTTTGCTAAATCTTCATTCGGAAGCCAGCCTGTTTCAATAAATAATGCTGTAATAAGTCCCCACGCAATAAAGGCCCCGATATTCGGCAGTACCATATTACTTAAGTTACTTCCGAATTTTTGTATTTTTACTTTTGCATTTGATTTATCTTGTGTTGTTTCGTTCATCTCTTTTTCCCCCTTTGACGACTTTGTTCCTTACAAATCTAATATTAAAGCGTTTTCAATAACTCATCAATTTAATCAAAAATGCATTTTGTCACAATGATTGTTGACATCATTAAAATAGGGCATAAGTCACTCGATTTTTCCACCCCCCCTACTTTAGCAACCTTGTTTGCTATTTCGTACCCATAAAAAAATAAAACCCCCTGAATAAATCGGGAGTCTTGTTTAAGAGAAGAATATAATTCAAAAATAGAAATCAGTCTTCTATTAATATTTATCAATTGTAGCCCCAAGGACAGAGGCCCGGATGAAATCAAGATTTTGAAACCTTTTAAGTTCAGCTGGTGTACCTGTAACCACAGCACCATTCAGACGTATATTTCCATTCGTAGTCTGCGTGTTTTCTTTAATTCCCTTCAATGCTTCTTTCACTGTACTTCGATGGCTACCATTTTCGATTAACTGTTCTAAGGTTTGGATAAACAACGGACCATATTCTTCAGAATATGGAATCTCAGGTCTGACTTCAAATCCAAAAGCGCCACCCCCACCCTTAGTCTTTACACTATCGCCATCTAATGTTTGCTCCATTTTTTCCATTTGAGCAGAAGTTGTTGTATCTACCCAAAGCCAATTGACATAATCCTGTCCCAACTTCTCAGCCGCTTCCGCTATAGTCAAAGGCTCCTTAAAGGAAAGTGCCACCTCAATCAACTTGTTGTCATCTAAGGTAACAGCAATATCAAGTTCATGCGGTAAATAGTCATAAGACAAGGCTGGATAATAGAAATCTATTTTCCTTTCATTATTAAAATTATTATAACGAACGTACCTTTTTAGTTCATCATCTATGCTATTCACTTCGACCATACCGCTTCCTTTTTCAAGAATTTCACTTCTTCCAAAGAGCGGAATTTTTTCGGTTTGCTTATCCCAAACAATCGATTGATCACCGATGTTCTTCTTATATGTTGTCTCTGCTTCTACACTAAAAAGGTTGTAGCTATAGAAGGTATCACTCAACATAATATTTGCACCATGAATGCTATTGTAAAGAGGATCTTTGTTCTCGATTTTTTTCGTTAAAATATACTTGCTTCCCATAAAGAGAATGACGAGTAAGATGATAGTCGTTATTACTGTAATGGATACATACTTAATCGTTTGTTTCCTTTTTGACTTTTTGACGGCTTTCTGCAAAGAGGGGCTACTCATAAAATCAATCTCATTTTCATGATTTGTTTTGTTATTGTCAGTCATAAGCTGCCTCCTTATAAATTTCTTCTAACTTTTTTCTAGCTCTGAATAAATTTGTTTTAACTGAGCTGACGCTTATTTCTAATAATCTTGAGATTTCTTCGTATGTAAGTCCAGATTGATATTTTAATAGCAACAACTCTTGATAGAGAGGTTTTAATCGTGATAACGCTTTCCCGAGTTCACTGTTCCTTTCCTTTTCTAAAAAGATCGTTTCGGGAAGTTCCTTTGCATCTACATTAAGTATTTCCTCATTTAGATCCAGCACATATCTTCCTTGTTTACGGCATTGATCATAATAAGCATTTATCGCTACTCGTATTAACCAACCACGTATTTTAGCGTTCTTGATCGAATCGTTATAAAGAATATATTTATAAGCTGCTTCCTGAACGGCGTCCTCCGCATCTAGCTTCGAAATACCCAATTTTCGTAAGTACCTAAATACAATATTAAGTTCTGCATTGAGTTCATTATCCTGTCTTATTCCATTCATCAGCAGCCTCCTACAAACAAGACGTAGAACTTTGAAAAAAGTTTACAATTTATTAAAAATTCGCGATCGTATCGATAAGGAAGTAAACTATTTTTATAATTCCAGGTTTTGGATAATAATGTTATAATATAGTATAATTACCAATTTTATTATATGTTTTGATTATTGGCAAAAAAGAAAAGGGGCGTATTTATGAGTAAAAGATTACTAGCTAGTAGTATTTTAGTAGGTATGTTAGCCACAGGGATTAGTTTTGGCGAGCATACATATGCATCAGAGAATACCGCTTTAGTGAATGATACTCATCACGAGATGGCTTCCGAGCAAATTGTCAAAATGCATGAAGGGGAAACACCCATTTCAGTTAGTGTGGATGAACAAACAGGGATAACGATAGAAATTTATGAAGTCAAAGAAACACCTTTCCAAACGTTTGCCTCTGGTTGGCAAACCATTGGATCTGACTCTTTCACTTTGTATAACGACAATAAATTCCGTACAAATGGAACCATTGTTAAATCAGGTGGTGGAGACTTTGGCGTACGCGTAAGTGCACATACTTCTTCTTCCATTACTGGTTCATCACCTTTAATGACTTTTCAGTTATTTGAAGACGATCCGTCAGGTGATGAGTTTGTAGGACAGGCTAGTTTCTCCAACAAATCAGGTTCTAGTTATGATGTCGTTTTTAGAAGCATCGGGAGTTATGTCGATGGTACAGATGGCAAAGCTGAATTTTACGTAAAACACGCAGAGAACTATAAATTGAGCAGCGGTTCCCTTAGGGTTACTTATATCGACTAATTAAAAGGGCAGGATAAGTTACTTACTCATCCTGCCCTTACGGATCTTGCAGAAGAATACTCGGAAGCATGGGATTTCTCTAGCTTACATTCCATATCAAAAGGAGATTAATAGGAGGAAGCTTTAAAATCTTCTTTCCTCCTCCACTGAATAAATTTGTATCTCAGATTAACACTAACACTAGTGTTATCATTTAACACTAAACTTCAATGTGGAGGGATATACTTTGAATATTCTCTTTAGCTTATTCTCAACCATAATTATTATGGGTATTAGAGCAGCATTCTTAATTAGTAGTACAACTTCCAGATTAAGATCTTTGTTAAGTATGCCATCTTTGATTTAAGCACTGAGCATTCACGCAAGTGTTGTCTAATAAGCATTGTTGTTGAAAAAAAGGTGAGCATAGAAATATGCTTGCCTTTTTTAGTGAATTCGTCTCAATGGAAAACAATACATTTATTTTAGGATAACGGGTACATTAACTTACATATTTAAATTTTTAGGAAGTGATTGTTTTGAAATTTGCAAATGCTCTGGAAGCATTACATATTTAGGGTATACTGCGATTATTTTGACAACGGTTTATACCATAATCATTACAATTCTAGGATTGAAAACGATGCAGATGGTGAAATATATTTACGATTCAAATAGAAGGAAAAATAAGGATTAGATGAATATTCCTTACCCAATTTACTAAAAAGAGTATTGAGGTGATAATGTGGATGAGATTAAATTAAAACTCACATCTTCCGAAATAGGAAGTTTGTGGGGAGAGTATGTAAATGGAACTGCCGTTGATATTGTAAATAGATATATGGTTTCTATTATTGAGGATGAGCAAATTAAAGCTGTTTTTGAGGATGCTATCAAGACATTCGAAAAGCAAAAACAACAAATCGCTACTTTTATAATAAATGAGGGGTTTCCAGTTCCAATTGGTTTTACTGAATCTGACCTCTTTAAAGGTAAACAGAGGTTGTTCACGGATATATTTTGCCTAAATTATTTGCATATCATGACATTACATGGTTTGCTAGGACACTCAACTTCTCTGGGCGTTTCTGTAAGAGAGGACTTACGGTATTTTTACGACTCCTGTGATAATGATGGGAAAAGGATGTATCATCAAACCATAGATTTATTGCTTGAGAAAGGAAGTTTCCAGAGGGACCCTTTATTTTATCCAGCTCAAAACCCTGAATATGTTTCCAGCCAAGATTTCATAGATGGTTTTTTCGGAAAGGGTAGGATGTTAGCAGCGACAGAAATCATAAGCATTTCTTTTAACCTAAAAAAAAGTATTATGGCAAAAACTCTTTCAATCGCATTTAGTCAAGTCGCACAAACAAAGGAAGTAAGGAAGTTTTTAGAGCATTCCGAAAAGGTGGCTGACCAACAAATAAAAGATTTTTCACAAATTTTGCAAACGGATAATTTACCAGTTCCTAAGTCTTGGGAGACTGAAATTACAACTTCTACAGATTCTCCTTTTTCTGATAAGTTAATGTTGTATCATACTGGTTTCCTATTTCAAGCTGCACAAGCGTATCACGGGACAGGTTTGGCATCCGCAATGCGTACAGACCTTGTAGCCACTTACGAAAGCACCATTCTACAAAATCTTATGCTTACTAAAAAGTGGTTTAATATTATGGTGCAAAATAAATGGTTAGAGCAGCCTCCACTTGCACCTAATAGAAAAGAAATTGCAAAAGAAATATAATAAGCTCTGTTTCTAGGGTAATTATATTTGAATAAGAATGCATTTGAAAAACTAATGTGGAGCATTGCACTTCCGGGGTTTGGTCAGTATTTAAACGGAAAATATATTAAAGGCACGGTTTACTTGATTCTTGAATTCCTGATAAATATACAAGCGAATTTTAATCAGCTTATACTTTTAAGTTTTCATGGAGAAATTGGTAATGCCATAAAACATACGGATTATAAGTGGCTCATGTTTTATCCTTGTTTGTACTTTTTCTCTATGTGGGATGCGGTGAAAGATGCAGGTGGAGGGAAAGACCCTTATTCTTTTCTTCCGTATGTGTTTGCTGGATATTTTGTAACTGTTGGATTGATTTTTTCCTCGAAATTAATGGTATTTGGAGTGTTATTGGGTCCGGTCTGGCTCCCTATGTTGTTTGTTTTTCCCGGAATAGCCGTTGGAATTATTATTAAGAAAATCATAAATTTTTTTTAACAAAAAAAGGGTTGGTCCTCTTTACTTAATACCCAACCTTTTTTTGTTATCGTAATATTCATTCTCCACCGGCTCCACCATAGCTAACAATACCTGCCGCTTTGTTATTCCAAGATTCACGTTTAGCAATATCAAGTGCATTTTTTAATGCCCCAGTGATACTATGATTGTATTCCTGAACAATAAACACGAATCCAAAACGAATTTTTTGAATTAGTTCTACGATAATTTAATTGTTTGTTTGAGATAGTTGGCTAACAATTTGGGCCAAAGCCTCTTTCATCTGCGTGACTGGGTGTCTGATACAGTGGCATTCGTAATTATTTTAATAAAATTTGTAACGCTTCTTTCACAGTAGTTGGTTTGCGACCTAGAAGCATTTCTAAATCAGAATGTGGAGCTTCTAATCCACCTTCACGAATTCCATTTTGTATCATGACTAACATTGATACAAATTCTTCTGGCGCGCCAGCCTCTTTTAGCATTTTTGCATGAGCTTCAGAATCTACAGTTAATAAAGGAATTTCTTTACCTGTAACCTCATTAACTGCATCAACGAATTGTTGTAGTGTTAAGTTTTCACCTGCTAATTCGTATGCTTTATTATCGTGTCCATCACCTGCTAACACATTGGCAGTAGCTTCACCTAAATCTGGACGGTAGACCCAAGCTACCTTCCCTTCTCCTGCAGATGTAACCCAAGGTGCGCCATTTAAGCATTGTTGAATAGTACTAATTCGTTTTCAACATACCAGTTATTGCGAACGAATACATATGGAATACCTGATTCTTTAATGATGTTTTCACGTTCACGGTGAGGAGCAGCTAAAACGAAATCACTCACATCTGCACGCGGAGCACTTGAGTAAACCAATTGGGATACACCAGCCTCTTTCGCTGCTTCTACAGCATTTTTCTGCTGTTGAATTGCAGTTTCCATAACAGGTACTGTTGAAACTACGAAGACACGATCCACACCCTTGAACGCTTCAACTAATGTTTCTTTTTTCTCAAAATCTGTTAAGCGAACTTCAATTCCTTGTGCTTCATATGCCATTGCTTTTTCTGATTGTGGATCACGTACACCAGCGATAATATCGGATGCGGGTACTTTCTTCACTAAATTTTCAACAATATTTGATCCTAGTTTTCCTGCTGCACCTGTAACTAATATTTTCATTTTCATTTCCTCCAAAATGTATATTATGTTATATCATCTCAATTCTTTACTTTAAATAAAGGAAAAATACAACGAACGCTAGAATGGCTAAGATTAGAATCATCGCTGTATCCTTAAAGGAATCCTTTACCTTAATATGTGTAAGGATGCCTCCAATACCTGTAATACCAAGTATTAATGCTCCAGTTATTGCTGAAGTCTCTGACCAATATCCAACGATTAAAAGGACAGCCCCTACTAATTCCACAATCCCTGTTACAATTCTAAACCATTGTGGATATCCCCATTTTTTAAAACCTTCCACATGCATCTCAGATCCTGATACTTTCCCGAACCCTGCCATTAAAAACAGTAATGCAAGAATTCCTTGTAAAATGTAAGTTACGATTTCCATAAATCACTCTTCCCCTCTTGTTAATTAATTTTTTTATAACAATTCCATTAACCACTTTTTTACTTAGATAAAGCTCTGTGAACAATTGGTGCTACTTTGTTTGCCAGTAAATCAATGGATTTTTCTACTCTGGCTAATGGCTGACCACCCATATCAAATTGTCCCATAAAGCGTGAATGTCCGAATAACTCATGCTGATACAAGATCTTTTCCGCCAGTTCCTCTGCACTTCCTACGGCTAATATTTGACCTGCTGCTCGCTGAGGCATCAATTGCTCTGCTGTTGTATAGAAGTATGGAATACCACGGTCTTTTGAGAAGTAGCCCATATATTGATTATAGTGCGGTACAAATTCGGTAATCGCTTGTTCCCCTGTTTGGGCTATATACGAATGCCCTGTTACAGAAACCCTTAACTTAGATACATCATGACCCGCCTCTTTTGCACTTTGCCAGTATAGGTCGGTTAGTGGTTTGACGGATTCAGGACGACCACCTAACAAGCCAAGAGCCATATTTAAACCAAGTCTTCCTGCACGAACGGCACTGGCAGGGGTACCCCCAACGCCAATCCAAAGTGGAAGTTTCTTCTGAACAGGTCTAGGTGCTATTTGTGCATTTTGAAGGGGGGAACGAAAATTCCCTTGCCAACTGACGACTTCCTGCTCTTGCAATTTCAAAAATAGATTCAGCTTCTCTTCAAACAAATCATTGTAATCATTTAAACTTGCTCCAAAGAGAGAGAATGATTCTAAGAATGCCCCACGACCTAAAATAATTTCAGTACGTCCGTTTGATAATAAATCCAGTGTTGCAAAGTCTTCATAAACACGTACTGGATCAGCTGTACTAATAACAGATAACGTGCTCGTTAATTTAATATTTTTCGTCTCACGAGCAACAGCTGCGAGTAACATGGCATAAGAAGAGGTTACAAAATCCAGACGATGATGTTCTCCAACCCCAAATATATCTAGTCCCGCCTCATCTGCCATTTTTGCCATTTGAATAATATCTTCTACTCTGGACCCGGCAGTTCGACTATTCCCATTGGCATCAGGTATTCGTTCGCCTAATGAATAAACTCCAAATTCAAATTCTCTCATTCTATTGCCCTCCTAGTTGTTAAATACGATTGGCATTTTATGAATCCATTCATCTTTCTTCACAGTTTCCAGCATACATTTCGCTGCATTATAACGAGAAACACCCATCTTCCCTTTGGTATCCCCAAACGATACTGAATAACCATTTCCATTTGTTCTTACATTCGGATTAATAATCCGTACAACAGTCCAATCCATTTTAGAATTTTTAATCAATGTTTCTATTCCTTTCATCTCAGCGTATGGAGTAGGAGAGAATAGTTTTGGCATTATATTTGGAAACACAGTAATAAATTGTTTCACGTCTTCTTTAGCTGAGATACTAGGTGTTCCAAGTGTAATCAACCTTTTAAGTCCGCACTCTTCCATAACTGAGATAATAGCTTTATGTGCTTCTGTAATAGGAAGGTCCACAACTTGCCGTTTCATTGACAGTGCTGGTCCAAGAGCACTTAGCACAGCATCTCTTCCAAGGATTGCATCTTTTAATCTTTCTCGGTCTGTTAAAGCCCCAACTACAATTTGTAGTTTTTCATGTTCTATATTTAAAGCATTAGGTCGTCTCGTATAGGCTGTAACATCATATCCAGCCTCAAGTGCTTCCTTAATAACAAGCTGACCAATTTGTCCATTTGCTCCAAAAATCGTTATTTTCATTTTCTTCACTCCAACATCTTTTGTTTAGACAACATTTGTTGTATAGTTAATATATCAAGTTGAAAAACTTGAAGCAACCGACAAAATGAAACATCTATCGTTTAAACAACATATTGATAAAAATGTCTAAAAACAGGAGAAAAATTTATGGAAAAACTAATCGACCCCCGTATTCTCCGCACCCGTAAGCTGATTATGGATGCGTTTATCGAGTTATCAATGAAAAAAGAATTTAAAGACATCACCATTAAAGATATTACAAATGCTGCAACGGTTAATCGTGCAACCTTTTATTCTCATTTCATGGACAAATTTGACCTACTTGAGAAAGTATTAAGTGAAAGTGTAATGAGAGAAGTCATTCAAGAGGTAAGTACACATGAGGTAATTAATGAGGAAACTATTAAGGCTATTTTTTTATCAATCATCAAGTTTCAAACATCTATCAGTAACCAATGTAGACGAAGTTACGAGGCGTTTACACCCCAAATTGAAACGATTTTTAAACAGGAACTCCAAGCCTTTTTCTCAGAGTGGGCACAAAAGCAATGGCCTAATCAAAGCAAAACTGAGTTAGAGGTCTATGCCGTGATATTAAGCTGGGCACTTTATGGAGCTGCGATGCATTGGATGCAAAACCAAACCTCACAACCAGAAGATTATGTAGAGCAAATACTGCATATCATAAAAATGGAAAAACATAAATAAATGTTAATTTAATTTAAAACTAAACTGAACTCATCCTTTTTATTTTTATTCTCCAAATATAATAGAGCCTGTTTTTATATGAAAAAATAGGCTTTTATTTATTTTCATTTCCCCTTTTAATAAAACTCTCTCCAGTCTATCTACTATGTCCCCCAATAAAAATTGTGTTCTAACGCCGCTCCTCGCCTCCATCCCACTCACTCCCTTCCCCCACAAGGGCTCCCGTCCTATTCACCCGTTCACTCGGAATTCCTTCATAAAATAATTACGTTCCCGCTTTTTCCGCATTTCCACTCGAATTTGTAACGGTTTTTCACTGATTTTAAGAAAAAAACTAAGTTCCAGACTGGAAAGACACTGAACGAGAAACTGAGGATCTACTGGATAGTATTCAACTGCTAAAATGTTGGTATTTCCACCCCTCTCCCTCCCACTCCCCTCAAACCCTTGCGGTTCTAAGCCCCACCCTCTTATCTCGCCTTTTTTCTTCATTCCATTATGTTACATAG
>NZ_SUND01000014.1 GCF_005280205.1 Bacillus yapensis | reverse complement strand
GAGCTTCCTTCAGATTCCGCGTCACCACGGACACCCTTGCTTTCGGCTAATGGTTCGCATATCCCAACGCCCATAGCGGACTTGCACCGCCTAGCTAGTGAACATGCCCGGCACACATAAATTAAGACCTTCAGTTATTTGAAGGTCTTAATTTTTTTTATTGCAGTTATTGATCTGCAAATATATGTAAGTTTTACATATTGTCCATTGCTATTCGAATTGGAGATCTAAATGGAGGATAATTAGTTGATTTATGAAAGGGACAATCCATTTGATCACTAAGGTCTTTTATAATACCCTTCATGTAATCAATACGCTTTTTCGGAAAATAAAAACATATTTCTCCATTAAATTTTCGAGGGATCTTAGCAATATACATAGGAATGTTGTCATCAGGATAAATATGATTGAACTTCTTCGGATTTTGTACTACCTCCAGCCACTTAATATAACGTTCGATTAATAGATGGGCGATAATTCTATTAAGAATATAATTTATGCTACTAATATTACAATCCAAGAAATTAAACTCTTTGTCTCTGGTGATAGGATTTAATATTTCTTCTAAATGTGACATAAAGGCACCACGAAGAAAGATACTAAATTGTTCGTTCCTGCATACGAAATTGTAATTTTTAGATATTTTATTTTGATATTCGATTTTCCAAAAGGCATCAATATCTTCACATTCCATTTTCCATAAATTAAAAGCAAACGCATGTGGACATACATCACCGTTTTGTCTTGCTTTATTAAATATTTTCACACAATTGCTGTGTTCTTTAATAATTTTGCGGAGAATATAACGGGTTATAGCTTTATAAATAATTCTAGTTTGTTTATAAATTTCAAAGAAAATACTATCAATCCTATGTTTTTCATTGAAACCATAGAATGAAAATAGATGAGGAAAAGCCTCCATATAATTGTCTTTTAATTGCTGATAATCACTTTTTACATTAAAGATATCTGAATTGGAAGAAACCTTAATAACTCCATTGTTTAAAGTATCTTCATTAAAGGCATTAATTACTAATTTTGGTATAAGTCTCAGATAATCAACATCTTTATTATCTACCTGAAGATATTTTTTATAGTTATCAAAGGGATAAATTATATGGTATTTATGTACTTTGTGTCGAGGTAATTTTAGCCATGAATTGATAACTTTGTTTTGAATTTCAAGTGGTTTTTTCCATGATGAAAATAATGTTCTTATATTTTCTGAATCAAGAAAGTGGTAGCCACAGTTGCAACGGAAAGCCTCCTTGCTACCTTTATTAATAATATATTCAGGCATTAATTGATTACATTTTACGCACTTGTCAATTAACTTTTGCTCTGGATGAAAAGCACAATGATCAAAAATTATGAGTTGGTGTAATATACTATGGTATCCTTTACTTAAACAAATAGGGCAATAGGACAAATTGGAATAAAAAAAACTACTTTCATATCTAATATTAGGAATTATGCGGATTAGTTTCTCTACTAAGTTGTCATGGTATCCAATTAAATTTATTCCAATAATCTTTTGGCTCATTTTTGGATCAATACTGGAGAAATAAATCAAACTACGGTGGCGGTAGCCAGCATTTGAAATGTTTTTTAATTGTTTAACACTTTCATTTCCAATTAATTCTAAAATTGTATTTCCATCAATAGAATTGGCCCACATAAACTTCTCTAGTATTCCCCACGGTGATTCATAGTCCTGAATCCAATCGGAAGACCAAGTAAATTGAAAGGTCACAACTTTTCAGCCTCCTTATAAAAGATGTATTAAAAATTAATTAATTTGATACAATTCTGATTGGATATAGCCAGAATTATTTATAGCCTCTTCCCAATGAGTTTTCTCTATGGTAGGCAAATCTAAACCGTTATTTCCAAATCGTTTTAAAGCATATTCGACTGTTAAAGTTACATATTGCATTGGAATTTCTACTTTCTGAGGTAATCCAAATTCCCTTCTTAAATTAACAAAAACTCGAAATAAATCTTCGGCTGAATGTTGTAATCTATATCCTCTTGTAAAAGATTCAGAAAAAAAGTATTTAGTGAAGGACCAGTTACTATTTGAAGGGTATTCACAATAATCGTCATATCCTGTTAAACAAATCCTTAAATCATTTAGAGTTTCAATTCCCTTAAATTGATACTCATGGCTCATAAAGCGACCCACTATTTGAAATTTCTCTCCACTAATAAAAGCGGATCTTTGATGAACTAATTCTTTTTGTCCTACTAGAATAGTAGTTAAAGTTATACCGTATTGATCTAAATCGTTATATAGATCCATTAACCAATCATAGTGAATTTCTACCATTCTTTGTGCATCATCTATGAAAAAAATAATCTTATTATTGCCCGAAAAGTCAGCTCGCTCTACTAGAAATCTTAAAAGCCTTGTTCTCTTCATATTGGATTTCCCATTGGTGATTATTGAATGTCCCACAGAATTTAACAAATCTTCAAAGAAAAAATTTTCATTAGGGTTTTTATATTTACGACAGCGAACATGATAAATTGGCGTTTTTTCACCGAAGTCTTGTGGTAAACAATTAATTAAGTAGGATGTAGCCCTTGTTTTCCCAAGTCTAGGACGGCCATATATTATAGCACCCGGAGTTCTGTTTTCGACCCATCGAATAACTGTTTGATACATTCTATCAATCTCATTTGTTGAAATTAAATATTTCCCCGTCTCAATTGGATGTGTGCCTTTTGGTATATAAGGTCTTATTATATCTTTATTAGATTGATTGGATTCCAATATTTCTGACATTTTCGGACCTCCAATTAGAATATTATCGTTCTTTTTAAGATTCGCTTATCAATTTGATTATCTTTTGTTTCGGTTTCCTTTTGCTTTCTACCATTAGATAACTCGGAAAGATTTTCAAAATCCCCGTTATTATTGGCCCCTTTCTCTTCATTAGACTGTGCTTTTTGGTATCGTTCTGCTTTACTCTTTTGCTCTTTTTTTAGGGAAGCAAATTTATTTCTGTTTGTTTTATTTTTTTGTGCCTCCTTTTCTAAGTAGTTTTGGTAAACTTGAATTGGGTCATCAAATTGAGTGAAATGTATTAGCTTATTATTTTTTAATTTATTTATAGCTTTTCTAGTTCTGAGATCATGCGGTGTTATTCCCCATTTACCTATTGCACTTAAATTACCTAATTCACTACCATCTTCTAAAAATGCTTTTACAATCCTCAAATCATCCGTGTTGACTAGTAGTTTAAGTGTCTTATTAATTAAATGTGGGGAACGGTTTAATACTTCGTTCGTATATCTTACCCCTTCATAATTAATAAATGGTCTTCTTCCCTCTTTTTCGCTACCATTAACCCTTCTTGTAACTTTTAATGAAAAAAAGACTATCTCATTGCGTTTTTCTTCGGGTAGCTGGAGTATTGTCATTCCTCTAGCTACCCTTTGTTCAAAAACTTCTAATGGACTAAGATTACTATTACCTTCATGCGGACTAGCATTATATTCGGCAATTAACACATCTGTAAGTTCCTCAAGATGTTCAGCGGTAATTCTATATTTAATAGCATTTTCTTCTGAATTCCTTCTTTTTGGGTCTTTCGGGTTACTTCCAGTTGTAGAAGGTAACCTGTGAAATCCATTTTGCTCTAAAGTACGAAAAAATCTTTCTATAATAGGCCTTCGAACTGGAACAGCAACAGGTCCCATATTGATAGAACAACCAATTAAGTCAATAAGTTTTTCCTTTACATTTTTTGCAAGATTAGCTTTAGCATTGTCATAGCAAAACTCGTCCCATATACCAAAACTAGCTTCTGGAATTAAATTTGAAGGGAAGTTTGCTCTTTCCGAATAGTTTAATCCTTCAATTGTGAGTGTTTTCCTTTTCCACGGAAAAACGGCATTTCTAATACACATCAGGACATCATGTGCAGAATACTCTTTGTTCAAGCAAAGATGATATCCTAGTATTGCTCTTGTCGCTACATCCACAATGGAAAGAATCCATATCCGATTCATTACTTCAACAATCTCATCACCTTCCGGAGTTTTGAAAACTATTGCAATTGAAGTATCAATCCTATGACCGTCAAATTCCACTCGTTCAAGAGGCCTAATTATTAATGGATTGTTTTTGTTTCCAATACCGGTGTTTTTGGCAACCATAGCTGCTTGTTCACCATTACGTTTTGCTACTTCAACAAAATAGGTTTTTGATAATGTTCTTACATACCGTTCGAGTGATTTTTTTGCTAATGTATGTGTATTGAAAGGGTATTCATTCATTTTTATTCCCAATATCCTGCACTCATCAATAAACTTTTTGTGTAGGTTTTTAATATTAATGAGTGGATCGTTAATTTTGTACTTATTACTTTTTCTGTTTAAATATGAATCTATTATTAATTCTTTTAAACTTGGATATGTATCTAGTAATAAACTGAATGCACCGGTAAAATTATCCGATTCCTCTTCTTGATTTGTTGGAAAATGACTCCTGTTATAATCCTTTAATCTTTTATAAGGAATTAAAGCCCTGTAGCCCATTATTTGCTCAAACTCATCCTTTTCTAAGCACCTTCTTACGAATCGGTATATTTCACTTCTGTGTATCCCAGATTGTAGTTCTATTTCTGAAATTTTTGTCATTGTTGTCATTAGTAGGTCAATAGCCATTTTTCTGGCTAAAAAAATGTTTCTATCTTCATCATCTAGATTTTCAATTATTACTTGTGGCCAATTTGAAATGTCTAAAAAATGCTCTTCAATATCTAAATCTTCAAAAATTTTTCTAGGCATCAATCCACACCTCTGTATTTTTCCCGAAATATTTAAGTGCTATATCTGAACACACTTCACCTTGAAGTATCATTTTCCCAAGCGATATTAACAATCTATTTTGAGGAATTTTAGTCTCTGCAATTAGGGAACTTATTAGCATTTTCTTAGGAAAATGCTGCCTTAGTATTTTCATAATCTGATACCTATCAATCTCTATTTGTTGCTTTTGTTGTTTGTTTCCCTTCATTAATAGTTTTAAATTTGAAAGTAACAATTTGTTTGCCCGAATATATTCCTCTGTTCTTACATGGTGTTGAAATCCATGTTCATGACACCAATTTTTTTGAACAGTAATCTGGTTTTTTACTTTTTCTTTAGAGAGATCTGAAGAATATTTGACTTCTAAAAACTCTTCATTTCCATTATCATATTTCACCCACATATCAATAATCGATGTCTGTAATTTTTTATTTACATACGCTTCCATTAGAAAGGCTTGTTCACAAAAATCTACAATTTTAGGGTCTGATTCAACCAGTAACCAATGCTCATACTCTAAATCACTAAATAAATATACATCACGTTTTAACTTGGAACTATATGACAGCCATCTATTATTCCCAAACTTTTTACTTCCATCGGTAATTAATGGGTTATACATATAGAGTCCCCTTTTACTGTTAAAGTTTGAAAAATCAGAATTTTAAAGAGTTTAGACTTTCTTGTCTCAATTATAGGCAGTTTAGACTTTTTTGTCCATTTTTAAAGACAAAAAAGTACATACTAAAAAATCGTACGCACTGGTAAATCAATATTAAACAATATAAAATTAGTTTAGACTTTCCTGTCCTTTTACATTAACCCTCCCCTTGACTATTTCTAAAGTACTTTCTATCAATATAATCTACACTCATTTCAATCACATAATTTATGTATAAATTATTTTGTTTTGCAAACTCTCTAACTTTCATCAATAATTCGTGATCATAGGTTGTTTTAAATTGAACTCGATCCACAGGTCTCGATAATCTACTCATTTGTATTACTGGTGTGTTAAAAAGATTCTTCAAGCCATTTTCAAACAAATAATTAATCGTAGTATGCTGTTCTATTGCAGCTATTTTCAGTGTGTCCAGGATACATTTGCTAATATTTGTTCTAAAACTCACTCTAGAGCTAATTTGTTCATAATATGGAATGTCGCTATTATATGGTTGAACTGAATGTTGCGTCATATAAACTCGCTTTTTAACAACATAGTCATCAGCGTTTGCATCCTTATAAATAATCTCAGACAACTTTAAAACATCAGTTTTACCAGTAACCCAAATGCGATAAATTGGATTATCTTTCGTCCCCTTGAAAGTTGAAATTTTAGACTTTATTCCCCACTTTAGAAAGACAGATAATAGTCCATTCGCAAATGGCAAGCTCCCAGATGTAATATTCAAGTTATAACCATCTTTTGAAACCCAGCCATCCCCATCAATAACTCCACGAATAAACGATGGCAAGAACTCCTCTGGTACGTTAGGAAACGGCACGATTAACGATTTCTTTGCTCCAATGCCCATTTTTGCTAAATCCTGCTTTATTTCTTTTGAATTAATGATTAATGAAGGTGTTTGTTTGGTAGGTCCATATGGTGCTAATACATAATCAGCATCCATGTAGTTAACGATGATTTGAAGGATTCTTTCATCTTTCTGTGAGAAAACGATGCTATGCACATTTGAAATCACGGTGCCATCTGTAATAAACATTCCTAATACCCAAGCCATCTCATGGCTCCATACTTTGAAGTAGTTCTCGTTTACTTTATGCTTACGGGGCCGCCCTGACGATTTCTCACGATTCATCTGAACTCCATGCTTATACATTACGTCACGGATCCCTCTAGCTGAAATCCCTACAATCGGCTCCATTTCCTTGTATGGCATACCACTCTTATACATGCGTATAATATCGTCATCTGTAATACCAACATTTCTAGGCACTCCATTCATCCTCCCTATTCTTTTCGCTAGGTTGTGGATTCAGTGAAGTATTAACTACCTATATTATAACAGAAAAACAGAACTAATGTTCTGTTTTTGAAAAAAATATTTCAACTATTATTTGAACAACAACCTCTATAATAGCCCAACAAAAGTTAATACATAGCACTATTGTACAAATAGGCTCCTTATTTACACTCTCTTTGAATACAACCGTAACAACTGCTCATTTTCCTTTTGTACAGCAAAGTTAATATTCCTCGCCACACATAGGCGTTTATTCGGATTTTTCGGCGGTGCTGCTTTTTTGCGCAATTTCATCGTTACCCACACACCCTTTTTCCTTTGTTGCTATAGCTTATGCGAACTTATTAAAAAATAACATAAAAAAGCCCGTTTTTGTAAGGCATGTTGTTAAAATCTAAATGAGAAAAGAGCACAAAAAAAAGAGAGGGTAATTTTGAATTACCTTCCCTTTCTCTTATTGTGCTCGTCTAATAGCATCCCTGTCGTTGGCTTTCATTCGTCCAATTGAACGGTTCATATTAATAGTTGTCGGTCGTTTATTTGGGTTTCTAGGAGGCACATTACCGTGTCGGGAAGTGCTCTTCGCTTGCTTTTTCCCTGCATCTTTTGATGTCATTTGTACTGGCATTACTTCCACTCTCCTCTACTCTTTTCTTATTCTTATCATAACATATCCGATTCTTCGTTTCCATCTTCTATGTTATCTTCTTGCTCTTCATAACCATCCCAATCGTCATCATGCAAAAATTCTTCCTCATTTGATAACAGCCACATATCAAACGTATATAACATGTTTAACATAAGAGAAGCATCCGCTCCCGTTACTTCACTGCCCTTTCTCGAACTCACAACGAAGAGTAAGTTATAATACTCACCGAAGTAAGGGAATAACACAGAGGAAGAATCCTTTTCAAGTATTTCGATATTTTCTCCTTCTAGAAGCGTTTTGATCACCTGATTTTTTCGCATTCCTACTTCTCTCAGGCCAAAATTGTGGTCTTTAAGAATTTCCTCATATGCAGACACAATATTATTATGAAAGATTATTTCGTCAGCAGAAGACTCTACCAAATAGGAATAGACATCAAGTTGAAAAGAGGATGTGAAATTCCTTAAATATGAGAGAACAAATTCTTCATATTTCTCTGGAGTGAATTCAAATTCATCCAAATGCCATTTCTGGTCGCTTTTCGGCATCAGTTCATTGACTTTAATAAGTTTCTCACTCAATTCAATAAACGTTCCACGGTTCTTATTGATGCTTTCAACTAAACTCTCTTGCTTTAACTCATTTGTAAAGAATTTCGTAATATCTGGTGTCTGAAAAACAAATAAATCAATGATAACCACGCTAATGACAAGAGCAATCAAATACTCTAGCTTTGCTCCTACGTCCGGGAATACGTTGAATGCCCATAAGAAAAACGATGTAGCGACGACTACACCATAATATATTTTCCGGATGGCTACACGATGCTTTAAATAAAACTCTCGACTCCATATGTACAATCCGATACTAAAGGCAATTCCAATCATTAGTACGGAAAATATTGTGATCATATACCAGCTTGCTTCCAACCTCATCCCCCCTCAGTCTATCATTATACTTTATTATCTCTATTTCTCGGTAACTAGATCTATAGGTAAATTGCATCAAAAAAGAGAAGTCATAGGACCTCTACAACTTCACCTTTTTAACCACTCTTCAAAAAACTTCCGATAGCCTTCCTTCATGACCGTACTCGAAAAAGCATCAAACGCATAATCACGATTCTCCTTTGAAGCTTTAAACGGGACAGCAGCTGCCATATTCACTAATTCAAACCAATTCTTTTCATTTCCAGAGAAGGAATGACGTGAATTAATATGGCTATAACAAGGATGCTCTGGCTTAACAATCATTTTCCCCATTGCCAGTGCTTCCGTTAGCGGCATGGAAAACGTATCAAAGCTCGAGCTATTCCAATACACCTTGGCTGAATTCATTAAGCTAAATATCTCATCCTGGCTTAATGCAAATTGGAGCTTCACATTGCTCTGAATATCATACTTTTTCGTACTCTCTCGATATCGCTCCCCACCAAATACCATAAATACTTCTTTATCTGGATTCAGCCTTGCATACTCGATAACAAGATCTGGTCGTCTATTCTCCTCATCGCGACCGATCCATAATATCCGATTCTCGACCACGAGACTTGGATCATAATATTTACGCGAAAGCTCCTCGTTAAATCCAATCGGAATCACTGTAACATCCCCAACACCAAAATTCTGAACAAGTTCCTTTTTTAAAAAATCCGTTTGAACGATTGCTTTATCAACGATTTGATAAAAGGGCCTCATCATCTCATAGCCAGTTAAAGCTGGATCAGGAAAGCTGTGTGGAAACAGTACACTATTTTCTAAAAACATCTTTAAATATGTAAAACCCGCAACGGTGTAAATGACATGTTCGATATTTTGTGAATGGATCTGATCCAACACAATGTCATAATTCACAAGATCCGCTTTTTCAAATTCATACCCTGGAACCCAGTCATATCCGCTCACATGTCTTTCTGGTGAGATAAAAACAATTTCTATTCCTAACTCCGCTCCAATTTGTTTTAGGCGTTCAGCGAAAATGCGTGGACCTTGTGCTTCAGCAAATTGTGTTTTCCTCATCACCAATCCAACCTTAGTCATCTCTATCACCCTATTCCTTAGAAATCACAAAACCTTCCTAGCTTACGGAAGGTTTTGTAATGTGTATATTCTAAGTATACATGTTGTCTAAATAGAAATCATTCATTCAGCACTTCTACATTTTTGAAAAAGAATGTAGTTTCCTGTTTACTACTAGTTAATACAAATACATCCAATTGCGACTGTAAAGAGGCTATTTTGGCCTCCAACTCATACTCCTTCCACTCATCCGTTAATTGAATTTCTTCAGACTTTACTTCGTTTAAAAAGGTCCCTCTTGCATCTGTCTCCTCTATTTTCAAATAAACCTTTCCTTCACCCTTTAACGCCACTTTGTACTTAACGTTGATGGAAGTAGGTGCACTTGGTGTATGGACAAATCCCTCTCCTTCCTTCTCACCTGTCGTTTCTACTTTAAACTCCTGATTGGCCAATTCAGTGACAGTGGCACCAACACCAAAAAACTCAACTTTTTTCGTCTCTGCAGCTAATACAGAATGACCAATCAATAAGAAAATCAAACTAAAGACACCTATAAACTGGATTTTTCTCATTTGCTTTCCTCCTGGTTATTTAATAACAGCATCTAGTTTCCCTAAAGTAGCTGGTCCCGCTATTCCGTCCGCTTTCAACTTATATTTCTTTTGAAAGGCTATAACGGAATTCTTTGTTGTCGTATCATAAGTTCCATTGATTTTTCCTTTATAGATTCCCGCTTTCTTCAACTTATTTTGCATATCGGTTACTGCAGTACCTTTTGAACCTACTTTTAAAGTCGGATATTTCTTTACCGCTACAACAGCTGTTTTTGCTGGAGCAGCAGCTTTAACAGGGGTAATAACCGAATCGAGCTTTCCTAAAGTAGCAGGTCCTGCTATTCCATCCGCTTTCAACTTATATTTCTTTTGAAAGGCTATAACCGCATTTTTAGTAGTTGTGTCATAAGTGCCATTTATTTTCCCCTTATAGATACCGGCAGTCTTTAGTTTATTTTGCATGTCAGTAACAGCCGTACCTTTAGAACCTGCCTTAAGGGTTGGATATTTTTTAACTGGTGTAACAACCTTAGACGCAGGTGCTGGAGTAGGTGCTTTTACTACCGGTGCTGGTGTCGGAGCCTTGACCACAGGTGTTGTCTGCTTCGGTGGCGGAGCAACAGCTTCCTGCGCTGGGGCTGAGATGGCACCAGGCGTACTAGCTGGTGGGTCATTCACAACCGGTTGTTGTGTAACAGGAAGTGTGGAAACTCCGACTTTTAATACTTGTCCAACATAGATCATATCCGAAGTTAATTGATTTAATTCTTTTAATTGGGTTACACTCAGCTTGTGATCCGTTGCTATTTTCCATAAAGAGTCGCCAGACTTGACCGTATAGGTTGACGTCGTTGGTGTAACCGTGCCCACCTGTTCCTTTGGTTGCGTAGGGTTTGTAGGAGTTACCTGGATTTGATCATCAGCCATCCATGTCTTATACGATTGCCATATAGACGCATTTTCTTGGCCCAAACTCCAGCTTCCTGTACCTTTAATATTGTACTTATGAATAAGTTCGAATTTCGCTTGAATGGAATTAGCATTTTCATACCAGATATGATAAGTTCCTGCTGTTAATGTTTTCCCAGCAATTGTCGTCGTTGGATCCCCTGGGTCAATCGTAATCGTCGCTTTCGCGGACTTCGTTTTTTCATCAAAGGTTACTGTACCACCGTACTTCTTTAGTAGCTCATCTACCCGTACATTTGAAATACCTGTACCGCCAACAGCTTCTCCTTCTTTCCAATACCGTCCATAAAATGGAACTCCAAGGACAACCTTATCCGCTGGAACTCCTTGATTAAGCGTATACTGGATTGAACGTTCGACCCAACTGTAACTTGCAACTGGACCCTCAGGACTTCCTTCATAGCTCTCATCATATGCCATTACCATGAGATAATTGGAGTACTTAGCTAATTCTTTATAATCATAAGAACCATGCCAACCCTTTGTCCATCCATTTGGATTAGCAGCTACAGCCACTGAAACCTCTTTGCCCTCGGGTAGTTTTGTTCTAAGTAACCTTACTAAATCAGTGTAATTATCCCGATCCACTTCGGTCACGTTTTCAATATCGACCTGCACACCATCTAGATTATTTTTAATAATAAAATCGGCAATTTGAGTCGCTAATTGTTCTCGATTTGCCAAAGCTGAACGACCAACCGTTCTGTCCCAATGATTACTTAAAAAAGGAACTACTTTTATACCTCGCTTATGCATTTCAGTGACAAAGTTTGGATCGAATTGGGAAGTGACCTTTAAAGAGCCATCAGGATTAATATCAAAGTAGCTTGGTGAAACGAGACTTAAGTTTCCTTGGGTTTTATCCACCTGAGAGATATAAGACTGCGTATTGCCAAAATACAGGTACGACATATTAAAATCCACTTCATGTGCAGACGCTTGTTTCATAGGAAAACTAGCAAGAAGAGTAGCACCAGCCACAACAACAATCGTCGCCACTTTTAATTTTGGCATATGTTTTTTAACAAACGAAATGGCATTCTCTCTCATCTTTTCATTACCATCTTTTTTAAAAAAGCCTATTTCTGATGCAAATTCTGTATCATACTGTCCACTAGGTTGCTCGATGTAGAGAACAATCTTCGTTTCTCCATTGACTTCCAATAATTCAAATCGATCAAAATCCATCGAATTCAATATCCATCACCTCGTAGCATTATTATTGCTTAACTGCTTATGGGTTATTTATGCGAATCCAACAGATTTTTAACTTACTCCTTCTTTTTGTATAATAAAAGTAAATTCTAATCAATTCATAGAGGAGCCATTATGCGAAACCTTGAACGGCAGCTACAACTGTCAATTAAAGAATGCGATAGATTAAAAAAAGAAAATCTTCAATTAAAAAATCTTTTAAGAGCTCATAATATTGAATTTAAACCTCACCATACGTATGAACCTTCAAATAACAATTTAAGCAACAAGAAAAGATTAAAGAAAGAATTCAAATATACAAAAATCTGTTTAAAGGTAGGACCGATGTATATGCAATACGTTGGGAATCAAAAACCGGAAAATCAGGTTATTCTCCAGCATGTGAATTAGAATGGCATCCAACTTTATGCAAAAAGCCAACAATTAAATGTGCCGATTGTCAGCATCGGAAATTACTTAAACTTACGGACAATGTCATCTATGAACATCTTACAGGAAAACATACTATTGGCCTTTACCCACTACTAGAGGATGAAAACTGTTGGTTTTTAGCTGTTGACTTTGATAAAAAGAATTGGCAAAAAGATGTTCGAGTTTTTATGAATACATGCAGAACATTAAATGTACCAGCTAGCATTGAACGGTCACGTTCTGGAAATGGTGCGCATGTTTGGATCTTTTTTTCTGAAACAGTTCCTGCTTCTATAGCCCGTAAACTAGGTAATGTTTTATTATCACATACGCTCGAAAAAAGGTATGAAGTAGGAATGGACTCCTTCGATCGTTTATTCCCTAATCAAGATACCTTGCCTAGGGGTGGGTTTGGAAATTTAATAGCACTTCCTCTTCAAAATGGGCCAAGGAAAAGCGGGAACAGCGTTTTTATCGATGAGAGTTTTATACCGTATCCAGATCAATGGCTCTATTTAGAAAATGTGGAGAAAATAAATCTAGTTGTCATCCAAAATATAATTAAAAAATTTGGCCAAAGAAATAGAACCCCTAATCTTGTACAAGAAAACAATAAGTTAATTGAGGATAAGTCCCAAGTTAATGTTCCTACCAAAATAGAAATAATTGAAAAAAATGGATTGCATATTAACAAAGAAGCTCTTCCCTCCTTCTTTATTCAAAAACTCATTCACTTATCAACTTTTAGAAACCCGGAATTTTTCAAAGCACAAGCGAAACGTTTATCCACCTATGGCATCCCAAGAAATATTATCTGCTGTGAAGAATTAGATGATTTTTTAATATTGCCTCGTGGTTGTAGAGAGGACTTAATCAAATTATTGGATGAGTACTCTATAAAGTATAATTTTAAGGAACATACAAATTCTGGAGTTAAATTATCTTTAAGTTTTAATGGAAAGTTGAGGACGGAGCAAGAACAAGCAGTGAAAAAACTTAAAGAGAATCCTGTAGGAATTTTATCAGCTACTACGGGATTTGGAAAAACCGTAATTGCTGCTGCACTAATAGCAAACAGAAATGTAAACACATTAATTATTGTTCATAGGAAACAATTAATAGACCAGTGGAAAGAACGCTTATCCACTTTTTTAGATATAGACGATCAGGAAATTGGGCAAATGGGTGGAGGAAAAAACAAACTGACAGGAATAGTTGATATTGCCACTATTCAAAGCCTGAATTATAAAGGCGAGATTAAAGATGAACTATCTCAGTATGGGCAAATAATTGTCGATGAGTGCCATCATATCTCTGCATTTAGTTTTGAGAGTGTTCTGAAAAAGTCAAACGCTAAATTTATACATGGGTTAACTGCTACTCCAACTAGGAAAGATGGGCTACAACCAATTATGACAATGCAATTAGGACCTATACGGTATAAAGTAAATGCAAAAAACCAATCCAAAATTCGACCATTTGAACATAGATTGGTAACTAGATACACAAAATTTAAGTGCTCAGAGAAGGCAATGAATAAAGATATCCAAACATTATATAAAGAAATGATTGTGGACAACCATCGTAATCAGTTAATTTTTGATGATGTTCTAAAAGAATTAGAAAAAGGGTCTGCTCCCCTAATTCTAACGGAAAGATTAGAACATGTTCGTGACTTAGAATTTAAATTTAAAGGATTTGCAAAAAATATCATTGTGTTAACTGGCGGAATGAGCAAAAAAGAAGAAAGAGAAAAGCTTAAGAAATTAGGAGCACTTGGCAATCATGAAGAACGATTAATCAGCGCGACCGGAAAATATATCGGAGAAGGTTTTGATCATGCCCGATTGGATTGTTTATTTCTAGTTATGCCTTTTTCTTGGAAAGGTACATTGCAACAATATGTTGGAAGACTACACCGTCTACATGAAGAAAAGTCAGCAGTTAAAGTCTATGATTATGTAGATCATCACGAACCTATGTTAAAGGCAATGTATGATAAGAGATTAAAGGGATATCATTCAATGGGCTATAAAATCATGGAAAAAGAAACAGACATCGCAACTACCGCTGAGCAAATGAAACTATTTTAAGGAACTTGGCTCGAATTTTTTACAACTTCATATCTCTTAAGATAATGGCCTCCAAGTATTGGAGGTCTTTTATTATAAAACTACAAAATATTACCTCCGCATTTCACCCCAAATATCTGTTACAATTTTGAAGGTCGAAAACTATAATGGAGGAATAGCTATGAATAAACGAATGCTCCTCCTTTCCTTGGTAATCATCATTACCTTTATTGGAGGTTTCTTTGCAGGAACTCTATTTCCAACCCATGACTCAGAGAAAATAAAAATCGGGAATCTTCCCCAATCAAATAAACAAACGAAACAAAAAGATGTACCTCAGCTCACGGAAGAAAAGGTTCTTATCGGTTATGTACAGGATTATCGTGATCCTAATAAAATTCCGTATGATCAATTGACCCATGTGATCTTTTCCTTCGCTCATCCAACAAAGGATGGTCAGCTGTTATTCAACGGCGAGCAACCTGTAAGTAATTTAAGAACCATCACAGCAAAAGCTCATGCTACCAATACAAAAGTGATGCTAGCTATCGGTGGCTGGTACCATATACACGGCGGAGAGTCGTATTCATATTTTAAAGCGGCCATCGCTACTCCAAATACTCGCCAAAAACTTGTTCAAGAGATCAATCGTGTTGTTCAACAAGAGAATCTTGATGGCATCGATATTGATTTTGAACACCCACGTTCAAATGAAGACGCGCAATACCTCGCCGCTTTTGTGAAAGACTTACGAGGCGTGCTCAAAGATAAAGAATTATCGATCGCTGTGAACGCTAAGATTCATAGTGTTGCAGGAACAGAGATTAATAATGTGATATATGAACCATCTATGTTCGCAAATGTGAATCATGTGAACATCATGGCTTATGATGGACAATGGGATGGGGAATACAACGCAGCAAATTTGTCTCCATATAAATTCAACGAACAAATCGTGAATTATTGGACGAAATTATTTGAAGCCAATCAATTATCGAAAGAAAAGCTTGTATTAGGAATTCCTTCTTATGCTCAACCTGAGGATCCGAACATTAAACAAGTTTCTTATAGCGCAATAATCAATGCAAACCCTGCAAATGCTGGTACAGATAAGGTTGCTTTAAACGGGACAATCTATCATTATAACGGGACAAATACGGTACAAAAGAAGGTTGATTTAGCCCTTCAAAATGGTCTCGGTGGGATGATGCTTTGGGAAGTTGGTCTCGATGCAGAAGGTGCAAATAGCTTATCAAGTGTGATTGCAAAGAAAATCAAATCAAACAACCTTTATACTTTAAAATAGAAGACTCTTTTCTCAAACTTTGTGGCTATGCAAGCTAAAATACATCTACTCATGCATTGATTATATAATTCAACGGCTAAGAATTAGTGAGAAAAGAGCTTACAAACATTATAATAAGCACAAAATAGCTAATTACACGTTAAAATCGGCTTTAAGATTTTAACAACAATCCTTACTGAAGCACCTAAATAGAAAAAGGTCTAGGACTCAAAATCCTAGACCTTTTTCCTCACTTACCATCAACAATTTCTTTCAAAATCTCATATGAGCGCTTTTGTTTCTCTGGATCAAATAGATAAGAAACAGCCATAATCTCATCCACATTATACTTCTCTTGAAACTTAATTAACTGTTCTTTCACACTGCTTTTACTACCTAATAAGGTCACGCTAGACATCTGTGTGGCCATTTGTTTTTCCGGAGGACTCCACAGAGAATCCATGTTTTCAATCGGAGGACTTAAAGGCTTTTGTGTCCCACGCACAACATTCAAGAAAAATTGTTGCATCGTAGTTTGCTCTAGTTTTGCTTCTTCATCCGTTTCTGCAGCAATCACATTAAGACATACCATCATATATGGTGCATCGAGGTATTCAGAAGGCTCAAATCGATTTCTGTAGATTGAAATGGCCTCTTCCATATACCTTGGAGCAAAATGAGAGGCAAACACATACGGTAACCCTAGCTTCGCCGCTAAATAGGCAGAATCAGTAGAAGAGCCTAAGATGTAAATTGGAATGTTTGTACCTACACCAGGATAGGCTTTTACATAATCCTGTTTCTCTGCTGGACCAAAATAGGTTAACAAAGCATTAACATCCTCTGGGAATGTAAACACTGAATCATTTTTAGAGCGTCTCAACGCACTTGCAGTCATCATATCCGTACCAGGCGCTCTACCAAGACCTAAATCTAACCGTCCTGGATAAATCGTCGCCATGGTGCCAAATTGCTCAGCAACAACTAGCGGCGAATGATTTGGTAGCATTACACCGCCTGAACCAACGCGAATTGTTTTTGTATGTTCTAACGTGTGTTTTATTAAAATGGAGGTAGCTGAGCTAACAAGCGTTGGTGTATTATGATGCTCAGCAATCCAGTAACGTGAGTAGCCCATTTCCTCTGTTGCTTGAGCAAGTTCAACCATCGCATCTATTGCTTCTTTAGCACCCTGCCCTTGTCGAATAGGGGCAAGATTTAAGACCGAAACGGGGATATTTATATTTGTCATTTTAAAAATCCTTTCTTAATCATCATTCTCCCTTATATTAACAACTGCATCACCAGATTCAAAATTTAATGCTTACTAACAGAAAAAGGCAACTCTCACTTTTAATGGAGAGTTGCCCTTTTCTTATATGTTTTGAACGAGTAGCTTATGAAATTCATTTGCCTCTAATGGTTTAGAGAATAAATACCCTTGCATCAAATGACAGCCGTTTCGAATCAGATACTGTTTTTGATGTTCCTCTTCAACACCTTCAGCAATTATGTCTAATTTCAAGCTTCTTGCTAAATTAATGATCCCTTCAGCAATTTCTGAATTATTGCCGTTTTCACCTATACTCTTTATAAAAGATTGATCGATTTTCAAAGTATTAATTGGAAGTTTTTGAAGATAACTCAATGAGGAATATCCTGTTCCAAAATCATCAACTGAAATCGAAACACCTAGTTGATTGAATTCCTCTAGTGCTTCTATCGTTTCACTCATGTTATTTAAAAGAGCACTCTCAGTAATCTCCAGCTCCAATAATTCTGGTGGGAATTGGGTATCATTCAGCTTTATTTTTACACAATCGACTAAATTTCGAGCCTCCATAAACTGTACCGCAGATACGTTAACAGAAACCGTCAATTTTTCATCCAATAAATCATTCCATTCTTTCATTTGAATCATGGCTTTTCTTAAAACAAACTCAAATAAAGGCTGGATTAAACCTGAGTCCTCAGCAATCGGGATAAATACAGCTGGAGAAACAAAGCCCAATTTCACATCATTCCAACGTACCAATGCTTCTGCTCCAATAATTTTACCGGAAGCGGCATTCATTTTCGGCTGATAATAGACATCCAGTACTTCATCTTCGATCGCTTTTCTTAGACTTGCTTCTATCTCAATTCGCTCTAAGCTTACATTACTTTCATTCGGATTATATACGACAAAACGATTTCCACCTTGTTTCTTTGCTGCATACATCGCCATGTCTGCGTTAATAATTAACTGATCCATATTTGTGGTATGGTGCGGATAAAAACTAATACCACAGCTTGAACCGACATAGATTTCACGCTCTCCTAGATCAAATGGCTTCCTTACATGTAGGATTAATTTATTTGTCATCTCTTTGACTTGCTCTTCGCTTAAATTCTCCGTCAAAATGATGAACTCGTCACCACCTTGTCTTGATACAACACAATTATAGTCGGTTAAAAGTTCTTTAATTCTTTCAGAAATTAGCTTAATTAGCAGGTCACCCGTTTTGTGCCCCATCGAATCATTAATATGCTTAAATCGGTCGATGTCCATAAAAATAACACCAATGACATGATTGTTTTGATTCGCCACATTTATTAGATCGCTTAATTTCTCTTGAATAAAGCGTCGATTTGGCAAAGAAGTAAGTGGGTCATGATAAGCCTGGAACTTTATTACTTCCTGACTGCTTTTCAAATCGTCTACATACGTTTTCAAATCACGCGACAATTCGTTTACATTAGCAACTAAGTGACCCAATTCATCCTTACGATTCAAGGTTAACATTTTTCCGAATTTCCCTTGAGCAATTTCATTAACATGATCAACAATCCGCGCGATCGGCTTTGTAATCGAATTGGAGAAAATAAAGCTAAAGCATAGAACTACGATCATGAACACAAGTGAAGAAAAAAGGTAAGCTTTTAATTCCTTGTTCAATTCTCTATCAATCATCGTGTTATCATAGACAAATCCAATGACATATGACTCATCATTTTGTTCGTTGATTGGCACGAATGCTTTTCTTACGTCTTTTCCATTAATAATTTCATTATAGCTCTTCACTTCATTTGTCGCTAAAGCTGATTGAATATATTTCTGATCCTTGGCCGTATTTTCATAATCATAGGAACCATACCAGATTGGCTGTTCTGATATTCGGATAAAACTATTTCCGTTGAGATGAACTTCCAGCTCTTCATTTCCAAAAGAATCTGGATTAAATACGGTTAATTCCAGCACCCCTTCGAGTTGATTCGTTACCTGTTCCATAATATTAGTTGGCCCAAAGCGTTCCTCGTACTCTAGAATCTCGTTATCTCGAAAATACGGATCGATAATATAATTTGTTGTCCCATCATAATAATAGCCCCATTTGTCAGTATGATCAGGATTGCTTGAAGCGATTTCAATTGGACCAGACCAATAATCCTTTAACGTTAAACCTTCTTCTACCGTTACCGGTTTTCTTGCAAAAAGCTGTTGAAATGCATCATACCAATAACCCCATTCCTTCGTGGAAAGACCGATTTCATGAGGGTCAGATGATTTAACTCCAACAATATCATCTTCGGTTTTGGCAAGAAGAGTAATATGAGAAATATTTAATTCCTTCGCTAAGGCCACCAGCTGTTCGTTCGTCACATCTTCATGACGAGGTGGAAGATTATTTTGAATCGCAATGGATGCTGTTCGAAGCTCTCTCCCGACTATATTTTCGACATATTGAGAACCGTTTTTCGCATTTTCCACCTGATAAGATACTTGCTGAGCAAGTAAGGATATCTCACGATCATAATTCTCAAGCAAACTATTTTTTGCACGAAAAAAATGATGCATATTATTAGCTATTAATATAAGGAGTACTAAAATTGTAAAAAGAATAGGAATTTTTTTCTTTATAGACACAATGCATGCCTCCGATAGTCATAACTTGATTGCAATAAAAACTGCACGAAAAACTATTATACCATAATTTTAATGAGATTTTCCTATTTACAATAGCCTTATATTAAATAAGTTTTTTTCAAATTTTAGGTCCAAAGAACTCCGTTTATTACAGAGATATTCAAGATTCCATTACTACCATAGGTACGCTCAGATTTCTCATAATATATTGTCTGCAAATTTTTTCACTCTAATCTAACTCTTGAATATTTAAATGGGTTCGAAGCCAAATCACATTCTCTAAAATTATAATTTATCTGCAAGAGCAATCACGTAAAAGCAGAGAGCCTGTTTCCATTAATTTCTAATTTACCTAATATACTAAAAATGGGTCATTGTCACCATTTAGGAGAGTCGAATCTATTCACTTTTAATCTAAAATTATGTATAATAAGATTGAATCAAACGCATATATTAAAAAAGACCGTTTGGTGCTGGTAACACCAAACGGTCCATGCAATAGAAGGTCCTATCAAGGGGATCAGCTATTAAAGGGATAATCCACCTACGGTTGGTCAACTCAAGGGTGGGTTATTTTTTTTGGTTAAATGACAGAACTGCGACTATTAAGCTTGCAAACGCACACGCAAACATTAAAGCTTCGGATACCGCCACCAGCAGCACCCCCTTTCTTGGGGAGCGTGCTGACCACCCTTGAGTTACCTATTTCTATTGCATTTCCATTATATCACATATAAGGGAATGCCTGTTCCATTTTTTACTAATTCTTGAAAATCCGTACTTTTTTCTCATTTGCTCAACGAATCACGAATTATTTAAATATAACAGAAATAATTTCGTCCATCGTCATATTGCTATCTACTTCAAACGTTCCTGGCTTTAATTCGTTGGACAAGCCTCTTTTTTCAACCTCATGGAAGAATGTCATCGCATCGTCCAGGATTTTCCCCTGTTCTAATGCATTTCCAACATCAATACTTGTCATTCCAGATGCAACATTTACAATCGTTCGAGAGACAACTTCAGCATCTTTCTTCGGTTGTTCCTCTTTAGCTGTTTCTTCTTTAGCTTTGTCTGTCGTAGCTTCTTTTTTCTGTTCTTCGATAGCAGTTAATTGCTTCTCCCACTCGGCATTCGTTAAAATGACATACCCAGAGTTAGCTAAATTTGTTTTCATTTCTTCTTCAGTAAGAGCAGTAGCTTTTTTACTGTTATTTTCACCTTTTGATGAACCAGAGAAGTATACTGCACCACAAACGCCTGCACTAATAAGAAGACCTGCAGCAAAGCTATTCACAATATTAGCCTTCATTTGCTACCTTTCTCCCTTCATTTTTAGTTACATAAGGTGCAATCAATTGTTCCACTTCATGCTGCTCAAGATCGAATTTCGCAGCAATGCCTTCTAGTGTGTAATTTCTCTTATACAAGTCTAGAATTTCTCGAAGTAAATGGAGTTCCTCTTTTGTCATACCTGCTCGTTGTGCATTAATTTCACTCTCAAGCTCGAGGCTCCTGATTTGGCCCTGCAATTTATTAACTTCCTCCATCATAGACATGTATACTGTATCAATTTCACGCTGTTCAGCCTTAGCCGCTTGTTTACTTTTATAATATGAAAATACGAAAAGTAAAGCAGCCACGATGAATAAAGCTGATAATGCCCATCCCATCTCTAAATATCCTCCTTTAACTAAAAACATATTCCTGCAAGATAACATTATACCTTCTATTTCGTATTTTTTCGATCAAATTCTACAAAATCCTTCAAAAGTCAGGATGAATTTCGATGGATGAATAGGAAGGCTTTTACAAAAAGACTTTTTTGCTTTAGGAACTTATAATCTTTAAGAAAAACAACAAAAAAAATACAGAGAGTAGCTTTCTCTGCATTTAATGTGGTTTTAAAATGACCTTGATACAGTTATCGGTTTTTGTATCAAAAAATTCGTAACCCTTTTTTGCATCAGCTAAAGGAAGTCTATGGGTTACGATATCAGCAAGATTCACTTTCTCTTCACTTACTAATCCATAAAGCTTAGGAATAAGCGGAATGACATGGGCCTGTCCCATCTTCATTTCTACATTTCTTTGGAAAATGTCCCCAAGAGGAAATGCATTGTAACGCATCCCATACACGCCTGTTAATTGAATCGTGCCACATTTTCGTACTGCTTGTGCAGCCATCACAATTGCACCCATCGCTCCACCTTGAAGCTTTAGACCCGTTTCGATCATTTCAATCGGTCTCATTTTTCCATCCATTCCAACACAATCGATGACCACGTCTGCTCCACCCTTAGTCATTTCCTTTAAATACTCACCAGTGTGTTTCTGTTCTTCAAAGTTCACGATTTCCACGTTATTCGTTCTTTTCGCATGCTGTAAACGATAATCAATGTAGTCAACCGCGATGACACGTTCTGCTCCCTTTAGCCATGCAAACTTCTGTGTCAGCAAACCAATGGGACCACATCCAAGCACAATCACAGTATCTCCTTTTTTCACCCCAGCGTTTTCTACACTCCAGTAAGCAGTTGAAGCAGCATCAGAAAGGAGAACTAACTGTTCATCTTCAACTTCACAATCATCTGGTAGTTTATAAGGTGTAAAATTACCATAAGGTACGCGCAAATATTCTGCTTGCCCACCAGCATATCCGCCCGCTGTTTCAGAATACCCAAAATACGCTCCCATATCTCCATGTGGATTTGCTTCATCACATTGACTCGTATAACCCTGACTACAATACCAACAATGGCCACAGCTAATATTAAAAGGAACAATAACACGATCCCCTTTTTTAACACTTTTTACTTCAGGACCAACCTCCTCAACAATTCCCATCGGCTCATGTCCTATGATAAAGTTCTCTGGCATATTTGGAATCATTCCGTGGATTAGATGAAGATCGGAACCACAAATTGCTGATGTGGTTACTTTTATGACGATATCGTCTGCTTTTTCAATTTTCGGATCATGTACTTCCTTGACTTCAACATCTTTAAAACCTTGATATGTAACAGCCTTCATAATTGTACCTCCTTTTGACCAATTTAATGGGTATTACAAGAGTCCATCTTCAATAATTTTTCCAAGAAAGAGAAACTTTACTGATATCATGATTCTTTTTTAAGAGGTAAATTATTCCGAATTCAAAAAAAACTCCTACTGGGTTAGCAGGAGTTTTTTACTTATTCGTATTCTTTTTCGAAAGTTCTTGTACTTCTAGTAGTATCGATTGGTCGGACAAGCTTCTCAATCTGTTCACGCTTCGTTTCTAAAAATGGAGGAAGAGATAGTTTTTCACCAAGTGTTTCATATGGTTCGTCTCCCATAAATCCAGGGCCGTCGGTCGCAAATTCAAAGAGAATCTGTGGAGCCACTCTTGCATACAGAGACTCAAAGAAGTGACGGTTTACATAGCCTGATGTACTGAATCCAAAGCTTTCCATTCTTTCAATCCATTCTTCAAGTACCAAGCGGTCCTCTACTCGGAAAGCAGCATGATGGACCGTACCAAAGCCTTGTTGAGCTGGTGGTAAAATGGTGTTGTATTCCACAACGACTTGCGCTCCATTTCCGCCTTCACCGACTTCAAACAAATGAAGGGAACCGTCTGTTGCGATTTCCTTAAATAATAGTACTTGTTCAAGAACTTGCTTGAAGAAATCAAATTGCGCTACACGTACAAAAATCGGTCCTAGACCAGTAATCGCGTATTCTAATGGAATAGGTCCATCTTGCCATGGTGTTCCCGATGCTACACCCGCATTGTTTTCATCTGAAATCAATTGGTATTGTTGGTCATCAAAATCGACAAAAGCCAGCGTTTTCTTCCCAAAAAGTTCTTTGATGCCTGTATGCTTAACTTCTAGTCGGTCGAAACGTTTTACCCAATAATCTAATGCTTTATCTGTTGGTACACGAAAAGATGTTTTGAAAATCTCGTTATTCCCATGAACACCTTTTGGAATCCCTGGAAAATCAAAGAATGTCATATCGGTTCCAGCACTACCTTTATCATCTGCAAAGAACAGGTGGTATGTTTGGATATCATCCTGATTGACTGTCTTTTTAACTAAACGCATTCCTAACACATATGTGAAAAATTCATAGTTCTTTTCTGCGCTACTTGTAATTGCTGTTACATGATGTATTCCTTTTAGTTCATTCATTGTCTTAGCCTCCAAAATGTATTTTATGCCTTAATGCGGAAATTACCCACATTCGATATCTCAATTTAATATATCTTGAATTCGAGATAATAATATCATTGATACAATTTATTGTCAACTGGATACAAAATTTCGGAATTCCTTTTAATTGTACTTAAAAAAGACACATTCTATAAAAGAATGCGTCTTTTCCTAATAGACTACTCTGTTTCATACTTCAGCCAATCAGAGCCGTTGATTTTGTTCGAAACGTCAATGATTTTTTGTTTCACTCGATCCCGTTCTGCTCCCTCTAACATCGTTGGACGATAATCATTTCTATTCGTCTGAGAGGAAATTGAAAATGGGACCACATTGATTTCTTTCGTATCTGTCAGCTCGCCATTTTCTAAATGGAAGGTTTGCTGGAATACAAAAGTATCTTTATCGTCTGGGTTGCGATTGCCTCCAAACATAAAATTACCTAAGCTATAAACAATAAATTTACCATTATACTCTTCAATCCCTTGCACTACATGCGGATGATGACCAAGAACTAAATCCGCTCCACTATCTACAGTAAAACGTGCGAGCGATTGTTGTGATGCAGTTGGAACATATTCCCGTTCTACACCCCAATGAAAATGAACAAGGACAATTTGTGCCCCTTGATTTCTTAATTCCTCAATATCCTTAGAAACTTGACTTCGAATTTCAGTTGTATCTGCCCAGCCCTCATAGCCAAGTGCACCGATTTTCACATCTTTAATAGTCGTAACATATTTGTTGTCATATCCAAAGTAACCAATATTCGCATTTTTTAAAGTTTTAATCGTATCATCGTAGCCTTGTTGTAAGTAATCATGAATATGATTATTAGCAAGATTCACTGACTCAATTCCACCAAGCTTTAATATTTCAACGTAAGATGGATCTCCTTTAAAGCGGAATTTCTTCACAGCTTTTTGACTAGCGTTTGTCAAAGTGGTTTCCAGATTCACTGTGGTCAAATCATCATTTTTAAAAATATCATTTAAGCCACCCACAAAATGAGAGAGACCATTTTTATCAGCTTCATGCACAAAAGAACCATTATAACCAAATGATTCATCGGTTCCGATCGTAAAATCTCCAGCAGCACTTATTTTAATCGTAGTCTCATAATTGGGCTCTACTTTTGGCTCAGGTTGGACATTGGACTTTGGTAAAACCGTATGATTCACTTCACCTTTATCCGCTACACTACTGTTATTATTCGAATTTAAATAGCTTAAAAGAAACACTCCCGCTACAAATAAACAAATAACAACGGTAATGATAATAAAATTGATACTGCTTCGACGTTGCTCTTTTCTTGTATTTTTTCTACTCTCCATGCAACGAATAACCCCTTTTAAAATTATCGATAAATATAAGGACAAATTGGTTTCTGTCTTCCAGAAACCAATACTTATATACTACCATCTGAGGTCTTATATAAAAAGAAAAAATATGAAAATATTACAATTAATACCCACTCCCTATTCTGGAATAGAAAGAACAATTCTACCGAAGTGTTTCCCTTGCTCCATTTGTTTGTGAGCTTCTTCTACTTCTTCAAGTGGAAATACTTCTGCAACTGTAGGTTTTAGTTGATGCTCTTCGAATAAGTCGAGCATCTTTCGAAATTCTTCTGGATTTCCCATTGTTGTACCCATTATATGGAGCTGCTTAAAGAAAATATGAGGCATTAAAAGCTTATTTATAGGACCTAAAGTAGCACCAAAAGAAACGATTTTACTACCCGGATTAGCTAGATAAATCAAATCCTTAAATGTGTCACCACCAATACTATCGATGGCCAAATCCGCCCCACCTGATAGAGCTTTTAGTTCCTTGACCCAATTTTCATTTTTATAATTCACACCACCTGTAGCTCCTAGCTTTAATGCTTTTTCAATTTTTTCATCACTGCTAGACGTTACAAAAACCTTTGCCCCAAGTGCAGCAGCAATTTGAAGAGCGACAGTAGCTACTCCACCACCGATGCCTGGAATGATAACGGTATCTCCTTTTTGAACTTGTCCTTTCGTTACAACTGCTCGATAGGCGGTCAAGCCTGCAAGTGGAAGCGCTGCTGCTTCCTCCCAAGTCAGATGCTTTGGCTTTGAAAAGACATTTTCAGCCGGTAATTTAATGTATTGTGCGTATGTACCATCAATCGGCACGCCTAGAACAGAGAAGTTTGGGTCAGGGAATTTAGGATTGTCGCCCCAGCCCATTGCCGGATTAATGACAACCTCACTACCAATCTCAAATCCTTCTACTCCCTCTCCAAGTTCTGAAATGATACCTGCTCCGTCCGAACCGGGAATAGAAGGAACTTGGATTCCCGGATAGAGACCTTGGCGGATAAATACATCCCGACGATTCAAAGCTGCTGTACGAAGACGTATAACGATTTCACCCGCACCTGCTTTGGGCATTTCCCTTTCTTCATAAAAAAGATTTGCTATTTCTCCACCTGGCTTTACTTTATCCTTCAAAACCATTGCTTTCATATATTTCCCTCCATTGATATAATTTTCTAAATATTACGTATATCATAACATATTTCTACCAAATCTTATGGCTTGGACAATTAAAATGCTTCTATGGATTCAGTCTCTAACTTTAGAGTTTTATCTAAAACTTTTGATTGAAAGTACTTTCTAGTCATTGTATTTTAAAGTTACATCGAAAAAGGTTATGATAAAGAAAAGAAGTAAGGATGTGACAAACAATGGCAAATGCATTACCACATATAGAGGATTCAAATAAGACTACTTATCTACCCCCTGTTGGTACATATGAAACTTTTGCAGATGAAGAAGACTATGCTGAAAAGGTTAGAGAATGGGGTCTCTCCACAACAAAAGAGGTCAAAAAACAATTTTGGTACAAAGAAGCTACCTTCCAACGTCAAGTGACGATCATCGGTTATCAAACCTACGGTAAAACCGATGACTACTACACTGTGATCATTGAATTTGAGGATGGGAATTTAAGCTGTATTCATCCTGCCTACTTAAAAGAAATGCAATCTCCGAGCTTCACAAAACTGGTTACTTCCGAATCAGAGAATAGTCCGACAGAAACCGTCCCAACAAAAACGGTTGAAGAAAAAGCAGCTCCTGCGGAACCTAAAACAAAAGAAGCGAAGCCGAAGAAAGAGAAAAAAGAAAAGCCAAAGAAAATTGAATTACCAGAAGACAAAGTCCACTTTACCGCAGTCGTGAAGCAATTCGCATATAGCTGGAATCATTTTAATGAAGAGAACGATGAAGTTGTAGTGTTAGAGAATGTGCGCATCGAACAAGAAGATCCGATTGATATCGGTCTTGCCTGGTGCAGTCATTCAAAAACATTAAAGAAATTTGAGTTATCACCTGGCGTCAGTCTTGAATTTGACGGCAAAATCGTGAAAAAGAAGCTTCCTAGCGGCAAAGACGTTGAAGAAGAATTTATCATCTCAGACCCTGTTCCATACAAGATTAATAATCCATCTAAAATTGTTAAAAGCTAAAAGTCCCCTCTTTTAGCTTTTTTCATATTTTCTATCGTAATGAGCAAGTGCCAATAATGGAAAGACATAGCGGTAACTATGGTAATGAATATAGAAAGCCCCTGCCATTCCTTGTCCTTTTGGATATTCAGTGGTCCAATCCTTTTTCTCGAGATTCTCTAGCAAAAATTCAATTCCCTTCTTCATGGCTCTTGATGGTTTATCTGATACAGATATTAGAGCATCAACAGCCCAAGCGGTGTGCGTGAGCGTACTAGCAGGAAGTGCTACATATTTTTTTTGACTATCACTCTTACAGGATTCGCCCCATCCCCCATCTTCATTTTGCACACTCTGCAGCCATGAACTCGCCTTGCGTATTGCTGGGTGTTCCGGTTGTATTCCAACAGCTCTCAAGCCCGTTAGTGCACCCCAAGTTCCATACAAATAGCAAATCCCCCAACGTCCATACCATGAACCATCCTTCTCTTGCTTGGTTAAGATAGACTCTACCCCGGCCCTTACAGAAGGATGTGTGCTTGAAAGATTCGTATAATCACCTAGAAACTGCAGAGTCCTTCCCGTTAGATCAGCTGTCGGTGGGTCCGTTAAAATAAAATCGCCTTTTTCAATCGGCAGAAGCTTAAAGAGAGGACTGTTCGTATTTTTTTCAAAAGCTGGCCATCCCCCATCCTCATTTTGCATCGACAATAACCACTTCATCCCTCTTTCCCAGGAAGAACGATAACTTGGGTTATGGATCGCATCCCGAGCGATTGATCTCAAGGTTGCAGTCGTATCATCTACATCTGGATTAAATGAATTAATATTCGAGAAGCCCCACCCTCCAGGAAAGCTATTTGGATTATGAACGACCCAATCCCCATATAAAGTATGCTGCTTCCTTAGTAAATAGTGGTTCGCCTTTTCAATGACGGACTCTTCTCCAGAAACTCCCGCATCCTGTAAAGCATAGCTAATTAAAGAAGTATTCCAGACGTTTGCGGTTGTGTACTGCATATGGGTACAGCCATCAATCGTCGTTTTCATCGACTTTAGCCCATTCACAGCCCTCGTTATGACGGGATGTGTCGTTTTATACCCAAGTGCTATTAATGCAAATATCATTAAAAAGGTTGAACTATAATAACTAAAAAATGTCCCATCCTTTTCAATCCGCGCTAGCATGTATTGCTTTCCCTTCGTCTTAGCACGTTCTTTCAATTGACTTGGAATCTCTAGTAAGCTCTCAATTCCTGATTTTATCGTTCCGTATAATGAACGCCACTCTTCTTCGTGAAAAAGCTCCTCATCATTTTGACGAACGTATAGGTCAGACAAATCTGGGCTTTTCTTTGTTTTCATTTGGAATTCGCTGTCAGAAAGAATCATGATCGGTAGCAAATTGGCTCTTCCGTATACCGATAGTTGATAAAAATTAATTGGAAAAGTGTTAGGTAACAAGATAAATTCGAGGGGAATCGGGAAAAAACTTGGCCATTTGTACTGACCCGTAATGGCTAACATGATTTTGGTGAACATATGTACTTTTTCCATGCCACCATTTTTCAAAATAAAGCGTCTAGCTGACGTCAATCTTTTTCCTGATTTTTCGAAATAACCGGAGTATAGGAGAGCATAATAGGCTTCTAAAGTGGCTGTAACATTCCCATCTCCTTCATCATAAAATAGCTTCCAAGCACCATTTTTCTCTTGTTTACTAATGATTCTCCGCACTAATTCCTTAATTAAGTTTTCATCATCAATCTCTAACGTTCTTAATAAAATGATCATATAACAATCCGTAGAGATACCAGTTTCAAACGGATAATTCCAGGAGCCATCAAAAGATTGGTCTTTCTTTAATTGCTCAATCAGGCTCTCGATCCCATCTGTGATACGTCGATTCATTCTAATCACTCCAGAAAAAAAATAACTTCACGTTACATACATATTCACTATTTCTGTAAAGCATTCGCCTAAGGAGGCGTGAGCGCTTGTGCAAATTCAACAAAAAAACAACAGCCTTACCGATATCTTTAGCAATCATTAAAAATGAATTGAAAAATAAGAACCGCAAGAATTGGCTAGACAGGCCTTTAAGTCTAGACGAGAAAAGATTAATCGAAAGTATTCAACAGCGGACGATTGAACTAAATAAAAACAACGTAACTCGAACAAAAGCTTACTTAGATTTTTATGTTAAGCACCCTGAAATTCATTGGGCCTTTTTGGGGCATATGGTTTCTCGTAACGGCGGCTGGAATATGACGGATTTAAAAGGCGGACTCTTATCTAGATTACTCTCAAAAAAGGAGCGCGAAAGCTTTTTTGCCTTCCTAGAAAGAGGAAATTGGCTAATCTTTCAAGATGCCTATCCCCAATTTCTCCTCTATGAAGAAAGCATAAAAAAGGGGCATAATCTCTTTCACCTATTGCCGTTTTTTCAAGTATCCGTCTTCATGGAGACAATTTGGAATGAATTTTGGAAACACCACGATACTTATCTATTAGCTATTGCTCTTGTCATTAATGAACAAAGCTACTTAGAAAAACGTGTAGTTCGTCACCCAACTTTTAAAAAAGAAGTTTTTGATTCGATGGAATTTCTACTTCAGGACATTCTTTCAATGAATCATATTCTCTTTCCATATAGAACAGAGAAACATATTAGTTTAGTAGGAGAAACGCTTCACCAATTTGAAAGGCTACATGAACGGATTATGCTTGGAAAACGCCTATATCAAATTTTATTCGGAGATGAAGCACGTAAGGAGAGGATTTTACAATGGGCTGTTACAACTCCACATACTGGTTCGAGAAAGGATTATTGGCCTGACGTTTTCAATGATGTGGAGGAAGCATTACCTGGTACCGTGTGGAAACGAAGATTCAAAGATTGCGAATTGCTTCCAGGGTCACAACGGCTCTATAGCCCTCAGCTCACAACAGCGTGGAAAAATAGAAAACAAACATCTGCAGAAGTTGGAGATTGGTTTAAAAACTGGAAAGTCATCTATTATTTGTTGGAAACAAAAGAAGACGTAGACGGGGAGATTAGAAATGAATACTGTAAAACACTCGAACGACTCGAACTCGCTGCCATCGCAAAAAAGGCCGTATCAATTTTGGATTAACGCTTTACCAGTCGTGCTATTGGCCTCACTCATTGGAACGTATTTAGACTTATTTTTTGTCGGAAAAGAGCTCTATTCTTTTCCATACAGGCCTTTTCCTACCATATTTTCAGTAAATATCGCATTTACGTTAATTGTTCTGCCACTCGGTGTGCTTCTCTATCTCTATATTTGTGACAAGCTAACTGAAAGGAACACTTTCCTCTTCATCGTACTAATTGGCTTATTAGCGTCAGTCCTTGAAAGGGTTGCAGAGGATCTTGGATTGTTTATTCATAGCACATCTTGGAAGCATTTCTATTCCTTCTTCGGTTATAGCGCATTTCTCTGGCTCGTCTATTCTTTATATCAATGGATGAAAAAAAGTCTCCCTAAAAACTAGAGAGACTTACAATTTACTTGAAGAACAGCTTGATATACTTTAGGCCATCTTTGAAATTAGGATAACGTAACGGGATATCAAATAGTGTCGTTTGCTTTAAGACACTTTTCTCATGGGAAAACGTATCAAAGCTTCCTTTTCCATGATAGGCGCCAGTACCACTGCTCCCCACACCACCAAATGGTAAATACGGACTCGTAATGTGATAAACAGTGTCATTAATACATCCTCCACCAAACGAGACGCGATTTAATACGTAAGACTGTACAGTCTCACTTTCAGTAAACAAATACAGTGCCAGTGGTTTTGGATGGTTATTAATTTCATCGATAATCCCAGCCAAATCGTCGTATTCAAGAACAGGTAGAATTGGACCAAATATTTCGTCCTCCATGATTGCATCATCCCATGAAATATCAGTTAATACCGTTGGCACCATCTTTAACTGTTCAGGGAGAGTTTCTCCACCTATAAATACCGTGCCATTTTTCAAAAAGCTTTGAAGACGGTTAAAATGTCTTTCGCTGACAATCTTCGTAAAATTTTCATTCTCTAATGGAGCATCTCCATAGAGTTCTGCAACCGCTACTTTTAACTGTGACAAAAATTCTTCCTTAATACTTTGGTGGACAAACAAGTAATCTGGTGCAATACACGTTTGACCAGCATTCATAAACTTGCCCCAAGCAATTCTTTTCGCCGCAATCTTTACATTGGCGCCTTCATGAACGATACATGGACTTTTCCCGCCTAACTCTAATGTAACTGGCGTTAAGTGCTTAGAGGCCGCTTCCATAATAATTTTCCCAACGGGTACACTACCTGTAAAAAAGATGTAATCAAATTTCTCTTTTAAAAGGGCTTCGCTTGTCTCGACCCCACCTTCAATGACCTTGATGAACTCTTCAGGGAAATTCTCTTTGATGAGTTTTGCCATCACATGTGAGGTCTTTGGCGTCAGTTCTGAAGGTTTTAATACAGCACAATTTCCCGCTGCAATCGCACCGATCAATGGGGCAATCGCTAATTGGAACGGATAATTCCATGGAGCAATTATTAGGGTGACGCCGTATGGCTCCGGATAAATATAGCTTTTCGAACCAATGTGGGTCACAGGTGTTTTCACTCTTCTTGGCTTCGCCCATTTAGAAAGATGCTTTAAAGTAAAACGAATCTCTTCTAATACAATGCCTATTTCCGTTGAATAAGCATCAAATTCCGATTTATTTAAATCTTGCTTCAAGCTCTCAATGAACTCTTGCTCTCGTTCCTTTATCGCTTTGCGGAGCGTTTCAAGTGCTTGAATTCTAAACGAAATCTCTTTTGTCCGATCTGTATGAAAAAAATCTCTTTGTTTCGAAACTAATAATCCGTAGCTCTCCATATGACTCTCCTAAAATGATTTTGTCTTGATCATAATTCTATGTTGAAAAAGTTGCAATCAATTACAATCATTTCGAACAATTATTCGAAAGGTAGTATAAGTGTACCTCATTATTTCGGTTGCATTCTAATCGCTCCGTCAAGGCGTATTGTTTCCCCATTTAGCATCGGATTTTCAATAATACTTGTAGCAAGCATGGCATACTCAGAAGGATACCCTAGCCTTGATGGGAACGGAACCATGGCTCCTAGAGCTTGCCGGGCTGTATCAGGGAGTCCGGCAAACAACGGTGTATCAATGAGCCCAGGTGCAATCGTCATATTTCGGATGCCGTATTTGGCTAATTCACGTGCTATTGGCAGTGTCATTCCAACAATTCCGCCCTTAGAGGCACTGTATGCAGCTTGTCCAATTTGTCCTTCGTATGCTGCTGCAGAAGCTGTATTAATAATGACACCTCGTTCACCTTCAGCATTTGGTGTGTTTGCAATCATCTTTTCAGCAACCAATCGAATAACATTAAATGTCCCAATCAAATTCACCTGGATAACCTTTGCGAATCTATCTAGATCATGTGGTTTTTCTTTGCCAACGACACGTTCAGCAAGTCCAATTCCCGCACAATTAACTAACACATGAACAGCCCCAAACTTTTCAATCGTTTGATTAATCGCAACCTTAACTTCCTCTTCACTCGTCACATTTGTTTTAACAAAGTGGACTCGGTCAGAGCCTAGCTTTTCCACTAGTGCGGCTGCTTTTTCCTCTGATAAATCTACAATGGTCGCGAAACCACCCTTTTCCACAATGCGAGTAACTGTTGCTTCTCCAAGTCCAGATGCTCCCCCTGTCACGATCGCAACCGAATTCTGTATATCCATTACACATCCTCCTCCCGTAGCTCATGGCCCATCAATATATGATGGGCCATGAACTATTTTACTAGAATTATATTCTCTCAATAATCGTTGCGTTCGCCATTCCGCCACCTTCGCAAATGGCTTGAAGTCCATAGCGACCACCGCTTCGCTCAAGCTCGCTCATCATCGTAATCATCACACGAGCTCCACTTGCACCGAGCGGATGTCCTAATGCGATCGCTCCACCATTCGGATTGAGCTTTTCAAGGTCAGCCTCTAATTCTCTTTGCCACACCATCGGAACCGGTGCGAAGGCTTCATTCACCTCATAGGTATCCATGTCACTAATCGTAAGCCCGGCTCTTTTTAACACACGTTTCGTAGCTTCGATTGGGCCCGTAAGCATTAACGTTGGGTCAGAGCCAACAACGGTTCGCGCAACCACTCTAAATCTAGGTTTAAGTCCAAGCTCTTCTGCCTTCTCTCGCGACATTAATAAAATAGCAGCAGCACCATCACTCATTTGACTAGCATTTCCTGCATGAATTTTTCCATCCTCAGTAAAAGCAGGTTTAAGTGTTGCAAGCTTTTCTAATGATGTTCCTCTTCTTGGACCTTCATCCTGCGTAACGACCGTTTTCGTTCCGTCCTCTAGTGTTACTTCTAATGGCATGATCTCCCGATCAAAACGGCCCTCCTCTTGAGCTTTAATAGCTCTGCGATGACTTTCTAATGAGAACTCATCAAGCTCTTGTCTCGTCAGTTCCCATTTTTCAGCAATTCGCTCAGCAGACAAGCCTTGGTGAATCATCTCATAGCGAGAAGTCAACACTTCACTCCAGCTTGAATTTTTTCGTGTGGAGCCCATCGGAACTCGCGTCATGCTTTCCACACCACCAGCAATGACGATATCCATATCGCCACTTAAAATCGCTTGTGAGGCAAAATGTACCGCTTGTTGTCCAGAACCACATTGGCGATCGATTGTAGTACCTGGTACCTCAATCGGAAACCCAGCCATTAAAGCGGCAGTACGGGCGATGTTCACTCCTTGTTCCTCAACTTGGGCTACACAGCCCAAAATAACATCCTCAACAAGCTCTGGAGAAATGCCCGCGCGTTTAACAAGTTCTTTCAATGTCTTTGCTGCAAGCTCATCAGGTCGCTCATTGCTCAATAATCCTTTTCTCTTTCCAACCGGTGTTCTCACTGCCTCAACTATCACAACTTCTCTCATCGTGTTTGCCTCCCTTTAATCCTAGTAATCTGTACATTTACTATTTTTAAACGAAACATAGTTTTGTTAACGCTTTCAACCTCCTATGTAAAAATAATAAAATGGCAATATCTTCATCTATTATAACATGTTTTATAAAAATTTTCTGTTAATTAAACAAGGAGTAAAAAAGACTCCGATTAGTTCGGAGCCTCTTTTCTTAAAACAACATATCGCCTATACAATATCCTTTTCTGATTGCTCAGATTTTAACAGCATTCTCTTATTCGTTACCTCGGTTAGCTCAGTTCGTTTTAGTAAATACTCTAAATGCTGCAGTGGCATGGAACCATGTCCCTTTCCATCACCTAAAGTAAATTGAACGGTTCCCCCGTTCAGTCTCGTGACCGTTAACGTATCGGCTGAGTTATAAATACTTTTGATTTCTTTTGAAATCTGATACTTTGTTCCAATTTCTATTGTCATGGCATAAACTCCTTTTATCGTTTCTTCCGAGTAGTATGCCATTAAATGGGATTTATCATACATAAAATTTCCAGTTATTTAAACCAGCCTTTTTCTTTGAAGTGGGTAATTGCTTCTATCCGATTTGTAACACCTAATTTGTCTAGGATGGTCGAAATATAATTCCGAACCGTACCTGTTTTAATACTAAGCTCTTCTGCAATTTCCTTCGTATTTCTACCATCAGCGACGAGTTCGAGCACTTCTAGTTCTCGATCAGTTAGTGGGTTATCTTCAGCATACATGTCATCCATTAATTCAGGTGCATACACCCTTCTGCCTGACATCACGTTTCGAATTGAATTCGCAAGTTCCTCGCTCGGGCTATCTTTTAATAAATACCCTTTTACACCAGCTTTTAATGCTCGTTGAAAATAACCGGTTCGAGAAAAAGTCGTGAGAATAACAACCTCACATCCTTGACCCTTTAATTCCTCAGCAGCATCTAAACCGCTTTTTCCTGGCATCTCAATGTCCATAATACATATATCGGGCTTAAGCTCATGAACTAGTGCTATCGCTTCCTCACCATTGGATGCTTTTCCTACCACTTCCATGTCGTGCTCTAAACTAAGTAGAGAGCCTAAGGCACCAAGTAGCATACGTTGATCTTCAGCAATGACAATTCTAATCAACTAGCTCACCTCCATTCCGTTTCATCACGTTCGGTACTTTCATGACGATCGTTGTCCCATCACCTGCAACGATTTCAAACGTTCCGTTCACAAACTCAAGCCTCTCCCTTATCCCGAGTAAACCGCTACCTTTCCCTACATCAGCTTCTTTTAAACCGATGCCGTTATCACTCACTGTAACGGAAATTTCATTCAAAGATTGCTCAATGCTGATTTTGCAGGTGCTTGCTTTGCTATGCTTAACAACATTCGTAACGATTTCTTTCAAACACATGCTTAAAATATTTTCTAAAAACAAGGAAACATTTGCAAACGGCTCTTTCTGGTCGACGATGAGTTCGATTTGAGCAGCCCTGAGTAGCTGTTTCACATGGACTAATTCGTCCTTTAAACGTATTCCTCTCATGGAGGAAACCATTTTACGAACCTCGTTTAAAGCTGTCCTTGCTGTTTGCTGAACGTCCTTTAATTCATTTTTAGCCTGTTCAGGATCCTTATATATTAATTTTTGCGCTAAATCCGTTTTAAGTCCAATTAAAGACAGTCGCTGTCCCAATGTATCATGCAAGTCGCGAGCAATTCTTTGTCGTTCTTCTTGCTTAACTAGCTCCGAAATTCTTTTGTTAGCATCCTCTAGTTTTTCCTCTAAAATTCCTTGTCTTTTCTTATTATAAAGGTTAAATGGAAGGAGTATGACACTTATCCAAATAACGATCACAAAGGGAATCTGTTCAATAAACAAGTCCTTCTGCATGACAAAGTTATAGTTGATGGCCGCCGTTGTACAAACTAAATGAACGACATACAAAGTAATGAATGCCGCCTTTTTTTTGATATTCCCATTATAATAGGCAATATAAAAGGCGAAATAGATATAATCGAAGAGAATTGCCATCGTCATTGAAATGCTAATCAAAATGATAAACCATAAATAAACCGACCATCTATTTGAAATAAAAGCAAATCTGTAGACGACAAAAAAGATAGCAGTTAATATGATCCCTGTTACCATTTCCATTGTCGAAGAGGACTGAAAGATAAAGTAAAATGGAAGGATACTTAACAGGGCCCATATATATGGCGATATACCAGAGAACTTTTGCATAAGTTTTTGTTTTTTAATGTTCATATTTTGTATCCTTTATAGTTGTTGTCTTTTTCGCAATTTTAGCATAAAAAAGCCGTTCTAAGTTAAGAAACGGCTTTTTTCCATTATGAAGATTTCACGGGTCTACCTACTTTTGATTTCTTCGCTCTTTCTTGAGCTATTTTTTTCTTGATCGTTCTGAAACCGACAAAATTCTTTTTCTCTTCATCCCATAAATGAAATTTCAGAGATGCGATACTTGTTCCAAGGGTTACAGTCGGTACTTGCTGTAATGGAAAGGTGTTTTCGTGTGCCTCTGCAAGCTGATAATTAGGAATCCTTGGACTCAAATGGTGAACATGATGGTAACCGATGTTTCCAGTTATCCATTGAAGGATTTTTGGCAATTTATAAAAGGAGCTTCCTTCTACCGCTGCCCGAACATACTCCCAATGCTCATCCTCTTCAAAGTACGAATCCTCAAATGTATGTTGAACATAAAATAACCAAATTCCAGATGCTCCTGAAACCATAAAAATCGTACCTTGTATGACTAAGAAAGGAATCCAACCAATCGTTAAGCCTAGTAAAACAACTAGAGCTACGATTACTACATTGGTCAAATAAGTACTCATTCGCTCTTTTTTACGTGCACCTTTACGATTGAAACGATTACGGATTAGGAATTGATATATTGGTCCAAGAACAAACATAATAAACGGATTTCGATATAAGCGGTACTTCAGTCTTGTCATTTTTGAAGCCTCTAAGTACTCATCCACGGTTAACATCCAGATATCACCTGTTCCCCGTTTATCCAAATTCGAGCTTGTTGCGTGATGGACGGAATGGTCATGCTGCCACTGGCGATAAGGAAACAATGTTAGGATCCCTGTAATCGTTCCAAGGATATCATTCGCTTTCCGCTTTTTGAAAAATGAGTAATGACAACAATCATGAAAAATGATAAATATTCGGACTAAAAATCCACCCGCAACAATCGCTAAGAGTACTGTAAGAACATATGAAATGTTTATACTTTGATAAGCAAGTACCCATAGTAGTACAAATGGGACAAAAGTGTTTATAAGCTGTAAAATACTTTTTCTAGTGGCTGATTTCTCATAAGGGGCCATCTCTTTACGAAGCTGTTTTTGCTTTTGGTTGATCATGTATTAGCATCCCTTCGTCATTCGTTTTTTTCTTATCATAACAAAGGCTATAAATTATGGTAGACATAGTTGTCACATGCTATACATGATAAATGTCATACTCTTAAAAGAAAAAAATGCTCCGACATTGATTCAAAGCATTAGATTGTCGACAAAAGGCATTTCACCCGCTCGGTCTCTTTTGTCATTTTTGTAAGGGATTGCGGTTAAAATCCGTTAATTTCCGCTCCGGGCACTTGCTTTCCGGGGGGCAGGCGGTGAGTTTCCTCGGTGCTTCGCTCCTGCGGGATCTCACCTGTCCTGCAAATCCCCCAGGAGTCAAGCACCCTCCACTCCATTCAACTAGTTTGGCCCACTTTAGCAGGTTTCCAAATCCAAGTTGCCAGCATTTTTACATTCATGGCAGTAAATATTTTGCTATGCATTTTATGAACCTAAGGCTGCTGTCACTGCAATACTCCATACTATCAGCATAAAAGACAATGTTAGCCAAAATGTATTTTTCCCGGTAGCTTGGTCATTTTTAATTTTCTTTAAAACTTCTACAAGATTTAGACAAAAAACAATCGCTAATACAGGTATAAAATAGACACTTATAAATACAAATGCTATCAAAGAAAACCACATCCTCCCAAAACCTATTCATCTATATATCTAGCTTAGCATAAAATAAGCTCGTCAATATTGTTAATAGACCTAATTGACAATCCAATTTTCACCGTGCCAAAAGTTATTAATTAGTTTTCAATTTGTTATTTTAAATCCATTCTCTTGAAAACAAACAAAATTTAAGACCAAATCAATATTTGATTTGATCTTAAATTTCATATGCTATTTTGAATCTTTCTCCTTAATAACCAAGAATCGAAGAATTCTTAACGTATTCCTAAAAAACAAACTTTATTCGGTTCAAGAATGTATTGATCTATTACAGTGTCCACTCCAAAAAGATCCACATACTCATTCTCCACTTCAAATCGGAAAGGCTCTTCTGAACGATTCACACCAACGACAATTTTTTCTTTGCCATCCGTCCGTTGAAAAAGAAAGATACCTTCCTTTCCATAAATCGTTTTATATTCTCCATCTTTAAAAACCGACCATTTCTTCCGAATGGCACCTAATCTTTGATACCACTTTACAAGTTCACTCTCTTCCTGACCCCAAGGGTAACATCTTCGGTTAAAAGGATCATTATATCCTTCCATTCCGGCTTCATCCCCATAATAGATACATGGTACACCTGGCAAGGTCATTTGCAGAAGAGATGCCATTTTTAGTAACTGAATCGCGTCCTGTCTTTCCTTCTTTGTCATACATGTATCCGCTTGCTCTTCTTTCGGTGCATGGCTTAAGTCTTTACCTCCAAGAGCCGTTAAGATTCGTTGGGTATCATGGGTACCTAACATATTCATCAGACAATGAACGACACTTGAAGGGTAATTCTGTAAAATACTTGTTACGACGGAATCCAGTTGCTCCGCATTCCCATTACGCACAAATTCGATAATGCCATTCATAAAGGGATAGTTCATCACACTGTCCAATTGCTTACCTAAGAGATACTTTTTCCGATGTCCATAGGCTATTTTATTGGAGGCGTCCTCCCATACCTCTCCAATTAATAAGGACTCTGGTTGTGAGGATTTTATCGCCTGTCGAATTTTTTCAATGAAGGGATCTGGCAATTCATCAACAACATCCAGTCTCCACCCTGATGCACCTTCTTCTAGCCATTTTTTCGTAATTCCATTTTCACCTGTAATAAATTCAACATAAGTGGGCTCTTCCTCATTTACTGATGGCAAAGTCTGAATTCCCCACCAACTTTCATATTTATCAGGGTAATCAATAAACTTAAACCAAGAATAGTAGGGGGAAGCTTTCGATTGATAAGCCCCAATTTCTTGATACGTTCCATTTTTATTAAAATAAACACTATCTGAACCGACGTGATTAAAGACCCCATCCATAATAACTCGGATTCCTCGTCTTTTTGCTTCCTTGCAAAGCTTACGAAAGTCAGACAACGTCCCAAACATCGGGTCGATTTTCGTAAAATCACCTGTATCGTATTTATGGTTTGAATACGCCTCAAAAATAGGGCTCAAATAGATACAAGTAACGCCTAGAGAATGAATATAATCTAATTTTCCAATGATTCCTTTTAAATTGCCGCCAAAGAAATCATTATTGAGCACTTCTCCTTCTTCATTAGGTTTGTAGGTTGGAAGCCCACCCCAGTCATCACGAAAAACGATGTCATCCTTTACAACAGTTTTCCCAATCCGGGCAAACCGGTCAACAAAGATATGATAGAAAATACCACCCTTAATCCAGTCAGGTGTTGTAAATTTCTCATCATAGACAGTTAATTGCCAGGAAGACGGCTCGTGTTCAGAGATGATGCTGTCCCCTTCATTAATCCCTACATACTTAACCTCAGTTAATGAGTCCAATTGAAAGTAATACCAATTCAATCCTGCTTCGCCTAGCTCAATACCTAACTCATATAGGTCCCGTCCGTTGTCGATTCCTTTCCAGCCCATCCTCAAGCGATGATACTGATGATCGCGATCGTTAATTAAGACAAGTGAAACCTCTTTGACTCCATAAAAACGAGGAACTTCTATTTCGAAAATGAGTGTAGAATGGGTTGGTACTGCTCCGGACGGGTAGCGAAAATTTCCTCCCTCAAATCGTGAACAAATGCGATTTTCCAAACTGACAGCTCCTTAATGCAGAGGTGTAATGTTCCAAATATTATTTGCGTATTCCATAATACTTCGGTCAGCAGCAAAACGTTCTGCTCCAGCAATGTTAAATAATGACATCCTATTCCATTGATGCTGGTCTTGGTAAATAACAAGTAGTTGCTGATGGACCTTCAAATAATCTTCAAAATCAGCTAGGCACATGTACGGATCCCCTACACCATAGTCGCCAACAAGTAGGTAACGATAAATCGAGTCAAATGACTCACCATTAAATCCTCGACGTAAACTATCGACGACTCTATGTACCTTTTCCTTATTATGATAATAAGAAGAAGCCTCATAGCCTTCTGCCCATTTTCGCTCTACATCTTCTGCACTCATGCCAAAAATAAAGATGTTATCTTTTCCGACCGCTTCGAAAATCTCCACATTCGCACCGTCCATCGTACCGATTGTAAGGGCTCCATTCGCCATCATTTTCATATTCCCGGTTCCACTTGCCTCTTTTCCAGCAAGAGAGATTTGTTCACTAATTTCGGCTGCTGGCATTAACGCTTCCGCCATCGTCACACAATAATTTTCGAGAAAAACTACCCGTATCTTTTCTCGCAACACAGGATCCTTTTCGATGTCTGCACTCAAATGCCAGATTAACCGTATGACTTCTTTCGCCATATAATAGCCAGGTGCTGCCTTTGCCGCAAATAAAAAGGTTTGCGGGGGGATATTCAAGTTAGGTTCGTCTTTTAAATCCAAATACAAAGAAATGATTTTAAGGACATTTAGCAATTGTCTCTTATATTCATGTAATCGTTTCGCTTGTACATCAAAAATAGAATGGGGATCAATACTAATTCCTTTCTTGTCCATGAGGTTTGAAAAATCAATCTTGTTCGCTAGTTTAATATCTCTTAATTGCCGTAAGATACTTCGGTTCTCTGAATACCTTCTGAAGTCAGCAAGCTTTCGACCATCCTTTTTATATTCTTGGCCAATACAATCATCCAGTAATCTCGTTAAACGGGGATTGGCCTGACAAATCCATCTTCGATGAGCAATCCCATTCGTAACATTCGTGAATTTTTCAGAAGATGCTTGATAAAAATCAGAAAACACCTGACTCTTTAAAATATCAGAATGCAGCTTAGAAACCCCGTTTACCGAGGAAGAGCCGATTATACATAAATTAGCCATTCTGATTTGGCCATGGCTCATAATCGCCATCCGTTCAATTTTTCCCCACTCACCTGGATAACGATTCCACATTTCTTGACAATACGCTTCATTCAGTCCTTGAATGATCCCATAAATCCTCGGGAATTGTTGCTTTATAAGCTCCTCTGGCCATGTTTCAAGTGCTTCTGATAAAACAGTATGATTCGTATAGCTGACCATATTCATCACCATGTTATAGGCATCATCCCAGCTAAACAGATGATCATCCAACAAAATGCGCATAAGCTCTGGAATACATAGAGCAGGATGGGTGTCATTTATATGAATGGCAACTTTTTCGCTAAAATTATCTAAAGTTCCAAACTGCTGAAGATGATCGGATACGATGTTCTGTATTGATGCTGACACAAGAAAATATTGTTGACGTAAGCGTAATGTTTTTCCTTCAAAATGGTTATCAGACGGATACAAGACCTTACAAATAAGATCAGCATTCATTTTTTCATTCATCGCTCGGTTATAGTCGCCTTTAGCGAATGATTTCATATCGAACTTATCCACATCACGAGCGCGCCACAACCTTAAGATTGCCACTCCCTCAGAATCCGCTCCAGAAATCATCATATCGTATGGGACTGCTTCGACTTCATCGTAATCTGAGTAATTTGTCGTCAGACCATCCTTTGTCCAAATTTCTTCGACATGACCATTAAATTTCACACGAAAAGCTAAGTCGTTTCGTTGATTAAGCCAGACGTCACCACCAGGAAGCCATATGTCCGGAAGCTCCATTTGCCAACCATCAACAATTTTTTGTTTAAAAAGTCCATACTCATAACAAATCGAATACCCCATCGCAGGATATTCCATTGTAGCGAGAGAATCCATGAAACACGAGGCTAAGCGACCAAGTCCTCCATTCCCTAAGCCTGCATCAGGTTCTTCCTCGTAAAGCTCTTCTAGGTCAAAATTCCATTCCTTTAAAATATCTCGAAATTCCTTTTCTAAGCCTAAATTATAGAGGTTGTTTTTTAGCGAACGCCCCACTAAAAATTCCATGCAAAGATAGTACACTTTCTTTTTCTCTTGGTCTTTTAATTTCTGATAATATCTCGTTCTTTTGTCAGAAAGGATTTCGACGACCGTTCTTGCACATGTTTTGTACATCTGCTTCCGGTCAGCTTCCTCCGCCGAGATCCCATAATGTCGTGACAATCTATTTTTAATAAGTACGCCTAATTGTTTTTTTGTTAACGTGGATTGCATGGAAATACCTCCAGTCAAATCTGTCTAAAAAGTTCAAGGCTCTATGCGTGTCCATTTAATCGTCCCAATACAAATTGCTCTATCTATATCCAGTCGCCTGAATCGATTTACAATGTCCGAAGGTAAGAGAAAAAGCGAACAGGGCCAAACTGACTTTTTTGGTGAAATCGTAAAATTAAATAAGAACTTTATCCAATTCCATATAGAGTCTCTCATATTCTCTTGCTGATTTTCCCCAACTAAAGTCAATGCCCATGATCCATTCGACCAATGCATTCCAATCTTGCTCGTTTTTATACGTCTCTAAACCTCTGTAGATAGCATGTAAGAGATCATTCCCATTATATTGATCAAAGACAAAGCCATTGCCTTCGCCTTTCGAACAATCGTGAATCGTATCACGCAAGCCACCAACCGCATGAACGATTGGAACCGTCCCATATCTTGAAGCAATCATTTGTGCTAATCCGCATGGTTCACTTTTAGATGGCATGAGGAAAAAGTCAGCTCCAGCGTAAATTTTCCTCGCTAAATCTTGATTAAAGGTAATAAGGGATGATACTTTCCCTTGATACTGGTCCTGAAGCCATTTAAAGTAGTCCTCGTATTTACGTTCGCCAATTCCTAAAATGACGACCTGTACTTTCTCACTTAACAATTTCTCCATCATGGCGGCAACAATATCAATTCCTTTATGCGTAACGAGCCTGCTAACGATAGCAAAGAGCGGTACCTTTTCCTCTACTGGTAAATTGACAAGGCGTTGCAGCTCGGTTTTATTCAATTTCTTTTTATCTATCGTCTCTTGATTGTAATTCACAAAAATAGATGGGTCTGTTTCAGGATTATACAACTCCATATCAATCCCATTTAAAATTCCTTTAACCTTTTGCCCATTTCTTTGAATAATTCGTGCTAATCCTTTCGCGAAGTAATCATTCATTAATTCAATCGCATAATTAGGACTCACCGTATTGACACGATAAGCACATTCGATTGCAGCTTTCATTAAGTTCACGCAACCGTTATATTCCAAAACGCCCCGTGCTTCTGGTGGTAAACCTATGATATCCTCTAGCATGTGCAAGTCATTTTTTCCTTGATATTCGATGTTATGAATCGTGAAGAGTGATTTGAGATGTAAGTGGTGATAGGTGTAGTGAAGATATACTGGTATAAGTGCTGTTTGCCAATCATGACAATGAATAATATTTGGTTCGAAATCCATAACCTGAATGCTTTCCAATACAGCTTTGCTAAAAAAAGCAAATCGTTCGCCGTCATCATCATATCCATATGGAATCGCACGTTTAAAATAAAATTCATTATCGATAAAATAATAGATAATCCCATCTTTTTCTGTGCGGAAGACACCACAATACTGTTTCCTCCAAGCGAGTTCTACATGGAAATACCCTAAGAATTGCATCTTTTTTCGTTCTTGTGGACTAATAGATTCGTAAAGAGGTAAGACTACTCGCACATCAAATCGTTCTTTACTATCTTTCATTATTGCTTTTGGTAAAGCTCCGATTACCTCTCCTAAGCCCCCCGTTACAAAAAACGGAACACCTTCAGAAGCAGCTATCAGAATATTTACTTTCCGACCATTACTCTTAGCTTCAGCTTCATCATGAATGATTACCCGGTCTTTTTTGATTAAAATTGGTCCCTCGAAGGCAGACTCACTTTCATCTGATGAATGATTACCGGTAATTTTTATTTCTAAAGGAACACTTGGCTCTACTTTTTTATCTGCGATCGTCCGTTGTTGGATGACTTGTTTTCTCATCAGCTTTCATCTCCGTTCATTATGACTATATTTGCACTAAATCCTACTCCCTTTTTCGATATAAAATGGATGGGTTTCATGCCCACATAGCATTCGGTTTTCACCAATCTGAACGTTTTTGTCGGTGACGATATGATTCAATGTAGCATTGATCCCAATTTCACAATCTTGCATAACGATACTATTGCTCACAGTTGCATACTTCTTAATTTTCACGCCGCGAAAAATAATCGAATTTTTCACAGTCCCATCGATGATACATCCATCTGCAATAATCGAATTTTCAACGACAGCGGATGGTCCGTATTTCGTTGGGGCTGAATCATTGACACTTGTATAAATCGGACGATAAGGTTTCCGGAATAAGTCCTCTCGTACAGACAGTTTTAATAAATCTAAATTACTCTTTAAATAGCTTTCTAGTGAATCAATGTAAGCGAAATACTCTTTAAACTCGTAGCCTTTTACGAGGAAGTGATCTGTGTGGTCAGCCCAATAATCTAGAATTCTTGTATATCCTTTATTAATGGCTAATGAAATATGTTTTTTTAAGAACTCCTTCTGCACAATCATGGTCCCTAAGTAGAGGGCATCGCTAATTTTTATATTTGTCGATCTTTCAATCTTTGAAATTCGTTCATTTTTATCAAGCTTAAAAACAGGTCTTTTCTCTTTCCATGTAGCATTTTCTTGATTCTTCTTATATAAAATTGTCACATCTGCATGGTTTTCCTGATGGCTTTTTAACATATCAGAGTAGGAAATATTACAAACAATATCACAATCTGAGAGAACGACATACTTCTCATCCGCTTTATCCAAATAGTACATAATCCCTTTTAATGTTTCTAAGCGATTATCAATTTGGACTACTTCCTCTGAATCGTCAGGGAAGGATTGTAATAGCCGAATGCCACCTCTTTTTCTGGCTAAATCCCATGCCTTTCCGGTGCCAATATGGTCCATTAAATTCTGATAGTTTCTTTTTGTCACAATGCCAATATTATTGATGCCAGAGTTTGTCATATTGGATAGGACAAAGTCGATAAGGCGATATCTTCCACCAAAAGGTACGGAAGCCATAATACGTTTTTTTGTGATTTCTGGTACTTGTTTATCGTTGATATTAGAAAATACAATTCCTAGTGCATTCATTCGATAGCCTCTCTTTCCTGTCTAGTGGAATAAATGACATCATCCGATTTGATTACCTTTAATAACCCTTTTAAATGGGATTTTTCGATATATTTAAGATACATATTGCTATCGATTATTTCTCCACTAGAAATTTGTGTGCCATCCTTCACTTTGACGTTGCTGCCTAATACGGTTAGCTGCCCCCCATTCCCGCGGTCCTCGCCTACCTTTGCATCCTTTCCTACATAGACACCTACGTCCACAATGCTGTAATTAATGATCGCTCCTTCACTCACAAATGTATTTCTCATGACCACACTGTCTTTAATGACTGCCCCTTTTTCAACTGTTACACCACTAAAGAGAACAGAATTAATGACGGTACCATGAATTTCGCATCCTTCAGCAATCACGCTGTTCGTAACAGAAGCATCGTTCCCAATAAAATGAGGATGATCAGGATAGTGACGATAGCTGATTTTCCATTTATGATCATTTAAATCAAGCTTAGGGCGCTCCCCTAATAAATCCATATTTCCTTCCCATAATGACTGGAGTGTTCCCACGTCTTTCCAATAGCCTTCAAATGGGTAAGCAAACATTTTTTCACCTGAGTAGAGCATGGCTGGAATGACATTTTTACCAAAATCTTTTGAGGAATTCTCATCTTCTTCATCTTCCATCAAGTAGCGGAATAGTGCTTCCTTTTTAAAAATATACACGCCCATCGACGCTTTATTACTCTTCGGATTACTCGGTTTCTCTTCAAACTCGTAAATTCTCCCGTCCTCATACGTATTCATAATGCCAAAGCGGCTCGCTTCTTCCATCGGCACCGAAAGGACCGCAATCGTGCAATCCGCATCCTTCTCGATATGGTACTCGAGCATTTTGTTGTAATCCATTTTATAGATATGATCACCCGAAAGAATAATGACATATTCAGGCTGGTAACGTTCGATAAAATTCATATTTTGATAGATCGCATTTGCCGTCCCTTTGTACCAGTCTCCCCCTTTTACTTGTTGATACGGCGGAAGGATGTGAACACCTCCATGAGACCGATCCAAGTCCCAAGGCTCCCCATTATCAATATAATCATTTAATTCTAGTGGTTGATATTGAGTTAAGACACCCACAGTATCAATACCAGAATTGATGCAGTTTGATAAGGTGAAATCAATAATTCGGTACTTGCCTCCAAAGTGTACAGCTGGTTTTGCAATTTGCTTGGTCAATACGTGCAATCTACTCCCTTGACCACCTGCTAGTAACATCGCTACACATTTTTTCTTCCGAAACATCGTCCGCTCCCCCTTTAATTAAAGCTCTTTTCTCAAACTTTGTTGCTTTTGGAGCAAAAAATCAATGAAGTAATTTTTGTTTTCAGTGATAACTGAATCGTAAATCAATGAGAAAAGAGCTTGCAATCTTGCTAGAATGCACCAATTGACTATTCCTACGTTAAAATCGGCAATAGGATTTTAACAACAATCTATACGAAAACAGACTCAATTTGAATACTTTCTTTAAATTCTCACTCTCTTTTGCTCGATGTGTTGAAACACAAGTGTTGTTAAAGGTGGTAAAGTTATTGAAATGTATTGGTCGAGCTCATGCATCGGTTCATCTGTTGTTCCCAGTAGCTTGCGATTACGTATCCCTGAACCACCGAATTTCTTTAAATCCGTATTGAATATTTCTTTATATTGGCCTTTCTCTGGTACCCCAACATAATAATCCTCCCATAGGACCGGAGAAAAGTTCACAACAATTACTAATTCATTTTGCGATTTATCGATTCGTCGGAAGGAGAGTATATTTCTTGTATGGTCTGAATGGCAAATCCATTTGAATCCATCACGGGAGCAATCTAATTCCCATAGCGGACGATTTTGTAAATAAAAATGGTTCGCATGACTAAAAAATGTTTGTAATTTCTTATGAGATTCATATTTTAAGAGGAACCATTCAAGCTCTTTTTTGTAATTCCATTCAATGAATTGGCCGATTTCACAACCCATGAACATAAGCTTTTTACCAGGATGACAAAGCATATAGAGGAGAAAGCTACGGACGCCTGCAAATTTGTCGTGGTAGTCCCCTGGCATTTTATCTAACAAGGAGCGTTTTCCATGAACAACCTCGTCATGGGAAATCGGTAAAATGAAGTTTTCGTCACAAGCATAGACAATTGGAAAAGTAAGTTTACCATGATGATGCTGGCGTGCAATGGGGTCAACTTCCATATATGATAAGACATCATTCATCCAGCCCATATTCCATTTGTAATTAAAGCCTAATCCGTTATGGGAAGGAGGAAGCGTCACGCCTGGCCATGCGGTCGATTCTTCCGCAATCATTAAAGTATGAGGAAAATTAGTTAGTACGGTATGATTCAATGTTCTCAAAAAGTTAATTGCTTCAAGATTGCCTTCGCCTCCATAAGCATTTGGCCTCCATTCTCCATTTTTTCTGTTGTAATTTAAATAAATCATCGAGGCAACTGCATCCACTCGGAGACCATCAATATGATATTTCTCCATTAAAAAGATTGCATTTGAAATGAGGAAAGCCTGAACTTCATTTCTGCCAAAGTCAAAAATTCGCGTCCCCCACTGCTTATGCTCTTGTTTTAATGGATCTTTGTATTCATACAAAGGCTGACCATCGAATTCATATAATCCGTGGGCATCCTTTGGAAAATGAGCAGGAACCCAATCCATGATGACACCTATCCCATGTTCGTGAGCTAAATTAACGAAATACATGAAGTCCTCAGGTTTCCCAAATCGCGAGGTTATACTGTAATATCCACAAACCTGATAGCCCCAAGATCCGTCGAACGGATGCTCAGCTAATGGCAAGAGTTCAACATGGGTATACCCCATCTTTTTCACATATGGAATCAGTTCATTCGCAATCGTACGATAGTTCAAGTACCCGTCGTCAGCTGATTTTCTCCAGGACCCTAAATGTACCTCATATATATTCAGAGGACTCTCGTAAATATTCTGCTTCTCTTTAACCTTTTGCCAATCTTCGTCAGTCCAAGAGAATTTGCCAGTAAAACGATACGTATAAGAAGCCGTTTTCTCCTTTGTTTCACTATAAACTGCATAGGGATCAGCTTTAAAGAGTACCCGACCGTCATTCGTCGTCACTGCATATTTGTACAAGGAAAACTCTTCTAACCCTTCCACAAATAGCTCCCATATTCCCTCATTCGTCTCTTTCACCATTGGATGTGACTGGGGGTCCCAATGATTAAAATCTCCAACAATAGAAACTGCAAGTGCGTTTGGCGCCCATACTCTGAATACATATCCGTATTTTTCTTTATATTCAGAAAAATGTGCACCTAAATAATCATACGCTCTGAAGTTTTTCCCGTGGTGAAACAAGTATTTTGCTACAGACATATCCTCCTTATATTGCTGCATCTAATCCATCCCTTCTACAAATACTTTTATCACCCGAGTATATTAAAGAAAAATAACAGATAGAATAAGCAAATTGTACGAAATTGTTAAATTTTTACATAAAATTAATCTAACATCTCTGCTATTCCATATAATGTATATTATTTTAACATCGATCTATTAATTTTTTGTAAATTCAGTAAGAAATTCTTACAAAGAAATCAATATTCCTAACAAAAAAAGCACAAAAAGCATTTGATTTTCAAAATGCCTTTTGTGCTTTGCACCCTACATCATACTTTTTTTGTTAAAGATTCTAACAGATACGTAGGGAGATTAAAGGTTTCTTCATCTATCCCTAAAAATAGTTGCTTACTTGTTTTCTCATTCTCCAGTTCCTTAATTGCCGTCATCTCCTTATGGAGCCGCTCCATTTTTCGATCGAGCTCGCCTGCCGTAATGGCTGCTTCCTTTAACTCTGTAAGTAAATGTCCCGGAACCGCTTTGTTATATTTATAGAATATCTTATGCTCGAGACTTGCCCAAAAATCCATCGCAATCGTTCTAATTTGTATTTCGACTGGAATATGTTCTTCTCGGTCAGACATAAAAATCGGTATTTCCACGATTAAATGAAGGCTTTGATAGCCATTTGGCTTTGGATTTTGAATATAATCCTTACAATTAAGGATTTTTACATCTTTTTGCTTCTTTAACATCTCACTTATTTCATATATATCCGAAATAAAAGAACATGTGATCCGAATGCCCGCAATATCCTTAACTTGTTCTCTAATCGAAGATAAAGACAGTTCATGTCCTTTTCTCATTACCTTTTTTAAAATACCATCCGGTGATTTCACCCGAGAGGATACATGCTCAATTGGGTTATAATCATGAATGTAATGAAATTCCTCTTTTAGGATATTAATCTTTGTATTCATTTCATCTAACGCAAATTTATAAGCCATCATAAATCTTGTTAATTCTGTCTTCAAATTCTTCAGTTCTTGTATATCCATACTTTCACTCATCTCTAGTAGTAATGTTTTGAGCCATTAATTCTATTTTTTCAGGAGGAAAAACAAGTCTACAAATAATCTTCGCTAATTCATCAAAATTTGGAGTATTTCCACTTTCCGTATACATTTCAGGTATTTTTTCAAGGATGGACATGAGCGTCCAAGATACTGTTTCCAAATTTAGATCTTCCCAAGTAAAACCTTTTGCTTTTGCTTTTTCAAGACCTGTATGAATCCGTCCAACAATACTTCTCTTCACATTCATCAAAACTTTTGCAAGTTCAGGGTCTCTGTGAATCAGCTCTGGTAGAACACGATGAATCCCTTTTTCTCGCAACCGATTAAAATGGTCTTCTAAAAGTGACGAAAGATAAACTTCAGGATTAACGTTTACCCAGACTAGCTCAGGAGGCATTAAGCTTTCGAGCTTATCCTCCAGAATGGACATGAGAAGCTGTCGTTTATCTGAAAAATATCGATAAAAAGTGCCAGTTGCGACACCTGCGTGCTGTGCAATTTCCTTTGCATTTGTTTGGTCATACCCTTTTTCAGTAAAGAGGATTCTTCCGCTTTTTAATAAAGCTTCCCTCTTTTCATGGGCTCGCACTTGTTTCGGAATAATTGGCAACTCACCTATAAGTTGAGTCTCGTCCTTTTCAGTCATAGTCGTCACCTCATTCATCATTATAGCACAGGAACAGAAGATGAACTAGAGTTCACCTTTTTTATTGACACTCATTTCATCACATGTAATACTTGAACTATGGTTCATGTTTATTTGTTACATTATCTTCTTACACCCCTTGTATAATGAATAAATGGACATGAACTGTATTCTGTTAGTTTGAGGAGTCGTTTGCGATTGAATTCACAGAAGGCAAGTTTAGGAGATAAAATACAATTTTCTAGAAACGGAGAACGCTTTGTTGGTGAAGTGACTCGTGTACGTGAAGAGAGCGTTATTGTAAAACTAAATGATACAGATGCAGATTATTTAAAATTAGAGACTCCATTGACTGTTGTATCTCATAAGCACTATTTTGTTCTAGAGTCCAATTCGTTAAATTTAGAAGCTTAAGATAATGTGAATTGGGGTCAACAAACATTCTGCTCTCAATACAGATGTTTTATTTGATCATTTTGCAACTTCTGATTTATAATATTAATAATTATTTTTCCGACTTAAATAGAGTTTAATTAACTTAATTTCTGGAGGGTAAAAAACATGACAAAAACCCCTGAAAACAAAAATTTAAAAGTTGATTCACAGATTTCCTTAAAAGGATTAGTGAAAGCTATTTTTAATGACACCGTTCATGTTCAAATCGGTGGCAAAGTCATCACGTTACCAATTACTGATTTAAAAAGTCAATAAAATTTGAATAGATCTGAAAAGAGGATGTCCCGAAAAAGTTTGGGGACTCCTCTTTTTGTTTTGGTTATACATTTGTTGATTTCCAGCATAACATCCCCTTCTTCAGGAACCCCACCTAATACCGTTTATTTTTAGTGTCACTTACCACTGAATAATTTAAAGTTCCTTTTATACTGGTAGACTTTTTAGTCCCACTTATTAATAATCCAATTCCTAGCAATAAGAGAAACATTCCTAACCAGGAAGTGACCGTTAAGTATTCACCCAATAGGAATACTCCCAATAATGCTGCAGTTAAGGGTTCAGCTAAAGAAAGGGTAACCGCAGTTGATGAAGAAACATCGATTAGACCTTTGGCAAAAAGTAAATAGGCTATCCCAGTTGCCATAATCCCGAGTTGAAGACTTACCCCCACTCCTCGAAAACTCATTATCCAAGACATATCAAAAATAAATAAAAGTGGTGATAAACAAATTGCACTAAGTGTGAAAACGACTGCTACCACGGATAAAGAGGAATGCTTTTCAAGCAGACTTCTACTTATAAGCGTATAACATGCAAAAGAAAAACCAGCACCTATGGCCATTACAATTCCCACAGGGTCAACCAAAACCGATTCTTTTTTTACAAAGAGCATTAGACAACCTACTATTGATAGGAAAGTAGAGTACCACCAAATTTTTGATGGACGAATCTTTAAATATATCCATTCCGTTAGACCTGAGAAGATCGGTGCACTCCCAATGGCTATAACTGTCCCAATAGCCACTCCCGTAATCGAAACTGCTGAGAAAAATAATGGTTGATATAAAGCCATACACAAGGAAGCCATTATCGTTGACTTAATGGGCCAATTTTGAAAGTTAAATTTTCCTATTACCAGAACAATTAATAATAAAAATAGACCTCCAACAGCTAAACGAGTAGCTCCAATAGCTATTGGATGTGCTGTTTCTGGTGCAAATGCTTGAGTCGTCCCCGTTGTCCCCCATAGTATCGCTGCGAGTAATATAAAAAAAGGGGGCAATTTCTCCTTCATTTTGCTCACCTCAATATAAAAATAAAAAGAATATTAAACTTATAATAGAAAAATTCATAAAAATTTTCTTTACCAAGTTTAATACCTTTTTATCCATTATTAAGAATTCTATATTTTTGTGGAGATATGCCCTCAAACTTAACAAACCACCTTGTGAAAGATGAAGAATTCTCAAATCGCAATTCCTCACTAATTTCCGACATTGACCATTTTGTTGAAATTAATAAATGTTTAGCCTCTTTCAATCGTAGTTCAGTAATATATGCTTTGGGGCTTTTCCCCATTTTTTTCTTAAACCATGATGAATAATACACTGGATGGTAACGCTCGATACTAGCTAAAGTTTCTAATCGAATTGATTCCTTATAGTGTTTATGAATGTATTCAATAGAAGTTGGATTAGTGGTTTGAATTTTGTCAGTCACATATCTAGTTAAATTAACTAATGAAGACAAATTTTCTTGATTCTTAGCCTCTTCCAATAGCAAATAACGGATAGAAGTCCATTTTTCATCTAAACGTATATACATGTCACTCGTATCATCTGGTAAATACTGAATTGGTATATCTAAAACTAAGAACTCATTCCTATCTATAGAACGATAGCTGTGTTCTATTTTAGGGGGGATGTAAAAACAATAATCTGAGTTAAGGTTTATTTCTTGCCACTTCGTATGTATGTCCAATGATCCTTTTAATGGAAAAAGAAATTGTCCAAACTCATGATGGTGAGAATTAAAATCTCTAGTATAAGATCTTTTCTCACATATTATGTGGTTAACAGTATCCATTAGCGCCCCCCTAATTCTTGATTTAATTTCTTCGTACACTCTCATTTCATTATATGATATTTTTCTTGAATTCTAAATTAACTTACAATTAATTGGTTGATTAACATACGGTATCACAATTCGTGTGTTTAGCTCAAAACACAAGTATCCAACAAAAAATAACGTGCTAAACCAAATGCGATTTAGCACGTTATTTTTACTGTTAATTCAGATTTTCTTTACCAGATTCTCTCTATATTTATTTAACTGAATCCAGTTCTGCAGCTGTTTGACGTAAGTGTGTCTTGAGGATTTTTCCGACGCCATTTCTTGGTAGTGATTCTAAAAATAGAACTTTTCTTGGAGTTTTATGCTTAGCAAGTCTCTCTTGGCAAAAAGCGATTAATTCCTGTTCTGATACAATTGAGTCTGGCTTCTTAACGACACACGCAACCATTTCTTCACCCATTCTCTCGTCTGGTATTCCAATGACGGCAACCTCTGAGACTGCTCCATGGGTACTTAGAATTTCCTCTACGTCACGTGGATATAAATTGAAGCCTCCACGTATGATTAAATCTTTTTTTCGATCAACAATATATAAATACCCATCTTCATCCATCCGCCCCATGTCACCTGTAAACAACCAGCTATCCTTCAAAACTCGATTTGTTTCCTCCTCGTTTTGAAAATACCCAGGTGTCACATTCGGGCCCAGAACAATCAGTTCACCTACCTCCCCTCTAGGGAGCTCCACTCCTTCGTCATTGACGATACGAATTTCAACGCCTGGTATTGGCGTACCAACAGAGCCTGGTTTAATGACTGCTCCTTTTCCATGTGCTGTTACAATCGGAGCTGCCTCAGATAGGCCGTATCCTTCTTGAACATCAGCACCAAATTTTTGCTTAAATCCATGAATTAAGGCAACGGGCAGTGGGGCTGAACCTGAACTAACGGATTCAAGACAAGAAATATCATATTCATCTGCCTTAGGAAATGATAGCATCGCATGAATCATGGCAGGGACTGCAGAAAAGGTTTTAACCTGATATTTTTCAATCGCTGCAAACACTTCGGTCAACTCGAACTTTGGAAAAATAACAATTGAGCTCCCCGTCAAATAACAAATATTCGAGATCGTTAACCCATACACATGTGCGAGGGGTAATACACCGAGTGTTGTTCCTTGTTCCGTTTTACTATGTTCGCACGAATTGGCTGCATTAGAGTAAAGATTTTTATGAGTAAGCACAACACCTTTTGGATTTCCCGTTGTTCCTGAGGTGTAAAGGATAATCGCCGCATCATTCTCGTCAAGCATTTCAACCAGTTCACGATCAACAGATGTTTGTTTTTTCATCACATCATAAAAATTGTAAGCCTTTTCATTTGTTGCTACATCAACAACAATGACAGCTGGTTGCGAGGATAATTCCTCTATCGCCATTTCTACATGTCTTAAAATATGCGAGGAGGTAATAATCGCCTTTGCGCCAGAATTGCGAGCAATAAAGTGAATTTCACGAGGATGAAGCATAAACATCACCGGTACAATTACTGCTCCAGCTCTTGTGATACCTTGATAGGCAAAGAGTACCTCTGGACAATTTGGCATACAGACGATAACACGATCTCCTTTTTCGATACCCATTTCATTCAATCCATTTGCAAATTGGTCCGAAAATACTTTCGTTTCCGTATTTGTGTAGGAATGATCCTTGAAGTATAAAAACGGATACTCCCCATGCTTGTCAATATTTGTTTCAAGCAAATCTTTTAATAGCACTTCCCATCCGCTCCTTTCAGATTCTTTAATAAATTTTATGTAAGAATATTCTGAATTATAATCCTATATCCATTCTACTACACTTTTAAGATGTTTTCTTTATTTATGTAAAAAAACCGCTAATATTAAATATTAACGGTTTTACCTTATAAATTGGATAATTCTTTCCTTATTTCCTTCGATACAATCCGAGGCAATTTGGATTAATTGATCCATATACTTCACTTCGTCGAACGGTATTTCATCGCCAAGGTCCTCATTAATTCTCAAATAGTTGGAACCGAGTAAATGTTCACATTGATAAGAGACAGACTCTGAGGAAAGATGAAGAGCCAAATCAAGCAACTTTGGTGTAACTTTCAGCGACGGAAGATGAAATGGAAGCCACTCTTTAACCCCCCAACTTGTTTTACCATCGTCAGTAAAATCTATTTTTTGCTTGCCGGTACCAATCGATAAAATTTGGATATTCTCAATTTTTTCTTTGAAGTGATGCATCGCTTCTGTAATCCCTACGAGTGAGGGGTTATTCGCCCATAATCCACCATCAATGGATAAGAACTTATTGCCCATATTATTTGGCGGAAAATAGATAGGAGCCGAACAAGAGGATAAAACAGCGTCCCATACCTTAATCGATAGATCATTTTCTTGTTCAGCCTTACCGAAATTCGAGCGATGAACATAAGGATTTCCATGGGTTAGGTCCACAGCCGGGATTAGCAAGGGCTTTTCAATTTCTGCAAGGGTTAGGTCGCCAAAGGCTTTTTGAAAAAAGCGTCTTAAATACCGATCACTGTATACGGTTTTGAATAATCCGACCTTTGCCTGGCGAAGAAAAATTTTCTCACCATACATTTTGTACTGTTGCAGAAGGTCACTCATTTTTCTATTCAAAGCAACTGCAGTTGCAATAATCGACCCAGTACTTGTTCCTGCGACAATATCAAATGCATTGCTAATCGGCTCTCCCATCTCCTCCTCGATCGCTGCTAAAATAGCGACTGCAAAGACGCCCCTTATGCCACCACCATCCATACATAAAATCTTCATATTCCTCACCTTCTCCCCATTCTATTTTCTCTATTATGGCATGAAATGAGGTTGAAACAAAAAAAGACATGGCTAGCTGCCATGTCCACAAAACTTAATTTTTGACTTCCTGTACTAACTTAGCTAAAAACTCATAAATGCTCGTGAATGCTTCTTGAAACGTCATGCTTTCACGAAAATCGGGTAAATAGTTTAAAGTGAAATTTACATTCCACAAACCATCATTTTGATCAAACATTAAATCATACTTAATGTCGTCGCCTTGTAACTCTCGATTAAGGAACGCTTTAATTGTTTGTTCATGCTTTTTTTGGAGTTTTAACCCTAACATCACATCGTACGTACCGAAGACATCGTCTATCTCAATCGATAGCGCATCTACCCCGATTTCGTTAAAATGGGTAGCTTCGATATAAACAAACTCATTTTTATGAGCAAGTAAATAATCAATTGGATTGCTTAAAAAAGCTTGACCTTCTTCCGCTAATAGATTTTCTGTTTCCTTGTCGCAGCGTTCAATATACACTTGATTTGCTTCCATGTAGAATACTCCTTTAATTATCGCTGTTTTCCTATTGATTGTTGTTTTTTTCGTAAATGTCCAAAAACCGACATTTACACTTCCTACTTGGTTTAGTGCTACAAATTATTTTTGCACGGCACTTTTCGCTACTTTTTTACAGTTATTAAAAGGTTATATCGCTATTCATTTAATCAAATATTATCTAAGAACAACAATCTTTGTGAAAAGAGCCTTAATTATATATCTATTTCAAAATGGGTTACTATCTTCGTTTCTTATTTGCAGCAGATTTACGATTAGATGGTTTTGTTCCAGGTCTTGAGCCTGGTTTTGATCCAGCCTTTGCCCCTGTTCTTGAATCAGACTTTGAGCCGGCATTTCGACGGCCCTTGCCCGCCTCAGCATTTCCTTTTTGTTTGAAATCTCTATGTTTTTTCTCTTCCGTCTTTCTTCCATCTCTCGGTTTAGAACCTTGTTCTTTTGTTCTCTTGGAGGGTTGTCTTCCACCGCGACTCTCTTCTCTAGGCCTTGTTTTTGCGCCCCTCTGTTGTTTACGTTCATCTTTTGGTGCTTTCGTTTCCACATTGCCAATATTCTGCTTGGGAATACGAATATTTAATTCTTTTTCAATCATTTCAAGAGTTTGGCGGTCTGCCGGTGAATAAAAGGTAATGGCTAGTCCCTTCATGCCTGCTCTACCAGTTCTCCCGATACGGTGAACATAGCTTTCCGCATCTAGGGGAATATCATAGTTAAATACATGTGTGACACCCTCAACATCAAGTCCACGTGCGGCAACATCGGTTGCAATGAGGAGTTGAATTTCCCCATCACGGAACCGTTTCATCACCTGTTCCCGCTTCGCCTGAGATAAATCACCATGTAGTTCATCACATAAAAAGCCGTGTGCTTTTAAAATTCCAAATAGCTTCGTAACCCTCCGCTTTGTTCGGCAGAAAATCACGGCCAAATATGGACGATGCGTCTCAATCAATTCAATGATCGTCCCCTGCTTCGCGCGGTCAGTTGTGTGGAGCGCGATTTGCTTTACCGATAAAGCTGGACCTTGTTTTTTCTCCACTTGAATATTAACTGGCTCATTCATATGCTTCTTTGCCAGAGTTTTAATTTCATTCGGCATAGTCGCTGAAAAGAGCATCGTTTGGCGCGTGCGAGGAGTTTCTCTAATTATTTCCTCGACTTCATGCAAAAAGCCGATATGTAGCATTTGGTCGGCCTCATCGAGGACAAGAAAAGAAATATTCCCCAAAGATAGAGTCTCTCTTCTTATATGATCCAATAAGCGGCCTGGTGTACCCACGACGATTTGAACGTGTCTTTTAAGCTTTTTCAACTGTTTGTCTACATCTTGTCCACCATAAACAGCAAGTGCTTCGACTCCATCCATATTCTCAATAAGCTTCTTTACTTCCGATGTAATTTGTAGTGCTAGTTCTCTTGTAGGCGTGACAATTAACGCCTGTACATCTGGAGAGTCCGGCACTATTTTTTCTAATATTGGTAAAAGGAAGGCCAGTGTCTTTCCCGTCCCTGTTTGCGCCTGCGCAATAATATCCTTATTTTCCAATACATGTGGAATCGCAGCTTCCTGTATCGGAGTTGGAATGACTATCCCATTATGCGCAAGCTGATCCACGACTTTCTTTGAAATTCCTAGGGACAAAAAATCCGCCATATGTATTTCCTACTTTCTTGTTGCTTTGTGTATTACGTATTCTTCTGTGCTTATTTTGCCGTTTTTCTTCTCATTTTGCAAATACAAAAGGAGAGTCAGTTCGACTCCCCATAACATTTATTCGCAACCTAGGCGATTATTATATGGACGCTTCATGATTGCAAAATTTGTATCATAAAATAAACTATGCGTTTAAGTTAGTCATTTTTAAAACAACTGGACAATGATCACTACCAAGAACTTCATGGTGGATTTCTGCATCCTCGATTCTATTTTCAAGTGCCTGAGAAACGATGAAGTAATCAATTCTCCATCCAATATTTCTTTCACGAACCTTAGCCATATAGCTCCACCAAGTGTACGAATCTGTTTTGTCTGGATAAAGGTGACGAAAACTATCGACAAAACCAGCATTGAGCAATTCCGTCATTTTTCCTCTTTCCTCATCTGTAAAACCAGAGTTCCCAATATTCGATTTCGGATTACGGAGGTCAATCTCCTCGTGAGCCACATTCAAATCACCACAATAAATAACAGGCTTGATTGAATTCAATTCAAGTAGATATTCTCTAATCTCTTCCTCCCATTGAAGGCGATAATCTAACCGAGCCAAGTCTCTTTTTGAATTTGGCGTGTAGACATTCACTAAATAGAAATCAGCAAATTCGAGAATTATGCTTCTTCCTTCTTCTTCGTCATCCCGTTCTCCAATCCCATAACTCACTGAAATTGGTTTATGCTTAGTGAACACAGCTGTACCAGAATAACCTTTTCTTTCAGCATAATTCCAATATTGATAATAGCCATCTAACTCTAGCTCAATCTGTCCCTCTTGAAGCTTTGATTCTTGTATACAAAAAATATCCGCATTCACTTCGTGAAAATAGTCTAGAAAGCCTTTTTTCACACATGCACGAATTCCATTTACGTTCCATGATACTAATTTCATATATTTAAAATCTCCTTGCCTTACTCTATCGAATTACTTCCTTAAACATACATTCTACTATACTATAAAAGATGAATCGAGTTAAACATAATCGTCTTGTTAATGATGGTAATATAATGAATTGCTACTACATCAGATAATGTTTTGTTCAAATATGTATATCTTTCTCACATTACCAAACTAACACATATATTAAATTAAGAAAATATGGCAAGACTGGAATATATCCGCACTAAATGGATGGAAGGAGGGATTATCTTGAGGAGAATTTTTCTCTTGTTATCATTCATTTTTCTAATCAGCATTGGATGGACATATATAGACGATAAATTTAACGAGGAAAAAGTGGTTTCCACTTTCGATCATATAAAAGAAGATGTTCAAAGCTTTATTCAAAGCGGAGAATTAGAAGCTCGTATCACCAGCTTTATTATGGCAATCCAAACAATTATAGAAGATTTAAAAAATGAACCGACATCACCGAATAAACTCGCTATACCAGAAAAGATCAAAGAACCTGAACTTACGCCTCCCCTTGAACAAACCTTCTCTTTTTATAACACAGAAATTGGTGAGACCAAACAGCAGGTTGAAGAAGTTCTAGGCGAACCGCAGCGAGTTTCCTATAATGAATATGGTTTGAACTGGAGTACCTATCATCAAAACTATCAAAATTTTATCGAGGTTATGTATAATGATTCCGATCAAGTAGTAGGTCTTTTCACCAATCAAAATATCATTTCCTCCACAAAAAATGTAAACCTCGGAACTACAAAAGATACCGTAAGAGCAGAGCTTGGGAAGCCTTTAGCAAGGATTCAAAAAGGATTTGTCTATTATCAGCTCCAGGAGGACTCTAACTACGATGTGTTTATGTTGGACGATAGCTATGTAACCATTTTCTATGATATCCATGAGGATAATACGGTAACATCGATTCAATTGATTCATAAGGATATTGAAGAAAGCAAGAAAGATTTTTATACAAAAGCAAGTGAGCAGTTGAAAGAAGGCTTTGAGCTTCAAATGTTTGACCTCACAAATTCCACTAGAGTAAATCACGGTTTAAATATTCTAACCTGGGATGAACGTGTGAGGAATACTGCAAGGAAGCATAGCTCAGATATGGCCGAAAACAATTATTTCGATCACACAAATTTAGAGGGCCAATCCCCCTTTGACCGGATGCTTGCAGACCAGATCACCTTTTCTGTTGCTGGAGAAAATTTGGCTTATGGTCAATTCAGTAGCATTTTTGCACATGAGGGCCTGATGAACTCATTAGGACATCGGGAAAATATTTTGCAAAAAGACTTTGACTATCTAGGTGTCGGAGTCGCCTTTAACAGTGAATCCCATCCTTACTATACGCAAAACTATTTTACAAAATAGGACTCCGTGTGCATCACGGAGTCTTATTTTTTCACCACAACACCTGATTTATCTTCTAAAGGCTTGATCACGGCCGACATATCGAGGTCAGAAAGTCCAATACTCATGGCGTGTGAAAAAGAATTCTCTGCTAACTTACCTAATGTTTCCGTCAGCCCAGCTTGTTCAAATAGTTGATTTGCAAGTTTTACATCCTTATGGACATACTTCACTGCTCCTCCAGGCTCAAAGTTCCGATCTAATACGTATTGCTCCATATGGCGCTCAAGCATACGACTTTGCCCATAGCTCAATTTTAATAGTTTATATAGTTGCTCACTATCTAACCCAAATGCTGCACCAGCGACCATTGCTTCAGAGGCTGCAATTGAGTGTACCGCTACTAAATACTGGTTGATTAACTTAGCGATGCTTCCAGAACCAGTTCCTCCAAGATACTCAATCTTTTCTCCTAAGCTATTTAAAAGGGAACGCACTCGTTCATACGCTTCCTTTTCCCCACCAACCATAATCGTTAAAGTTCCATTTTCTACTCCCTCAGGACCACCGCTAACTGGAGTATCAAGATAATCAATTCCCTTTTCTCGCGCTTTTTGATAGATGATTCTACTCGTATCTACGCCTACCGTAGAAAAATCCAAACAAATCGTACCAGACTTGGCATGAGGTATCACTCCATCGAGAAAAACCTTAATCGAATCTTCAGGCATAGAAAGACAGCTACACACTACATCCGATTGCTCAGCCAAAGAAGGAATATCTTTTGCCCTTAATGCACCTAATTTTACTAAGAATTCAGCTTTTTCTGGTGTACGGTTAAAAACGAATACCTCATGTCCAGCCTCGAGGAAACGTTTCACCATCCGTGCTCCCATCACACCTAATCCAATAAAACCAATCTTCATCCGTATTGCTCCTTTCTATGTATGCGAAATCCACGAAAAACTATCTTCACTTCTACCTTTTGGGGTATACTCTAGTCCAACAAACCCATCGTAACCGGACAACTCTATCATTCTAAAAATATTTTCAAAATGAATTTCACCCGTACCTGGTTCGTGGCGACCAGGTGTATCCGCAATTTGAATATGACCTATGTACTCAAAATATTGTTCAAAATTGGCGATGAGATTTCCGTGCATTCGTTGAATATGATAAAAATCATATTGAAGCTTTACATTTGGCAAAGCAATTTCTTTGAGAATCTGTACGGAATCATGAAGATTAGATAAATAATAACCTGGCATATCAAATGAATTAATGGGCTCGATAAGGAGTGTAATTCCAAGTTCAGCCAGTTTTTCTCCAGCGTATTGGATATTTTTCACATACGCCCCTCTTGCTACATCACGATCTAGAGGAACTCCTGCCATACAATGAATTCGCTTCACACCTAATGCGGTAGCATAAGCAATCCCCTTTTCGATAGAATGACGGAATTCTTTTACTCGAGCGTAATCAACCGCTAATCCCCGATCTCCTTTATCCCAATTCCCCGGAGGCAAATTCATTAACGTAAGAGTCAATTCTTCATTATCTAATGTTTCTTTTATTCTTTCGACTTCTAAATCATAAGGAAATTGGCATTCCACATACTGAAATCCAGCTTCTTTTGCTTTCTTAAAACGCTCTAAAAAAGGGAACTCTGTAAAAATGGTTGATACATTAACAGAAAAATTCATCTTCATATCCCTCCTTGAAAATAATAACTTCGACACTCACCTAGTGGATTCCTTTTCATAAAAACAGAGCTGTCCATAGACAGCCCCACATAATTATTGATTCGTAATGATTTCAACCAACTTATCTTCGATTAACTTTCCTTTTTCCTCTTTTAGAATATTATTGATCAATATTGAAAATATGACTGTCTCGCCACTCTTTGTCTTCGCATACCCCGAAATCGAAGAAACTGTCGTTAAAGTTCCTGTTTTGGCATGCACATCTAAATGAGCCATTCGTTTACGTAATGTACCACCTATAAGCTTATCTTTTTTACCAGCCACGGGTAAGGAATCATAAAATGTATTAAACCATGGTTTTTTCTGAACCTGATAGAGAAGCTGCGTTAATTCATTCGCAGTAAGTGAATTGATATGGGAAATTCCTGAGCCATCACGGAGTACGAGTACATCACTATTCACACCGTATTTTTCCAACTCATTCTTGACGACCCGTATGCCATTTTTCCAGCTTCCTTGTCCGGTTACTTTTCTCCCTAACTCTTTAACTAAAATTTCTGCATGGACATTATTGCTTAGCTTTAAAAAGGGCACCATTAGTACAGAGAGTGTAGGAGAATGATGAACAGCAAGTCTATGACTGTTCGTACTTACACCCCTTTTGACGTTCCCTGATACCTTAATCCCTTGTCTCTCTAAAGACAATCGAAAAAGGTCTAGAGCATATCCTGTTGGTTCCCAAACACCTACAAATTCCCTTTTTCGGATAGACGTCAAAGGAATCATCCCTTCGACAATCACTGTATTCGTACCATGCAGTCTTTTAATCGTTACTTTTGTTTTTTCTTCAGGCGTAACAGTCGTCACATTATTGACGATATGAACGTATTTCGTTTGCGGCACAAGGGAAATTACCGCTGGGTCTCCGACCGTCTTCCCCGGTACCACGTCAATCACAACGGTACCTGCATCATAATCCTTATCCGGTGATACTGTTAAAGCAGAAATTTGCGCACCATAATAGTCATCTTCATCGCTCCATATCATATCAGGAGAGAATCGAACATCGTCATACCAGGAATCATCTCCAATTAGATTGCCTTCAATCTGTGTAATTCCTAACCCTTTAATTTCACTGGCGAGCTGGTTGAAGTCCTCTTCTCGTAGAGTAGGATCACCTCTTCCGACTAAATAGAGATTTCCCTTCAAAGTGCGTCCTTTAATGACTCCATCAGTCCTGACTTCCGTTTGAAAGCGATAGTTTTCACCTAAAATTGACAGAGCAACAGCCGCTGTCATCAATTTCATGTTGGATGCAGGTTTAAGCCGTGTATTTCCATTGTACTCATATTGAATCTCGCCTGTTTTTGTTGAACGAATACTGATACCTACGATAGATCCCTTTAAATCCGCTTCTGACTGGAGTACTTGCTCTATTTGACTTTGCAGGAGAGTCGCATAGACATGAGGTGCTAAAATGAACATTATTACGATCGACAAAAATAGTGTAGTTAACCCTTTTTTCAATCCAATTCACATCCATCATTCATTTACCGTCTTACTAATTTACCCAGCCACTTAGGAAAAAATTGGTCCATATACGAAAAAATTCACTAGAGCTATGCTCTAGTGAATCACTGACTCAAATGACCCGCAGTAGGCTTCATCTGTGTCCATAAGACATTTTATTCGATTTCAAAACCCTTTTAGTTAACATAACTATTTTATTGTCCACTAAAGTTAATATCCTTCAACCTACCATCTCTGATACCTAGAAAAATGACATGAATCACAGATTTGAAAATTATGCTCCCATGGAAGTGTCTTTCCACAATTCCTACATTTCTTAGTCATTTTCTTCACTTCAGTTTTTAAGGATTCATGCACAGCATCACTTAATTCTTCTCTAATTCGTTCCCAATAGGTCGCCTCGAGTCGTTTATCCAGGCGATATAAGAAGAGTAAATGAAGTCCAATCGCCTTGTAGGCCAGTTCTTGTTGCTCTAGATTATTCCTTTTAATCACAGGATCAGGGAGTTCTTCTCCTTGAACGATCGCAAACATCGTATCTCTCCACTGTTGTACGAGACCATAATCCTTTGTGGAAAAAGGTAAATGCAAAAAGCCATACAAGTCCATCATGGACAATCGCGCTTCAATTTCTGTTCCCATAATGATTTCATACAACTCTTTTTCCTGAGAAAGGCTCGCTTTTTGCGTACCTTGAGGACTTTCGAATTTATCCCATAGCTCAAAAAAGCTCCCGAGTTCCCGGTAATATTTTTGGAACCTCTCAAACACTGCATTGGTTGGTGCAATTGCAAAAGTATGAACAGGAGTATCCACTTGCTCGAGTAAATGCCTCATGATTTTAATGTCGTTTGTAAAGGCAACCTTTCCAACATCATAAATGCCTTTACGCCCTGCTCGACCTGCGATTTGTTTAACCTCTTGAGAATTCAGTCTCCTTCTACGAGTTCCATCAAATTTCTCTGTCTCGAGAAAAACAATCCGACGTATTGGTAAGTTTAGACCCATTCCAATCGCATCCGTAGATACGATTACTTTTGTCTCTCCATCAATAAATCGAAGCATCTCTTTTTTTCGAGTTTCTGGTGGCATACTTCCATAAATCATACTAACCTTATGCCCTTGATTTTGTAATCGCGAAGCCGTTTCAAGCACCCGTTTCCGAGAAAAACAAACGAGAGCATCTCCCTTTTTTGTCTGCTCAAGTGTAAAATTCTTTTTCTCTACCTGGAGTGGAATTTCACGACTATATTCTTTTATTTCCATATTGGTTTCGCCTAAAAGCTGTATCATCATATCCTTTAAGTTTCTACTTCCAACAATATGTACTTCTCGTGCATTCGCCTTCGTGATTGCTTTATACCAAGAAAAACCTCGGTCTTTATCTGCAATCATCTGTGCCTCATCAATTACAACGACATCAAAATAATCTTTCTCATGAAACATTTCAACCGTGCAGGAATAATGCTGGGCACCGGTTGCAAGCTTTTCTTCCTCACCTGTTTTCAACGTACACGGAATCCCGTCTGCGTTTAGTTTGTCGTACACTTCTAAAGCAAGAAGGCGAAGTGGTGCTAGGTAAAGCCCACTCGGTGCCCCTTTCATTTTTTCCAAAGCATGGTGTGTCTTCCCTGTATTTGTCTCACCAATATGAAGGACATATTTAATATCACGGCCTAACCCTGGCTGGTATTCCTGCCCGAAGATATCTTCAATCCGTCGAGCCTCTTCTTCTTGCTTTCGTTGCAATTCAGCAAGTTCCTCTGCCTTCCGTCTATCTCGTTCGGCTAAGTCCCTCTGTAAAATTTGTTCATGATTTTCTTCTTCAAACGGAATTTCTGCTAAGGAGTGAAGGTCAGCAACAGCTTCCTCTTGAATAATTCCGATAAAATCTGAAGCAATTTCGTACAGTTCATTATAGAGAAAATCTCGAATATTAGCAGCACGCATTCGCTTCCCCAAAAGCTCCTCATAACGAGCAATCAGATCTTTGTTCAGTCTTTCAAGTATGAGCTGTGGAACGCTATTCATAACATCTTGACCGATCAATTCCTCGAATACTTCCCCATAGGTTTCATTTTCATAATATGAACGACCTTTGTATCTCGATTTATGTACAACACCAGTCCATTCCATGAAAAAGTCAGCCATATGTGAATAATTATCAAACTGAACATGGCTATATTTTTCTAATTCCTTTGCTACATAGTAGCGGGTATGTAAATACAATAGCTGATATTCATCTGTCAACATCTCATCTATCGACGTTTCCAACTCGTTCAATACTTGATCACGGGCTTGTGCTAGTCGTTCTTTCTCTTGCTTTATCAAAAATTGTTCTCTCGCCTTTTCATAAATTGCATCCCAATCCACTTCATCTTTTGAAAAATGGGTTTTAACCCATTTAAGAACATCAAAGGGTCTATATTCACGGATTTCCTGACGGAACAGATGGTTGATTACTTTTCGATCCACTCCCTCAACCTCGAAGTCTCTTTCTTTTAATAACTCTTTCTTCTCAGCTCGTGGTATGTGGTTTGTGGCATGATTCAACCATACATTCACCCAAATTTGCTCCAAATAATTTTTCCGATCGTCTAGATACTGTTCAAACGTTGTGATACTTTCTTTGCTGCCAAGATAACTATATAGGTCCTCCTTGACCTTGGTTTGTGTATATTGAATAGCTTTTGAATGCCAAGTCTCTAAATGTGACATAATATCCCCTCTTTTTCTTGCTTTAATTATTACTCTTCCATTGCATTAATATTTTTATGAACGAAACGAATCCGTAAATAGCCAACAATATTCTCTTCTTCTTGCATAAGTTTATAAAAAGCTCTTTTCTCAAACTTTGTTGTTTTTGGAAATAATATTCAGTAAATTAATCTGTATTTTCAATATAACTAGCCTTAATTGAATGAGAAAAGAGCCAGTTTTTTTCGTAGAAAAAAACATGCAAACGTAATTAAGAAGCACCAAATGACTATTTCTACGTTAAAATCGGCTTTAAGATTTTAACAACAATTATTACGAGTACAACCTTATTAAAAGACTATTATACCGAAAGGACAGATACATGGTGAATGACATCAGGTTTCAGAATTTGCAGGAACGTAACATGTCCTTTGAAGATGTATTTAATAGAATCTTAAAGTTTATGAATCGAAATCAACGAGGTAATTACCGGCTTATGATCGGGACTGATTCACAGGTCCATCATGATTATACGCTTTTTATCACCGGAATTGTTATTCAGAGCGAAGGAAAAGGCGTGTGGGCATGCATACGTAAGGTTTCAGTGCCTAGAAAAATGGGACGATTGCATGAACGAATATCGAGAGAAACGTCTTTAACCGAAGAAATTGTTGCCTTGATCACTGAAGAAAAGAAAAACAGGATGATTGATATTATTCTTCCCCATATTTATCATGGGGCCACTTTTACGATGGAGGGCCATATTGATATCGGTTCTGGAAAGAAAAACAAGACAAAAATATACGTTGAGGAAATGATGGCAAGGATTGAATCGATGGGGCTAGAACCAAAAATTAAACCGAATTCCTTTGTTGCTTCAAGCTATGCCAACCGGTTTACGAAATAACAAAATCGAAATTTCTAATAATTCCACCCATTTGTCAGATTATATATTATAATAATGTTAGGAAACATGACATGAGGGGGGATTTTATTTGATTTTGCTAAAAAGAAAAGGAAAAACAAACGTAGTTCCTGAACCAATACTAGAGAGCAGAAACTTTGACGGACAGGTACAAGTTGCAGTCGACCAATTAAACGGTGTCGTCGAACAAGTTAAGATTGCAACAATAGAGCTAGAAGAAACCTCCACCTCCAGTAAGAACAGCACGAATACATTATTGTCCCATAGTGAAAAAACCGTAGACTATACGATACAAGTTTCTAAAAAGATGGAAACCATCGAAACGTCTGCCATTCAAATATCCAATTCCTCACAAGAAATACTTTCCAAAGCACAAAGCTCACAAATCGATTTAGACATCTCTTGGAAATCCCTACAAGACTTGCAAAAGAAATTTGAAGAACTTAGTCAAAGCCATAACCAACTTCTTGAACAAATGAATCATTTAGTGAAGTTCTCCGAGAATATTCATGCGATCGTTCACACAATTGGCTCCATCTCGCAAAAAACAAAAATATTAGCGTTAAATGCGGCAATAGAGGCTGCAAGAGCTGGAGAACATGGTCGAGGATTTTCAGTAGTGGCGAATGAGGTGGGAGAACTTGCAAATCAAACCTCCTTGGCAGTAGAAGAAACAAGAGAAAATATCAACCTTATTCAAGAAGAAATTCAGTTAAACTCTCAAATGGTTGAAAAAGAAACAAAGGAAGTACAAGAAGGAACGGCTGAATTAAGAAACGTGCTTAGTTATTTGGAATCCTTTAAGGATAAGCTTGGAGCTATTACGAATATGGTTTCTGATTCGACATTCGCAGTCGATGAACAAACAGAAAACGTTAAAGAAATCGCTCATCTTCTCGAGCAAATTACCAGTTTATCAATTGAGAACAAAGATTTTGTCATTAAGGTTAGTGATGATATGGATAAACAGCATCAAAATATCCATCAAATGCTCTCAATCAGCGATTCCCTTTCTGCAACCTCAAGCGAGCTTCAAGGCGTTGTTCATCATGAGATATCAGGCGTAAGTGTTGTCGACTCTGCAGCCATCGAAAAAATGAAACTGAATCTTGAGCCTGTCTTACATTCATCACAAATTCAATCGATGCACGAATTAGAACATCAAACGATTTTGGATGAGGTATTGGCGACTTACACAGTCTTGGAAGCAATATGGACAAATCGCATCGATGGAACCTTCGTCTATTCCAATCCAAAAGCAGGTCTCGTCAATGCCAAGGCACGTCCTTGGTTCATTCAAGCTTTAGCTGGTCATATTTATGTTTCCGAAGTGTATATTTCAGCTCTTACGAAAAAAGCATGTATTACATTATCGTTCCCTATTTACACTCACGAAGGGCAAATAGTTGGGATATTGGGTGCCGATCTAACCATTGACTAAAAGGAGGAGCTTTTTTCGCTCCTCTTTTTTGAGTTTTACTCATAAACAAAATACAAACTTTTTCGAGCTACTCTCTCATTCGTTAACCTCTCCCACACCTCTTGGTAAAACTCAATCTGTGTGCGATAGAATTCTTCAAGCTTAGCAAAATCTTCTTTATTGGTAGGTCTGTCAGTCTTATAATCGACAATCACCCAACCATCATCCGTTTTATAGATTAGATCGATAATTCCTTTAACAAGAACCGTTTCACTTTCCTGCTCCTCTATCCAACGATACAAAGGCTCTTCTCTTGTGATTTTTCTTGTAAAAGGAACCTCCGATAAGACCATTTCAGCCTTCGTAATATCATCCCAGATTTCAGTCTGTTGAAACTTTCTTATAATCTCGATAACTTCCTCTTCTCTTTCTATAGGGAAGTCATATTTAGAAAGCAAGGACTTTATAAACTGAGATACATCTATCCCGCGTACGACCTTTTCGAGGACTTCATGAACGACTGTCCCCCAATCCATTCCTCCTCCCTCTTCCCGCTCAATCGTCCCGATCACAGCATAATCCTTATCCTTTGTCGGACTCCAGTGTTCAAAGGATTTTTCACGTCTTTTATCAAACCAAGATAGTGTATCTTCTGTTTTATTTAAGTAGTCCATTAGACTAACAGAAACTACAGCCTCATTCGACTCCACTTCCCTTGAATCAATCTCGATTTCTGCTATATTTTCAATTTCAAATAGATGATTCCATGGGTTTTTATTGTTATTTTTTGCACTTGAGCTAAGGATGAGTGTCTTTTCTGCTCTCGTTGCAGCTACATAGAGAATTCGTAGCTCTTCTTCCGTTAAATAGGCGAGTTCTTCCTCTTTTACCGATTCCCAGCCAACAGGGAGTGCCAGTTCCTTATCCTGAAAACCATTTCGAACCGAAAAAGCAAAATATCCTTTTGAATAGCTATCTTCCCGTTTAATATGCTTATTTAAAAAGGACTCCGGCTTAACTACCTTTGCTGGGTGTGCTAGAAATACAATTGGTGCCTCTAACCCTTTTGCTTTATGGACATTCATAATGCGGACTGCATCAGCATCTTCCTCAATATTAAGCACAACGGACTTTTCAAAGACTAACTCCTCTAACCGCTCGAAAATTTGCTTATAAGTGCTATTCCCACTAGCTTCATGCTTGCGAAGAGACGTCAAGATTTGTAGCAAGCTTTTATACGTCCGTTTACTGCGATTGTTTTTGAGTAAAAGTGGATAAAAACCGACATCATCGATAATTTTTTCAATCGCGACCGTTGGTGCAAGATCACGCGTCCATTTTTGATAGGATCTCAGCTTGCCAAGAGCCAATTCGAACTTCTTCTTCACTTCTGTTGGAAGACCTTCAGGCACTTCAGCGTAAATCGAAAAATAGCCATTTTCCTTTTTCCATTGATAAAGGTCATTATCACTAATACCAAAGAAAATTCCTCGCAAAACAGCAACAAGACTAATTTGATCCGTTGGATCAGTAAATGTTTTTAACAAAATACTAAGCTCTTGAAATTCCCTTGTTTCGCCAATAATGACCTCACCGCTAATACTTACCGATATCCCAAGTGCTTCAACTGCCTGTACATAGAGTCCAATCCCGTCATTATAGCGTGTTAAAATCATAAAATCCTTCGCACTTTTACCGGACTCCATTTGCTGACGAATACAAAGAGCGATATTTTTCGCATCTTCTTCAATAATTTCTTCCTTTTTCGAAAAATCAGCTGGTACAACCAATTGTTTAATCCCTGTCCACTCTTCACCTGTATCCTCATGGAAAGAGTTTAATGGTCGATACGCTGCTTGATAAACTGATTCTACTTCTGGCAGATAACGACTAAATACTGTGTTGAGACCATTTGTAATCGAATCGAGTGTACGGAAATTCATGGTTAACTGAAGGACTTCTCCTCCATGGTTCACAATTAGCTCCTTAACTCGATTATAGGTGTCGATATCGGCACGACGGAACCTGTAAATGGCTTGCTTCGGATCTCCTACTACAAAGAGAGAGCCAGCTTTCGGTTTACATCTCGTCCAAACAGGCTCATTCGTGTCCTCTCCCGTTAAATAGAACATAAGCTCCGCTTGGATCGGGTCAGTATCCTGGAATTCATCAACGAGAAGAAAACGATATTTGTCTTGGAAATATGCTCTGACCTCCCCATTATTTTTCAAAAGAGTTGAGGCTTTTATCAATAAATCCTGAAAGTTTAGTAGGGATCTTTCCTTTTTCAAGCTCATATAAATTTGAATGGCTTCCAGTAAAAAGTTCGTAATAATTGGATGACAATATTCTTTCCATTCTTGAAGCAATGGCTTAATCAGAGCCTCGAAGGTGGTCGATATCTTCTCCTCGTAAAATTTCGCATCCTCTTTTGATTCCCATCGATTTAACGTAGGTTTAAGCTTTTTATCAAAAAGGGTAAGGATTGAAATAATATCCTTTTCCTTTGTTACATCAATAAACCGCACTTTTTGTAAGGCTGTCACGATCGCCTTTTGTAACGAATCATAGCCTTTGTCTGGTTCCTGTTCAGGGATACATCTTCGAGCTTCCTTAACGATATTCATAAAGGATTGAAAAGCAGTATTCAGGTCAGGTCTTTCTACTGTTTCCGTTACCCATTCGACATCCGGATAATCTTTGAGTTCCTTCAAGCAACTGAACAACTCATCCACAGAAATCCCTAAATCCTCAACCGAATTCAATTCATCAATTCGAGTTTCCTGTAGTGCCTGTAAATAGATTCCCCATGCTTCTTCGAGGATATCTACATCGTCAGCCTCTTCTAACTCTTTAAAAGCTAAATCTAGGCCCGCCTCAATCGGTCTTTCACGAAGTAGCTTTGCGCAAAACGCGTGAACAGTTCCTAAAAAGCAGCGTTCGATATTTTGCAGAGCTTCAGCTAACCGATATCGTATTGCTTCATCCACTTCCTCTTTCCATGTCTTTTCAAGGACTGATTGAAAGCGGACTTTTAATTCATCAGCTGCTTTTCTCGTGAATGTGATGGCGACAATATGCTCGATTTTGCTCGTACCTGTATAGATGAGATTGACCATACGATCAACGAGACTTGTTGTTTTACCAGAACCCGCACCTGCTTCAACGAGGAAATTCGTGTGTAAATCCTGTTTGATTTTATCGCGTGCAGCTTGGTCTACTATCGTTTTAGTCATATGCTCGAACCCCCTTAAAACGGCGTAACTCTTCAAAGTTTTGATCCATTTGTTTTACATTCAACACATCTTTATCATAAAACTTCCTTCTACACACAGCTTTGAAATCACAGAACTTACAATCATTTTCATCATCTGTCATCGTGAAAGTCCCTGTTTTCAACACATCAATTAGCCGCTCTAATATATCGAGCCCATTTCTGCGGACAGTGTCATCCTGTTTCCGTGTAACTCTTGTGGCCATTCCCTTTACTGTCGGAAAATAATACGCACTCTCTTGAACCTTTCCACTCTCTAGTTGAAGATGCTGTTCAATTGCTAGCGCATAGAGCATATGCTGAAGCTGACGTCCTCCTTTAAAAATATCCTTATTGCTATAGGAATACGTACTTCCTGTTTTGTAATCGATAATATGATAGTCGCCCGAATCAGCTTCATCCATACGATCGATCATTCCTGCCACAAGTATCGTGTCACCAGAAGGTAGTGTAACAACAGCCGGATCATGGTCCCGAACACCAAATGCATATTCAAAATGGAGTGGTTTATAAGACGCACTATGAGTCTCTTCTTCTTTTAAGAAAATTGAACAGCAAGCGAGAATATCATCGACCTCCTTTGCGAATATCCGCTCATTTGGAGGTGGTATCAGCTCTTTTTGCCTATCAATTAATTGTCCTGCAATCGTTTGAATCGTATGCTCATGAGCTTTAACAGATGGCTTTTCCTCTTTAATTTCCTTATAAAAGTTTTCAAAAATGCTATGAAGTAAGCTTCCGCGAGTTGCCGCATCTAACCAGCGATATGGATCGTATTCTGTATGTTCAATTGGACGTACTCGAAGTACATGCTGTAAGAAATAGGAGTATGGACATTTCGCTAATGCTTCAAGCTTCGCCGCTGAAACACGTTCTTCTTTATTGATGCGCGGATCCAAAGCTTCTTGTTCCACTTGAACTAAACCATCATATTCAGTAAAATCAGGTGCTTGTCGGTGTTTTTCGCTCTTTAAACCATATTCCAAATTGGGATAATGACTTAAAAGTTCCGAATCAAGCACCTTATTTGACTCATCACTTAATAGTTGATTCCAATAATCCTTATTTTCAATAACTTCCCTTGCAGTTAAATAGGAAGGCAGGCTCTTTAATTCTTTGAAATCCGCCTCATGTTTTCCTGTTCCATAGCGATATAGCTGTAAAAACAGATGGGCAGGACTGACCGCTCGATTATTATGTATATCAAAATGGCAGTAGCTGACTGTGACAGGTCCTGATGTATGAGCAAGAAGCTGGTTCATTAGGTAAAGATTCTCTTGTCCGGTATTCTGTAACACGGGAATATTTCTTCCAAGTGCTTTTCTTTCTCGATCCAGTAACAGCGGATCTTCACTTGTCGTGCCAGGAAAATGACGATTATCCAAACCGACAATATAGACGTTTGGCCTATGGTTGTATACGCCTGAGCGATACGAAGCTACATGAAGATGCCCTGGTTTCGCCTTCGATTGCTTGATTCGAAGGGAAAGTAATAAATCCCTGACCTTTTCCACAATTTCATAAGAAGACAATACCTCATTTGCATATGGTAAGACTTTTTCTATAGTATCCAAAATGGTTGTCTTCCCAACTTCGTCCATTCCGGATTTTGTCGCACAGGAATTTCTTAAGAGATAAACAATCCCTTCTAGAAAGCTTCGATAATTTATTTGTGAATCATATTCTGGTAATCGTTTAAAAATGGCTTGAAACCATTTTGATAACCAATTCAAGTCGTTTAGTTGTTTTGTTAGATGGGCCTTCTTCTCCTCTTGTTCAGCTGTCTCTAGCGCTTTTTCTAATGCACGCATCTCTTCGTCTAATTTCCCCAGATAGCGTTGTTTGCTCCAGCCAATCTGCAACTCTCGCAAATAACCTGCAATTTTCCCTTTACTAGGAGCCTCATCACCAATATCTATTAACCCCTCCTGTAATAAATCAAGAAAAGGCTGTACACTATAATTCGTTTGAAGCCATTTTAATAAGCCACTAACAAGTCTTCCCGGTCTACTGAAGGATATCGGTAATCCTTCACCGAACGTGAGGGGAATGTCAATTTGTTGCGCTAAATGATAAAAGAGGGTTACATAGCTTTCAGAGTTCGTGTAATAGACAACATTTTGATCAAATGGAAGGTTGGAAGACTTTATTCTTTCCAATACTTCTTTAATCTCAAGCTCTTCCGTTTTGGCGGTGAAATAGGCCAACTCCGGCTTGTCCTTTGCATTCTCTACATCATAAATATAACTAAGAGTCGAGGTGTCTCCCCAAGAAATCGAACGGATACCTGATTTTTCAACCGTCTGAACCCCTCGAACCTGTGCAAGAGGCAGCTTATAAGTAAGCTCTGGCAATAGCTGCTTCAAGAATTCTTCTGCCATATAGTTCAGCTGCAAATTGGATTGAAGAATATAGATGACATCATCACGCTTATTCACGAATTCACTTGCTGTTAAATATACTGCCGCCTCATCGATGAGCTTGTTACGCTCTAGTAAGCTTTCAAATTGCTCTAGAATCGTATGTAAATCCTCGGCTTTGCTTTTACTAAGAAAGGCATCGAACGGAAAGTTTTCCTTTGAATAACCTGCCCCTCGTAGCTGTCGAATGGTTGAATAAATAGCTTTACTGAAGGTCGGGGTAATTTCCATGCCAGAAAAATAGTCAAGCTTGTTCTCAGCTTTTAAATCATCTAAGAGAGAATACATCATTTGTTCAGCGATAGTCGGGTCAAGAATTTTGCCCATTGATGGAGCATAAATTTCAGTGATTTCTCTCGCTAAATCAAAAGCTGTTTTAAATTTAAGATTAATGGAATGGTACCCTTGTAAATTGTAGGCCACATTTATCTGTTCTCCGATAAGGAATGAATCCACTATGATTATCTTCTCTGTAAGTGGGAAATTATCGCACAGTAGCTTTAGCTCTTTAACTAATGATTTCATAAGTACCTCCCCCAAAATTTGAGATCATTATATTAGTATTTCCTTTTTAAAGGTCGATCTCCTCTTTTAAATTGTTACAAATTTTTTGAGAGTTGATAAAATCATCTATTTCTTTAAGCAGAATCTCAACACAAGGAACTATTTAGAAATTAAAAAAGCTGACCACTCTTTAGAGTCAGTCAGCTTTCCCAATTTAATAATTATGCTTCAAGCGGTTTCCCGTTTTCAAGTAAAGCTTTGTTTTTTCCTAAGAACAATGAAAGAATTAAAATTAATACCCCTGTTAGGATAAGGAGCCATTCAATGTCCACTATATCAGCAAGTGGTCCGAAGATGAGCATTCCAATTGGCATCATCGAAGTGGAAATCATGCCAAATACCCCAAAGATTCTACCGAGATAATTTTCATCCACTTTTTCCTGAAGCATAACCGTTGTTGGTGTATTAAAGATTGGCATCGCTATACCAAAGATACCCATGAAAACGAGATAAATCCAAAAGATCGGTACGACTCCTAATAAAAACGTACACAGTCCCATCAAAACACTGGCAAATGTCATTGTATGAACTTTGTTTTTGAATCCTCCCCATGATGCGATAACCCCACCGCCTGCCATCATACCAATTGAGAAGACGAGCTCAATTGCTGTAAGACGCCAAACATCGTCACCGAAGCTACGAGTCACTTGGAGTGGTGTCAAGAAGGCTGCAGGTGCCATTAAAATGAAGAATAAGGCAAAAAACAGAAAGAATGTTTTCAGAAACGCATGTTCTTTTATGTACTTAATACCTTCTTTAAAATCATTAAGATAACTTGTCGTTTGTTGCTCACTTGCTTTCTCATGAAGAGGGATTCGGAAAAAGGCAAGCAGCGTAAAAATGGCGATAGCAGCCGTAATGACATCAATAAAGAAAATCATTTCAATCGTAGCCACCGTCAAAAGTCCAGCACTTACAATCGGTGCAACAAACATAATGACTGCTTGAATACTACCATTCGCTCCATTGACTTTCGTTAATTTATCACTTGGAACAATTTGAGGTAGTATCGCTCCAACTGCTGGAGTTTGTATTCCTGTACCAAGCGCTCGTACAGCAGCCATTAGAAACAGTAACCATGTTGCATCGTATCCCATTAAGAAGACAATCGCCAATATTAACGTTGCCAACGCAATCATCGAATCAGATAGGATAATTAGCAACTTTCGGTTATAGCGGTCTGCCCAAACTCCTGCAAACGGAGATAAAATAAATGTAGGGATAAACCCACATATAATAAACAACGTCATCATAATACCTGACTCTGTTGTTAATGTTACATGCCACATTATTGCATATTGTACTAATGCTGAACCAAAAAGCGAAATCGTCTGACTGCTTAAGAAAAGAATAATATTCTTTTTCCAGTTACTCAGTCGACCTTCTTGTCCTGTCATATATTCACAACCTTCACTATTTTTTCTAGTACATTGTGCCATGTACTTAACATTAAGTAAAGCTTTTAAGGGGATAATTTTACCATCGACTTTGTTAAGTTTTTATGTTGCTAAAAAAGTTGTATTTACACTTTCTTTGCCGAATGAAAACTTGTTTTGTCGTCTAGATAGGATTTTCCATTTAGACAAAGAATTCATTCATAAAGGAGAGTGAATAAAGTGAATACAAGCGCCATTTCAAGAATGCTCGGTGTGTCATCTAGCACCGTCCAAAGATGGGTAAAGCATTTAGGATTAAAAATGGAAAGAAATGAATTTGGTCATTACTTGTATTCTGAGGAGGATATACAAATACTAAAAGAGTTTAAACAACAGCTTCAAGACGGTATACCATTTCAAGACATACAAGTAACGAAAAAAGTTCGGAGGGGCTCAAGAAACATGCAGAAAACAGACGAACAAGACCAAAGCTTTTTAGAAAGATTAAAAGTGGTTGAGAGAAAAGTGGAATCGAAGGCCGATTCTGTTGTCTCTTATCAGCTATTACAACACCGTAGAGAAATTGAAGATTTAAAAAAGGAGATCGAATCTCTTAACTCGCAAATTAAGGAGTTAGTCGAAAAGACAAAACAAGTCGAAGAAGACCAAACCGACTCAACCGAACCTATTTTAGTAACAAGGAAAAGGAAAAAGATTTTCCTAAGTCTTTTAGGGTTCTAACATGCTAATTATAGATATAAAAATACTCTATCAAGACCTCCGGTTTTGAGCCAAGAAACTATTCCTGTCTAAAATTACCGAGGTCTTTTATTTAATTTTTGTTTAATCATCACTTCATGTGATTTATCAATGATATCACTTAACACATCGCCTTTGGATACCTTCCCGAATTTTGTATTCTCCTGATAAAATTCAACGATTTCGTCCAGTTGCTTCAAGGTATCAGCTGGAACTCTGAGGTTCAGCTGACTTTTCGGATTATTACTCATATCAACATCTCCAATCGTATTGCTATCAACTGCTATCATCTTGCTAGCATTCTGCTATCACTTTGCTAGCAACTTGCTATCATTTTGCTAGCAGCTGCTATCAATTTATTTTAGCATAGATTAACAGTATGTTTAAAGTCTGTCGTATCTACTTTTTTCAATCGTTTACAATCCATCTATTAATCTTGAAAAAAGACACTCCAAAGTGGAGTGCCCGCCATTTCATTATTGATACTTCTTCACGATCTCTTGGAGTTTCATCGCCAATCCGATGTTTCCGTCAATTTTCAATCCACCAGTCATAAAAGCCATTGTCGTATTTAAGTCATCCTTTAGAAGCAATGAGAAGTTTTTATCTGATGTCTTAATCGTGACTTGTGGTTCGTTCGGAGTTCCTTCAGCTACAGATAACTTGCCATTTTTTAAAACAATTTGTAATACGCCACTTTCCTGTAATTCAATTTGAAATACTCGGTCCTTTTCATTTGCAATATGCACTGGATTACTATTTACCTTTGCAACAAACGCATCTAATTCCTCGCGAACAGCCATTTTTTCTCCCCCAATTGTAATTTACTAATCTCATTATTTCATCTTTTTCATAATATTTCAATAATTACTAAAGAGTGCATATTTTCACCCATCCATATATTAATTAATAAAAATGCTTGTCTTCTTAAACGACACATGCTATATTAGTAAAGCGATGAGCTGAATTGTGTAAGACGACTTGACGCGCCTTGAAATATAGGCAACACAATGTGGAGTGTAGTCATGTGCGCCTCAATTTTTCGAACAAAAAGACCTCAATTTTGAGGTCTTTTTTATATGCTTGTATCTAACGGTTTTAGTTTTTCTTCTATACTTTCACGCTGCTCTTCAAAATAAGGTGGCAATGCAAGTCTTTCCCCTAAATGCTCAAAATCTTCGTCCCCTTCAAATCCCGGACCATCTGTTGCCAATTCATATAAAATCCCATTTGGCTCTCTAAAGTAAAGAGATTTGAAATAATACCGTTCAACCAAACCTGAATTCGGAATACGTAATTGCTTTAAGTAATCGACCCATTTTTGTAGCTCTTCCTCATTTTCTACCCGGAATGCCACATGATGGACACTTCCTCTTCCAGGTCTCTCTACTAGAAGTTCAGACCGTTTTTGAATATGAACCTCTGCACCAGTACCTCCTTCACCTGTTTCAAATACAATAACATCGTGCCCAGCCATTACATACTTTCTTGTTTCTTTAAAACCTAATACCTTCGTTAAAATTTGCACAGAGTTCTCTAACTTAGAAACCGTTAAATATACAGGTCCAAGACCAACAATCGCATACTCAACTGGAACCGGACTCTTATCCCACGGTTTCCCTCCAGCAACACCTTGATTATCTTCGTCAGACACAAACATCAACCTCTGCCCTTCGAAATCACGAAACGCTAATGTAGCTCCTCCTGATTCTTGAGAAATCTCATCATGGTCGACACTGAATTCTGCAAGTCTTTCTTTCCAGTACTGTATCGCCTTATCATCTCTAACTCTTAAAGAAGTGGTCGAAATACTATTCGTTCCATAGTAGGTTCTACCCGCATTGGGAATCTCAAAAAAGGTTAAATCGGTACCGGGGTTTCCTCTTTCATCCGCGTAGAATAGATGATAAACTGATGTATCATCTTGATTTACCGTTTTTTTGACCAAGCGAAGCCCTAATACTTTTGTATAAAACTCATAATTTCTTTTCGCATCTTTTGTAATTGCCGAAACATGATGAAGCCCTTTCAATGGTTGAAACATTTCCTCACTCCCCATACATTTACTCCCATTCTTCCTGAAAATGGTCAGAAAAGCAAATATATGGACTAGTTAGATTCCAATAAGGCTCGATGTTCTAGGGAAAATTCCTTGTCACTTTCCGACTTATGTATAGACATCGGGACATTAAAAGCATCTATATCAATAATGTATTTTGGTCGATGCTTCACTTCCTTATAGATTTTCCCAATGTATTCACCGACAAGACCCACTGCAATAAGCTGCAAGCCCCCAATCAACCAAATCGATGTGATCAAAGATGTCCAGCCTAATTCTGTATCCCCAAAGATTTTTAACGACAAGAAGTAGAGAGCAAATACAAGGCTTCCGAAAAAGGAAGCAAGTCCAACAAACAAGACAAACCGAATTGGCTGAATCGAAAAGGATGTAATTCCATCAAAGGCAAACGAGAGCATCTTTTTCAAAGGATATTTCGTCGTTCCTGCCAACCTTTCTTTTCGGTCATAATAGACAGATGTAGTAGTAAATCCAATTAACGGAACAACTCCTCGTAAAAACATATTCGTTTCCTTAAACCTTTCTAATTTCTCGACCGCTCTTTTACTCATGAGTCGAAAATCAGCATGATTATAAACGAGGTCTACGCCCATTACTTTCATCATTTTATAAAATACTTGTGCCGTCGACCGCTTAAAAAATGTGTCCGTCTCCCTTTTATTCCTTACCCCATATACAATGTCATAGCCTTCCTTAAATTTTCTTACAAATTCCTTAATGACAGCAATATCATCCTGTAGATCAGCATCAATTGAAATGATGCAATCGGACATATCCTTTGCTGTAAAAAGTCCAGCTAATAATGCGTTTTGATGTCCGACATTTCGGGCAAGTTTTAAGCCACGCACATATTCATTTTTGATCGTTTCTTTATAGATCATTTTCCATGTGTCATCCTTGCTTCCATCATCGACAAAAAGGATCTTACTTTGCCTAGAAATTTCGCCTTCTCTAACCATTTCATCGATTAAGCCCTTCAACTCCACCACCGTGTACGGGAGCATCTCTTCTTCGTTATAGCAAGGTACCACAATTGTTAGTATTGGCTCACTCATGTTAACCTCCTAGCTGCTCATCTTGCTTTATATAAGTAAATTTTCCAAGCTGCGTCTTTGTTGGTAAAAGTCTTTTCTAATTGGAGATGATTTTCTTTCGCATTTTTTATCGGAACGGCTGAAAACAGAAACCTTCCCCCCATTTCTTTGAAGGCATCCGTATTTAGTTCTAGATTTATCAGCTTCTGTTTCGAGTTCTTTTTAAACATATAATGCTTCCCAAGTTCATCGGTAAACAGATAGCAACGTCCTCCCCATTCATCAAAATAGGTTCGAATCCTTTTGTTCTTTGCTAACTCTTTTTCGATAATCCTACGAAATGCATATTTATATGTAAGTGGATAAAAATTGTTATACGTATCCAGCGTGTAAAATCCGTTATATTGAGCGATTGCTGGATGAATTCCGATGCTTGCCACACGATATTCTTCAACTGGTAACCCAATATAGTCCTTAACGTGTTGAAATAATTCCTCTGCATAAAATTGTTTCACTGTTGGTTTTGTATGATGGATGATTTCATCATTGAAAGCAAATAGAAGAAGAATCTGCGCGACAATAAAAAAATGGACTATCGGTCTCAACGTGATATGCTCAAACAATATTTTCAAACCTAAAGCAAAGCCCAAATAAATAATAAGTGGCCGTAAAAAATGGAACCGAGCAAAATTAAAAGTATCCAATACATGAAAACGAACAGTTAATGGATACCAGCCTTTATAAAACCAAAATGCGTACCAAGATGATAATACAAAATTTATTACGAGGAGAATCCAAAAAGCTTTTTCTTTTTTCCAAAGTTTACGATTGATAATAATATAAAGTGCTAGAAGCAAAACTGGTAGAATGACTAGACCATGAACAGACATTACATGTGTATGCCCCAGTATGAAATTTTTAAAGGTTAAACGGATTACTCTCCATAGATGCAACCTCGCATGAAAGTATTCATCCCGACTATTTGGTTCTGTTGAAAAAAGAAAGGAACTCACTAGCCGATATTCTACAAACATATAAAGAATGATCATATATACGATGGAAAGTAGAAATTTTAGATTTATACCTTTTCCTCGAATCATATCGAAAATCCAGAGTAATCCTATTGCAACTAGAAAAAAGAAAAAGCCTAAGACAAAACTTGAATACAATGGAAGTAGCGTTAACACTAGATAGTTTTTCCAGGATCGCTCCCCATTACGAACGTTCAAAAAAGCCCACAATGCAAGGGGCATCCCTAATGTACTTAACATGCCTGATGGCCAAAACGGGGTTAGAGAAAAGGCTAGCGCCACCCCAACATTAATAAAAGTCCATTCTCGCTGTGGGATAAAATGCTTTTTTAAAAGAAGATACATTCCCCAAAAGGCAACAAATCTTGTAATCGCTTGGCTGCAGAAATAAGCAATCATCGTAGGAAATAGATAGTAAAGCCATACGATGAGGCTATACTCCGTCCCTAATGCATTTCGAGGCAATCCATTAATCACCTGTGGAATCGTTGCATTGATGGAACCGAACATTTGCCCACTATTCGATAAAACCTTATACCAGGCAATGTTGGAATCAAGATTATCATGAACGCGGATGTGGGCGTTCTCCCCCAAAATCAAAAGGGGTAACAAATAAATGGCTATAATAATGTGAGCAATGATCATTTGCTTCTTTTCGCTTAGTCTCATGCTGTACACCTCAACCTGAAAAGAGTTCAAGCACTTTTTGACACAATCAGGTCTGTTGTATCATTTTCTCTCGTCTCCCATTTGTAATCTTATCGTTTGCGAACAGCTAGAATTATATTCCATTGGGTAAAAAAAAGAAGTAGTACCTTGTTTCTTATATGTTTCCATAAAAAAGGGCTCTATAAATAAGAAAATACTCAAACAAGCAATTGACTCAATAATATATTTAGTATAAAATATTTTTAATTTTCAATATGAAATATATGGCTATGAAGAGAAGAGTAATTTTGATTAATTATATCCAGAGAGCTCCGGTTGGTGGAAAGGAGTAATAATAATCTTAATGAAAAAAGGATCGGAGCTTCGCACGGATCTAAGATGTATCTTAGTGATACTGCGACGGGATCTCCCGTTAAAGAGATAGGGTATATCCAATTTTTAATAAATTGCCGTACCCGAAGAGGTTGATATGGTGACATATCAATTAACTGAGGTGGTACCACGGAGCTATAAACTCTCGTCCTCAAGATGAATAATCTTGGGGGTGAGAGTTTTTTGTTGTTTATAAGTCCAAATCTAGTGAAAAAATCCTCGTAATCGACAGGAGAGAAAAAATATGAGTAATGACCAAACAGAACAAAGAATAGAAAAACTAGAAACGTTAAAATCTCTGGGAATTCCAATATATCCAGAAAGGTTTTCAACAAATTATGAACTTTTTGAAGCTTCTCAGCTTGCAGACGGGACTTCTGCTGTGAGAGTCGCCGGAAGAATAATGGGTATTCGAAACTTCAAGAATTTAATTTTTATTACGATTTCAAACGTACAAGGGAGTTTACAACTTCTATTGAAAAAGGATGAGATTGGCGAGGTCCCGTTTAATCAATTTCAAAACTTCTTGGACATAGGAGATTTTATAGGTGTAGAAGGGAATATGTATACCACTAAAACGAACGAGAAGACATTACGAATCGAAACCTATGTTTTTCTAGGGAAAGCATTACGAACTCTTCCAGAAAAATGGCACGGCTTAAGCAACGTTGAATCTCGATATAGACAGCGTTACTTAGATATAATGATGACTGAAGAAACAAAAGTTCGATTACTAGCCAGAACCAAAATGATACGCGCTATTCGTAGATTTTTTGAGGACAAGGAATTTTTGGAAGTAGAAACACCAGTGTTACAGCATACTTCCTCTGGTGCATTAGCGAAACCTTTTAAGACCTACCATAATTCTTTGGACACTCTATTGAACCTACGAATTGCCCCAGAAACCTATTTAAAAAGATTAATTGTAGGTGGTTTTACCAAAGTGTTTGAATTTGCAAGGTGTTTTAGGAACGAGGGGATTAGTCCTCAACATCTTCAAGAATTTACTATGGTTGAAGGATATGCAGCTTACTGGAATTATGAAGATACGATGAAACTAATGCGTGAGATGGTTTTATTTATTCTAGATCAAACTTTTAATACCACTACTATTACCATACAAGCTCAACGGATTGAATTTTCACTAGAATGGGACATTATTTCCTTCAGGGATCTAATTTTCAAAAACACAGAAATTGATATTAACCTTTTTCCTGACGTTAAAGATTTATACGAAGAAACAAAAAGAAAAAATATTGAATTAGAACATTCTGATATTGAGTCTTTAGGAAGAGGCAATTTCATCGATCTTCTTTACAAGAAAAAGTGTAGACCTCAGCTTGTAAAACCAACATTTTTAATCCAGCATCCTATTGATTTATCTCCTCTAGCTAAAGCTAATGAGAGTAACCCTACTCTTACCGATCGGTTTCAACTAGTCGTGAATGGTGCCGAAATTATAAATGCCTATTCTGAGTTGGTTGACCCACTTGAACAAAGAAAAAGGTTGGAGGCTCAAGCGTTTTTAAAAAGCAACGGAGATTTAGAAGCTATGGAGATGGATGAAGATTATTTAACAGCTATGGAGTATGGGATGCCTCCAATCTCTGGTTGGGGATTTGGAATTGAACGCCTATTAATGATACTAACGGATAGTGATACAATTAAGGATTGTGTTTTATTTCCATTAACAAAAAAACTATAGAATGTCTAAGAATTGATAAATGGGTGGATGCCAGAGTATCGATTAGCACCTAACAAACAACTAAAAAGACGCGTGCAAATTCACGCGTCTTTTTAATTGTTCTTTTATTATTAATAACCTCAAAACAGAATCTGTTGGTCTCACTCCTTAAATTGCAAAAGCTACAACAAATCCAATAACGAAAAATAGAACGGAACCAATATTAAAGCAGTTTACTGATACTGAACCCAAAGTCCGTTTAAATTTATAACCATTTTTCCATCCTATATAGCTTGTTGCAAGCTCGGATTCATGATAGTTTGAAACGATTCCCCCTGTACTCGAGAAAAAAATAGTAACCAAGGAAGAGACCAATCCTACAAGAAACATGGATCCAAGTAATTGGTAATTAAGTTGATAGGAAATCAGATAGGATATTCCAAATTCCACTGCCATTACTAAAACCGTAAAGATTGTGAACCACAATTTTTTCATGATATTCCCCCTTTAAAAAATATCGAAGACCAAATCATATGTGATTGGTCTTCGAGTTGGGATATTAGTGGAAATAAATCATTTTATATATTTTTATTCATATAGTGCGAAAACAGCACTGCCTTTTAAAACTTCTTTTCCACGTTTATTTATAGCTGCGACACTAAATTTCACCTTGTTTTCTTCTTTTTCTGTAAGCTCCGCTTTTAAAGTAATGACATCATCTAAAAACACCATATCCTTAAAGCGGATTGAGTAATCTTGAAGAAAGCCTTCTTCGTAATACGATGTGAATAGCTTCGCTAAGTTTCCCATCGTCCACATCCCATGAGCAATAACTCCTGGAAGTCCAAGCTTTTTAGCCTCATCATCAATTGTATGAATCGGATTGTAATCACCAGAGGCTCCCGCATATTTGATAAGGTCTAATCGTGACACCGGAGAAAGTACAATTTCATCTAACTTTGCCCCAACTTGTAATTCACCTAACTTGCTCATATGCCCAGCCCCCTTGCGACAGGTTCTGGAACAATGATGATCTGCTCAGAGCTAAAAATAAGCTCCCCATTTTGGTCTTCCCCATATTGTTTGATCGATAAAAAGCCCATTTTTCCAAAGCTTCCCGTTTTCTCAACATAACTATGAACCTCTGAATAGCATTGAACCTCTTCTCCAACCAGTAGAGGCCTCTCGTAGTGATAATGCTGCTCGCCATGTATAAGGCCAACACTTGGAAGCTTAAAGCCTTCAATAATGCCAAAATCAAATACTCGCGGATATGTTGGTGGTGCTATATTTGTTTTATAACGAGAATTCTTCCCGACTTCCTCGTCTACATAAATAGGTTGTAAGTCTCCAACTGCTTCCACAAACTTTTTGACTGCTCCTTTTTCTACTGTATTCCGAACCTTACTAGATTTTTTTCCGACAAACTCAGATAACATGATTTCACCTCGCCTTAATTTTTCGGTCCACCAGCGACATAAATCACTTGACCACTTACGAACGAAGATTTTTCATCAGCAAAAAACGCAACTGCATTGGCAATGTCCTCTGGCTTCCCAGTCCGTCCGACTGGAATTTGCGATACACTGGCACTAATTAACTGCTCGAACGATATTCCAATCCGTTCTGCCGTTGCCTTTGTCATATCTGTTTCGATAAAGCCCGGTGCAACAGCATTAACTGTAATTCCATAACGACCCAATTCAATCGCCAATGTCTTGGTAAAGCCTTGTAGTCCTGCTTTGGCAGTAGCATAATTCGCTTGTCCGCGATTACCAAGAGCAGAAGTGGAGGAAATATTGATGATTCTTCCATATTTGTTTTCAACCATATACTTTTGAGCAGCTCTAGCCGTAAAGAAAGAACCTTTTAAATGAACATCCATTACGGTTTGCCAGTCTGAATCTGTCATTCTAAAAAGTAGATTATCTCGGATTACGCCTGCATTATTGACAAGAATATCAAGTGAGCCCAGCGCTTCATAGGCTTCCCTTACTGCATCCTCAACTTGTTGTTCGTCTGTTACACTAGCAAACTTAGAAAATACCTCATAACCCTTTTCTCTTAAATCATTCGTAGCGTCAGAAAGCGCTTCCTCATTTACGTCAATAAATGCCACTTTGGCTCCTTCTTCGGCAAAGCGTTCAACGATTGCTTTTCCAATTCCTCGACTACCACCAGTAACAAATGCGACTCTACCTGCAAATCTTCCTGCCATTGGTACTTCCTCCTTGAATCCATAGTTAGTTTATGGTTAATTCTGAATTTTGTATATACAATTATACTAGTAATTAGGAAAAATGAAAAATATAACTCTCACTTACTACTAGGAACTAAATATATTGCCCAACTTTTACATGGCCTTTAATTAGATTTCTCGCAATTATCATGCGCTGGATTTCATCTGTCCCATCATAAATTCGCCAAAGTCGGGCTTCACGGTACCATCTTTCAATTGGCAATTCCCTCGTATACCCCATTCCTCCATGGATTTGTAGGACTCGGTCAACAACACGATTGCCCATATTAGAACCATATAATTTTGCCATGGAAGCCAAATGGCGATTATCCTCACCATGATCCAATGTAAAGGCAGCATTTAGTACGAGCCATTTAGTCGCTTCAATTTCCACAGCAGAGTCAGCAATTTGCCATTGGATCGCCTGTCTCTCAGCGATAGGCTTTCCGAATGTAATACGTTCTTTAGAATAATCAATGGCCATTTGTAAAAGTCTTTCAGCTGCACCGACCGCTCTTGCTCCGACAACCCAGCGAGCAAAGCCAATCCATTCTAATCCAAGCTTGTAGCCGCCATGTACTTCTCCTAAAATATTTTCCTCTGGTACTCGTACATTATCAAATACTAATCCGGCTGGTCCCCATTCCCCCATCGTATGGATGTATTCTGATTTCCAACCCATATCACGGTCAACAATAAAGCAAGTTACACCGTCACGACCTGTTGCTTGATGTTTTTCTTTGTCTGTTATAGCGATAACCATAACAAAATCGGCTTCATTTCCGCCAGTAATGAACGTCTTTTCTCCATTTAATACCCATTCACTACCGTCCTTCACCGCTGTCATTTTAATATTCCTTGTGTCAGAACCAGCACTGGGCTCAGTCATAGCAAAGCAAGATTTTTTCTCACCATTAATCGTTGGAATCAAATATTTCTTTTTCTGCTCTTCGTTCGCATAATAGAGGATATTATCAGCTGAACCGCCAAATGAAAAAGGTACAAATGTTTTTGAGGTTTCCATCATGACGATTGCCATCATCATTTGACCTAAGTCCGCTCCGCCATATTCTGCTGGTGTATTAATTCCCCAAAACCCTGCTTCCTTTGCCTTTAGCTGAAGGTCCTTAAGTTTTCCAGCTGGCAAGCTTGGCCTTCCCTCTCTTTCATTTCTTAAAACTTCGTTTTCCAATGGCATTAATTCCTTTTCCACAAACTTTCGAATCGTTTGTTGCACCATCTTTTGTTCATCTGTTAATCGTAAATGCATACTCTCCACCCCTTTTCAATTTGTAAAGCCTGTCCTCTTCAAATTTCTTCCTCTTCCTTTTATAAGATATTTTCTTTGGAGTTAGAAATATACCAAAATATTGTAAGCGCTTAATTGTTACTTCTCTATTTCTACAACAAATAGTAAGAATCCTTTTTTTGGCATAGGTTTTATCTCAAGCTATATCTCTTGAAACAAGTTTTAAGAAAACAGCTTTAGCAAAAAAATAGCCACCGATTAGGGTGGCCATTCATTTTATGGATACAAATTATCAAACATCTTCTGCATAAAATGTTGCTCGTCACATTTTGCTGTCTCTAATGAAATCTCTCTTCCTTCTTTCACTGTTTCTTCCTTTAATATCCATTTATCTGATTCTTTCTCTATAGTTAACATAATATTATTATTGTTAATATCTTTAAATAGGATATATCCAATTTTCGGATCAGGCTCAAAAAAATAAAGTCTCTTTTCTCCTCGGTACTTTCCTGTCATCAATTTTTTCAGTGAATCAAAGACCTCATTTTTCCCTGATAATATTTCATTTTTCCAAAGTTCACTTGCTGTAAAATAAACGACTGGTTCCTTATCAAGTAAGTCAAAACTAGAAAGTACATCATTATTCACTAAATTAATATACTCAGCTTTCGTTTCCTCGAGCATCTTCTTACATTCTGCAGATAATTCTTGTTCTTGTTCTTCTGCTTTACTATGTATTGGCTCATTCATAGTTATAAATAATACTAACATCAAAAATACGACCTTTTTCACACTAATCACCTCCTCTCTATTATGAGAGAAAGCTAAAGTTATATACATTTTTTCAGATATTATGTTTTTCGCAATAACCCTCTACTAATTCTTCCAACAGATTTGGCTCTGGGAATTTGCCGTCAAAATGAAACGGAATCTCCTCCATGAATTCCCCTTCATGGTATACGTGGATTGCCCCGTTTTGATTGATGACACTAAATTCTGTTTCGAATCGATATCCATTTCGATCAATAGCACCCATTTTTCTCGTCTCCTTTAGCTTGGATCAACCTCATCAAAGGACAGTCTCGTTACTTTCGTATATTCGCCTTTATCAATCTCTTCATCATTCGCATCTTGTTTTAGTTCTTCTTGGTCATTCATTCCAGGAGCCATAGTAGGTTCCTGCCCATTTTTCTTCTTATCCATATGTCCATCTCCTTTGTCTTACTTTTACCCGCTGACAAGACGTTTATTCCAATTTCGTATAATGAAGTTTCCTTTTATGATCCCTGTCATACGATAATCATAGAACAGTGAAAAAATAGAGAAGGAAGTGAAAAAATGGGCTTATATCAAGACCCTAAGGTTAAACCTAAGGTTTTTCATGCCATAGAAAATAGCCCCAATCAAAAGGAATTTAAAAGAAGCTATTTACAAGATATATTTGAAGGGCAAGCGACAATTAACAAATCATTAGCCAAATCGGTGAAACAAGTCCGCCACTTTATGAAAACCACACGTGAATCTCAGAATAATCAAATGGAAGAAGTCATCAATAAGCTTAAACAACAGGAAGAATTAGATTCGCAAGTTCTTCATTTCATTCAACAGCAGGAGCAAATCACAGAAAGCCTTTTGCAAAGATTAGAATTCCTAGAGAAAAACAATGTAGCCATACTTGAGAAGATAGAAGCAGACGGCTTTTTAACACAGGCAATATTAAAACAGCAGGCAGTGCAGGATACTATTCTTTCGAAAATTGCTGACAAGTTAGATGAGAATGAAGCTATTTCAAATCAATTGAAGAAACAAGATGAAGTATACGATGAATTCGCGAGTAAGCTTAACCTACAAGAGGTTTTTCACAATACAGTGATGGAAAGACTTGATCAACAAGAAGGGCTAATTAAGAAGATTAATGGAGAAATTGATCATCTTCGCTCAGTTATATATGAGCGTGCCTCACATATTGTTGAAAGTTTAGAAGCTAATTTTCAACGCATTACGAGCCCGATACAAAGATTCTTTATTTCAAAAGATGAGAAAGAAAAAGAAAAAGTAAAAGAAAAACGAGCGAACACCTAATAATAGGTGTTCGCTCGTTTTTTAAGCAGAATGTGCTGGCAAAATAATATTAAAGGTGGTGCCCTTGTTCAATTCACTTTCAATATAAACAGTACCATTGTGACTCTCGATAATCTTGTAGCTAACCATTAAACCGAGACCATTTCCATCTTTCTTCGTTGTGAAAAAAGGCTCGCCGATTTTTTTCAGCTTATCCTCTGGAATTCCAACACCCGTATCTTGAATCGAGATCTTTACTTGTTCTTTCTCTACATTTACTTTTACGGTTATATCGCCACCATTTGGCATCGCTTCAATGCCATTTTTGATAAAATTCAAGAACACTTGCTTTAATCGGTCTTCATCACATTCTATTTGGACAATTTCATTTGGAACTTCTAAGTGCATACGCACTTTCTTCTTTCTCGCTTCGAAATCCAGTAATGAAACGACATTTTTGATAATCGGGATAATATTCTTTTCTTTTAAGTCCACAGCTTTTGGCTTTGCTAACACCATAAAATCTTCAACAATCTGATTCACACGATCAATCTCATCCAAAATAATTTCAACAAATTCGCGCTTTTGAGGTTCAACCTCGTCTTCATGGAGAACTTCTGCATAACCCTTCATCGAAGTAAGTGGATTTCGTATTTCATGCGCAACACCAGCTGCTAGCTGTCCAACCGCAGCAAGCTTATCTTGGCGATGTAATATCTCCTCTGTACGCTTTCGCTCGGTAATATCGTTTCGAATTGCTAAATATTGATACGGCTTTCCATTCTCGTTCATAAAAGGAACGATCGTCGTATCTACCCAGTAAAAGGATCCATCCTTTGCTCTATTTCGGATTTCTCCCTTCCAAACCTGTCCGTTCCCAATCGTTCTCCAGAGGTTTTGGAAAAATTGTTTACTATGATAGCCAGAGTTTAAGACACTATGATCCTTTCCAATAATATCTTCCTTGCTATACTTCGATATTTCACAGAACTTATCGTTCACCTTTGTGATAATTCCTTTAGCATCCGTAAAAGCGACAATTGAAGATTGATCTAAAGCAAATTTAATGTCAGTAATTTCTTTGACTGTTTCCTTCAATTTTCGTTCAGATGTTTTCCGATCGGTAATATCGGTCCGTATGGAAACATATTGATACGGCTTCCCTTTATCATTTAAAAAAGGAACGATGGTTGTATCCACCCAATAATAAGTTCCATCCTTCGCTTTATTACAAATCTCTCCCTTCCATACGTCACCATTTCCAATCGTCTTCCATAGAGATTGGAAAAATTCTTTCGAATGGTAACCAGAATTGAGAATCCGATGATTTTGGCCGATTAATTCTTCTCGAGAATATTGGGAGATTTCGACGAACTTATCATTCACATAAGTAATTGTACCTTTAGCATCTGTCATAGCTACAATTGAAGATACATCTAAAGCAGCTTTTATGTCCTTTAAATTAGAATCTGAAACAGCCAATCTTTTGCTCACAAGTGCACTCGAGCCAATTAAGCCACTTAAAATAAGGACAGCAATAATTAAGATTACATAAATAAGAAAGCTGTCTTGAAAAGGAGTACCGTTTACTACTCGATCACTTGCAGCAATTTTTGTAGCCTTCAAAAGCAATAAATGCCCTTCCACTACTGCACCCGTAATAATTAATGCACTCAAAGGACGGAGCCACGTCTTTTTTGTAAGATTACCGATTTTCGGATTATAAAGAAGCCAGAATACGAAATAAAACGACACAAATACAAGAACAGCAGCCACAACCAAAATCGCTATATTGTAGGTGATCGACATTTCAAGACCAAACATCCCAATTGTATGAATTGCACAAACAGCACCAGTCATTAAGAAACTAGCAATAATTATATGAATTGTAGATGTATTCTCAATCGAAACAGCATAAAAAGACATCCCTGTAAAACAGATTCCCACAACAATGGCTAACAGTGTAATAAGTAAATTGTAATCTGATGTTGCTGTAACATCTAACGCTAACAAAAAGTTCATTATCCAAATACCGAAGCTGAGCGATAACGAACCACCAATAAATAGAAGCGGCTTATTTCGTTCAGATGTCCTTAGCATCGAAAACATATCCAATGCTGAATACGTTGCCATCATCGTTAAAATTACGGCGACGCACATGATAATTGGATCTACTGAGTTCAAGAGATTTTCCATCATGTATCAATCCTTTTTGCAGTTTATATAAGACTCTTTTCCATCTATGTACCTGCGAAAAGAGCAATGCATTATCAATATGGTTCAGTGCTTATGTTTTTTTACGAAAAATTAATTTACCCGAAAACATCCTAATATTACAACTATGATTGTAATGGAAAGTGCTGTAACAAGAAAGGAATATTTTATCTATTCGTGCAAAAGGACAAATATATTAGAATTCTGAACTTTTTATTAAAAAACTGTACACTTTTTCTATACATTTGTGTATACTGTACTATAACAGAATGAACAATAATATACTGTATTAAAAAAGGAGGAAATGACGATGATTCAAAGTCCAGTTGAATTTTTCCGTACGTTACCAAAAAAGGTTTGCCCTGAATGTGGGCAAGTGATGCAGGAGCAAGCTGAGTCCTATTTAATGGAATGTGATCGCTGTCTATCAAAAAAAGTTGAGTAAAAAATGAATGCAATGAGGAGTAATACAACCTCATTGCATTTTTTGTGTCACGTAATCTACCATTTCAATTATTTAATTTCATTAAATATTTAGAAAAATATATTAATTATTTTCATGATTATGCTATTATTTAATTAGGGTATCGAAATAATAGGACCCTGCCATACATAAGGAGGAGAATAAATGGAAAAAACGGTTGTCAAGCGTTTGAAGCGTGATGAAGTACCTGTTGAACAAACATGGAAGTTAGAAGATTTATTTCAAACCCCAGCCGATTGGGAAGCTGAAATTGCTACAATAGAAACAGAGCTATCTTCCTTTTTAACATACAAAGGGAGACTCCATGAAAGTGCAAAGACATTACTAGAGTGTCTTGAGCTCCAAGAAAAAGTAGTAATGAAACTAATTTTAGTATTCGTATATGCACAATTAAAACAATCAGGTGACGGAACAGACCCAGTAAATCAAGCAAATGCCTCAGTTATTAGTAATTTGCGTTCTAAAGTGGATGCTGCCCTTTCTTTTATCAAATCAGAGATTATTGCAATGGATCAAGAAACCATTCAAGCCTTTATGCAGGAAGATGGCCTAAAACCATTTGAAAAGACTCTATTAGACATTTTAGACGAGAAAAAATATCGACTTTCTCCTGAAACTGAGGAGGTTTTGGCCGCATTAGGAACTGTACATGATGCTCCTTATGCCATTTATCAGACAAGCAAATTGGCTGATATGCAATTCAAATCCATTGAGGATGAGGATGGAAATGAGTTACCGAACTCCTTTGCCCTTTTTGAAGATCGGTATGAATTTACACCAGATACACAGACTCGTAGAAAAGCATATGATTCATTTGTAGAGACGTTAAACAACTATAAAAATACATTTGCTGCAACTTATGCAACAGAAGTAAAGAAGCAAGTAACCTTAGCTAAATTAAGAGGTTATGATTCAGTTACAGACATGCTTTTACAGCCACAGCAAGTTACGACTGAAATGTACAATAATCAACTGGATATCATCCAAAAAGAGTTAGCTCCTCATATGCGTCGATATGCTAATTTAAAGAAGAAAGTATTAGGGCTGGACGAGCTCCGCTTTTGTGATTTAAAAGCGCCTTTAGATCCCGATTTCAACCCACAAACTACTTATGAAGAAGCAAGTGAAGTCATTTTAGAAGCATTAAAAGTCATGGGACCTGAGTATTCAGAGATCATGAAAAAAGGATTAACAGAAAGATGGGTCGATTTAGCTGATAATGTCGGGAAAGCTACAGGCGCATTCTGTTCAAGCCCTTATGGTTCTCATCCCTACATTTTGATTACGTGGACTGACACAATGCGAGGAGCCTTCGTCCTTGCTCATGAACTAGGACATGCAGGACATTTCTATTTAGCTAATAAGAATCAGCGAATCATGAATACTAGACCTTCTACGTATTTCGTCGAGGCACCTTCTACGATGAATGAAATGCTTTTAGGAGACCATTTACTTTCGAATACAACAGACCCACAAATGAAACGTTGGGTTGTGCTACAGTTACTCGGTACGTATTATCACAACTTTGTGACTCACTTATTAGAGGGTGAATACCAACGCAGAGTGTATGCCCTAGCTGAAAACGGTACGCCATTAACTGCAAAAGTATTATGTGAGGTCAAAGGAAATGTTCTATCTGACTTCTGGGGAGATTCTGTTGTTTTAGATGAAGGTGCAAGCTTAACATGGATGCGTCAGCCGCATTATTATATGGGACTCTACCCTTATACTTACTCCGCTGGTCTAACAGCTTCCACTGCGATGTCACAAATGATTAAGGAAGAAGGTCAGCCTGCTGTCGACAGATGGTTAGAAGTTTTAAAAGCTGGCGGAACAAAGAAGCCTCTTGATTTACTGAAGCACGCTGGCATCGATATGTCACAGCCTGAACCAATCAAAAAAGCGGTAGCCTATGTTGGTTCATTGATTGATATTCTTGAAGAAAGCTATGAGTAATTAAATGTTGAAAGCTCTCTAGTCCGCTAGAGAGTTTTCTTTTTTTGAATAAGTTATAGTCCCTGAGTAAACCCTTTTAATATGAGGTGAGCGAAATGAATAACGATGAGTACTTAACACATGCACCTAAAAAGAAAGGTGTAACGATTAACACGGATGGACGAGCACCTAATCAAAAGAATTATCCTGGAGATTCTGTAAACGAGCATGAAAGTCTTGAAACAGCAAATACGATTATCGCCGAAGGTGAAATAGGTCAACAAAAGGAAAATCTATAAAATAAAGGGCCACTTCTCACGAATCTTATGAGTTTGGCCCTTTATTCTTAATTGATCTTAGGGAGCTCACGTACCTCCATCGATGTCTCATTGCCACATAAAGGGCATTTCAAATCGTTACTTGCGAAATCCTTCCTCATCCAGCCATTACAGCCTTCATCCATACATGCATATACTTCCGTATCCATGAGAATATCTTCTGGTTTTTCTTCTGCAGCTTTTCGGTTAAAAAAAATAGCAATTGCCCCCTTCTCATTTACTGTCGCTTGATTTTATTTCTCCTTCTACATAAGAGTCATTAACTTGTTCATGTGTAGTAGCTAAGCCAGAGGAAACTTGATCATTTTTATTGTAATCATCAGGAGAATAATGGCGGTTTGCTAGCTTTGAACTATCTTCAGATTTATTGTCTTTCATATGTATGCCCCTTTCAAAAGATATAGTGGTAACAAAGTTAGCTTTCACTAACTAAAGGGTATTCATTCATAGATCCGGATCTTTTCTCAGTTTTTGAATCTTGAAATTGGAAAAACCTGCGCAATACGCAGGTTTTTCTATAAATAATTAAATTACAACCAAGCTGCTCCGACAATGATTAAGAGAATGAATAAGACGACAATTAAAACAAAACCGCCTTGACCATATCCTCCCGTTGGATAAGCGTAGCCGCAACTACCGTAACCGTAACCCATTACTCCACTTCCTTCCTAAAGTGTTGAAGAATTCTCTCTTTTTATCTTATTATTTGGAGGCCTTCTCCGTGATTAATACCATCCACCAATGTAGGACGCACCTACAATAATAAGAAGGATGAACAATACTACGAGTAATGCAAATCCGCCGCCATATCCAATTCCAGCTCCTGCGCTCATTAATATCCACCTCCTATAACATCTACACCTATAGTATGAAAGGGCAAGTTGTCCCGAATGGGCTTCTTCACTAACGACCTAAAAGAATTTAAAAAACACATCAAAAATATGATGTCCTTTGGTTAGGACAAACAGCTTCAAGATAGAATGAAACTGTCCCAACAGTTTGATCAGTAAATACAAACCGCTTCTCTAAAAAAATAAGTTCACAATATATCCATAGTATTTTCGTCACTTATTTCTTATCTTTATTATGGGAGGGTACAAAATGAAGAAAATATATATTATTTGTGGTGTTATCGTAGCACTCGCGATTGCAGCGGGTATTTCATTTTTCATCATCCGTGACCAAACTTCAACCATTCCAAATACGATTGATTTAGTCACAGTGCATAATGAGCCTTATAAATTTTCTGAATCGGATCAGAAATTAAAAGTTGTCGAATTTATTTATACAAATTGCCCTGATATCTGTCCTACTACAACTTTAAAAATGAATATGCTTAAAAAGGATTTACAAAAAGCTGGTGTCTTTGGAGACAAGGTACAATTTCTAACCATTACGATTGATCCTTATCGAGATACGCCTGAAAAGTTGCAGGAATATATGAAGAATTTCGAGATTGAAGATGACGGTAATTGGCTTTTCCTTACAGGTGACCAAAAGAACATTAAAGAGGACTTGAAAGAAATCGAAGAACTTGCCGGTACGTTCCAATTCCAATATCGAGATCCTGGTGATGGCTTCTTCGTTCACTCGACTTATATCTACCTGTTAGATGAAAATAATCAGTATATAAAGAAATACCCAATGGGTGAAGAATTTGATAGAGAAGCGATGTTTAATAAAATCATGAAGAAAATCGATTAAAAAAAGAAGCGGTGATGTAAAAATCATTCACCGCTTCCGTTTTTATGTGTTTTAATGTGCCGTTTGTTGTTTGAGAATCATGATCGTCTTTGATCTCGGTTTGGTAATACTCGCTTTAATCCCGGACTTTTTTAATCGATCAACAAGATCGACTAGCTTCTTCTTATCCATTCTCAAAACTCCTTTACCGTTCTAGATGTTTCTATTGTAACTGAGAAATATGAATAAAATATGAAAAAATGAAAAATAGTTTTATTTTTTTGGATTTAGATTTAAAGCATTTCCGTTATAGTCTTTTAGAATGGTTGAATGATACGTACCATCGACCCAGCTTTCCAATTGATCCTGATACCATTTACTGAGGACATTTCCTGATTGACCTGGACCGACTAGGTGGTATCCTGTTTGGATGTCATCCATATCAACCACAAATCTCCATGAAGCACCATGATTCACGGTTCCGTCTTCTTTGAATGCCGCAGCTTGAACCGTCACCGGACTTCCTCCAACAGGAACTTTCCCCCCACTATTAAATAATAGATTTAAAGGACGCACACTTGAAAGTGGATGAGCAAAATAGATTTGATGATAGTCTCCCCATTCCCATTTTTCCATATTGGATCCATAGGAATCTTCTAATTCCACTAATACTCGTAAAAGGGAATCTTCTAAAACGGTTGTTAATCCTCCATTCTCTTCAATCCAAGGACCGGGGTCTCCCTCTATCGCTTTTCTTAATAGTTCATCAATTGCCTGACGTTTTCCACCAAATAGTTCTAAAGTTTCAACAGGAATTTCCTCTTCAAAAAGGACATCCTGAATTTCTTTTGTCCATAAATTAAAGATCATTGGTGCTGCTTGCTCGGCTCTATCAACAAAATCCCATTTATCTAAAATAGAAAGAGCCTCCTTCACCTGTTCATCCTCAGAATTCTTTAACAGGTCCACAAATAAAGGAACAAATTCCCTAGCTTGTAAGTTCATCTTATCCATTTGTAAGTTCATCATATCGTCTACTGTTATATTGTCTTTCGCTGAAATAAATTCCTGAATTCGCATTTGTCTAAAAGGCTGTGCCCAATCATGACTAATGTGGTACGGATAATCATCATTAATGACTTTATTATTAGCAGTCGAAATAAAACCTTCTTTTGGATTGACCACTCTTGGAAGTTCGTCAAATGGAATATAATCAACCCATTCGTACTCATCGGTCCAACCAGGTACTGGCAATAATCCATCCCCTTTTTTACGGATTGGGATTTTTCCATTGGCCTTGTAGGCAATCGTTCCATCAGTTGAAGCAAAAACAAAGTTCTGTGCTGGTGTATGGAAGCCTTCTAACGCCTTCTCGAATTGTTCCCAGTCCTTAGCCTTATTCATATTTAGCACTGCTTCAAGTTCACTTGATGGTTCCAATGCAGTCCACTGTAAGGATAGAACAGTATCCTTCCCGCTTTCCCCTGCAAATTCTGAAATCACCGGTCCATGTCGCGTGATGACAATTTCATAGTCAACTGGGTCTTGGTCCTTCACTTTAATTTCCTCTTTTACAACAGATGCTTCTTCCCAATTGTCATTAAAAAGAAATTCATATTCGTTATCTGGATTTCTTTTTTCAATATATAAATCCTGCACATCTGGTCCTGTATTTGTTACTCCCCATGCCACATGCTCGTTATGTCCAAGTATGATTCCGGGAATTCCGGCAAAAATGACTCCGCTTACATTTACAGACGGTGCTTGTAAATGCATTTGATACCAAATGGCCGGCGTTGCGAGTGATAAATGTGGGTCATCTGCTAAAATCGGCTTCCCTGATTTCGTTTTTTCCCCGCTTACTACCCAGTTGTTGCTCCCATTAAATTCATGTGGAATCACAGCACTAGCAAAGCTTTTTTCAATATCTAGCTCGTCTTTCGAAATGATGTATGGTGCATCTTCTGGATAGGATGGAAATAGATCATACGCTTTTTCCTCAGGGAAGCTTTGTAATAAATAGTAACGGAAAGCTTGATCCTCCCAATGTCCACCAAGGTCAAATGCCATATACTTACCGATAGTTAGCGAATCCACCGGTGTCCAAGGCTCTGGTTCATAGCCCAACACTGTAAATTCAATTGGCCACTTATTGCTTTCTTGGAGTTCCTTTATATAAAGATTGACCCCTTCTGCAAACTTGTCGAGTACATGTTTGGCTGTATCTGAATACTGATTATAGGAGCTTTCAGCCGCTCTTCTAAGTCCTAGTGTTAAAAAATATTTATCGTTTTCCAATGCCGCTTCACCAACGACCTCGCTTAATCGACCCGATGCTTGCCTTCGGCTTAAGTCCATCTGAAATAAGCGATCTTGAGCTTGTATATAACCTTGAGCTAAATATAAGTCCTCTTCGTTCTTTGCGGTGATATGAGGTACTCCATTCTCATCTCTTACCACTTCAACTGGCTCTTGTAATCCTGTTAGCTGAATTTCCCCATCTATCTGTGGATGTGAACGTGTGATATAAGCGTACAAACCGATTGCAATCGCCGCTATCAGCACGACAAGACTTCCCACTGTCCAGCCAATAATCTTTTTCCAACGTTTGCCTCTTTGTTTCTCTATTGGAACTGTTGCCTCCATTCTATTTCCCCCTTTAATTCTACTGACCCTCATACATAATTCTTTATTTGTAGAGAAATTCCTTTATTTGCACCTTCCTATTTGGGGAAAAAGTTTCCCTTTGCTGTCGTGAAAATGTTATAATGTGAGATATTGTTCAAATTTGGAGGTAGTAAATGTTAACTGTAACTGACGTAAGTTTGCGCTATGGTGATCGTAAACTTTTTGAAGATGTAAATATTAAGTTTACTCCAGGGAACTGTTATGGCCTAATTGGTGCAAACGGTGCTGGAAAATCAACTTTTCTAAAAATAATCTCTGGTGAAATCGAATCTCAATCAGGTTCTGTACATTTAGGTCCTGGAGAGCGTTTAGCCGTTTTAAAACAGAATCACTTTGAATTCGAAGAAGAAGAAGTTCTTAAAGTTGTTATCATGGGACACGCTCGTCTCTATCAAGTAATGCAAGAAAAAGACGCGATTTATATGAAAGCAGATTTTACCGATGAGGACGGCATGAAAGCTGCTGAACTTGAAGGTGAATTCGCTGAATTAAACGGTTGGGAAGCTGAATCTGAAGCTGCAATCCTTTTAAAAGGGCTTGGAATTGAAGAGGATCTTCACACAAAGAAAATGGCGGATATAACTGGTGGAGAAAAAGTGAAGGTTTTACTTGCACAAGCTCTATTCGGTAAACCTGACGTATTACTACTAGATGAGCCTACGAACCACCTTGATATTAAAGCAATTCAATGGCTTGAAGAATTCCTTATCAACTTTGAAAACACAGTCATCGTAGTATCCCATGACCGTTACTTCTTAAATAAAGTTTGTACGCATATTGCCGATTTAGACTTTGGAAAAATTCAAATCTATGTTGGTAACTATGACTTCTGGTACGAATCTAGCCAGTTAGCTTCAAGAATGGCTCAAGATCAAAATAAGAAAAAAGAAGAAAAAATTAAAGAATTACAAGCCTTCATTGCGCGCTTTAGTGCAAATGCTTCTAAATCGAAACAAGCAACTTCACGTAAAAAATTGCTTGATAAAATTGAATTAGATGACATTAGACCATCTTCTCGTAAGTATCCGTATGTTGGTTTTACACCTGAGCGCGAGATTGGAAATGACCTTCTGCGTGTTGAAGGATTAACAAAGACAATCGATGGCGTTAAAGTACTTGATAACATCAACTTTGTCATGAACAAAGACGATAAGATTGCTCTTGTTGGTGCAAACGAACTTGCAAAAACAACTCTATTTAAAATATTGATGGGTGAAATGGAGCCAGATAGCGGTACTTTCAAATGGGGAGTAACAACTTCTCAAGCCTATTTCCCAAAGGATAACTCCGAGTATTTTGAAAATAGCGATTTGAATCTAGTAGACTGGTTACGCCAATACTCGCCGAACGACCAAAGTGAGAGCTTCCTACGTGGGTTCTTAGGAAGAATGCTCTTCTCTGGTGAAGAGGTATTAAAGAAATCAAGCGTCCTTTCAGGAGGAGAAAAAGTTCGTTGTATGCTATCCAAAATGATGCTTAGCGGATCAAACGTCCTTCTTTTAGATGAGCCTACAAACCACTTAGATCTTGAATCTATTACTGCACTGAACAATGGCTTAATTAACTTTAAAGGCTCAATGATTTTCGCATCTCATGACCATCAGTTCATCCAAACGATTGCAAATCGTATTATGGAACTTACACCAAGCGGTCTAGTCGATAAGCAAGTGACTTATGATGAGTATTTAGAAAATACAGAGCTTCAAAAGCAAATAGCTAGTATGTATTAAAATGATAAATGAGAGTTTCCATACAGGAGACTCTCATTTTTTGATCATGGCTTTTTTGTGCTTTTCCTGGACGATGAAACACTCTTTCCATCGATCTCCTGATTCGTTGTTCCCTGTCCTTGTACCTCTGGAGAACTTAGACCCACTTTTGAAGGGTCCTTCTTTCGCTTTGACATTGCTCTACACCTCCATGAGTTTACCTTGTCAAAAAAATTCCCTTTTTATACAATCGAATAATTTTCCATAAATATACACATTCTATCGATTGGAGGAGGTGTAAAGATGGCGAAAATTGGTGTTGAGGATTCTTTAACGAATGTTCAAGAAGCACTTCGGCAAAAAGGATATGATGTAGTTCAATTAAGTCAAGAATCAGATGCAAAGGGCTGTGATTGCTGTGTTGTCACAGGGATTGATTCGAATGTAATGGGTATGCACGATACGATGATGGCTGGTCCAGTTATCGAAGCAAATGGCTTATCTGCTGACGAGGTTTGCCAAAAGGTTGAACAGAATTTACGATAATCGAACTAAGAAGACTAAAGCTTATTAGTCTTCTTTTTCCTTTTTCGAGTGAGCGGACTAGATAGAATGGCTATCGCTTTTCAGGATTTTTCGTTATAATTCCTAATATAATTATCTTTAGTCCGCTTGTCTGGAGGCTCTATTCATGAAATACATACTTTTACTCCTTCCCCTCTTGTTCATTCTCCTTATTGGTTGTAATGATACAACCAAAGAGAAAGAGGAACAGAATGTCACACTTACAATCTCAGCAGCTGCCAGCTTAAATGAATCTTTGACCGAAATTAAGGATCAATTTGAAAAAGAACATAGCCATATTAAGGTAGTTCTGAACTTCGGTGGTTCTGGCTCTCTGCAACAACAGATAAAACAAGGTGCACCTGTCGATTTATTCTTTTCTGCTGCAGAGGAACCCTTTAACGAATTAATTGAGGAAAAATTAATAGACCAAACAAATCATGCCAATCTCGTTAAGAATTCTTTAGTGCTTATTACACCAAAGGAAAACAAAGTGTCATCCTTAGATGATCTCAAAAATGCTTCTATTGAACGCATTGCCATCGGGACACCTGAGACTGTTCCAGCTGGTCTTTATGCAAAACAAACATTGATATCTCGTAATCTATGGGATTCACTCCAATCGAAAACCTTGATCCGTACAAAAGATGTGCGGCAAGTACTTACATATGTTGAAACAGGAAATGTCGATGCAGGATTTGTTTACAATACAGATGCTTTGTCATCTTCAAAGATCAAAGTTGTCGAAGAAATCTCAGAAGATCTCCATGAACCAATTGTATACCCTGCTGGCATCATTTCATCAACAAAAAATAAAGAGGCAGCCATCCTCTTTTATGAATTTCTAAAAAATGATACTTCAACAGAAATCTTTAACGAGTATGGTTTTGGTACGATAAAATGATAAACGAGTCCTTTTGGTCACCCGTCTTACTTTCAGTAGAGGTTGCTTCAATTGCACTTATTTTTGTTCTTATTATTGGGAATCTATTTGCTGGTTTTATGCATCGGAAAAATTTTAGAGGAAAAGTAATCATCGAAACAATCATATTACTTCCCATTGTTTTACCACCAACAGTGGTTGGGTTCCTTCTAATCGTCGTGTTTGGGGTTAATAGCCCTATTGGTCGTTTTATTGAAACGCTTTTTGATCAACCGATTATGTTTACTTGGTGGGCTGCTGTAATTGCGTCAACAGTGGTAGCCTTCCCGCTCATGTATCAAGCTTGTAAAACTGGATTTCTATCTATTGAAAAAGAAATTGAAGATGCAGCGAGAGTTGATGGGGCTTCAGAATGGAAATCTTTTCTCTTTATCACCCTCCCTCTTGCTTATAAAGCCATCATATCCGGAGCAATATTAAGCTTTGCAAGAGCTCTTGGTGAATTTGGTGCCACCTTGATGTTTGCAGGAAATCTCCCAGGAATCACGCAAACGATGCCAACGGCCATATATGTTGCTTTAGAATCTGGGAATATGACTCTAGCATGGATGTGGGTTATCGTCACTATCTTCATCTCATTCATCATGTTGCTTGTGTCTTCTTTAATAAAATAAATGCCGTCACTTATCTGAAGTGACGGCTTTTTTGTGATCAAATGAAAATTATAGACAAGTTCTGGATAGAGACAAGCATATAGTAGTAGTGGAAACTTTAGGAGGTGCAAAAAAATGCATTTTATCGTATTAAAAAGACGGTCTATCGTATTCATCGGTCTAATTATCGCTACTATTGCCGTAAGCTCTTTTTGGCTGTTTGCCATGGATGGATCTGTCGCAACGATTGGGCAAGAAGAAAAAATTCGTGAAATCCATCTCGTTACAACTGAATTCAAGACTACAACAGAGGATGGAAAAGAGATTGAAGCTTATCGTTGGGACCCTGGCACAATCTTCGTCGGAAAAGATGAAAAAGTTCTCCTACACTTATATGGAGTCAATGGCCATGAACATCCTTTTATTATTGAAGGAACAGATATTAAAGGAACTGTTTCAAAAGGAAAGGATACAACAGTTGAGCTCCAACTATCAAAAGAAGGAGTTTACAGACTTGTCTGCTTAACTCATTCAGACATGGAAAATAGTGGTCCAATGATCGCAAATATTATCGTTGATTAGTTAAATCCTTCACCTAGGTCCAATTCAAACTTGAATTGGACTATTATTATGATAGTTAACATTTTTATAAACAGTTATAGTACAGTTCCTCCTACTCCCTCATCCCCCACACGGATTAAACTCCCTTTAATTCAACGTTCATAATACGTTCACAAATTATGTGATGTATTTCACATATTATCTGTTATACTTCAAATATAGTTAAGTTGTATTAACTGTTATACAAACTAATTACTATAAAGAGGTGTTCATGATGGAACAATGGAAAGGTTTTACTAAAGGTGTTTGGCAGAAAGAAATTAATGTTCGCGATTTTATTTTAAGAAACTTTTCTCCATATGAAGGAGAAGATACTTTTTTACAAGGCCCTACTGAAGCAACAACAAAGTTATGGAACCAAGTCATGGAATTAACGAAGCAAGAACGTGAAAATGGTGGCGTTCTTGACATGGATACAGAAATTGTTTCTACAATCATCTCTCACGGACCAGGCTATCTTAATCAGGACCTTGAAAAAGTAGTTGGTTTTCAAACTGACAAACCATTCAAACGTTCTCTTCAGCCTTTCGGTGGAGTAAGAATGGCAAAACAATCTTTAGCAGAATATGGTTTTGAACTTAATAAAGATGTTGAGGATACTTTTACTGATTATCGCAAAACACATAATCAAGGTGTATTCGATGCTTATACAGAAGAAATGAGAAAAGCAAGAAGCGTTGGTATCATCACCGGTCTTCCAGATGCATACGGACGTGGTCGCATTATTGGTGACTATCGTCGAGTAGCATTATACGGTGTCGACTTCTTAATGCAAGAAAAACAAAAAGATTTTGCTGCTACTTCTTCTGTTATGAGTGAAGATGTGATTCGCCTTCGTGAGGAACTTAGCGAACAATATCGTGCATTAAAAGAACTTAAGCAAATGGCCTTAAGCTATGGTTTTGATATTTCTAAGCCAGCTAACAATACTATTGAAGCTTTCCAATGGCTATATTTTGCTTACTTAGCTGCTGTAAAACAACAAAACGGTGCTGCTATGAGTTTAGGTAGAGTATCAACCTTCCTTGACGTTTATATTGAAAGAGATTTACAAAATGGCACACTAACAGAACAGGAAGTACAAGAAATTGTCGACCACTTTGTTATGAAGCTACGTTTAGTGAAATTCTCTCGTACTTCTGAATACAACGCGCTTTATAGCGGTGACCCAACATGGGTAACTGAATCAATTGGTGGTATGGCAAATGACGGACGTGCTTTAGTTACAAAGAACTCTTTCCGTTTCTTACACACTTTAAGTAACTTAGGACCAGCACCAGAGCCAAATTTAACTGTTCTATGGTCACCACAACTTCCTGAGAACTTTAAAAAATTCTGTGCGAAGGTCTCAATTGAAACAAGTGCAATTCAATATGAAAACGATGATATTATGAGACCTGAATACGGGGACGACTACGGTATTGCTTGCTGTGTTTCTGCAATGGAAATCGGAAAGCAAATGCAATTCTTTGGCGCTCGTGCTAACTTAGCCAAAGCCCTACTTTATGCAATCAACGGCAACAAAGATGAAATGAAAAAAGTTCAAGTAGGTCCTGAATACAGCCCAATTACCTCTGAAGTTCTCGACTATGAAGAAGTAATGGCGAAATTTGATAATACAATGGAATGGCTTGCTGGGTTATATATCAATACTCTAAATATTATCCATTACATGCATGACAAATATAGCTACGAGAGTATTGAAATGGCCCTCCATGATACGAAGATTCTTCGTACAATGGCAACAGGAATTGCCGGTTTAAGCGTTGTGGCAGACTCATTGAGTGCGATTAAATATGCTAAAGTAAAACCAATTCGTGACGAAAATGGTATTGCTATTGATTTTGAAATCGAAGGCGACTTCCCTAAATACGGTAACAACGATGATCGCGTAGATAGCATCGCTGTTGAACTCGTAGAGTCATTTATGAAAAAATTACGCAAGCATGCAACATATCGTGACTCCGTTCATACAATGTCCATCTTAACAATTACATCCAACGTTGTGTATGGTAAGAAAACAGGTAATACACCAGATGGCCGTCGTGCTGGGGAACCATTTGCACCAGGTGCGAACCCAATGCATGGGCGTGATACAAAGGGTACACTTGCTTCCCTTTCATCTGTAGCAAAATTACCATATAGCTCTGCAATGGACGGAATTTCTAATACCTTCTCTATCGTGCCAAAAGCTTTAGGAAGAGAAGAAGAAAACCGTGTTCAAAACTTAGTAAGTATTCTAGACGGATATGCTGTGAAGCAAGGTCACCACTTAAATGTGAACGTCTTTAATCGTGAAACATTATTAGATGCAATGGAACATCCTGAAGAATACCCACAATTAACAATTCGCGTTTCTGGTTATGCGGTAAACTTTATTAAACTAACAAGAGAGCAGCAACTAGACGTTATAAATAGAACCTTCCATGGTTCACTATAAGGTATATTGAGAGGGTCAAAATCATTTTTGTCCCCTCTCTCACCCCCTTATTATGAAAGGAGATAATCAACATGAACGGAAACATTCATTCAATCGAAACATTTGGAACAGTAGATGGCCCTGGTATCCGCTATTGTCTATTTACACAAGGGTGCCTGCTTCGCTGTCAGTTTTGCCATAACGCAGATACTTGGGAAATTGGGATTGGCAAGCAAATGTCTGTTTCCGAAATCATTGATGATTTAAAATCCTATCTTCCTTTCATTGAGGCATCTGGTGGTGGAATTACAGTATCTGGTGGAGAACCTTTATTACAGCTCCCTTTTCTCATTGAACTGTTTAAAGAGTGTAAAAAGCTTGGGATTCATACAACAATCGACTCCTCTGGCGGATGCTTCTCCCATGCTGACCTTTTTCAGAAAAATTTAAAAGAGCTTTTAAGCTATACTGATTTAATTTTGCTTGATTTAAAGCATATCGATCGTAAAAAACATAAAAAGCTAACTGGGATGGCAAACGACCATATACTAGAATTTGCTCGTTATCTATCTGATAACAATGTTCCTATTTGGGTCCGTCATGTCCTAGTACCTACTGTTACAGATGACGAAGAGGATTTAAGAAATTTAGGAGCTTTTATCGGTACATTAAATAATGTACAAAAAGTAGAGGTCCTTCCCTACCATCAGCTCGGTGTATATAAATGGGAAGCCTTAGGCATGGAATATCCACTAAAGGATATCCAACCGCCATGTGAAGAGAAAACAGCTTTTGCTCAAAAACTGCTTACAGAGAAACTCGTCTAATAAAAAGGGCCAACTGCATTAAAATTGCAGTTGGCCCTTTTTTCTATTTCCACCACTCATCAAACATCGTTGCTGGTAGTTGTCTCTTATGCATGGTTACTAAATAGCGTTTCTCAATTTTTTCTGCAACATCAGCAGGTACTGTTTTACCCTCTAAGTAATCATCTAATTGATCGTATGTAATGCCAAGCTCTGTTTCATCAGCTTGTCCAGGAGTATTATCGAGAAGGTCAGCCGTTGGAACCTTCAAATAAATAGCTTCCTCTGCATTCAACTCTTGTAATAACGCTTTTCCTTGACGCTTAGACAATCCAGTTAGGGGCAGAATGTCTGCTCCCCCATCGCCATACTTGGTGAAAAAACCTGTCACAGCCTCAGCTGCATGATCCGTTCCAATGACAAGTAGATTTTCCTGACCACCAACAGCATATTGAGCAATCATTCTCATCCGAGCCTTAACATTTCCTTTGTGATAGTCTCGTAGCTCTTCTCCAGGGATGCTTTCATCATATTCAGCTTTAACCGCATCAACGGCCGCCTGAACATTAAATGTATATGACTTATCTGGTTTGATAAAACGTAAAGCTCTTTGTGCGTCCTCTTCATCCTTTTGAACACCATATGGAAGACGTACTGCTACAAATGTAGCATTATAATCTTCCGCACGAAGCTCTTCTACTGCAAGCTGAGCTAGTCTTCCTGCTAACGAAGAATCCTGGCCACCACTAATACCAAGAACATAACCATTTGCCTTTGTTTTCTTTAAATAAGACTTTAAAAAGTCAACCCGCTTTCTGATTTCTTCCTTTGGAATTATATCTGGATTTACAAATAATTCCTTCATAATCTGCTGCTGTAAATTCATAACAAGACGCCCTCCTTCGTTTATTTATACCGTCGTATCCTTTTTAAGCTTGTCTTTAACTTCTTGGATATTTTTGATTTTGTTATCCCAGCATTTCTGACTTAAATCAACTGGATACTCCTCTGGATTGAGTGTACGCTTGTACTCCTCCCAAAGTAAATCTAAATTCTCTACTGCGTATTTTTGCATATCCCAAATGGACGGAGAATCATACACAAGTTTTCCATCCTTAAATACATCTTGATGCAATTCCTTCGCCTCAAAATCTGTGACAAATTTACTCACATACGTATGCACTGGATGGAACATTTTTAAAGGTGACTCTTCTTGAGGACGTTCGTCTTCAAGCGCAATATAGTCCCCTTCTGATTTATGATTTATTTGATTGATAATACGATAAACTCTTTTTAAACCAGGAGTCGAAACCTTTTCAGGATTACCGCTAATTTTAATCGTATCTTGCATGTCTCCATTTTCATCTTCAATTGAAACGAGTTTATAGACTGCACCCAATGCCGCTTGATCAAAAGCGGTAATCAGCTTCGTTCCAATCCCCCAAGTATCAATCTTCGCACCCTGTGCTTTTAAATTGATGATTGTGTATTCGTCTAAATCATTGGAAGCGACGATTCTTGCATTCGGATAACCTGCCTCATCCAGCATTTTTCGCGCCTTTTTAGAAAGATACGCCAAATCTCCACTATCCAAGCGAATACCAACAAAGTTGATTTTATCCCCAAGCTCTTTGGCTACTTTAATGGCATTTGGTACACCGGATTTTATCGTGTCGTACGTATCAACTAAAAATACACAATCTTTATGTCGACGTGCATATTTATGAAAGGCAGTATATTCATCTTTATATGCTTGGATTAATGAATGGGCATGTGTACCAGCCACAGGTATGCCAAATTTTTTTCCTGCTCGAACGTTAGACGTAGAGCTACATCCACCAATAAAAGCAGCTCTTGTTCCCCAGATCGCTGCATCTAGCTCTTGGGCTCTCCTTGTACCAAATTCCATCACCACTTCATCGCCAACCACATGCTTAATCCGAGAAGCTTTCGTGGCAATTAATGTTTGGTAATTCACAATGTTAAGTAGCGCTGTTTCCACTAATTGAGCTTCTGCTAGAGGTGCCTCAACCCTAATTAATGGTTCATTCCCAAATACAAGTTCGCCTTCAACAACCGAGCGTATATTACCAGTAAAGCGTAAAGTCTTTAAGTATTCGATAAAATCCTCTTTATAACCGACTTCATTTCTCAAATACTCAATATCTGTTTCTGTGAAACGAAATTGCTGAATGTATTCAATAATTCGCTCCAGTCCCGCAAAAATGGCATAACCATTTCCAAATGGTAGCTTCCGAAAATATACTTCAAACACAGCTTTGCGATTATGGATGCCATCCTCCCAATACGTCTCAGCCATGTTGATTTGATATAAATCAGTATGTAAAGTTAAGCTATCATCTGGGTATTGATTAATCATAAATATTTCCTTCTTTCAAATTCTTAAATATAGTTCCAGATTCTATAAATTCAATTCATTGGAACGTACAATATTAATGTTATATAACTGTTTAAATTCCTTCAAAGCTATTTCAGCATTTTCTTCAAAGCCTGGGATTGAACTCATGCAATCCTCTAGTACAAAGATTTTCGAGGTCATAGCTAAGTCATCCTGATAATGCTCTAAAATTTGACGTAAAGATTCAAGTACACAATGGGATTTTGCTTCCCCTGCAACAAGAATTTTATCATATCCTTTTAACATCTCAAGAAATTCTGAATTAACGAAGTTGTTTTTGTTATATTCAGGCTTGATGATTCCGTACATTTCACTTAATGGATCTTTCCCTTTTACAATTTTATGTATTGGAGACTTTCTTGCCACCGAATGAAAATGAATTATATTGGAAAATTGCCCTTCTAATGCGGCACCAAATGTTCCTTCAATGCAATGAAATGTCCAAATGCATAGTTTCATTCTACCTTGTTTCTCTAACTGGCGAACGTATTCCAAGCTTTCTTCTTGTTTCTCAACGGCCATCCATTTTCCATTGACGATATCTTCTTCTGAGATAATCGTGTAAGGTTCAGGGTGTTTTCCTTCGTTATCTACCCACCAGCTTGGGTGAAAAATTTGCTGTGGGGAATGAGTATCAAGCGAGACCGCAATCGTCGTGATCTTCTCAATGTTGTGGTAAAGAAACTTTGTCGTATTTTCTATATCCTTAAAAGAGTTTGGTACGGGTAGTTCCCCATTTTCCATAAAATCATTTTGTAAATCAATTCCGACAAACAATACCTTTTCTTTATCCTTGTTAGATGAAGCAATGTCTTCCGAAGCCGCTAATCTTAAAATGTCGTTTAACGTTTTGGGATTTTGTCCTCCAACTGCTGTTAAATCTACAATTTCTTCAAAATTAGTTTTTAACATCGTCTTCCCCCTTGGACTTAGTCAAACTTTAGCTATTCTATAATAAAAAATATTAACATTTTTGAAAGGGTATTTGCTACATTTTTCCCATTGCCTATTATAATACCACAACTAAGAAAACGTTGTATGGCCCCGTGATTCCTTCAAAAAAGTGATTGACATATTTTTCAGTTATCTTTATAGTTTTAAATGTAAACTAAAAATACATAACGGTTAACATATGAAAGGAGCAGATGTATGAGTAAGGAACAAATCAAGCTTAGGACAATGATTATTACAGCTTTATTCGCAGCGATTATAGGCGTACTGGCTCAATTGACCATTCCACTTCCTCTTGTGCCAATCACTGGTCAAACATTGGCGATCGGTCTTGCAGCTACAATTTTAGGAGCCCGTTATGGTACTCTTTCTGTTTTATTATATTTAGTAATTGGCTCTGTTGGTGTTCCTGTATTTGCAGAGTTCTCTGCTGGAGTCTCAAAGCTAGTTGGACCAACTGGAGGTTTCCTAGTAGGATTTATTCCAGCGACTCTAATTATGGGATTATTAATGGAGAAGTTCGGATTCACCTTTAAAATTGCTACGATTGCCAACATTATTGGAATGTTAATTACTTTAATTTTTGGTACTGTTTGGTTAAAAATTTCTGCCGATTTATCATGGACAGCTGCACTTGCAAGTGGTTTTACTCCATTTCTTATTGTTGGCGTTATTAAAGCAGTTCTTGCTTCGTGGATTGGCACACTCGTCAGAAAACGGTTGTTATCTGCTAAATTGCTTTTTTCACATGATATAAAACAATCAGCATAAAACATTAGTAGAGTTGTCGTACACACGGCAACTCTTTTTTAATGAATCTTTTTCCCTTTTGGATCGTATATACTAGTATTGCTTTTATGTACTACTGCTCTTATACTTTAAGAGGTGCTAAATAAGAGGTGAATATATGTTTGACCCTGAATTAGATTTAACGAGTTTATCTACCATATATTCAGTATACGGTGGTCTCTTTCTCATTCTAATAAGAATGATCTGGATTTGGAATATTGAGTATCAGTTTACTACCTCGAATCAAACATTCGAAGATAAATGCTTTTTTGTTTCAGGTCATTATTATAAAACTGCTAAGAAATCTTTTAACAATATCATTACATGGATTTTAAGATATATAAGGAAGAAAGTAAGCTCGAGTAACGATGAGGATTCTATCGATTTTCTCCAAAACCTACAATACTAAACTTACACAATTGGAGGAAATCGATTTATGAAACACAAATTAAAGCTTTTCATTGTTATATTGGGTACTATCTTTCTATCAGCTTGTTCCGCTCAAAACGGAAGTGATACGGGCTTCTTTAACACATTTTTTGTGAGTCCTTTTGCCAGTGCAATACACGCAATCGCTGAGCTCTTTCATGGGAATTATGGTTTATCCATCATCTGTATTACTTTACTTATCCGCCTCATTCTAATGCCTTTGATGTTAAAACAATCAAAGAAGCAACAAGAAATGAAAGTGAAAATGGAAGTCCTTAAGCCTGAGCTTGAAGTGATTCAAAAAAAGATTAAAGCTACAAAAGACCAACAAGAACAGCAAAAGCTTCAACAAGAAATGTTTGGCCTATATAAAAAGCATGGGGTCAATCCATTATCAATGGGATGCTTACCAATGCTCATACAGATGCCAATTTTAATGGGATTTTATTATGCAATCAGAAGTTCAACCGAGATTGCCAGCCATTCATTTCTCTGGTTTAGTCTTGGTCAACCTGATATCATCCTGACTGCCATTGCAGGGATTGTATACTTTTTACAATTTAGAGTGACGATGTCCAACATTCCAAAAGAGCAACAAGGGCAAATAAAAATAATGGGCTTATTATCGCCTGTTATGATCGTCATCGTCTCACTGAATGCCCCAGCCGCTCTCCCTTTATATTGGACGGTCGGAGGAATCTTTTTGATTTTCCAAACTTGGTTAGCTAGAGTTCTCTATAAAACTCCTAAAGCTCAAGCAATAAGCAAATAAAAAGTTGGACCTGCTATGATTAGCAGGTCCTTAATTGTTACCTATAAAATATCCGAGAAACGCTAGAAGAACCCCTAAAATATATGTAAGTGCCAAGTAGACAAATGAAAGGGAAAACTTTTTTGCAAACAACAATTGAATAGCTTCTACACTCATCGTCGAAAACGTCGTAAAAGCTCCTAAAAATCCGACTCCAAAAAGAGTATAAATCTCTTTTTCAAAAGGTGCGGTAAATAAGTATCCGAGGAGAAAAGAACCGAATAGGTTCACACAAATTGTTCCGATTGGAAAATCTGTAGCAAATCTTTTTTTCGCTACATTCCCGACATAAAATCTACTCATAGCACCAAAGAAACCGCCTATTGCTACTAATACCCATGTCAGTGCCCTTCACCTACTTCCTTTTGCTCGCCTATTCGAAAACCAAAGGCTGCAAAAAGTAAGCCACCAAATAGACTCACAAAGATATAGGTTGCTGCCAATAATAATTTTCCACCATGTATTAGATTAACAACATCTACACTTAATGTCGAAAAGGTTGTAAACGATCCTATTAAACCCGTTCCGATTGCTGCTCGCACATGAGGATGAATGACTTTAGCTGTCAACCAGCCGAGAATAAATGCCCCAATTATATTAATTAAAATTGTACCGAATGGGAAACCAGTACCGAATAGCTGCAAAGATGCGAGTCCAACCCCGTAACGCAATACGCTACCCACTGCTCCTCCTAGACCAACATATAAATATACCTTCAATTAAAACACCAACTCTTATTCTAAATTAGTACCATATTTCTCTACATCCTCAATCGTTTTAATCTTATGTATTTCTGCATTAGAAAAGGTAAAGTAAACCGTGTCACTAGCATAATCCTCATTTGGTTCATAGGCAATGAAAATATGAATATTACCATCTTTTTCACGAACAAAATTAATGAGAGAAAGCATTTTTTTATATTCCGCATTTGATTCCACAAACTTGTCAGGCAAAATAACTAGGATGTCAACAAAAGCTTTTGCCGTAATATAATCCGGAATCTTTGTTTGATAAACTAACTTATCACCTTCACCAAACACAGTATTCACATTATAACGCCGTAAATTAGGAAACGTTTCTTTTACAATATCCTTAAAATCACCTTCTGCCTGCATGGTCCAGATCGCCTCAGGATAGTAATCAAAATACTCGTTTTTAATCCCAGCTTCTCCAGCATTAAAGCTTATAGACGGATTTTTTAAAGGATGAGCCGTAATACTGTACTTTGCATCCTTGAAATTGTAATATCGATCTTCAATTACAAACTCTTCTTTATATTTATTTTCTAAATAGGCGAGTGCTTCATTTCCGATGAACCATTTCTTCCAAGGAAGACCTGCAAAGGTTATGTAAAAAAATAGAAATACTCCAAATAATACAATTGAAACTACCACAAAGAATTTTTTAATGGACATAGACATACTTTTCCCACCTTTTACATTTATAGTGTAATTTTACACTATAAATGTAAAAGAGCAATATATTAATTCATACAAAATAAAAAGGGAACTGTATACACAGTTCCACATTTACTAATGCCTATTTCCAAGAATGTTCAGAGACTTATTCAGCAGTTTCAAAATAATCTTTGTAAAAACCGCCAACTTTTCCGCTATTGTCAACGATAAAATAAAACTCTTCCGTCTCATTTTTTACTTCATACATTTTTCCAACAGTTAAGGCATTGTTTACAATATATTTTTCAGCATTTGTATGCACACACTTTACTGTTTTAATTGTTTCTGTATCGTTCCATGTTAAATGTTTCATAATGACAGCTCCTTCAATGTGTATCTAATTCCTATTATAGTGAAATAGTTTGATGTCACGCAACAAAAGTTTTTTTCGGATTCTTGTTACTTTCTCTTCTTCAAATGTAAAGATTTCACCGGTTATGATATTTTTTAAAGTTACATAAGTACGTTCGCAAATTGTATCTATTCGGATAAATTCCAAAAAGGGATAACATCTATTTTTATACATCACTTCATAATAGCCATTTTCAGCAAATAGCTTCATGAAACTAACCTTCTTTCTTAAAGGGGTTAATTTCATTTACCACTTCTGTTGCTTGTTTGAAACATTTTTCTTAAAAAGTATTTCTTAAAATTCTACAATGCATCCAAGTCTAGCTAATTCATTTTCAAGTTTCTGATAATATTCTGAACTAACTCTGCCTTTCGAACCTCTTAATATTTCCTTTGCATAATGGGCCGGGGGCGCTTGTTCAGCCTGTTTTTCATAGACATGGAAAGTTAAGACATCCGTATATAATTGATGATTGATGGTCACATCTACGAAGGTTGGACGATACCATCCACCGTAAAACCCTTCTCTTTCAAATAAATATTCGACTCCCTCATATGGAATTTCGTATAATATTCCTTCTGTTAATTCCCCATCTTCAATAATGTCGGCTCTGCCACCATCCTCAACAGCAAATAGATACTTCATCGAATACCCGTTTAGTAGACTAGCACCTATCACATTGTCAAAGTAATGATCAACATTCGCTTTAACAAATCTCTCTGTGTCCATACATGAGCCGTAAGCAAAATAATAGATCGATCTTGGTTTAGTCTCAATTAGATGATGTAATTTCCAATCTCCATGTGGGACCGCGACCTTTCCTAATCCAGCCTGATTTTCTATATAAACAAAGCACCTATGGGAACCGCTATCAGTGAATACATCAACAGTTATTCTATCGTACTCATTATCCTCTCTGCCTTCCTCATAGTCTTCTAGAATATCTAACTTAAATAGAGTTGTATCATCAATCTCGTAGATTTCCCCATATACCTTATGTTGATTGGACCTTTTCATCGCCGGGTAGCCATGGCCAGTATCAAATAGCTCACCGTAGGTCCACGCCTGTTCAGCTAAACAAGGGTTTCCATCTAATAAATGATGATATCTTCCATGTTTTCTTAAGGTACCGTAAACAAATACTTTCACACTTTTCCCCCCAGCCAGCTAAGATATCCCTATTTTACCTTATATCCAACAAAAGAATAAACTTTTTTCTGAAAATTTAGTTAAAATGGTTTTCATTACCTCGAAAATCCTTTACAATGGATTAACATAGCTTTAACAATCCTTTACCAGGAGGTATGCACTATGAAGATTATGAGTAACGAAATGTTAATTGTCTCGTATCGTGATGCATTGAAGTCGGGAAAGGATAAGGAATGGGCAAGAATTTTAATGAATGAAATCAGAAGACGCGGGCTAAAACCCATCAAAAACTAAGATTAAAAAACCACCGTTTATCTTAAAACGGTGGTTTACTTTTGTTTATTCAAAAATCAATGACTCTGGATCCTCAATTAAATCCTTCACCCGCTTCAGGAATGTAACTGCTTCTTTCCCATCGACAATACGGTGATCATAAGAAAGTGCAATGTACATCATCGGGCGATTCTCCATTTTTTCCTCATCAATCGCAACCGGACGAAGCTTCACAGAATGCATACCCAAAATTCCAACCTGTGGTCCATTTAAAATTGGTGTAGACATTAACGAACCGAATACTCCACCATTTGTGATTGTAAATGTTCCGCCTTGTAGGTCATTTAGGGCAAGTTTGTTTTGACGAGCCTTATCCGCAAGGTGTAGGATATCCTTTTCAATTTCCGCGAAATTTTTACGATCAGCATCTCGAACCACTGGTACGACCAAACCTTCTGGTGCTGATACAGCGATTCCAATATCGTAGAATTTCTTTAAAAGGATTTCATCCCCTTGAATCTCTGCATTTAATAATGGAGATTTCTTAAGAGCCGCAACAACCGCTTTTGTAAAGAAGGACATAAAACCAAGCTTCACATCATTTTCTTCTTGGAATTGGTCTTTACGACGTTTTCTTAAGTTCATCACATTCGTCATGTCTACTTCGTTGAAAGTAGTAAGCATCGCCGCTGTTTGCTGTACTTCAACAAGGCGGTTCGCAATCGTTTGACGACGGCGAGACATGCGAATTCTCTCCACTGGCTTATTGCTATCAACAGCTACCTCTTGTTTTGCTGCCGGAGCAGGTGCAGGCGCAGATTGAGCTGTTTTTGCCTGTGGATTATAATTTTGAACATCCTGGGCACGAACGCGACCTAATGGATCGACTGTCGGCACTGCAGTTAAATCAATTCCTTTTTCACGAGCAATTCTTCGAGCTGATGGGGAAGCAATTGGGCGACCGTTCTTATCTACAGTTTCCTCCACAGCTTTTGGTGTCTCAACAGGTGCTTGTGCTGCTGGTGCTTCTTCCTTCTGTACAGGAGCCTCCTTTGGTGCAGGAGGACTAGCTACTCCGCCTTCTTCAACAACAGCAATCACTTCGCCTACATTAACTGTATCACCCTCGTTGTACCTTACTTCAGATAAGACTCCGCTAAAATCAGAAATAATCTCTACATTGACTTTATCTGTCTCTAATTCAACAAGATAATCGCCTTTTTCCACTTGGTCCCCTAATTTCTTAAGCCACTGAGCAACTGTACCTTCTGTAATGGATTCTGCTAATTCAGGAATTCTAACTTCTGCCACCTTAATTTCCTCCTTCTACCGAGCGGGTTAATGCTTTCTCTATTATTGCTGCTTGTTCCTTTTTATGAACATCTGGATCTCCCTCAGCTGGACTTGAACGACGTCTACGACCAACATAGTTCACTTCTACTGCACTTGTCGCTATTTCTTTAATACGAGGCTCTACGAAAGTCCATGCTCCCATGTTTTTCGGTTCCTCTTGAATCCAGACAATTTCTTTTAAGTTCGGGTAACGCGCGACGATAGTACGAAGGTTTTCCATTGGGAAAGGGTAAATTTCTTCAACTCTCACGATATGTAACCAATCTTGTTCCTTCACCGAATCGAGTTGTTCCATCACATTGATCATAATCTTCCCAGTTCCCATGACAATTCGTTCAACCTTTTTATCCTGTTTCCCGAGGCCATCCTGCTCAACGACTGCTTGGAACTCACCTTCAGTAAAGTCACTCGGATTCGAAGCTACATTTACATTACGAAGCAGGCTCTTCGGTGTCATAATGACAAGTGGACGAACCTCTTCCCTTTGTAAAATTGCGGCTTGTCTTCTTAAAATATGGAAATATTGAGCAGATGTTGTTAAGTTCGCAACTGTCCAATTATTTTCTGCTGCAAGTGTTAAAAAGCGTTCCATCCTTGCACTTGAATGTTCTGGACCTTGCCCTTCATAACCATGTGGAAGAAGAATAACAAGTCCTGATTTTTCTCCCCACTTTGCTCTTCCTGCCGATATAAATTGATCGAATATTACCTGTGCTGCATTAGAGAAATCACCAAATTGTGCTTCCCATAATACTAGCGTTTCTGGAGCGAACACATTATAACCATACTCAAATCCTAGGACAGAACCTTCAGATAATGGACTATTGTATACAGCAAATGATGCCTTCGCTTCCGACAATCGATGTAATGGTGAAAACTTTCTTCCTGTATTTTGGTCATAGAGAACAATATTACGATGGGCAAATGTTCCACGTTCGGAATCTTGACCAGACAGTCGTACTGGAGTTCCGTCCACAATAATCGATGCAAACGCTAATGTTTCTGCTAATCCCCAATCGATTTTTCCATTGTCCTGAAAAGCTTCTTTTCTTCTTTTTAAAATACGGCTTAGTTTACTGAAAACCTGGAAATCTTCTGGCCAATCTAATAGTTCTTCATTGATATTTTTCAACGTCTCAAAGGAAACCTTCGTCTCGATTCTAGGAATACCCTTTTCGACTGTGATCGGTGGTTTCGGATCATCCACTACAGCTTTTTCTGCTGGGACCTTCGCATAAGCTTCTTGAATCTTCGTAACTACAGCATTGTAAACCTCGTCGATCTCTGATGTAGAAAGAACGTTTTCATTTTCAAGCTTCTTCGCATATAATTCCTTCACAGTTGGGTGTTCGTGAATAAGTTGATACATTAATGGATTGGTAGTCATAGGTTCATCCATTTCGTTATGTCCAAAACGACGATAACCAACTAAATCGATTAAGAAGTCCTTTTTAAATAATTCCCTATATTCACAAGCTAGCTGAGCAGCAGCTAATACACTTTCCGGATCATCCGCATTAACATGAATAATCGGCATTTCATAACCTTTTGCTAAATCACTAGAGTAGCGTGTAGAACGGGAATCGAATCGTTCAGTTGTAAAACCAATTAGGTTGTTGGCGATAATATGAATCGTTCCACCTGTACGGTATCCCTTTAAGCGGCTTAAATTTAGTGTTTCAGCTACGATCCCTTGACCAGGGAATGCAGCATCACCATGGACCAAAATGGCCATCGCGGAATTCAAATTTTCCTGTGGATACCCCTTCTCTGTTCGGTTATCTTGGGCAGCACGAGTGAAGCCTTCTACGACTGCTCCGACAAATTCAAGGTGACTCGGATTGTTAGCAAGAGTTAATCTCGCCTTTGGTCGATCTTCTTCCTTCAATTCACGATTTAGCCCTAAATGATATTTTACGTCCCCAGTCCAACCAAAGTTAATTCCAATTGAACCTTCTGATGGAACTAATTCTTTGTTTGGTGCATGCTGGAATTCAGCAAAAATCATTTCATATGGCTTGCCAAGATTATGCGCAAGTACATTTAGACGTCCTCTATGGGCCATCCCGATATTGACGGTTGAAGCCCCTTTTTGCACGGATTCTGCAATAATTTCATCAATTAAAGGTACTAATGTATCAAGTCCTTCGATTGAAAAACGCTTTTGACCAACAAAGGTTTTATGAATGAATTTTTCAAACTCTTCAACCTCTGTTAATCTTTGTAAAACTTTTCTTTTCTTCTCTTTATTAAAAGCAGGAAGAAGTGTTCCTGTTTCGATTTTTTTACGGAGCCATATTTTTTCCTGAACACTATTCACATGGCGAATTTCAAAGGCAATTTTGCCTGTGTATACCTGTCTTAAATACTCGATAGCTTCATAGCCATTTTTAATATTTGCAGGTATATCGGTTGAAATAAAGCGAGCTGGGATTTTTTCAAGGTCCCCTTTTGTTAGTCCATAAAATTCAAGTTCGATTAATTCCTTATCTGGTTCTTGATTATTGAGCGGGTAAATATCTGCCGCTAAATGACCGTAGCCCCTTATTTTATCTGCTAGCGAAACCGCTGCTATAATTTTTTCAGTTGCTACTTCATCAGATACATTTGTGAAACTAGTGCTTTCATGAGCCGTCTCTTCACTAGGCGGACCATATTTGTCAAAAAGACTGCGAATGTCTTCTTCAACTAACTCTGGATTTTCTAAGTAGATTTCGTATAATTCCATGACGTACCCTAAGTTCGGCCCGTGAAACCCCTGCCATACAGGTCCTTGACCTTCTAATGGCTTTCTCATGTGAAAAACCTCCAAAATAGATAAAAATAGAATTTATATCCTCTTACCCCTTTGTTACATAGCAAAACTCAAATTTTAGAATAATATTATTTTTCAGAGGATATAACGTTTTCATAGCTATTCTAACACGATCATGTAAGATCTACAAAGGTTTTTACTATTGAAATAGTAAAAAAATATATCATATAAATACCTATTCCGATAAAATTTCTTGAAAGCCTTTTCACAATATTTCAGATTACTGATTCCAGTTTAAAAGACAGTTCTTCTTATTTTTAAGAGTCATTCAGACATAGAAAAAAGTTGATTCCGCTTTAGGCGAAGGCCTTCACCTACATTAGAAATTTATAAATACCAAAAAGACTACTCGCCTCTTCTGATCCTTGGATAAATTTTCTCAAAAATAGACAAAATATGCTTTGAATTTAATCCTAGGAGGACTGACAGAGCGTGAATGTAGGTCGTGCAAAAGAAATAGTAGAAAGCGCTGATATCCACAACGTCACTTATGAAGGAACACCAGTCATTATTCAACATGTGGATGAGCAAACGAAGATGGCTAGAATTTACTCGAAGAAAAATCCAGAAGATGAACAAGATGTACCCATTCTGAATCTAATTGAAGAGGATTAACGAGAGTGGCTTCCGTAATTTACTGAAAATTTTGTTGACTTCGTTCGTTAATTGTAGTAAAGTTTAGAAAATTAAATCTTGTATTTCTTATCAAGAGAGGTAGAGGGGCTGGCCCTATGAAACCTCAGCAACCTGCATGAATTTTAAGCAAGGTGCTAATTCCAGCAAGTTCGCTTTTAAGACTTGGGAGATAAGAAGAATGGCTAAATTAAACGTAAAGTCTTCTTCTTATAGAAGACTTTTTTTATTTCCTTACGCTATTTTCTTATTGCTTGTTGTTTTTTTCGTAAATGTCTTAAAACCGACATTTACACATCAAACGGGGTTTAGTGCTACAAATGATTTTTGCACGGCACTTTTCGCTACATTTTATTGTTTTTAAGATTCGATACCGCTAGTCAATTAATCAATTTTTATCTAAAAGCAAGAAGTTTTTTTCGTAAGAAAATAAACAATCTCTGCGAAAAGAGCCTTTACCTATCACCACCTAACATAAAGGAGTGTAAACAATGCATCAACTTGAAACTACTTTAGCGCAAATTGGAAATCGAAGTGAAACAGCAACTGGAACCGTTAATCCCCCAGTTTATTTTTCTACTGCCTTTCGACATGCTGGCATTGGAGAATCAACTGGATTTGATTATATTCGAACAGGTAATCCAACGAGACAATTGCTTGAAAAAACGATCGCTGAGCTTGAAGAAGGTGATGCAGGCTTTGCGTGTAGCTCCGGTATGGCGGCTATCTTAACTGTTGTCTCACTTTTCCAAGCAGGAGATGAATGGATTGTTTCGCAGGACCTCTATGGTGGAACATACCGTATGTTAGAACAAGGCTTCAAAAAATGGGGCCTGAAGGTAACCTATGCTAATACAAGTGATCCAACTAATATTTCTCAATACATAACGAAAAATACAAAGGCTATTTTTATCGAAACACCAACGAATCCAATGATGGAACAAACGGATATTAAAGCAGTTTCAGAAATTGCAAAAGAGAATGAACTACTTCTTATCGTCGACAATACATTCTATACACCATATATTCAAAAACCGATCAAAGATGGTGCAGACATTGTTATTCATAGTGCTACGAAATACTTAGGTGGTCATAATGATGTTCTTGCAGGTTTGGTTGTCGCAAAAGGGGAAAAATTATGTCAGGATCTAGCATTCTATCATAATGGCAACGGTGCTGTCTTAAGCCCTTTTGACTCTTGGCTCTTAATGCGCGGGATGAAAACATTAGCTTTAAGAATGGATCGTCATGAACAAAACGCAAAAGAACTTGTTGAATATTTATCAAAACATCATAGCATTACGGATGTTTTATACCCTGGTCGTGGAGGAATGATTTCATTCCGCGTTCAAGATGAAACATGGGTCAATCCTTTCTTAAAAAACTTAAAACTCATTTGTTTTGCTGAAAGTCTTGGCGGCGTAGAAAGCTTTATTACCTACCCTGCTACCCAAACCCATGCTGATATCCCTGAAGAAGTTCGATTTGCAACTGGCGTAGATAATCGCTTATTACGTTTTTCAGTGGGCATTGAAAATGTACGTGACTTAATTGAGGATTTAGAACAAGCTCTAACTAAGGTAAGTAAGGAGGCTGTACGATGAGTGACGAGTGTTTTTCTTTTGAAACCAAACTTCTACATAATCGCCATAAGTTTGACGTAACCACAGGTGGTGTAAGTGTTCCAATTCAACACGCCTCCACCTTTCATCAATCAAGCTTCGATAAGTACGGAAAATATGATTATAGTAGAAGCTTAAATCCAACAAGAGAAGCACTTGAGGAACAAATTGCTGAATTAGAAGGTGGCGTGCGCGGATTTGCTTTTGCTTCAGGGATGGCTGCCATTTCAACAGCCTTCCTTCTTCTTTCAAAAGGAGATCATGTTGTCATTACAGAAGACGTATATGGTGGGACCTTCCGAATCGTAACTCAGGTCCTTTCTCGATTTGGAATTGAGCATACTTTTGTTGATATGACGAATCTTCAAGCAGTCAAGGATGCAATCCAACCGAATACGAAAGTGTTTTATGTTGAGACGCCTTCAAATCCTTTACTGAAGGTTACGGATATTGAAGCCATCAGCCAATTAGCAAAAGCTCACAATGCCTATACTTTTGTTGATAATACTTTTTTAACACCCGCCCTTCAAAAACCGTTGGAATTAGGAGCAGATGTTGTCCTTCATAGTGCGACTAAGTTTCTTTCCGGCCATAGTGATGTTGTAGCAGGTCTTGCTGTTGTAAAAGATGAAGAGCTTGGAAATCAACTAGCCTTTTTACAAAATTCATTCGGAGCTGTGTTAGGTGTGCAAGATGCTTGGCTTGTGATGCGCGGATTAAAAACATTATCTGTAAGACTTGAGCAATCGGTCACCAATGCTAGTAAGCTCGCAAACTATTTAAAGGATCATCCTTTAGTAAAAAATGTTTACTATCCTGGTCTATCTGACCATCCACAATATGAATTACAAAAGAAACAAGCAAAAAGTGCTGGTGCGGTCCTTTCGTTTGAATTAGAGAGTGAAGAATTAACGAAATTTTTCGTTGAGAACGTTAAAATTCCAGTGTTTGCCGTTAGCTTAGGAGCTGTGGAGTCCATCCTCTCCTACCCTGCCAAAATGTCACATGGGGCTATGCCTAAAAATGAACGTGAAAAACGTGGAATTAGCAATAGCTTATTAAGACTATCTGTTGGATTAGAACATGTTGATGACTTAATCGCTGATTTTTCTAATGCCTTAAGTAACGCAATAGCTGTAGTAAAATAGAAAGGAGTAAAACTATGAGTTTCCTAGACAGATTAAAAAATGAAATCTTAATTGCAGATGGTGCCATGGGAACCCTTTTATACTCCTACGGAACAGATAGCTGTTTTGAAGAACTAAATGTATCCCATCCAAATGATATTCTTAAAATACATGAAGCTTATATTGCTGCAGGTTCAGATATCATCCAAACGAACACTTATGCTGCAAACTATTTAAAGCTACAAAGATACGGCTTAGAAGAATCCGTCAAAGAAATAAATTCGGCAGCCGTAAAAATAGCGAAACAAGCGGCTAACAATAAAGCTTATATTGTTGGAACAATGGGCGGAAATCGTGGCGTTAATCCAAAAGCCATTTCCATCGATGAAATAAAGCGAAGCTTTCGCGAGCAACTCTATTGTTTATTATTAGAAGGAGTTGACGGGATTCTCCTCGAAACCTTCTATGACTTAGAAGAGATTGAAACAGTATTAGCGATTGCTCGCAAGGAAACCGCTCTACCAATTATTGCGCAAGTGTCGATTCATGAGCCAGGGATTATGCAAAATCAAACACCAATAAATGAAGCCTTTGAACGACTTGAAGCATTAGGGGCAGATATTGTTGGGTTAAATTGCCGACTTGGTCCCCACCATATGATTAAAAGTTTAGAAGAAGCGCAGATTCCGAATCAGGCGTTTCTTTCTGCATTTCCAAATGCGAGTCTACCAACCTATACAGATGGAAAGTTCCATTATGAAGGAGAAGCCGATTATTTTAAAAAATCTGCCCAAGCCTTTCGTGAACAAGGGGTTCGTCTTCTTGGAGGTTGCTGTGGAACGACTCCTGCACTTATTCGTTCCTTTGCAGAGGAATTAAAGGGTGCGAAACCAGTTACAGAAAAAATAGTCAAGTTTAAGCGTGTTTCTTCCATTTCTATTGAACACGCACCAATAAAACGGAATAATACACCATTACAAACAATCGCTTCAGAGCGACCTTCTGTTATTGTCGAATTGGACCCACCAAGAAAGCTGAATACTACCCGCTTTTTCGAAGGAGCAAAAGCATTGAAAGAAGCAGGAATCGATGCCATTACGTTGGCAGATAACTCTCTTGCCTCCCCTCGAATTGAGAATTCAGCTCTTGCTTATTTAACGAAAACACAGGTGGGATTACGCCCACTTGTTCATATTACGTGCCGAGACCGAAACATGATTGGACTTCAGTCTCACTTGATGGGCTTACATACACTTGGGTTAAATGACGTTCTCGCTGTTACTGGTGACCCTGCCCGCGTAGGAGACTTCCCTGGAGCCTCTTCTGTATATGATGTTTCGTCATTTGAATTAATTCAAATGATTAAGCAGTTTAACGAAGGCTTATCAATCTCAGGAAAGGATCTTGGTCAAAAAGGTGACTTTTCTATAGCAGCAGCTTTTAATCCAAATGTTCGCTCCGTCGAAAAAGCCGTACAACGATTGGAAAAGAAAATTAAGTATGGTGCTGATTATTTTATTACACAACCTGTGTATTCAGAAGAAAAGCTAATTGAGGTCCATGAGGCAACAAAGCATTTAGATACCCCTATTTATATTGGCCTTATGCCACTTACAAGTAGCAAAAATGCAGAATTTCTTCACAATGAAGTACCAGGCATTAAAATTTCAGACTCCATTCGGAATACAATGGCTGAACTGCAGGACGATCCCATTCAGTCCGCACGCGAAGGAATTGCGATTACGAAATCACTAATTGATGCAGCTTCCGAGCTCTTTAACGGAATTTATCTAATTACGCCATTTCTACGATATGAATTGACAGTTGAGCTTGCTCAATATGCAAATGAATACAGCAGCATCCTAGGGAGGAAGCAGAATGTCTAATGCAATACTCAATAAAGAATTAGCGAAAAAAATTCTCATCATGGACGGCGCGATGGGCACCATGTTGCAGCAAGCCGAATTAACAGCTGAAGACTTCGGTGGAGAACAATTTGAAGGCTGTAATGAAATCCTAAATATTACAAGACCTGACGTGATTGAGTCGATCCATCTTCAATATTTAGAAGCAGGTGCTGACATAATCGAAACAAATACGTTCGGGGCTACAGAAATTGTCCTTGATGAATATGAATTAGGTTCAAAAGCTTATGAACTAAATAAAACTGCGGCCCTAATTGCTCGAAAAGCTGCCGATAAATTGTCTTCCCCTTCTTGGCCCCGCTTTGTTGCCGGTTCGATGGGACCAACAACGAAAACATTATCAGTAACAGGTGGGACGACATTTGAAAAACTGCAACAGTCCTATGAAGAACAGGCCCTAGGGTTAATTGATGGGGACGTTGACATTCTTCTCCTCGAAACGAGTCAAGACTTGCTTAATGTAAAAGCTGGTTTCTTAGGTATTCAAGCGGCTTTTAAAAAGCGAAATGTGGAGATTCCTATAATTCTATCCGGAACGATTGAGCCAATGGGTACAACCCTTGCTGGACAATCGATTGAAGCATTTTACATTTCCGTTGAGCATATGAAACCGTTAGCGATCGGCCTAAACTGTGCGACGGGTCCAGAGTTTATGCAGGACCATATCCGCTCATTATCACAACTCTCGCTTGCCGCAGTTAGCTGTTATCCAAACGCGGGATTACCAGATGAAGAAGGAAACTACCATGAAACGCCGGAATCTCTCGCCAAAAAACTGGGTGGATTTGCTGCAGAAGGCTGGCTAAACATCGTTGGCGGCTGCTGTGGTACGACACCTCAACATATTAAGGCTATAGCTGAAGAAATGAAGCAATATGAACCTAGAAAGCCAGCTGAACAGCAAAATCATATGGTTTCTGGGATCGAGCCTTTTATTTATGATGATCCTACCCTTCGTCCGATTATGGTTGGCGAAAGAACAAACGTAATTGGGTCAAGGAAATTCAAGCGACTTATCTCCGAAGGTAAGTTTGAAGAAGCAGCCGAAGTTGCTCGTGCACAGGTGAAAGGCGGCGCCCATGTCATTGATATTTGCTTGGCAGACCCTGACCGTGATGAGCTTGAAGACATGGAAAATTTCCTAAAAGAAGTAACAAAGAAAATCAAAGCACCTCTCGTTATCGATTCGACTGATGAAAAAGTGATTGAAAAAGCATTATCCTATTCACAAGGTAAAGCGATTATCAACTCTATTAATCTAGAAGATGGTGAAGAACGCTTTGAATCGATTGCGCGGCTTATTCATCAATTTGGTGCTGCCGTTGTAGTTGGGACAATTGACGAAAAAGGAATGGGTGTCTCTGCCGAGAGAAAACTAGAAATTGCTACCCGTTCCTACGATCTGCTAGTAAATAAATATAAAATTTCCCCAGTAGATATTATCTTTGATCCACTTGTCTTCCCAGTAGGAACAGGTGACGAACAATACATTGGCTCGGCTAAAGCAACGGTTGATGGAATACGATTGATAAAAGAACATTTCCCTAAAACATTAGCTATTTTAGGTATTAGTAATGTTTCCTTTGGCTTACCTCCTGTTGGCAGAGAAATTTTGAATTCTGTCTTTCTCTATCATTGCACACAGGCTGGCCTAGATTATGCCATCGTAAATACGGAAAAACTAGAGCGCTTTGCCTCTATTTCTAAAGACGAAGTTGCAATGGCAGAGAAGCTGTTGTTTGAAACTACACAGGAATCACTTGCAATCTTCACTGATTTTTATCGAGATAAGAAAAAGGAAGCTAAAAGCTCAATTCCAGATATGACATTAGAAGAACGACTAGCTTATTATGTCATTGAAGGAACGAAAGAAGGATTAATTGCCGACCTAAACATCGCGTTAGAGACTTTCCCTACCCCACTCGAGATCATTAATGGACCATTAATGAATGGGATGAAAGAAGTTGGACGCCTGTTTAACAACAACGAGCTTATTGTTGCTGAAGTTTTACAAAGTGCCGAAGTGATGAAAGCAGCTGTTTCTCATCTTGAACCATTTATGGAGAAGAACGACACTAGTTCAAATAAAGGAAAAATTATTCTAGCAACCGTAAAAGGCGATGTTCATGATATCGGTAAAAACCTCGTTGATATTATTTTAAGCAACAACGGGTATGAAGTAATTGACCTTGGCATCAAGGTTACGCCGACTACTTTGATTGAAGCTGTGAAAAAAGAACGGCCAGATATGATTGGCTTATCTGGACTATTAGTCAAATCTGCTCAGCAAATGGTCTTAACAGCACACGATTTAAAGCAGGCTGGAATTGATATTCCAATTTTAGTTGGTGGTGCAGCCCTATCAAGAAAGTTCACCGATACGAAAATTTCGAAGGAATATGATGGACTCGTTCTTTATGCAAAAGATGCAATGAACGGCTTAGCAATCGCTAATCAGGTTCAAGATCAAGAGGAACGAAAGGTATTAGTTGAAGCTCATAAAGCAAAATTAGAAGCAGCACCTGTTGTTTTTTCTTATGAACGCCCTACATCAACAGCCGTTTTAGAAAAACCAAAGGTGAGCACGACCGTTCCTGTCCATATTCCAAGAGATACAAAAAGACATATATTAAAGTCTTATTCACTTGCACATATCGAGCCATACATTAACAAACAAATGCTAATCGGCCATCATCTAGGCGTAAAAGGAAAAATCGAACAGCTTTTACAAGCAAACGATGAAAAGGCTCATAAGGTCAATGATATGGTCAATCAATTAATTCTTGAAGCAAAGGAACATCATTGGATAACGCCTTCTGCTGTGTATCAATTCTTCCCTGCTCAGTCGAACGGCAATCAAATTTATATTTATGACCCTGAAGATCCGAAACGAATCGTTGAGAAATTCGATTTTCCACGTCAAGACAAAGGCTCTTATCTATGTCTTGCTGATTTTATTAAATCAGTTGATTCAGGAGAAATGGATTATGTAGGATTTTTTGCCGTAACTGCAGGTAAAGGAATCCGACAGCAAGCTGATAAACTGAAAGCTGAAGGTAGATTTTTAGAGTCTCATGCCTTGCAAGCACTTGCCCTTGAATCTGCTGAAGGATTTGCAGAATTGATACATCGTCAAATTCGAGACGCATGGGGATTCCCTGATCCAATTCAGATGACGATGCAGGAACGTTTTGCTGCAAAATACCAGGGACAACGTTTCTCATTCGGTTATCCTGCTTGTCCTGAGCTAGAAGATCAAACGAAGCTCTTCTCCCTCATTCATCCTGAGGATATTGGCATTCAACTAACAGAAGGATTTATGATGGAGCCAGAAGCATCCGTAACAGCGATGGTCTTTGCCCATCCGGAAGCTAGGTATTTTAATGTATTGTAAAAAAAAGCCAGAGACGCATTCAACCTGCATCTCTGGCTTTTTGCATTTCATTCTATAAATCTTTTAAAATCGGCAACTTCACCTCAACGGTCGTGCCTTCCCCTTCCTTACTTCGAATGTTCCATTCGCCATCATGACTTTCGATGATGCTTTTTGACACCATTATTCCAAGGCCAGTACCTGTAGCTTTTGTCGTGAAGAAAGGTTTTCCGATATTTTGTAAAATTGATTTTGGTATACCTACACCGGTGTCTGTAAAGGAAATGACAATATGGTCACATACTCGCATTGTTTCAATGACAATGCTTCCACCTGCACCACTAGCTTCAATGGCATTTTTGATAATATTGATAAACACTTGCTTGATCTTATTCTCGACCCCTTTAATCATCACAGAGTTTAAATTTGGGTCCATTTTTGGCTGTAGCGTGATTCCATGTAAATTAGCTTGAGCACTCATGAGTGTTGTTACATTCTGAATCAATTGGTCTAAACTCACTTCTCTAAAATCATCATGACCGGGTTTTGCCAATAATAATAACTCACTAACGATTGTATTTATCCGATCGATTTCTTGAATCATAATATTAACATAATCACTATCCGTCGAATATTTATACTCGAGTAACTGTGTGAAGCCTTTTAAGCTGGTTAACGGATTACGAATTTCATGCGCAATACCCGCAGCTAATTCCCCAACTACATTCAGTTTCTCCGATTGTTGTATAAATTCTTCGTTCCGTTTAACTTCCGTCATGTCTCGTATAACAATATGTAGAGAGGCTTTCCCTTCATAAACGAAAGGAATAATTTTGATTTGCACATCAATAACGTCTCCGTTCACGCAAACTAGTTTCTCCTCATACGGAAGAATAGTTTCTCCACGTGATAACTGCTTGTATACTTTCCTAGCCTTTTCCTGATCAGACGGGTGAACAATTTCAAACATGCTCCTCCCAACCAATTCTTCCTTTGAATTGGCTTTTAAAAGCTTTACTCCTGTGTCATTAATAAAAGAAATATTTTCACTTGAAACAGCTCGAACAATAATCGCCTCCGGAGAATTCTCTACGAGTTGACGATATTTTTCTTCACTTTCATATAATTGTTTCATAGTTGCTTTCTTTTCTTCTATTTCGTTATGTAGATTTCGGTTCGTTTCGCTCAGTTCTAATGTTCTTTCCTTTACTAAGCTTTCGAGCATTTCAAAATAATGCTTTCTCTCGGTTATATCACGAATCGTACAAACAAAGATCTTCTCGTGTTCCACCTCTGTATCAGCAATGTGAAGCTCAATCGGAAAGGTCGTCTTGTCTTTTCGAATAGCAGTCGTTTCCACATTTGCTTTTGTTGGAATATCAGAAATGGACAAGTCGAAGAGTAAATCAACCTTTTTTCCAACTAGTTCACCGTCCGAATAACCAAGCATTTTTTTAACCGTAGGATTTAATGACAGGATCGTACCGTCCTCAGAAAAAAATACGATCGAATCAATCGAGGTTTCCCCAATCGCTCGTGACATCGCCTCTTTTTTCTTAAGTTCTGTATAAACCCGCTCAAGCTCCTTTGTTCGACTAGCAATTAAGTTTTTCTGCTCAAGAATGATCTTCTTCTGTGTGTACATGGAAATAAAGCCGTCAACCTTACATTTTAATACGATCGGATCAAAAGGCTTTATAATATAATCAATGGCTCCAACTGAGTAACCATATAATACATTTTCAACTGTTTGACTCAAGGCCGTTATAAAAATGATTGGAATGTCCTTCGATTTTTCTCGTTCTCGAATCATTTTGACTGTTTCAAACCCATTCAATAATGGCATTTGTACATCCATTAAAATAACTGCAAATTCTTCCTTCAATACCCATTTCAACGCTTCGATCCCAGAATTCGCTTTAATAAGTCGATACTGGGGAGAAGTGAGAACAGCCTCAAGAGCTAATAAATTCTCAGGACGATCTTCAACTAATAAAATATTAACTTGTGTATTTTCCATAACTTTCCTCACTTCCCTATGGATTCATTGTCTAATTGACAAAGCCAAACCTTCATCAATAAAATTAATTGTTCCAAATTCACTGGCTTCGTCATGTAATCCGAAGCTCCTGCTTCAATACATTTATTTCGATCTTCGCTCATCGCTTTAGCGGTTACAGCAATAATGGGAATATGTTTTAATTTTTCACTTTTGCGAATCTCGCGCATCGTTTCATAACCATCCATTTCTGCCATCATAATATCCATGAGGATAATATCTATGTCTCTATTGTTTTCTAAAATCTGAATCCCTTCCAAACCATTTTCTGCAAAAGAAACCTTCATCCCTATTGCTTCTAGCACTGTCGTCAGTGAAAAAACATTCCTCATATCATCATCAACAATCAATACATGCTTTCCTGTAAGTTCATGATCTTGGACTATGTTTGCCCCTAATCGAGGTTCTTCAACCACTTGGTGTTGCAAGTCAAATGTATCTAGTTCTACATTTGGATATGAATGGACCACTTCTGCTTCAAAATTAACTGGTAAGTAAAAGGTAAAAGTACTTCCTTTTCCCTCTGTGCTCTCAACCGTAATAAATCCAGACAATAGTCCCGCCAATTCTTTGCTAATTGATAAACCAAGGCCAGTACCTCCATATTGACGACTAGTCGTTCCATCGACCTGCTGAAAGGCTTCAAATATCAGCTCTTGATTTTCCTTCGAGATCCCGATGCCTGTATCTGCTACAACGAATGCAATATATTCTCCTTGTAGGTGCATCGTTCTCTTGACGAACACTCTTACTTTCCCTTTTACCGTAAATTTAATAGCGTTCGAAAGTAGATTTTTTAGAATTTGATAGACTTTTTGTGTGTCAGTATAAACGAATCCTGGGATATTACTAGCGACCTCAACTATGAATTCGAGATTTTTCCGGTTTGCTAATGGTTCAAATTGGTTTGTAATAAAACTAACCAAATCGCCAATCTCCATTTCGTTTCGTTTAATATCAATTTTTCCAGATTCAATTTTAGCTAAATCTAGAATGTCGTTAATAAGATTGAGTAAATCCTTTCCCGCTGCGTGAATCGTATTGGCATATTCCTTTTGTTTTTCAGTTAAATTATTTTCTTTATTCTCGAGAAAAATTTGCGCCAAAATTAGTAAACTATTCAATGGGGTACGTAACTCATGAGATATATTTGCCAAAAATTCAGTTTTATATTTCGATGTTAACTGAAGCTGCTTTGTTCTTTCTTCTAGCTCCAATTTTGTTACTTCTAGATCTTTCGTTTTTTGTTCAGAATGCTTATATTGAGTCTCAAGCTGTTCGTTCATTTTTCGCAACTGTTCTTGTTGAAACTGCATTTCTTCAGATTGCATCCGCAGCTCTTCATTAAGCGCCTGTGATTCTTCGAGTAGTTTTCTTACCTGCATCTGTTGCATAATCCGGTCGATCGTCACTCCAAGCTGGTTCATGGCTTCTATTAGCAATTTTTCGTGAAGTTGCGGAAATTCCCTTTTTGTAGCTAGTTCTAGTACGCCAACTACCTCTCCATCTAAAAGAATCGGGAAGATAAGAATTTCGTTCGGAACACTTTCTCCCATATGGGAAAAGAATGTATTAGGTAAACTTTGGACACTTTTGATCCGTCTTAACCTTCCATCCCTAGCGCATTGACCCACCATTCCTTCTTCCAATTCAACTATTAATGAAGGTTTAGCAAAAACATCATCCGTATAGGAACAGACCTTCAATAAATAAGGTCTTGAGCGATCATTCTTAATGATGTAAAGTGCGCCATAACATGCGTCTACCATCGGAATAACCGCTTGAAAGTATTTTTCATCAAGATTATTAATATCGAATATTTCTTGTGAAAGCATCGAAAGCTCGGCAAGTCTCATAGAAAGCCAATTTTGTTCCTCAACTTCCTCCGTATACTGTCGCTCCATCCGTTCATGTGCTTCAAGTGCTGTTGCCATTTCATTATAGGCTTGTGCAATTTCTCCAATTTCGTCATTCGATAAGTCTCTTAATCTTGGAAGATTTTCAGAACCGTACTGAATACTTTTCATTACATCTCGAATATTCTGAAAGCGGTTTGTGATGCTTCTTATGACCCATCTAGATACCCAAAAACCAATTAATAGCGTAATAATGATTGAAACGACAGTAAACTTCACATAAAAATCATTCGAAACCTTGGTACTTTTTAGAGTATCCTCCATAATTCGTTCTTGTATGGAAATCATGCTTTCAGTTGTATTGATGATTTGATTGTCTCTTTTAATATCAGTTTCATAGACGGAAGCAGCCTTTTCAGTATTTCCTCCATCCACAATGGTCAGTATTTCATTGATTAATTTTTCGTATTCTTCTATCTGCCCATGTAAAATATTCAGTTTATCCTTGGCTTTTTTGACCTTAATGATCGCATCTAGCGTATGTAAATCATCATTTATTTCTTCCAAACCTTCGCGGATACTCTGTACATTCATATCCTTTGATGGGGCGTTGTTATGATCGATCGTATCCTTTAAATCATTATCCACATTCTTAATTCCAACCCGAATATGATTCAATAGTTGGATTTTCAAATAGCGATCCTCGTATAGCTCATTCAATTCTTGATTTTGACTATGGATGATTCCAACGATAAATCCGACTAAAACAGCAATTACCATGATAATTAGGCTAAATCCTACGTACAGCCTTGTTGTATACTTCATCTATAAAGCTCCTTTATCTATCATAGTTTTCACTATCTAAATCTAGTAAACCATATTTTACCGGCTTTATTAAGATAAAAAGCTGAATTTTTTAAAAAAGGGAGATTATAACTATTTACAAAACTACACCTCAATATACTGCTTTCCGTACGCACTTCAGGTAGGAATGAATCTACTAGAATGTGGCTAAAAAAAGAGCCAAGGATCATGACAACCCTTGGCTCTTCTACAACATTATTTAATTAGACAGATCATAAGTAAACTTATCAATGATACAGTGATTGAAGCGAATAATCCTGTTAAAAATGGCTTTATCCCAATTTTTGCAAAGCCCTTTAAGTTGACCTGCATCCCTACTGCAGCCATGACCATGATAATTAAAAACTTTGCTAAGTTGCTGCTAAGTTCCTGGACATTTAATGGAATCCAGCCAATGGAATTAAGAATACTCATGACTAAGAACCACACGATAAACCAAGGAAATGCTTCTTTTAACGATTGCTTAACGCTTCCCTTTTTCCTGTTACTCATAAGAAATGGCAAGATAATAATGACTGGCAATAAAAAGAGCGTTCTAGCCAATTTAACGGTTGTAGCAATTTCTCCAGCCTCATTGCTATAAGCAAAACCTACTGCAACGGCAGAGGAAGTATCATGTACGGCAGTCCCTGTCCAAATACCAAATGATAGATCGTCTAATTGAAATAAATGACCCACAACTGGATAAACAAAAAAGGCAATCAAATTAAAAAATACAATTGTTGAAATCGCATAGGCTGTTTCATCGTCCTTCGCTTCTAACACGCCTTTCACACAAGAGATAGCCGTGGCACCACAAATACTCGATCCTACACCAATCATCAATGTTAATGTACGATCAAGCTTTAAAAGCTTTCCAAACCAAAACGTCAGTCCGATGCCCAAAATTACGGATACAAGAACGACTAAAAGCGATTGCTGACCCACTTTTATAATAGCATTAAGATTCAAACTGGCACCAAGAAATATAACAGCAAGTTTTAATAAGTCTTTTATCACAAAACTTAATCCAGCATCGAAGGTTGGTTTGATGCCGACCGTATTTTTAAGAATAATACCAATAATAATGGCGAAAAGAATTCCTCCGATTAAAGGGAATAACCCCCCCAGAAATTGCGCAATGATGGCGATAACCACTACTAGAATGATACCTTTTGCCCGTTTTGACCACGATGAAAGTGCATCTTGTTGAGTTAACAATCGTTTCACTTCTCCTCTATCTTTATACGCTTAGGAACAATTTTTCAATAAATCATGTAGATAAAAAATCGCATAATAAAGTTGAGTTTACATAAAAAACTAACCACTTTCAAACATTTCATCTTAATCGGGCATAAAAAAACGCACAAAAAGAGTGTCCCTCGATACCCTTTTTGTGCGTTTACTATTAAATATTAACGACTAGCTGTTTCTGTGCTGATAAATTGAAGATCGATAAACTCTTTAAAATCTGGTTTTTCCTTTAGGAATTTTAACGCGTAAGAGCTATCAGAAAACGCTTGAATTGCCTCTTGGTCTACTTCATACGTGAACCCAATACGGTCCCAAGCTAAATCTACAACTTCTTTTGCTAACTCTTGACCAGTCGTGATTTCAATATCCTTGATTGTTATTTCTTTTGCTTCTTCAGGATTTGCATTAATGAAATCAACCGCTTCTTTATGTGCTTTTACGATTTTATCAATTGTTTCTTTGTTATTATCAATCATTTTACCACTTGCAACTAAAATAGATGCTGGTAATGTTTCTCCAAAAGAAATCTCATTCCAAGGAATGACCACTTCAGCACCAGTTTCCAATTGAATTTGAGCTGCCCAAGGTTCTGGAGCAACAGCAATATCAATTTTTCCAGCTTGAAGCATGGCAGAATACTGAGCTGCATTTCCTGTTAAGTGTTTCATCGTACCACCAATACGCTCTGAAGTGATACCAAGATCTTCTAGGTAAGTTTCATACTGAACATCATGTGTACAACCAACGGCTGGTGTAATAAATGTTTTTCCAGCTAAGTCTTCAACAGAATTAATTCCACTATCTTTTCTTGCTAAAACAACTGTACCACCAGTGGATGCACCAGCGATCACTCGAACATCAGCACCAGTAGAATAGTTATTCATTGCTGGACCAGGTCCAACTAAACCAGCATCAATTTCACCTGTTTTTAATGCTGTCATAAAGGCTGAACCATCCGCGAACGTTTTGTATTCTACAGTTGTTCCATCGCCCAATTCCTTTTGGTAGTAGCCTTTATCTTTCGCTACCATCGCTGGTACGTGGTTAATATTTGGGAAATACCCAATGACTACTTTTTCTTTGCCATCCTTCTTACCTGTAGCGGAATCAGCACCACAGCCTGCTAGAATGCCAGCAAATAACATAAAAATGATTGCTAAAAATATGGATTTCTTCTTCACTCTGTTCTCCTCCAAAACTATGATTCTAGTCCCCATCTGCGGGAGACTGATTTTTCAACCCGATTAAAAATAAATTGGTCTACGACTGAACCAATGACACCGATAATGACAATGACGCCAATAACAAGACTCATATCGCCAAAATCTGATGCATATTGAAGCGTGTAACCTAGACCAGGTCCTGTACTTAATAGCTCCCCTGCCATTAAAGCACGCCAAGCAAATGCCCAGGCAAGACGGGCTCCGGTTACTACATATGGAATCGATGCCGGGAAAACGACTCTTATAAAAAGGTCTATTCCTTTTGAACCCATCGTTTGCGCTGCTTGAATATATAGAGGAGAAACATTTTTTATTCCCATTCTCATGTTTAAGGTCATAACAAACGTCCCGCCAAGTACAACCACAAAAATAACGGATACTTCATTCATTCCAAACCACATAATCGCTAGTGGCAACCAAACAATACTTGGTACACTTTGTAAAGCTAAGATGAGTGAACCGATTGTATCATCTGCATATTTAGATTTCGCTAGAAGAATCCCGATTAAGGAACCTAAAACCAATGAAATTCCTAATCCAATAAATAAGCGTTTAAAGCTGGCAACCAAGTCGTAAATCAATGTTTTATCCCCAAACCCTTGAACCAATGACTCTAACACCATTGATGGTGATGGAAGAATAATTGGCATCCAAAGCTCAAGTCTTGAGCCAAGCTCCCATAAGAAAACAACTACTATAAAGAAAATGACTTGTCTGATGAATTTTTTCATACGGCTAATTCCTCACTTACGACTTTGTCAATTTCCTTCTTTAAGAAGCTCATAATGTAATCCTCAAGTTCGATCATTTCCTGTTTATGTTCTTCTCTTGGTCTCGGTATATCGACTTTGATGTCTTGTAAGATAATCCCTGGCTTTGTACCCATCACGATAATCCGATCTGATAGCTTGATAGATTCAGAGATGCTATGAGTGACAAAGAGGATCGTTTTCTTCGTTTCTGTCCAAATCGTTTCAAGCTGTGTGTGTAGCCGAGAGCGTGTTTGCTCATCTAAAGCACCGAACGGCTCATCCATCAATAACGTTTCAGGATTCATCGCTAATGCCCTTGCAATCGCCACACGTTGTTGCATTCCCCCAGAGAGCTCGTGAGGATAATGCTCTGTATATTTTCCTAATTGGACCATTTGCAAATATTTCTTCGCAATCTCGATTGATTCTTTCTTCGACATCTCTTTCTTTAATGGAAAAGTGACGTTTTCGATGACGTTCAACCACGGGAAAAGAGCCGCTTGTTGAAAGACCATTCCTCGATCCTTACCTGGCTTAGTTACCTTTGTATCATTAACGAAAATTTCCCCTTCTGTTGCTTTCGTCAACCCTGCAACAATATTTAACAACGTTGACTTCCCGCACCCTGACGGTCCAAGAATGGAAATAAATTCACCTTTATCAATCGACAAATTAATGTCCTTCAAGATATCGACAGGCTCATTTTCTTTATTTAAAAATTGTTTATTTATATGATTAATCTCGATAAACATCTAAACACACCTATCTCATAATTCTTATCATATTACTCGGAATACATGGTTTTAATTATAGGTTATTTAGTACTAATGTCAATATAATATTGCAAAAAAACAAAAGACCAAATCATTATCGACTTGGCCATAAATTTCAATATAAGGTACCCACGTTCCTACGTAGTCCCTTCCTCTTTATTCAACTCTATTTCATCTCGCATCCGCTCTTCTTCTTCATCCACACTTATCCTTGCAATTTGCTCGACTAATTGGTGATGAACAAGGTCCATATCTTCTTGGCAATGGAACGGTTGTTTTTTATCCATTTTGGACACTCCTTAAGAGCTCTTTCTTATATGTTTACCAAAATGATTTTAAGTATGCGAGCGGCATTTGTTTAAGCGAATTTAATTCCTATTAACTGAGAAACAGCTTTGCAAAACTTCGACCAATCCTTTGGAAAAGCTTGAAGCCCTTCGCTTTCATAAACCATTCCCTTAGTTTTCAGATGTACAGACCATGAAGTACCGTCTAAAACGAGGGATTCCGGCTGATAATCTCGCTCCCAATTCCATATACTCAAGCGGATAATTTCCTTTTTAAACTGTTCCACATCACCAATAAAAACCGTTTTTTCTTTATTTACAGCTACCCTATTGTCGATATTCCATTCAAAAAGATAAAAACGATTATGAATAAAATCTACAGCCACTTTATAAGTTGGTCCTGGAAACTTTCCAATCATCGCCGTTAAAGTAATCAATTCTTTTTCTTCTCGAATTGAGACGATATTATCCTCCACCGAGAATAGATCCTTTTTTCTGCTGACAACTGACTTTACATGGGATATTTGAACAGGCTTTTCTCTTTCTTTCTTAATGATACTCATCTCATTCATTTCATCGCAGATGGAATCAAAGGAAACTGGTCCATTTTTTTCTATGATGTCTAATATAATTTCATACATATTCATGTTCAAACCCATTCCTTTAAAATGATATGGTTAGAGAATTTTCTTTATAGCTTGTTAAAATTATAAATCATTTTTTCTTATTTGACTGTAACAAACTGCACGATTTTATAAAAATCCCTTACATAATTTGTTTTTCGATTAACAACCCTATTGATAGGAGGTGCACAATTGAAATCAAATAAAAGAGACTTACCAGATTTTAAACAACTAGAAGATCGCGTGATTGCTAATCCTTCCCCTGAGCCAATGCTCGTTATCAAAACCAATCTTGATCCAAAGGATTCAACTGAAAACAACCCATATCTTCAAAATGAACCAGAAGATAAAGAAGAATTTCAAGAGTTCTTCGAGTAATGTTATATTTTTGAACTACCCCCACCTAAAATCCAAATGGATTTTTGAGGAAGGGGATTCCTAAAAAGGCTACCAAAGGATTTAGTAGACCACCACCCGTTCAACTAGGCAATGGGTTTTCTACTTCTCACCTTGAACAAACCTTTTACCTCCAAGTCTGAAAGAGCCCCTTGAGGAAAGAGTTGATTCATCGAGTCAATCTTGTCGCAGGCAAAAAGTTCTATCCGATAGAACGCGTGTTTACGAACATCAGACAGGCATGACGAAACCCACTTCCACTGCGCCCAGTGATGTAGACCTGCTATCTTCTCTGGTAACAGGGAATGCAACACTGGTGGAAGTGTTTCTTTGAATCCCATTGCACGTCGTGCAATGACATAAGAAGCAGCTTGATGAATCGAAATTCCCAATCGCTTCATATATTTGATTTTGCCAATTTGGGAAGTGTAGGCTGGATTCACATCAAACACGGCTACACCCATTTTCTCTGCCCGATTTTTAATGGCAGAAATCATTTTATTGTACGCAAATTGACTCATCGCTTTATTGGCTTTTCTGTTGCCGTATGGATGAGAAACTTTGGATTGGGTGGTATTTAATTTTTCCAACGCAATGGGCTTATTTAACTTCATCGCTAAATCAACAATAACTACGGCTTTGTTTTCAATGATTTTTGTGATTTGTTCAGATGTTTTTCCTTCCAAATCGAAAGAAAACACACCTGATTTAATCAGTTGACCTTTTGCATTAATATTGGACCAGGCGATATGGTCTACATTTAAATCCAGACCTAATAAGCCGTCTGCACGACTATGATTTTTATGAGGATTCTCTGGCACATCGACTATGCATTTGAAAATATAGTAGTCCCCATGGTCTTCCACAGACCATGCAATGGGTTTGCCGTATTTCTTTTTGTTTTTGCAGTTCATCTGTGTTTCAATTGCGTGGTCAACCTGTTCTTGACCATGTGGAAATACAAGGTTTTCAATCTTTAACTGAGTGCCATCCGGGGTCTTGAAATTAAGTTCTCTCGTCTCTGGAATATAACAAAACACGAAATTACCGACTTTGGCATCTTTTCGTCCACTAATGGTCATTTGATTGTAACGAGATTGTTCCCAATCTTTTCTCCATTGTTGATGATCATTTTGATAGTTTTCTATGGTATGTTGAGCCTTGAATAATTTTTTCGTGCCAAAAACTACACTATTGATGTTATTTTTTAAACTTCTTATCTGTTTTTGCAATCTATCTAATCTGAAATCTAGCCGACCTAATTTTCTTTTAAAAAAAGCGATTTGAGCATCTAAATAGTCATGTTCAAATTGATATGCGTGATAGTAAATGTCTGTTTTCTCATAGAATTTCACCACAAAAAAATGGCCAAATTGTTGTTCTCTGGAGGTTTGATTGAATTTTGGATTTCCGTTTATAAAAGATTGTTTGATTTTTAAAAGAGTTGTTAAATGGCGTTTGGTTGATTTTATTTTCTTTTTAACCGAAGTGATTTGAACTTCTTTATTTTCGATATACATTTTTTGAAGTTCCTTTTGCGATTTGATCAAGGCGTTTGCTTCTTGAACAGCACTACCTGCATAATGATCATTCAATTGAAACCGTTCCTTTACAGTAAGGTGCAAAGATATTTTCCTTCTCGATTCACTAGACCGTTTTTCTAACACTTGTATTTGGAATGAGAATTGTTTGGCACGGCTAAACAAAAGATGGGCATGAGAAATAGAATTCGTATATTTTTCAGGTAACGTATTTTTGTATACACGAGTAGAAAAATAAGTTTTCCTCATTTCTCAACCACCTCCAAAAGGAACGTTTGTTCTTACTTTTATTTTACCAAAAATTCAAAACCTTGTCCCTTTGTTTTTATTTAATTTTGAAAATAGACACAAAAAGCGATTCATCTCCTCCCTACATCGTTGAGGAAGGAGTCTTCTCGCTAGTGTTGATAAAAAATACTAAAAACAACAACTGACGCTCTCGGATATACTTTCAATGAGGTGTCAGTTGTTCTATTTATGGAGTCATATACTATCATTTTCAAAAAAACTTTTCGTCTGAGCAAACTTTTCTTACCTAATCGCGGTATTAATTAATAGAAATGCATTTCAAACAATTCCTGGGAGGAGTGACACCATTCACATGGACGCAACAATGCTTCAAAAAATCATAAATGGCGATAAGGAAGCTTTTCGCACCTTTTACAATCAACAAGTCGATAAGGCTTTACGCGTTGCAATATTAATTACGAAAAATAGAGAACTTGCAAAAGAAGCTACGCAAGAAACCTTTATAAGAGTTTTTAAAAATCTATCTTCCTTCGATTCCAGTAGACCATTTGACCCTTGGTTCTATCGGATCTTAACGAACGAATGTAATCGTATTTTAAAGAAGGAATCCAAGATGACTCACCTACCCGATTACGCAGAAGGTGAGATAAAGGACCCTTCGATTGATAATAAGGAATATTCTGATCTAGATGAAGCAATTCAGTCTTTAAATGATCTATATCGGATTCCTATTGTTTTAAAATACTTGAAGGGTTTTTCTGAAAAGGATATTTCAGTTGCGCTCGAAACAAATTTGAACACGATAAAGTCCCGTCTCCATAAAGGTAGAGCCTTATTAAAGGACTATTTATTAGAGCTAGAGGATAGGGGGAAGAACCATGTATAACGATTTCGATAAAAAAATTGAGGAGCGCCTAGAAGAAATGTCAAACTTCGATGCAAAAGATAAAGCCGATATTTGGAATGCCATAGAACAAGAGTTATTTACAGAACATCATAAGGGAGACGTTAAAATGAAACCAAAAAAGAAAAGATGGGGAATACTTGTAGCTGCTGCCGCAGCAATGTTACTTGCTTTTGGTTCACAAACTGAAACTGGTAGCGCACTAGTTGATAAAGTTAAGGAAATGTTTGTACCTGAGAAAGATGTACAGATTGAAATTGAAGGAGATAAAGAAGATACGAATCTTAAATTAAATGAAGGGAAAGAAGCGGATTACGTTATTTATATAGATGAAGAGCGTTATGTGATGAATAAGACAGAAGCTGGTGATGTCATTACAACAAAAGAGCCTCTAGAAGAACGTTATCCAGAAGTCTCTATGACAATCACACAAGTTAAGGATAAAGACACGGAAGAAGTTTATAGTGAATTAAGAAATACGATTTTAGCTGTATATCCAACGATTATTTTAGAAGAACAAGTAACTGAGCCTGTTGCTGGTCAAATGTTACTTGCAAAAGAAAATGGGAATGACTGGGATAATGAGATGACAAGAGTGTATGTAGTTGATAACGAAGCAGGAGGTAGTTTTATCATTCAACAAAAGTACTTTTTAGAGGCTGAAGAAGGTCATGGTGCACGTTTCGACCAAATGCTAAAAGAATTTCATATCGTAAAAGAATAATCTAACTCAGTTTTCTTTTTGAATGTTGTTTTTTTCGTAAATGTCTTAATTTTTTTCTTCAAAAAAAATCTAAAGCCGACATTTACACCTCCTACGTGGTTTAGTGCTACAAATGACTTTTGCACGGCACTTTTTGCTACTTTTATCGTTATTAAGTGGCAATTTCACTAGTCATTTAATCAATTTTTATCTTAAAGCAGCAAGTTTTTTTCGTAGGAAAATAAACAATCTTTGCAAAAAGAGCCTTTATCAAAAAAGACAGTTATCAATAGGTAACTGTCTTCTATATATTTACTTCAAATGTTTTTGATGGCCCCAAATATCCGAAAGTTGACGGTATTGCCTGTCCAGAATTAGATGGTTATAATGTCCATATAGACATATTTCTGAACATTTCGACATATGTAATTCTGGAGAAAGGA
>NZ_SUND01000013.1 GCF_005280205.1 Bacillus yapensis | reverse complement strand
GACAACCTTCATTTCGAAGAAATGGTTCAAACGCTTCTTGAGGGATACTTTCAACTAAATGATGGACATGGAAGGCAATATCATTATTTTGTAATTTTACTTCTAAATCCAAAGGCAAAACGATTTGATTCATGATATAATTTTTAAACATAAGGACCCTTCTTTCGGATGAAATTTGGTGTGGTAACTTTATTTTATCAGATGTGGTCCTTATTTCTATTCTAAAAATAATCAAAGCCGGTGAAATTTTACTTGTCGTAAAATTTCACCGGCTTTTTCATCTTAAAGATGGGGTTTTGTCCCAGCCTCTTTTACATTTGTGTCACCTTTTCTTTACTTATAAGCTTTATGTCTCCATGACTAGCATAGCTGTGCAATACCATCCCCACAATCACGAGCAAAATTCCAGTCCACGAAAGCAATGAAGGAAATGCAATCGATAGGAATATGATTTCTCCCGCCAATGCAAAGAGTACCTCCAACGATTGTGTTGCCTCAACCGACGCTAATTTTTGCATATTGTCCTTCACCATATCCGTTGCCATAAAAAAGAGTGCCGTCGCAATTACACCAGAGCTGATCGCTACAATGATGGATTGTACTGTTTGGTTCATACTTGGAGGTCCCACCGTCATTAATCCATAAATAGATAAAAGGATCCATAAAGGCATACTCGCTAGCGTCATCCCGAGCACACGTTGAAATACATCAAGCCTGCCATTCACAATGCTCATCATTTTCCGATTTCCAAGCGGATAGGCAAACGCTGCAACTACCACAGGGAGGATTCCAAGCCAAAGCTCCCTCAATGACAACTGGTCTGCTTGCTCCCATTGCATAAGCCCGATTCCCACCAATATAATGAGTGAAAACAACAAACCTTTAATTGGGATTTTCCCTCTTATTTGAATCGGTCCCTTTGCTGATTGAACCGTTTCAATAAACAAAGGTGCTAGCAATGAACCTGCGATAATCGTAAACTGCCACGTTCCAGCGACGAGCCAACCTGGAGAATAAACCGTGGCGAAACAAATTGGGGCATAAAATAATCCGAACCCAACAGCACTCCACAAAGCCCACTCTCCTGGATTTTCTTTCATCACTTTGATCAGAGACTTGAGTTTTTTTCTTCTCATCACAATGACCAGCAAAAACGGCATCATAAAAATAAATCGAAGTGAAGCGCTCCAAATCCAGCTGCCCCCTGACATCTCCATTCCTCTATTCAGTACAAAGGTTGTAGCAAAAAAGAATGCTGCACATAACCCAAGTATGATCGGTCGCATATCCTCACCCCTTTATTTAAAATCACGTAAAACCATTATAACAATATATTTAATATTCTAACTACTATTTCGTTCGTTTCGTCAAACTTCACTCAAAATCCCAAATTTCCGAGGAAATAATTGTTCTATTCGACAAAAAAACTGCCCCAAAAGGACAGCTTTCAATTTATTTCTACCATGGAAGACCGGTTCCAAACTTCTTGGACAAATTCTCGGTCTCTTTTCTTCGCTTCTTTCTAACTTCTGCACGTTCTTTCGCAGATTGATAAAGTTCCCTTTCGATTTCTGATTGTGGCACAACCTTTGGAACTTCTGTCGGTTTTCCATTCTCGTCAATCGCCACCATCGTTAAAAAGGATAACGCACAAATATTTCGTTCACCTGTTAACAAATCCTCGGCAATGACACGAACAAAGACTTCCATAGAAGTTCTTCCCGTATACGTCACAAAGGACTCTAAACAGACAGAATTTCCTTCATGTATTGGATGCAAAAAATCAACGGAATCTGTTGAGGCCGTCACGATATTTTTTCGAGAATGTCGCATCGCAGAAATCGCGGCTACATCATCTATGTATTCCATTAGCTTCCCACCAAATAATGTCCCGTAGTTATTTGTATCTGGTGGCAAAACAATGCTTGTCTTCACGACAAATGATTCCTTGCAAAATTTTTCACTCATTGTCTTTCTCCTTTTTCGAATTCATCCTTTCTATATTATATGTATTTAAGTGATTTTTAAAGAGCAACAAGCGCGTCCACTTTCTCTTTTAACTGAAACCGTGCTCTTCTCATTCTAGTTTTTACTGTTGAAATCGGCACATTTTTCGATGAACTTATTTCGATTAATGATTGATCGTAAAAATAATACATTAGCATCGGCTCTCGGTACATGGCTGGTAGCTCGTTGATTGTATCGATCATCTCTTCTTTTGTGCATTTATTAATAACACTTTCCTCAGGAAGTGGAATGGCCGAATCCACATCATAATGATAGACTTTTTCTTCCCAAAACTTTCTAACCGTTTGTTCCTTGCGCCAATAATCTCTACATTTATTGATTGCTATTTTAAAAATCCAGCTTTTTAGCTGTGAGCGTTCTTCAAAAGTCGGGAACGCTAAGTATGCGGAGATTAATACTTCTTGATAGAGATCTTCCGAAAGCTCTTTATTTCGCACCTGTTTATAAATAAATTTTAATAGTATATGTCCGTTTTCACGTATCCAATTTTCAAATAGTTCCTGCTGATTCATGGAATTTCCTCCTAAAAGCTCTTCATTAATAATAGACGCTTTTGGATTCCTAAACCCCTACACTTTACAAAAGTTCTTTTCTCAAACTTTGTTGCATCTGACATTAAAATATGACGAATCAAGCATTTTTTTAATCCACCCACTTAAAATAGCGAGAAAAAACAATCTTTATAAGAAACACCTACATACGCAAAAAAACAAGCAGCAGGATTTTTTACTCCTACTACTTGTTTTTGATTTATATTAGTTAGACTTGAACAGAACTTGCTTCACGATTTTTACCTTTGTTAACAAGTTTGCGAAGGTAAGGTAATACGTAACGGTCTAAACCATATTTACCAGCGTTGTAACCAGCTGCTGCGATGAATACTCCCATGATAATGTCAGTTGGGTTATGAGATACTGTACCAGATAACATGAATGAGAAGTTCATTACCATTGCAAAGAATGCTGCTGCAGTTGTTAAACATCCAAGAATAAGTCCTAAACCGACTAAGAATTCACCAAGTGGAATCATAAAGTTAAATATTCCTGCATTTGGAATAGCGAAGCTTTCTAAGAATGATACCCAACCTGCGTAAACTGGGTGACCATCATGCACTACTGGGTTTGCTACTGCACCTTTTAAGAATCCAGCTGCATCAAATCCACCTGTTAATTTTCCCCAACCAGCAGTCATCCAAGCCCATCCTAGGTAGATACGAACTACTGTTAAAATACCAGCAACGATGTTGTTTTCTCTTAATAATTTTCCAATCATTTTAATCTCTCCCTTTTTATTAGGTATGTTATGATTTCTTATTACACTTAAAGATTAACACGATTAACAGCAAAAAAAAGGTATTTGTGAATCAATTCACAAATCTGCAATAAAGTTATGACGAACTATTGAACGAGACGCTTTTTAGTCACCTTTCACTCTTCATGACATCAAAAAAACCCTTATCACTAAGGGTTTTCATCATTGACAGGATGGTTTGTATAAAGCTTGAACAAAGGTGAGGATTCTCACCCTTTTTAAAAATGATGACTTGCTTCGTTCCTCAACGAGAAATAAGAGACACCAATTTTTTTACAAATCGTCATATAGTGCATCAAAGTTAGGAGTACCGCTCCTGTATTCATACCAATAATCACACCATCCATACGTAAGTCATCCATCGAACCTAGAATATACATTAGCGAGAATGAAATAATTGTTGACCAGATATTGTGTAAAAAGGCATCCTTCAGTAATCCAAGGCCAATTAAATAGGCCTGTAATGGAATGACAAAGAAATGAAGGAGAAAATATGGAATTAAGATTTGTAAATAACCTGTTGCGGTTGGTGAATGCAGAAAGAGATTTGTTAAAGGTTCTGCAAAAAAATAAAAAACTAGCACTATAGGAATGCCATACAAGAACGTAAAGCCCATTACTTGTCTCAAAAGTTCCTGGAGTCGATGCATATCCCGCTCTGCGTAAGCCTTGGACACAGTTGGAATCAATACAATAAGCAAAGAATGCGCGATAAAGGCTGGAAAGAATCCAATTGACATAGCGACACCTGCGATGAGACCAAACTGTTCTGTTGCCACAGTTGCTGACACACCTGAATGAAGGAGAGCCGCTTTTATCAAAAATGGTTGTATCGCATGCGTTAAGGAGTGGAACACTCTGATACTTGTTGTCGGAATCGATACGGAAATAAGATTTTTTCGGACAACTTTTCCACTAATATATTCAGATGGTCGTCTCTTTAATTGTTGGAATTGAATATAGAACATGTGAATCAAGTATAGAAAAATCACAACCTCGCTGCCCACAAAAGTAAAGAAGGCAATCATAATAGACGTCTGTGTATCAAATTCGAAAAGCTGAAACAAGAAAACGAGTAAGCCGAGCTGCACAAACTTCCGCAAAAAATTGGCCAATGCGATTTTCCCCATTTGATTTTTCCCCATAAAAAAACCTCTTGTAATGGAGGAAAAAGAAATAAGCGGAATTAACAACATAACCAGCCACTTAAATAACGGATGATACTCCTGAAACATTGTTAAAAAAGGCATGAGCAATAAAAATAACACCATAAAACCTGCGGTTGTCACAATCGTTAAATGGATTGCCGTTTTTAGCATATGTCTATGATATTTCGAATCTCTTTCAGCAATGAATTTTGAAATTGAGATAGGCAATTCAAAGCTCGCTAGGAGGACAATGAGGAAGACAGTCGGAAGAATTGACATATACAGCCCGAGACCTTGTTCCCCTAACTCTTTTGCGAGAACCATGTTCATGATAAACTCAACACACTCCCCTAAAAAGGAAGCAACTATCAATAATAGTGACCCTTTGACAAAAGTACTCACGCTGCACCTCCTAACCTTCTTACTTACTTCATAAATATATGAGACAAGTTAGGAGAATATTTAAAGTTTTTAGTTTTGCGAACTAGAAATTAGTTTAAGGAACGAGAATAACCATTAATAATAGGAAATTTATGTTAAAATATAAGGTAGAGGAGGAGAGCGTTTATGGAGTTTAGTTTTTGGATGTACATCGTGATTTTTGTATCGCAGTTCATTGGGGGCTCACTAGCACTTGCTACTTTCTCTTCTATTTATATAAAAAATAAAACTAAAGGATATTGGCGCCTCTCCATTATAATATTGGGGATGATTTATACATTAATACTAGGATTTAACGCTTCGCTCATAATCGGAAGTGGTATGATCATAGTTGATTTCATTTTAGCTCTATTAGCCTACTTCATTCTTCAACATAAAGTCCATGAAGCAACATCAAACTAAAGTCAAAGCTCAGATCTTTTGATCTGAGCTTTTTTGTATAGTCTGTCATTCCACCAAAGAATGCTTGAATGCATAAATCACCGCTTGAGTCCTGTCCTGGACATTGAGCTTGCTCAAAATATTGCTGACATGTGTTTTCACGGTTTTTAAAGCAATAAATAATTCGTCAGCAATCTCCTGATTGGTTTTTCCTTCGGCCATTAATAAAAGAATTTCCATCTCACGAGCTGTGAGTTCTTCATGAGGAAGGGCATTATTTCTTTGCCTCATTTTTGTCATCATTTTGCCTGTCACTTCTGGCTCCAGCACTGATTGCCCTTCATATGTAGCTCTTACTGCATTGGCAATTTCACTTGCTTTTGATGTTTTCAGCATATAGCTTGTGGCTCCAGCTTCAAGTGCTGGATACACCTTTTCGTCGTCTAGAAAGCTTGTGACAATGATGATTTTTGCTTCAGGCCATTGCTCGATGATTCTTCTTGTCGCTTCAATTCCGTCCATTTGCTTCATCACTAAATCCATTAAAATAATATCTGGACGCAATTCAAGCGCCATCTCTATTGCGGTTTCTCCATTATCTGCTTCCCCGACTACATCTATGTCAGGTTGAGCCGATAGATAAGAAGAAACTCCAATCCTCACCATTTCATGATCATCTACAAACAATACTCTAATCATTGGCCTCATCCTTTACCTTCAAAATTGGCACTTTCACTTCTAGACGCGTTCCTTTATTTTTAACACTGACAATCTTAAGGGTTCCCCCTATTTCCACAGCCCGTTCATACATATTCTGCATGCCGTATGAACCAGCTTTTGACTCTTCCACATCAAATCCAATCCCATCATCAACGACACGTAAGATAACAAATCCATCTCGATTGATTAACAGTACCTCTAGCTCATTCGCTTTCGAATGCCTTAATGTATTCGAGAGGGATTCCTGAAGGATTCTAAATAGATGGTCCTCCACCCCTTTATCCAACGGAAAGTCTTCCACCTTCCAATTGATCTCCATTGTTACTTTTTGGGACAATTCGATTATTAACTCTTCAATACCTTCTTGTAACGTCTTCCCTTTTAAAGCAACAGGACGTAAATGTAAAAGGAGTGCTCTCATTTCCAGCTGAGATTGGTGAATCATGCTCTCAACCATTTTTAATTGCTTCGTTTCTCGTTCATCTGCAGGAGCCTTTGTTTCATTAATCGCAGACATCAACATGGAGGCGGCAAATAACTGCTGACTCACCGAATCATGGAGCTCTCTTGCAAGTCGGTTCCGTTCCTGCGAAATAATTTCCTGAATTCGATTTTCTTGATCCTCAGCTTTTTCGTTAGCTAATTTTTGTGAAAGCATGGCCTGTTCCGTGATTTGCTTTTGAATTTTTTTAATCCGATCGAAAGCGGACTTAATCTCATCAAATGAGCCTGTTTCATTTATTTGAAAAGTTCTTCCCTCTTCCACATCATGAAGAACCTGATCGATCGATTGGAATTGTTTTTTCCAGTAAAAGCCTGAGAAGACCCCAAATACTAGTCCAACTGCAAGGCTTACACTTGGAACAAACAAAATAAACGGAATATCCATCAAATTTCGTTCCCAAAGGTCTGTTAGTCTAACGGATGGGAATGACATCGTAAAGGATACTACGATTAAAACAAACACAAATAAGGCAACGAGCATTCCCCAGCCGATTTGTCTTTGGATGATATTCATACCCGCTTCACCTCTAAATCGCCTACAAGAAACGAGGTGAAGATTTTGACCTTTTGCTCAGCCTTGTCATAGCCTTCTGTTTCATATTGCACGGATTGATTAAAAATCTTATCTCCACCGTATTGAAACACATTGGCCTTTCCAGCAATCGAAGAGTGATGAACACTTACTTCAATATCATACGGAATTAATACTTGAAGATTTCCGACAAATTTTCGGATAAAGATAACCGTTTCTCCCTTTGGAAGCACTGTATAGCTTAAATCAATAGTAGTATCTCCGATTCCTGACTGAATGTTAATATCCTTCCATTCATATACATGATCAGGCGTTTTTCGGTCCCCAAACAAAGTATTTTCAAAGTTTGGCTTTGTTTCTATGATTTTTTCTTCTAAAATCTCTTCTTTATGAATCGTCGGTTGAATAACTTGTGGTGTTTTTTTCGATTGATAATATTGAATAATAAAGTGTATAAGGATTGCTAATAGCAAAAACTTGAAGGTCATCATTCCAAAAATACATATGACAAAAAAGATAATTCCCAGCCAGAATAGGAGCTTCCCACTTTGTCGAGGCATCTTTTTTCGACCAAAATAAATCATCCCTATAGCCACGAGAAGAGAAAAGATAACACCGTGATTAAAGAACAACACCTCAAGTAGTAGGACAACAATCCCAAATAACACGGCCTTTTTTGTATAATCGCTATTCATTTTAAATTGCATGCTCTTCTCCCCTTCAAGCTTTTCGAGCTATGGATTTATCGCGAAAAAGGCGTAGATTCTACGCCTCTTTATAGGTCAAGTATGCACATACTTGTCTAGCTTTTCAAGACTATTCGTTTAAAAGCTTTTCTTCTTTTTTCATTGATTTTTCAAGTTCAGCAATACGTACATCAATCGTATTTTGATTGTAGGACTGAGTTACCTCTTTTTCTAAACGCTCTAAGTATGAATCGATTTCGACAAACTTAGAGTAGGATTTATCCGAAAAATCATCATTGTTTATTACGCGATTGATACGCTGGTTCGCTCTTGATACATTTTCACGACCCATTAATTCCATTCTACGAAGGTGCATATCTTTTAATTTGTGCTTCATTTCTTCATATCTATTTTCAAGGTTTTGTAGCTCAGCTGTTGCTTCACTTAACATGTTCTTTAAACGAGTTGCACGCTCTTCATAATGACTTGCTTCTTGGAACGCGAACTGGTGTAGTTCCTGCTCTCCAGCTTTTGCAGCGATGTCTGCTTGCGATTTACGTTTTTCCGCTAGGTCTGCTGCTTGCTGATACTCACGTGCAAATTCATCCTTTAAGCGATATTGACGCTCAATCAACTTACGAACCTTTTCTGTTTCCTGTTCACATTCACGTAGATATTGATTAAGTAGCGCAATCGGATTTTTCTTTTCTTTATGATCCAATGCCTCATTTAAGTCTGCTAATACTGTGTTTTTAATACGAGTTAATAGGTTTGTCATGTTCTATCTCTCCTTATTTTTTATTGATGCTGTTTTCCTATTGATTGTTTATTTTCTTGTAAAAATATTATTTATTTAACTCTGACCATTGTTTTTCGAAGTTTTGGAATGGGTCGTTATCATCTCTGATGACTTTTTTTGTTCCGTTCCATTTTTTATAGACGATATACAGGACATACGCAGCTGCAACTCCGATAATGGCAGGTGCATTTGATGCTGCTGTGAGTAATAAGAAGACACCCAAAATACCAAGAGCAATTTTCCCCCCTACAGATTCTGTTTTTAAGAATTGTTTAAAGACAAAGTACAGGATTGTAAGACTTACGATTAACCCCACAATCGGACCAACATTTGCAATTAAAATTGATGCTGCGATAACTCCTAATAAAAGCAACCCGAATTTTTTCATTTTGTTGTTGCCTCCTTTCTTGATTACATCTTACCTAGAATTGAGGCTTTTCATAACGAGCCTGAGCTTTATTTTTAGATCGGTCTTGAGGCTTAGTTGGAGGTCGGACTTGGATTTGTGGGAGAGCAAATGGATAGTAGTTCGGTTTGGTTCACTCAAGCAAAATCTATCCTCAAAAACAGAAAAAATGCCGGAATCATCCGGCATTTCATCATTTTGAAATAAACATTTGTGTCCAATAGTACCGTTTTGAGCCACCTTCTGCATAGCCAACGCCAATTTCGGTGTAGCCAGAGTTTAGAATATTTGCGCGGTGCCCTTCACTATTCATCCAAGCCTGCACCACTTGTGCTGGCGTTGTTTGACCGGCAGCAATATTCTCTCCTGCACTTCGATAGGATAGCCCAAAGCTTTTAATCATCGTAAAAGGAGAGCCATACGTTGGACTCGTATGGGAGAAATAATTCTTATCCCGCATATCTGCTGACTTATAACGTGCGACCCGGGACAGTTCCCAGTTGGCCTTCAAAGGCTTTAAGCCATACTTCGCCCGCTCTTGGTTCGTCAATTGAATTACCTGATTCTCGATTGATTTTGTCGCATCATAATTCGGAATGGTAATCTTTTGACCTGGATAAATTAATGCAGGATTTTTAATTTGCGGGTTCGCTGAGATGATTTCCGATAGGCCAACCTGGTACCACACGGAGATCTTCCACATCGAATCTCCTGAACTAACAGTATGTACCTGTTGAGCATGAGAAATTGTCGGAACTGTCACCAAAGCGAATAGCAATGAAATGCTTAATACAATTTTTTTCAGCATTTATCATTCCTCCTCTGATGATAGAATTCATCAAATAAGGAAAAACATACACTGTTACATAAAAAAAGAGCCAACTCCTGATTGAGCGGCCCTCATCACATTCTATTCGGTTAACTTTTTCGCCGAAATAACCACGCCATCTTCATCCGCATACACGTAATCGCCAGGATTCCATGTCACATCCAGGAAACTTAAAGAGATATTCTTCTCTCCCTTCCCTTCCTTATTGCTTTTCAATGGATTCGTACCTAATGCATAAATGCCTACATCCAATTGGGCTAGTTCAGCTGAATCACGTACACACCCATAAATAATAACACCCGCTAATCCTCGCTCTTGCGCAATCTCTCCTAACCGATCTCCCATTAGTGCACAGCGTTTTGAACCACCGCCATCGACTACTAATACACTGCCTGCTGGGACGGTTTCCAATGCCTTTTTAACCAAGACATTGTCTTCAAATACTTTTACCGTCTCAATCGGTCCAGAAAAACATTTCTTTTTCCCATAGGATTGAAAAGCCGAGCTAACGATCTGTAGCTCATTTGAAAAATCATCACATAAATCTGCCGTTTTCACACTCATCTTCATCCCCCTAACATTCTTTTTCCTACTATTTCTTGAAGACACGCAAGAAATCCTCTTCTTTATCGACAATTCCTTGCATATATGTGTAATGGAAGGAGGGGTTTTATGTTATTATGGGCACTCACCACGATTGGATTTCTCATTAGTCTTTTCATTGTTGGTTGGATTTTTATCCATTTTTTAAGAAAAGCTCTTCCGACAGAAGATTCCACAACCGTGGACAAACTACCGAAGAATCAAGACTAAGACTGCTTTTACAAAGAGCAGTCTTTTTTCATGAATAATTCTCTCCTAATTGGAAAAATTATCTATAATATTATTTTTTCATGGAGGGTTATGATGGCTGGAAATTTCGAAATGCCCACTTTTCCTGAGTCCTATTGGAGAGATTATCAATTACCAATATTTAATAAGCTTACCGAAGATCAAACGTATGACGTCGCCATTGTTGGAGGAGGGATTACGGGAATTACAACCGGCTATCTTTTAGCAAAAGAGGGAGTAAAGGTAGCAATCGTTGAAGCAGGTCGAATTTTAACGGGTACGACCGGTCATACAACTGCGAAAATCACGGCTCAACATAACATCATTTATGATGAGCTCATCAATCATTTTGGCGAGGAAAAGGCTCGACTTTATTATGATGCAAATCATGCCGCTCTTAATTTCATTCGAAAAACCATTCAAACACATAATATTGACTGTGATTATAGTGATCAGGATGCAATTATTTACGCAACGACCGATCAAGGCAAAGATAAGCTTGAAAAGGAAGCAAAAGCGTATCAAAAGCTTGGCATTACAAGCACTACGGTAAACAGCCTCCTTCTTGATATTGATATTCAAAATGGGCTCGTGATGCATAATCAAGGACAGTTTCATCCTTTAAAATACCTACATAAGCTTGTCCAACTATTTGTCGAGGCCGGTGGAACAATTTACGAAAATACAGCAGCCATGGATATTGATGACGGAGAGCATCCACAGGTCATGCTGCGAAATGGGAAAAAGATCAACTGTGACTATATAATCGCTGCCTCTCATTTTCCTTTTTGCGATAAAAAAGGGCTGTACTTTGCTCGTATGTATGTTGAAAGAGCCTATATTCTTGCTGTAAAAACAAAAAAACTATTCCCAGGTGGCATGTATATTAGCGCCGACACACCAACTCGCTCTCTTCGCTTCACCCCTATGAACGGAGAGGAATTGGTGTTAATTAGTGGAGAAGGTCATAAAACTGGTCAAGGAATCGATACACTTAAGCACTACCAAGCGCTCGAGCAGTTTGGTGACCAAGTTCTAGGCATTGAAAAATACTTGTATCGTTGGTCCGCTCAAGATATGTACACATTAGATAAAGTTCCTTATGTCGGCTCCATTCTCGAAAATCAGCCTCGCGTTCTTATTGCGACTGGCTATCGAAAATGGGGAATTACGAATGGCACAGCTGCTGCAATGCTACTGAAGGATACGATTTTAGACAAAGTGAATCCGTATAAAGATCTTTATTCCCCTCATCGATTCCATGCGGATCCAGATATAAAAAAGTTCATCAGTACCAATCTTGATGTTGCGAAAAATTTAATTAAAGGAAAGCTCGAATTTATTCCAAATCATCCTGAGGACTTAGAGGCAGATGAAGGTTCTCCAGTTGTCGTCAATGGCCAGCGTGCTGGAGCTTATCGTGACCAGGACGGAAAGCTTCATATCGTCGATACGACCTGCACTCATTTAGGCTGTGAGGTTGAATGGAATCATGGAGAAAGAACATGGGATTGCCCATGCCACGGTTCACGGTATTCAATTGACGGAGAGGTTATAGATGGTCCTGCGGTTAAACCACTGGCCAAAATTGAATTGGATTGAAAAAACTGACTCAGGCACTTTTGTCCTGAGTCAGTCTTTTTAATCTTCGATTCTTTTTTGATTTCTTTCATCTTTCGGAGTGAATTCCACAAGCTCAGAACTCACCTTTTGTTTTTTCGCATTTTTATTACGTTCTGCATTGGCATTGCCCATTTTCTGACGTCCCAACTACCTCAACTCCTTCTATCGATTTCATTGGTAGTATGAGTTTTCTTTTCGAAAAATATTTATCTTCTCTCCTCAGGACTGACAATATCCCCTTTGAAAAATACTCTACGCTCGACAGGAATATTCAATTCACGGCAGAACTTCTTTAATTCTCGTTCTTCTCGTTCAGTCACAAGAGAAATCACTGTTCCATCTGCTCCAAAACGACCTGTACGACCTGAACGATGTACATATTGCTCAATGTCCTTCGGGAAATCTAAATGGACGACGTGAGTAACTCCTTTAATATCTAAGCCTCTTGCTGCTACATCAGTTGCCAACAGCATATTCACTTTTCCAGTACGGAAATCCTTCAAGGCATTTTTGCGCTTATCTTTGTTTAAATCACTGTGAAGAAGGGCTGTCTCAATCCCATTAAAGGCTAGCTTCTCACCCGCAACCGTTAAATTACCGATATCCTTGATAAAAACAAGAACCTTCGCTTCAGATAATCGGGACACTTTTTCCAACAGCTTGAGCTTTTCTCTTTGCTCAGCAATAAAGTAAATATGCTCGACTTTCCCTGCTTGAATCGTTTCATCCTTCTCAATACGAATGACTTCTGGATCCTTCATCAAGTCCTTCGCTTCTTTTTCAACATACTTGGACAAAGTTGCCGAGAACAGCACAACTTGACGATCAGCTAAAGCCGAACGAATAATATTTTGAACGGTTGGCAGATGCTCATGGGTTAATAGCTGATCCCCTTCATCTAACACGATCGTTTTAACTTCGTGCATTTTAACCTTTTTTTGTTTGATTAATTCAAACAATCTTCCAGGTGTACCAGCGATAATATGAGGGCTCTTCTTTAGCTTCTCGAGCTGTCTTTTCACATTCGCCCCGCCGATAAAAGATGCTGAACGAATGCCACTTCCCTCACTCCATTTTTGTACTTCCTGTAAAATTTGCATGACAAGCTCTTGTGAAGAGGCTAAAATAACCACTTGGATCGCTTTTTTATCAGGATCAATTTTATTCAAAACTGGCAATAAATAAGCAAGTGTTTTCCCCGTTCCTGTAGGTGATTCAGCAAGGACATCCTTCCCATCTAAAATTAATGGAATGGCAGAGGCTTGAACCTGAGTCGGCTGGCCAAATTGTTCTTTTTCCCATACCCCTTGGATAAAGGGCTTCATTTCTGTTTGTACTAATTCACTCATCTTGTACTCCTTTTGCTTTCTATTCTTAAGGCTATATCATAGACTTTTGCACATCTCAATAGTAATTGCTCGTTTCTAAAATCAATCAGAAAGATTAAGAATTGAGCCACTCTTAAAGATACAGAAAAAAGGCGGAAAAAGCTAGGTAATCCTTTTAATCCTCCGCATCCTTTTTTGGAAGATCTGAAATAAAGCTTTTACTCCTCGTTCCAGATCTACGGAGAGCGATCCTTACATCCACTTCAACATCTGCTCGAGCGAATTCCTCATTCCAATAAGGAAGAACCTTTTTTGCCTTTTTATAATGTTGACGATTGAGAGCCTCTCCAAAGCCAAATATATCGACCCCATAATCCTTTTGAACTTTTTCTATCGTTTCCGTAATCATATTCTTGATCTGTTTATCGCTTTTCTTCTCCAATTCCGTAAAAGTTGCTATTTTCGATAAGTCCTTTTGACACTGCATACTATTAATACTTGCTTCGGAAAAAATATTAACTTTTAACTGTGGTTGATTCCCTTTGTACTCCGTTCTCATTTCTGATTTATTGTTGGTAATAACAATGTCAAAATACAAAGGATTCTCATCATCTTGGTCCTCTTCACAAGGAATGCTAATCATTGTCGATTCTAATTTTTGTGTCCATAAATAATTCCGAGTATCATCTAATGATAAATAGCCAATTAATTTATCTTTCTTAAACACGGCTAATCCATCAAGCATAATTTTAGCTGGTGCCTTCACTTCCATATTGCTTTCGGCATTTTGTCCTTTTTTGGGATCTCCCTCAATGACAACCGTACTTGCGACAGGACTACGGCCTTCCGCAATAATAGCATCAATAAAATCCGTCAGACGAACCCTTGGGTCACCACCCCAGCTTTTTAAGAGGGTCTTAATAGACTTTTGAACTTTCAATGATGGTACTCGTTCAACAGGATCATTAATCATTGCAAAGTCGCGAGCCGTATGATTTTTCGTAATTAAGATATTGAAATCATTTCTAAATTGAGGACTCCGTTCCAGAGAATCTAAAAAATGGCTCACCCCATTATCTTTAGCAACTGTTTCATTAATATATAGCGCTCTAGTATGAGAGAATATAAGTCGCCTACTCACGCCCACATTCATTTTTGCAGAGATTTCTGGAAGAGAGTTTCCTTCCAATGTCATAATTGAAACAGGCGCACCTTGGGCAGGATTTTGCTTAGAATATTGGGCAGGATTCACATATCCAACTGTTAATTGATACTTTTTATCCTTCCCTGGATCAATCGCCATTCCAGTTACGATGGCGATATCATTTAGTTCGATACTATCCCAACAGCCAGTAAGAATTACAGTGGCGGCACACAAGAGCAAAAGTAGCCTTTTTTTCACTTTCCTCCCCCCTTAGCTGGTGGTGGAGACGGGATATGTTTTCCTTTCTTTTTCATTGGTGATTCTGGGTATAAATAAGATGGTCGCTTTCGATTCGCCCAAATCGGAAATCTAACAAAAATATCATCCTGTTCTTTAATGTCAAATGGAGCAACTGCCGCCAAATATGGGATACCAATGGAACGTAAGCTCACAAGATGGATCACCATCACTATGAGAAATAATAGAACTCCGTATAGTCCGAAAATAGCTGAAAAAAGAATCAGAATAAACCGAAGCAATCTGGTCGAAATGGAAAAATTATAAATTGGGGACACGAAGCTTGCTATTGCCGTGAACGCGACAATAATGACTAAAACGTTTGAAACTAGCCCGGCCTCAACCGCTGCCTGCCCGATTACTAATGCCCCAACAATAGAAACTGTTTGACCAACGGCTCTCGGCATCCGAACTCCCGCCTCACGCATTATTTCAAATGTTAGCTCCATCACGAAAATCTCAATTACAGCCGGAAAAGGAACCCCTTCTCTCTGCGCTTGAATACTCAGTAATAATTGAGTGGGCATGAGCTCCTGATGGAAAGTAGACAAAGCTACATAAAGGGACGGAAGAACTAATGCGATCATAAAAGAGATATAACGGATTAACCGGATAAAGCTCGACATTAAAAAAGGTTGATAATAATCCTCTGAGGACTCAAAAAAGTCCGTTAGTACACTCGGTACCGTCAGTACAAAAGGGCTTCCATCCAGAATCAAGGCCACTTTTCCTTCCATAATGTGCCCACATATACTATCCGGTCTTTCTGTATTAAAGATAAGTGGAAAAGGTGTAAAAGATTTATCAGAAATAAGCTCTTCAATATTCCCTGAATCAAGTACCCCTCCTATATCGATTTTCTCAATTCTTTTTTTAACTTCTTCCAAAATATCTGCATTCGTAATCGAAGACATATATCCAATCACAAGCTGTGTTTTTGTATCCCTTCCAACATAAAAGCTTTCAAATTTCAAATGAGGATTTCTGATTCTTTTTCGAATTAAGCTAATATTCGTGTTGATATCTTCTGTAAAAGCTTCCTTTGGACCGCGAATAATCGTTTGCGTACTTGGCTCTGTAATGGCCCGCTTCTCAACATTGCCAATTTCTAAAGAAAGTGCCTTCCCCTGACCATCCACCATGATGACCGCATACCCGTTTAAAACATTCCACACCACTTTATGAAAGGTATCCGCATATTCATAGGAAACGGTTGGAAAATAATTATCTCGAATTGAACTAATATCCTTATGTCTTGGATGATCATTATGCGGGTGTAGGCTGTTTAGCACCTTGTTTGTAAGGGTATCCTTGCTTAACATCGTTCCCAAATAGCATACACATGCATCTGTATCACCTAGCTTAATCGGATCGATCGTAAAATCAAAGGAGTGCTGAAAAAGCTCTTGAATTTGCTTCTTGTTCTTCTCTAAGCTTTTGTAATATTTTTTTGAGATATTTTCTTGCTGAAACAACTCTTCCGCAGTAATTTTATTATTGTTTTTATGCTTTCTTCGATTAAATAAAAAATCAGCGAGACCCATTTGCGTCCGATCTCCTTTTTTGTTTTTTTACCTTCCAGATAAGAAGAGGGGCCATGAGAATCGGAAAGATAATCTGAAATGGAATATGCATATACAGAGGGATAAAACGAATTCCTTCTTCAATATGTTCAGCATTATTGGCACTGATTTGAATGGCGATGTAGCCAATAATCATGGAAATCGGGAACACCATATATCGATATGGAACATTCATGATGTGCTCAAGACCTTTTAAACCTCCATATAAAAACACACTCACTTTCGTGATAATCCCAAACATAACGACGAATACAATAATTAAATCAACCCGCTCAATAAATTCAAGTAAGGAAATTTCTCGTGCAGCTGAAAGCAATGGAAAAACAGTTCTTTCCATTTGTCTCGCCCCTAAAGAAGCAATTTCAATCAACGTTCCATAAATGATAATGAACCCACTTACGAGAACCGTGAATACACTCACCTTTGCCGCCTTTGCAAAATGAGAAACATACGGAATAATCACCATGAATGTGACTAACTCGCCGAATGGAAAAGTGAGGAGTCTTGGAAAGACATGTTTCAGAATAGGGCCAAATCCATCTCCCAATATTGGGAGCAAATTCTTCAGTTCAAATTCCCCTGAAAACAAAATAGCTAGGCCAATTAGAATAATGAATGTGAAAACATAAGGAATAAATACTTCTCCTGTTCGTCCAAATACTTCAAGACCTAAATAGAGCATGTATGCACATATTCCCACCATCGTAATCGAAATAACCTCAATAGGTGTGCTTTCGAAAATAACCGATGTGATGAGTTCACAGAAGTCTCTTAAAACCCTGGCTGATATATACAAAAAATAATAAACATATAATAACCCAATGATTTTTCCCAACCATTTTCCAAAGCAAAATGTAATCATTTCAAATAAATTTCTGCCTGGTAGCTGCTGTAGTAAGTACACATAGAACCAAACGAGTCCCGCCCCCAAAACGGTCGCGACACCTACTGCTATCCAAGCATCCTGTTTGGTATCTGTTCCGACGCCTACTACTGCTACGCTGCCAATTTCAAAAGTAAACATTAATACTGCGAGCTGCCATAATGAAATATTTTCTACGAGTTTCTTACTCATGATTGTTGTGACCTTTTATTCTTTCTGATGCGATAATCCATTGCGATGCTATAAATAAAACCGGCAGCTGCTGTTGCGATTACGTATCCTTCGTTCGCCCCTTGATCTAAGGCGAACAGTTTGGAGATGCATTGATAAAAGGATTGTTGCCATATAAACATATCGATAAGTGCTATCATCAGAAGAAGTCCAGCAAATATCACGGAAAATGTAAAAGTAACCACTCTGATCATCCTAATTTTCAGCATTATTGTTCTTACTATTTATTGCTTCTTGTTCCATATTCTTCTCAGAAAATTGGTTATTTATGTAAAGCTCTTCTCATACTTTGTTGTGCATAAAAAAGAGACTTCCCTCCGTCATGGAGAAAAGCCTCTGAAAATCAAAGTCTTGATCTTTTATATACTTTTGGAGGTAGCTTAGCCTTACGAATCAATTGATTAATAACCTCGGAGAAGACAAGACCCAGTGCAATTGCCCCTGAGATTAAACCTGCTTTTACAGCTAAGCTGATGGCAAGGTTATAATCATTCTCAACGAAGTTTCTCATGGCGTCATAAGCTAATCCCCCTGGAACGAGCGGGATGATTCCAGCAACATTGAAAATGATAATGGGCGTTTTGTACAATCTTGCAAAAGTCTGGCTAATTAATGCCACAACAAATGAGCCTGCTAGAGAGGCTGGAACTGCATCAACTCCGAAGTTGGTCATCACGACATAGATGAACCAGCCCGACATGCCGACAATTCCACATTTGATTAGGGAATCCTTTTGCGCATTAAAGATGATACCAAAGGCTGCGGTGGAAATAAAGCTCGTAATGAGCTGTTCTATAATCATATTCATTACTCTCCTACAAAAAAGTTAAGACGACTGCGACACCTGAGCCGATCGCAAAGGCCGTTAATAAGGCTTCTGCTCCCTTTGATAGCCCTGATACAAGATGCCCCGCCATTAAATCACGAACTGCATTCGTCAAGACCAATCCTGGTACGAGCGGCATCACAGAACCAATGATAATTTTATCTAACTCAAAGCCCCAGCCAACTGTTACAAAAAATAGTGAAAGAAGAGCAATAATCAATGAGGCCACAAACTCAGCAAAAAACTTGATCGGAACTAGGCTCTGAGCCAGGATAAAGGCAACCAATCCTGTACCACCAGCTATCACCGCTGGTAAGAAGTCGACCCATGTTCCCTGAAACATAATTAAGAAACAACCACTAGCAATCGCTGCAGCCAGTACCTGTAACTTCACAGAATACTCTACGCCAGATTTCTCAATTTCCTTTAAGGCATGGTAGGCTTCAACCATCGTTAGTTCATTGCTCGTGATTTTTCTCGATATGCTATTCACTAATGTGACCTTATGTAAATCAGTGGTACGATTCGTGATACGAAACAGCTTTGTTTTCGTCGGTTGTTCACTTTCAATGGAAAAAATGATACCTGTCGGCGTGACATAACTATGAGATTCTTTTGCCCCAAACGCTTGGGCCATTCTCATCATCGTGTCCTCGACACGATATGTCTCCGCTCCGCTCTCAAGCATAATCTTCCCCGCCAGTAGACAGACTTCCATCACGTCATACGTGTATTCCTGTTGAATCGTCATTTCTTGTCCCCTTGAAAAAATAATTTTGTATCAATTTCAAAAAAAGTTTCCGAGAAATCGATCTCTAAATATGTATTATCATAATATCAAATTAGACGAATGACAATTTTACAGAAATTTTCCACACTCTATTGTCTTTCACTGCCAAACTTCTTTACACTAGGAGAGAGGTGAACGCAGATGGATTTTACAAAAATTAAAGTAATCGTGTTCGATTTAGACGGAACTCTATACGAAGACACGCATCATTTCGAATTTCAAGCAGCTCGTTTAAAGGAAAAACTTCCGTTAGAAAAGCAGCCATTGTTTGAAAAGGACTTTCTAGCAGTAAAAGAAAATAAGCACCCACTACGTATCGGGCGAATTTATGATGCCCTGCGAGACCTTATCTTAGTTTATTTAGAGAATCATGTACAAGAAGCGTATGATTGGGATGGCAACAAACTCCCTGATGAGAAGGTCAAGGAGCTGTATCCTGAACCGATTGAATTTAATCTGGAGACGATGGTAAATGTCGGGGACCCATGGTGGACTTCTACCTCCATTGCGGTCCACTACGGACTCAATAGCAAACTGAGTTATCAAGCCTTTTTAGAAACAAGAGCTTATATGATGGGACCTGACTTTGAAATGGAACCGATAGAAGGCTTTAAAGAAGCGTTGGAAGGCATACATAGCAAAGTAAAGCTTGTTTTATTAACAAATAGTCCACAGCCAGATAGTGAAGCGATTTTAACAAAAATCGGGCTTGATCAATTACTCGATTTGAAAATTTTTGATGGTGAAAAACCAACTCGTACAATCGCACGCTTTGAATTTGTCAAAAATCATTACAACGTTCAGTATGATGAAATCCTTAGCGTTGGGGACAATTGGATCAACGAAATCCGTCCTGTACAGTCACTTGGCTGTAAGACGATCTTTATCGATCCTCATGGCTTAGGAAACGAGACTTCTGCTGACCTTGTCGTAAAACGAATGGGTGAAGTCATCCCGTTGTTGCGAGCAGAGCAATTTATCGGATAATGAAAACTGCCCCAAATTTTGGGGCAGTTATTTACTTATTCAAAAATACCTTAATCATCAGGTAACTAACTTCTTTCGGCAATTGTTCTTTGATCGGCTTCAGCTTTTCCCGACCAACGGCTTCGACCGCTTGCTCAAGAAGTGGCACGTATTCACTCGGGATAATGTCTGTCCAATCGATATCCATCCCTTGATCCATACATTGCATGATATGATTCTCGATTGTGCTGGTCACCATTTCTCTCTTTTTCGCAATCTCTGAAACAGATAATCCCTCTTTAAAAAGCTCATAGGTCTCGAGATGAGAGTTTTTCTCCGGCTTCTTTTTCTTTGTCGCTGCGTTCATTATTGGAGCTTCACTCTTACGTTCTGGATTCGCTTCGCAAAACTCGAGAATGGCCTGGATAAAGGCATCCCCATACTTCTTAAGCTTCATTTCCCCTACCCCATTGACCTGCAGAAATTCATCTGGGCTCAGTGGCAATTTCACACACATATCCTTGATGGCCGCATCGGAAAAGATGACAAATGGCGGAACCTTTTCTTGGTCGGCAATTGTTTTTCGAACCTCACGAAGTAATTCAAACAGTGGATCCTTTGTAGATATCTGAACGACTTCAATGATTTCTTTTCGATGAACTAATTGTTTTCCAAGTAAAACATTCTTCCCTGCCGGTGTTACAAAGATGGTTGGATAGGCACCTTGCTCAACGCCAATTAAATCCTGCGAAATGAGAAACTCAATGAATTCACTCGCATCCTTCGTACTCATTTCTTTTAAAATCCCATAAGTCGGTAATTTATCAAATCTTAATTCAATGATTTTCTTATTCTTCGATCCTGTTAAAACTTGAGCAACAGCGGTCTTCCCAAAGCGTTGCCCCATCCGGATGATGCACGATAAAACCATTTGGGCTTCCCTCGTGACATCGACTGTTGAACGAGAATCGGTACAATTCCCACAACGACCACAGTCTTCCCCAGCACTATCACCGAAATATTCGAGAATAGAAGACTGCAAGCAGCTTTCCGTATGGCAATAATCGACCATCGATTGAAGCTTTTCAAGCTCACCAGCAATTCTTCTCTCATCTGCAGATTGGTCAATGAGGAATCTTTGAACCTGCACATCCTGCGAAGAGTATAAAAGGATACATTCACTGTCTAGACCATCACGGCCAGCACGCCCCGCTTCTTGGTAATAGCTCTCCATATTTTTCGGCATTTGATAGTGAAGGCAATATCTTATATTGGATTTATCGATCCCCATTCCAAAGGCTGAGGTCGCAACCATGACAGTCGTTTCATCCTGAAGAAATTTCTCCTGCTCGTGGTGACGATCGCTATCGTTCATGCCAGCATGATAGCGTCCAACAGCAATTCCTTCTTTTTGAAGCTTTTCATACAACTGGTCAACTACTTTTCTTGTGGCAGCGTAAATAATGCCGCCTTCCTGCTCATTCTTTTTTACATAGTTTCGTAAAAAAGCATAGCGGTCCTGTCCTTTGATCACCTGAAACGATAAGTTTTCCCTTGCAAATCCTGTAATAATGGTATTTTGTTCAGCAATTTGGAGGGTTTTACAAATATCAGCGCGAACCTGTGGAGTTGCCGTAGCGGTTAAAGCCATCACGATTGGTTTATGCGGGAGACGATCAATTAACTTTTGAATATGAAGATAGCTCGGACGAAAATCATGTCCCCATTGCGAGATACAGTGAGCTTCATCAACGGCAACAAGCGGAATCTCAAGCCCTTCTAAGCGTTCAATAAAGTCATAGGATTCTAGACGCTCGGGAGCAATATATATGAGCTTGTACTTGCCCTCCCTCGCCTCGTTCATGCGCTCGTTCGCCTCTTGAACTGAAATAGAACTATTAATATAGGTTGCTGGAACCCCAACCTGTAGAAGTGTATCGACCTGATCCTTCATTAAGGAAATCAGAGGTGAGATAACGATGGTCGTACCCGGTAAAACAAGAGCGGGAATCTGGTAGCAAATCGACTTCCCGCCTCCTGTTGGCATGACACAGACTGTATCTCTTTCCGCTAAAACGGAACGGATAGCTTCTTCTTGTCCCTTTCGAAACGAAGAATAGCCAAAATAAGATTGCAAAAGCTGTTCAGCTTGTTCAAACATTGGTAATGACCTCACTTTGTGGAACGATATCGGCGATAATTTGATTTTATCGGCGATTTTTCAATTATATCGGCGGAAAAATTTTTTTATCGGCGATTATCGCAATATATCGGCGAAAAACGATTTTTATCGGCGAACACCCGAATTGAGCGTTTCTATTATTTCAAAAAGCTCCTCAAGATGCTTAATTTCATAATCTGGAATGACTTCATTCCGTTCTTTATCATGGCGATTGATCCAGACAGACTTCATCCCGACCCGCGATGCACCAAGAATATCCGTCATTAGGTTGTCCCCTACCATTATAGCCTCATCTTTGGAGACATTCATAATCTGCAAGGCGTGCTCAAAAATAGATGGGTCTGGCTTTCCTCTACCGAATGCCCCAGAAATGACAATTTCATCAAAATAAGGGGCGATCTCTGGAGTAATTGCTAGTTTCGTATTTTGCAAATCTGGAGACCCGTTGGTTAAGAGAAGAAGCTTGTACTTCCCTTTCAGCTTATCCAATACTGCAAAGGTTTCTTCATAAACGAATGGTTTGTTTCGGCGTTCTTGTGGGAAGCGTTCGGCCAGTTCTGCTCCAAAAACGGGATCGTCAATTCCAAGTGCAAGCAGCCCTTGTGTCCAAGCCTCTTTTCGATAGGTAGGGACAATTTCTTTCATTTTACGAAAATCATCGGTATCGTCGAGAAAGTTTCCCCATAATCCTTCGAATGGATTAATCCCAATCATTTTTGTAAAAGGAAAGGTTTCATAGGATGCATAAATTTCACTGGCTTTTTCTCTTACGGATGCTTCTAGTTCTTCATGAGGAATTCCATATTTCTCTTCTGCCACTTTACATGTTGCCACAAAGGCTTCTTTGACACTTTTCTGATCCCAAAGCAATGTATCATCCAAATCAAAAATAACCGCTTTAATCACTCCGAAAACCTCCCACGCAAAATACTTTTAAACTAAGATTACAAGTAAAATTGGGAATAGTAAATAGAGCGAGAAGGCTTATTTCCCAAATCCACGCACAATTTCAAACGAGAAATAACTTCGGATGGAACACTTCAACTAAATAACAAACTCGAATATTTTTCTAACAAGGTTGTAACCCTTATGAGTAAAGGGTTACGAACGAAGCATCTCAATTGTTCGTTTTCAAAAATAATCTTAGAATATTGTGAAATCTATTCCATTCAGGTAAACTAATATTTAGGGAACCGAAATTTCTTCATAGAAAGAAGTGTTAATCATGGACGGTCAACAAATCGCGAAGCACAACCTGCGCATTATGTGGTTTGCGAATTTTTTTATTTCTGGCAGCATGACGATGGTTCTTCCCTTTATTTCACTTTATATTGAAACCTTCGGAAACTTTTCAGAGAAGTATGTTCAGCATTGGTCTGGTTTGACCTTTGGCGTTACCTTTGTAACCGCCTTTTTATTTTCACCGCTTTGGGGAAGAATCGGTGATAAATACGGACGAAAGAGAATACTTATCTTTTCTGCATTCGGGATGGCCTTTTCCATTATGATGATGGGATTTGTTCAATCGGTTTGGCAATTATTTTTACTAAGAACGTTCATGGGGATATTTGCTGGATTCATCTCCATGTCACAGGCATTCATCTCGACGCAAACGCCGAAAAAGATTGCGGGTCGAGTGTTAGGAACCTTACAAACTGGTAGTATCACTGGACAATTAATCGGACCATTACTTGGAGGTGTATTAGCAGACTCCTTCGGATATGCCGATACTTTTAAATGGACCTCGATTGCCATTTTCATTTCCGCTATTCTTGTCATCACGACAAAGGAATATAGGATTGAGGATGCAAAAGGCACGAAAACCTCTTATACAACAAAAGAGGTCTTCAAGCATATTGGACGAAATCCTTTGCTGCTAAATGTCTTATTAATTTCAACCCTTATTCAAATCGCTCATTTTAGCATTCAACCGATTTTATCCCTGTATGTGAGTGAGTTACACGGTCCTGCTAACTTAGCATTCTTTTCAGGAATTGCATTTTCTGTGGCTGGTCTCGGGAATTTGATGATGGCCCGTCAATGGGGGAAAATCGCGGATCGCTATGGATACATTAAAGTACTGATCGCCCTTTTGCTAGTGGCAGGTGTGGTTTATTTACCTGGCGCCTTTGTCACAAATATATGGCAACTTGTTTTTATACGGTTTTTACTAGGTATGGCTATCGGGGGAATTATCCCAGTACGCGTCGCTTATATTCGTCAGGAAGCACCGATCGCCATGCAAGGCGAGGTGCTCGGCTACAATACAAGTTTACGCTTCCTAGGGAATGTCATTGGACCTGTTATGGGCGGATTTATCGCAGGATACTTCGGAATCTCATCCGTCTTCTTTATCACGAGCGCACTGCTTTTACTGAGTGGAGTCTTGCTCATCGCCGTGATTCAAAGAAATCCTACTTTTGCAAAGCAGCATGGGTGATAGGCGCATGATAGTAAACGTATTTCTCATTTAAGGCATTTTGAAGCTATCTGAGTTACTTAGTTTCAGAAAAATCATCCGGACGGGTACGAAATGTCTATTCATTCTTTACGCAACAAAAAAACAGAGGCTGCTCCAAATATTACTTTGGAGCAGCCTCTTCTTTTTAGTGTATTTCAATACCTGTTAAGATATTTTGTTCGCCTTCTTTATGATACTCAATCGTCACATGAGCCTCTTCTTCAATCGCTTCGAAATCAACATCCTGCACACCTGGATCTAGGATTTGGAGCGCAATCGTATCTGTTTCCGTATTTACTTCAATTGTGTGTGGATCTGCCATCCCCACATATGTTGCTTCTTCTACAATCACATCTTCTGATTCGGTAGCTGTATCTTCCTCTACTGCTTTTTCATCTGTAGCTGTATCTTCCTCTACTGTTTCAGTCTCATCGACTGCGTTTTCTTCTGCTTGATTTGTCTCTACTTTTTGGTCATCGCCGGTCGTTTTATCCTCAGTGTCGGCTGTTCCGCAAGCAGTCATGACTAGTAATGCAAGTGCGGTTAATAAGACCCAAATTAGTTTTTTCATTGCAATCACCTCATCCTCTTAGACGTTTTATTTCTAGTAAAGTTACATCTACCATGATTAGCATAACATAATTATTTCATACGTAAAAACCGAGCCTAAAATAGACTCGGTTTCCTACGACTCCTTATAACACCTTGCTTAAAAAGGCTTGCGTACGTTCATGCTGCGGATTGTCGAACAATTCCTGTGGAACATTCTCTTCGACAATATAGCCGCCATCCATGAAGAGAACTCTATCGCCAACCTCGCGTGCGAAGCCCATTTCATGTGTCACAACAACCATCGTCATGCCTTCTTTTGCGAGTTGCTTCATTACCTCTAGCACTTCTCCTACCATTTCCGGGTCAAGTGCTGATGTTGGTTCATCAAAAAGCATAATCTTCGGTTCCATGGCTAAAGCTCTCGCAATTGCTACACGCTGTTTTTGACCACCAGATAAAGAATCTGGATAGGCATTCGCCTTATCCTCGAGGCCAACTTTTTTCAAAAGCGAAAGCGCCGTTTCTCTCGCTTTCTCCTCAGCAATTTTTTTCACCTTAATAGGTGAAAGCATGATATTTTCCAAAACCGTTTTATGAGGAAAAAGATTGAACTGCTGGAATACCATACCGACTTCAGCTCTGATTTTATTAATATCCGTTTGCTTATCAGTAATATCGACGCCTTCAATAGAAACATGTCCAGCTGTAATTGTTTCAAGTAAATTTAAGCAACGAAGGAAGGTCGATTTCCCTGAACCTGATGGCCCAATAACCACAACTACTTCCTGCTGTTTAATGGTGACATTAATATCTTTTAAAACTTCATTAGCACCAAAAGACTTTTTAAGTTTTTCTACTTTGATCATTCTGTTGCTAACCTCTTTTCTAGACGACTTAATAAGAAGCTTAATGTTAAAGTTAGGACAAAGTAAATAACAGCTGCTGTCAAATACGGTTCCCAAACCTTATAATATTGACCATTGAAAGCTCGTGCCCAATAAATTAATTCTGGAACGGCAATTAGAGATATTAAGGAGGATTCTTTTAAAAGGACAATAAATTCGTTTCCTAACGGAGGAATCATTCGTTTAAAAGCCTGTGGTAAAATAACATATCTCATCGCTTGAATATGATTCATTCCAAGCGATCTAGCAGCTTCCATTTGACCTCTGTCAATGGATTGGATACCAGCACGGAAAATCTCCGCGATATAGGCCGCTGAGTTTAATGATAGAGCAAAGATCCCTGCGGCAAGTCCATTTGTTGTTCCTAAAATTGCTGGGATTAAACCAAAATGGATAAGTAGAAGCTGTACAAAAAACGGGGTACCTCTAAAAAACGCTATATAAAGGTTGAACGGAAATGCAAGTATCTTGTTTTTCAACATTTTTCCTAGACCAAATAATAAACCTAAAATGGTACCTAGCAAAATTCCCGCTAACGATATTCCGATCGTGTATAGTGTACCTCTTAGAAAATAGGGCAAATAGTCAATAATTAAGTCAAACCGAAAATCCATCAATCTTTCACCTCTCCTGAAAAAAAATTGCGTAACACTAGGTGATAGAGTTACGCAATTCATTAGTTTGTTACCTCTATTGCTGTGCTTTTAAATTTTCAACATCTGGTTCAACGCCAAACCACTCTTTATAAATCTCTGCATATTTTCCGCTATCAAAAACTTTATTAATCGCTTCATCAAATTCAACTTTTAAATCGCTTCCTTGAGGGAACATGACACCGTAAAATTCTTGAGCGAAAGAGTCATCTGCAATAACAACTAGATTCTGATCTGGGTTATTTTTTGCATATTCTTCGATAACAGTGTTATCTGCGATAACCGCATCAGCACCACCAGCAAGAAGCTCTTGAATCGCTAGATTATTATTTTCAAATTTTTTCACATCAGGACTGTTAGCACCTAAAATGGATTCCGCTGTTTCTTGACCTGTTGTACCATTTTGAACTGCTACTGTCTTGCCTTTCAAATCAGCGCCACTCTTAATATCGCTATCCTTTGGAATCAGGATTTTGTTTGTAGATAGGAAATATGGGACAGAGAAATCATAGGTTTGCTCTCTATCACTATTAATGGTAATCGCGGAAATCGCTAAATCCGCTTCTTCTGATTCAATTTCAATGAATAGTGGGTCCCAACCAACATGTTCAGGTGCTACCACTTCGTAGCCTGCTTCTTCTAAAACAGCACTAACAAAATCGACATCAAAACCAACAACTTTATCTCCCTCTAGTGATTCAAATGGAGCGTAGGCAGCATCCGTCACAATTCTTAATTTCTTCTTTTCATCAGAGCCAGAATCGCCTGAGTTTCCTGAATCGGTAGAGCCTGTCTCACTTGACCCACATGCAGTTAGTAACATCATAAGACCTAGAACCAAGACTAAGCCTAGTTTTGATAATTTTTTCAAAATTCTTCCCCCTCGTTTATTGTAAGTTTAAAATTTTCTATAAATTCCGATATAAAGCTATTATACTGAGTAAAGGTTTCCTACGCAACCTATAATCTACTAATATAGTCCTATTTTAGAATAAAGATAATTTCTACTTACAATCATTTTTCATGAGGGTTCTTAACTTACCTTTAACGTTTTTTCCTCAGGCTTCGTCTCCAGTTCATCCTTATAGAGAGAGTATTTATAAAGCATCGCTACAAAAATAGCTCCTCCTACTAAGTTTCCTAAGAATACCGGAATGAAATTGTCTAGGTATTCGAGCCAATTGAAATATCCTGCAAAAATGGCGGCTGGTATTATAAACATATTCGCCACGACGTGCTGGAATCCAATCGCCACAAAGGTCATCGTCGGAAACCAAATCCCAAGTATCTTTCCAGACGAACTGTTCGAACCATAGCAAAGCCAAACTGCTAACGCGACAAGCCAGTTACAGCCTATTCCTGATACAAAAGCTTGAAAAAATGAACTATCCAATTTATGCTCTGCAATATCTACCATTTTTTCTAAATAAGGACCTACTTCCGTTAACTGTGCAATATGTCCAAAAAAATAGGCGACAAACACCGCTCCGATAAAATTACTGAATGTAATAATTGCGATATTCTGTATCAATGAGCGCGTGTTGATTTTCCGGGCAAACCTAGCCATCGGGACGGCCATCATATTCCCTGTTAGAAGTTCTCCTCCCGCCATCAATGTCAGGATGAGTCCAATTGGAAAAACGGAAGCTCCTAGAATCGTAGAAAATCCTTCAAGTTCTCCTCCGAGCGGAGCTGTTACTCGAATATATAGTAAGTAACCAAGTGCAATAAATGCACCAGCCTGAAAGCCTAAAATGGCTGATTTTAAAAATGGATAATGGGCTTTTTTCATACCATTTTGAATAGTAATGGTTGCAATTTCCTCAGGTTTATAATGAGACATGTAGACTACATTCCTTCCGTATCTCTTGTTTTTGTGAAATAATGCACACACCCAATTTTATAACAAATTGTTCTGGAAACTTGTGAACATTTTGGGTATGTTTTCACAACGAAAGGAATGTATCTTACACTTTTATTATTGTTGAGCTTTTAACCCTTCAACATCTGGCTCAGTACCGAACCATTCTTTATACAGTTCAGTATACTTGCCGTTATCGATAATTGTATTTAGCGCCTTATCGAAATCAGCCTTTAACTCACTGCCCTTAGGGAAAAGAATCGCATAGAATTCTGAATCAAATGCTGTTGCATCTTCAACTACTTGTAACTTTTGATCCGGGTTATTTTTTACATACGTTTCAATAACTGTGTTATCTGCAACGACCGCATCTGCTCCGCCACTTAAAAGCTCTTGAATCGCAATATTGTTGTCCTCGAATTTCTTCAGTTGCTTACTGTTTTCTCCAAGAATAGATTCTGCTGCTTCTTGTCCAGTTGTACCATTCTGAACTGCAACCTTCTTATCCTTCAAATCAGCCGCGCTCTTAATATCGCTGCCTTCTTTTACTAAAATCATATTTGTAGATAAATAGTAAGGTACTGAAAAATCATAGGATTCTTTTCTTTCATCTGTAACCGTAATCGCAGCCACCGCTAAATCGGAAATTTCATCTTCGACTTCGACGAACATTGCGTCCCAACCAGTGTGCTGAATCTCAACTTCATATCCAGCTTCTTTAGCAACGGCATTGATGAAATCTACATCAAATCCTTCAATCTTATCCCCATTCATATATTCCATTGGTGCATAAGCTGCATTTGTTACGACTTTAAGTGTTTTTGAATCACTATCTCCACTTGTTTCACTTTTGCCGCATCCAGTTAAAATAGCAGCAAGTGCAACAATGAATAATAAACTTAACTTCGTTATCTTTTTCATTTTTGTCTACCCCTTTTATATTCTAGTAAATTATTTTATGTCATTTTTAACATGTTTTAATTATACTTACCTATGATTATTTATGCAATATATTTTTATAGAATATTATTTTGGTAGATAATTACTGCATATTAATGAATAAATTTTAGAAAGGAGTGTATAGGTTCATCTCTACATATTAGAAAGGAACCTTTCTTTTGTTTTAAATATGAACGGGACCAATCAACTTTATCTAAGGTACCTTTTTATAAAAAAAATATATCTTTTGTATAAGTTTACTTTACTTTTATAAAACAAAAGTTTATTATGACTGTATAAGCTAAAAGGACGGTGTTGGCATTGAAAGAGGACTTTGGTGATTCAATTCAAAATAAAGTGTATGAACATAGGGTATTAAGGAGAATGTCACAAAAGGAGTTGGCGGATGCTGTTGGAGTTTCTAAGCAAACCATATTTGTAATGGAAAAGAATAATTATTCTCCATCTCTTGTATTGGCGTTTAGAATAGCAAATTATTTTGAAGTAGATATAAATGAAATATTTTCATACGTGAGAAAGGATGATAATAATGATTGATGTACTAAATAATTGGATGTTAGAAAGCTCTCAAAACTTCAATATTGTTGTTGGATTAACAATGGTTTTGTATGTAGGATCGCTACTCGTGCTTTTTTATATAGGAAAAAAATTTGGAAAACCTGATGAAAGAACAAATGGCATTTATCTAAAAATCTCTTCTTGTATGTTTACTACGCAACTCATTGTGTCAGCCATTTTTATTTCATTAGTTGATCGTAATATCGAATACTTCCGTCAATTCTTTATTCTGTTCCAAGCGATTGTATTTATAGTCGGTGCAATCTATGCTTTTAGACTATATCGAAAGGATTTTAAATATTAGATTGTTACTGTTAATAACTAACCCATAAACCCGATGGTTGTTTCCTTGACATATAAAAAACAGGGCTCACAAATAAGTAGCGAGTCCTGTTTTCTTATAACGTTTCTTCACAAGTTTTTTACTCTTTTGACAGCACTTTCTTAGAATATGCTTTTGTATATTTTTTTCTCTACTCGATATTCTTCTAGTGCACCCCAGTTAATGTCGTAACCAATACCCGGTTTATTAAGAACATTGATTACACCATTATCCATTGTCACTTCTGGTTCAATAATGTCCTTTTTCCAGTAACGATTGGAAGCTGACGTGTCACCTGGGAGTACAAACTGATCTAAGGTCGTAATGGCAATATTATGCGCTCTTCCAATCCCTGCATCCAGCATACCGCCACACCAAACAGGAATGTTATGCAGTTTACAGTAATCGTTGATATTCTTGGATTCTGTTAAGCCGCCGACACGACCAACCTTCACGTTAATGACTTTACAGCTTCCTAGCTCGATGGCCATTTTTGCATCGTTCAGAGAATAAATGCTTTCATCCAAGCAAATTGGCGTTTGTAGATGCTGTTGAAGCTTCGCATGCTCGATAATGTCATCCTGCCCTAGGGGCTGCTCAATCATCATTAGGTCGAACTCGTCTAACTTTTTTAAGTGCTCGATGTCCTGCAAGGAATAGGCAGAGTTTGCATCAGCCATAAGCGGAATATGAGGAAACTGCGTTCTGACCGCTTTGATAACATCAATATCCCAGCCTGGCTTGATTTTCATTTTTATGCGTTTATAGCCTTCTGTTGCATATTTTTCGATCGTTGTCAGCAAATCCTTCACTGTTGGTTGAATACCAATACTCACGCCGACATCGATTTGTGTTTTCGTTCCTCCGAGACTTTCGGCTAGAGTTTGATTGTTCCGTTTCGCATGTAAATCCCATACAGCCCCTTCAAGGGCAGCCTTGGCCATTGTATTTCTTTTAATAGAAGAAAATCGTCTTGAAACCTCATCTGGATGTTCGATTGGGGCTTCGAACAACATCGGAATTAAGAAATCCTCCATCATATGCTCGACCGTTTTGACCGTTTCTTCTGTATACCACGGGCTCGTAAAAGCAACAGACTCTCCGAACCCCTGATGCCCGTCTTGATCGATCATTTCAATGACGAAGAATTCTTTTTCCTGCATCGTTCCAAAGCTTGTGGAAAACGGCTCATTCAACGTCATCCGCAGACGGTGGAGAATAATTTCCTTAATGTATATAGTCATAAATTAAGACTCCTTCAATGTCTAAGGATTAATCTTCATCTTTTATATCAATGTCTTCAGGAATGGGCTCATTTAGAATTTCTTCGATAAGTTCTTTATACTTCTCGACTTGCTTTAGATGTGTTGTAAACTGTTCTTTGTTCACTAAGTATTGCTCGCCATCGTGTAAGGCACGGATTTTTTTCGATAAAATAAGTTCATTTACAGCTGATTCAGTAATTGATAAATATTCAGCTGTTTCTTTAACGGTTAAGTACATAAGGTTGGCTCCATTCTAATATCTATTCCACATTCATTAAAACAAAAAAGGAGCGTCATTACCAGCAAAGTAACGACACTCCTGAGGATTCCTTAATTTTTCACAGCTAAAGCATATTCTTGAAATTTCTCTACGGCTTTATTCGTATTTACTGAAAAACCTTGCTCATTTAAGGTTTCTCCGATTAGAACAAGCGCTCGCTCAAGCATTTCTACTGTCGTATTTCCCATATGCCCAATGCGGAATGCCTTTCCTGATAAATGAGCTAATGCTCCAGCGACAATCAGTCCTTTTTCCGCAAGTGCACTTCGGAATGCTGCATCGTTAATACCTTCTGGATAGAGAATGCAACTCAGAGTTGCAGCTGCTACTTCCTCATTTGCGATGGCCTTCATTCCATATTCAGCAAGCCCCGCTCGTACTGCTCTACCATATGCAAAATGACGCTTGTAGCGATTCTCCATTCCTTCTTCTAAAACAAGTCTCATGCCTTCTTCAAAAGCATAGATAAGATTCACTGGTGGTGTCGCAAAGTATTTTGATGGATCATTCATGATTGGAATCCAATTATATATATCACAATAGTAAGCTGGTACTCTTTCGATTTTTTCTCTTGCCTCTAGGGCCGATTGGTTAAATGCAACGATTGCTAGGCCAGGTGGAACGCCGATTGCTTTTTGAGAACCAGTCAGCACAACATCAATTTTCGCATCTACATCTCCGTAGGTTTTGTTCATATCCTCTTCCATTGCTGCTGTTGCACAGACTCCATCAAGGATGACAAGGGCTCCAGCTTCTTTAATAATAGGAACGAGAACATCTAGATTTGTGGCAACGCCTGTAGAAGTATCGGCATGGGTAATCGTAACGGCTTTAAAATTGCCTTCACTAAGCTTTTTCTCAACCTCTACTGGATTGACCTGTTTTCCCCATTCGGCTTGAAGGACATCTACTTCAATTCCAAAAGCTTGCCCAAGGTTAATGAATCGGTCTCCAAAATAGCCGTGGCTAATGACGAGTAGCTTTTCCCCAGCAGCTACTGTATTGACAAGGGCCATTTCCATCGCAATCGTACCGGAACCAGAAATCACGAAAACTTCTCCGTCTGTTTTCAGCATTTGTCTCACTTTTTCTATGGCACTCTTGTAGATGGCAACGAATCTTGGGTCCGTATGACTTCTTGTTTCACTTGCTAATGCATCATAAATAGAATCGACAACTGGTGTAGGTCCTGGTATTAAAAGCATTTCTTCATTACGCATAATCCCATCCTCCTCTAGCATTCTCTCATTTATGTATACAAGCTCATTATACTACTTCCAATCTCTTCCTAACATGCGTTTTTGACTATCTTTTGAGAAAATTCTATTTTGTCTGGCTGTAGAATGTTGATTTGCATGCTATCCGAGGGGCAGGTCGTGAGCTACACAGTATAAATCTATTTATGCAGGATTCTCGTTAATTATGTTGAAAGATACTATGAGGATTATTTTTCAAACTGGAGGAACTCATGGATAGCGTCGAACAAATTGCACTCACACTTTTAATATTGGTTTCTATTATATTCCCACTTACTACTTTCGTGCATGAGCTTGGTCATGCATTACTATCATTATTTCTATTCAAAGAGCCCGTTGAAATCAGATTAGGTAAACCAACCACGAAATCTGGTTTTAAAATTGGAAAATTGACTATTAAAGTTCAACCCATTAGCGGATGGGTTGGGTATACTGATTTTAAAATACCGAAAGATATGAATAATAGTATTCAGCATGCGAGCGTTTTGCTTTCTGGCCCCATTTTTTCGTTTATGCTGAGTTTAGTTTGTTATATTTTAGTTGCATATTTAAATCTCGGATCCATCCCTACCTTTTTAATAAAATTGATTACGCAAGCGGCTTTTGTTCAATTCATAATCACCCTACTCCCAATTAAATATCCTTCCTTTTTTGGAGGTTATAAAGGTATGGCTAGTGATGGATACCAACTTATGCAATTGATAATGAGGAGAGCAAACTCATAAGTTCTCTTACATAGAAAAAAGGCCTAAGCCTCGCTTAAGCCTTCTTTTAATATCTATTAAACTCTTTATAACTGACTTGCATTCGCCTGCGAAGTCCTCACTTCGACGGTAATGGAACCGCCGTTGACATAGGCTTTGATTAGCATCGGTACAGACTTTTTATTCTGGAAACGGAAATCTGGGCCTCCCCATGAGACGGTTGCATCTCTTCCGACTGGGACATAGCCAATGTTAATGGAGTGATGGTGCCATTCAACATATTCAACTCCGACTTGGTCGACAGCGTTAAATAGCGTGGAAGAAGTTTGACAGATGCCTCCACCAATTCCTTCTACTAGTTCCTTATTGACGATTTCCATCGCCTTCTGATACCCTCTCTCCACAGTACGAGGACCTACTACTTCATTGTAGGAAAAAATGTCTCCTACTCCTAAAATGATGTTGTTGATCGCAGCCGCAGAGAGTTCAATATTCTTTGCCCTTCCTATTACACTACTATCAAAATACGTCGTATAAGAAGCAAGAACGACTTCACCTAAACTCTGTACTTCTTCAGGGTTGTATTGACTTTCCTGCACCTCTAAAGGAAGCTCAACTGTACCTCCTTTTTCCACGGCAGCCAGTACTCGTTCCACTAGTTCTGCTTCCTTCAGGATCACCCTTGGCTTCCCTTTAATGATTTGACCATCTGCGCCAATACGGTCCAAAACCATCCGCTGGTCATAACCCTTTGCTTCATCGGTACCAGTCGCTAAATCTTTCGCCCACGCTTCAAGTTCTTCTCGAAACGCTTCCTCATTCACGTCATATTGCATTTCTCTTGGAACAAAGGAGCGAATGATTTCCTTTGTAAAAGGATCGATCACATCGATGCTAACGGGCAGTTCTTTTTCTATTGCCCTTGTTTCTAGGGCTTGAGCCGCCAACACCTTATGTGTCGCCACCACCTTTACTTCTTTCTGACATCCAACAAGTATGACTAAAATCGCCGCAACAGCAAATGACCCCTGAAAAATTTTCCCCATTTTTTCTCCCCATCTTTTTAATTTATATATATGCTCGTTTCTATAAAAGGAATCTATTTCCATTTATCATTTTATTCTTGGATTCGGTCACATATTCCTTGAGACATCCTCCTTAATTCTGAGGAAAAAATGGAAAGTGAATCATGTAGAAAAATAGGGGATTATACGATATATAGGTACAAAGTTTTATTTTTAACGAACAAATAATTAATAAAAAGAGCCTACCTCCACTAGGAAATAGACTCATACACTTATATATGTTTGAAAAATAATCGAATGACATCAGCACCAGCAATGAAAGTACCCACAGAGCTTCCGATGTTCGAAAGAACGACCACCAGTAGGACGCGAGTTACTTTATTATTCCAGAATCCTTTTACGCTAAAAACGTCCTCTGTTAAACGTTCGAAATCTCCTACATTTGGCCTGCTGAAATATGCTTGTACGATTCCAGCGAACCAACCTGATGCCAGCACTGGATTTAGCGTCGTCATCGGCGCGGCGACAAATGACGTCAATATCGCCAACGGATGTCCAAAGGCTACGGCTGTTGCAATGGCGGAAAGAGAACCTGTCCAAAGGATCCAACTTAGAGTCTGATGCAGACCCGCAGATGGGTCGGAGAAGAATGTAAAGGCAATAATCGCCACAATCAGAATCGGAATCGACCAGCCGATAATTTGCGGAACCTTCGATTTTGGAGGCAACTCTATTAATTTCTTCAGATCATGCTCCTTCTTTATTTCTTCTTTTATCCCAGGAACATGAGCTGCACCTAATACGGCAACGACCTTTTTCCCTGGAGCTTTTTTAATTTTTTGTGCTAAATACTGATCGCGCTCATCAATTAATGGCTTCTTAAGACGAGGAAAGGTTTCGGTAAACTCATTCAGTACCGAATTGATCATATCCTGACTCTTCATCTTTTCAAGCTCTTCCTCGGTAATGCTTTCTTTGCTAAAAATACTTGCAATCACTTGACTTAGAAGCTGCATTTTACCCCAAAATCCGACCTGATGCCAAATACGAGAGAATGTCACTTGGATATTGCGGTCTGCTAAAACGAGCTTCGCGCCCACTTCTTTTGCAGACTCAATACCTTGAATCATCTCTTGACCAGGTTGAATATCTAATTGCTTCGCCATCCTTTTTTGAAAAGAAGAAATTGCTAAATTCATCAAAAGTAGGGAAGCTTTCTTTTCCTTGATCACTTTAAAAATATCGGTATCCTTCCACTTGTTCCCTTCCATGATGGACTGGTAACGTGGCTGGTCCAACTCAACACAAACAGAATCTGGTTGTTCTGCTTCAATAACCTCTTTAACTAGCTCCGCGCTTTGTTTAGATACATGAGCCGTACCGATGAGTATGTATTCTTTTTCATCTAAAACAATTCTCGTAATGTTTTCATTTTCCAAAGACATAGATTACCTTCCTTTTGGCACATTTCTCCTGCTTTTCTACATTATACACTAATCTTTTTTGAATCGATATGAGTAGATAAAAAAGCACTCGGAGCCATAACAGCCGAATGCTTCAATTTGAAAAGGAATATTATTTTTGTAGGGCTAATATTTGTAAAATTGTTTTCATCACAGCATCTTCTTCATTTGAACGACTAATAAAATTCGCTGCTTCTTTTAGTTCTTGCACTGCATTTCGGACTGCAAAGCTATAGGTAGCACGAGACATAAGCTCCAAATCATTATATCCATCTCCGAAAGCCATTGTTTCTTCAGGTGTCACATTCAATAATTGCTGCAGGTGTTCCACTGTAGTCCCTTTATGAACATTGGCATTCGCGATATCGATCCACGCAGCTTCTGAAGCAACAATATAGGCTGACTCAAAGAACTGAGATAGTTTTTCCCTAGTCTCAAAACATCTTAACGCCGGATCATGAATCGTATTTTTAACAAAATCATCGGTGATTTCATGAAAATCAGAGACTTGGATAACTTGGGCATAGGACCTTCTGACGATCGCTGCTTCTTCTTGAGGAATGTTCTCCTTTATGACTGCGCCTTTCCTTGTACACGCAATAATAGTATGTTCTAAGCTGATTTCTTCGAGTAAACGGATAATCTCCAGACCTAATTTATTGCTTAATAAAGATTCATAAACAAATTCACCGTTATGTTTGATACGCGTAGCACTATCTCCTAAAATCCATAAACCCTCTGCATCCTCACCAAATAACTCTTCTACACGTTCACATTGCTTACCGGTAACAGGAGCAAAAACAACGCCTTTTTCTTTCATCATCTGTTTTACATCCTTATACAACGCTCTGTTAAAATCACCACTATTATTTAAAAAGGTTCCGTCCATATCTGTTAAAACAAGCTTAATCATCTCATGTCCTCCTAAACTTGTATTCTATTTTTTATGCGATACCTGAAATCTTAAACAGTCAATTCTAAGAGATTACCTTCTGGATCTTCCATCACACTCTCATAATAGCCATCCCCAGTAACACGAGGACCATTAACATGCTTATAACCATCATTTTGCAAGCGAGCTGTCATTTGATTAACGGACTCTCTGCTTCCCAGAGAAATGGCAATATGAGCCCAACCAATCCGATCATCCATGTCTGGCTTATCAATACCTGACTTACGCATAATCTCTAAACGTGCTCCACCGTCAAACGTAAGAAAATAGGATTCAAATTCCTTATCTTTATTATGATACTTTGAGCTCGAAGTCCCATTAAAGTACGAAACATAAAACGTTTTCATTTTTTCTAAGTCTTTAACCCAAATTGCTATATGCTCTATCTTCATTCGATTGTCACTCCTATTTTTATAGTTTAAAAAATCCCCGATTACATGACGGTAGAGTTGTCATTTTGTTCACTTATTCTTCCGTTGTTGTACAATTTGGCATTTAATCTTTCAGAGCCCAAGAGCATGATGGCAATAAAGCCTGCAATGACAAATGGGAAAATTCCGATTGTTGAGCGTGCGGCTACGAAACCAAGAAGAGGTGGCAGGAACGTGCTCCCTGTATAAGCAACAGCCATTTGATACCCCATAATGGTCCCCGAATGTTTCTTTCCAAAGCGTATTGGCGTTTCGTGCAACATACACGGAAATATCGGAGCCAAACCTAACCCAACCAAAATAAAACCTACTAGTGAGAAAGTTGCTGGCAATGGTAGAAATAGAAGAGCAGCGCCCACTAATGCGATTATCTGCCCCATCCGTATGAGCGTACGGTTCCCTATTTTTAAAGTAATAAAGCCTGTGATAAATCTTCCAACGGTGATTCCTCCGTAATAGAAGGAAACCCATTTTGCCGCGACGTCAACAGATAAATCTTTAACATTTACTAGGAAACTACTTCCCCAAAGACCCACTGTTGCTTCTGCGCCACAGTAAAACAAGAAAGCAATCAAAGATAGTTTGACACCTCTTATTTGCAAAGGTTTTTGAATGATTGAATCTTCATTATTTATGTACTCTGGCTCAACAGGCGTGTTAACATGACTGTTTCCACTAACCTTTTTCCATAAAGGCAAAGTAAGGAAAAGAATAACAACTAAGGCAAACTGAAGACCAGCAATCGCAAGATACCCACTTCTCCAGGAATGGTTCCCTGAAATAAACTGAGCCATAATGACGGGACCAAGTGTAGCTCCAACTCCCCAAAAACAATGAAGCCAACTCATGTGGTGTGCTTTGTAATGGGAAGCGACATAGTTGTTTAACCCCGAATCAACAGCACCTGCACCTAATCCAAGTGGGATGGCACAAAGAAACAACCAAATAATCGAAGGAGCGAAATGAAATCCAAGCAATGCTCCAGCTGTCATTAAACAACTAAAAAATGTGACCATCCCTGTTCCAAAGCGCTTAAGCACTGCCCCACTGACAAAACTGGAAATAATCGTTCCCCCAGCAATTGTCATAAATAATAATCCAGCTGTCTCAAGTGGCGCCCCAAATTCTGATTGCATCAAGGACCACGAAACTCCCAACAATGAATCAGGTAAACCCAAACTAATAAAAGCCAAATAGATAATTACCAAAAAGAACGTAGCCATAAATAACCTCGCTTTCATTTTATCTTATCTACTAATTTCATTGATCATGAGATCAAGTCCAAGCCTTTGTAATCCAAATAGATAATCTTGTTTCCAATCACTCATTAGCAGCTCTGGAAGATGTTCCGTCGGAATATACTTTGAGCTCTGTTTTACGATTTTTTCTATAATCATTTGGTCCACTTCATCATCGCAAAAAATAATTTTATGAGGATTAATGATTGCAACAAATGAAGCTATTAACCTACTAATAGCATCAATCTCATATTCATGACTAACAAATACTTTCTTGCCCTCGTTTTCTAAAGCCTGACCGAAATTTCGATCGTCATATTGTGGAACGAATGAAATCTCTCCTGAAAAATTAGTGCTGCCTCGAACAACAACACCATTTACCATGATTCCAGCACCGGGACCATTTTGACCAGAATATAAATAAATAAGAGAGTTATTTTTCTTCCTTCCATTACTATCGTGGTAACCAAGCACCGCGGCATTCATATCATTCTCGATTACAACAGGCACAGAGAAACGCTTTTCCATGTATTCTTTCAAATCAAAGTTTTGCAGATGCTCATATCCTGGTATATAAATGATCCGTCCATTATTAACGGAACCAGGTACCCCGATGGATATAGAACTAATTTTAGGATATTTCTCTTTTATCTCTTCAACACACTCAGTTAATGATTTTAAATCATCGTTTTCCAATACACTTGAGGTTTTTCCTGTATTTTTGATTTCACCTAAACAGTTAAAGACAATATAATTTGTCTCTGTTCTCTCTAAAAAAATCGCCAATCCTAACATATACTCAGGATTATATGTATATCTTTTCGCTCTTCTTCCACCACTAGAATCATCAAGGCCGACTGAAATAAGTTCACCGTCTTTTTCCATCTGGGAAAAAAATTTGCTGATGGTAGGAAAACTAATTCCTAATTTTTCGCTAAGTTCAACTTTTGTTGCATTACCAAGTTCTAAAAGAGTTTTACGAATACCACGAAGGATTTCCGCTCTCATCGATTTTGGAGTTGAGTTCACAAGAGTCACCCCCTATTTAAATAAACTTATTTAACATCTTTAATAAGTTCTGAACAAAAAACTTATTAAACTTCTTTAATAAGTATCATAAATAATATAGCACATTCCAAATAAAAATGAAAAGCAGTGTGATTGTGAAATCGCACTGCTTTGTAGATTATCTTTTTTGGTCCAGTAGCTTCTTATTCTGTTAAGGCTTTGAACTCTCCATTCTGAACCCCATCATCTTCGACAAACTCGATGATGACATCTGTGACACCTTTCATTTCATTGATTTTAGCTTCAATCCGATTCTTAATTTTGCCTGCCTCTCTTACCGTTAGAGAAGGATCGATTTCGAGCTTCATTTCAATATGAAAATCTTCTCCTTCTTTTACCGCATAAAGGGTTTGAATATCCTTTATTTCAGGATCAGTATGGATATAAGCAGCTATTTCCTCTTCAAAAGCATCGTCTGCTTCACCAAGGGCACCTTTAGCATTATCTAGGAAAACTCTTCCCACTACAAAAAACATCATAACTCCGATAATAATTGAAGCAATACCTTCTGCCGCGTGAAAACCAGCAAAATAGGATAATAAAATACCAATAATCGCAATGACTCCACCCAGTGTTGCAACGAAATCTTCCATAAACACAAGCTTTGTCGCTGGCTTCGCTCTGTTTAAATGACCGAAGCTTTGTGTGACAATTCCAAATCCTGTAGCCTCGACATGGGTTTCATGAAGAACTTCTTTCATTGCCTTATAAAGAACGAAAGACTCTAAGATTACGGCCAATCCCAATACAGTCAGGTTGATCGCAACCCCAGTTGATTCTGTCGGATGGAAAATATGGTGATACCCTTCTTTAATGGTTTCATAGCTCATGATTCCAACAATGATTACTGCACCGAGTAAAACTAGATTTACAAGTCTTCCAAACCCATTTGGATAACGGTCCGTCGGCATTTTTTTACTTAATGCACTTCCTATGTATACAAAAAATTGATTAGCTGCATCTCCTAAAGAGTGCATTGTTTCTGCAAACATCGCTACATTTCCGGTAAAAAAGTAGGCGACTCCTTTGACGATTGCTATAATCGTATTAACAATAGCAGCAATCAAGGATGATTTATTCCCTTTTTTTAATAAGCTTTCTTTTTTTGACATATTCTCCTCCACGTACTTTTATAAGCATAGTATTCAACCAGTTATGCTTTTAATATACTTTGTGCCTCTTCGAGAGAATTCACAAACTCTCCCTTGAAGTTGACTTCCTTAACACAACACTCCACTTGCTCTTTTGATGTTTCATAAATCGGATTGACAATGATGATTTTCTTAAAATTAGCAGATGAATACAATTGTAACGCAAATTTAAGATCATGCATAACATGACCTTCAATTGCCTCCTGTCCTCTACCGTCAACGATTAACGTATAGTTTGCAGGGTTGATTATATTCACAGCTGTTTGAAACTCGCTCACGTACAATTTGGAGTCTTCCTCTTGAAAAAATCCACTTACTTTTACAAATAAAATCTTTTTTTCTGCGTCTATATTGATGTCATAAAGTTTTGTCATTTGCTCTCCCAACACTTTTACTCGGACTATAGCACTATCATACAGAAAAAATATGTATTCCGATAGGCTTTATTTGATTGTTACAGTCGATTTTTCGAAGCATACAATATAAGGAATATACGCGGAGGTGTCCACATTGATCCACACTGTGAAAGTAGGAGAAACACTGAACCAAATCGCAAGAGATTATCGAACACCGTTATCTGTTATCTTGAGCGCAAATCCTTCGATTAACCCAAATGTCATTTACCCTGGCCAATCCATCATTATTCCAGGCTTTCCACCAATTCAAACGATTCCGTATACAATTGATGTCTCCATTAATAATCGCAGGCTCATTTTGCTAAAAGATGGCGTCCAACAAAAGCAATATCCGATTGCGGTCGGTAGAATATTGCATGACACTCCATCCGGAAATTTCATCGTCATCAATAAGGCACCGAATCCAGGAGGTCCCTTTGGCACGATGTGGATGAGTTTATCCAAAGAGCATTATGGCATCCACGGCACAAATGATCCAAGCTCGATTGGTCATGCTGTGTCTAGAGGCTGCATTCGTATGCAAAATCATGACGTTGAAGAACTAGCAAGTATTATTCCAATCGGAACTCCTGTCTTGATACATCCTTAACCTCTACTGGTATAATGGAAGTAGTTTTTAGCGAATGGGTTGAGGTGAAAAAATGATTAAGATTATTACGGACAGTTCCTCCGATTTACCTGAAGAGCTTGTTACGAAATATGACATTTCTGTTGTTCCTTTGACTGTCACAATTGATGGACAAGACTATCATGAAAAAATAGACCTGAAGCCAAGGGAGTTTTTCGCAAAAATGTTTGCGACGGACCAGTTGCCGAAAACATCGCAACCATCTCCTGCCGCTTTTGCGAAAGCATTCTCGAGCTTCGATTCAGAAACAGAAGTACTTTGCATCACGATTTCTTCTGGATTAAGTGGTACATATCAGTCCGCTTCTATGGGCAAAGAATTGTCTGGTAATGCGAACGTAACCGTTTTTGATTCTTTGGCCGGCTCCTTAGGGCATGGACTCCAGCTCATTCGGGCCGCTGAGCTTGCGGAGGCTGGGCATTCGATGGATGAAATCGTGGCGAATCTGGTTGAGTTTCGCGAAAATATGAATATCCTTGTTCTATTAGACACTTTGGAGAATATCGTCAAAGGTGGACGATTAAGCAAATTCCAAGGCTCTCTGGCGAAAATCCTTAATATTAAGGTGATTTTGGAAAGAGTTGATGGTGGAAAGGTAGAAATCCTTGAGAAAGTTCGTGGGAAGAAAAAGTTCCAGAAACGTGTTCTTGAAATCATCGCGGAACGAGGTAGCGATTTTTCTAGTACGACTTTTGGCATTACCCACACTGGCAATGAAGATGAGGCAGAAGCACTCAAGCAGGAGCTGATTCGCTTGTTCCAACCAAAAGAGGTCATCGTAAACTACATGGGTGCCACAATGGGAACTTACGCTGGTAGGGATGGGATGATTGTTTCTTTTTAAGAATTTTAAAAAAAGCTGTTCACAAAGGTTGGCCACCTTTTGCGAACAGCTTTTTTTATTAAAAGTATAAGAAGTAAATCACAATAACCAAGACGATTCGGTAAATCGCGAATGGAATCAACTTGACTTTGTCGATTAATTTTAAGAAAAAGCGAATGGAAATCAGCGCGAATACAAATGCACTAAGGAAACCAACAATATAGAATGGTAATGCACTTAACTCAATGTATTCCCAGTTGCTTAATAAAGATAAAAAACTTGCCCCTGCCATAATCGGAACTGCCATAATGAAGGTAAAATCAGCTGCAGCACGGTGGCTCAAACCAGTTAACACCCCACCGGAAATCGTCGCGCCTGAGCGAGAAAATCCTGGCCACAGTGATAAACATTGAATTAATCCAACCGTTAATGCTTGCTTGTAAGTAATTTGATCAACTGTCTCTACTTTAGGGTTTTTAGAGCGCAGAAGGTCAGCTACGATCATGAAGATCGCTCCTAAAAATAAACCAATTAATACGGTTTTTGTCGTAAATAAATAGTCATCAATATAGTCATCCAAAAGAACACCCAGTACTCCTGCAGGTAGTAACCCAACAATAACATGAGTTAATTTCAAATGTTTTCCTGAATGAACTTGTCCTTTTTTAAACACACGATTGAGCCCTAACATTTCAATAAAACGATCTTTAAAGACGATCACTACAGCCAAAATCGATCCAAGCTGAATCACGATTTTAAATGTGTTCGCAGGATATTTCCCCAAAAATTCGGCCGACTTTAACCACATATCATCGACTAGAATCATATGACCTGTTGATGAAACTGGTGCAAATTCTGTTAATCCTTCTACCAATCCAAGTATGATTGCTTTTAAAAGTTCAATAAAATCCATTACATACCTCCAACATTAACATGTTTCAAATTTATTTTTTACAACATCATTTACAATTGTCACTATTGCATTGTAGCATATTCGATACTATATTTGCTCGCCTTTCCTGCAAATTTCAGTCTTTCATCCTAACTCTCCTTTCCATTATTAATAGACGAAAAAACAAGATTAAAACCAGTCACTTTTTTGACTGGTTCTAGAAATTTTTTTATAAAGTTTCCGATAACACCTTGATACACGTGACAATAGCCTTTTTCAAATCGTCGTGGGACCAGCTTGGAATCTTTCCATGTTGTATCGCAAGCTCATGGGATGCAGGAATATGGATAAACCCAGACGGTGTATTCTTATTATACTTTTTTGCATAGTGGAGACCTTGGTACATCACATGGTTACACAAATAAGTTCCGGCTGTGTTCGAGACCTCCGCAGGAAGCCCTTCTTTTAATAGTTGATTGACCATCGCTCGAACTGGCAGTGTCGACATATAAGCTTCAGGACCATCGGATTGAATTGTCTCATCGACTCGAACATTCCCATTATTATCAGGTGCCCCATCATTAATATTAATGGCGATCCGTTCAGGCGTGATTTTGTAGCGACCACCTGCAAGTCCTAGTGAAATAACTGCATCAGGCTGAATCTTGTCAATGTGCTCAATGAGCTTTTTTCCCGCCACTTCAAAATCTACCGGTAAAACCTCACTATGAATCTTGTACTCTCCGATTTCCTGATTATGAAGTTCCTCAACGATGCGCATTGTTGGATTAATGGTGAAATTAAGAAATGGTTCAAATCCAGTTAGTAATAGAGTTTTCATGTAAAATAGTCCCTTCATTAGCAACGTATTTTACTTTTTATTATGCCAGTCCTCTATCACAACGACAATTATTTCGTGAAAATTCCGTCATTAATTCAAACAGACTTCACAGTTTGGAATACAAATCCGCTGGCCAACGCGAAGATTATCTGGCTCAACACTTGGATTCGCAGCTAAAATACTTGTGATCGTCACACCAAAGGTTTGGGCGATTCTCCATAACGTGTCTCCTGCTTGAATAATATAGGCGTTATGATTTGGCGGACAAGCAGGGATACAGATGCTTTGTCCGACCTGAAGATTGGATGGATCGAGTCCTGGATTGGCTCGAAGGATACTAGAAACCGTGGTATCTAACCTGTAAGCAATTATAAACAACGTATCCCCTTGCTGAATGGTGTAAGGGTATTGATTTACAGAAAACTGACGAACAATAAGGTTGGTACTAGGTATTTGTCCAAAATGGTACATCACAAACTCCCCTTTACTGCTTTCCGATACCCTTACAATATGCAAAATATTGGGCTTCTGTGCCAATTTAGGAAGGATTGTTTCTCAAGGACTGTTGAGTGGAGCAAATCCTTTCGTGGTGACGTTTTTGTTAAGTTCACTCAGATTATCGTAACAATGGATGCTTCATGATTACCTTTTTCAGTTGTACACCAGCACTATCGGCACCATGAACGCTTTATGATTACCTTTTTCAAATGAACGCCACAATGATCGGCACTATGAACACTTCATGATTACCTTTTTCAATTGAAACCCAGCACTATCGGCACCATGAACGCTTTATGATTCCCTTTTTCGGGTGAATATCACCATTATCGGCACTATGAACGCTTCATGATTACCTTTTTCATATGAACGCCACCATTATCGGCACTATGAACTCTGCATGATTACCTTTTCTCAATACTCCTGCAAAAAAAGAGCACCATAGCTTCAGCCCCCTCAAAGCCAAAACCACAGCACCCTCCATACTAAAACTGCTCCTCTACTATTTAAACCTCTCCACAATAAAGTTCGTTAAATACGTCGGGCTGTAAGGTGTGCCTTCCTCCAACCACCACGATACGATCCCAAGTACGGAGGCTGCAACAATCTCATTAGGCACATTAAATGAACGTCCCTTCATTTTTCGATAATCAGACCAATAGGTGACGATATCCAACAAAATCGCAAACACTCTTTTACGGAATTCCTTGTTTTCTAACATCACCTTATAAAGCCCAGCATTTCGATAAAAATGCTCAAGAAAGGATACAAGACGACTACTTCCTTTTTGGGAATGAGCATCCTCTGATGAACCTTTCATCGTTTCGTGTAGCTCTTCAAGAATTTCATTGATCGTTTGCTCCATTAGATCATCGATATCACGATAATGTAAGTAGAACGTTGCTCGATTTAATTCAGCCCGCTCTGCGATCGTTTGAACAGTCAATTTGCTCTTATCGTAGTTTTCTTGGATCAAGGAAATGAGCGCATCTTTAAATAATCTCTTTGTTCGTTTAATACGGGGATCTATTTTTCTAGACATTTCATCCATCCTTCGTCTATCATTCTTTGCTTTTTCAACACTTATCCACATAAACGTCAATTAATCCACAGTTTCTTCAAATGTGTAAATGGCTATTACTACTATTCACATGTTAATATGTATTTTATTGACACGGTATCAATTAAACAACTTCGTGTAAAATTATTATACAACAAGAAAGGATTGTGTAACAAAATATGAGTGAACAGAAACAACCTATAAATAGAGGGCTACTGATGTTCGTTTTACTTTTAGGTTCATTTTTATCGATCCTAAATCAGACTATACTCAATGTCGCATTGCCCGATTTAATGAACCAATTTGATGTTTCAGCCACTACCATTCAGTGGTTATCCACAGGCTTTATGCTCGTGAACGGGATTTTGATTCCTGTCACTGCATTTTTAATGAAGCGATTCTCCACTAGACAGCTTTTCATCACATCCATGCTTTTATTATTCATTGGTACATTGATAAATGCTACCGCACCTAGCTTTGGATTTTTATTAACAGGTAGACTCATTCAAGCAGCTGGTGCTGGGATTATCATGCCTTTACTCATGACGGTTGTCCTTGTTGTTTTCCCAGCAGAAGGACGCGGAACGGCGATGGGAATGATTGGACTTGCGATGATTTTCGCTCCGGCTATTGGTCCAACACTCGCTGGAGTTGTGATCGAGCATCTATCATGGCGCTGGTTATTTATCGGAATGCTTCCACTTGTTGCGATCGTCATTGGACTTTCACTAAAATTTCTCATCAATGTGTCTGAGCCTTCAAAGGCAAAACTTGATGTCACAAGTGTAATTCTTTCAACCTTAGGATTTGGACTGCTTCTCTATGGATTTAGTACAGCTGGGGATAAAGGGTGGGGCGATCTATTAGTATTAACCTTTGTTGTAGCTGGCGTCATTTTTCTATATACATTCTGTCGCCGTCAACTATCTTCAGGGGATCCTTTGCTCAATTTAAAGGTATTCAAATACAAGACGTTCACGATGACAGCTATTATTAATAGTTTACTTACAATGGTCATGTATGGGGATATGATTTTACTACCAATTTACCTACAAGCAAGCAGAGGATTCTCAGTCCTTGAAACAGGTTTACTCTTACTTCCAGGCGCATTAATAAATGCATTATTGTCACCCCTTTCTGGTCGCTTATTAGATAAAGTGGGGATAAAACCACTTGCGATCTTCGGTCTTATTTTTACAATACCTGCCCTTTGGGGTGTTACTGATTTAAGTGAATCCACTACTTATACCTATTTAATGGTTCGGACAATCATCCTGCGTATTGGTTTAACATTCTTATCGATGCCAATTACAGCAGGTGGATTGAATGCACTACCGAAAGAACTCAATGCACACGGTTCATCCGTAACAAATACCGTTCGTCAAGTAGCTGGTGCCATTGGTACGGCGCTGATTATTACGGTGATGACAACAAGCTCAACAAATTATGCTGAAGAGTTGATGCAATCTGGGAATGCACTTTCAAAAGCTCAACTTGCCTTAGACTCTGCTATTCATGGGACAAATGTAGCTTACACTTTTACGATGATTGCAGCTATTCTAGCATTGATTGTGACTATAATTATGCCGAGTACGAAGAAAGCTTCGAAAGAAAAAGAAGCCACCGATAAGAAAATCGCTACTGAAGAAAGCTAACACTGCATACAAAAAGAGCGCTCCAACTTGAGCGCTCTTTTGCTTTTTATGCCTCTATTTCTTTTCCAATTACTTTTGGCTTTCTAATTTTTTCCGTCATCGAGAATCCTGTGATGCCATAAACGAGGCTGAAAATTGGCGTCGTCATCGCTAGAAAACAAAATGGAATATAGACGAGAGGTGGCACTCCTAATGTTGCAGCTGTAAAAATGCCGCTTGCTGTCCATGGGATGAGTGAACAGCTTTGTGTCGCACAATCCTCCATAATTCTAGATAGATTTTCAGGCTTCAAATTAAATTTTTCAAACAACGGTTTCATCAGCGTTCCAGTCATGACGGCTGAGAAATAGAAAGCACCGCCAATTCCTAAGGTAAAATAAGAAATTAAAATCGTTACAAAAACAAGCATCCCTTTACTTTTAATACGACTCGTGACCGATAGAAGAATCGTCTCAAGGACACCTGATGCATGCAGCAACCCACCTAATCCAAGAGCAAAAAGGAACAGTGCCAATAATGCCAGCATACTTGTCAGACCGCCTCTTTGTAAAAGGGTGTTCACAATTTCAATCCCTGACTCTACATAGTAGCCCTCATATAATATTGTAAATACTTCAGGCACGCTCAATCCTTGATACAGAATAGCCACCACTGCCCCTGCTATCGACCCGATAAAAACGGATGTAACGGCGGGCTGCTTTGAGATGAGTAGACCAAATAAGACGACGACGGGGATAAGAGGAATAACGCCTAAATGAAAATGATCCGATAAATAGCCTGTTAAGGCAGAAACTTCGGCTGAATTGGCTGCATTTTCACCATACCGGAAACCTAACACGGTAAAAATAATTGCTGTAATGATATAAGAAGGGACCGTTGTCCACATCATATGCTTAATATGGGTCATTAAGTCTGTACCAACAACGGCTGCCGATAAATTCGTACTGTCTGATAACGGGGATATTTTATCACCAAAATAAGCTCCGCTGATAACGGCCCCAGCTGTCATTCCAACTGGAATTCCCAAGCTATGTCCAACACCCATCATCGCGATACCAGCAGTTCCTAACGTTGCCCACGATGATCCAGTAGCAATTGATACAACCGAACAAAAGAGAAGCGTTGTAACTAAAAAGAATTGTGGAGAAATCGATTGGATTCCGTAATAGATGATTGTCGGGACTGTACCAGAGGCCATCCAAGAGCCTATTAATATCCCAACTCCTAAAAGAATCATTGCAGGCTGTAAAGCTTTTTTCATCGAGGAGAATATTTGCTCCTCTACCTCTTCGTAGCTGTAACCAAGCTTAAGTACAAATGGAATCACCGCGATCAACGCAATAAATAGCATGATCTGTATCTCCGCAGCAAAAACAAGCATCCCAACTGTAATAATGCCAATTACCATAACTAACAAAAGGATGGAATAAGTCAATGTAGGTTTTTTTATGTCATTTTGCATCCAAACACTCCTTTTTAATAAACAAACAACTGGAAAAATATTTGAAAAAAGGGAGAACTCCGCGGTTTTCTAACTAGAGATATAAGAGGAAGGTACCAACCTTAATGAGATTTCGAAATATACTGAAATTATAACAAATAAGAGCTTACTACCCAAATCGCTTCTCCTCTCGTATTCTTGAATATCATTTTATATTTCGCGAGGAGATACCCAATTCACCGTAAATGCTTATATTTTGAATGGGTATCCTTCCATATCCTCCGAATAACTCTCGTTGTGTTAGAATCTGACGACATGAAAAGAGCCCAATCTCATATGAGAATAGGCTCTAAATGTACTCTTGTTATTTTGGTTCAACCTGCAGCTTTCGCAATGAGAAATTGTAATTGTTTGCCCCGCCCATAAATGTATTGGACTGAACATACATCGTCTTCCCATCCCCGCTTATGAATTTCGATGGGATGGTCACCCCGTAACCACCGTTATGCGTGTCAGACCATGGATATTGGCCAAAGTCCTCTGATAAAAATAACTTCCATGGACCCCATGGGGTTGGTGCCTCATAAAACTCAAATGTATATTCCGTCCAAGATGTGTAAATATAGCGGTCAAGAGGCTTATTGTAGACGACGCTACCTTGTGAGATAACCGTTAAATTATTCGGTGCAACTTCAGCATCTTTGTATAATACCCGCTCATCGTGAAGTACTGATACTTTTTCTTTAATATCCTTCGTCCATGTTGGTTCTTTCCCCTTCACCCCAGCAAAAAACTCCCATGCAGAGCGATCTTGAATACTTGTTTTCGGCACTCTTGCAAGGTACAAATCTTTCGGGTCTTCCACACGGTCATTGAAGGAATCGCGCCAGTTATAGTCCAACCCATAGGCATAGACATATTCATCAATCGCGTTCTCATAGTCTTTTCCATAATCCAAAAACATGATGGTCGTAAAAAGATATTCGTCAAACATTGGTGCAGATGTATCCCAAGTCCATGTTTTGCCCTTATCTGTTGATTTCACAATCGTTGCAGCTGGAACATCATTAAAATCTTTGCTTAAATCCTGTACAGCCAGGTAAAGGTCGCCGTCGACACACGCCATACCATTTGGCTTCCGATTATAGCCGACTGGGTTATTCCAAATCTGCCCGATCTGATCGCCCTTCGAAATCGTTTCACCTGTAAGATTTTCAGGCATTCCCGTAATTTTACTAACTGCAATATCATTAAAATACGAGCTTCCTCCATTCGGTGGAACATTCACCACATTCCCTGGCCCGACAGTGAATCCATCGCCATCCCCATTTGCAGCATAAAGCTCATCATCGTCTGCCCAGCAGGAAGGCCATAAATCACCTTGCGTTTGCGTGTTATATGTATCCGATTCTTCAATTGTCGCACTGCTGAAAAAAGTACTTTCTTCAGGTACGGTCGCTACTTGTACTTGTTTTTCATTAAATTTCTGCAAAAAAATCACTCCGATTACAAGAATAATAGCTACGTAGACAACCCATCTAATTTTCATCATCATCCACCCTAGAAGAATTTTTTATAGAAGATCTCTACTTAATCCCCGACATTTTAATGCCGTCGACCAAATATTTCTGCATCGAGAAGAAGACGATGAATGTCGGAATCGCACTCAATAGTGCTGCTGCTAGGACAATGCTCCAGGCAGTTTCGTACCCTCCGCCAACAATATTGGCGAGGGCGACCTGAACAACCATCAGCTCTTCTTTTTGATTAATAATGAGCGGCCATAAGTAGTTGTTCCAGTTTGCCGTGAAAAATCCGATAGTCAACGGAATAATCATTGGCTTCGATAGTGGTAGAACGAGTCTGAAGAAAGTTCCCGCTATCGATAGCCCTTCCACATAAGCAGCCTCCTCCAATTCTTTCGGAAAATCCTGATAGAACTGACGGAATAAGAAAATCCCGTAGGCGTTAAAGATCATTGGGATAATTAACCCGCCATAAGAATTGGCTAGTCCTAAATTTTTTGTGACCATATAAAGCGGAATCATAATGACGGTAAAAGGAACCATCATGGTACTAATCATCCAGCCAAACACGAATTTTTTACCAGGAAAATTCAGGCGTGCCAAAGCATAGCCACTCATGGCATGAAAAAGCATCGCAACAACCGTGACCGTCACCGATACCACTAACGAGTTCCATATCGCCCTTAAAATATTCGTTTCGAGGACAGCCTTGAAATTATCTAAAGTTAAGTTACTTAAATTCAGACTAAGCTTGAAAACATCTTCCGGTGTTCTAAAAGAAGAAAATACTAAGAAAAAGATAGGAAGAATAATCAGTAATCCACATGCAAATATAAATATAGTTAGAATCGTTTTATTTTTCCCCATGCTGCATGACACCTCCTAATCCTTTTTCGTATACAATCTAAGCTGAGCAAGTGATAAGACAAAAATAATCAAGAATAAGACAACTGCGAGTGCAGATGCATATCCCATGTTAAGGAATTCAAAACCTTGTTTATATATATAAAGGACACTAACCATCGTCGAGTTAGCTGGTCCTCCCTTTGTCATAACCATGATTTGGTCAAACACCTGGAATGAGCCAATAGTTGTCACGACCAAAATAAAAATACTTGTTGGACGAAGCAATGGGAACGTAATATGCCAAAACGCTTTCCAGCCCGTTGCTCCATCTATCTTAGCTGCTTCATAATAATCGATTGGAATTTCTTTTATCGAAGCCAAGAAAATCATCATATTATAGCCAAGATTAATCCAGAAAATCACGATAATGATCGAGAGCAATGCCTGATCAGTTGAACCTAGAAACTGTTGATTAGGAAGTCCTACCAAATCAAAGAATTGATTGATGAAACCATTACGTGGATCATATAAAAACATCCAAATCACGGCAGAAATAACAGATGTAATTGCAAAAGGCAACAAAAACATCGTTCTCGCCACCCCTACGAATCTTTGCCTCATAGTGTTCAGCATAACAGCAAAGAATAGGGAGCCTGCAAACAAAAGTGGGACATAAATAACAGTGAAAATCAATGTTCGATAAACAGAATTCCACCATTCTTTATCTGAAGCCATCTCTTTGTAATTATCAAAGCCTATAAAAACCTTCGGAGATAAGGCATTCCATTCGTGAAGACTAACGTAAAATGCATATACCATCGGAACAAACACGAATAACGTCAAACCGAGCAAGTTCGGTAACAGAAAGCCGTATGCCGTCAATGTCTCATTTAATTTTCTTTTCATTCCCTTACGCTTCATCTTATATTGTCCTCCTCGTCGATATCGAGGTATCAGATAGATAACCATATTCATAGTGATAGGAAAGTCCGGGAGCCTTTCTTAAAGCCACCGAACTTTCCGAAAAAAAGATTATTTGTTTAATGCTTCTTCAATTTTCTTATGAGCTTCTTCAGCCGCGTCCTCACCAGAAACATCGCCGAACATAACCTGCTGCATCGCTTCTCCTACCGCGTCTACAATTTCTGGACCAAAACGTGGTTCTGGAATAGCAGAATCATAGATTTCTTCCGTGAAGACTTTACGCAATCCTTTATCGTAGATTGCTTGCCCTTCTTCAACAACAGAGATTCTTGGAGAGTAAGCAAATTTAACTTCAGTTGCCCACTTCAATGGACGAGATTTATCTTCAGCAAAGCACCACATAATGAATTTCGCTGCTTCATCTACATGTTCACTATTGGCGTTAACAGCCATTTTCCAACCACCAGCATCTGTTGCTGGCTTTCCACCTTCTGGGACTGGAATTGGTGCAAGACCAAATTCAGTATCCGCATAATCCTTTTCTAAAACTGGAACTAACCATGTACCAACAATGGACATTGCCGCACTACCTGTACCTAAATTGCCAGCGTCCCAAGGACCGTACTGTAATTTGGAAGGTGCTTGCCCGTCTTGGAAAAAGGAACCCCAATAATCCAATGCTTTTGCCACTTCAGGCGAATTAAATGTAGACTTTGTGCCATCCTCATTTAACACATTTCCACCTTGCTGCCATAAGAACGGATACCAAATAAAGTTCAGATAAGCTGCTTTATCTGTTGGTAAAACAAGTCCCGCTACATCTGAAGTTGTTAATTTTTCTGCCGCTGATTTTAATTCATCCCAAGTTTTTGGAACTTCAACTCCTGCATCAGCAAGCATTTTTTTGTTGTAGTATAAACCAAGTAATTCTAATTCATATGGAAGGGCAAGTACTTTATCATCGTAAGTGACAGCTTCAATCGATGCTGGAAGAAAGTCTTCTTTTGCTCCTTCTGGAAAATAGGAATTCAAGTCAGCTAAAATATTGGACTCAGCATATTTTGTGAAATCCCCAGGGCTAACCATGAACACATCTGGTCCTTCATCATTTGCAAAAGCGACTGGTAATTTTGTGTTGGAGTAGTCACTTTGATTAAATGCGGTATATTCGATTTTCACTTTTCCTTCATTTGCCGCATTATACTCCTTCACTAAATCCTCAAAAAATGCCTTTTCTGCATCAGTGTGCATATCCCAAAACTTCAATGTGACAACACCATCTTTTTCTCCTGAAGATGATGACGATGAGTCACTACAGCCTGCTTGAAACAATAGGATTAAAGCAATACTTAAAATCGAAAATAATTTCCAAATCTTCATTTCATTTCCCCCTAGATAAATGTTTTACAAGCGATTTCAAAAGATACCTCTCCAAAAATTCCCCCTTTTTCAGAAAAAGAATTTATAAAATTATGATGATGTAATTCATCTAGATGTTGCTGTTAAGGGACGCTCAATTACATGTGTAAACGTTTACATAATTGCTAATGGTTTGTATTCAAGACAATAAAATAGGAATGTTCGTACCCTAGGTTATCTTGTAGCACTTAATCAGCAATGAAAATGTGTAATCGTTTACATTGATTTTATATAATTCTCCCATTAATTTCAATACCTATTTGTGAATTTTGGAAATAATCGCAATAATAATTCCTTGTCAATATATCTGACAAGAAATCTTCTTCATATAAAAAGATTAAAGTATTATGTATATAAAATATTTTGAAGTAGGACGGCTACATTTCAAAATGAGGGGGGATTTTACTTGATTACGATGAACGAGATTCTCAATTTACCAGAGCTGCAGAGTGCCATCGTGCATACGGGAAGGAATGGCTTAGGTCGTAATGTTCGTTGGGTACATGTGATTGATCATGACGATGTCGGTTATTTTTTAGAAGGCGGCGAGCTCCTTTTAACTTGTGGACAAATCTGGCCCGAGGATTTGAACGAGCAAAGCAGAATCCTGAACATGTTTCTCTCCCATCAAATCGCAGGTATCATTTTTGCAACTGGTCGTTATCTCAATGAATGTCCCCATACCGTTCTTCAATTCGGAGAAAAATATGCCATTCCGATTTTGGAGGTTCCTTTTGAGGTACCTTTTGTAAAGGTTACGCGAAAAATTCACCAAGAAATCTTGAAACGACAATTTCAAAAAGAAGAATCGGTAAGTCAAATTCCATCAGAGTTTCAACAGCTATTTAAAACAGCACCCTCCCTCAAAGAAATAGCCGATGCCCTATCACAAAATTATCGATGTCCGATTCTCATAACAGATTCGGCGAATCAGATCATCATCCAATCCATTTCAGCTAATAGCAAGAGTATTAATCTAGCAAAAATGACGACAACTCTATCATCGAACATTCACCATTTGCTTCCACAGAACAATGCCCCAATCATCCGAATTCCTAATGAACAACAGGAGTTCATAGGTCTTCCCATCCAAGATGAAAGTGAATATCACGGAACAATATGGCTCTATTGTGAAACACAGAAGATCACTCAAAGTAAGATTCGGACAGTTCAACATACGCTTCCTTTGCTAAAAGAACTTATTTTACTAGAAAAAGATAAAGTAGCGAAAACCAGACAATTTCAGGCCGAGCTATTGGAGCTCATCCTTGATAATCCCAAAATTGCCTCGGTACTCATTCATGAAAAAATCAATCAGCTTGGCATTCATGCACAAAGCAATTGGTTCAGCGGATATATTACTTCTGCTAATGAACTCGACTCAACAAAATGCGAAATCCTCTACACCCAATGTAAGAACTGGGTAATCACTAGCACATACATATCTGGTTTTTTTGAAAGATTTGAAGGGAAAATCCTGTTTGTTTTAACGTTTGATGGAGACTTTGCTCTTATAAAAGAAGGACTCATGAAATTACAAAAAGAATTATATGACCATTTCCATGCGTTTTTACTCATTGGAGGTGTCAAAACAAATCCTTTTTTACTAAAGGATAGTTATCAAGAAGCTGTTCAGCTTCATACACTTGTCCATCTTTCCGATCCGAATGAAGAGCTCTTTTACGCGGATCGATACCGTCGCGAAATTATGCTCTATGGCTCCTTCGACCCGCTAAAGGCAAGCACATTACGGAATTTGATATTGCCAAAAGAGTTTTTTACAGAGCAAGGGAAGACTTTTTATGAAACATTGCGGTGTCTCAATCGAAATCAGTATAATCGAGAGCTTTCAGCAAAGCAGCTTCATATTCACCGGAATACGCTACGCTATCGAATTGATCGGATTGAGCAGTTGCTGGGGGCAAGCCTTCATTCAGTGAAGTTGCAATTTTGGATTCAAATTGCCTTTGATCTAGAGGTTGTTTCCTCTACACCCTAATACAACAAAGACATGTTTCCGTCCACAATTGTGCACAGCATCCAATTTTCACATAGTGGAAACATCAAAAATTAGGCATAGACGAACGATTGTGGAAGAAAGATTGATGAATTATCATACATGTAAAGTTAGTTAACGTCACCAAAAGAGATTTCGTCAGAAAATGTGACAACATACCCAGCCAATAGAAAGGGTGAATAAATCGATGGAGCAAAAAAAGATTATCATTATTGGAGCTGGTGTAGTCGGCAGCAGTCTCGCCTATTTCTTAAGCAAATTGGGGCAAAACAATATTACCGTCATTGAACAGGGACCATTGTTTGAAACAGGCGGTTCTACCTCCCATGCACCAGGTCTTGTGTTCCAGCTTAATTTTTCAAAGCTAATGACCGTTTTTGCGAATCAAACGGTGGAAGTGTTCCAAGAGCTGAACAGCCCTGAGTTTCCTACTTATCATCCAGTTGGAAGCATTGAATTGGCCAACACGCCTGAGAGATTAGAAGATTTAAAGCGTAAAGCGGGTGTCGCCAAATCCTGGGGTGTCGAAGCTGTGATTTTGTCCCCTGATGAATGTGCGAAAAAAAATCCCTTGCTCGATCCAACGCAAATTCTAGGTGGTCTCTATGTTGCTACCGACGGCATTGCTAAGCCGCTAAGAGCAGTCGATAAAATGGCGGAATTCTCAAAGTCTTGTGGTGTTCAATTTTACGGCCGGACAGAAGTGACGGATGTTGAAATTATTAATAATCAAGTAAAAGCTGTGGAGACGACGGCGGGACGATTTGAAGCAGACATTGTCATTTGCTGTGCTGGATTCTGGGGTCCACGAATCGGAGAAATGGTGGGCGTAACCATCCCCCTTCAGCCAATGGCCCATCAATATGTGGTCACAGAGGATTTACCAGAATTAGCGAATGAAACAGATGAAATTAGTTTACCAATGCTCCGCCATCAAGACAGTGCCTTGTATTACCGCCAATTATTCAACGGCATTGGAATTGGCTCCTATCAGCACCGTCCACTGCCAGTTGAAGTAAGTAATATTACAAAATACGGTGAAACGAAAGACATGCCTTCAGTTAAACCTTTTACACAAGAGGATTTTGAAAAGCCATGGCAGGATGCCCAAAAGCTCCTTCCAACCTTGAAAGATACAGGTCTCAAGAAAGGCATCAATGGGATCTTCTCCTTTACTCCTGACGGCATGCCTCTATTAGGGGAATCAAAGGTACAAGGTTTTTGGGTCGCAGAAGCCATCTGGGTCACCCATTCTGCCGGTATCGCCAAATCCGTCGCTGAATGGATTGTAAATGGTGCTCCAACACTTGACTTGGAATTATGCGATATCAATCGTTTTGATACGTACGCTCAAAGCCCTTTTTATTATAAATCGCGTTCGATTGAAAACTATGCAACAGTTTATGATATTCACCATCCTTACGAGGCTTCATCTTCTTCCCGAGATATGCGCCTGACACCGTATTTTGGGCGTCAGAAAGAATTGGGTGGCGTTTTCAATGAAAAGTCAGGCTGGGAGCAACCACAATGGTACATGATCAATCAAACCCTTTTATCCTCATATAAAAAAACACTTCATCATCGCACAGGCTGGGCTGCCAAGCATTGGTCCCCAATTGTCGAAGCAGAACAATTACACGCCAAAGCACATACTGCCCTCTTTGATGTAACAGCTGAGAAAAAGAGATTGGAAATAAGCGGAAAAGGCGTTATTCCATTTTTTCAGCAACTCACGACCAGCAATATTGACATCCCAATCGGCCAAGTCACGAAAACATTAATGCTCCATGAATTAGGTGGAATTAAGGATGAGTTAACGGTGATTCGCCTAGATCTAGCAAAATTCACAGTACTATGCTCGGGTGCAACGGAAGCAAGCTGGATTGAAAAAAAGGCCCGAAGCTTTACAGATATTCAAATCGTCGACTTGAGTTCAGGTACATGCGAACTGCAGCTCATTGGTCCGAAAGCTAAATTTGTCGTCGATGCTTTTGATCAGGTGTTTGACGAACCAAATCAAGTGAAGGCATTTTATATCGGTACGGCAAACGTACTCTCCTATTTTACAAAGCTAGGAGACTTGGAACTTTATTCTTTCACGACCACATCAGATCAAGGACTCACACTATGGGATGAACTCATGAATGCTGGTGATTCTTATCATATCGTTCCTGCTGGTAAGCGTGCCCTTGAACATTTACGAATCGAAGCTTTTTCCGTTAAATGCGGCAAGGATTATTGGAGCGAGCATGACCCATTTGAAATCGGACTTGAATCAATGGTCGATGTAAGCAAAACCGATTTTATCGGAAAGCCAGCTTTAATTACCCGTCAGGAACAAGGTCCAAATTTCGTTTCTACGAAGTACATTTTTGATGATCCCTCCATCGTCGTAATGGGATATGAGCCCGTGTTCGTTGAGGACCAAGTAGTCGGATTTGTCACAAGTGCGGGATATTCGTATGAGCTTGGAAGATGTGTAGTGATTGCACTCGTGAATCCTGCAGTGGTAAATAAGCCTGTTCAAATTGAATATTTTGGTCAATGCTATGACGCTGATAGTGAACCATCCATTATAAAAGTCGAAGGAGTGACAAGATGAATAATTTTGATGTGATTGTCATTGGACTTGGGGCAATGGGTAGTACCGCCGCTTATCAATTGGCAAAACGAGGACAGAAAGTACTTGGGATTGATCAATTCGGTCCCGCTCATGACCAAGGATCGAGTCACGGTGGTTCACGCATTATCCGTCAAGCATACTTTGAAGACCCTTCTTACGTTCCACTATTGCTACGTTCCTACGAGCTATGGGAGGAAATTGAAAAAGAAAGTGGCGAGGATATCCTCATCGTGACAGGTGGATTGATGTTTGGTCCGCCAGATAGTCTAACCGTTTCTGGCAGTATCGGTAGCGCGAAACAATGGGGTCTCTCGTATGAGGTGTTGGACTCAAGTGACATTCGTAGCAGATTCCCTGCTTTTACTCCAGAACCTCATCATATCGCGCTTTATGAGAAAAAAGCTGGTTTTGTCAGACCTGAACTTAGTGTCTATACCCACCTCCAGCAAGCTGAAATACAAGGTGCCGAGCTCCACTTCTTTGAACCTGTTGTTTCATGGGAAGCGAACCCTTCAGGTGATGGTGTAAAAGTGGTCACTACACACGGAACCTATGAAGCTGGTAAGCTGATCATTTCTGCAGGTGCGTGGGCCCCACAGCTTTTACAAAATCTTGGTGTGAGCCTTGAAGTTGAGCGTCATATTCAAATGTTCTTTGAACCGATTGGAGGCATAGAGCCCTATCGCGTTGGCAAGCATCCAATCTATATTTGGGAAGGCGATGACGGTGTTCAATTATACGGCTTCCCTTCATTCGGCATAGGCGCTGAAGGAGCGAAGGTCGCCTTTTTTCGAAAAGGCAAGCCTTGTACCCCTCAAACCATTGATCGAAACGTTTACACAAATGAAGTGGAATTGATTCGGGAGTATCTAGCTCAATTCATCCCATCGTTGAACGGACGATTTTTACAAGGAAAAACATGCATGTATACCAATACTGCAGATGAACATTTTGTTATTTCCACTCATCCAAATCATCCGCAAGTATCAGTGGCAGCAGGATTCTCTGGACACGGATTTAAGTTTGCGAGTGTCGTAGGCGAAATTTTAGCCGACTTAGCCATCCATGGAAAAACGAACCACCCGATTGATTTATTCAGTCCAAAACGCTTCGCGTATCAATAATTTTGGAGGGATCCGAAATGGTGTTAGAAAACAGTGCTGTTAACGAATTGAGTAATATGAAGCCAACCTTAAAAGGTCCCCTATACACATCTTCTGAAATTTTCGCTTTAGAAAAGGAACATATTTATTCGAAGGAATGGATTTTTGTTGGCTATGAATGCGATGTGGCTGAAGCTGGCCAATACATCACGCTGAATGTGGAAGGTGAAAATATTGTCATCGTCCGAGGAAAGGATTACGTTCTTCGTGCTTTCTTAAATGTATGCCGCCATCGCGGAGCTAAGCTTTGCACGGATCCATGTGGAAAAAGGGCAGTCCTTCAATGTCCTTATCACTCCTGGAGCTATGGACTGGATGGGAATTTGTTAAGCGTCCCAAACACAACAGAATTCAAAGAAGAATTAGTGAACAAACCTGCGTATGCCTTAGAATCCATCCATGTACGAACATGGCATGGCCTGATTTGGCTCAGTTTTTCCGAGAATCCTAGACCAATTGAACAGCAATTGGATACACAAATTCTTCTTCGATTTGGTGAACTAGATACCTTTGCTCGCTACAACCTTGCTAGCTTGAAGGTAGCTCACAGCAAAGAATATGAAGTGAAAGCCAATTGGAAGCTAATCGTAGAAAACTTCCAGGAATGCTATCACTGTTCTGCCATTCATCCAGAATTAACGGCTGCCTTCCCATCTTTTAAAAGTGGCGTCGGCACTCAAAACGGGATTGGCACTGGTGCAGAATTACGTGACGACTTGCACTCTTTTTCGATCAGCGGAAAAAAGGAACGTCCAAAATTAAAAGGCTTGTTACCTGAGGATGACCGTCTCTATTTCGGAATGACAATTCTTCCTCATGTGTTCATAAATTTAACGCCTGATCATATCATCATCCATCGAATCATTCCTATATCTGCGGACCATTCTAAAGTCATTTGTGACTGGTTGTTTGACCCAGACGAAATCGCGAAGCCTGATTTTGATCCATCTGATGCGGTTGAACTATTCCACCGCACCAATGAACAGGACTTTGTCGCTTGTGAATGGTGTCAGGAAAATATGGGTTCTAAAGCCTACAAAAATGGAGGCGTCTTAGTCCCTGTTGAACAGCATGTATCTGTTTTTTATAACTATGTCCTTGAAGCAATCGGATTAGCCGGTAAATAGTGAAGTTCTGGTTGGCGAGGCTTGAACTTGTCAACCAGTCCTCCACTCCATTTCTTAGAAGGGAGTGATGCGGATGAGTAAATCGAAAGATGCTCTCATACGTGTTGAAAATGTTTCAAAAACCTTTGGAAAGGAAAAAGATAAGGCTCTTGAATTGCGAAGGTCTGGAAAAAATAAAGACGAAGTCGAGGTTGAAACAAAAACAACCGTGGCGATACTCGATGCTTCTTTTGAAGTAAAACAAGGAGAAACCTTCGTCTTAATTGGATTGTCTGGTAGTGGTAAGTCCACACTCCTTCGATGTTTGAATGGTCTCATCCCCCCTACCGAAGGAATGGTGTATTTGGAGAACGACGACATTGCTCACCTGGGAAAAAAGCAACTGCAGCACATTCGTCGAAATAAGATGGGGATGGTTTTTCAAAATGTTGGCCTACTCCCTAATCGCACGGTTCTTGAGAATATTACATTTGGATTAGAGATTAATGGCATCCCAGCCCATATGCGCGATAAAAAAGGGCGAGATGCCATGGAGTTAGTTGGGCTTAATGGTCAAGCCTACAAAAGAATCCATGAATTATCAGGTGGAATGCAACAACGGGTAGGATTAGCACGGGCACTGGCATCTAACCAAGAAATTTTATTAATGGATGAACCCTTTTCTGCATTAGACCCCCTTATTCGGCGTGAAATGCAAAAATTATTCCTTGATATACAAGATGAAATTCATAAGACTGTTATCTTTGTAACCCATGATTTAGATGAGGCATTAACCCTTGGACAACGAGCTGCCGTTATGAAGGATGGAGAGATTGTCCAAATTGGAACTGCTGAGTATATTCTAAGCCAACCGGCTACCGAATATGTGAAAAAACTAGTGCAGGATGTGGATTATAGTAAAATCCGTCAGGCGAAAAGTGCGATGAGCACTGTAGATGTGTTCGCCCTTGAGCATGAATCTCCTCAGGTTGTTTTACGGAGAATGAAAGCGAAAAAACGATCATCGATCCTTGTTGTAAACGAGATGCAAACGTTAATAGGTGCACTGCCGATTGAAAGAGTCGTAGAACTCGTTGAGTTTCACAAGCAGGATTTAACGAACGTGAAGCTTGAGCGGCCGATGTGTGTTCATCCTGCTGTTGCGTTACGTGAAGTCATTCCCCTATTAGTGAATCGTCAGTTACCAGTAGCTGTCGTTAATGAACAAAACCGTTTAATTGGGCAGATTGATAAAGATTCGTTGATTGCTAGTTTAACCGAACAGATCGATGTGGATTCTGGAAATGTTAATGAAGTTCTTCAAAAGGAGGTGTCCCAAAGATGACAATGGCGATCACTGGCATTCCCCGTATTCCTTTAGATGATTGGTCAAATGATTTTATTGATTATTTGACCGAGAGCTTTTCCGTTGTTTTTGATGTGATTAATACAATGATTTCAAGTGTCATCGATAGTTTAGAATGGCTTTTGATGCTACCGCCTCCCCTCGTCATGCTGTTTTTGATTGTCGGACTCTCTTGGTGGCTGACCAATTGGAAGATTGCTGCATTTACCGCTTTTGGCTTGTTTCTGATTATGAACTTAGGACTATGGCAAGCATCTATGTTAACGTTATCGCTTGTCCTTGCCTCGACGATTATATCTCTACTATTTGGGATCCCCCTTGGAATCCTTGCCCACCGTTTTGATCGGATAAAAGCCATTGTCATCCCACTTCTGGATATTATGCAGACAATGCCTGCCTTCGTCTATTTGATTCCTGCTGTCATCCTTTTTGGATTGGGAAATGTAACTGCACTAATTGCCACTTTCATTTTCGCCATGCCTCCAGCTGTCCGCCTAACATTATTAGGTTTGCAGCAAGTTCCGCATACCACTTTAGAAGCAGCAGAAGCTTTTGGAGCTACTGAATGGCAAAAGCTCTTTAAGGTTCAATTACCCCTTGCTTTTCCAATGATTATGTCAGGAGTGAATCAAGTAATCATGCTGTCTCTGTCGATGGTCGTTATCTCATCGATGGTTGGAGCGGGTGGATTAGGTGCAGAAGTGCTAAGAAGCATTAGTTTACTTGATGTTGGCTTAGGCTTCATCGGAGGAATATCCGTTGTTATCATCGCTATTATTTTGGACAGAATGACAAATTTTTCAGCGCAGAAAAAAGCAAATATATCGTAGAAAATTAAGTAAAGATTGGAGTTGGAAGGGTTGAAAAAAACGAGCTTTTTGATTGTGCTCATGTTAATGCTAGTATTGACTGCCTGTGGTAACAATGAGTCGAGTGGGACATCCAGCAGTGAAGGAGAGAAACCAGAGGAAGCTTCAGAAACAGTGGATAAATCAAAAGAAATTAAGATTGGTTATATTCCCTGGGATGAAGACGTGGCTGTCACCTATTTATGGAAGTATCTTTTAGAGGAAAAAGGCTACAAAGTCAATGCAACGTTAGCGGATGTTGCCCCTGTTTTCACTGGTGTTGCGCAAGGAAGCATTGATTTATTTTTAGACGTATGGATGCCGTCAACCCACTCTACTTATATGGAGGATTACGGTAAGGATTTAGAGGTGCTTGGTACCTGGTACGACGAGGCTGACAATGGACTGGCTGTACCAGATTACATGGATATACAGTCAATTGAGGAAGTGAAGGATTTGGCTAGCGACTTAGACAGTAAGATTGTTGGAATTGAACCTGGTGCAGGATTGATGAGACTTTCAAGAGAGGCTATGCCAAAGTACGGATTGGATGATTGGACTTTAGTAGAAAGCAGTACACCCGCTATGTTAGCTGAGCTTGAAAAAGCTGTCGCTGATCAAAAACCGATTGTTGTCACATTGTGGCGCCCTCACTGGGCATTCGAAGCGTATAACCTACGTTATTTAGAAGACCCACAAAACATGATGAACCCGAATGGAATCGAGGAACTTCAATCAATCAGCCGCAAAGGCTTTGCAGATGATTACCCCGAGGTCGCAAAGTGGATTTCTAATTTCAAAATTTCATTGTCAGACCTCGCGACTTTAGAGTCCGCGATTAAGGATGCAAGCGATGAAATGGCCGGAGTCGAGAAATGGGTTTCTGAGCATCAGGATGTGGCTGATGGTTGGGTGAAGTAGCAAGAGAATTGTAGATTTGAAGAAAGGTCGCCATACTGGGTTAGTGTATGGTGACCTTTTGTTTTGGAGGTATTCATTAATTGCTCTTTATAAGAATGTTGTTTGCTGAAATATCCTATACGGTTTATTATGGGAAATAAAGGTATGAAAGGGTGTATGTTTAATTGAAGCCTATTATTCAATCATTAATTTTTTCCTTTGTAATTCATTTAATCTACATATTCGGAGTCTTGGTTGTAGGCTATATAAAAACAAGGAACTATAAACCTGATATTTCAGATAGATGGGTAGAAGTAGAAACACTTCAAAGTGAAGTGGCTTTTGGGGTCAGCAGCTCTCCACTTTACTTCATATTTACTTTCATCGGATTAGCATTGATCTGCCTTCTAACAATCATTTTTTATAGAAAAATAGTTGAACGAAATTAAAGTCGGTCTGATTACTCCAAAAAGGCACACTCGCAAAGCAAGTGCACCTTAAGGAGAAATCCTTATTCCAACTTTTTCTCATAACAAATACATTCATGTACCCGTTTAAATCGTTTTCTAATAGTGTCTTTTTCTTCGCCGACATAATGAGCAAAAGCATGCACTGGATACAACCCAGGGATTTCTGATTTTAATACATCCTTCATTTCATCCCTGCCTTCAAGATATACATGCAAATAGGATTCTACATTCTGAAAACCATTCTTTTGATACCATTGATTCACCCAATTATCATCCCGAGTCCAAGCCTCTAAACGATTCAAACTCTTCTCTTTTGCTATCTTTTCAGCTTCATATAATAATTGACCAGCTATTCCCCTTCTACGATAATCAGGATGGACCGCAATATGCCAAATCATCCCGCCTAATCCTTCGCCTCCGGAACAGACCGTTCTTTCCTCAAGCTCATATTCAACATCTAATAACCCAACCATTTGCTCATCTTCGATTGCCACAAGTTCAATTGCAGGATTGTTGTATTTTTCTTTTTCTTTAAGGACATTATCAAAATACGCAGTGTCCAAAAATGATAAGACTCTACAACGTACCCAACTGATTTCATCATTTTCTTGATATGCTCTAATTTCCATGTTTTCCTCCTCATTGTTACCCCAAAAATAAAAGACCTCCGTAAATTTACGAAGGCCTTTCATACCAATACATTCATTTGTTAAGGGGGATTTCACCATCGTAATTCATACAAGCTATACAGTTTAAAATTATCATGGGAATCCCCTCCTTTATCCGTTCATTTATTTACATGTTTATTATAACGAAAATTCAAATAATTATCTATCTATTTTTACGTACTCTATTAACCAGCAATCACGATACTTTCCCTCATGCAGTTCTCTTTTTGGTAAAAGTTTCACCCTTGTAAAACCGCATTTCTCGTAACATTTTATCGCCCGTTCATTCCAAGTTTGCGGATCCATCACCACTCTGTCTGCTTGCTTCTGCTCCAACAGATACTCCACCATAGATGAAACAAGCGCTGTACCAATTCCTCGATTCCAGTATTCAGGCTCCCCTATAAACTGGTCCATTCCATATATCCTATCCGGAACTTCATCATAACCATATAGCTCTCGTTCTTCATCATCTACTGGATAGAACTGAATATAGCCAATCTCAACATTTTCAAATTCAACCATGCATCTGACCACACCATTCTCTCGCTGATAAAACGTCTGATTCACTTTTTCTAAATCAAATGGGTTATCTCTTCCCTCATAAAACTCAAGAACTCTAGGGTCAGAAAGCCATTTCGCTAACAAATGATTATCCCTGTTTTCTAACTCTCGGACTACTAGTTTACCGTTTTGAAAAAGCATTTTATCTCTCCTAATGATACCTTGTTCATTCTCTACTTAATTGTTCTGAAAATCAAAGTGAAGTAAACTCTGAGACCCCTTATTCGTTAGGAGATGCTCAATAAGTGCCACTGGATTCTCATTTTGGTCAAATGCTATCCTCCATAGTAATAGTACGGGTGAGCCTTTATCTAACTTTAATATAGATAAATCTTCATCCACTACTCGAGGTTCAAGCATCAAGCGAGTCTTAGATATGCTTATTCCGGCGTGTTCCAAAGCAGGAATGACCAATTCATAATTCGAAATGGTTTCAAAGAGATTTCCATTATCTAATCGTTCAGGTATCCAAATCTTCTCAAAATCAACAGGTTCCCCTTTATGGAAAGCAAGTCGTTCCATGTAAATCATCTTATCCTCTGAATTAAGTTTTAACATTTCTTTAATAAATAAAGTGGGTTTCTTATCACGAGAGACCTGTAATAATTTGTGCTCGATATGTTTTTTATCAAACAGACGATCTCTTAATACAGATCCTAATAACTTATAGTCGTTCTTCCCTACAAACATTCCAAGTCCATGTCTTTTTTCAATGAGACCTTCTTCACATAGATCCTGTACAGCTCGACGTACTGTAATCCTACTTACTCCAAACTGGTTACACAAATCATTTTCAGTAGGAATTTTATCTGTCCAAACATTATTTTGAATATGCTCTCTAATTTGATCAGCTACTTGCTGATATAAAGGTTGACTCATAAAAGTTCCCCCTCTTTTTAAATTTTCTAAAAATTTGTATAAATTTTAAAGGGATTTAATATAGTAATACAGAATAAGTTGTTATAGTCATCATAGACGTTATAGATGTTATAACCTTCATAATTTAACATACCATTTTTTACCTAAATTTTCAAATAGAAAGGAAGATTTGAATGTGAAATATTGATAGATTACCAGAGGCAGTAATAAAGATGATTCATAATAGCAAAAAATGATTAGGAGTGGGAATCTTGAAAATTATCGATATTAAGGCAACACCTATACGAATGCCACTTAAAGAAGCTTTTGATGGTTCAACTTATGGCATGACCGAAAGATGTACAATCATAACAGAAATTGTCACTGATGAAGGAATTAATGGAAGAACATTTCTTGGAGATATTCGTGATCATCAGGCGGAAGTTGTAGCTTTGATCAATAACAATATGAGAACAATCTTGTTAAGTGAAGACCCAACTTGTATAGAAAGATGTTGGCAAAAGATGTTTAAATTAACGCTTCGACTAGGGAATCGTCCTCAAATTTGCTCTGCTATAGCAGCAGTTGACGCAGCGTTGTGGGATCTATTAGGAAAAGCCAGCAATCAACCTATTTATAAGCTAGTTGGTGGTTACAGCGATACAGTAAAACCAATAATCATTGGTGGTTATTACGGAAAAAACAGGGATATCCAAAATCTTTGTGAGGAAATGCTAGATTTTAAGGAACAGGGATTTGCAGGAGCAAAAATTAAAGTAGGTGGGCTCTCCCCCCAAGAAGATGCACATCGTATTGAAGCAGTCAGAGGTGCTATAGGTGAAGATTTCATTATTGCCTGTGATGCTAATCAAGGGTGGACACGTTTTGAAGCAGTCGAGTTTGGTTTAAGAGTCAGAGATTTAAATATTGAATGGTTTGAAGAACCTGTTCAGTGGCATGACTACATTCCAGGAATGAGATATGTTCGTGAACAGACAGGTTTGGCTATAAACGCTGGACAAAGTGATTTCTATCATGATGGTTGTAGACGTATGATTGAAGCTAGATCTGTAGATATCATCAACTACGATGTGTCAGGTGGAAGTGGAATTAGCGATTGGTTAAAAGTTGCACGAATGGCTGAGCTATATCAAGTCAAAATGGCACATCATGAAGATCCACTAATTGCTATGCACTTGCTAGCAGGTATTTCTATAGGGCTATACCCAGAGTATTTTTCAGAAATTCGAGATCCACTTACTCCAAACATCGTCGTAAACCAACCAAAAATTCGAGATGGAAAGATAAAGGTATGTGAAAAACCTGGATTTGGTTTAGAATTTGATGAAGATTTTATTAAGAAATATAGAGTAGACCGATAGCTTTTTCTCAAATTAAAAATCTCAATTTATGGAGGAAACAAGTATGATTATTGCCATGATGATTTTCTTTATTATAGCAAATCTAGCTCTCGGCTTTTGGTCTGCCAGACGGACAAAGAATAGTGAAGATTATATGCTTGGAGATCGAAAAATGGGAACAGGAGTATTGATCTTCACAACATTCGCCACTTCACTTGGAGCAGGTGATATGTTAGGTTATCCAGCTTTAGGTTATATACAGGGCTGGTCCTCCTTACACTTTATTCTGGCGATGCCAGTGGTTATCATTATTATGGCTCTGACAGTAGGAAAAAGGTATTATGATTTAAAAGTAACTACAATAAGTGACCTCGTTTGTAGAATTTATGGAGAGAACAAATATCTCCGTATTATTCCGAGTATCTGTATTTCTTTAGGGATGCTCTCCTGGTTAGCTGCACAATATTCTGCGTTTGGTAAAACACTGAATTTGTTGACTGGAGCAGATCCGCTCATTGGACTATTAATAGGTGCGGCTCTTTTTATCTCATATACAGTTGTAGGTGGTTTGGTTAGTGTTATTTACACCGACGTACTTCAGGGGGTATTCTTAGCAATCGGTGTTATTGCAGTTTTTATTGCAGTTACTATGCACGGTGGAGGTTTCGTTGAAGTACAACAAGGATTACCTGCGGACTATTCTACTTTTATCGGTCCTGTTGGGACGATCACCATTTTGATGTTCTGGTTAAATAAAGGACTTTCTAGATTCACAAACTTTCCATATTGGCAACGGATTGGAAGTGCTAAAGACTCCAAGACAGGAATACGTGGAATCATCCTCGGAATGGTTGTTACCGGTATATTAGGAGTTGCACTTGCCCTTACTGGTATGGCCGCATATAAAATCAACCCTGGTGGGATGAGTGACCCCGAAATGATATTTGCGGAATACTCCGTATCTCTTTTCCCAAAATGGTTAGCTGGGTTTTTCCTTGGTGCATTGTGGGCAGCAATTCTAAGTTCTGCTGCAGGATTCTTGAATTCTTCAACAACACTCCTAGGTCACGACCTCTGGTTTAAAGTAATTAAGAAAGGACAACGTTCTGAAGGTGCACTTCTTAAAGATCTACGAATTATTACGTTAGTTATTGGTGTCGGTACTTTGCTCATTGCTTGGCTAGTGCCAAGTGTACTTAGCCTATTTATTTGGGCTGGTGTTTGGCTTACTCCTCCCCTTATCCCTGTTCTTTGTGCCGCTATATTTGATAAAAAGGGAGATAAAATACCAAAAAATTATCTTATTCTCAGCATGATCCTTTCTGGCATAGTCGGAGTAGTATTTGAAATGGTTCCGTCACTAAAAGCACTACTGAGTGGTGGTACAATTCCTGCATTTGTAACATCATTGGTTATCATTCTAATTGGTGCAATAGTGGGCTATTTTAACAAAAATCACCGCAACAATATGAACACACCACGCGTTTTATAGACTGACCAACGAATTGAAAACGTTATCATTAAATTTAAATTCTTATTCAGAAAGTGGATAGCTATCGTCCACTTTCTGATTACAATCAATATATTCCGGGGGGATAGAAATGGCTGGTCGATTAGGCGGAGAGCCGAGTAAAGAATTCCGTAAAATTGTTTTGGGTCACGAGCTTAGCGAAATTGGAGAAGCTGCTTTAACACCACTACTATATGTAAATATCGCACATGTCAAAATGCTCAAGAAACAAGGACTAATCCAAAAAAATACAGCAGATAAGCTACTAGCTGGATTAAAACAAATAGATGAGCAAGGGCTATCCGAGTTGAACACAGACGAAGCAGAGGATTTATATTTTGCAGTTGAACAAAAACTTATCGAAATACTTGGTATCAAAGAAGCTGGAAATATTCATATGGGAAGAAGCCGAAATGATATTTATTCCACCATCTATAGAATGATTCTGAGAGAAAGACTATTAGAAATCTCCAACAATGTATTGAAACTTTCTATGGAAGTTTTGAATGTTGCAGAATCACAAAAAGATACTGTCATGCCCGGTTATACACATACTCAACATGCTCAGCCAATTACTGTAGGCTATTATTTTCTAGGCGTATTCGAGGTATTGATTCGTAATCACAAGCGCATAAAAAACGCATGGGAATTTGTTAATAAGAGTCCTTTAGGTTCTGCTGCTTTAACAACTACGAGTTTTAAACTGGACAGATACTATACAAGTGATATTCTCGGTTTTGATTCTATTGTCTACAGTGCTTATGACGCAATTTCCGGTAGAGACTATGTCAACGATGTAGCATTAGCGATAAATACAATAGCTTCAGACATTAGCAGAGTAGTCTCCGATTTAATGACCTGGAACATGTTCGAGTTTTCTTTTATTGAAATTCCAGACGAATACGCTGCTATTAGCAGTATCATGCCTCAAAAAAAGAATCCAGCTGCATTTGAGTTTCTACGTTCTGCCGCGAGTTGGGTACTAGGTGACACCATCGGAGTTATTAGCTCACCTAAAGGTATATCTTATAGTGATATTCGCGATGCTACGAAATATCTTTATAGTCCCCTTTGGCATGCACTTGAAGTGACAAATAATGTTGTCACACTTTTTACTGAAATACTTCCAAAAATAAAATGGAACGATGAAAGAATGCTACTGGCTACCAATGAAGGTTACTCCACAATGACTGACCTTGCAGACTATCTGGTTCAAAAATACAAAATCACTTTTAGAGAATCCCATCATATTATTGCGAGTTTTGTACGAACAGCTATTTCTCAGTCCAAAAACGCAAATGAATTAAGTGCTAAGGACCTTAATCAGGTGGCTAGCCAACAAGGTTTTATTTTAGATATTAAACAAGATGAGCTTGATGAAGTATTAAATCCGTATACTTGTATCAATAGAAAAAATATCGCAGGTGGAACATCTAATGAACAAATACAGATTATGCTGAGCAGCGGATATGAACAGCTCAATTTTGAGCGTAGATGGTACGAGGAGAAGTACAGCAAATTAAAGCAGATTGAAGATACAATCTATAATTTCTAAAGAATTTTGTATAGGATTCATCACATATTAAAATCCCCTGATAATCTCAGGGGATCTCTCTCTACTATTTATTTAATCCCAATCCTCATACGATAGCTGAATAAAATCTCCTTTGTTTCTCCAGCAAAAACCTCTTCTACGTGATTCTTAAATTCCGTGAATGCAATTTCCAGCTCTTTTACTCCTAACTTCAGAGCCGTTTGCAATCCACCCTGACTAAGAGCAATATTCGCATACCGTTCCGCTTTGCACTCTTCCCAATGGTGAAACACAATTTCTTTAGCAAAAGAAAATAGCCCTGATTGTTGGATTTGTTGCAGGTGCTCCCCTTTGGGCCATCTATGTATTTTCTCTTCACTTGAAAGCAACTGAGAAAGATGCTCTTCTGTAAGACTATACAATCTATTATAATGCTCCTCCAATTGCCAATCACAAGTTGGTGGCCAATCACAATCGTAAGCGGCAAAAATTCCGTTTGGGCGAAGGATACGGGCAAATTCTTTTAAAGTAGACTGTGGCTCCATCCAGTGAAAAGCTTGCGAGCAAGTAATTATATCTGCCGATTCATCGGGCAATCCAAGCTGATGGGATAATGCCTTCTGGAATGAAAGATAAGTAGGTGTTCCCACTTCTTCCAAACGGGATTCTGCCACCTGTCGCATATCATCATTCGGCTCTGCCCCAATAATTTCTCCAGCGGCGTCAAGCCAAATAAAAGAAGAAAGTCCAGTACCGCAGCCTACATCGACCACTAGCTTAGGCTTATCATTCAAGTAATTTGTTAATATTTTCACTACTTCCTCTGGTGCACTTGGACGATTACGATTATATAGTGCTCCAAACCCAGTAAAGCGCTCGATATTATTACGATTTGCTTCAGCCATTGTTCCAGCCCCTCTTTTTCCTAAAATGTATGAAATAATTTTAGCACAAAAAGGAAAAATCCTGAAAACACTCATTTTAACTTTGAGCGCAGGTCTTGTTAATGACTTAACACCTTCCATCACCCATTTTCACTTTTGATCTAGATCTTATAGAACAGTTTTGTTATAATAAAGATAGAACAGATTGGAGGTGTGCGCATGATTATTCGAATTGAGCCTGAATCAGAAGTTCCTTTATACTTACAGATTTCCAATCAAATTATCGAGGGAATCGCAAGAGAACACATTCAACCAGGACAGTCTCTTCCTTCTGTGAGGACCTTTGCTGCAGACCTAGGTATCAACATGCACACGGTTAATAAAAGCTATCATCATTTAGAGCAAAAGGGCATCATTCGAATTGTTCCAAAGTCTGGGGCGATAATTTCTTCACCACAGGATTTTAACGAAGCTTCTCTCGAACGACTTAAAAATGACTATAGACCGCTGATTGCCGAATCTCTTGTCGTAGGGATGTCCAATCAACAAATTCAAGAACTTGTCACCTCTATGATTGAGGAGTTTAAAAGCTCAAAGGAGGAAACACAATGACTTTAACTATCTTTTTCTTCATTTCACTTATTATCGCTGGAATCCAAACCGCTATTCCTTTCTTAGTCAATCGGTCCGTTATTTTTGGCGTGACGATTCCGGAAAAACATTTACAAAATGAAACACTTTTAGCTTATAAAAAAAACTATGCCAAATTAGTTGGATTGCTTTCGATTATTCTTTTGGCAGGTTATGCTCTCTGGTCCCTTATTCAGACTGCTACTGAAGAGCAAATCGTAATTGGCGGAATCCTTCTCGAGTTCGTGATTATCTTGTTCAGCTTTTCCTTATATTTTTACTATCACGGAAAAACACTTAAGCTAAAAGCAGATAAGCAATGGACAGGAAATTTGAAGCAAATACGCGTGGCTGATTTATCGGCACGTTCTCGTGATGAAATGTTACCTTGGCAAGTATTCTTGCTACCGATCATTATAACAGTGGGAGTTATTGGCTATACCCTACTCAAATATGACCTATTACCACAGCAAATCCCAACACATTGGGGTCCGAACGGGCAACCAGATGCTTTTACAGAAAAAACACTGATGTCATCCATTCTTATGCCCCTTACTTTGTTCGTGATGCAGCTCATGTTTTTGGGGATTCACTTGGGGACAAAAAAATCGGGCATTAAATTAAGCGGAGAAAGTACAGAAGCTTCTAGACAAAGACAACTTGCTTTACGAAAATATTCAAGTTGGCTCATGTTTTTCGTTAGCTTCCTAATCACTGTGTTGCTAAGTTTCTTTCAATTACAAATCATTCATCCTGATATCATTTCAGCAACAGCAATGTTTGCGATTCCGCTAGGTTTTCTCGTTATTATTTTAGTAAGTACGATTGTGTTTGCAGTACGAGTAGGACGATCAGATAAATTCACAATCGAAACGACAGAGGAGAAACTGACAGATTCAGATGATACCCATTGGAAAGGCGGTCTTTTTTACTTTAATAAAAATGACCCTTCTATCTTTGTGGAAAAACGTTTTGGCGTCGGTTGGACAATTAATTTCGCTAACCCGATTGGCTATCTCATCATATTTGTACCACTTATCGCGATCCTTGTGTTTTCGTTCTTATAAGAAGATGTTCTCCGATTGGAGAGCATCTTTTTTCTGTTAGTCTGACACCTTCTTGTCCAGCCGTTTGACCAATCTATAATACTTGACCAAGATAAAAAACAAAATAGGGTCAAGCAAAGCAGAATACCATATATTCCACCAACCATAATGAAGGAAGCCCCATGGCTCAGGTAACAATGTGATTAATTCATAAATCACGATACCTACCGTCCAGATTGCAATATAGAGGACCCGTTTAATCCGTGGTTTATTAAACGGGTATTTATTCAAAAAAATAATATTAACGGCTGGAACTAGGAAAAGATGAGGAAGAATCGCTGCAAATTCGATCGCGTCTCTTTCAAAATACCAATAGCCTTTGTATTTCATTATCATATAGACGTCAAATCCCGTTTGAAGCGCGGCTGAAAAAGTCCAAATTTGTAAAACATGGTTCATCGGCAACCTTTTATTTGTCTTTAAGGCAATAAAGATAAACACCACAATTCCTGTAACAAGTCCGATCATCGTAATCCCTTTCTTTACTGAAACTCATTTTAAAAGGTAGATCCTTGTGTTTTAAATCTCCTTACTAATACTATTTATCTTTTATGAGCCTAATTGCCCTTCTTATTTCATACACGATCCAAAATGTTTGAAGATTTGCTAAGAGCCATCCAGATATGTGAGAAATGAAAAATCCTATTGTCCATCTTTTGCTGATGAATAACCTGGGAACTTTCTTAAACATTTGAATCCCACCTTTGACTTTTTGTGTCTGATACTTTATTTTTCACAGAAATGGTCAACTTATCCATGAAGCTAGTTATGGCGAATGAATATTATATCGAAATAAGTATTCACTCCTAACAAACTTAACACCAAAAATGAATACGCTATCATTTTAATAGTTCAAAGTTTGTTCAATATTTCACAAATTATTATTGAGAATATATGGTATTCTAATTTCAAGAAATACAAAAGGAGTGATACAGAATGATTATTTTTGAGTGGAAACCTTTTTCCACTGATGCTGAAACCTATTCACAAAATGTTTTCGAAGAATTAATTGGAGATGAATTCGAAGCAATGATGTTTCATGAGAATGACCCGCTTCCCTCCTATATTTGGACAACAAACTATCTCATTATTGTAAAGAAATGCTCAAAAATCCTATCAGATATCACGTTCGAGAAACTCCCTAGAAATCCAGTAAGTGCATAAACGCTCAATTTTTTTTGAAAATACTTGTGAAATATTTCACAAACTTTTGGAGGTATGAGAAATGGCTATTAAAGAAAAAGCGTTAACCACTGACAACTCTGTAACCGAAATGATTAACCGTCTTGTAGAAAATGGTCGACAAGCTCTAAAAGAATTTAATGATTTTGACCAAGAAATGGTAGATGACATTGTGAAGCAAATGGCGCTTGCTGGCTTAGATAAGCATATGCCACTCGCAAAGCTTGCCGTGGAAGAAACAGGTCGTGGCGTCTATGAGGATAAAATCATTAAAAACATGTTTGCAACTGAATACGTTTATCACAATATTAAATACAATAAAACCGTCGGCATCATCAATGAAAATGAGCACGAAGGAATCATAGAAATTGCTGAACCGGTTGGTGTTATTGCTGGCGTCACTCCGGTAACAAACCCAACTTCCACTACGATGTTTAAAACTCTAATCTCAATCAAAACACGCAATCCAATCATTTTTGCTTTTCACCCTTCTGCTCAAAAATGCAGTAGTGAAGCAGCTCGCACATTACGAGATGCAGCCATTTTGGCTGGTGCCCCCGAGCACTGCATTCAATGGATTGAAAAGCCATCACTTGAAGCCACTCGTTTGCTTATGAATCATCCAGATATCTCATTAATTCTCGCAACAGGTGGCTCAGGCATGGTCAAATCTGCTTACAGCTCAGGAAAGCCTGCTCTTGGTGTTGGTCCTGGGAACGTGCCATGCTATATTGAAAAGTCCGCCAACATTCAGCGTTCTGTCAATGATTTGGTCTTATCGAAAACCTTTGATAATGGAATGATTTGCGCTTCAGAACAGGCCGTTATTATTGACAAGGACATCTATGACGCAGTTAAAAGGGAAATGAGGGCGCATCGCTGCTACTTCCTTAATGAAGAAGAGAATAGGAAAGTCGAAAAGCTCGTTATTAATGAACATTCCTGTGCTGTCAATGCGGATATTGTCGGGATGCCAGCTGCCAAAATTGCTGCAATGGCTGGTGTAAAAGTCCCTGAGGATACAAAAATTTTAGTGGCCGAATTAACTGGTGTTGGACCTGAATATCCCCTTTCTCGCGAAAAACTAAGCCCAGTTTTAGCATGCTACAAAGTAAAAAGCCTTGAAGAAGGCTTAAAGAGAGCAGAGGAAATGTTGGAATTTGGTGGGCTCGGTCATTCTGCTGTCCTTCACTCCACCAATGATGAGGTCATTCGTAAATTTGGTGCACGGATGAAAGCAGGACGCATCATTGTTAATGCCCCTTCTTCTCAAGGTGCCATCGGAGATATTTATAATGCCTACCTCCCTTCCCTTACACTTGGATGTGGAACATTCGGAGGAAACTCAGTATCGACAAATGTAGGAGCGATTCATTTGGTCAATATTAAAAAGCTCGCAAAAAGAAGTGTCAATATGCAATGGTTCAAGGTTCCACCAAAAATCTATTTCGAGAAAAACTCGACTCAATATTTAGCGAAAATGCCGAATATATCAAGAGCCCTCATTGTAACGGATCCTGGAATGGTGAAGCTGGGATATGTGGATAAGGTTCTCTATTATTTAAGAAAACGTCCTGACTATGTACACTGTGAAATTTTTTCAGACGTTGAACCAGATCCATCCATTGAAACAGTAATGAAAGGTGCAGAAATGATGGCTAGTTTCCAACCAGATGTCATTATCGCACTCGGTGGTGGTTCAGCCATGGATGCTGCTAAAGGAATGTGGTTATTTTATGAGCATCCAGATGTTGATTTCTTTGGACTAAAACAAAAATTTCTCGATATCCGTAAACGTCTAGTGAAGTATCCTAGACTCGGAGAAAAAGCTCAGTTTGTCGCCATCCCAACAACTTCTGGTACAGGATCTGAGGTAACCTCCTTCTCTGTTATTACCGATAAGAAGGCGAATATTAAATATCCACTGGCTGACTACGAGCTTACACCTGATGTGGCCATTGTTGACCCTCAGTTTGTCATGACCGTGCCAAAGCATGTGACTGCTGATACGGGAATGGACGTCTTAACACACGCCATCGAGGCATACGTATCCGTGATGGCCAATGATTACACTGACGGTTTAGCGATGAAGGCTATCCAGCTCGTATTTGAATATTTACCGAGGGCTTATCGGAACGGAAATGATGAAATCGCTCGAGAAAAAATGCATAATGCGTCTACCATTGCTGGTATGGCCTTCGCAAATGCCTTCTTGGGCATCAATCATAGCTTAGCTCATAAGCTTGGAGGAGAATTCCATATTGCCCATGGTCGTGCCAATACGATCTTAATGCCGCATGTCATTCGTTATAATGCAACAAAGCCGAGCAAATTAGCAGCTTTTCCGAAGTATGAAAAATTTGTTGCGGACAAACGCTATGCGGAAATTGCCCGAGCTTTAGGCTTACCTGCACGGACGACTGAAGAAGGTGTGGAAAGTCTCGTTCAGGCAGTGATCAAACTAGCAGAAGAGCTGTACATTCCAATGTCCATTAAGGCGAACGGCGTAAACAAAGTCGAATTCGAAAGCAAAATCGATTTTCTAGCAGAAAGAGCATTTGAGGACCAATGTACAACAGCAAATCCTAAGCTGCCACTTGTTTCTGAGTTAGCTGAGATCTATCGTAAGGCTTGGTAAAAGAATGATCGCAAATTAGGATTCCCTCTCATTTGTTATAAAAATAGCCCGTATCAAGGTGCTCAAGCACATTTGATACGGGCTGTTTATTCTAAAGATATTAATTTCTTCTCTTTTTCAAAGATAAAACGACGGCTACTAATGCTGCGATTAGAGCTACGATTGAAAGATAGAATGGTGTATTACTAGTAGTCGTTTCTTCTGCTTCTTCGTTATCACTAGCTACGTTAGACGCACCCTCATGTGAAACACCATGTCCATCACTTGAACCATCTCCTGGTTGTACAGTAGTGACTGAAGCAGGCGTATCTGCACCTTCTGCTCCAACCCATTCGACTACACTTCCATCTGTGTATGTTTGATAAGCTTTCCAAACGATTTCAGTTGCATCGTCAGCCACTTTCCCTGACATATTAAACATTCCGAATTCAATTGGAGATAAACCGTCTCCTTCTGCTGTCCATATTATTTTCGTGATTTTTTCAGTCGCATCCTTTTCCACTTCATAAGTCCAGCCTGCTTTTGGTTCTAATCGAGAAATGTTCACTTCGTCTGGAACTGTCACTTCTACTTTTTTAGTTGAAACCTCTTCTTTTTCGGAAGGAACTTTAACGGTAAACACTTCATATTTACCTTGTGTCGTTTCTGCTGGTGCAACCGTTACATGGGCACTAGCGGCACTCGCAAATAAGAAAAATGCGCCAACTACTGAGGCTGTATATGTTAATACCTTTTTCATTTTTGAAACTCTCCTATCAATTCTATAATTATTTTCGTAACGAATTCTTCTAAAAGTCTACCTATATAAAAGTACGTTTTTCTCTTAAACTTTAATATGACTCAAAGGGGCTATTTTTTTATCAATCCATTTATAAATGTTCATAAAACATTCACATTGATGTATCGTTAAAGCTAGCAATGCTTTTTAAAGGAGAATGACAGGATGTCCTACCGTTATTTGAAGCTGTTCACAATATTAATTCCTACACTCATAATCGGAGGTTTTGAGTTTTTCCGACATAGTATCTTTCTTCATCATCTTTCGATGGAGACTGGGAACTATGTTATTACCATCTTAACTTTCTTGATATCATACATTTTCGCCACATGGATGTTTAAAACCATTGAGATAAAAAATCAAAGAATCACAAAAGAAAGAGAAATGAGAGTCATCTACGAAGAAAGAGAGAGATTAGCAAAAGAATTGCATGACAGCATTGCGCAAACTCTTTTCTTACTTCGAGTTCATATGAAAAAAGGAAAACATAAAGAAGCTGATTCTCTTGTAAATTCCATTGATACACAGTTACGACAAGCCATTTTTAACTTGCGTATGAATCCGGACGAGCAGATTCATTTTACAAATAGAATTGATAATTGGTTCGAAGAATGGACAGCAGTTTCTGGAATTGACATCGAAACGGATATCCATTTTATCGATAAATATTTCACCCCAGCTGATGAAATCCAGCTTTTTGGCATCATTCAAGAGGCCTTTATGAATATAAGAAAACACTCGAGTGCTGATTCTGTCTGCTTCAAGTTAGATGTTCGCAATGATGAATGGGAAATGAGCATTGAAGATAATGGTTGTGGATTTGACTATGCTAAAATTGGTTCCAAACAATATGGACTTTCTATGGTAAAGGAACGAGCAGAAAAATTGGGTGCTCAAATTGAGTTTGATACAGCACTCAATCGAGGAACAAAAATTAAATTGAGAGGGAATAAGAAACATGACGAATCCTTTTAGAGTAATGATTGCCGATGATCCTCCCCATGCACGTGAGGCAATCTCAGTCATGCTTGAGGACCATCCTAAATTTAGTATTGTGGCTCAAGCGAAAAATGGGATAGAAGCAATTGAACTTAGTCAACTACATTCTCCAGATATTATTCTGATGGATATTGAAATGCCGAAGATGAATGGATTAGAAGCAACAAAAATCATTAAGGAGAAATCTCCTTATATGAAAGTCATCATGTTAAGTGTTTCAGATGATGTAGCTGACCTTTTTACTGCAGTTCAATATGGTGCCCAGGGGTATTTATTGAAAAATATGGACCCAGATGATTGGCTTGAATATCTGCTCTCCGTCGTAGAAGGGTCTAGTGAAAAAACGCGTGGAATTGCGAACAAACTGCTTTATCAATTTCGCGAAAACGACTTACAGAATTCCGCTCTCGAAAAATCCTTAACACCAAGAGAACGAGAAATTCTTTTATTAATTGCAAAAGGAATTACAAACAAACAAATCGCCGAACAACTTTTCATTTCCGAAAACACGGTGAAAAACCATATTAAAAACCTACTAGAAAAATTAGAGGTCGAAAACCGAGTGCAGCTTGCAGCATATGCTTTTAAACATTATAAAGCTTGATTAGACGGGTTCGGTTTTACAAAAAAATGCTCAGTTCAATTGCTGAGCATTTTTTGCGGATTATTTCGTATTCAATTATTTTAGATTCCTAACCCCAGTTTCCAATATTTCCATTTGTAGTACTGTCTGTTCGTCCGTAATCGTTTTAGCTTTCCCATTTATGATACTTTCATATAAATCATCATACACTCTTCCATAATCACCTGTAACGGATTTCACTTTTTCTTCGTGGACTGTTCCTTCTTCATCAATAAAAGTTATCATTCCATAATGCTGCAATGTATCTACTCCAAAATCTTTGTTATCTGGCATATAAAATAACTTCAAATGCTCTTCCTGGCGGTCCTTTGTTTCCTTCACAAAGCATCCCTTTTTGCCGTATACAACGAAGCTTGGTCTTTCTTTCAATCTAAAGTAACTGGATTTCACGGATACTTTTAACTCACCATAATACAAATCCAAATCAAAATAATCATTCATTCTTCCTTGTCCCAATAATTGTCTTACATCATAATGGATACGATCCGGCTCGCCAAAATAGCTTATGACCTGATCCAATGTATGACAGCCATGTCCATACAAATAGGACGACGCAGGATCAAAATGATGAACAGATTCGGGAACTTCAGGACGGTAATAATCATAATGCATTTCCACTTCTAGTAAGTCTCCTAGTTTTCCATCCTCAATGACCTTTTGAACCGTTAAAAAGTCACTGTCAAAACGTCTGTTTTGATAGGCCTGAACAATCAATCCTTTCTCTCTGGCTAGTGCAAATATTTCTTTTGCTTGCTCAGACGTTTCCATAAAAGGTTTTTCAACCAAACAGTGTTTATTATGTTCTAAAACTAGTTTTGCATAATCATAATGACTGTCGTGTCTTGTACAAACGACAATAAGCCCTATCTCCTCATCATTCAATAATTCTTCTAGATTGGAAGTATAATTGACTCCAGCAATTCTCTTCCAGCTTTCATTTTCAGGATTTCTTTGATAAATCGTTTTTACATTTATATTTTCTCGTTGAAGGACGAAAGGCAGATGATATCTGTTCGTACTTTTCCCATTTCCAATATAACCAATTGTAAGCATAGCAGCCTCCTAAAAATATATTAATATGTTATTGGAAATACTATATAACCTTAGTCAATTGTAATCGTTTATACCGCACAAATAATCTATCGGTACTCCAACAATTATGTTATGCATCTCCCTCAAATCATTATATCCCATATTTTACCTCAGAGGCTTTTCCCTTACCCGAAAAGCTGAAATAATATAAACAAGCTTTACTCCTTATTGAAGTTATTTATTTCTGGGTAATGTAATGATAATTTTTCGTTTGCTACTTCTATCTGCTTAAAATACTCCGAATAAGAAACACTTAATTTTTTCATGGCAGGAATAAATACATCATAATAACCATTTGTATTATTAAACTCTTTAAGAATGGTTTGGATTTTATAGATTGGTGAATTTTTGTATTCTTCGGACTGCTTATATGCCAAGTATCGCTCTATAACTTCCTTGTTTTCTGACAAGAATTCATCGGCATTTTCAATTGATTCCCTATAATTCTCTATAAGGTCTCGAATATTTTCTGTGTTCATATGCTCTGTGCTTTCCATTAAGAATCTTTGCAAGTCTTCAGTAAACTGCAATGATGGTACATTATCCAGAAATGCTATTATTTCTTCATAGGCGGATTGCTGCTCTGAGGTCGTAATAGGCTCATCCAAAAATCGCGCAAAGTGCAGACAAATAAATCGACCGAAGTATCCTGGAAACGCATCTAGTAGTTTTTCAGTTACAGTCGAACTCTGTTCAATAGCTCTCAGTTCCATACTTAGTTCAGAATAATTTTTGCCAGAACTAAGTTTCTCAAGAATAGCTTTTTTTGCCTGTTCCCTCTGAATAGATAATTCTTTAAGTACCGATATTTTTTGCAATGTGTTGTTTGTCTCATCGGCAAGAACTGCCTTAATCTCCTCTATACTGAGTCCAAGCTTACGGAAAACATAAATCTTTTTTAAACATTCAACGTCATTTTCACTGAAATCTCGGTACCCGTTTTCTAAAACATTAGGAAATACTAATTCTTGTTCTATGTAATATTCAATAGCCTTTTTAGTCAAATTTGTTAACTTACTCGCTTCGTTAATTAGCATATTTATCACCTCTCAAAAGAAGCATAAACTAGCACCCAAGGTGGTAGTCAATAATTATTTATCCTTGTTTCAGGTCTACTAATATGTAGCTTCGAGCATATTTTTTATTCAAAACATTTGTATGCCATTAAGTATTTATGTATTTGTCCAATTTTCCTTTATTGTATATGTAACTCTTTAAGATTTAATAGGTAAGTAAATCTGTACCTCTTCTTCTCCGTCCCCAATGGGGTGATATGTCTCTACAATATAAGAATCAAGATCTCTTTGATAACCTTGTTCTTCTGACCAATTCAATAATTGAACATGAAGTTCCCCCAAATTTGATATATTTCCCCTTGTAGTTACATAACTTTTATTTGTTTCCATATAATCCATTCCTATGGGAACTTTACTTAATCGTTCATTTACAATTAATCCTACATAATATTGACCTATCCTATGTTCTTCATCCCGCTTAGGTTCAAATAATGCGATTTCGGTTTCTGTTGGATCTAGTATTTCGTTTGCACGACTTAATACTTGCTTTGCAAGCAAAGGAACTTCATTACCGAAGTTAATAAACTCCCCACTTCCTTTTAAACCAACAACCTTGAATTCTTTTCTAACTTTCATAAAGGCCATACTAAATATTCCTCCCGACGCAATTAATTTTCATAATATTATAATTCTAGTGTTCAACAAAAAATCCTCACTTCCTCCTAGAAGTTAAGATTTAAGGTACAAGTTATTCAACTAGATCATAATGTTCATTAGTACATTCCCCTTAGCGAACCTTAATCCTTTTTCTTCGGTGAATGCACCCGTTACCTCAATTTCCTCACATCGGTTAGGTTAATTACTCAAAAAAAAAGAGGATACCTAATTTTAAAAGTATCGCACTTGTCAGTTTAGATGATTGTGTATCTCTGGTTCTGCATTCCAACTTATATGGAATTTCTTCAATCTCCATTTGTTAAAAGCAAGAAAACGACTGAATTTGTCGTAGACTTATACCAAAATAGACCCATCTAAATCCATTCCAACGCCATCCGGCAATAGAGTTTCGACCGACAAAGATTGGATAAAACCAAAATTGCTGAAAGCCTCTAAGCCAGACGTAAGTAAACCTAAATAGACATCTTCTAATACCACCCGGGTCAACAGCAAAAGCTTCTACTTGTTGTGCTTGCGTGGGAACAAAAGATGGCGGTGGCGTTGTTGGTGGGCCTCCCCCTTGACCTTGACTAGGTGGCCCAAACGGAGGTTGAAATCCAGGCTGCTGTCCTGGTGGAAACCCTATTGGAGGAAAAAATTGGCCAAATAGTCTTTCGTCAACGTCTGAGTTGTAAATGATGTCCTCTTGGAATGGATTAGCTGATAAATAGGCTTCCTGAGTATAAGGAAATTGATAATACGGATTTAGTGGATACATAAAATGCACTCCTAACATTATTGAGTTCACGTCATCCTATTCTTTAGTCATTGACCTAGTAACTTGTTCTCCTTGAAATGGGTTTTTACCTAATATAGCTACAGCTTAATAAAACGAAGCAGTGCAATTCCTTTTCAGAATTGCACTGCAAATGGTAACCGAATCTCTTAGACGATAATCCTACAAAAAACACATTTTTATCCAATCCCAATAAAAACGTCTTCCTCCCCTAATGCGATTCGTTCCATTTGGTTAGTCTTTGAAAAATAAAGTCCACTTAAGATTAGACTTCTATCTATTAAAGACTTATGCTCCTCGATTAATTCCTGAAGTTCTTTTGAGCAACTGAGAAAGAGCTCCACCCTCTTTTCCACTGGTAAATCCAATTTCTTGCGCAGGTCTTGTACGCCTCGGATGAATTCACGAGCCACTCCTTCCCTTCTCAAATTCTCACTGATATGGACGTCAACAATCACAGTGAAATTCCCATTAGAAGCTTCAGAAAAACCTTCTAGTACAGCCGTTTTTTGTACGAGTACATCATCTGTTTCTAGCCTTATCACCTGTTCGTCTAAGTTCACTACCATAGACTCTTCTTTTAAAAATTGTTCAATTTTCTCTACAGTTGCCTGACTTAAAGCTTGATTCACCTGATTAACAACCTTCCCTAATTTCGGACCCGCCGTTCTAAAATTGAGCTTTAACTTAAATTCAACATACTCATTAGAAGAATCTGCCCACTCAACTGTTTTCAAATTGAGTTCGTCTCTAATAATTTCCTCAAAAGATTTTAATGACACATCGCTATTGTTCGAAACGACCACCATTTTTGCTAGGGGCTGTTTTGTTTTGACCTGATGCTTATTACGGATACTTCTACCTAACTCAACGATTTCTAAAACAGCCTGCATTTGCTGTTCCAATTGGTGGTCAACTAGTTCCAACTGAACCTTTGGATACTCAGCTAAATGAACACTTTCTCCAGTTAAAGAATAATGGACTTCTTCTGAAATAAATGGAACAAACGGTGCCAGAAGCTTGGAAATATCAAGCAATACCGTTCGCAATGTGTGGAAGGCGGCTAATTTATCGAAAGACATTCCTTTACTCCAATACCGTTCCCTGTTTCTCCGAACATACCAATTGCTCACTTCCTCTACTAGCTGACCGACCAATCGCGCAGTGTTCGTTACCTGGAAGTTCTCCATTTCTTTTTTCACAAGTGTTGTCGTGGTCATTAACCTGGAAAGAACCCAGCGATCCATCAGAGTGACTGTGCCCTTTTCATGGACTTCAGGATTAAATGAATCAATTTCAGCATAAAGCTTGTAAAAATGATGCAAACTCGACAACGTATCAATAAGCTTTGACTTTGCCTCCTGAACATTCCGTTCCGAGAAACGTTTTGCATTCCAAGGTGCACTATCTTCAATGAGCGACCACCTTAAAGTATCTGCCCCAAAGGTTTTTATGAGTTCCACAGGGTCTAGGGCATTCCCCTTACTCTTAGACATTTTTTGTCCATGTTCATCTAACACATGACCGGTCGCCAGGACATTTTTATAAGGAGCCTTACCTGTATACAAAATTGAAACTGCCAACAGCGAATAAAACCATCCTCGTGTTTGGTCAATCCCTTCGGCGACAACATCAGCCGGAAACTGTTGCTGAAAAAGCTCTTCGTTTTCAAATGGAGCATGGTATTGAGCAAATGGCATCGAGCCACTGTCAAACCATACATCGATGACTTCTGGCGTCCTTCGCATTTCAGCCTGACAATTTGGACAAGTAAAGGTTATAACGTCTACATATGGTTTGTGAAGTTCCACATCTGTCACGGGTAATTCTTTTATACTCTTTGGGGCAAATTGAGTTTCACACGACGAACAAACCCATACATTTAGAGGTGTGCCCCAGTACCGATTTCGACTGATATTCCAATCGACTAATCCTTCTAAGAAATTCCCAAATCGGCCATTTTTGATATGGTCAGGATACCAATTGACCTTTTGATTTTCGTTGATGAATGTTTCCTTTAATGCAGTCGTTTTGATAAACCAGCTTTCGGTCGCATAGTACAACAAGGGTGTATCACAACGCCAACAATGCGGATAAGAGTGTTCATACTTTTCTTTGTGAAAAAGCAACTCTTTGTCATGGAGCAACTTCACAATATCGACATCACACTCTTTTACAAAGCGACCAGCAAGAGGCATGACTACATCCATATATTTTCCACGTTCGTCAACTACATTGATAAAAGATAAACCATTCTCTTTGACAACACGGTAGTCATCCTCACCATAGGCTGGGGCTATATGAACAATTCCCGTACCACTTTCTTCGGTGACAAAATCACCTTCAATCACCCGATGACCATTTTTCACTTCAACATAATCAAATGGTGCCTGATATGTAAGGCCGACCAACTCTTTTCCTTTCATCCTTTGTACGACAGTATAAGGGGCCTTGATAACCTCCTCTACCCTAGTAGCAGAAACAACATAGGTCTCCTCGTCCTTTTGTACTTTCACGTACTCAAGCTCACCATTCACCGCCAAAGCAACATTGGCAGGGAGCGTCCAAGGTGTCGTCGTCCAACCAAGTACATATTCATTCTCGGCAATTTTGAACTTCACGGTTGCGCTTAAATCTTTGACGGTCTTATACCCCTGTGCAACTTCATGAGAACTCAACGATGTTTGGCAACTAGGACAATATGGAGAAACACGATGCCCTTTATACAGCAAGCCTTTTTCATGAATCGCGCCCAGGATATTCCAGACCGATTCAATGTAGTGATTGTCCATCGTCATATATGGATCGTCCATATCGACCCAATAGCCCAACTCCCTCGTAAATTCTCGCCATTGCTTCTCATAGGAGAAGACACTTTCTTTACACTTGTTGATAAAGGCTTCCACTCCGTATTTTTCGATCTCATGCTTCCCTGAAATTCCTAGCGCTTTCTCAACTCCTAATTCAACAGGTAATCCATGTGTATCCCAACCAGCTTTTCGAACGACATGCTTTCCATTCATGGTGTGATATCTAGCAACGATATCTTTAAGTGTCCTTCCTAATGCATGACCGACATGGGGAAGGCCATTGGCTGTTGGTGGACCTTCATAGAAAACAAAGGATTCTTCGTTTTTCCGATTTTCCATCGACTTCTGAAAAATTTCGTTCTTTTCCCAGTAGTTCAAAATTCTGTTTTCGCGCTTCACTCTACTTTCCTTCTGATTGCTAAAATCCATGATAAAACCTCCTATTTTAAAAATAAAAAACACCCGTCCCTGTAATAGGGACGAGTGTAATACCCGCGTTACCACCCAAATTCTGTTGCCAACCGCAACAGCACTTTGTCAACGTACTATCATACGCGTTCCTTTTAACGGTGGACTCCCGTCAAGACTTACTCAAACTTCAGCCTTGCATCTCAGAGATGATTTTTCCGATAAGGCTTTCCTCACTGGCTCCCACCATACCCAGCTCGCTTTGGAGTCTTTCCTCACGTACTTGTTCTCTTCATAGATTTTATAATTTTGTTTATATTATCACCTTTTGTTAGCAATTACAATATTTTTCCAAATTTTTTTAAGAACTCACTAGCTTCTTCCCTCACCAATGGACTTCTATATTAGACAGAATCAATCTTCGAAGGTTTCGCCAATATTAAATAGACGATTTCCGACCAATAACGCTCGATATGTTCAATCTTAAGACTAGACTCCTCCAACATCTTATTGATATTTCTATTACAATGACATCCGGATATTTTAGTATGAAGTGGATCAATCACTTTTTGGGTAAATGAAAGAAATGGATTAGAGCTCAGACCATGTTCCAATAACAACACACTCCCATCTTTACGGCACCACTTATTAAACTTATTTAATATTTTGATTGGGTCAGGATAACTGCAAAGTGAAAGGGTTGATACAATGCAATCAAATGTATTTTCTTCTAGGATCAACTCATCTATATCTTCTTGTATAAATTCTGCGGTTACTTGATAGATTGATGCTGATCTTTTGGCACTCTTAATCATCTCTGAGCTGAAATCAACCCCCATTATCTCCACACTATTCCTATCATAGTAGGGAAAGTTCGCTCCAGCTCCGACTCCAACCTCTAGAACTTTTCCATAAGCGTTTTTGATTATTCTATTTCTCAGACCATTAAGCCTTTGATTTTTAGAATTACTTTCATACATTTTTACCTGTTTATCATATTTTTTAATTAATTTTTCTTTTTTCATCAACTCACCCTCCAAAACTACAACTTTTTTCCACGCATAGATCAATCACATATAGAATTGTTAAATTGTTATGCACCCAAACAGCACCTTTAATACAGTTAATTCAACAAATTAGGCATTAATCCTGTCATTAAGGCGAAAAAGAATCGCATGATACTAAGATTGAAAAGTTAATAGGAAGGTGTTAGGAATGTGTATCAACTTCGTCTTAAGCATATAAAAGTGGTAAGCATATTCAAGATGTAGCAGGTATACAAGCTCCTGGTAGTTACATAACACTAGGTTAAGATACTTCATTTAAATTTCGGTAGTACCAAATTTTTCGAAATTCAAGAAGGTAACATTCATTGGTTTTTTAACTGGTTGTACAGACCCATATAAGGACCAGCAAAACGAACCAAAACTTTAAACACCTGCTGAGGATAGAACTACAGAAGAAAATAACGAAGAATACAGAGAATTTATAATTATAAAGAGTTGTCTCATAAAGCGAGAACAACTCTTCTGGACTTCTAAAGAATCTTTTTATCGTGGGAGAACATCTTCCCTTCAACTTTTATCCATTCACCCTAAGCTTCTTCTTAAACTTTGTCGCAAAGACCTCTAACAAAATGGCAATTGCTAAAATAAAGTACGTAATCGTACCGATTTCTCTGATATCCAAGTAGAAATTACTTGCCATGAACATGTCGAAACCGATTCCGCCTGCACCTGCTGCCGCTCCCATCGCTACGGCGACTGCGAAGTTAATTTCAAAGCGCAAGAATGTCCAGGAAATCATGTAAGTGAGTGAAGATGGAATGACAGCTTGAAAAATGATTTGCCAAAAGCTCGCTCCACTTGCTTGAAGGGCTTCAATGACGCCATTATCCAGTTCCTCAAAAGACTCGGAATAAGCCTTTACTAAATAACTAACAGAATGAAATGTCATCCCGATGACCGCTGCCACACTACCAAGACCAGCTGCAACCGCAAAGATGAGCACCCATAAAACGGTTGGAACCGCTCTAATAAAAGCAACAATCCCTTTAATCACTGCAGATACTCGCTTCGAAGTTAAATTTTCGGCTGCCAATAAGCCTAAGAAGACAGCAATAATTGCCCCAAATATCGTCGTTAAAAACGCGAGGCCCAGTGTAATCAAGACCTGATAGAACGCATGGGTAAAAGTGAAATGATTAAAATGCGCTTCAAAAAACATCGCTTTTATATTCGCGAATGTCGCCAGTATTGCTTCACCAAAATCAATCTCTTTATAATCAAAACTAAAAAAGGCATATACCGTTAGGAACGCTAGGGCAAGAAGAGTGATTCGAATGGCAATCGTTGATTTTGTTAAGATTTTAATTTTGATCGGCTTAGATGGAGACTCAAGCATCGGCTCACCCGATACGACTTGTTCATTGGCTTCCATTAGAGAATCACCCTCCTTACATAATTCGATATGGATTCGATCAAAAGAATCGAGATGATGATAGTAACGACCACAAGTGACGCGATATCGTAATTCAAGCTTTTATAATACAGATTAAAAGTAAAGCCAATCCCTGAACCGGTCAGCAATCCAATTAATGTCGCACTACGGATATTCGTTTCAATCATAAAGAGAACCCAGCTCAGCATTTGCGGTACACTTGATGGAATCACCGATTGAAAAATAATAGATGCATAATTGGCACCCGTCGCTCTTAATGCTTCAACCGAACCTCCACTGACCTCATCAATCGTTTCCACAAAAGCCCGCGTTAAGAATCCAAAGGAACCGAAGAACAACGCAAAATAACCAGTCAATGAGCTTTGTCCAAAGGAAAAGAGCAAGATTAATGCCCACGCTGCAACATCAATATTTCGAAAAAGCGTTGCGATTGCACGACTGATGCTTCCGAAAAAGGCATTCACTCTCGTCGTATTCGAACCCATAAGCGCAAAAAACAATGCAAACACGGCACCAATTGATGTAGCCGCAATCGAAACGAGCAACGTTTCAATAAGGCTACTCAAAATATCTGGAAGCTTCACCAAAGACTCTTGTGTCGGGTAAAAATTCCCTAATGCCCATGTCACCGCTCGAGGAAGGGATTCGAATCCTTTTACAATATCGTACTCTGTGATGATAATGGCACCGACCGTAATTGCAGCTAGAATGGCAAAGAACCCGATCGAATTTCTTCTTTTTTTGGCAAAGAAATCAGCTTGCATGGATGCCTCCTATGTCAAAGATGAGGTCTTCAGCTTCCGAACCGTAAATACGCTGAATATCATCCTTTGTAATGTCTTTCGGAGTACCATTAAATACAACCTGTCCATGGTTAATTCCGATCACTCTATCCGAATACTTTAACGCCACATCCACTTGGTGCAGATTCACCAATACGGTAATGCCCATCGTTGTAGAAATATTACGAAGATGATCCATAATGACCTTTGCTGAGTTCGGGTCGAGTGAAGCAATCGGTTCATCACAAAGCATCATCCGTGGATTTTGAATCAAGGCACGTGCGATCCCAACGCGCTGCTTTTGACCACCACTCAATTGATCCGCCCGCTTGTATATATGCTCAACTAGGCCCAGCGTCGATAAAATTTTAACGGCCTGTTCCTTCTCCTCTTGGTTATAGAGACCTAGAGCTCCGGCAATGGTGGATTTCTTTCCAAGATTTCCATGAAGGGTATTTTCAATCACACTCAAACGATTCACTAAATTGTAGTGTTGAAAAATCATCCCGATTTTCGTACGGACCATTTTAAGCTCTTTCTTCTTCAAATTCATCACGTTCATGTTATCAAAGATGATTTCTCCGTTTGATGCATCAATCATTCGATTGATACAGCGAAGGAGAGTTGATTTCCCCGCTCCAGATGGACCGATGATTGATACAAACTCTCCTTCACTGACGGAGAAGTTAACATCTGATAACGCCTTTGTCTCATTTCCAAATTGCTTGGACACATGATTGACTTCTAAAAGGGGTGTCATAGGTTAACTCTCCTTATATCCATGTTATTTTGAAAGCTCACGAATCGGATCGAACCACTCGTCCTCTACTTCAACTAAGCGCTCATCCGCTGTCTTCTTAAATAATCCTGAGAACTCAGAATCCTCTGGTACAAATACTTTTTCATTGTTCGTAATGTCATCTGAAGTCATGATTTCAAGAAGCTCTGCTCGTAAGTCTTCACTGATATTATCTGTATTGATAACAAATGGTGCATTCAATACTGGTGTTACAGAAATCAGTTGGAACTCTTTTCCTACAACTGTATTGAACGGTTCTGCTGCATCAGTCTTTACTTTATAAATCGCACCTGGTCTGTTAACATCACCTTCAGCTAGCTCTACATAGTTGTTCACACAAGTATCACAGAATGCAGCTACATCCGCTTTTCCTGATAAAAGGTTCACTGCAGAACCTTGGTGAGAACCACCGTATAGAACTTCACTGAAGAATTTGTCGTCGCCACCTTCTAGTAAATCTTCAGCTGTTAAATCTTTAAAATCATCTTTTTGGCTGAAGTATTCTACGATTCCAGTAGAAGGAACTTTAAAGCCAGAAGTTGAGCTATTCGATACAAATGAGAATTTCTTTCCTTGAATGTTATCAATCGCAAACTCTTCGCCATCTTTGTATTCATCTACATTATCTTTTTCAACAGCTAACCAGCTATAGTAAACAGCATCCTCTAATGTACCTGACGCACCTGTTGGTACGACTAAAGGTTCAACCTTATCATTTTTGTTTTTTGCTTCGATATAACCTTGTGCTCCTAAGAACGCCATGTCTGCATTTCCGTTGGCAACAGCTTCAATTGCCACAATATAGTCAGTAGTTGTTTGATGCTCTACTTCTTTACCAGTCTTCTCTTCGATTACTTTCCCAATCGCATCACGCGCTTCTGTTAAATCAGCACCAGATTCATTTGGAAGCCATGCAATCGTAATCGTGGCTTTGTCTTCCCCCGAGCTTCCTTCAGAATTCGCTGATGATGAACAACCTGCAACAAATAGGATTACTAGTGATAGTAAAAATAAGAAAGATTTCTTCATTATGAATCTCCTCGCCTTATATTTTTTTTACCCTCATTACTATATCTACTAAATGTCAATTCACTATTAATGAAGCATTAATTTTTGTAAAGTATTGGTAAAAATAGGAGTTTAAGAGAATACACCATTTTGCATATTGTACTCTCGATTGACTAGATGATTCATAAACTCCAGATCGTGGAAGATTCCTAGCATCGTTGTTCCTTCGTTCATCAGCTGTTCAATGAGAAGCTTCACCTTCATTTTCGAGTCATGATCGAGACTCGCAGTTGGCTCATCTAAGAGAAGCAAACGTGGCTTCTTCACCATTGCTCTCGCAATATTGAGTCTTAGCTTTTCCCCACCGGAAAAAGTCGTTGGGTAACTATCCCAGAGCTCTTGGTCCAATTCAAAATGAGCTAAAATCTTTTCTGTTTCTTTTTCTGCGAAACTCTTACTTTCACCCATTTCAAGAATCGCCTGTTGTACAAGCTGTCTTGCCGTCGTTCTAGGCATGACATTCAAAAATTGGGACACATATCCAATTTCATGTTTCCTTAAGTAGAGCATTTGGCGTTCGGAGGCATCAGCCAAATTGATGCGGCCAAATTTTTTCGAATGGTACCAAATACCCCCTTGCTGGATCCGGTAAGCCCCATAGATGCATTTTAAAATCGTTGACTTTCCACTTCCGCTTTTTCCGGTGATTCCGACAAATTCGCCTTCATTTAGCTGGATATCCACATGACTGACGGCGCGGATATGTTTGCCGAGGTTATGGAGGTCAAACGATTTGGATAGATCCTTGATTTCTAATAGAGTTTCCACCTGCTCACCTGCTTTCTCTTGATTGGTAGATTAGATTCGATAGTTTGTCTTTTGAATGAGCTTCCCATCGACAAAGACACCTGTAATGACAGGAAAGTCATCAGTAATCCGTTCAATGATTAGCAAATCAGCTTTTTTCCCTTCGCAAAGCGAGCCGATTTCATGATCCATTTTTACCGCTTTTGCAGGATTAATCGTCACTAGCTTCATCGTTTCTGCTAGGTCCATGTCATAGTTATCTAATAATGCAAAGATGGCGTGGAGCATCCCCGCAGGATAATAATCACTACACAAAATATCAATCGCTTGATTTTGAATCGCTTCTGCCGCCCCTAAATTCCCGCTGTGAGAACCGCCTAGAAGCACATTTGGAGCACCTGCAATCGTGTACATCCCAAGCTCTCTTGCTCTTTGAGCCACCTCCAGCGTAATCGGAAATTCACTAATCGTTGTACCGAAGCTTTTCACAAGTTCTAATTTTTCAATCGAATCGTCATCATGTGAGGCTACGGCAATTTGATGTTCATGGGCTAACTCTGCGATTTCCCTGATGTCTTCAATCGAAAGTTTTTCTTTCGTTTGGTGATTATGAATAAGCACATCAATAGACGCTTCACTAAGTTTGTTATAGCCCTTTATCGTTTTTCGATAGATTTCTAGATGACGATACTGGCCTTGCCCAGGCGTATGATCCATGAAGGAAACGAGATGAACTTTATTCTCACGAATATAATTTTTGAGATTATCAATTTCATCGACATTATCAATCTCAAATCTTGCATGAAATCGATGACGAACGAGATGCCTTGTTGTGTGGCTCTTATCGATTAAATCGATGAACTTTCGAACATTATCCGGCTCGCGGATTGGTTTGTAGTCATACTCTGTTCCTTTAAAAAGAGAAAGCGAATGAAACATCGTCGTAATTCCGTGCCCAATTAATTCTTTTTCCGTTTCTCTTAAGCTCAAATCAAAATTCATCAATGAAGTCGGTCTTGGCGCCGCCATATGCTCAATATAGTCCGAATGGATATCAATAAATCCAGGGGAAACATAGCCCCCAGCTGCATTAATAATCTCCATTCCCTCTTTAAATTTAATCTCACCTTTTGGTGCAATCTTTTTGATTCGATCTTCTTCTATTAAAAGATCATAACCATGCAACACGGTATCTTCGGTGATTAATCTACCATTTGTAATGACGTACAAAGTCCTTCCCCCTAAGCTTTTCCGAATAGTTTAAAGCAAAGAATGAACCAATTGCTGCGTATATGGATGCTGTGGATCCTCTAAGATTTGGTCAGTTAAGCCTTCTTCAATCACTTTTCCTTCTAGCATCACAAGTGTTCTGTCTGCGAGCATACGAATCACACCAAGGTCATGTGAGACAAGAACAATGCTAATGTTTAGTTCACGTTGCAGACTCTTGATTAAATCAAGAACACTTGCTTGAACAGACAGGTCAAGTCCAGTCGTCACTTCATCTAGCAAAAGTAAAGGTGGATTATTTGAAAGTGCCTTCGCGATTTGCACACGCTGCTGCATTCCGCCGGAAAATTTTTTCGGAGCTTCTTTCCTGCGGTGCACAGGGATATTCACCTTATTTAAAAGCTCGGTACCCCTTCCCTCCATCATCCCCACATGGTTGCTCCCTGCTGCAATGAGCTTTTCTGCAATATTACCAATCGAGGAAAAGTTCATTCTTAATCCTAGTAATGGGTTTTGATAGACTTTCCCCATAATGTGGTTACGAATGTATCGTTGCTGCTGAGATGATTCCTGAAAAAGGTTCTTTTCCCCATTTTCATAAGCACTAACAAAGGCTTCGCCATCCGTCACATCCTGGTCAAAATAAAGGCACTGCATCAAAGTCGATTTCCCACTGCCACTCTCCCCTACAATCCCTAGCACTTCTCCTGGAAACACATCAAAAGAAACATCGCGACAAGCGTAGACCGTTCCGCAAACCTGGCAATAGTTTTTCACTAGTGTCTCAGATTCTCCATTTTTACAATGCGGACAGCCAAGGCCAAACTGTTTATTTAAGTTCTTTACCGATAAAACTGGAACTTCAAATTCAGTCATTTATTTCACTCCAACCGCATTTAATTTTTCAAGACAATAGCTTGTATCGTTGCATTGATAGACCGTTTCATCTGTTGCTTCATCGACAAGCTCATCTAAAAATACGCCAGTCGAGCCACACAAGCGACACTCTTTGTCTTCAAAGGATTCTGGTTCAAAAGGAAAATCTTCAAAGTCTAGTGACACAACCTTTGTATACGGTGGAACAGCGTATACCTTCTTCTCACGACCAGCTCCTAGTAAAATAAGTGCTTCACTTTCATCCATTTTTGGATTATCGAAACGTGGAATCGGACTTGGAGCCATCACATAGCGATCATGTACAAGAACAGGATGGTCAGCCCCTGTCGTCATGCTGCCATATTTCATAATCTGCTCAAATAACATCAGCCACGCACCAGAGTATTCTTTTTCCGCATGGAACTTCTTCGTTTCACTTTCACTTGGCTCATAATAGCGAAGTGGTTCTGGAATTGGCACCTGCAGGATCAGAATCTGGTCTTTTGATAAAGACACTTCAGGAATTCTGTGTCTCGATTGAATCAGGGTCGCCTCTCTTGTTTCGTCGGTTGTTTCGACTCCCGTCGTATCGAAAACAAGCTTTTTGATATTGACCGCATTAACCGAATCATCAGAGCCTTGGTCGATGACCTTCAAGACATCATCCTTCCCGATAAGGGAGAGCGTTAGCTGCAATCCCCCAGTTCCCCAGCCTCTACCAATGGGCATTTCTCTAGAAGCAAATGGTACTTGATATCCCGGAATCGCAATCGCCTTTAAGGTTGCGCGGCGAATCTCCCGTTTTGAACCTTCGTCAAAAAAAGCAAAGTTATAGGCTGTGTTCATCAGCTATTCACCTCTTGTCTTTCCTCTTTTTTCGTCTTCCGCACGCTGTCGAGCTTCGATTGGAACGTGACATAATGAGGCATTTTCAAGTGCGAAATAAAGCCCGTCGACTCAACAGAATCAATATGATAAAGAACAAATTCTTCATTATGACTAGGAAACTCATTATTTGGATGTTCAAGACAGTTATCGAGAATTCCCATCGCAATCGCTTTTGTCTCATTTTGTCCGAAGCAAAGCCCATAGCCGATTTCAAACTCCATTTCCTTTTTGCCGTATTCTTTTTCAACACTTATCGGCATAAGCATTTCCGCTTCTGTTACTTGAACCTCGCCAATATAATAAGCGTCCTCATCATTTCCTTCTGATGTTGGATGATCAATCGTCACAGGCAATTTGCCAACACGTAGCTCGCCAACCGTTGGATGTAACGCCCCATAACCGCGAATAACCGCATACGCTAGTGATGTGACCGCACCGGTTTGCCCTCTTGTTAAAATCTGTAGCCTTTGGCTTCTAGTCGATGGAAACTCAAGACTTTCTCTTGTTACATCGTCCGGTACTTGATCGTTATTTTCACAAGGCGGAATTAAGCCTTCTTTTCGTAAATAATCAAGGACATTTGGAAGAGTAAGCTGACTTGCTTGCTCATCTACTTGGGCATCTTCATTCAGGTATTCATGTAGCCACTCCTGGACACTTTCATCCGTTTCCATCATTAACTGGAAATCGAGAAGGCGGTGGGTATAATCCGTTGTTGCCCCTAGAATCTGGCCTCCTGGAATGTCTTTGAAGCTAGCTGAAATACGTCGTTCCACCCTCATGTCACTTGATTCAATCACTCTAGAATAATGCTTTCGCGGAACGGTCGAACGGTACGCTCTTAACAAAAAGACCGCTTCTTCTGGATTTCCTTCTGCTTGTTTGATCGCTAGTGCCGCTAATGGCTCATCGTAGATACTACTTTCTGACATTACTTGATCGATGAGTCCTCTCATTCCTGCGTGGATCTTTTCAACTTCAATCGTTCTGCCTTGTTTTACTCTTTCAAATTTTAATCGCTTAATCGATTCCTCAATCGCAAGCGTTCCACCTTTAACAGCTACATATCCCATTAGACAATCACCCTATTTTCGGTAATTTGTGTTGTGCGTGGCAATGACAGTAGTTGATCCTGGTGATCAACAAACATCAATTCAATTCCAAGTGGATACTCTTTATTTTTCATTTGACGAGATTCTACCCATTTCTCGGTTGTTTCCACGTGTACGAACTCGACTGTATGAATTCCCGGTCCTTTTAGCTGAAGCATTGGTTCGTTTGACATCTTACTCACTTCCACAATGATAGTCGCAGAGGAGTGAGGATTTTTTAATGTTCCTGGTTTTGCTTTTTCAATTGCAGTAGCTAGTGTCCCTACCCCTGCATCTTGAAGGATTAAAATGTAATCTGCATCCTCTGTTTCGACTGGCTTTGCATATGTTAATTGATTTATTATTTTTGTGATGGCTGCTTCTTTTTCAGAAATCACTTTAAAGGTAACTTCCTGATCAAATAAGGTTAAGGCCAATAATAAAATCGAGGCAGGACATTCATGGTTCCCCTCTTCCTTGACGATGCACGCTTCCTTCGTTAATTCAGATAGTTGCCCTGGTCTTGCAGAAGCATCCACTATTTTTCGGTAAACGGATTGCAAATCGTGAACGATATCTAGCTTCACTATTAATCCCCTCCTCAAGATACATCCATGGTTTCAAAGTTGACTTTTGTTTTTAAAATAGATTGATTCTCTGCTGCTTTTGCTTTCATGATGTTTTGTTCTTCTTGTTCGAGGAGCTGGCTCCATTCCTTTGTTTCTGGAAAGTTTGCTTCGTATGCCGCATCAATGACTGCGAGATTACAAGCTAAATCTGGTTGGTCACCTGTTACGATACCGATTCCGATGGCTCCATTGATTTGAACTTTGCATTCGGTGACGAGTACTTCGCCTGGATAGAACAGATTTTTTTTAGATGTTTCTCGTACTTTCATCATGACTAAACCATTTTCGGGCTCTTGAATGACTCTCACGTCGTAGTGTTCGGTGATTGTCTTCGCCAATGTTTCTGCTAGCATTTGAGAGCCGTTGATTAAGATTTCAGTTCTTCGTCTTCTTTTCATCGATAGGCCTCCGTGCATTTCGTTTGTTTTTACTCTTTTACTGTATCTTGTTGCCAAGTGAGCGCACGTAAAAGAACGGTGAAGTTTGTTTGGGTTTTGTAAAGAAGGTGTTAATGATTTTTGAGAAAAAAAATAGGCTACCAATTATTTTTGGTAAGCCCTTTTCTTTTGCTATATACAAGGAAGTAAAATGAGGATCGTTATTCGGAAATGCATTAGCTCTTCTATTAGTTAATAATTAATTGAATTATCTTATGAAAGTTTAGTTTCATCTTTTTCAAGGTTGGAGATCACTTTGTCATTCCACTACTCAAGGAACTTCAATATGGTCACTGCCCCAATAACACCGAGAATGCACAGGAGTCGTAATGGATTACGTGATTCCTGAAAGAAAAGCATACCAACGATGGCGGCCCCAACAGTCCCAATACCAGTCCATACCGCGTAAGCTGTCGCCAAAGGTATCCATTCCATGACCTGTAGCAGTATTTGAAAACTAACGATGAAACCGCCGTAAAGCATGATGTTATTTAATAAGTTATTTTCTTCTGCTGTTCTCTTAATACCAATAACACCGATTACTTCGAAAAGACCAGCAATTACAAGTAGAGTCCATTCGAACATCAAACTTTTCCTCCCTTCGAAGTAGTTTTAAGACCGATTATACATAGCAACAAGAACAGAATTACCACTACTTTTAGTGGGAGAATTCCACCTTCCATTACACCCTCAACAACCGTTGTGCCGATTGTTCCCATCCCAGCGAACACCGCATACACTGTGCCAATCGGTATAACTGTAGCTGCACGTATTATAAGATCAAAACTAACGAGCAGGGCTATCAGCACTATTAGCGACGGAATCGCTTCGTATTTAAAACCAGTAGCCCAAACGATTTCTAGCCCCCCGCCAAGGAGGACATATAGCCAAGCTCGATTAACGCTTAGGCTCTTTTTCTCTTTTTCCACCCGCATTACCACCTTTATGCAAACTTTGGATATATCATTTTAGATGAATGAAGTTATTCAATATAACCCTTCACAGGGTCTTATTCATCCATTTTAAACTTGATTGTAAAAACCAAAAATTTAATATAGCTTTGCAATTTTTATAGTGTTATTCTCCATAAAAATCCTATTTTTTTTACAATTGTTAACCTTTGTTTAACACATCTCTTTGGTAATATTACCATAATATTATTCTCAAAAATGCTAAAAGCAGTGCGATTTCACTTACGAAATCCACTGCTCTTATACTTTTTATATTTTCTCTATACCGATAACCAAATAGAGAACAGCTTAATAGGTTGGTGAACTATATTAGCTTTCTTACTTGAAGTTTAATTCCGTTCTAGGTACTCATTTATCGCGACTATGAGAGCTCCCTCCTGAATCTCTTACCCTTAGTTTCAATCAACATGCCACTAGGAACTTTACACAACCCAAATTTATATTAAATAAGTGAAACAGTCGCTTCGATAGATATTTCTTGAGTATTCTAGGATTTTACCTGTTTTTTTGTCGACGCAGCCTGATTCTAGTTGTAGGAGTGGAACTAGAATAGGACATTTTAGTATGTCTCTTTCCCTTTTATTAGGAAATACAACACTTAGTTGGCTTCGCATCGTTTCAAAGTCTGTATATCCTTGTTCATGATAATACTGAAAAATCGAGGTAATGGCTTCTCCTTCTTGTTCGATATTTTCAAATGTTGATTGAGATAAATACGATGTGTGGACTGCGATTGGACAGTCTTCCACAATTCTCAAGCGACTTATTTTATAGACAGACTCACCGTTTTTTGCCTGTAATGCATGATAAATAGAGGAATCATAGTTGATGATTTCACTCGCTATATTCTTCGTTTCAAACTCATAGTTTAGCTCTCTCATTTTTTCACTAAAACTAACGTCTCCCGTTAGAATGAGCGGAATTTGCAGCTTCTGATTTTGAACATAGCTTCCTTTCCCTTGTTTGGAAAAAATATAGCCGAGCTCCTGCAGACGTTCATATGCCTTTCGAACAACCATTCTTGGCACTTGATAAAAATCTGCCATTTCATTTTCCGACGGTAGCTTGTCATTAGGTTTATAGTTACCTGCCCGTATTTCCGAAATCAGTCTATCCACCAACAATGCTTTTTCAGACAATTCGACTTTGCCCCCTTCGACCAATCTAAGTTGAGTATATCCTTTGAATATAAATAAACTGTTTCAACTTTGTAAATTTCGTAAATTCAAACCATATTGAAAAGCTCTAAACTTAGGATTAAGGGTTTAGTCTTGAAGTGTTTTTTTAAACACACCAAAGCGACAGTGATTTTGACATCACAAAATGGCATATAAAAAAACAAAACTCGCCACAATAGTTATATAAAAAAAGTACGCTTATTCAACAATCGCGCACTTTAATAGAAAATCAATCGTTTTATTTTAATAAAGTTATACCATCTGAAATTTAAAGGTTAAACCTTTCTATTCCAACTCTTCTTGCTTCATATAAAATTCCATTGCTTGATTAAGCCAATTTTGTTCATCTTCTGTGAAGGGAGAAGGTGCCATGTTTTCAAGTTCTTGAATATCGAGCTCTTCTATATTAGTATCAGCCAGTTTTTGTATCAAATCCTCACCAAGAAATGAAAAGGATGCTTCTAAATAGGTCTTTATCATACCTTGTACTTTTGGGTCATCTACAGATTTTCCATATAATTGTTTTACTTCTTTAGACAAATGAATAAACGTTTTATCTAAAGCGATTTTATCTTCTTCTGGTTTTTTTGTTAATTCTTCCACGACCTCCGTTAACATATGACTTTCCATCCATTCTTCTTCTATATACTCAGTTCGCATACCGTGAATTAAACTAAATAACAAGGCACTATCCACTTCCCCTTCTTCCTTGACTAACTTAATTACCCTTTTAATGGATTTTATTGATTGTTCAATTTGTTCTTTTTCTTTGTCTAAAGCTTGCAAATGAAGAGACAAACTTTCATTCAAATCGACAGTAAAACTTGATTCATATAACAAATTAGCGATTTTATCTAGACTATACCCTAGAAATTTTAGACTTAGAATTTTTTGTAAGGTTATTATATCTTGGTAATTGTAAATACGGTGTCCTGAAGAAGGATTTTTTTCTGGGCGTAATATCCCAATTTCATCATAGTAATGTAAAGTTGGAATAGATATTCCTGTCTTTTCTGAAAATTCACCAATGGAAAACTTGTGATTCTTATTCATCAAAATTCCCCCTATTAGTAGTATAAATTCATTATAAAACCTCAAGTAGCTAGAGGTTCAAGGGGCAAATTTGAAAAATAATATATTTTCCACTATCCCGGTAATCCCATAATCCTTATTCCATTTAACGGCTCGATTGTTGAACAAGTAAAAATTATTTCTTCATCTAATCTGCCTCTAAAGCTAAATAAAGAATTTCAATAAGGGAGAATATTCCCCTCAATGAATCAACAGAACCCTATAGTTGAAAAGAGATTATACTTTCTGATTCTTTTAAATAATGTTACTATTTTTAGAGTAAGTGTAATAATTTTTCAAAAGGAGAGGTTTCTTTGACAAATATCACAAATAAAAAAGCTATTATTAAAGAGATGACAATTAATGCACCATTAAATTTAGTATGGTTTGCCTGGACAATTTCTGAAAGAGTTTCTGAATGGTTTGCACCTGAAACTGTAGTAGAACCTGTGGAAGGTGGTGCATATGAACTTTATTTTATACCTGGTAATAGTGAGGCTATGAATACTAAGGGTTGTAAAATTACGAAACTTATAGATAAAAAAGAGCTACATTTCACTTGGAAAGGGCCAGATCAATTTGAGACATTAATGAACAATGAAAACGAGTTAACAAATGTTAAAGTAAGTTTTGAATCAATCAATGATAATTCTACTAAAGTGATTGTTGAACATAGTGGATTTACTGAAAATGAAGATTGGACTGAAGCGATTAACTGGCATCAGATGGCTTGGTCAGGAGTTCTGGATAGTCTAAAATCTGCTCTCGAAAAGGGTGAAGGAATTCTTTGTTGCCAACCCTAAAATATTATAGATCATTAATTCAACGTTAAAAAGCATACCCTTCTATTGGGTTATGCTTTCATTTTGTTATCGACTATCCTGCTTCTTTAGCACAATAACTTCAAAAAAAGTAAGTGATAATCCTTCTTGGACTATCACTATCCATTAATTGAATAAAGAATATTACCATTATTTATGTCGTTTTCGGCAAATGCAAACCATAAGTGGGCTATCAGCTTGAAATGGACTCTTGTCAAAGTTCCCATACATCTCTACTAGTTCAAATCCATTATAGAACAGCAAACTTTCAAGCTCCTGAGGAAAAAAGTAGCGAAGAACAAACGGCTCAATGGTTTCTACTACCTTCGAAAACTCTTTCCATCGACGATTCGTAAAGATATAGTGCTCCAATTGGCTCTTATGATCATAGGTACGTCGGTATGTACTGCTACATTGATAGCCATCATTATCTGTCCATGAACCCGCATCCTTTTCTACCTCTTCATCCGCCATCAAAATGGAACTAGTCGGATTCCTAGATTCGAATGCAAAGACTCCATCTTCATCAAGATGTCTATAAACTGATCCAAGCAATCCGTCTACTGAAGCTCTATCCAGGAAGTGCTGAAAAGAGTTGCCCGTAGTAAAAATGAATCGATACTTGCGACTTAACTCAAATTGTCTTGCATCAGCATGAACCCAATTAACCGAGACGTTTAAGCGCTCAGCCTTTTGTTTTGCAAGTTGCAACATTTCTGGAGTTATATCCAGACCAGTAATATCAAATCCCCGCTCAGCTAAAGGAATTGTAAATCTACCTGTCCCACATGCAACGTCTAAAATTGGGCCTCCTTGTAAGCTTGCAAGGTCAAAATAAAACTTGCTTTCTATTTCACTCAAATCATTCAATAAATCATAAGTGTCTGCGTCACGATACCCCTCTAAATTATCAAAATCTAACATAGCCACCTCCAAATTGAATAACAAGATTTTTCTCTTTATATAATTCTATTTGTATGCTTGAATAACCTTTATCCTGCTTCTATAGAATAAAATCAAGCATCTTATTGTAGAAACGCACCCTTTAAGACCGGCAACCAAATGAAGATTATATTGACAGTGTTTTGGTTGTATAAACTTAATGTCAGCATAAATATTGTTGTCATTTGTGATGTCAAAACTTAATGAATATGCTTATAAACCCTAGTAAATAGGGAAAATGACGGGTGCCAATGCACACGTCATTTTCTATCATTTTTAAGAAATCACCCAAAATCAGAATCCTTTAATCGAATGATTTAGGGCTTTTTCTTGGTTCACTTTTTTACTTGAATATAGAAATAAATATCCTGACCATCCTTTTCCGGATCCATGACCAATTCATAGCCATGTTTCACCGCCTCTTCTGGTACACTTCGGAAGGACTGTGGGCAGTCAGCTATGACCTCCAGCACTTCTCCGATTCTCATGGTTTTCAGCGCATCCAGCGCATAAATGACAGGATATGGTCAAGGCTCACCACGAATATCCAGGGTGTAATCGATTTTAAGATCCTCCAACATTTTGCGTTATACCTCCTTCGTTTCAAGCACAGTTCGTTTTTCCTGTTTGATCCCTGTTCCATAACGGAAACGTTTTTCCCACCAGCTTGAAAATAAGAACCAAGCCATTAACATAATAAGTGTTCCAATGAGCGCTCCCGTTGCTCCCCATTCTTCGATAAGATTCACTTTTGGCCAGTCTGCTGCAAGCGCATTAAAGATCCCTAAATGGTCCCAACCAAACGAAAGAACCGTTGCACCAATAATATTACCTAATCCAACAATCCAGTAGAGGACTTGCCCTTCCATCGCGCGGTACATCATCCCTGTCTCACAACCACCAGCAAGGACAATTCCAAACCCAAACAATAGCCCACCAATTACCGTACTAGGTGCGGCCATTTTTATAATTTGAACGGCTCCACTTTGGATAGAAATAAATGTGATGACCACACTGATTATCATTCCAACAGCAATGGCTTTTGACATCACCGCACGACCTGAAATCCATAAGTCGCGGAAAGCTGATGTAAAGCAAATTTGGCCACGTTCAATCAATATTCCAAATATAGCGCCAGCTATAGCCCCGATCGCTAATAAGTTTTTACCTGATGCAAAGAAATACACAACGATTCCTATATACGCACAAGCAACAAGGAGTCCAAGAATTGGTTGTACCTTAGACTTTTTAACCGCCGCTTTTTTCATGATTCGTTTACCAGCATTTTTCTGCAAATTCGGCTTACCTAGCCACCATTTGGTGTTGACTACTTTTACTCCGAAATAAGTACCAATTGCAGTCGTAAGCATAAAAATCCATGCATGGAAAGAGAACTGAGGAACACCAGTGAAAAAAGCTGCTAAATTACAACCGAGAGCTAGACGAGCACCAAAACCAGCAATGATTCCACCAATAAATCCTTGAACAAGACGACGTTTTTGCATAGGTACCCGAATTTTAAAGCTATTACTAAGTAATATCATCATGAGTGCGCCAACGAGCATCCCGATTACAATCCATCCGTCAGTACGACTAATAGGTGTTCCCTCGAGACCAACTAGTCCAAAATAAGCCCAACTAGATACATCAATGCCAAACCATTGTAAGATATGTCCTCCGAATCTCGTAAACTCTCCAGTTACGGCCCACACAGTTCCTGTAAAGTGAAAGTACAATGCACTAACTAAACCAGCAAGTCCAATGGCAACATAGGGGTTCCAATACTCTTTGAAAATTTTATGATATAGAGTCATTTTTTAGTTTCTCCTTATTTACAACTTAAGATAATGTAAGGACTTCATACTTTGAAGCCAATTCAATAAAGTGAGCCATCCCACTAATTTTCCCTGTTGCTAGCTGTTCATTTAGCTCATAATAGTCCACACATGTTTTACAAGCTAAGACCGCTACTCCCTTTTCTTCCAATTCTTTTAAATGGAGTGAAACAAGGGATTGTTCAGTTAAGGCAAATACACCTCGGTTCATACAAAAGATAGCTAGGGGCAAATCTTCTTTTTGCTTAAGAATCGTAAAGAAGGTTTCTAATATTCCTTCCCCGAGTTCCTTGTCCCCTTTTCCAAGCTGATCGGATGTTAGTAAAATAACCTTATTTTTCATAGACTCCACCTCAATGATTTAATGATCCTATATGAAATGTTAATATACACTCCATCTACAGAAGGCCAATAACATTAACAACTGTAGCATTAATCCCATTTATGTTTCTATTCAACTTATATATGGAACAGATACGATTCTATCTATTTTTTGAATACTTATCCAAGTTTGTAAAAATAAAAAAGGACCACAAGGGGTCCCAGCAAAATTATCCATGCTTTTTGATAAAAGCTTCTATGTCATTGAACTCATGAAAATGAGATTCAAGCTTTTCTCGCGGCCAATCCCACCAAGCGATTTCTAGTAGTTTTTCAGCTACTTCTTCTGAAAATCTTCTTTTAATCGGTTTGGCAGGAGTCCCCACAACGATCGTATACGGTTCAACGCTTTTCGTCACGATAGCTCCTGAGCCAATAACAGCACCCGTACCAATCTCAACACCCTTCATAATAATGGCACCATGACCAATCCAGACGTCATGGCCAATTTTAACTCGATGCGTCCGACGCCACTCGAATAGTGCATCGTCATCTTTTTCATCAAAGTCATATGCTACTTTTCGATAGGTCATATGGTGCTGGGTCACTCGGTCCATTGGATGCTGAACTGGGTTAATACAAACATGCGAAGCAATCGAACTGAATTTACCAATTTCAGCATAGTTGACCGTCACATCATCCATTGTGTACGTGTAGTCACCGAATGAAGATTCGATGATTTTATTATTCGGTCCAATTGAGGTCCACGCTCCTGCAAAACTATCAACGATATGGCTCGTATCATCTATGCTTGGTGCAGAAGATAACTTTTTTTCATTATGCGGTTGAAAGATTAGCGGCATCCTACACACTCAACCTTTCTTTTCTTAATTTCAATGCCTCGAGTGCTTCAATACCTGGGTTCTTGCTCCCTAAAAGGACTGGTTTCTCTCCATATGCACCGTGGAAATCGGAACCTCCTGTCATAACGAGGTCGTATTCGTTGGCGAGCTCTTTTGCCATTTCCTCATCTTTTTTTTCATGCAATGGATGCCACACTTCAATGCCCTGCAATCCTGCTTCCACTAATTCTGGGACCATTTCAAAATTGCGATACTGTCCAGGATGTGCGAGCACCGGAACGCCTCCAGCTTGCCGAATGATTTTAACGGCAGTAAAAGCATCGATATATTTCATCGGAATAAAAGCAATTCCTGGCGGCTCCCCGTTTTGTCCACGATTGAATATTTTCTTATAAAGCTCGCCATAAATAGAGTCAGCATAGCCAACTTCAATTAGTGCCTGCATGATATGCTGCTTGTACACACCCGTTCCCCCATGGGCGATTTCGAGACATCGCTCCCATGTAATGTTATAGCCAGCTGCCATCAAGCGTTCCACCATTTCATTCGAAGCTTGATGTCTTTTTTCCACTAACGGCTGGCAAACAAGCTCAATAGCTTCACTTCCTGGTTCAATAAAATACCCAAGAATGTGCACACGTCTACCTCGCTCAAAGTCAAAGCCAGAAACCTCAATTCCCGGAATGATTTCGATGCCAACTCGCTTGCCACATTCTATTGCGTCTTCGAGACCCTTTGTTGTGTCATGGTTTGTCACCGCTAAGTGTGTTACTTCCTGTTCAAGCGCTAGGGATAAGACCTCATTAATGGACAGCGGACAATCGGAAATATTCGTATGACAATGCAATTCTACTTTCATACTTGGTACCCTCCCACTATTTAATAACTAAAGCTCTTTTCTCTAACTTTGTTGCTTTTGGAACTAAAAATATGGTGAACTCATCTTGTTTTAAAAATATACATCCTTAAATAGATGAGAAAAGAGCTAGTAAACTTAATAATGAGCACAAATTAGCTATTTCTACGTTAAAATCGGATTTAAGATTTTAACAATAATCTTTAAAATAACTGTCTTAACTTAAGAATAACTTGGTACCAAGTTTAAAAGGTTAATAGGACGTTAATTTCTTTTTAAGGGATTGTTAAGACGGAAATGACTATTATTTTCCGCTTAAAGCTAGTAAAATGGCGCTCCTTAGGATGAAAGTAATAATCTACTCGTAGGTACATGGATTTGGAAACTATTAACAAAAATTAGAAGTAACTTAATATTGGATTAACAAAACCGAATTACACTAGGGTAGTACCAAAAATTCCTTTGATGAGGTGATTTTCTTGAAATTCAAAAAGTTAACATTAGCAATGATGACAGCTTTACTTTTCACTGGCTTTATGACTGGTTGTGCAGACCAAGAAGAGGAACAACCTGAGGATCCAGCAACTGAAACACCTGCAGAAGATGAAGGAACAGAAGAAACAAACGAGTAGACCATAGACATCACATATCATGAAAGAAGCCTTCACATTTTTTGTGAAGGCTTCTATTATTTGATGTATTCAAACTCAACCCTTTAGCTCACTTTGCGTCACTTTCCAATCATAAGTCTCGAGCACATCTGTGACAATTTTACCTGCTGCTTGGGGACTCAAAAGGCTTGTCACTGCAGCTTTCATTTCTTTTAACTTTTCATCATCGGTAACGAGTTGTTGTATTTCTGCCACAAGCTGTTCCCATTTCTCACAAAAGATTGCCGCACCATGGCTTTGAAAAAACAGGGCATTCTCCCTCTCTTGACCAGGCGTTGCACCTAGTAAAACAATTGGTACATTTTTCACAACAGCCTCTGATAATATAATCCCTCCAGGTTTCGTAACCACACAGGTTGCAAGTTCAAACAGCTCAGCCATCTGATTTACGTAGCCAAAGACTCGAACCCTATTTTCCTGTTGATATTTCGTCTCTAACTGATGGAAAAGCTGCTGATTTTTCCCACAAACGACCAATATCTGCATGCCTTTTTCTTTCCTTAACTCATCGCAAATATACTTGATTTCCTTTGATACACCATAAGCCCCAGCAACAATTAATACAGTTTTCAGATTGGCGTTAAGTTGATATTTATCTATTAAAGATTTCCGGCTATGGGAGTGCTCAAATTGTTTTTCGACTGGTATTCCAGTAACAGCAATCTTGTTTGGATCGATGTCATGGTTGATTAAGAGATTCTTGAGATGTTGGGTGGCCACATAGTATTTCGCAATGGAAGGCTGAATCCATGCGTGATGGAGACAATAATCTGTGATGACTGTATAGGTAGGGGGCGCATGATTTATTTTTGTTGAAAAATATTCGACTGCATAAGAAGGATATGTATTAATAATGGCGTCTGGCTGTTCTTCGTCGATGATTTTACGAAGAGTCGAATACCCGTAAGGAAACAACATTAAGTTTTGACGTTTCGTAATTTCTTGGCTGCTATAGTAGAAAAGTCGATATAGATGCTTCCCACCCTTAGTAAAACTTTTAAGATATAATTTTCTAGTCCATTCATTTAAGCGGGGATTCGTTTCTTGAAACATATTTCTTACACATACATCGGCTTTAGCGATTAAGAATCGTTCTTGAAGTGCTCGTGCCACTTGGAGATGTCCGTTACCATAATTGGCTGTTAAGATTAATATTTTTGGTTTTTTCATCTACACAGCTCCCTTATATTTAAGTGGGGATTTTTAAATGGGGGTTGAAAGGAGTACATTTAATTAACATTAATGTAGCAAAGAAATGTGGAGATAATTTTAAGGGAATGTAAAATTATTCAGAATTAAGTCCCCGTATAGAAACGCGTTTTAAAAAAGGTAGCTCTCCAGAAATAGTTAGCTACCTTCACTTTGAAACTACTACTTAAGCGTTAACTTCCCAAGCATTTGCTTATCAAATCCCTTGACGATTAGCCAGACCGCCAAGCTCATTTCATAAACGCCTACTGGTAGGGCAATGAGTCCTTTTATGGCTGAGAACGGCTCTACAATCCCAAACATTTCAAGTAAACCGGCTATAAATACTAAAACGGCTGTAATCATACCAAATACCGCTAACGGTTTTGGGACAAGCTTTGTTTTAAGTAGCAATGAACTATACAAAAAAGTATTTAGGCCTAGCATTAGATTCGGTCCCAACATAGCAGTCCAGCGATGAAATGATTGCAATAATAAACCAATGGAAAAAAGATGTTCTTCACTCACAAAGCGACCCTCATCATAATATATGCTAAGATGCCATAAACCTAGTATACTGACCAAGCCTATAGCAATAAAAACAGCTTCCATAAATCGAAAACAAAGATACCCTAATGCAATATGTTCATCCCAACGTCGAAGGTAAGGAAATAGCATCACTGCTGTCCCAACCGCCGAGACTACAAGTAAAACGTCATTTAGCACACCTATTAATACCTTCGTTTTGAATCCATTTGTCACGGACAAGTACCATTGGTCCTCCAATACCGGCTGATAAAAGATAACAGCTATAATAGAAGTGGCTGCAGCCGCTATATATAAAAGACCGATTATAATTCCATTCATTCTGTCTTGAGTCATTACGTTCCCTCCTCTACATAATTACTTTCCTAGATTCATATGGTAAACTGTTTATAAAAAATCTTGAAAAAAGCATGGGAAAAAGGTGATACTTTGGAACATTATGATGTAATCGAAAATGCTTTACATTATATTGAGGATAACTTACAACAACCTTTGTCTCTCGACTCTGTTGCGAATACCTTCAACATGTCAAAATACTATTTCCATAGACTTTTTTCTGCCATGATGGGGTGTTCTTTAAACAATTACATATTATCTAGAAGATTGAATGCGTCTGTAACATTGCTTCAAAACGACACCTTGTCTTTAACCGACATCGCCTATCAGTTCAACTTCGGCACTCAAGCTTCCTTCACCCGTGCTTTTAAGCGGAAATATGGTATTACTCCAAGCTCTGTAAGAGGAAGCGATACACCCTTAACTCCACTTCCAATACCTTCAGTTGTGAAGAGACCAATTAAAAACATCAATGGGGATATTGTCACCGATTTTACCCTTACAGAATTTGAATCGATTAGGATTACTGGAATTGTCTTCGAAGTTGATTTAGAAACCGAAGATTACAGAATGAAGATTCGCTCTCATATAAAAATGGTATTAGATCATATTAATACAACTGTAAATGGTCCATGTTATGTGATCTATTCGAACTGCCATCACAATTCTACCCGTTTCAATGTACTGGCTGGGATTCCACGTGATATCCAAATAGATAAACCATTGTATTTTACAATTGATGTACCACAAATCTTTTGTGCCAAGTTCAGATATTCTGGTGATCTCCTTGAATTAGGCGAGGTGCTAAAGAGCGACTTTGCAAGATTCTTGAAAATTTCCAAGCAAGAATCCGAGAATACAGATATCGAACTTATTCAAGTTTTTGAGAACCTACACAATCTTGAATCTAGCTACCACATCTATGCACCTATCAAAAAACTCCCAATTGATTCAGAAATCTAAATTCCGATTTTTCTCGATTTGTACTCCTTTCTTTTTATACTTAAAAGATAACAACATTGAGTTTCTTTGACTTTCCAAATCTTGCTGTAATTTTAGGTCGATTTTTTTAATAAGGCGCAAATGCCTCTACTTTCTCCCCACAAATTGAGCCGTGAATCTATACAGTGAAAAGACAGAATCATGATGACCCGAATAACGGCAAAAAAGAGCAACCACTTTGGTCGCTCTTTTTTATCTATGGATCAATTCACCTGTTTTTTCCTGAATATAGCTATGTGCCTGAATAATAATTCGGTCACGATCGTTGTCTAGCGACGCAACGTGATACGAATTGTATAACGTAACAACTTCTTTTTCTTCGGATAAGACATGGTCAAAGATATAATCCGTATTTTCTGGTGGGACTACGTGGTCGACTGCTGATTTAAAGCATAATAACGGCTGATTGATTAATGGCAGGAGTTCAGGTGTTTTTCCCATTAACGCTTGCAGTTGATGAATTGAAGAAATCGGAACCTTGCTATACGTGATTTCATGGACACCTTCTGCCTTAATATCCGGTAGGGATTCATCGAGATATCGTGGGTTTGATACGCCAACCCATTTTTCATAGCTTGGTAGCGTTAGTGCAGGGTTGATGAGAACAATCCCTTTAATATCCTTGTATTTACTTGCCAACCACAACGCCAATGTTCCACCCATCGATTGCCCCATCACATAGATGATTGAACAATGTTCTTTTAAAAGCTCATAACCTTTCTCAAGCTCTGCAAACCAATCTTCATATGTGGCGATTTCCAAATCTCTGTAATCCGTGCCATGACCTGCTAATCTTGGTGCATAAACTGTATATCCCAAATCCGAAAATCTCTTCCCTACATATTCAACACTTTGAGGAGTTCCCATGAATCCGTGGGAGAGTAACAAGCCGACCTTGTTTCCTTTTAGAAAAAATGATTCTGCCCCTGCTATGACTGAATATCCTTCTTTCATGGCTATTCCCCCTTGAATTTTGTATATAAAAAGGCTCTTTTCGCAAAAATTGTTGCTATTAGATAAATTGATTTAAATGAATATCAAGATTTCCTTTTAAAGACAGTAAATGGCCAGCGAAAAGTGCCGTGCAAAAATAATGTGTAGCACTAAACCTTGTAGGTAGTGTAAATGTCGGCTTTAGGACATTTACGAAAAAAACAACAAGTTTTTTTCGACAGAAAATAAACAATCAATGAGAAAACAGCGTAAAAAAAAGACATGACCTAATATGATAGGCATGCCTTCGTTTGTCCGATCAGCTAGGTAATTTGTTTACATGAATTATAATTCACATTATTCCTACCTGTCAACTTGTATTTAATTTGAGTATTTAAAATTCCTCATACACAGCCGGATCTTGATTCGCAATTCTTCCATCTGGAAGCGACAATTGTGAAATCATTTCCATTTCTGTTTCATCGAGTGAGAAATCAAAAATCGAGATGTTTTCGAGCTGTCTTTTCGGTGATTCAGATTTTGGAATGGAAATAGCCCCTAGTTGATAGTGCCATCTTAAAACAACCTGAGGAATGGTCTTGTTGTGATGCTCAGCAATCGTTTGAAGCGTTTCAATTTGTAAATCCTTAAATCCTCTCGTAAACGGACTCCAAGATTGCGTAGCGACGTTTTTCTCTTCATGATATTTTCTTTGTTCAGCTTGGTTGAAGAACGGATGTAATTCGATTTGATTCATGCTTGGAAGAACACCAGTCTCTTTTTCCAATCGCTCCAGATGCTCAGGCAAGAAATTGCACACACCAATCGAACGGATGAGTCCCCATTTTTTCGCATCAATCAAAGCCTGCCAAGCCTCCACATATTGATCCTGCTTCGGATTTGGCCAATGGATGAGGTACAAATCGTAGTAATCCAAATTGGCCCGATATAAAGATTCTTGAATGGCCGTGACCGCCTTGTCATATTCCTGATAGCGCCCTGGCAATTTGGATGTGATTCGTAGATCGGATCTCGGTACCGAACTCCGCCTAATCGCTTCTCCTACTGTTCCTTCATTCTCATAATTATAGGCAGAATCAAGAAGTCGATAGCCAATTTCGAGGGCATTTTGGATCGCGCTTGCCCCTTCATTTCCCTTTAGCTTGTAAGTCCCTAGACCAATTACCGGTACAGTAAGACCATCATTCAGCGTAATTTCTGGAATAGAATTGCTCATTGCCTGTCACATCCTTCATTAGAATACTCTAAAAATATCATAATAATGGAAAAAATTCATGGCTTCTGTCTCGAGGTGAGCCTCTCAAACTAAACGGTCATTTTCCAGCTTGAAAACTTGAGCCAATCTTCCTTCTCCTCATAATCAGGCATGATTTTTCCGACAAGACGCCAGAAGGATCGGTCATGATTGAGATGGACCATATGACACATTTCGTGAACAACTACATAATCGATAACCTCTTGGGGTGCCATCGCTAATTTCCAATTGAAGGTTAACCTCCTGTTTGAATCACAGGTTCCCCATGTTGTTTTGCTATCGTTTATTTTGATCGAACTTGGTTTTGTCTTAAAATTACTTTGATAGACTGATATGCTTTTTTCTACTAAAGCTTTGCACCTCTGATAGTAAAAACGTTTTAAGGCTTGTTGTATTTTTTCAGGATCATGCTGCTTGACGTAGATTTGTAGTTTCTCTTCCTCAAGAACGACATGGTCTTGAGTAGTATTTATATCTACATTTATCTGGATAGGGAAGGTTTTTCCTAAATAAAGAAAACTCTCCCCATATTCATATACCTTTTTCTCATGTCCTTGTAGCCGCTCATTCATCTCGGTTAATTTTTGCTGAATAAGGTCCCAATTTCCCTCAAGTAAATGAAGAACCTTAGCATCCTCCGTCCCTTTCGGAGCCTGCACTTCCACATTTCCATAACTATCAATCCTAATAGCGAAAGACGTGCGATTTTTGTACTTGATTTCAAAACGAATTGTCTCACCTAAGTATGTATGTGTTTGTATCATAAGAATCACCTAGCTTTTTTATCCCCGATATTTGAAAGCCAACCCTTTTAAGAAATTCCGTGCAAATTTATCTCCACACACTTTGTAATTCTTGTGTCCCTCTTTTCTTAATAAAGCCCCGAGTTCGCCTTTAGTAACGACGATTCCCGCTTCTTCAAAGATATCGAGCATATCATCCGTCGTTAAAGCTAATGCGATTTTCACTTTTTTCAAAAGAACATTGTTCATGTGTGAAGTTTTGGCTGGTTCAGGTGCAGCAGGCTGCCCCGGTTTCGGCTCCTGAACGCCTCTTTTATAAATAATGAACCCATTCAAAAATGCATCCAACATGTTGCTCGTGCATTCGATATGGTCCTCACTATCCTCTTCAAAGTCGTCTGTTCTTGTGAGAATCTTTGTGACTTCTGGTACCGATACTTCCATACCACCTAGTTTAAAAATCTCCGCCATTTCTCTATTTTTCAGCTCCATTGCATATCTTAATCGAATTAATCTATCGTTATTATCCATTTTGACCTCCTTAGAAAATTAGTTTCCGACTTCAGTTAGTATGTTCCTTGAATATATGATGAATGCTTTGCAACAAAACACTGGCACATTTGATTACTATAAACTTTTTTCTTCTTTATTACCATATCCGATTATACTGGATTCCAAAAATCAAACCCCTGAGAAATTAGTTTTCAGGGGCTTGAAATGTTTCTTCATCCATCATGTTTTTAAGATAGTCATTTAAAAAGATTTCTTCAGGATCTAGTTCCTTCCTAATCGCAAGAAAATCCGGTAGTCTTGGATAGCGGCTTAGTAAGTCCCTCTTTCCAAGCGTATGCATTTTTCCCCAATGCGGTCGTCCTTCGTATTTCTGCATGATTGCTTCCATATCTCGAAAATACGCTTCATAAGGCATCCCTTTATACATGTGAAAGGCTATATAAGCCGAATCCCGCTGATAAGATGGACTAAGCCATATATCATCTGCCTGAACAGTCCTGCATTCTATCGGAAAATGAACCCTATATTTCTTTTCTTCTATCTGTGTCCGAATCTCTTGAAGGGCTTTTCTAAAATATTGAAGTGGAATACTATATTCTATTTCTCTAAATTTGACTAATCTAGGAGTAGCAAAAAGCTCATGACTTTTTGCCGTAACAACTGTCTTGCTTATTCCTTTCGCCGATAATCGGCTAATTAAACTGGCGGTACCAGGAATCCATCGGCTCAGCTCCGACAGAACAAAAAATAGATAGTTTTCAAGTATTAAAGAATTAAGATGATGGAAAAATATGCGTTGCGGCTTTCGTTCAGTCTTATTCATCGTCTTCACTTGGACCAGGTCCGAATAAGGGAAGAGATAGAATTCAAAGTGACGATTTTCGTTGATGTACCGCTCAAGCTGTGGTTCAAAATGTGGATATTCAATCTTATCACTTCTATACTCATAAACAGGGCATTGAATGATAATCAATTTCACTTTTACAATGATTCCGAGGGTGCCGAAGGATACGAGACAAGCCTTGAAAAATCGAGTGTTTTCTACCTCAGAAACGGTCAGAATCTCTCCCGATGCTGTCACAATGGTCAGTTCCAAGACCTGGGTAGAAATATTGCCGAACGCGATCCCCGTGCCGTGTGTTCCCGTCGAAACAGCTCCCGCAATACTTTGGACATTGATATCCCCTAAATTCTCCTGCGCATATCCTGCTTTCCCTAGCTCTTCCCCTAATTGAAATAATCTTGTGCCACCAAGGACAACAACCGTACTAGCTGCTTTATCAAGTTGTTCAATTCCACTTAATAAATCAAGGGATACCAGCCAATCATCTGTTTTTACTAACCTTGTAAAAGAATGTCCAGCCCCTACTACTCTTATTTTCTTCTTTTGTTTCGAGGCTTCCTTAACGAGTAGAACAACCTCATCAATCGAGGAGGGATAAAGAATTTTCTCAGGGCTACTTTCAAAGGTTTGCGCCCAATTGCTCCACCGTTTTCCTTGTATCGTTTTGATTACAGAAAGCATTTCCCTTCCCCCCGATAAGTCTTAAATCGATTGACAACTTGCTGCCCTGAAAAACAGATGATTTCATTAAAACGCTCGCAAATTTCTCCCGCTTTGGCGGCCCTGAAGATAATCGCATCCCCGATTTCTAATGTTCCGTTTTCATAAAAAACTGGGGTTTGAACCTCTCCCGCTCCTTCAAACGGTAGCAACTTTCCACCTGATGGATACACCGGCTGCGGCACTTTATCCTCCCCATGTGGACCTGATGAGACATACCCACCACCGAGACAAGTATAGATATTGGAGGTCGGTTTTCTCACAACCGGCAATGCAAAAAATAAGGCAGGTGCAAAACGGAAATTCCGGTAGTAATCGAACAGCAACGGAGCATAGAAACCTGAGCCCGCTGTTAATTCAGTAACACTCTCCTCTTGCGCCGTCATATCAAGGCTACCCGTCCCACCTCCATTCACAAATTCGAGTTGAAATCCTTCTCTCTCAAGAGCTTGAACAATCGACTCCCGTCGTAATTCGATTTCATGAATGGATTTCTTTTTCAAAAATTTAACGGCTTGGTTCTTAAGCTGTTGTGAAGGCACTTTGTCACCGACTCCTGCAATCTGTGCCTCATACCCCATCATTCCAATCAGTTCTAACTTTGGGGATTCCTTTATTTGCTCGAGTAGTTGAATGACATCCTCCTCTGTTTTCAAGGGAGAACGCCTGACTCCAAAGTGAAAGCCTCCAAAAGTTGTGCTCATATCAATATCCATACATAGATAAAAGAGTCCATTCTCTTTTCTAGCAATCTTGTTTAGATGAACAATTTGTTCAGGTGAATCGACCATGCAGGTGATTTGTTTGCCTGCAGCATTTAGTTTGGCAATTTGGCTAAGCGCTTGATGATCCCAACACGGATAGCCTAAAAGAATATCATCAAAGCCATGTTCTGCAAGAAAGACAGCTTCTGCGGGGCTATAACTCATTAACCCCTTGAAAACAGGGCTAGATTGGAAAATTCTTTTTAAAACCGAAATGGATCGTATGGATTTGGTTGCAATTCGAATGGTTTTCCCATTTGCCTTTTCAGCGATACTCTGACAATTTTGATCAAAGGCATCTAAATCCAGCAGTAGAGCTGGAAGAGATAGATCCTTTGTGATTTCTTTAGGAAACAATGTTATCACCTCACTTTTATATTAAATGAGGAATGAAAGGAACAAAAGGATTGTTTTAAAAATTCAGAATTTTAATCATAAAAAAGAAAGGCAATCATTCCACCTTTCTTCAATCCAACTCTTAAATAGTGCTTTGTAAAAGAGTGTCCATACAGATCCAGATGGAGTTAATCAGCCTTCATTTTCTTTTTAAATAACACAATCGCAAGTACTGTTAATACGACTGCGTACCCAAGCACCCACCAAAGATGAGGAAAAATATCACTATATTGACCACTCATAGCAGCTTTCCCCATGTCAACTGCATGTACAAATGGTAAAACATACGCGATATTTTTGAATAGTCCCCCCACTAAATCTAAATCAAACCAGATGCCCGAAAGCCATGCAGCCAAGTTGGTAAGAAGGGCACCGGAAAGGCCCGTAGCCGCTTTTTCACTTAACAATGTGCCGCATATGAGTCCAAGACTAACAAATATAAACGCAGGCGGGACAAGCAATGCAATAGCCATGAACATGGAAGTAGAAATAGATAACCCTAGAATAATAGCAACAATATAACAAATAATTCCTTGCACGACGGACATCAGAAGTAAAGGCAAACTATAGCCGATAATGAAATCTTTCGATGTCATTGGTGTTGTGAAAAGCCTTGTTAAAAACGAACTTTCTCTGTCTTTTGATACAACTTGCGCTGCAAATAGAGCCATAAAAGATAGACCGAACACTGCGATTCCAGGTGTTAATTCCGTAATATTAAAGAGATCGACTGGGATGCTTTTGTTAATCGCCGATAAGAGAAGTAATAACACAATTGGAAACCCTAGTCCAAAAAGGATTGCCATCGGATCGCGTACAATTTCCTTTGTTGTTCGGTTCGCAAATAAAAGTATTCTCATTGCACATCTCCTTCCGTCACAAAATAAACGAATGCATCCTCAAAGCTTGTTTTATTAGAAGTCTCAATCAGCTCCTTAGCTGAACCAAGAGCTTTCATTTGTCCATTCTTCATAATGCAAATTCGATCAGAGAGTGCCTCCGCTTCTTCTAAATAATGCGTCGTTAAAATAATTGTTGTTTTTTCCTTCAGCTTTTCAATTTGGGCCCATAATTCGCGCCGTCCTAATATATCAAGCCCAAGCGTTGGCTCGTCCAAAAATAAAATCCGTGGTTCACTAATTAAAGCAATGGCAATGCTAAGCTTACGCTGCCAACCACCAGATAAAGTTTTACCCCGCTGATTTTCATACGGTTGCAGTGAAAACTGGGCAATCATTTCATCCGCTTTTCTTTTTCCCTCTTCTTTATTAAAACCTTGGATACCAGCCATTAGTTCCAAATTTTCACGTACCGTCAAATTGGAAGCAATGGCCGTTTCTTGTGGAGATACAGCAATCACTTGACGCACTTGTTCAGGAGATTGTGTAACACTTTTTCCTAACAATGTCGCATCACCCGTTGTTGGCTTTGTTAAGCCTGAAAGCATTTTGATCAGCGTCGTTTTACCAGCACCATTCACACCAAGTAGACCAAACAATTCACCTTCTTTGATGGAAAAAGAAATATTGTCCACGACAGTCTTCATCCCATATTTTTTCGTAAGAGAATTGATTGAAATAGCCGTAGTCATTTACTCACCCTCTTCATCGATAGTCGTTTTAACCATATGGAAAAAGTTACTCATCATTCGCTCTGGCACAAGGGCAAGCCCACGTTCATCATCACCAACGATAATCAATTTATCTCCTGCACCTAACCCAAAAATCTCTCGTGCCTGTTTGGGAATAACCATTTGCCCTCGTTCTCCAATTGTCGCCACCCCAAAGAAATGTTTGCCTTTCGGTGGAATACCAAGCTGTTCATCTGCTTCCTTAAAATTGACCAAATCATCTAAAGTCACATTGTACAGTTTTGCAAGCTCCATACAATGCTGAATATCAGGAGTAGATTCACCTTTTTCCCATTTTGCAATAACTTGTCGAGATACATTTAAACGTTCAGCCACTTCCTCTTGAGTAAGCTTGTGGCGCATACGTAAATTTTTCAGATTCATATTTATCATACTTTTCATACCTCCTAACACTATTATCGAATAGAAAACAACGATCGTCTATCAACGTCCGTTTACATCCATGTTATGATTTGTTACCTGCGAGAAAAATAACCTTTATAGTAAAAAAGAAGAGTGCGAACACGGAAACTTTCGCACTCTGCTTATTATTCATCAAAAAGATAGTTATTTTCCTCATTTGCTACTTCAATCGTTCTCAATTCAAAGGATTTACAGCCTGAGCTTATGAACGGGTCTGATTTTGCAATTGTTGTCGCTTCATCTAAATCCTCTGCCACATACACAACCATTCCCCCTGGATAATCTGTGAAAGGTCCACAAAGTACCAGCTTTCCTTGTCTCTTCAATTCCTTCAGATACTCGACATGACTCTTGATAAGTTCTTTATCAACTGATTTCACATTGTTCATCAAATAGACGTACATTCATTGTCCTCCTCTGTTCTCTTTCTATTATCATACCAAAATCCGATTCCCTTGTGATTGACCTCACTGACCACCCTACCTCAAAACCTCTATAATGTTCTTTGTCTATCAAAAATGAAGGTTTGTGAGAAAGATGAAAAATGCATATGTTCCATCTCGATTTAATGCTTTATCCCATACGGATGACAATGGGCTAGTCCTATTTAATAGTTATACAGGTGCCATTGCTCATTTTTCCGATACAGAAAAACAAACGGTCCTTTCTGCTTTAAAAAGAGCTGGCACCAATCAATTGGAAAACGAGATCCAAGAAGACTTGTACAACAACGGATTTCTCATTTCTAGTTCTGTTGATGAAAAAAGAAGAGCACAGTTTCTGCACCAGTCGTTGCACCGAACCGATATGATGCATCTTATCCTCATGCCGACTGAAGCCTGCAATTTCCGCTGTACCTATTGCTACGAATCGTTTGAACGAGGAAACATGAATCGGAAAATCAGAAATGGATTAAAATCGTTTGTCCAACAAAAAGCAGCAACTCTATCTAACTTACATATTAGTTGGTTTGGTGGTGAGCCACTTATTGCCTTAGATGTCATCGAGGAACTGTCCGAGTCTTTTTTGGCCGTAGCAAAAGAAAATAATATTCAATACTCCTGTGACCTTGTGACCAATGGCTATCTTTTAACAAAAGACGTGTTCCAGCGCTTGCTCTCTTGGAATATCAATCAATTCATGATTACCATCGATGGAATTGGTGAGGTTCACGATAGCCGCAGATATTTAACAGGAGGCGGGAAAACGTTTGATACCATCCTCAAAAATCTTTTAGCCATTAAAGAAATCCCTGGAGTATTTGATATCACGATTCGAACGAATTTTGATGAGGATAATTTGAAAGAGGCATCCGAGTTAACAAGATTTCTAAAGGAGCATTTTACCGATGATCAGCGTTTCGGAATCCTTTTTCGACCAGTTGGAAAATGGGGTGGGAAAAACGATGATGACATCCCCGTTTGCAGTCGGACCATGGCTGATAAGAAAATTTGGGAGCTGACCGATGAGGCGATTACTGAAGGAGTTAATATGAGTTCGATGGTCTCGGGTTCAATGATGCCGTCTGCGTCTGTTTGCTACTCAGCAAAGCCCCACTCATTAGTGGTCGGTTCAGACGGTCAATTGTACAAATGCACCCTCTCGCTAAATGAAGAGTGTAATAAGGTCGGAACTCTCCACGAAGATGGACAGCTCGACCTGGACTTTGACAAAATCGCCAACTGGGTCACATCAGGAGAAGAAACCGACGAAGGTTGCCAGTCCTGCTTCTACCGACCTGCATGCCAAGGCAATCACTGTCCGTTATACCGCATGAGAACTGGTGAACGGCCTTGCCCTTATGAAAAGCGAAGTATTAAAAAAGTCTTAAACCTCATCTGGAAAAATAGTCTTGAAAGGTGGTGAATTCCATGCGTGTATTACGTCCAGCAACTTCTCCAGTGAACACTCAAAACACTGGGAAGATCATGAAGTCTGTTCCGGGGAGCTTGAAGTAAACATGAAGGCAACACCAGTAATCTGGGTTGCCTTTCTTGTTTTAGTCCATAAAAAACAGGGGTGTGCTCATTACTCAAATCGTATCCGCATGCCACATTTCATTAATACACTTAATCTCTTTCAGGTCACACTTCGGTTTGCGGTCATAGGTTAGGATTCCATTAATCTCTTGTTCAACGTCTGTTAACTGTGTATAGCAGTAGCCAAATAAAATCTTCGAGCTATAGATAGCCTCCATAATTCGGCGGTAATCCGCTAGGTAATCCTCTACATTCGCAACTGAGGTATAGCCCCAACCATTCGCATCATCGACTTTAAAGCCAATACCTCCAAATTCCGTTAGTAAAATCGGTTCCCCTTCATGTGCAAATCCGTTGGCATAAATGCCACGTCTTGCTGGTTGAGAATGAAGAATCCCCTCTTTCGTTGCAAGGTCTTCTTTAAATTTCTCATATTTCGCGACTTCATCATGGTTTCCATGATTGTAATTATGGACGGCACAAATATCTGTTTTCGTTAACTCCCAGCCATCGTTTGAGATGACGAGACGAGTTGGGTCAAGGGAATGAATCAGATGATACATCGCTAATGAGTGATGCTGTTGCTGACGGTTCGAACGAATATGTGGAACACCCCAGCTTTCATTGATTGGTACCCATGCCACAATCGATGGATGACTATAATCCCGCTCGACAATTTCAATCCATTCCTTCGTTAAGAGAGCAACCGCGTCTTCACTGTAAGAAGGAGAAGCTGCACATTCGCCCCAAACCAAGAATCCAAGCTGATCTGCCCAATAAAGGAAGCGTGGGTCTTCCACTTTTTGATGCTTCCGACAACCATTAAAGCCCATTTCCTTCGCCAGTTCAATATCCATCTTCAGGTCCTCATCCGTCGGTGCAGTCAATAATCCTTCTGGCCAGTAACCTTGGTCTAAAACTAGTTTTTGATAATAGGGACGATTATTAAGATAGACCATTCCGTTTTCCGTATGAACCTTTCTCATCCCAAAATAAGATTGAAGCTCATCCATAACCGAATCCCCTTGAAGAAGCGAAACTTTTACATCAAAAAGGTTCGGATTTTCCGGCGTCCACGCCCAGCCATCATTATGGAAGCTTGTTCGAAAGATTTTTCGATTAAAAAGATTAATAGAGTGACGGTGGTACGGCTCTTGCAGTTCAAAGAGTTCTTTGGCAATCCTTTCTCCTTTAAAAAGAATCTCCATCTCTACCTTAGCCTCTGCGTAGTTCCCATCGACTTCACATTCTACGATGACTTCCCCTTCATCCACATTCGGGGTGAATTTAAGCTTTTTTAAATGTATCGGGCTCACGGGCTCAATCCATACCGTTTGCCAAATCCCAGTCGTACGTGTGTACCAAATCGCATCCGATTTTTCTACCCAGAACTGTTTACCACGTGGAATCGTTTCATCTGTCGAAGGGTCCTCGACTCGAACGACAAGCGTTTCTTTTCCACCCTGCAGGTAATCCGTTATATCAAATTGAAAGCTGACATGCCCACCTTCATGGAATCCAACTAGCTGCTCATTCACATACACCCACGCACGATAATCTACTGCACCAAAATGTAACACGACACGTTGACCTTGCCAACTCGCTGGAACTTCAAACTGACGGCGATACCAGACAAAATCATGGAAGGTTGAGTCTTCTATTCCACTTAATTTTGTTTGATACGCAAACGGGACATTGATTTGTTGATTAAAGGCAGTACTATGTTCTTTAAACCACTTCTCTTCCGTTCCTTTTTTCTCATCATCAAACGCAAAATCCCAAACTCCATTCAAATTCAACCATTTTTGACGAACAAATTGCGGTCGCGGATACTCTGTACGAAATGTCATCATGAATCCTCCCCTAAAACGATGTGTAAACGTTTACTTATTAGTTAAAGATAATCGATACTTTTCGATTTTTGTAAACACTTGATGACTTAAATGGAAATGTAAATAGCCATACAGGCTGACTAGAATAAATAGAGTAATCGGTAAAATATAAACAACTAAGAAAAGAAAACCTCCGCTGATCACGATCAACAATGTTGTAGGGAAGTATGCAAACGAGATAATAAACATGTTTTTGATGTTATCTTTTAACTTCAAATCGTATTGAACGATCAGTGGGAATAAAAGAGTACTCATACATAAAAAGGTTGCTGTGATTAAGACTAAAATGATTTTAACCGGGATGAACCCTGCCGAAGTCACTTGGAAGACAATTTGAAAATCATAGAATAGAAGACTAGCGATTAACACCCAAATGATTTCGAATAGTAGACTCTTTTTGAAATGAAGTTTAAAGTTGTTCCAAAATGGCTTAAAAACACTTGTCTCCCCATCCATCTTCCATTCTCGAATGACGCCATACATGGCTGCAGTGGCGGGAAAAATGGTGACAATCGGAATACACGCAATCACCCACAATAGATTCAGAAGAAAAAAATTAGCCGCTTTTTCCCAAAGTAAATAAAATTTGTTATTCAGGATATTATTCATTTTTTCACCATTCCTTAGCTGTAGGTGCGAAAAGTAAAAATTATCGCTCAAAACAATTATATTAAAATTAGGAAAAATCCGATATAGAAATATGGAAAAATGACCTATACATTTGGATACCAAGTGATATTCGGACTAGCCCTTTGAAGGAGTATTTCCAAATGAAAATTATAAGTTTAATTGGATTCAAAGTAGAGTTCTTTTAATAACCATTAAACGTTATGAAATGATTATTTAAGTGACTATAATAGTGACAGGCGAATTCCGATATATTCCGTATGAAAAATATCGAGTTATTAATAAATTTTAACGATAACATGTATGTGTAAGGGAGGGAAATGAATGTTACAGGAATTCAATCAATTAATGGATTACATCGAATCACATTTAACGGAAGATATCTCTGGAGAGGATATTTCAAAAATTGTAGGATTATCTGATTATCATTTTAAAAGAATGTTTTCCTATATGGCTGGAATGTCATTGAATGAGTATATCAAAAATAGGAGATTATCGGTTGCGAATGTTGAATTGATTAATGGAGCAAAAGTGACAGATATTGCCTATAAATTTGGCTATCAATCCATTGAAGGATTTTCAAGAGCCTTTCGGGAATGGAGTGGTTTTTTGCCTTCAGAAGTCACCAAGAACAAAATTCAAAAATCATTTCCCAAATTTACATTCTATATCGATATTAGAGGAGGAATTTCAATGGAATTCAAGATTGAAAAGAAAGAAAAGTTTAATATTGTTGGTGTATCGAAAAGAGTACCCATTCAATTCGAAGGTGTAAACAACGCTATCCTAGAATTAGCCCAGACAATTACCGACCAACAAAGAAATGAAATGCATCAATTAGCTGATTTATATCCTCATCAAGTGTTGAATGTATCGTATGATTTTGATGATGGATACTTAGAAGAAAAAGGCTATTTAACGCATATGATAGGTTTTGCAACTACACAAGATAATCCATTCGATGATTTAGAGCAAATTACGATTGAAGAAAATTTATGGGCGATTTTCCCTAATCAAGGACCTTTTCCTTCTACGTTCCAGGAAACACATACAAAAATTTATTCTGAATGGTTACCTTCTTCTGGTTATGAAGTTTTGGATATCCCAAGCATTTCTTTTACAAAGTTCAACGGCCCTTCGGACAATGTCTATAGCGAGATTTGGATGCCAGTAAAGAAAAAAAGTTAATTTGGATGATAATTCTATTTACTGCAAAAAAATATGAGGGGATATCAGCTACTGTGATCCCCCTCTATTTTTTATGCTAGCCTCTCACCTTCAACAACCTGAATAATATCTTGGTCAACACTTTCCACACCTTCGGTAAATGTTAATCTTGTTTTAAAACGATAGGAAATGTCTTCTGTCGAGATGGGCAGAGATGTTGGCAGTTTGAATGAGAATGGTATTTTATTTGCTGCTTCTGACTCAATTGATCGGGAAGTCAAAATCGATGTTGCCTCAATCATAGATTCTGTTCCGTTCTCAACTTTTACCAAATCGCAATCAATTCTCTTTAATTGTTGTTCAATTAATCCACCCTTGAGTAGAAAATATCCAGTAATTTGTTCACCTTGTGTATACGTTTCTTTGTCTAGAATTAGATCAATTTTTGCTGAACCTATGCCTACAAGAGACATGAATTTTCTTAATAACAATTTTTTGTCCTCCAATTTATATTATAAAAATAAAACCTCTACCAATCTTCATTTGGTAGAGGTCCTTTAAGATCCAAAAAGACCTCTACCAATAGGTAAAGGTCTTGCTAACAACAGGTTCGTCAGACAAACCCATTGCCAACAAAGCCGAGAGTACAAATACTCCGTAATGACGACTTTGCTGTAAAAGCTACTCCCCTTTAGGGAAAAATAATTTATCAATTAAATTAAGATTACTATACAAGCTTACTGGTAGAGCTGTCAACAGAAAATTTCACGTTTACTGGACAGTTTAACTCCCCAGCGCAAGTGCTTCAAGCTTTTCTTTGACACGGCGTTTCTTGTACAGCATCTTCCCCGTTTCCCCAATATCATGAATCATCGATTTATTAATAAAGGAACCAAAAATAATCCCTGCAATTGGAATCATCTGAAACAACTTTTTCCAGCCAAAATTGTCTCGATAGGTCATGATGACCTCTCTCCAACCCTGGACCTGCGAAAGCGTTTCGTCTCTCGTTTCCACACCGGGGTCTGAATAGGCAGACAACTCCTTTAAAATCGCTTGCTTCCCAACAATGTCTGAAGAAGCAAATTGTAGGCATTTGACGATGAAAATACGCTCCTTTTTATCATTTGGGTCGTAACCATAGGCGACGGCAATTTCCTGAAGTGTTTTAAGGGATATCCCAAGAAGGAGTGGAATATCAATCGATAAGGTGAAAATTCCCCCGATTCCTGTTGTGGCACCTTGTGTCATCGCGATGTTTTTTCGCGAACGAATTAATTCATCACTGACTTCATCCATCATCTGTATCGGCAATGCAGAAATGGACGCTAATGTAGCATCCTCAACTCCCGTTTTACGATTGAATCTTTTAAGAACGTCCTTTTCATTGGATAAATAACGTCCACCCGTTTGCAGGTAACTCCCCAATTCATCAAGGGCCTGCCCGATCTTGTTATGAATGAACTGCGGTGTAAGTCGATCCAGAATTTTAAAGGGAAGACGACCAAGCTTTTCCCAAAACCATAGACCCTTTTGTTCATTCTCCCAAATTTGAATGGCCTCTAATTCTTTTTGCAGCTGTTCTTTTGTTTCATTTCTCTCCACACGAACTCTCCTTCTAACCTATTCTTCGAAATAACTTTATAAGCTTATGAACAAACTCTTGAAAATCCAACTGTCCATTCGGCGTGAGGTTATACCACTTTCTCACCGTTTCGATGAGCCATAAAGGTACTTCTCTGCCGTCTATTAATTCATAGTAATCTTCATAGCCTTTCTTTAAATAAGTCCAGCGATGATCATTTCCTTCTTTTAAGTATTCGGAAACATCAAGAAGCTTCCCTCTACCTTCATGTAAAAGAATGTTTTTTAAATGAATATCTCTTGGGTTTAAGCCTTTTGAAATGGCGTATTCACGCGCCGCTTCAACATCCCAAATCACTTGTTTTGGGATATGTACGCCCTTTAGCAAGCAATCATAAAGAGTAATCCCTTTTTCATAGCTCAATATAAGAAAATTACTCCCTGCGCCATAGTAAATGGGAAAAAAGGGTGATTCACCGAGCTGTTCATAAACCTGCTTCTCCCTTTCCATGGTTTCTAGCTTATCCTCACTAAAAACCTTATACACATAGCGTGTGTCATCTTCTATTTGAAAAACCGCAGCATCTGTCCCAATTCCGACACATTTTAATACTTCGGAAAAACCTTTAACAATTACAGGGTTATTATCTTTAGTAGATAGAACTTGAATATCTTTTATAACTTCTTCAATAGTATGATGCTTCAATTCTTCACCCCTATAGGATCAGTCGAATAGTTTAGTAACTGTTAATATTTTTCCCAATTAATCCTTGGATTAAATACGTTTCACATTCGAAAATGTTTCAATTTTTCACAAACTGGCACCATTTCCCTACTGAAATTACAATATATTCTATCCGCTCAAATCCTCTTTCCTATGATATTATTTATGGGTAACTCTTTTCAGGAGAATACCACTCTTGAAGCTATTCTTTTATAACAGAGGGAAGAAATGAAGCCATCTATAAATATTGATCAATTGACTTCTTTTTTAAGCGAAAATGGCGGAAATCATGTTTCGCATTTGATTTTCTTAGAAGATAAAGAGATTTTTTGGACGAGCGATCAAGATGTTTTAATCGTTTATCAACGGATTAACAATAAATTAATCGTCTTAGGGGATCCGATTGGAGAAGAGGCAAAGATACAGGGAGCCATCAAGGAATTCTGCGATTTTAGCCAAAGAAAAGGATTTAACCCTGTCTTCTACCAAATAAGCCCACAGTATATGCACTATTACCATGATTCAGGGTTTCGCTTCCTGAAGGTAGGAGAACAAGGATTAGTGAATCTCCAGCAATTTTCCCTAGAAGGAAAAAAAGGAGCCAGACTTAGAACAAGATTGAATAAATTCACGCGAAACGAGTATACCTTTAGCGTCGTTCATCCTCCTTATTCGGAGCACTTCCTCTCCGAACTCAAACAGATATCTGATTCATGGTTAGGAAGTCAACGAGAAAAAGGATTTTCTGTCGTCTCTTTTGGTGAAGAATATGTATCGCGTTTTCCTATCGCCCTTTTACACAATCCAGATGGAAAGGTCATTGCTTTTGCCACTTTAGCAACCGATTATAAAAATACGATGACGATTGACCTGATGAGAAAGTATGCAGATAGCCCTCATGGCACAATGGATGTGTTGTTTATTCATATTCTACAGTGGGCAAAAAATGACGGGTACCATACGTGCAGCTTAGGTATGACACCATTATCAAATGTAGGAAACTGCAAGCATTCATTTACCGGTGAAAAAATCATCCGTTTTGCGTATCTGTACGGCAATTCGATGTACAATTTTAAGGGCTTAAAAGAGTTTAAAAGTAAATTCACATCCAATTGGGAGCCGAAGTATTTAGCGTACAAGAAAACGTCATTGCCGCTAACCTTGTTCCAATTGCTCGTTTTAATCAACTACAAAGGTCGTCCAAAGAACGAAAGTGGCGTTTTGAAAAGCCTATCTAAGAAGCTGTCATGAAGGAACTATCTATTAAATTTGTAAAATATAGTTTAGTAGGCTGCATAAGCACGCTTATCTATTTTCTTTCAGTCTTTATTTTTGTAGAGATTTTTGACAAGAATCCTGTTTTTTCATCAGCTGTTGCCTTTGTCATCATGACGGTCATTTCATTTTTTTTGAATAAAAGGTTTACCTTTGGCAGCGACTTCTCTTACGATAAATTACTCCGTTTCCTAGCAGTTTCGGCCATAGGTTTTACATTGAACTTCGGGATTATGTATTTGATCGTGAATGTCTTTTCGCTTCATTATGTAATCGGGGAATTGGTTACAACCTTGGTGATTCCCGTTATCAATTTTATTTTGAATAACTATTGGACATTTAAATAAGACAAAGCAAGGAGCATGATAATTGTTCCTTGCTTTTTTTGCTGAATATTCTATGTGTAAGAACAGAGTTAAATTGAACGAACATTGACGGAGGAATACCCTCTTTCACTGATCCGGAACTCCCCATTTAACAACGAGTCCGGTATATGTCAGCCCTCCGCCAAAACCAAATAAAACAATCGTATCTCCATAACGTAATTTTTCTTCTTCGATTCCCAAGTGAAGTGCTAATGGTATTGAAGCTGACGAGGTATTTCCCATTTTTTCAACACTATATAATGTATGATCCATACTAATATTTGATTTTGCACAAATAGATTCAATCATTCTTAAATTTGCACTATGAGGGACAAACCAGTTAATATCTTCCGTTCTTAAATTGGCTTTCTCTAACAAAGTTTGTATACCGCTGGGAATCGTTCGTACTGCCCACTTATATACTTCACGCCCATTTTGAACCAAATTTCCATCACCAATCAACTTCACACCATTCATTTCTGTTGACAAGCCAGAACGATAAAGATGAATTCCCCCCTCACCATTTGTCCCGAGAACACTAGAGATAAAACTTGGATTTTCCTCATCGTATTCAACTAAAACTGCACCCGCCCCATCACCGAACAGAAAACAAGTCGAACGATCAGTGTAATCTAAGGTTTTTGAAAAAGTTTCCCCTCCGATTACCAATATTTTTTTGTGGAGACCGGAAGAGATTAGACCGTTGGCCACATGCAATCCATATGTAAATCCAGCACATACGGCGTTCAGATCAAAGGCACCGGTACTCTTCATCTTGAATGCTTCTTGTAATTGACAAGCTACGCTTGGAAATCCAAAATCTGCTGTAGTTGTCGCAACGATAATTAAATCTACATCGTCAACGGTTTTATCGTAATTTTGCATTAAATTTTCCACCGCTTTAATACATAAATCCGATGTGAATTCATTCACCCTCGTGATGCGCCTTTCCTTAATCCCTGATCTTTGAATAATCCACTCATTATTTGTATCAATCATTTTTTCTAGATCTTCATTAGATAAGACACGTTCAGGAATATAAGTGCCAATCGCAGTAATACGAGCTTTTGATTGAATCATCCCATTCACTCCCTTAGTACGCTTTCTTCCCTTTCAAATCCAACTGATTTATACAGCCTGTACAAACTTGAATTACATAGGTGTGAAGTGACAAAACATTTCACCTATAAAAGAGTTCACCTATTGCCTTTGGTAATACTCGCAATATATCAACTCGTAAAAATGATTTTCTCGTTAATTCATAAAACTCCATTATGGAGCTTGCCTCTCTTCATACTATTCTTCAATCCATATATGCGCACTCTGGAGACGTCCCAATTTAAAAAAAGGCAGTCCCCCATAAAATGGAGAACTGCCTTCGATTTTTATATTAAACTCTTAAACTTAAGCTTCAACGACTTCGTCTAAGCCAGCTTTTTCGTTGTATACTTTTTGGTCGAATTCGCCTGTAATTTTACCAGTTAAGATACCAGAAGTCATACTTCCACTTACATTTAGTGCTGTACGACCCATATCGATAAGTGGCTCAACAGAGATTAATAGACCAACGATTGCGACCGGTAAGTTTAGTACAGAAAGTACGATTAGAGAAGCGAATGTTGCTCCACCACCTACACCTGCAACGCCGAATGAACTAATGATAACCACTAGGATTAATGTGAAGATAAATCCAGGATCCAATGGATTAATACCAGCAGCTGGTGCAACCATAACTGCTAACATTGCAGGGTAAATCCCTGCACATCCATTTTGTCCGATTGTTAAACTGAATGGTCCAACAAAGTTTGCTACCGCTTGAGAAACACCAAATCCATCAGTTTGAGTTTTGATGTTAAGTGGTAATGTACCTGCACTTGAACGAGATGTGAACGCAAATGACAGAGCAGGTAAACCTTTTTTCAAATAGGTCGCAGGACTTAATTTTGCTAGACTAATCATGATTAAGTGAACGATGAACATTGCAATAAGTGCCACGTAAGAAGCAACTACGAATTTACCTAAATTCACGATGGCATCAAAATCACTTGTAGCAACCATTTTTGTCATTAACGCTAATACGCCATAAGGTGTTAAGCGTAAAACTAATGATACAATGCGCATTGTGATTGCATATAAAGAATCTACAATTTTAGCAAACAACTCAGCATGTTCTGGTTGCTTACGTTTGATTCCTAAGAATGCAATTCCAATAAATGCTGCAAAGATAACAACCGCGATTGTAGATGTGGAACGAGTTCCAGCCAAATCTGCAAAAGGATTATTTGGAATAAAAGAAAGAACTTGTTGCGGAATTGTCATACTTTCAACAGTTGCCACACGCTCTACAAGTGCTTCATTTTGAGCATTTTCAGCATCTCCTGCTTGTAGCTCGATTCCATCTAAGCCGAAACCAAGTGTAGCAGCGATCCCGATTGCAGCAGCAATCCCTGTTGTTACTAAAAGAATTCCGATTCCGTAGATACTGATTTTACCAAGATTCTTAGAAAGACTTACTTTCGTAAATGCTCCAACAATGGAGATAAAGACTAATGGCATAACAACCATTTGTAGCAATTTAACATAGCCAGAACCGACAATGTTAAACCAGTCAATCGTACCTGATGTTACTTCATCAGTCGTACCATAGACAAGATTAAGAACTAAACCAAATAAAATACCTAGACCAAGACCTGTGAAAACTCGTTTTGAGAATTTCACGTGTTTCTTTTGCATCATATATAAACCGACAATGAGTGCTAGAAGAATAGCGATATTAACGATAATAAGAAACGTATTCAAAATGGTCTCCCCCTTTTATGTAAAATAATTTAACAACAATAACTATAATATAATAAATCCTATTGGTAAAGTATGAAATACTTTTAAAAATCGATAATGCTAAAATCATAGCTTTCCAGTGTGCGGTTTTTCATTAGTTAGCCTATAAAAGAACGCATTAGGCATACATTCTTTGCTTTGGCATTATTATCTTCATGACACAGCCACCATCTTGCCAACCTCATAGTGATTTATGTTTTAACTGGCTCTTTTTATGGGCACAATGAGCGTAACCTCTCTTGTATACCTTCTAAGACTGATTCTGGCACTTTCCTGATCTTAATATCCTCACCTAAGAATAGTAGCCAATTTGTCATTTCAGTTAACTCTTCTGAATGATTCACATTGATAAACGTCTTTAGAATAGCTGTGGATTGATAAGGATTCGTATAGGAAATAGAAACTTTTAAAGGATGGTATTTCTTGAACTGAGCAATCGCTTTTGGACCTAGTTCAAGGACAAGGTTGTTTACTTCTTCATGCTTACTTAATCTTTCTAAAATCTTTTTCTTACTTAACCTATTTTTCACCGAGTAGATCTCGATATTAGTAAGATTGTCGACAGGAATAATCCGCCTCTTTTCTTCCTTTAAATCATATCCTTCAATAAGCCATACGCTTTTTTCACGATAAAGGTGTAAGAGATAAATGGGAAAAGATTCTTCTTTGACGGTAATTAGTAAATAGCTATCCATTAGAAGGATTTGAATGAGTTTTTCTAACATCGGATGTGGAAGATCTGACAGATCGAGTAGGTCAGGATTATGAGGATTCGTCCCTTCAAAAAGCAAGATCTGATTTAATAGAACAAGTTCATCCTGCTGGTTTTCTGAGATGAGACCTAGTAATTTTTCAGCTAGAGACTGACGGCTTTTAAGATAAGGAAGCTGCTGATTTCTTGTGGCCATAAAGGCAATAAAAAGAGCTTTGACCTCATTATTGGTAAAGCGAACTTCAGGCAAGACAGAGTTGTGCATAACAAAATAGCCCCCATCCCTTCCTACCTCAGCAACGAGTGGCATCCCCATGGCTTCAATTTCTCTAATATCTCTAATCGCTGTCGAACGGGAGATATTAAATTCCCGCATGATTTCAGTAATGGTAAAATGAGATCGATTGTTGATATACCGCATAATAATATTGATTCGTTCAACTTTTTTCATTTGCGCTCCTAAACAGTATCATTTTTTGACATGATTTAAGGTTATTATATACCTATCAAATGCATTTGATAAATTTTTAAAAAAGGAAGGTTTTGAAGATGGCAAACTATACTCTTGAAGAAAAAGACAGCTTTATTGTTTTAGGGTTAGGAACTGAGATTAAGAGCGATTACACAGATTATGTTGGCATTAACAAGGAAAAGTCGGACTTCTGGCAGGCAATCCAGCAAGATGGAACGCTAGAAAAATTAAAATCAATTGCTAAAAACGACTACATTTTTTCCGTAAATGAAGCAGTCAATAACAAAATGATGCATTACGCCGGCGTTATGACGGAGGAAACAGTACCAGAAGAACATCGAGTTATTCAATTTCCTAAGGGAGAATACCTAGTTGTTAGAGGCGAAGCAAACACGGCTGAAGAATTGAGCAATATGCTTACTGGCATCGCCTTCGGTCAGGCCTTGCCGGAAGCAAAAGACTTTGCCTATGTTGGTGGGCCAAATACAACTGTTGAGATGGGAGAGCAAAACGGTCTAGTATTTGGGGAAATGTGGATTCCTGTTGTTAAGAAAGGATGAGTTGGTAATGTCATATATTGTTGATTTTAAAAATGTATCTACAGTTGGCTTAGAGTCTTCGCCAGTAAGTGATGCCCTTGCTGGATTACGGGCAAACGAAGCCCGTTACTTTATGAACAAATACAAGCATGAATTTACGGTCGTCCCAGCTAGCGAAAGTCAGGAGACCCTTGATTATGTGCACCGAGTTTTAAAAGAAGAACGTAATATTGAGTTTGCTGCCAAACCTTTAGAAACATCCATTCTTGAAGTAGAAAACATCAGATGGGCCTTCGTCTTTTATGAGGATGGGCTTGCGGTCAATGTCTTGTATACGCTTGATAACCCTAAGAAAAGAGCCGTTGGTTTTAAGCTTTCGGAAGGCATGGAAGTACCAAAGGAATTAGAAGGAAAGTTTAAATTTGCTAGACAGAAGTCTAAATTAGCTGGAACCATTCGGGGATCATTTTTCGTCATCAAAGGAGAATATGAATATTAGTAGCCACAGTCTTTCATGCAACAAATGCTCTTACTTAACCAAGCAGCATTCTCCGTCAGAGGGTGCTGTTTTTTCTTTGAAAAATTAATCTTACATAATATTAAACAATCAAAGGTACTTTCGATTGATTTTCCATTATTCTCTTCGTAACCCCACAGTTGTTTAGTAAACATCTCCATTTTCCACCTATTTGAGGTAAAAAATCTATTTCGCCAAAACAATGCAAAAAATTAACTTTCGACTTGAACGTGCCAGCCTATACATGGCGTGGCGTTTTTGATCAAACGTTTGATTGGTAGTGGTGTTTTTGTTTTCTTAATATAACTTAAGGGGCTTGCGGTCCATTTGGCGGGGTTTCCTATTTTAGAAAAACATTCCGAAAAATTAACTTTCGACTTGAACGCACCAGCCCATAGGCGGCGTGGCAATTTCAATCAAACGTTTGATTGGCAGTGCTATTTTTGCTTTCTTACTATAACTTGGTTCCGAAGAGGGTTCTGAATGGTTCGGAGGGGTGAATCTAGTATCGTTTCATAATTCCCACCAACTATTCTTCAACATTCTGGAGGTTCATGGAGACATTATTATTAGGATTTTCTAATAAGTGTCTTCATGAATGGATCATGCGGACATTGTTTACGAGTTCCGTCCATGTAGTGTCTTCATGCACGGCTCATGCGGACATTGTTTACAAGTTCCATCCATTTAGTGTCTTCATGATGGGTTCATGCGGACATTATTTACAAGCTCCATCCATTTAGTGTCTTCATGCACGGCTCATGCGGACATTGTTTACAAGTTCCATCCATTTAGTGTCTTCATGGCCGGTTCATGTGGACATAATTTAGCAAGTTCTTTAGATTATTGTCTTCATGAATACAAAATAACCCCAGGCCAATCGACCTGGGGGTTACACTTACCTATTATTCTATTTATTCTTACGCTGACCTTCCGATTCTACCTTCATCATTCTGTTTGCGTCGATAAAAGACTGCTGGAAGAGCCATTAATGCCGGTAGGAACAGCGGCAACAACACAAAGCAAAGAATGACTAAGCCTACGATAACTGCGATCGCCAACTCGACTAACAGGATGATTCCTGCAGGCATTAGGGTCGCGAACGTTCCGCCAAGAATAATCACGGCTGAGATAATGACTCCACCAATCTGCCTTGAAGCTTCAACAATTGCCTCTCTAGCTGGAAGATGTGGATATTCCTTAAATCTCATCATCAAGAAAATACTATAGTCTACACCTAACGAAACAATGATGATGAACGAGAAGAATGGTACAAAGGAAGAAATCCCTTCTAGCCCCATCATATTAATGAAAATGAAATTAATCGTGAACATTGCTGCATAATACGCTCCAAGAAGAGACGCCGTAATGAACACTGGTATCCAGAATGAGCGAATGACAACGAATAGTACGAGCAAGACACCGATAATAACAATCGTTGTAGCTTTCGTTAAGTCGCTCGATAAAATTTTATTCATATCGTTCGTTGTCGCACTTGGACCGGATGTTCCACTATCTGCACCTGCAAGATAAGAACCTTCCAGACCATCCGAAACAGTCTTATTAATCTCTTCAATGGTATCTAATGCTTTTTCAGAGTAAGGGTCATCAGTTAAAACAATTGTCATTTTCGTAATCGTTTTGTCCTCTGACATGAACATCTCGAAGGATTGCTTAAAGTCTTCGTTTGTCAACGCTTCTTCTGGCATAAAGAACGTCTTCGTGTTCAACTGTTCAAGATAACCATTCGTTTGCCCTAATCCATCAGAGATTTGCTCTAAACCTGTGTTGACTTCAGACAATTTTTCTCCGAACTCACTGAATCCATTCAAACCGTCAGCAAGCTGCTGTTGCCCTGATTTCATTTGACCTAGACCATTCGTCACGCTATTCATATTCGTGACAATCGTGCCGATTCCTGAAGACGCTTGATCAAGTCCAGATTCTAGCTGTTTCAATCCATCTGCCATTTGTGCTAAACCATTGCTCATAGCAGTTAAATTTTGATTCGCTGTTTTAAAACCAGCTGTTGTCACATTGTAATTTTCATTTAAAGCTTGAATACCTTCAGGTGTAATGTCACTTAATTCAGCTAATACAGTGTCGATTGTTTGCTTCAGTCCCAAATAACTCGGATCAGTCGCTGAATTTGCATAACTGCTACCTAATGCTGTTACCATGTTTTGCATTTGTGATAGTGCACCTTTAACCCCAAGAAGTCCCTCTGCCGCCTCTTGATAGTGAGTACCCATCTCAGCATAACCAGCCTGCATTTTTCCATAGTTATCTGCAAGCACGCCAACACCCGTACTCATCGACGAAAGATTGCTCCGAATCGCTGCGAGCCCGTTGGAAATGGATTGTGAGTTATTTGACCCATCATCGATTCCCATTTGGATCTGCTTTAAACCATCCGTCAAAGCACCCATTCCAGTTTCCAGTTTGGCTGTACCGTCAACCATTTCTCCTACTTTTAAAAAATCAGCTGAGGCAAGTCCTTCTTGTGCCTGTTTCAGACCATCATTAATGTCATCGACGCCGCCTTGTGTTTGCGAGAGCCCATCTGTAACAGATCCCATCTGACTATCGACGTAAAATTCATCAATCGCTTCCCCTTGAGGTTGTGTAACAGATGAAACCATCTTCACGCCCTTAAGAGCCTTCAATCTTTCCGTAATATCATCAATCACAGCAAGTGATTCATTATTATCCATCGCTTTGTCTGCTTCAATCACGACAGTTGCAGGCATCGCCTGACCTTTCCCGAAATGATCGGCGACTAAGTTAATCGCTTTTGAGGATGGATAACTATCCCCTAGTTCTCCAACCGTATCAAAGTTCAGTTTTTCCTCATTTAGAAGCACCGTTGGTCCGATGATTAAAACAATAATCGCCGTAACGATAATCGGATGCTTCACTGCAAATGAGGAAGTTTTTCCCCAGAACTTATTCTCTTTATGACCAGTGGCTTTTTTCGATGGCCAGAAAAGTTTTTGACCTAACACCTTCATCATAAATGGCGTTAGGGTAACAATTTCAAGGAGTAATATACTGACCCCAATCACCACAACTATACCTGAGCGATAAATTGGTGATTCAGCAAATATAAGCGCAAAGAACGCAATAAATACCGTTAAAATACTGTAGGCAATTGTTTTACCAGCCGTTTTATACGTATTAACGATGGCGTCGTCCACTGAATGCCCATGAGACAATTCTTCCTTAAAACGGTTAAATAAGAGAATGTTGTAATCCGTTCCAATCCCGAAAAGGATCAGAACCAAGAGCATCTGCGTCAAACTCGTAATCGGAAATCCTGCTTTATCAATTAATTGAGCTGCAATCCCCATTGAAACCAGGTAAGAAAAAGCTACCGCAATTAATGAAATGACCGGCGTCACAACTGATCTGAATGCCAAAATTAGTACGACTAGGATAAAAATGACCGTTAACGCTGCACTTTTTTCAACACCAGAAAGTGATGCTTTCAAATAATCATTGTTGATAAACTCTTCCCCGCTCAAATAGTATTCTACGGGTACATTTTCTAGCTTACTGTCGAGTTGTTCCTTGATATCGTCGACTTCTCTCCCCTGTTTATCAAGCTTATAACTGACCATCAGAGTCGTTCCATCTTCCGATACTAACGAGCTTTTTGCCTCAGGCACACTGAACGGATCAATGAAATCCGCAAGACCAAGCTCTTCGCTACTATCGCGAAGATCATCAATAGCCACACCGATTTCTTTCATTTCTTTATCAGAAAACTTATCTTCATCATAAAAAACGATTAAGCTGTTAACCCCTTCTGTAGTGTCCATCTTTTTTAAGATATTGTCCGCCATGACAGATGGGCTGTCAGCACTTGTTCCTTGCTGGCCCTGCGCGCGTAAAATGGCATTGATATCTGGCTGTATAACAGTAAGCACAATCGTGGCAACTAGCCAGATTGCAAGTATAGCCCAACGGCCTTTTATAATCTGTCTCACCTTACATCCTCCGATTTCTTGGTTGTTTTTTCAGGAAAGAACACGACATCAAAGAAGTCATAATGCTCCATTCCATCCGCGACCATCTTTTCCTTCACAGCAGAGACCAGTAACTCCATGCCCTTTGTCACCGTCTCCTGCTCCTCTGGTTTTAAGAGGCTCAGAACCTCTGATAATGCTTGATTACTAATTTCTGAAATATTCGCAGTAATCCCTTCTGATAATTCACTAGAAAGCGAAATTTCTACAGAACGTTTATCTTTCGGGTTCGGAGTCTTCACAAGTAGCCCTTTAGATGTAAGACGTTCAACAATATCTGAAACGGTACTTTGTGTCATCTTCAATTTGGTCGAGAGCTGTTTGATACTTACAGATTTGTTCGCAAACACTTCCGCAATGACTCTCGCTTGGGGGATTGTCACACCATGCTCCTCCGAGTACTTTTGAAGGCTTTTCATCAAATATTGTTGTAAAAAATCAATCGATTCTCGAACAAAAACCGCCTTTTCCATCCCTGTATTTCAGCCCCCTCACAAATAAATCGTATACGATACATCGCATACGATTTATTTTAAGTCCACAGGGCTCCCAAGTCAATTTAAATAGCACTATCGTTTATGTAAAAATGACAATTTGGTGAATGAAGTGGGTCCGCAATTCTACTAGAAGAAAACCACTTCTGTTAATACAAAACCGCCTTATAAAAAGAACACATTGGAATGCGGTCTTTTTATAAGGCGGTTTCCAATTACCTGCAACTTATTAATTTTTCTCCCAAACTATTAATGTTAAATAATCTCAATAAGAACATATGCGCTATAATAAATTTATAATAGTCTGGTAACTCAAGGGTGGTTGGCTCACTCCTCAGGAAAGGGGTGAGCCCTGTGACAGTATTTGAAGCATTAATGTATGCAGTAGCATTCGCAGCATTGATTGTAACAGTACTTTCATCAAACCATAAAAAATAACCCATCCTTGAGTTGAGAGCTCAGATGGGTCACTTAAGACCACTGTAGCCAAGCCCTTGAAGGGACCGACTGTTATGATTGACTACTTGATGCTACAACATCAAGTAGTCTTTTTTAAATTAAAGTTTTTGTTACTTGAATTATACAAAATTTTTGTATTTTTAACAAGTATGGCAATCTATTCCACGATTTTTTATGAGTCCCATCTTCTCTGCTTTAACAAGTACTCACACACTTTACTTGAATTCAGTCTTGCCGAAACATAAGGAGGGCGAATCCCTTTAGCCCCTTCAAGTGGCAGTCCGAGCCACAAAACCTTCTCGTCAATCATGACAAACGGAAAAGGGAAACAATCGTCCAGCCAAGCATCGGGTTCTCCCCACATTTGCTCTGAAATTAAGGTCCATTTTACCCGCTTACCTCTGTTGCTTAACTGCTTCAACCATTCTTCAGAAAACACGGTTCCCGCGGGCATAGAGATCGTAATCGATGACCTTGCCGATTTCAGGTCTTGAAAAATCGCTTCCAGTTTCAGCGCATGTATCCATCTTAGTTTTTTGTGTTGGTTACTTATCCAAGTCCCGATTTCTTTTGTGGTGACAGATTGGTAGTGTCGTACCTGATGGTCAACGAGTTTCCTTAGTGTTTTTCCTTGAAAAATACGCTTTTCGATAAAATTTCTGTTGCTGACGTGGACAAATTTCCCTCTTGTTCTGGTAATGGCTACATTCAACAGACGTTCACTGTCCTTGCCTGTTAAAAGCATACCCGCGCGTTCTTGCGGGTCACCATCGACCGTATCAAAGATCATCACATCCCGTTCACTTCCCTGGAATCGGTGAGCAGTAGCCGCAATAATATCCGCCTGGAGGCGTTCATCTTCATAGATTTCTTCAAGCAACAGTTCCATCAGGTTTGCCTGAGCCCGATATGGTGTCACGTACCCAATTGATTTGGTTCCACCCAGGTAGGCTTCATGAATCAATTGAAAAGATATGAGCAGCTGCCAGAGGTTGAACCTTGAATTGGTTGATTGATCAGGAATACAATGCAAACCCGTGAAACTTGTATCTAATAGCACTGCCGCTCTCGTTTTAAAAGGAGCTCGACTTACGATTTCATTTCTACTTTTATAAACACTTTCGTGATCTCCAACCAGCGAATGATAGATGTACTGATTAGTAAACGCCGAGATATCAGGATGCATTCTCCGCTGTTCTTTTAACAAAAGAAGCTGAGGGTGCAGTTCTCCTTTATTCAACGAATCCACCACACCTGCATGATGAAATACATCCTCTTTCAGCCATTTTTCCACAAGTAAAGCTCGACTTGAAGCTATCGGAGGCAACTGCTTAAAGTCCCCACAAATAATGACCCGCTTTCCCATCGTAGCTGCAAATGCAGCCTGTGGAACATAGGCCATGCTGGCTTCATCAAGAATAACAAGATCATACTCCTGTTCATAAATAGCGCTGTCACTCGCTGCCTTTGCCAGTGTCGTCCCGACAATGAAAGCATCTTTTATAAATTCGATTTCCTTCCTCCTAACCTTTTCCAACACCCTTGCAATCTGTGTTTCAAGTTCCAGAAGATGATCCGAGTCTCGTTTGTTAAAAGAACTTGCTAAATCTTTCTTTAGATTGCGCCGTTCTTCTATTAGTCTCTCTCGATCCTGAGCAAGAAGTGGGTCCTTTTTCTCCATGAGCTGACCGGTCGTTATTTCTTGATGGGCCGTCAGCATATCTTGAGCGTTCCCTCCGAAACGAAGCACATCCCCTTCTCGAAATTGGTTTTTCTTTTTAATAAAATCCGTCAGTTCACCCATCAACACATCTACAGCTTGGTTGCTATGTGAGAGAATCAACACTTTTTTCTTCTGAAAATATTTGTTAGCTGCCGTTCTCGCCAAAGTATATGTTTTTCCCGTACCCGGTGGCCCCCAGACGAAAGTTACTGGACTGTATTTTGAGCGTAAGACCAATTCATGGACATTACTTTTTATCTTTTCTTTGGGATGCTTGGTTTCGACGGAAGGATTCATTAATCTTCTCACCCTAAGTCGCTTCTGCTTACTTTTCTTGATTTCATCCAACCGCTCGATTAATTGCTCAAGAAGCTCCCAAGGATCGTGAAGAAGATATGCATCTGAAATGAGGTCTCCAAAGCTCTTCTCCAATAAAAGTATGACTCCTCTTCCCTCAGAGGAAAGTACTTTTCCACTGCTTTTCATCGTGCCCCATTCCAATTTTATCGTCGAACCAACTGGGATTCGTAATGAGATAGCCGTATCAAAATAATAACTATACCCGCTATCATTCGATAACAACCGTCCATTTGTAACCATATAGCGGCTCCCGCCAAACTTCTTTAAGTAATTTATCTCTTGTTGTAGCGCCTGCTGCCACTCTTTGATATATGTCTTCGTTGATATCATTTGATGCTCCTGTTTTTGCCATTTAATAAACTATATATATGGATACCTATAATACCACACGAATTCAGGCAAATCGAAAGGACATGAGTTCCGTACAAGAGCAATTAGAGAATCCCACCCCCAACCACACAAAAAGGAACAAGCCCCCATCAGCTTGTTCCTCCAATTTCCTAAGTATTCAAATCTCTTCTCCTAAAAAACACATAAGTCACAATTGAAAGTCCAACAATCAACACAACCGACAGAATAACAAATACAGCTTCAAAACCGCCACCGTACATGACGTTCTTAGCTTCGAAGTATTTAAATGGAGTAAGGTATTTTAAGCCTTCGATGTCTTCATTTAAATCAATGACAACTGATAGAATATACGTGAGCAAAAGGATTCCAGTCGCCAGGGATGCAGCCGATTTGGGTCTCTTTTTTATCGCTGCAAGGGCGCTACCGATGACCATAAACAAGACCTGCATAAAGAACATCGCCGCCATCAAAATGGCAATTTCACCATTCACCGCTTCTCCATCGCTGTATCTCCCTAAAATCACAATCGACGAAACGAATGTGGCAAGATTAAAGATGACAAGATTCGTGAATGCAGCCAACAGCTTGGCGGTTATGATCTTATTTCTTGAAACGGGTTTAACAAATAGAAATTCAGATGTCTTATCCCGCTCTTCTTTCGCAATAATCGTTGCACCTAGCATGGCTGCGTGGATGGTTGCCATTAATAACAAATAGAGAAAGAGCATCCCATAGAAGCCGCTAGCTTTCGTTAAATCAAAATCACTGAATCCAAATACTGCCCTTAACGATTTAGGCAAATCCTCCAATAGCTCTGTCATCGATTGGCCTGATGTTGAATAAGCATCATATTTTGTCATTCCAGATACAACCATTAAAAAGACACCGATGCTCCAAAAAATGATCGATTTTCGATGTGACTTCAGTTCCTTCAAATATATATTCACTGTGTAACACCTCCAATTTTAAACAGCATGGATATCCTTTCTCGCATACACAAAATAACTCGCCCCAATTGCTAGAAAAATAATCACTGCCCCTGCAATCAAAAATGAGGCTTCATATCCGGCATGTTTCATGATATAGGCAGTGTCAAAATACTTGAACGGCGTAAAATAACGCTTGACCTCTTCACCGGTTGTGTCGAAGAACGCACCCACAAAGTAGAACGCAAAAACGACGGGAAGGGAGACAGCCAGTACCATTTTGAGCTTTTTGACCATGACGGAAATGATAATTCCTAAAGCCATGAAAATCAGTTGAACGAAAAAAATCGTTAGTGAGAGCAAAAAGAATATTTTCAAGCTAAAATCATCTGTCTTTACTTGGAATGCCATTAAGCTCGCTCCAGCGAAATAAAGAATATTGGTCATGACAAGGGAAACAAATGCACCCAATAATTTCGCCGTCAATATTTGGCTCCGTGTCACAGGCTTTGTTAATAGAAAATCCGCCGTTTTTTCCCGAACTTCCTTGCTGACAATGGATGTGCCAAGGTTCATCGCCTGGATCGCTGCACAAAGCGTTATAAATGATAATGGAAAGCTATAAAAACCTTCAATCGAAACTAAATTATCGATGTTAATCCCGAATGCATTTCGGATCGCCTCCGGATAATTTCCCAATATTTTCACCAAACCCTCTGCATCCTGTGAAAAAGAAGAATACATCGACAAGAAAATCACAATCAGCGCGATATAGGATATCGTCCAGATGATCGTCGAATTCCGATAGGCCTTCAATTCGTGCAAAAATATATTCATCGTGCATTAAGCCTCCTTCTCATAATAATGCATGAAGATCTCCTCAAGATCTGGCTCTTCTATCCAAAGATTTACAATTTCCATTTCGGCAATTTTTTTCATGACTAGATTAATATTTCCTCTATATAAAAAGCTGGTAATGTTATCCTTAACCTCCAGTTTATTGACTCCCGTGATATTAAAGTAATTGGGGTCAAGAGGCGCCTTCGTTTCGATTTTAAACTTCTTATAAGTGTTTTCTTTTAAAGTACTAATCTTTTCAACGGTCACAATCTTGCCCTCTTTGATAATCGCTACACGATTACACAAGCGCTGAACCTCCGTTAAAATATGAGACGAAAATAAAATCGTTGCCCCTTTTTTATTTTCTTCTTCGAGCAATTCAAAGAATTTTTGCTGCATCAATGGGTCAAGGCCGCTCGTCGGTTCATCGAGAATAATCAGCTTTGGTGAGTGTAGAAGGCCCTGAACAATCCCGACCTTCTTCTTGTTTCCCAATGACAAATCATCGATCTTTTTATTGAGATCCAGGTCCATAATCTCGGCCAATTCTTTTATTCTCTGACTACAGTCTTTTTTGTAAAAGCTAGCTGAGTATTTTAATAGGTCTTTCACCTTCATATTGTCATAATAAAATACTTCAGATGGTAAATAACCGATGTGCTTTTTAATTTCGGGAGCATCTTTGATACAATCCTTGCCAAAAATCGTCGCACTGCCACTTGTAGGATAAATGAGAGATAGTAGCGTACGAATAGTTGTCGACTTCCCAGCACCATTTGGCCCAATAAAACCAAAAATCTCGCCTTCTTCGACATTGAAGCTAACATCGCTTATCCCTCTAGCTTTCCCATAAGTCTTTGTTAGATTATTGATTTCAATTACATTCATCTGTAGAACCTCCCTAAATGATCATTTGTAAAAACAATTCTTTAGTAACTTAGAATAACTGTCCCATTCTTGAAGATATTGTTCACCAACATCTTCAACGGAGTTTAATTGATTAAGTGCCTTCTCCCCAAACCCAAACATGGTCCAATTCAGAATCTCAATGGCTTTCTTAATATCGATGTCTTCTCGAAACATCGAGTAGTCGATATTTTCATAAATTCTTGTGACGCCCTCTGCTTGGATCGCATGTACTCTTTCCTTAATGAGGTACTTCACTTCTTCAGATTCTTCTTTGGTTAAAGATAAAAGAAAATCGAAAATTTGCGGAAACTTTCTTTGGATTTGCAGTTTTTTGATTCCTAATTTCTCGATTCTTTTAAAAATATCGGTTTCCTCTAAATCGATCTGTTCATAAACGAACTCGACAATTTGAACACCATATTCAAATAAATATAAATAAAGATCTTTCTTGCTATTAAAATAGTTGAATAATGAGCCTTTTGAGATTCTTGCCTCTTTAACAATTTCGTTTGTGGATGCTTTTTCATAACCGCTTTGAACAAACTCTTTCATCGCGGCATTAATAATACGTTCTTTTTTCTCTGTTTTTAGACTGTTAAATATAGGATTCATGACGATTATCCCCTTTCTACTTGACCTTTGTTAACTACAATCTAACAAATTGTGACCAAAGTGGTCAATTTAAGATAAGGGGATAGGAAGGACTGGTCATGGGTCTCAACAATACAATGACCAGATTGGTCATTAAATATTTAAATTTTTTTAGACTCACCAAGCCTGAACCGGAACCCTCCGAATCCATATTCTTCAGTCATGTTTCCCCCTTCCAATTCCCCAACACAATTTTGTTATATTCGCTGTTTTTCGGCCATGAAAAAAAGACCATCACAAATAAGAATGGTCTTAGGGTAACCCTTTGACCTTTCTCCCGGATAATACTTGTAACGCTTACGAGGTTAGCTGTCGGATTAGGGACTGAGAGTATCCCCTCTTACTAACGTAAGATTCACCCCAAGATAGACAAGTGTCTATCGAAAATGGTTCCCCCGCTCAACATTGATTCAGCGAATAAAAGGTGTTCGGAAATATTTAACTTTTAAATTCAACTCAAAAATACTCCCATTCTTATCTTTTGTCAATCATTTTTTTGCCCAAATAAGCAAAGCGTTTTCGTATAAAATTTGTACCTGTTTGATGTAATTAGTAGCCTGCAAAAACCACAACAGATGCCACTACCTTTTGAAACTTCATTTCTCCTAAGCATAATTTTAAAAATCCCTAATACTTTAAATTAAATAAAGGAACTATCCATTTCAATGTGGAATAAATTCCATAATTCATATAAAAAACGAGGTGTAAAATGAAACCAATTATAGGTATTACTTCAGATTTGGAAGGTCGCCATCTCTCCGTTTCCATGGACAATATCAATTCAGTTGTAGGTGCCGGGGCAGTTCCAATTGTACTTCCTAATCTATTGGATGAAGAAAATATTGATTTATTAGTAGAAAAAATAGATGGGTTACTTGTTACCGGAGGAAATGATGTGGATCCAACCTTATTTGGAGAAGAACCACATCCAAATCTCGGAGGCGTCTATCCGGAAAGAGATGCCTTTGAGATAAGCATCATTAAGAAGGCACTAGACCTTAATAAACCAATTCTAGCAATCTGTAGGGGGTGCCAAGTTCTATCTATTGCTGCTGGCGGAGATATTTATCAGGATATCCATGCACAGTATCCTGGAACCCTTTTACAACATTCGCAAAAAGCTCCCGTATGGCATGCTTCCCATTATGTTGATGTAAACAAAGATTCTTTACTGTTCAATATCACTCAAGCAGTGAAATTCAAGGTGAATAGTTTTCATCACCAGGCAGTTCGAAAAGTTCCGGAAAACTTTGAGGTATGTGCAAGGTCATCTGATGGGGTTATTGAAGCTTTTGAAAGTAGAAAGCATTCCTTTGCCTTAGGAGTACAATGGCATCCTGAATGTATGACGGTAAAAAAGGATGGTCCGTCATTATCCATTTTTGATGCTTTTATTAAGGCCTGTAAGAAAAAGGCTCAAGTACTTGGTTAATAGAAAAAACCGACTGTGTTAGCTTGAACTGTGCCCCAGTTTACGGACAGTTTAAAAAAGCACCTATGCGGCTAGTAAGTGACCCCGGTATTGTACCGGGGTCATTTTATTTAAGCCCCATTGATAACGGTGATGGTTATATTCC
>NZ_SUND01000012.1 GCF_005280205.1 Bacillus yapensis | reverse complement strand
GGAATATAACCATCACCGTTATCAATGGGGCTTAAATAAAATGACCCCGGTACAATACCGGGGTCACTTACTAGCCGCATAGGTGCTTTTTTAAACTGTCCGTAAACTGGGGCACAGTTCACATTTTACTCATAGCTTCTTTTTCTGTAATTCCCGGTGTATCTCCTGCAATTCCTACATCCACTGCAAAACCGATATCTGGGTTAATCTTGTTCGCTGAAGTTTTCGCTCCTCTTAAGCCAACCTCTTCTTGAACATTTCCTACACTGTATACTTCATTATCGTGCTTTTCGCCTTTTAATTGCTTTAAGACATCGATAGCGATCGCACAACCAATTCGGTTATCCCAAGCTTTTGCCAGTAGCATTTTTTCATTATTCATGACGGTAAATTCAAAGTAAGGGACAACCATGTCTCCTGGTCGAACGCCCCACTCTTCTACTTCTTCACGGCTAGAAGCGCCAATATCAATGAACATATCCTTGATTTCAACAGGTTTTTTACGAGCTTCCGGAGGTAAAATATGTGGCGGCTTCGAACCGATGACTCCCGTTACATCACCTTTGCTTGTTACGATTGTCACGCGTTGTGCAAGCATAACCTGTGACCACCAGCCACCAACCGTTTGGAAACGTAAGAATCCTTTATCATCGATTTGTGTGATCATGAAGCCGACTTCATCTAAGTGTCCAGCAACTAAAACTTTCGGACCGCCTTCTTTACCAACCTTTTTAGCAATTAAGCTACCTAGTCCATCTGTTGTTACTTCATCAGCTAAAGGCTCTATGTACTTTTTCATGACTTCTCTAGGCTCGCGTTCGTTGCCTGGGATACCTTTGGCGTCAGTTAGCTCTTTAAGCATTGTTAATGTTTCATCTAATTTAGCCATTAATTATTTCGACTCCCTCAATATGTAATATAGGATTCATTATATCGAAAATCTTTGAAAATGTACAAAAATTCTACTAATAGCCTGTTTGCTGCCTCTTATAATTTACTTCGTTTTTGGAAATGTATGCTCGTTTTATGTCTTCATCTTGAAAACCAAGTAAATTTGCCAGAACTAAATAAGCTTGCAGCATTGATATATATGTCTCTTTAGAGCGTGCTAAACGAAACGCATGAACGGCTTCATATACTTTTAAAAATTGCTCATTAATCGTCACCTTATCGTCTGTCACACTTTTTACTTCATCAATCGTATCAAAGCCACATTCAATTCCAAGGGACGCCATAAAATGAACCCCATCAACGAACTCTTCTAATACAGTCGCTTGATCGGAAGCTGGCTTTAAGCTCCAAAACTTAAAGCATCTTGTTTCATTAGCTAGCTCTCCTAGCTCAACTAACAAAGACAATACTTTCCGATCAAATAAATCATCATTCTCTAGTCCATGTTGTTTTTCAATATGACTATCTAATTCTTTCTGCATTGCAAAAATTTCTTGTAATTGCACTTCATTCACCTACAATTCTTATTTCTTACTTAATCATAAAGAAAAAACGCAAAAAAATAAACGCGAATGAAACTTTTTTAGCGTTCATTCGTATACATGGAAAAATGATTGGAGGGCAATTGCTGTGTGGTTAATCCGTTTTCTATTGTTTGCACTTATTATTTTCTTAATATATAGCACGATTAAATATTTGTTAAATCCAAAACGGAAGCTTGAGCTCGCCCATGAGCAAAAGAAATTTTTCTTCCTTGATAATACAAACAATGTCCGTAAAAACTTTTTGCTTACTTATAAAGGAGTATTATTTGAAGGAGAGAAATATTTAGGGACTACCGACGATGCTTTTGTCGTGGTCGATGTATTTATGTGGCCACATCGGGTTTCTGCATTGAATGGACTAGTACGTGAGGATTTTGAGTTTATTGAAAAAAAGGTGAAAGAACACTACCCACATGCTAAAGTCGATTGGAAAAGTCCAATTCATGAATTTATGAAAAAAAGTCATAGCTCACAAACACCTTTTACAAAAAATTGACCGGATTCTAATCAGAATCCGGTTTTTCTGTCTAGCTCCAGCTCCTATCGCTTATGCTTTTCTATTTACGCAGCTTCCTTGAAAAATTCACGCCATTTGATAATGGTCATCCTTTCACGAAGAAGATAGACAAGAATCGAAAGCGAAAATAAAATAACGAGGATCATCGTTGGAGTAAACCGACTAATGAACTCCCCGAACACAGTATAAAAAAGTGCTAGTGGTATATTCGTAAGGAACGAGGCTTTCATATAGCCTCTGAAGCCTCGATGTCTTTCCATTAGACAAAAGCTTAGTAAATGATAATGAATGAACGGGATGAGCCGTAAAATCGCTACTTGGCCAGTTGTTAAATTGCGATATTCACCAAACCATTTTTTCTTAATCAGCGATAATTTTTGATGCGTTTTTGGCATTCGTTTGATAAGTACATAAAAAAAGATGCTACTTAAAAATAATCCCACCATGGAATAAAAGGTGCCCGCGACAGTGCCAAACAATACTCCCCCAGCAATACAGATAACTGCGACGGGGAAAAAGAAGAATTGCCGAACACAGTGAAATAAAACAAAGACGATTGGAGCTAAAATCCCGCCGGTTTCCACCATTACTAAAAGCATTGTCATTTGGTCTTCCACGCTCTCACCTTCTTTTGTAAAATTCCCTGATGTTATTAAAGCTTATCGAGGATAGATGATTTTTATGACAAAAAATTAGGATAAGTATAATAATAGACCAAGCCAGATTATAGCTAATGCAGGGAATCCCCATTTAAAAGAAGCATGTTTTGTTTTATGACGAAACCATTTCATCCCGATTGTCGTGCCAATCGCTCCCCCTAAAACAGCTACAAGCCACAATGTTTTTTCAGGAATTCGATATTCGTTTTTTCGTGCCTTCTGTTTATCTGCATACATGACGATAACACCAATCAGATTGATGAATAGAATGTAATAAAGTAAATACACCATTTTTCTCCCCCTTATATAAAAATGCATAAAAGCCATCCTCCTTGAAGAGAATGGCTTTTGATGAGCAAATATTATTTGCTTAAGTTTTGTTTAGCAACTGATGCTAATTCTGCAAATGCTTTTTCGTCAGCTACAGCTAAGTCAGCAAGCATTTTGCGGTTTACTTCGATACCAGCTTGCTTTAAACCGAACATTAAACGGCTATAAGAAAGTCCGTTCATACGAGCAGCAGCATTGATACGAGTAATCCAAAGCTTACGGAAGTCGCGCTTCTTTTGGCGACGGTCACGGTAAGCATACATTAATGATTTCATAACCTGTTGGTTAGCAACTTTATATAATGTATGTTTTGAACCGAAATAACCTTTAGCTAATTTTAAAACTTTTTTACGACGTCTGCGAGTAACTGTACCGCCTTTTACACGTGGCATTCTATTTCCCTCCTAGTTTCGAAAAATTACTTAAGATTTACTAATAAGTTACGGATACGCTTGAAGTCTCCAGAAGATACAAGAGCACCTTTACGAAGCTTACGCTTTTGTTTTTGAGATTTGTTAGCAAACATATGGCTTCTGTAAGCATGGGAACGCTTCAGTTTACCAGATCCTGTTCTCTTGAAACGCTTTGCAGCGCCACGGTGAGTTTTCATTTTTGGCATTTGGTATTCCTCCTCATTACTTATCGTTTTTAGGGGCAAGCATCATAAACATGCTTCTTCCATCCATCTTTGGATGAGATTCTACTGTTGCTACTTCATTGCAGCTTTCAGCAAAACGAACTAAAACTCTTTGACCAATTTCTTTATGTGTAATTGCACGACCTTTGAAACGAATCGATGCTTTTACTTTATCGCCTTTTTCTAAGAACTTAATGGCATTACGTAACTTTGTATTAAAGTCATGCTCATCAATTGTTGGACTAAGACGAACTTCTTTGATATTGATAATCTTTTGATTTTTGCGTGCTTCTTTTTCTTTTTTCTGTTGTTCGAATTTAAACTTACCGTAGTCCATAATACGAGCTACTGGTGGTTTAGCAGTTGGAGCAACAAGTACAAGGTCCAAATTCACACGTGCAGCAATCTCAAGTGCTTCGTTCTTTGACTTAATCCCTAGTTGCTCGCCATTTTGGTCAATTAGACGAACTTCTCGGGCACGAATACCCTCGTTTAACAACATGTCTTTGCTAATAGTTAGACACCTCCAAATAATTTTACGAACACAGCTTTGGGTCAAGAATTACGTTGTATCAAACCCAAATCATCACTTGATTCTAAGCTAAAATTGCAGTAATTTGCAATTAAAAAAGTGTGGATGAATAATACACCCACACTTTACGAAAACAAACATAAACGAATCAAAAATTGCTCGTAAAACCTGTTAACTGCTCATTGCGTCAATCAGGTGAGAAGCGGGTGCTTCTTCTTTTCCCTAAACTCGTATTCAGTTACCTAACTATTTTACAACAAAGGCGTGTTTGTTGTCAATGTAACACTCTTTATTGTCTAGCGTTCAATCGGAACGCCATCTCTATTGCAACAAAAAGAATTGTATCAGAATAATTTATGCTTGGCAATAGTTTTTTTACAAGTTGATTTCCACTCCAGGCAATGCCTTCCGCTCCAATCAACTATTTTTTTAGAAACGTTGAACTTCAGCTTTAATGCCCGCAATGAAGTCGTTGAATGAGATTGTTTCAGACTTTTGCTCACCGTATTTGCGGACGTTTACGGCATTTTCTGCTACTTCGTTGTCACCAACTACTAGCATGTAAGGAATCTTTTGGATTTGTGCTTCTCTGATCTTGTAACCCATTTTTTCATTGCGATCATCTAGCTCAACACGGAAGCCTTCAGATTTAAGCTGTTCCACAACTTGTTTTGCATAATCAAAATGAACATCCGGAGATACTGGAATTACTTGTACTTGAACCGGTGCTAACCAAGTTGGGAATGCCCCTTTGTATTCTTCAATTAAGAAGGCAACAAAACGTTCCATTGTTGATACAACACCACGGTGGATAACGACTGGACGATGCTGCTTACCGTCTTCTCCAACATAAGTTAAATCAAAGCGCTCTGGTAATAAGAAGTCTAATTGAACAGTTGATAAAGTTTCATCTTTACCAAGTGCAGTCTTTACTTGAACGTCAAGCTTCGGACCATAGAATGCAGCTTCTCCTTCTGCCTCGTAATAATCAAGACCTAATTCGTCCATTGCTTCTTTAAGCATGGATTGTGCCTTTTCCCACATTGCATCATCATCAAAATACTTTTCAGTATCTTGAGGGTCACGGTAGGATAGACGGAAAGTATAGTCAGTAATATTGAAGTCCTTATAAACTTCTAATGTTAAATTCACGACACGTTTAAATTCGTCTTTGATTTGATCAGGACGAACAAATACGTGAGCGTCATTTAAAGTCATCCCGCGTACACGTTGTAATCCGGAAAGTGCTCCAGACATTTCATAACGGTGCATTGTACCAAGTTCAGCAATACGAATCGGTAGTTCACGATAGCTGTGAATTCCTTGTTTGTACACCATCATGTGATGCGGACAGTTCATCGGACGAAGAACTAGCTGTTCATTATCCATTTCCATTGGCGGGAACATATCTTCATGGTAATGATCCCAGTGACCAGAAGTTTTATACAGATCCACACTTCCCATAATTGGAGTGTATACATGATCATAACCAAGGCGAACTTCTTTATCGACAATATAACGCTCGATAATACGACGGATTGTTGCACCCTTTGGAAGCCATAATGGTAAGCCTTGACCAACCAATAGATTGTTTGTAAAAAGCTTCAGCTCTTTCCCAATTTTACGGTGATCGCGCTCTTTTGCTTCTTCTAATAAACGTAAATGCTCATCTAAATCAGCTTTTTGGAAGAATGCAGTTCCGTAAATACGTTGAAGCATCTTATTTTTGCTATCTCCACGCCAGTAAGCTCCAGCAATGCTTAATAGCTTAAACTCTTTAATTTTTCCTGTTGAAGGAACATGAACACCACGACATAGGTCGAAGAAATCACCTTGTTCATAGATTGTTACCTTCTCATCAGCTGGAATGGCATCGATTAATTCTAATTTATACTCGTCGCCAATTTCTTTATAAAGCTCAATTGCTTCATCGCGGCTAACTTCTTTACGAACAACCTCGATGTTTTCGTTGATGATTTTCTTCATTTCTTTTTCGATTAATGGAAGGTCTTCTGGTGTAATGGATTCTTCTAGATCGATATCATAGTAAAATCCACCTTCAATAACTGGACCTACCCCAAGCTTCACATTTTTATATAAACGCTTAATCGCTTGTGCCATTAAATGAGCTGTACTGTGACGTAGCACCTCAAGTGCATCATCGCTACCAGCAGTCACGATTTCAATCGCCCCATCTTCTTCAATCGGACGACGAAGATCGTACATTGCACCATTTACTTTACCTGCTATCGCTTTTTTCTTAAGACCAGGACTAATGGATGCAGCAACATCCTCAGTAGTCGTACCAAATGGAAACTCCTTCACTGCACCATCTGGAAACGATAACTTAACTACGTTTGACATAAAAATTCCTCCTTAATGATTTAGCAAAAGCCATATGAAGGCTTCGTTTAAAAAATAAAAAAACCCGTCCCTATAGAAAGGGACGAGTTATTGTTATTAACACGTGGTTCCACCCTAATTTTCACTTATCCAAATAACGAAAAAGTGACTTTAGTGACAAATATAACGGTTTGAACCGTCAACCAATACTACTACTTCCTGGTTGAAGTTTAGAGGTGGTAAGCATTCCATTCGTGTTAGGAAGATTCCAGCCAATGTCTTCCCTCTCTAGAAACCGGTTATCGAATACTCTTGTCCTCATCAATACTTTTGCTACGTTCAATTATTATGTATTATAGTAGTTTAATTTCGTAAAATCAAGCTTTCGAATTATTTTTTTGTGCCTAAAAGAGAGCTGTTCGATTTTGATAAAATTCGGCCATTTCCTTTAATTGCACACGCTCTTCAAAAATATTCAGGATCGTTCGAACTAGCGGCTGCTCATAGTCGTCTGTATATAGATATATGGTAGAAGGAGCAATCGAAAGTAATGGAGCGATCGTGACAGAATCGATATAAACCGGGTGGTTGGAAATAAGCCTTCGATCAATCATTCGAACGAGTTCTGCTCTACGTATCTCATAGTACTGTTCATCATAAAAGGTAACTCCGTCCTCCATCAACAAATGCAGATGATTAATCTTAGGCGCCCTCTCCGCTAAAAACTGTCTTAAGGTTTGAATAAACATCTGGTACTCCTGTTCCATTTTGTACTCATCTATCGAAATCTCTACAAATTTTTCAAGTTTTTCCATAAAGGGTCGCATCCGAAATCGAACAAAGGAGTCAAAAGAAAAAGTTCGACTCTCCTCAAACATTTGCGAGATGGCGTTTTCAATCTGTTTGTTCATATTTAAATCGTGGATAAGAGACTCTAAATCATTGCGATTTCCGTCAAGAATGGATTGAACAATATCTAAAATTTGTAGTTGTTCATCTTCATCTTCATAAAAATACTGCTCCTTTAAAATCAGCTTGAACCAATCGTTTAATTTAATCTTAATGATAAATTGTAAAAAGGCTTTTTTACACGCTTCTAAAATTTCCTGAACACCTTTATCGATTTTCACCTTCGCTTTATTTTCATCTTCTAAAAGAAGGATCATTTTTTTATCAAATACCATGGAATGCAATTGCTTTTGTATGTAATTGTGAAACTGGTTAGCATCCTCTTTGTTTAGGAACGTAATTTCAGCCAACCAAATCCCCCCTCTATACGGTCTACTCGGCGGTAATCCACAGGGACTAGTCCAACCTCTGTATTCCATGTATATGGGGATTTTGACTAAAATAGAAGCAATCAAATAAATCTACTAAATCTATTGTTTTATGCAAAAAAGCTAGCTTTCGAATTGAATCGATAGCTAGCTTTTAGTTCATCTTCTTAAGTTTGGACCATCTACAAGAACGGGCTCAGTCAAGTAACGAATTCTCTCTAAGACACGACGTGCCTTCATTTTCTCTTCCTCTCCACGTTGACTGTATGTGAGATGGTGTTCAAGACCTTCATAATCAAAATTCGTACTGAAAAAAGTTGGTAAGTACTCCTGCATACGATATTGCAGAATCGGACCAAGTACTTCATCTCGGGTCCAGCTTGACATCGTCTCCGCACCAATATCATCAATCATCAAGACTGGTTGATTCTTAATGTTTTCGATTTTCTCATTTAAAGTTGAATCACCAATGGAGTTCTTTAACTCTCTTAATAGCTCTGGGAAATAGACAATCATGGACGAGACATTCTTTCGCGCCAATTCATTGGCAATCGCACCGAGCAAAAATGATTTCCCCACACCAAATTTTCCGTAAAAATAGAGACCTTTTTGCTTAGCCCCAGGCTCATAATTTTTCACAAAAAGAACAGCCTTCTTAATCGCGTCTCTTCTGCCTAATTCATCATCATATAAATCTGTGAATGATGCCTGGTAAATATCCTTTGGCACGTACATGCTCTGAATTAATTTTTCGCTCTTTCTCTTTTCCTCGTCCATCACTTTAAGCGGGCAACGATCATAAGAAATATCAATCGTACCTCTGCCGATTACAAGCTGTGGATGATACCCTTGCATCAAGTTCTTGCATTCCCCTAAACTCGGACATTCCTGACAATTCTTGCTTTGATTCGCATAATCATAGAGTGTCATTAAACTTCTTTCAAGCATGTCATCTGTAATTTCATCTTCATGCTTTACTAAAAAGGCACGAACGGATGGATTTTGCAAAGTATCCTGCCTCATTTTCTGAAAGCGTGCTTGAAAACCAGCATTGTTCCCTAATTTTTTCAAGGTATCATTAATCCTTTCCACATCTGTCACCCCCTATTTTTGAACTCTCTAAGTAGCTCTTCTATTTCACTCTTATCATTATCAATTACTTGTTGATTTTGGGTTCCTTCATTCTCTTTCTCATCAAACCAAGCTGGAAGTGCTTCAGTTCGAATTGGCTGCTTTCGTGAAGAAGCCTTTGGACTCTTTTTATTTTCAGCCCACTCCATATATTGTCGATGCTCTTTTATAGCTAAATCCATTGCTTCTTTCACCGTTGAAATTTTCTTTCTCGTCCAATGAGAGGCAATTTTATCTACATATCCCTTTGTTAATTTCATATCGGTTTTTAACAATACATACTGGATTAAGACATTCACAACACCTGGAAGGAGCTTCTGTTTAAACATGACATCCTCGATTATTTGTAAGTCGGCCTTAGAAGGATCTGCTCCTCCTGAAATATCACTTAGCAGCTGGCGTGGTGAAGTGGTCTCTAAATAATGGACAAGCTTTTCTTCCTGCGTTTTCGGTTCACTTGATCCGGTTTGTTTCATGGTCGGTTGAACTTTATCAACTAATTTCGGGAGCTTGTCTTGATGTTCAAGCTGATACCAGTCCCTTGCAGCCTTTCTCAGCTCTTCCACATTTACTTTGTTGGCAACATCATCCATCGCTGAGATCAAAAGATTTTTCATTTGAATCGGGTCAATTCCATATAAGTAAGCAAGATTGCTAATAGCATCTCGAACCTTTTGATTCAAAGCTTTTTTCGGTACCAACGATTCTGATAATCCCGCCTGAAGTAATTCAAAATCAAAGCCGGCGGTTTCATCGACTTTGATTCCCTTTTGAGCAGCTCTTCCAACATAGATTTGGTCACTATCTTGTTCGATCTCCTCAATCATTGAAGATGGTACAGATGAATCGTATACATCTTGAAATGACCTTGTGACATTTTTATATTCGTCGGTTGGAATCGACTTATCAGAAAAGAATTGTTTTAATTTCACAAATTGATTTTTTCCAACCTTTTGATATAAATAAATATTTAACATTCCATCTAGGAAAAACCGATCTGGTTGTAAAGGAGGTTGTACCTCATATATAAATGAACGTGATTCTTCCTTCGCTTGTACAAATGTTTTCAGTAAACCAATTCCCTCAAGCTTTAATCGCGCTTCATGTATGGACTTTAGGTTCAGGTCCATCGAGGTCATCAAACCATGATGGGATTGCTCCCCAGACCACAGTCGATTTTCCTCTACTTGAGCCCACAATGTCATATACAAACTCATAGCAATCGGACCAATTAAAGGCTGGTACAGCAATGTAATGATTTTACGGTCATACTCATGTAGTATTCCGTTACTGGCCACTGTATATCGATCTATTGGTAACATTTCTTTCCAATGCTGGGCCATCTTGCTTCAAACCTTTCTTTTACACTATTTTTCTTAAAAATGTATATTTGTAAATGTCTTAAGACCGACATTTACACTTCCTTTGTGGTTTAGCAGTAAAAATTATATTTGCACGGCACTTTTCGCTGTCATTTTACTTATTTTCATAAGAAATATAGTTATTCATGTATTATCCAAAATTCCCAAAAGTTAGCGAAAAGAGCCTTTTTACAAAATAAGAAAAAAAAGCCAAAGTTATCCTTTAGCCTAGTTTCTCAGACTATGCTTCTTTTTCAAACAGCACAATCGATAGTCTAATTTTATCTTATTTTTCTTTTTTGATAAGTTCTTTAAGTTCTTCGATAAATACATTAATATCCTTAAATTGTCTATAAACGGAGGCAAAACGAACATAGGCAACATCATCAACCTTCACAAGTCGTTCCATCACCATTTCTCCGATAATTTCACTATTTATTTCAGAAACACCTTGGCTTCTAAGTTCTTTTTCTACTTCACCAGTTATATCCTCAAGTGTCTGCAAAGCGACAGGACGCTTTTCGCATGCTTTTATAAGACCACGTAAGATTTTATCACGGCTGAACTCTTCTCGGGTGCCTTCTTTTTTAACAACAATTAAAGGAATTTCCTCCACCTTTTCAAAGGTAGTGAATCGAAATGAGCACCTTTCACATTCTCGTCTACGTCGAATTGAGCGACTGTCATCAACGGGGCGCGAATCAAGTACTCGGGTATTACTATTTTGACATGAGGGGCACTTCATACGTCAATCAGCTCCGAATAAGAAATCTTTATAAGTCTATCTTATTAAAAAGAAGGTAGATGTACAAGTGAAGACTGTTTAATATTAAGGGTTTATTTGCTTTTTCAGGATATTTTTTTGAAAGCGGAAGGTATATCGTGTTTTTGTGTTTGACCCATATATTGCGATAAAGACCAATATCCACCAACACCACTTTTAAAACATAGAAAAAGGCTACCCCAAAGTGAGTAACCTTCCTCAAATTATCTTATCCAACCTTAATTTTTGCTGTTTGTAGGAGAGCAGCTGCCACATAATTCGCTAAATCAACTACACGGCAAGAATAGCCCCATTCATTATCATACCAAGCTAATACTTTTACTTTATTTGTTCCCATCACCATCGTTGATAAACCATCGATGATAGCTGAATGTTCATTTGTATTAAAATCAACAGATACTAATGGTTCGTCTGTAATATCTAGCACACCACTCAAGGAACCCTTTGAGGCTGTAAAATATGCATGGTTAACATCGTCAATCGTAACATCTTTTTTCAAATCAACTACAAGATCCACTAATGAAACGTTTGGCGTTGGAACCCTCAAAGCCATTCCATGAAGTTTCCCCTTAAGATGCGGTAGTACCAAGCTTAGTGCTTTGGCAGCACCCGTAGAAGTAGGAATAATCGATTGACCACATGCTCTTGCACGACGTAAATCTTTATGTGGATTATCGATATTTCTTTGGTCGTTTGTGTAAGCATGAATCGTTGTCATGAGTCCATTTTCAATACCAAACTTCTCATCTAATACCTTCACAACAGGAGCTAAACAGTTTGTCGTACAGGAAGCATTTGAAATGACATCATGCTCATTTATATTTAGGTCATGTTCATTGACCCCCATCACTATGGTAACATCTTCATTTTTACCAGGTGCTGTTAAAATTACTTTTTTGGCACCTGCTTTTAAATGGAGGCTCGCTTTGTCTCTAGAGTTAAATTTCCCTGTCGCCTCAATGACAATATCAATCCCGTATTCCTTCCATGGAAGTTCTTCAGGATTTCGATTGCTTATTAGTTTCACTCTTTTTCCGTTCACTACAAGGGCATCATCTTCCGCAACGACTTCTCCAACGAATTGGCCATGATTTGTGTCATACTTTATCAAATGTGCTAATGTCTCCGCTGGATAGCTTGCATTAACCGCAACGATATCTAAATTATCTTCAAGGATGGCCTTTCTAAAAACCATTCTACCTATCCTTCCAAATCCATTAATCGCTATCTTCGCCTTCATTATGCGGCCCCTTTCGTATAAAGTAATTCTTAAATCAATCGAGGTCATAGGCCCCTTATATTAAGAAATACAATTTAATGAGGTTATCTCTCACCCATGTATGAGATATAATCCTCGTTCCAAAAAGATAATGTTATACTTTTTATCCGATATTTTCGTCATTAGTATAACATATTAACACTAATTTGTGATGATTAATTTCACAAAAATATAAAAAAAAGAAGCCTAATCGCTTCGTTATATATTCAACTCTGTAAGAATTATATTTAATTGTTTTTTTGTATCTTCGATTGTGCCATTGTTATCAATAACCGCATAGCTTAATTGAACTTTATCCTTCAGTGGCATTTGAGACTTAATCCGAGCAAGAGCCTCTTCTTCTGAAAATCCGTTCCGTTCCATCAGCCGCTGAAGCTGGGTATCCTCATCCACATAGACTAGTAGAACCTTATCTACCATACTTGTTAGCTGGCTCTCAAACAACAGAGGAATGTCCATGACAATAAGGCTTTCTCCATTTTTTACCGCTTGTTCTCGCTTTTCAAGCATACGTCGACGGACATCAGGATGCACAATGCTGTTTAGCTTTAATCTTTTTTCTTCATTGTTAAAAATTATTTCCCCTAGCTTTGCCCGATCAATTTGACCATTTGGAAGCTTAATCTCTTCTCCAAAATATAATACAATCTCGTTGTAAGCCGGCTCCCCTATTTCAACAGCAAGGCGTGCCTCTAGATCAGCATCAATAATTGTATAACCCATTTCTCTTAATAAGTTAGATACCGTACTTTTTCCACTAGCTATTCCACCAGTTAATCCTACAACTAATGCCATCATCGTAATTCCTTTCGTCCAAACGTATATGTATGTGCAAAAGCCGTTGACTTGGCTTTTGCAAAAAACACCCTACATCTTCCAAATTCCAATAAAGATCAACAATATCCCAGGAATAAAAGTAAATTTTTGCATCATGTTACTCTTTGAAAATACGACTCCCATCTTCATTCCTAAAGAAACAAATAAGGAACTCATGACCGCCACTGTAAGAGCGAGTACATGAGGTGAATAGCCAAGCATTGCCGCGCCAATTCCAGCTCCGAACGCATCCAACGACAGTGCTAATCCGAGCATAAATGCCTCAATACCAGTAATCGTGCCAGATTTATCAAAATCAGCAGACATCGGTTTTTTCAAGATGTTTATCACGATTCCTAGTGACTTAATTTCAAAATTTACGATAATTTTTTCATGAGGGAGAGCATCCTTTGATTTTTCCGGGCGAAAAAATTGATACAGAATCCATACTCCTAAAAGGATTAGAACAATTCCTCCAATTTTTTCGGCCATTTCAGGCGAAAGAAAAGCTTCAATAATTTGACCGACTGCCATTGCTCCAATCAATGAGATTGCCGAGCAACCAGCAATGACTAATATGGACTTAAACGGAATTTTCATTTTTCTTAGCCCATAAGTAAAACCAACACTAAAACTATCAAGGCTTACTGCAAATGCAAGTAGAAGTAGTGAAAATGTGAACACTGAAAGTAGCTCCTTCCTAACAAAAAACTAAGATAGTATATGGAAGGAGCTACTCCAATGTTAATCTCTAACGACTTTTAGACTTTTTTCTCTTTTGACACTTCGGACAGAAAACTGTCCCTCTTCCCCCTACTACAATGCGTTCAAGCTCGGAGGAACAAGTCTTACAAGCCTTCCCATTACGTCCATACACAAAAAGCTCTAATTGAAACATCCCTATTTCACCTTGACTATTCACATAAGAGCGCACTGTGCTACCACCCTTTGCCACTGCTTCGGTTAGCGTTTGGATGATTTCATGATGAAGTATTTTCATTTCCTTTTTCGTAAGACTGCTTGCACTTCGTTCAGGGTGAATTCCTGCCTTAAACAAAGCTTCATCCACATAAATATTTCCGAGTCCCACAACGAGCTTTTGATCAAGTAATACTGTTTTTATGCTACGATTCGTTTGAGCAAGCATTCGCTCCATGCGCGCAACCGTGAATTCCTCAGAAAATGGCTCAGGTCCAAGCTGAGATAAGGGCAGCTCAGCGAGCTCCTCTCCTTTTTTAAAAAGATGCATCGTCCCAAACTTTCGCACATCTCGATATCTCAATTGTGTTCCATCTGTGAAGTAAAAAATAACATGGGTGTGCTTATCTATTTCTTCTTCTGGCGTATAAAGTCCGTACCGTCCCTCCATTCGCAAATGGGAAACAAGGGCAAAATCAGTTGTATAAAAGATGAGGAATTTCCCTCTTCGACTTATTTCCTCAATCACTTGTCCAACAAGGGCATCCTTAAACTGTTCTACTTCTACTGGTTTCTTGATGATTTTCGGCCAGGTAACCGTGACGCGCTCGATGGTTTTCCCACTCACGAGCTCGACCAGTGTTCTCCGGACCGTCTCCACCTCTGGTAGCTCTGGCATTCAATTTCCTTCTTTCATTTACGCTCTTTTTATACGAAAAAAACTTGTTTATTTTCTAGCGAAAAAGACTTGTTTATTTTCTGGCGAAAAAAACTACATTCATTACGAAAACAGCGTTCATTTATTTTGCATCAAACCATGTTGGTCCATAAGAGAAATCAACCTTTAGAGGTACCTCCAACTCAATCGCATTCTCCATTACATCTGGTACAATCTCTTTTAATATCTCGATTTCATCCTGTGGAGCTTCAAAAATCAATTCATCGTGAACTTGAAGAAGAAGTCTTGTTTTTAATCCTTCTTTTTCAAGACGATCTGCCATATCTATCATTGCCTTCTTAATGATGTCAGCAGCACTTCCCTGGATCGGTGTGTTCATCGCTGTTCTTTCCGCAAAGCTTCTAATATTGAAATTCCTGCTCGTAATCTCAGGCAAATAGCGTCTGCGGTGCAGTAGGGTCGATACAAATCCCTTCTGTTTGGCATCTTTTACGATGTCTTCCATATAATCCTTTACGCCAGGATAGCTCTCTAAATACTTCTCAATGAACTGTCCAGCTTCTTTTCGCGTAATATTCAAGCTTTGTGACAAGCCATAATCACTAATTCCATAGACGATTCCAAAGTTAACCGCTTTAGCGTGGCGGCGCATGTTGGATGTCACTTCATCCTTTGACACGCGGAATACTTCCATCGCTGTCTTCGTATGGATATCCAGCCCTTCTTTAAAAGCCTCAATTAATTTATCATCGCCTGCAATATGAGCGAGAACGCGGAGCTCAATTTGCGAATAGTCGGCTGCAAAAATGACCCAGTCCTTTTCAGAAGGAATAAACGCCTGACGGATTTTTCTTCCTTCCTCTAAGCGAATCGGGATATTTTGTAGATTTGGATCGGTTGAACTTAAACGCCCTGTTTGTGTGAGAGCTTGGTTATAACGAGTATGAACCTTATCATTCTCTGGATTGACTACCTTCGAAATTCCTTCAATATAAGTCGATTGAAGCTTACCTAACTGACGATAATGAAGGATTTCCTTAATAATAGCGTGATCGGCTGCCAACTTTTCAAGAACATCAGCCGAAGTAGAATAGCCTGTCTTCGTTTTTTTCACAGGAGGCAACCCTAGCTTTTCAAACAATATAATCCCTAGTTGCTTCGGTGAATTAATATTAAATGCTTCACCCGCTAGCTCATAAATTCGTTTTTCAATTTTCACCAGCTGTTCATTAATGTCTTGTCCCATTTTACGCAAACGTTCCAAATCCACCTTGATTCCCGTTGATTCCATGTCAGCTAATATTAAAGACAATGGCAATTCTAATTCATAAAATAATTCATATTGTTCGTTTTCATATAACTTATCTTCAAGTAATTGTTTGAGTTCAAATAAAACAATCGCCTTTCTCGCTAGATGCTCGGCCAATGCCTCCTCTTCAGGCACTCTCCGTTTTGCCCCTTTACCATAGAAAACATCATCCGATTCAACATTTCCATGGCCATACGTTTTCCCAACAGAAGCTATATCATCGATCGTTTCAGATGGATTTAGTAAATAAGACGCCAGCAACAGATCGAATTCCACACCTTTTAGATGAATATCATGGTGTCGAAGCGCGACCTCACTTCGTTTCGCATCATAGACCCATTTCTTCTTGCTGTCATCCTCTGCCCACTTTTTAAAAGCTTCTGACGTAATCGCTAATTCTGTAGGGATAAAATAGCTCCCCTCATGATGGGCAATGGAAAATCCAACAATCGGTGCGTAATGATAGTTATCCTCTAATATCTCGACATAAAGGGCAGACTCGTCTGCAAATAGGTCTTCAGTAATTTCTTTTACCATTTTGAATTCGATCTCTTCTAATGCCTTAGCTTCTTCAGCTACATCCATTTTTTCTAAAAGAGAGTTAAAGCCCAATTCCTTAAAGAACTTGATCAGCTTGTCCTGTTCAAAGCCCTCATACTCCACTTCTTCAAGGCCAATCTGAACAGGTGCATTACGAATAATCGTCGCTAGCTCCTTACTCATCAAAGCTTGGTCCTTAAACTCTTCTAGCTTTTCCTTCAATTTGTTCCCACTTACTTCATCAATGGAAGCAATGAGATTTTCAACGGTCTGAAACTCTTTTAATAGTTTAATTGCCGTCTTTTCTCCAACTCCTGGGACACCTGGAATATTATCTGACGCATCCCCCATCAAACCCTTCATTTCAATAATCTGTTCAGGGATTAAGCCATACTTTTCCTTAATATGTGCTGGGGTGTATTCCTCAATTTCTGTAATCCCTTTTTTCGTAATCGCTACAGTCGTTTTATCAGAACTCAACTGAGTTAAATCCTTATCTCCTGAGATAACCTTTACCTCAAAGCCATCCTTCTCAGCTTCTAAAGATAATGTCCCAATAATATCGTCTGCTTCGTAGTTTTCAAGCTCATATCGAGAAATTCCATAAGCATCTAGCAGTTCTCGAATATAAGGAAACTGTTCCGATAACTCTGGTGGCGTCTTCTGTCTTCCACCTTTATATTCGCTAAAGGTACTATGACGAATCGTTGTTTTTCCAGCATCAAACGCAACCATAATATGAGTTGGTTTCTCATCCTCGAGTATTTTCATCAGCATCATCGTAAAACCATAAATAGCATTTGTATGTATACCCTTATCATTATTAAGTAGTGGCAGCGCAAAAAAAGCGCGATATGCAATACTATTTCCATCAATCAATACAAGTTTTTTCGACATTTACATCTCCCTCACTTCAAAAAAATAACCGTTGTTTTCCTCCCCTTATTCTATCATGAGAACGTAGAGAAGGAAAAACAACGGTTATTTAGATTGGCTCTTTTCGAAAATAACGTTTGAATTATTCTGTGTACCCCATTAATAGTCGTGCGTACGGAGAATCAGAAGGAAGAACAATAACAGTTTCATCATTGATTGTCTTTTTATAGGATTCGAGAGTTCTAAATAAGGAATAGAATTCTGGGTCCTTTGAAAAAGCCTCATTGTAGATCTTCGCTGCTTCTGCCTCACCTTCTGCTCGTATCAACTCTGCATCCGCGGATGCCTTCGCAAGGTCTGCCTTCACGCTTTTATCCGTTTCTGCTTCAATACGATTTTTTTCAGCGTCACCTTGTGACAGATAGCCTTGAGCAGTGGATTGACGTTCAGATATCATTCTCGTAAAGACGGACTGTTCATTTTCTTCTGGTAAATCCGTCCGTTTAATACGTACATCCGTTACGACGATTCCATAATTATCGTTTGCTAATAGTTCGTTTACTCTTTCGGTAATTCGATCATTCAAGGAACCTCTAGATGACTTCTCATCGTTGATAATTTCCTCATAATTTAGTTGCCCTAATTCTGCACGAACGACAGAATAAATAAACTCTTGCATACGTGTCTCCACATTAACAACTGTTCTAGCATTGGAAATCATTTTTTTCGGATCTTCAATTCGCCAAACCGCATAATTATCAATTAACACACGCTTTTTATCTTTTGTATTAATTTCTGCTTCCTTCACATCATAGGTCATTTGATATTTTGGTAATGTAGTAACCGTTTGGATGAACGGAATTTTATAAGTAATACCCGGTGTGTTATCAATTCTGACAACCTCACCAAATTGACGAATGACTTTATACTCGCCTTCTTTGACAACGAAGAGATTCGTAAAAATCAGGATAATAACGGCAATTACAATGACAGCAAAGATACCGAGCTTAATATAGGCTCGCCCATTGAAGCCACTTCCGCCACGTTCATTCATATCAATTACGTTTTGATCACTCATCCTTTGCTTTCACTCCTTCCTCAGTTGCTGCTTTCGTGTTTTCAAGTGGACGTATCGGGAAGTATTTCAGTGTATTCCCATCATCATTCATAATGTAAATTTCTGCACCTGGGAGGACCTGCTCTAATGTTTCCAGTACGAGACGTTGCTTCGTAATGTCCGGATTATTTTTATATTCGGCATACAATTCATTAAATACAGCAACACTACCACGAGCTGCTTCTACACGAGCTGCCTTATCCCCTTGTGCTCGAGAAATGATGGCCTTTTGTTCCCCTACTGCTTCATTTTCTTTTTGGTTCTTGTATTTATTTGCTTCATTTAATTTGGTATTCATCGTTTCACGCGCATCCGTCACTTGAGTAAACGCCTGACGTACTTCATCATTCGGAAGCTCCACATCCTGAAGTTTCACAGCAAGAATCGAAATCCCAATGTCATACTTCTGAATTAGTTGAGACAGCAGATCATGAACATCCGCTTCAATATCTGCTTTTCCAGATGTCAAAGCAGCATCAATTGCGGAATTCCCGATGATACTTCTTAACGAAGCAGAAGTAGCATCTCGTAATATTTCTTCTGGATTATCCGCATTATACAGATATTTAGATGGTTCATTTATTTTCCATTGCACAACGAGATCAGCTAAGACAATATTTTCATCACCAGTGATCATCTTTGTTTCTTCAGGGAATTCCTTAATAACTCCATCCTCGTTTTCTTCATATCCAAACTGTAAACTAAATGTCTCTTTCGATAATTTTTCTACACTTTGGATTGGCCACGGCAATTTGAAATTCAAGCCTGGCTCCTCCACCCCTTCTTCTACTTTTCCAAAGGTTAATAGAACGGCTTGCTCTGATTCATCCACCGTATACCAGGTGGTAAAAGCAACAAGACCGAGTATTAAAATTCCGAGGACCAAACCAAGTATCGTATAAATTCGCTTAAGACTTACCATAGAGTCTCCTTTCCTCCTGCAGATTTGTGTCTAGTCTTTTTTACGTTTTTATTACAAAAAGGTTTCATTATTCTGAAATGTCGGAGACTAAGAGGCAGTTTATTTGCAAAAAAAGACCACACCCATGGTAAGCTTACCTACCTTTAGGTGCAGTCCCCAAATCAACTTTCTATTTCACCGGAAACTTTTTGTGCAGTTCAATTGTAAAGGTTGTTCCTTTTCCTACTTCACTTTCGACGGCTATTTTTCCTTTATGAGCTTCTACTAAATGCTTAACGATTGCTAGCCCTAGTCCTGTTCCGCCTGAATTGCGACTTCTCGCTTTATCGACACGATAAAATCTTTCAAAAATACGCGGGATTTCCTCTTGTTCAATCCCAATTCCAGTATCCTGAATGGAAACAGCAACAGTCTTTTCATTTTCCACGATCGAAATAGAAACTTCTCCACCATTCAACGTGTATGCGATAGCGTTACTAATCAGGTTAATAAAGATTTGCTTTAAGCGATAAGCATCCCCTTCGATTTCGATCGCTTCCTCTGAACCTTTCATTAGAACCTGAATATTTTTATCATCCGCTTTCGGTTTTAAAATCGGGAGCATCTCTTCAAATAATTGATTGAGATTAATACTTTGAATCGACAGTGTATAGCCTTGTTGTTCAATTTTGGACAGCTCCAATAGATCTAAAATGAGCGTCTGTATCCGATTACTTTCCTCCAAAATAATGTGAAGAAAGTTTTCTAATGTTTCCTTATTCTCTTTTGCTCCATCTAATAAAGTTTCCGTAAATCCTTTTATCGATGTGATCGGCGTCTTCAATTCATGGGAAACATTGGCCACAAAATCTTTTCTGACCTGTTCTAGCTTCTTAATTTCCGTAATGTCGTGAAAAACTAGGAGAATCCCTTTCCACTCTTCATTCGTCCCTAAAATCGGAACACCATACACCTCAAAGTATCGTCTTTCAATCCCAATTGGAAGTACGACTTGTTTTCTAACCTTATGCTCGGTCATAAAAATTTCTTCGATGATCTCAGAAATTTCTTTGTACTTAATCACTTCATAATAGAGCTTATTTAAATAAACCTGCTTTTCTACATGGAATACTTCAATAAAAGTGCGATTAATTAAATTAATATGCCCCTTACTATTAATGAGGAGCAGACCACTTCCCATATTTTCAATGAGTGCGCTTAATCGTCCTTGTTGATTTTCGTTTGCCTTTACCATTGCTTGAAGATTTCTCGCTAATATATTGATAGAGGTACTTAACATTCCTGTTTCTTCTAGAGAATCTTCATAAGTTCTAGCTCGGTAATTTCCCTTTGCTAATTCAATCGCAACCTTAGTAGCCGATTCGATCGGTCTCGTATACCTTGAGGTAATCCGCGCTCCTAAAATTAAAATCACAACAAGCGCTGTACCTAAGCAACCTATGAGGAGCCACCATATTTGTTGATAAGCTTTTTGAATTTCAGATAGCTTCGCACTTAAGAAAAGATATCCTTCTACCTCATCATCGAGCTTAATTTGTCCCCAATAGTATTGGAGGTTATAACCCCCACCTACTTCTAATGTTTTCTCTTGTTTTTTATTTCCGATCTTGTTTTCAAGAATATCATGAATAATCGATTCATGACGTGCTTGTTCAAGATTATTGATGCTACCACTATCATAAACAATCTTCTCATCAGAATTGACGATTGTGATTCTACTATCTAATGTTTCACTGTACCATTCGAGTTTCTCGTGATCCAATTGATCGAGACCACCCGATTCTTCTAAGAAGGCTGCAAGTATGCTACTCTCCTTATTTAAACGAGAATCGTAGGTATTCATATAATGACTTTTAAATAATTGGCCTAAAAGTAACCCTAACCCTATTAATACGGCAAAAATGAGGGTGACTAAGCCAACGAATAGCTTTGTCCGATATCCCCTCATTCTCCCTTAGGCTCCTCCATCTTGTAACCAAGCCCACGAATCGTCTTGATAAAGGTTGGTTTTTTGGAATCTTGTTCAATTTTTTCACGAAGGTGACTAATATGAACATCGACAATTCGCGTATCACCTGCGAAATCATAATTCCAAACTGCACTTAATAATTGGTCTCTCGTTAGTACTCTTCCTTTATGCTTTGCTAAATAAAGCAAGAGCTCAAACTCTTTTGGAGTTAACTCTAGCAACTCTTCATCAAAATAAGCCTCATAATGCTCAGGAAATATTTTTAGACTACTAATTTTGATATACTCTGTATCTGCTGGAATTTGTCCAGGCATAACTGGTTGAACCTGTACTCTTCTCAATATTGCCTTCACTCGTGCGATTACTTCTCTAGGACTGAAAGGCTTTGTCATATAATCGTCCGCACCTAATTCCAAACCAAGAACTTTATCGAACTCTTCATCTTTTGCCGTTAGCATTAAGATTGGCGTTGAGACTTTTTGCTGTCTTAGCTGTTTGCACACGTCAATTCCATCTAATTTAGGCAGCATTAAATCGAGGATAATTAAATCTGGGTTTTCGCTTAGGGCAAGATTTTTCCCTTCTTCTCCATCCATAGCAGTTATAACCTCGTATCCAGACTGCTGTAAATTATATTGTAGCAACGTTACAATTGATTGTTCATCATCTACGACAAGAACTTTTTTCACGATAAGCTCCTCCGGGTTTGAAATTTTTCTTACATTTACAATTTCATTATAATATAAATTTTCTTGATTAAAGTAAATTTACAATTCTTTTACAAACTAGAAATCAAATTTAAAATATACTAGGTTGCAAACAAAAAGAAGAAGACATACAAATTGTACATCTTCTCCCCAGCTTATTTAAAATCCCTCTAAATTTTTATCTAAAAATTTTCTAAAGCTTTTCCGTCCATTCCTCCCAAACGTTCTGGCGGGGAAACTTGCATGAGTCCTTGAATCACAACTTCTTCTTCCTCATTTGTTCCTTTTACACTTAGTTGAATCGTATTCGTTCCAGTATTTACATCCACTACCTCAAATAAAAAGTGAACGATTCCATAATGGTAAACAGGCTTGAGAAAATCAATATCTTGCTTGAGAATATGGCTTCCAGGGCCTGGAAGATATTTCGAAATCGCTGAACTGATAAGTCCAGTTAGCATAATCGTTGGTACCACTGGCTTTTTGTAAGAAGTTTGCGCAGCATAATCATGTTGAATATAAAGAGGATTAGCATCATCAGTAAGACCCAAATACAATAATAAATCCTTATCTTCGATTTTTTCAGATAGCGTTAGCTTTTCACCAATTGTGATCTCACTTATTTTTCTTCCTAGCTTTCTTTTTCTTCCAAGCAACATGGAATCTCCACCTCCAACAATTGTAAACGGTTTCATTTTTTATATTTATCTTACCATAAAAATCTAGAAATAGAAAAATCCAGGATCAAGCCCTGGATTTTTCACTAGCTATGCAATTATACTAACACAGCCATAACATTTCTAACTGATTCTACCGATTTGTCTAGAGCTGCTTTTTCATCAGCAGTTAGTTCAAGCTCGATCACTTTTTCAATTCCGTTGGCTCCTAAAATCGTCGGAACACCTAAATAAATTCCTTCATAGCCGAATTCACCTTCTAAGTAAGCAATCGATGGCAACACACGGCGTTGGTCTTTAAGAATCGCTTCACACATTTCAACTAGTGAGGCAGCTGGAGCGTAGTACGCACTACCGTTTCCTAGTAAGTTAACAATCTCACCGCCACCTTTACGGGTACGCTCTACTATGGCATCTAAGCGGTCTTTTGGAATTAGTGTTTCTAATGGAATCCCGCCAGCGTAAGAATAGCGGACAAGTGGCACCATGTCATCTCCATGACCACCTAAAACAAAGCCAGTGATATCTTTTACAGATAAATTTAATTCTTGTGAGATAAATGTACGGAAACGCGCTGTATCAAGAACGCCAGATTGACCGATGACACGATTTTTCGGGAATCCTGATTCTTTAAAAACGGTATAAGTCATAGCATCTACGGGGTTCGTTAAAACAATGATCGTACTGTTTGGAGAATATTTCACAATTTCCTGTGTGACAGATTTCATGATTTTTTGATTCGTTTGAACTAAATCATCCCGGCTCATTCCAGGTTTACGTGCGATTCCAGCTGTAATTACGACAATATCTGAATCCTTCGTATCCTCGTAATTAGAAGTGCCTGTAATATTCGCATCAAATCCTTGAACTGGACTAGCTTCAAGCATGTCGAGCGCTTTTCCTTTAGTCGGGTTTTCCATTTGTGGAATATCCACCAATACAACGTCTCCAAGTTCCTTTTGCGCTAGTAAAAATGCAGTTGTTGCTCCAGTAAATCCTCCACCAATAACAGATACTTTTTTACGTTTTAATGACATAATATTTTTCCTCCTTAAGGATTAAAATTCATTATGCAAAGGAGACTGACTCAAAAAAATGAGTCAGTCTATTATATGTCGTACCTATTATAAATTTTTAATTAATTCATCACCAAATTCAGAGCACTTCACTTCTGTTGCGCCTTCCATTAGGCGAGCAAAGTCATAAGTTACGACTTTAGAAGCGATGGTCTTTTCTACAGACTTCGTGATAAGGTCTGCAGCTTCATTCCAACCTAAGTGTTCTAATAAAAGTACTCCAGAAAGAAGTACAGATGATGGGTTCACTTTATCTAAACCTGCATATTTCGGAGCTGTACCATGAGTTGCTTCGAAAATAGCATGTCCAGTTTCATAGTTAATGTTGGCTCCAGGAGCTATTCCGATTCCACCAACCTGAGCAGCTAGTGCATCAGAAATATAGTCACCATTTAAGTTCATTGTTGCTACAACATCGAACTCTTTTGGACGAGTTAAAATTTGTTGTAAGAAAATATCAGCAATCGCATCTTTAACGATGATTTTGCCAGCAGCCTCAGCTTCTGCTTGAGCTTTATTCGCAGCTTCAGTACCTTCTGCATCTTTGATTCTGTCATATTGAGCCCAAGTGAATACTTTATCACCGTATTCTTTTTCTGCAAGCTCATATCCCCAGTTCTTGAAAGCACCTTCTGTAAATTTCATGATGTTTCCTTTGTGAACTAGTGTTAAAGATTTACGTCCTTCTTTAATTGCATATTCAATCGCAGCACGTACTAAACGGCTAGTTCCTTCTTCAGAAACTGGCTTAATTCCTAGACCTGAAGTTTCAGGGAAACGAATTTTATTAACACCTAGTTCAGTTTGAAGGAAGTTGATTAATTTTTTCACTTCATCAGAACCTTTTGCATACTCAATACCTGCATAGATATCTTCAGTATTTTCACGGAAGATCACCATATCCGTATCTTGCGGACGCTTAACTGGAGAAGGTACTCCTTCAAACCAGCGTACAGGGCGTAGACATACAAAAAGATCAAGTTCTTGACGAAGTGCTACGTTTAGAGAACGGATTCCTCCACCGATAGGAGTTGTAAGTGGCCCTTTAATCGCAATTAAGTATTCTTGGATAACATCAAGAGTTTCTTGAGGTAACCATTCGCCTGTTTGATTAAATGCTTTTTCCCCAGCTAAAACTTCTTTCCATTCAATCTTACGCTCACCTTTATATGCCTTATCAACGGCAGCATCTAATACACGTGATGCAGAAGCCCAAATATCTGGACCAATTCCGTCTCCTTCAATAAAAGGAACGATTGGATTATTTGGTACGTTTAATACCCCATTTGTTACTGTGATTTTTTGACCTGACATAATGATTCTCCCTCCAAATTCGATGACTTTCTAAAATGTTTTGCTTCTAGTTACGAAAATCAAAGGTTAGCGACTTTACCGCCTACATGGGCGGCTGTGTCATCTAACCTTTTCTCATTCCACTACAGCAATTTTTACTGAAAATTCCCATATAAACTAGTTTCCCCTCACTAATTCTAGCATAAATTGTAGCAATAGTCAGAGAAAAAAATCTATAAAAGTAAAATGCTGCTTTCTATTTTATAAGCCTCTTTGTTCAACTGGAATATATTTTTGCATTCCAGGTCCTGTGTAATCGGCACGTGGACGAATTAAGCGGTTATTTTCATATTGTTCTAGAATGTGAGCTAACCAACCAGACACACGGCTAACAGCAAAAATCGGTGTGAATAGATCGTGATCAATACCTAAGCTGTCATACACGGATGCAGAGTAAAAATCTACGTTTGGTGGTAAGTTCTTCTCACCAGTTACGATGTTTTCAATGCGTGTCGACATTTCGTAGTATTCAGGCTTTCCAGTAAGGTTCGTTAATTTCTCGGACATTACCTTTAAATGCTTGGCACGTGGATCCCCTTTTCTATACACACGATGACCAAAGCCCATGATTTTTTCCTTATTATCAAGCTTTTCGCGAACATATGAATCTACTTGATCAACAGATCCAATCTCAGTCAACATCTTCATAACTGCTTCGTTTGCTCCGCCGTGAAGTGGCCCCTTTAGCGCACCAATGGCAGCTGTAATACCAGAATAAACATCTGATAATGTTGCTACACAAACGCGAGCAGTAAATGTAGAAGCGTTTAGTTCATGATCTGCATGAAGCACTAACGCTTTATTGAAAGCTTCAATCGCAATTGGTTCAGGCTCCTGACCAGATAGCATATAAAGGAAGTTCGCTGCAAAGCTTAAATCTGTGCGTGGAGCTACAGGTTCTAAACCTTTTCTAATGCGAGCAAATGTCGTCACTATAGTAGGAAGCTTCGCTTGTAAACGAATCGCTTTACGATAATTAGCTTCTGGGTCCATTGCATCCGCTTCTTCATCGTACAATCCTAGTAGCGAGACCGCTGAACGAAGGGCTCCCATAGGATGTACTTTGTCAATTGGATACATCTTAAAATGGTCGATAACTTCTTTCGGTAATTCTGCATTTTCAGCTAACTGTTTAGTAAGCTCTGCAAGCTCTAATTTTGTAGGTAGCTTTCTGTGCCAAAGAAGATAGATTACTTCCTCAAAAGTGGCGTTTACGGCTAAATCATCAATGTCATACCCTACATAAGTTAGTGTATCATCAATGATTGAACTAATGGAGGATGTTGTTGCGACTACCCCTTCCAGACCACGTGTTACAGTCATCTTAACTCTCTCCTTTACCAAATAAATTTCCCCATACCCTTTGTCTGTACTTTTACAAACGTCTATCTATGCGGTCTTCGTTAGACCAATAAGTCGGCAACAAATGCCGAGCCACAGACCATTCTTTAAATGGTTGAGCGCTTGCTCAATAACATCGAAAAGAAAATGCTTTCATTTTCTTAAAAAAAACCAAATAAATGTTTGTTGCGGATCATAAGACGGATGCGCTTACAAGTCCTATTATAAACAATTATCTGACTTTTGTGAACGGAATGTGGCTAAAATGTGAAAAAATTAATATTTTATTAGAAAAATAAAGAATTATTTCACCGCTTATGAAAAGGTTATCATTTTTAATACTCATAAAGCAAGATTAAGAGTATTCTACTTAAAAAAATCGAATACTCTCATGACCATATAAGCAATTCCAGCACCAATTAATGGGCCAACAGCCACACCTTTAAAGATAGACACTGCTAAAATTGTCCCTAGAACGAGGGCAGATGTTATATGTGGATCCTTTGCTAATAAAGTAATCCCATTTTTCGCTAAGAGGGCAACAACCATCCCAGATATCAACGCTATCCATGCGTAAGGAGACTTGAATGCACTTGTTAATTCTTTAAAGCCAATTTCCCCACTAGCAATTGGTGCAAGAACGGCAATTGTGATGACAATAACTCCCCAATTAATACCTTTTGAATGAATAAATGCAAAATACTTTGAATCTACACCAATAACTTTCATAATAATAAGGAAAGCAATGGCAATAATTAGTCCATTGTTTTTAACAATTAATCCAATCCCCAACAAAAGAAGTAAAAAAATAAGTGACTGGGAAAACACAGATTTCTACACCCTTTCTCGATGTATTGTTATCTCAACATAGAAATTAGTCATATACATTGGACAAACTCTCAAAAAAAAACTGACTAATAGAATCTTTTACTGTGATAAAACGTAGTATTAAACAAAGTATGAACCATAGGTAAAAAATTTGCAAAAGGAGGTTCCTATGAACTATACATATTTGCATCGAACCCTTAGATTTATTTTAGTCATAAGCATCGTTATTGTTAGTTTTCTAGCACTTTTCTACCTTTCAAAGGTAACCTATCCTTTTATCATCGGCTTTCTGATCGCGTTTATGATGAATCCATTAGTGAATTTTTTTAATACGAAAGCACGAATGCCCAGAGTATTAGCAGTAATCGTGAGTCTGCTGATTATTTTTGCCCTTTTCGCAGGATTAATTACGCTATTGGTCGCTGAAATAGTTTCAGGAGCTGACTATTTAGCTCAGGTTGTTCCAACACATCTTGAAACATTAATTGATTACATTGAGCACCTGTTTGCATCACAAATTATTCCACTTTATAATCAGCTCTCAAATATGTTTGACAATCTTGGGACAGGCCAACAAAACACTATCCTAGAGAATATTGAAAATGTCGGAAGAACGATTGGTACGACATTAGGTGATTTCATTCAAAACTTTTTTGAAAAGATTCCTAATATCTTCTCTTGGTTTCCTAATGCTGCAACCGTCGTGATCTTTTCATTGCTCGCAACATTTTTTATTAGCAAGGATTGGTATCGATTATCTGCACGTGTTGGAAAACTCATTCCGGCCAAAGCTAAATCTAGTGGAAAAACTGTTTTTAGTGATTTAAAAAAGGCTCTGTTCGGTTTTGTCAAAGCCCAGCTTACTTTGATTTCGATCACAACCATTATCATCCTAGTCGGTTTACTTATTCTTCGAGTAGATTATGCCATTACGATAGCGCTGGTAACAGGACTTGTTGATATTATCCCTTATTTAGGTACCGGGTTGATATTCGTGCCATGGATTATCTACGAAGCGCTCATAGGTGAGATTCCTTTAGCAATCGGTTTAGGCGTTCTTTATGTTATTGTTCTCGTGCAAAGACAAGTCATGGAGCCAAAGGTTCTTTCCTCCAATATTGGACTAGACCCACTTGCGACACTAATTGCATTGTTTGTAGGATTTAAGCTGATTGGCTTTTTAGGCTTGATCGTTGGTCCAGTGACTCTAGTCATACTTACAACGCTTCATCGGGCTAGTGTATTTAAGGATCTTTGGGGCTATATTAAAGGATAATTTGTATAAAAAAGTAAAACTCGCCAAAAGAATTGGCGAGTTTTACTTTTTAGGAAGAATACAATCAAAACAGGTTCTCTCGGACTCACTCTCTTTTAAATATGATGTCATGTACTTAATCGAATAAATAGCATACAGAATATAAGCGGATTTTTTCCGGTTAGATATTTGATGAAGGTCGTTTCGGAATAGATAGGCGGAGCTTTTCCGACTATGCTAAGAAAAAACCCTCATTTTCACTGTTTTCGAGTCAATAAGGGTCTTTTCTCCGTTTATATAAGCCATTCTTTAATAAAAATCACTAGTTTAGCGGAATTAATCCGTCTATTTATTAGATCGGACGCTTAACCTGCTCTCCCAACCGATAGGTGCGGACCCTTTTAATTCCTGATGCGGGAATCAGCATCTTTTTATCGACTAGTTTAGAAAGTACTTTTTTTACCGTCTTGTCACTTAGCTTCAAATACTGCCCGACTTCTTTAGGGGATATGGCTTCTCCTTTTCGAACCGCTAGCCTAAGTATTTCCTTTTCAACAATGGTCAAGGATTTTTGTTCCAACTCATCACCCAACCATTGGCCAATCACTTGCTGAACAATCTGTTGGCATCGACGAGGCTTCTCTTTCACTTGATCATAAGAAAAGCGGATCACGGTCCATCCGTCAATTACCAACTGATTTTGACGTTCCAGGTTGTCGGAAAATTGCCATCTACTTATGTTCCCTAGGTGAGGTCCATATCCGTCGACCTCAAAGCATAATCGGACGCCGGGACGAATATAAGCAAAATCTAAATATCTCTTGCCATCCTTGAAATCATCGACTTCATATTCTGGATGAAGGTACTTGAAGTGAAAAAATATTGGCCACCAAACTTGCATCAAGAACAACATTTCAGCCTGGCTATGCCCTTCTTGTAAACGCCGTAATCGTTCGCCGGTTCTTGCCTGCAAATGTGCATCCAAAAAGTCCTGGTATTCTTTTTCAAACCCCATAGCATCTCTCCTCATTTTGTAATTAATGTTTTTTAAGAGCATACTTTAGCCTTGTTATTTAAAATAAGTGGCCAAATATACAGTTAGATTAAATGAATTTGAAAAATGCTCTTCCTCAATTTTCTCACAATTAAAGTTTGATGTTATTTATTCCTCGATTGGAACCATAAAATCATATTCAGAAACTCCGTACTTGGCAAACATCTTTTCCTTATACTCATCAAATGAAAGGTAGAAGTTTTCTGGTGGGTTGCCAGCTAGTATCGTAAATACTCCGTTTTCGAAAGATACGAAGTAGCTTCTCTCCTGGTTTACATTGCTATCCATGAATGAAGCTGTAAACTCTTCTAATTGTGCAGAAGTTAGGCTATCGTTCAAAGCCACCTTTTCCCGACTTCCGTCTTTCTTTTCTAATACAAATACACCGTGTCCTTCACTCTTCTTTTCCTTATACTCAATTGAGTTTTTAGTATATTTCTGTATTGTTTTGGTGTAGTAATATCCGCACCTCATACAAAAAATGTACATTTCATGACTTTTGTAATAATTATCCTCCAAAGCAGAACGTCCACAACATGGACATTTAATAGCATACATAAGTGATGCCACTAATGAATCATCTCCTTTGTTTATTCATTTTAAATTCGGACAGTTTTTTTAAGCGAAAGGGTGTTAATGCTGGTGAGCTGGTGAAAAATAGATTAAATGCGGTTTCAATAGAAAAGTGGAAAAAGACAATTAAAGACTTGCGGAATAGGTAACCTAAAAGAAGATTTAGTGAGAGGAAATTGAAGATAGAGCTATTTTTAGTTTAAATAAATTGTTAGATTTGTCAATCTATTTTATTTGAATGTATGTTTTACCGTAATGCATCAAAATGAGGTCTTGTGCTTAATCGAGTAAACAGCATACAGAATATAAGCGGATTTTTTCCGGTTAGATATTTGATGAAGGTCGTTTCGGAATAGATAAGCGGAGTTTTTCCGACTATGCTGAGAAAAAACCCTCATTTTCACTGTTTTCGAGTCAATAAGGGGCTTTTCTCCGTTTATGTAAGCATTCTTTAATAAAAATCACTAGTTTAGCGGAATTAATCCGTCTATTTTTCAGTTCGGATGCTGCTCGGCTCAGTTCGGTATCTAGCCCGGTTCCTCCCCAAAAAACGTCTACCTATCTAATGATCGTAAAAGTGTTACGATCCATCCATTTTCTTAATCCACTTTTAATAAGCCCTCTAAACAGTTTCCTCGTTTGTGGAATGAGCAATAATAATCCTGCTATATCCGTTAGGAAACCTGGTGAAAGAAGTAACACGCCTCCAACTAGGATACAAACACCATCGATGATCGACTCTCCAGGTGGTCTTCCATATTGCATTTCAGTTTGAGCACGTCTTAACGTTTCTAAGCCTTGTTTTTTCGCTAAATACGTTCCAAGTACACCGGTTAGGATGATAAGCCCAACAGTTGGCCATACACCGATTAAATTCCCCGATAAAAGCAATACACCTATTTCACAAGCTGGAATAACGATAAATAACAATAAGAGAAAATTCTTCACCATGATCCCCCTCTTAATTCTAAAAAAAGGAAGGGGTCTCCCCTTCCTTTTTACAGCTTATTAAAGTACGCTTGCGTGACCGTTATAAACGACACCACGATTTGCATCTACAGTAATCTCTTGTCCATCTTTTAAAATCGATGTAGCATTTTCTGCACCAACGATAACTGGAATTCCTAAGCTTAAGCCTACTACAGCAGCATGACTTGTTAAGCCACCTTCTTCTGTAATTAATGCACTGCTTTTCTCGATTGCTGGAACCATGTCTGCATCAGAACCAATTGTCACAAGGACAGATCCTTCTGTCACTTTTGCTAAAGCTTCTTTTGCATCACGAGCAACGACTACTTTACCGTAAGAAGACTTGCGTCCGATTCCTTGCGCTTTTACAAGCACATCTCCAACAAGATGAATTTTCATTAAGTTCGTTGTGCCAGATTCTCCAACTGGTACTCCTGCCGTAATCACAACAAGATCCCCATGCTTCACAATTTGGCAATTTAAGCTTGCTTGTACCGCTGTATCTAACATATCGTCAGTTGTGTCTGCTTGAACACCTAACTGAGGGTATACGCCCCATACAAGTGCGAGACGACGATATACACTAGGGTGTGAAGTAACGGCCACAATCGGAGCTTTTGGACGATACTTAGAAATCATACGTGCTGTATGTCCGCTCTCTGTAGGTGTGATAATCGCACTTACAGATAAATTCAAAGCAGTATGAGCAACGGATTGACCAATTGCATCCGTAATATTTGTATCACTTTCTTTTGTACGCTTCGATAATAGACGCTTATGATCAAGCGCAGTTTCTGCACGAGAAGCAATATTGTGCATTGTTTGCACAGCTTCAACTGGATACATACCTGCAGCTGTTTCACCAGAAAGCATGATTGCATCTGTTCCATCAAAGATAGCGTTCGCCACGTCACTTGCCTCAGCACGAGTTGGACGTGGATTTCTTTGCATAGAATCAAGCATTTGCGTAGCAGTGATAACAGGCTTTCCAAGATCATTACATTTCTTAATCAAGTTCTTCTGAACTAATGGTACTTCTTCTGCAGGAATTTCAACTCCAAGATCCCCACGAGCAACCATTAATCCATCAGATACCTCAAGGATTTCGTCGATATTATCAACACCCTCTTGGTTTTCGATTTTCGGGATAATATTGATATGTGTTCCGTTATTTTCTTCAAGAAGCTTGCGAATTTCCATCACATCGGATGCACGGCGAACGAAAGAAGCTGCGATAAAATCAACCCCTTGCTCAATTCCAAATAAAATATCCTTAGCGTCTTTTTCAGTAATACCTGGAAGTTTTACTGACACACCTGGAACGTTTACCCCTTTTTTGTTTTTCAGGGTACCACTATTTAGGATTTTTGTATGGATTTCCTTCGCTGCACGATCGATTTCAATTACTTCAAGTCCAATTAGTCCATCATCAAGTAGAATCTTTGATCCTGCTTCGACATCATCAATTAAACCTTCGTATGTAATAGAAAATTTATCTTCTGTTCCTTCTACTTCCGTCATGGAAATAGTAATGTTCTTTCCTGCCTCTAATTCAATCGCACCATTCACCATATTATTCGTACGGATTTCCGGACCTTTTGTATCAAGTAGAATAGCAACATTTTTGTTTAATTTTTGTGATGCTTCACGAATATTTTTAATACGATTGCCATGTTCCTCAAAATCTCCATGAGAAAAGTTCAATCGTGCTACATTCATTCCTGCTTCCATCAATTGTGTAAGCTTTTCTACACTTTCACTCGCTGGACCAATCGTACAAACTATTTTTGTTTTACGCATTTAAAATGCCAACCCCCATATATATATTCCTACAAATTGTTAAATCGATAATTCTTTTGAAAGCTTTAACATACCCATATCAATTTCATGCTTCTTCGTTTCAAGGGCTTCGATAATGTCATAGTCAACAAGCTCGTTTTTCACGATTCCAACCGCACGGCCGCCTCTACCTTCAATTAGTAGTTCAACCGCACGTGCTCCTAAACGACTAGCTAGTACTCGGTCACTTGCAGTCGGTGAACCGCCACGCTGCATATGTCCTAGTACGGAAACACGGGTATCATAGTTCGTCAATTCTTTGATTTTTTGACTAATTTCCACACCGCTTCCGACACCTTCAGCTACGACAATGATACTGTGTTTTTTGCCACGTTCGCTACCTTTTTTCAAACGGTCACAAATATCGTCCATTGAGAAGTTTTCCTCAGGAACAAGAATTGTTTCTGCTCCGCCAGCAAGTCCAGCCCATAGAGCGATATCACCAGCATCACGGCCCATTACTTCAATAATAAAAGTTCTTTCATGGGATGTTGCTGTATCACGGATTTTATCGATCGCATCAATAACTGTATTTAATGCCGTATCAAAACCAATTGTAAATTCAGTTCCTGGAATATCATTATCGATTGTACCTGGTACACCTACACAAGGGAATCCTTGCTCAGTCAGCTTCTTAGCTCCCATGTAAGAACCATCTCCACCGATAACAACAAGTCCTTCAATCCCTAATTTCTTTAATTGCTCAATCCCTTTTTGTTGTCCTTCTTTTGTCTTAAATTCCTCACAACGCGCAGAATATAGAACAGTACCGCCTCTATGTATAATGTCCCCAACTGAGCCTAACTCTAACTTTTTGATGTTACCGCTAATTAAGCCAGCATAACCTCCATAGATTCCGTAAACCTCTAAATCATGGTATATACCTTTTCGTACGACTGCACGAACCGCAGCATTCATTCCAGGTGCGTCGCCACCACTTGTTAATACGCCAATCTTCTTCAAAAAAAATCACCTCAGAAATTTATCTTGATTTCAATATCTAATAGAATTAATTTCACAACGGCACATAATAAAACGAAACTAGAAAACTTTACTAGCTACTATCGAGATGTTACTTACGATTCATTCCGTTCGCTTTTCATTAGGCTTCAGACATTATGAAATCGATCCTCCTACACCTGAGATTCAATTCACTTTCTTATTATAGACAGAATGTAGTGTATTATTTATCTCTAAAATACCACGAAATACATAGCTTACTCAACTAACGGAAACGTTTTCGCAAATAGGCAGAATAATTTATTAAATGAAAGCGTTTAATATGATTTTAGAAATAGATAATATTTCATTCTTAATTAAACTCAAAAAACGCACTTTTATCAAGCGCGTTTTTGAGTTTCTACCTTAATTCGCTTCATGAATTTGTCGTGATGTATTCATTTTGAAGATCAAACTGGCCAATGGCTTTATACTTTTCATAGCGTTGATTGATAAGCTCCTGCTCAGAAAGCTTTAACAATTCTTTAAGGGATTTCAAAATCACTTCATGAATGGCTTGAGCTTGTATATCCTTATCCTTATGTGCTCCACCTTTGACCTCAGGAATGATTTCATCAATAACATTTAATTCCTTCAGATCGGGAGCTGTAATCTTCATTTTTTCAGCAGCCTGCTTCGCTTTTGAAGCATCCTTCCATAGGATCGATGCTGCACCCTCAGGAGAAATAACGGAGTACGTCGAATTCTCGAGCATATGAAGATGGTTCCCAACTCCTAGTGCAAGAGCTCCACCACTTCCGCCTTCTCCAATGACGATACAAATAACCGGAACTTTAAGGCCCGCCATCTCGAATAGATTTCGAGCGATCGCTTCACTTTGACCTCGTTCTTCAGCTGCTTTACCAGGAAAAGCACCCTTTGTATCAATAAAACAAATAATCGGTCTTCCAAACTTATCAGCTTGCTTCATTATCCGCAATGCTTTGCGATACCCTTCTGGATGAGGCATCCCAAAGTTTCTACGAATATTTTCTTTCGTGTCCTTCCCGCGCTGATGACCAATAATCGTTACGGGCAGACCTTGAAATTTCCCAACTCCCGCAACAATCGCTGCGTCATCCCCAAAGGTACGATCTCCATGTACTTCAAAGAAATCTGTAAAAAGAAGAGGAATATAATCTAATGTAGTTGGTCGATTTGGGTGTCGAGCAATTTGTACCCGATCCCAAGGCTTCATATTTTCATATATCTCTTTTTCTAATCGTTCTAGACGGACTTCTAGTTTCTCAATTTCATCTGACAGATCAACGTCTGCATCTTTTGTAATCTCTTTTAACTCGGCAATTTTCTTTCTTAATTCGAGCACTGGTTTTTCAAATTCTAATTCTCCAACCATACTAGATCACCTCCTGGTTGATGAATATCTAAGATCGTTGCAATCTTTTCCTTCAACTCAGCCCTTGCAATCACTGCATCAAGCTGACCTTTTTCTAAAAGGAATTCAGCTGTCTGGAAGTCTTCCGGCAGTTCCTCACGAATTGTTTGCTCAATAATTCTTCGGCCTGCAAATCCAATCAACGCTCCAGGTTCAGCAAAATTATAATCCCCCAAAGAAGCAAAGCTTGCTGATACCCCACCTGTTGTTGGGTGGGTCATGATAGAGATAATAAGTCCGCCGTTATCACTAAATCTTTTCAGAGCAACACTCGTTTTTGCCATTTGCATCAAGCTTAATACACCTTCCTGCATTCTCGCCCCACCGGAAGCTGTAAAGATGATAAAAGGAACTGATAATTCGTCAGCTTTTTCAATTGCTCGCGTAATTTTTTCGCCAACAACAGAGCCCATGCTTCCCATTCGGAAGGTGGAGTCCATCACAGCTACGACCACTTCATGCTGATCTACTCGTCCCATACCAGTGACAACCGCCTCATTCAAATTGGTTTTTTCCTTATCCTTTTCCAGCTTTTCTAGGTACTCAGGAAACCCAAGTGGATTCGTCGATACTAATTCTCGATCTATTTCTTGAAAGCTATCTTCATCTAAGAAACTAGCAAGTCTCTCTTTTGAGTTCATTGGGTAATGGTAATCACAATGGAAACAAACTTTAAGATTTTTGGCTAATTCTTTTGAGTACATGATTTTTTTGCAATTAGGACATTTCGTCATAATTCCTTCAGGGACATCTTGTTTTGCCGCCTCTGAAGGAATGGTTGCATACTTTTTCTTCTTCGGTTTTGTAAAAAGATCCTTAATCACGGTCTCAAACCTCCCCTTGCTATACATTTTGTACAATTTTTCGAGTGGTCAGACCACTGGTGGATAGAGTAGTGCCTTGAGGAATTTATTCCTGTAGGCTAGTTTAATGCAGTAATACCACATTCTACGCAATATCTTCTTTTTTTGTACAGGCTAATGTATTTCTTTTCAATATAAATTAACATACGAATAATTGCTTAAAAAATTTGTCGGTATCAAGTCGACAATTTCCTTAACTGTAGATATTTATCTAAGACCACATTTTCATCTCCTAATAGGAGTGCATCAAGTAAAGCAAGATATTTTGATTTTGAATATGGTTCTTCTTGAAAATTCAAGGAACGATAAAAATTACTTAAGATGATCCAAATGCGATACATTAAATGGTTATCCCCTAATTCAATCATCTTGAGAAAGAACTCTTCGTCACTAACATTGATCGATTCTAGTGTTTTACGAAAAGAAACAATCTGTTCTACATTATTTCTTTGTAAAACAAGTCTTAAACAATCCATTTCAATAAACTGAAGGGTGTCTTTCACATCTTCTTTTGCTTTTTCATCTTGTAGAATAAATGTACTCAATAATTGAACGAGCTGGTTCCCGCGAGCATCTCGAAGAAAAGTCCCTTCTCCTCGTCTCGTCTCAATTAGTCCCAACAGCTCTAAAGCACGTAATGCTTCACGAACGGAAGAGCGCCCTACTTGAAGGCGCTCCGACAGTTCACGTTCTGAAGGAATTTTATCTCCTATTTTAAGTCCGTCTTCTACAATCATGGTTCTGATCTTCTTAACAATTTCAATATAAACCTTATTGCTCGCTTCTTTATTCAATTTTAGAAATCACTCACTTTTTCCAATGATCGAAAGACTGCTTGTTTTTAATTTTACTTCCTCAGGATCCACTTTAATTCTAGCAACTCCTGTTTCCATCGCTGCCCTTGCTACAGCTGCCGCAACTTCAGGTGCCACCCGAGAATCGAATGGGGCTGGGATTACATAATCAGCTGACAATTCCTCTGCCGAAACAAGGCTTGCGATAGCTTCTACCGCTGCTACCTTCATTTCTTCATTGATATGAGTGGCCCGAACATCTAGTGCGCCACGGAAGATGCCAGGAAAGGCAAGGACATTATTCACTTGATTAGGAAAATCTGAACGACCTGTTCCAACTACCTTCGCTCCAGCACTTTTTGCCTCTTCAGGCATAATCTCTGGATTTGGGTTCGCCATTGCAAAAATAATCGGATCCGCATTCATTGTTTGAATCATTTCTTTTGTTAAGGCTCCCTCAGCCGAAACGCCAATAAAAACATCAGCATTTTTAATCACATCAGCTAAGCTGCCTTCTTCATTATTAAGGTTCGTAAATTTTGCTACTTCATCCTTAATCGCATTCATCCCGAAAGAACGACCTTCATAAATCGCACCTTTGGTATCACACATAATAATATCGCGAACGCCGTAATTATATAGTAATTTAATAATGGCTATTCCAGCGGCGCCTGCTCCACTTGCGACGACCTTAATCTCGGTCATTTTCTTGCCAACTATTTTCAGTGCGTTGACTAACCCTGCTACCGTTACAATCGCAGTTCCATGCTGATCGTCATGAAAAATTGGAATCGATGTCTCTTTCTTCAATCTTTCTTCGATCTCAAAGCATTTTGGTGCAGCTATATCCTCTAGATTCACGCCACCAAATGTTGGTTCAAGTAATTTTACAGTTTCAATGATCTTTTCAACGTCGGTTGTATTTAAACAAATCGGAAACGCATCGACTCCGGCAAAGCTCTTAAATAAGACTGCCTTCCCCTCCATAACAGGCAATGCTGCTTGTGGTCCGATATTACCAAGTCCTAACACAGCAGTCCCATCTGATACGACTGCGACCATATTACCTTTCATCGTATAATCATAGACAGTTTCCGGCTTGTCATAGATCGCCTTACAAGGTTCTGCAACTCCCGGTGAATAGGCCAAACTCAAATCCTTAGCATTTCTTACTGGTATCTTTGATTTAGATTCCAATTTCCCCTTATTCACTTTATGCATGTGTAATGCTTCTTCTCGTAAAGTCAAGCAGAATTCACTCCCCTAATTAATTTGACCTTGTTCATTCCGACAGTGGTCTGACCACGCTGTATATTAGAACAATATACCATATTTACTCTAATTGTAAAGAGGCGAATATGATATCAGACTGGCACAATAGTGCTTACAACATTAAGAAATCTAGACAAACATAGTACTAATTTCCCTCTATTACCCTTAACCTTTTAAAACGACATTGCTCTCTCCAAGTAACACTTTTAACTTCGATAAACACTCACTGGAAGGAGTGATTCTGTCTTCTTTTCCTAGACGAATTGTTCTTTCACTTTTCTCGTAAAAAAGGACTACATTCACATTCCCTTTATATTCCTTCAATAATTCTTTTAGTCTATTTAACAGATCGCTCGTTTCTCTTTCCTTTTCAATTCTTACATATAAAGTACCGTGTTGATTTTTCACAGCATCTATTGCTATTTTGACTTCCTGCGCACTTTGAATGACGAATTGTTTTTTTCCGTCCCTCAAATCAATCTTTCCCTCAATAAGAACGATATTCCCTTTTTGCAGAAGGAGCATGAAACGTTTAAATACAGTTGGAAACACTACACCATCTAGATCTCCACTTTGGTCAGAGAGAGCAAGAAAAGCCATCTCTTCACCTTTTTTCGTGCGGATTTTCTTCACCTCTGTAATGTTAACAAGCGATTTGATCGTTTTTTGTTGTGTAGACGCCACTAAAAGCTCAGTTACTCCGAGTGGCTCAAGGAAGTCATTATAAACAGATACTGGATGATCAGATAAATAGAATCCAAGCACTTCTTTTTCATATAGAAGCTTTTGTTCAATGCCAATCGGGTCGACGTTCATGTATTTTGGTTTTAGAAAAAATCCATCCTCATCTGCAAACAGATCCGTATCTCCTAATTCTTCAGGACTGACAAGCTCTGCATGTTCAATGGCCACATCTATACTTGCTAATAAGACGGCACGGTCTTCACCAAATTCATCAAAGCTACCAGAGTGAACAAGGGCTTCCAGCACCTTTCGATTCACCGCTCGTGATGAAACTCTCATGCAAAAATCGAAGAGATCGGAAAACTTTCTCTTTTTACGTGCTTGAAAAATTTCTTTTAAAGCGGCAACCCCTACTCCTTTTATCCCTGCTAAACTATAGCGAATTCCTTCTTTCTCTACTAAGAAAGAATATCCGCTTTGGTTAATGGAAGGTGGAAGTAACGGAATGTCCATCTCTTTGATTTCTCGAATATACTGAACAATCTTGCCTTCATTTCCACTCACTGTAGATAAAAGAGCTGCCATAAAGAAAAGTGGATAATGGACCTTTAAATAAGCAAGCTGATAGGCGATTACACTATATGCAACAGCGTGGCTTCTGTTAAAGCCATAATTAGCAAACTTAACAATTAAATCATAAATGTCATTTGCCGTTACTTTGTCATAGCCTTTTTCTAACGCTCCTTGGACAAAATGTTCTCTTTCTTTATCAAGAACTTCCTTTTTCTTTTTCGATACAGCTCTTCTCAGCAAATCTGCTTCTCCCAGTGAAAAGCCAGCCATCTTTGCAGCAATTTGCATAATTTGCTCCTGGTAAACAATAACGCCGTATGTGTTTTCAAGAATCGGCTTTAAATCTGGATGTGGATAATTAACCTGTTCCTTCCCATGCTTTCTGTCAATATAAAGAGGGATATTTTCCATTGGACCTGGACGATATAAAGCATTGACGGCAACAATATCCTCAAAATGGGTCGGTTTTAACCTTTTTAGGACACTTCTCATTCCGTCAGACTCTAATTGGAAGACCCCTGTTGTCTCTCCCTGCGCCAGAAGCTTGAACGTTTCTTCATCATCAAAAGGCAGTTCTTTGATTGGTAATCTTTTTCCCGTTTTACGATAAATCGAGTCTAGGATCGATTCCATTAAGGACAGATTTCTCAATCCAAGGAAATCCATTTTTAGCAATCCCACTTCCTCTAAATGGTCCATCGTATATTGCGTCAAATAAATATCATTGTGGCCACCTTGGATAGGAATCGATTCAACTAATGGTTTCTCTGTTAAGACAACCCCGGCAGCGTGTGTTGACGTATGACGAGGAAGCCCCTCTAGTTTTGTTGCCACTTCAAATAATCGTTGATTCAATGACGATTCTTCCGTGAATTTCTTTAGTTGTGGAGATTCTGCCATTGCTTTCTTTAACGTAATGCCTGGTCGTGAAGGGATTAATCGTGATACTTGATCCAGCTCTTTAGGATTTAAGCCAAAGACTCTCCCTACATCCCTCATAACGGCCTTGGTCGCAAGTGTCCCAAAAGTGATGATTTGCGCCACATGAAGCTTTCCATATTTTTCGGAAACATACTCGATCACTTCATCTCTTCTGTGATCTGGAAAGTCTATATCAATATCCGGCATGGAAATTCTTTCTGGATTTAAGAAACGCTCAAATAATAGATTGTATTCAATCGGATCAACATCTGTAATATACAGAACATAAGCTACCATCGAACCGGCAGCAGAACCCCTTCCAGGTCCAGTTAAAATTCCATTCTCCCTAGAGAACTTCATGAAATCCCAAACAATTAAGAAATAGTCTGCGAATTTCATTTTCTTAATGATATCTAACTCATAGAAAAGTCTTGCTTTATGTTCTTCTGTAGGATTTGCATACCTTTCATCAAATCCCTTAAGACAGAGCTCCTCAAGTAGCTCTCCCGTACTTTTTTTCCCGGTAGTTGGATATTTAGGCAGATTCATTTGGTTGAGCTCGATCATGACATTACATGCTTCAGCAATTTTAAGGGAATTTTCCAATGCATCTGGAAGAGCTGTGAATACCTCAACCATTTCTTGAGCGGTTTTTAAATAGTATTGATCGGATTCTAAAAGTTCTCGCGATTCATCCTGAAGTTTATCCCCGTTTTTAATGGAGAGGAGGCATTCATGGGCAAATGAGTCTTCTTTCTCGAGATAATGCACTTCATTTGTGGCCACAAGCTGAACTTGTGATTGCTTTGATAACTCGATTAGCTGTTCATTTACAGATGCTTCTATGCGAAGACCATGATTTTGAATCCCTAGATAGAAATTTTCTTGTCCAAAAATATTCTGATAGGAACGAACACATTGAGTAGCATCTTCAATGTTACCTGCAGCTAGACTCTCTTCCACCTCACCTTTTATTCCTGGTGTTATTCCGATTAGTCCACTCGCATAACCACGGAGCCATTTCATTGGGATTCCAGATGGAGAGTTCGTTTGTACAACACTTGATATTTTTAATAGATTATAAAAACCTTGTTGATTTCGTGCTAGTAATACTAGCGGAAATGAGCGTTCTTCTTTCCGTTCACTTTGAACTTGAACGGTTAATCCGATAATTGGTTTAATCGAAGCTTTTAAACAAGCTTTATAGAAAGCAATCGTTCCGTACATCACATTCTGGTCAGTTAATGCAATCGCCTTAAAGCCCTTTCTTTTGGCATCTTGAACGAGTTCCTCAATAGTTGCTGTACTCGATAAAAGACTGTATGCACTATATACATGAAGGTGAACAAATGACATAGATATCCCACCTTTTTCGTTTACATAAAATTTTCCTATTATAAAGTTCATTGTTTACTTTGATAGCGTTCATAAATTTGATTGTCTTATTTTATTATAGAGCCACCATCGAAAAAAAGAAAATATGTTCTCCTTTTTAATTTGTATGGATGTTTTCTCATACTGAAAAACATAATGTATAAGGTTTGTCCATATGAATGTAATAGGAAAGCTAATCTATGAAGTTAGGATGAATGTGAATGAAGGAGCAACCCTTTTTTACCCATTTAATTGATAGCTATTTTATTGCTTTGGGTGTTTTACTTGGAGGAGCACTGATTGGTGGTATTGGCGCTTTTTTAACAGGGAAGCCGTTAATGACGGAAATATATCGTATTTCATCCTCCATCAGAATTTGGGCCATTGTCGCCGCCATTGGTGGTACGTTTGATGCCGTTTATAGTTTTGAAAGAGGGTTGTTCGACGGAGATACGAAAGATATTTTTAAAACCTTTTTACACATCTTAGCAGCAGTAGGAGGAGCGCAAACAGGCTCTTTATTGATCACTTTTCTGACAGGGGAGCATGTATCAGAATGAGAGTTCCACCTTATTATCGGTTGCATGAAGTAAGAAGACTGTTTGCTGGGATGGCGATTGGCGCAATTCTGAGCTGGCTTATTTTTTTATACATATACGGCGAGTGGCAGGAGGAATATAGTGTACAAATTCGACAACAGGAAGAAACGATTCGTGATTTAGAGCAAGAAAAAAAGATTTGGCAGGAGGATGTTGAGAAAATCAATAAAGAAAATGAGGATAAACTTACGATCCAAAGTATTGAAGTAAAGATTACTAACTATGAAAAATATGAACTTGATGAGCTTAGTGTCTACGAAATTGAGGAAGCCGTGAAGGAAGATATTCAAACCCTTTTAAAAAAGGATATTGAGACCGCCTTTAAAAGCAGAGAACTAACGCGGAGAGCAATTGAAAACAGAAGCTACAAAGTTCATGACAAACGTTACCGTCTCAAAATCAAGGAAATTGCATACTATACAACCTTATCCATACAATTAAATCTAGAGTTTGAATAGTAGCTTAGAGAAGTAATTTTTCTCTAAGCTACCTATTGTTAATTGTAATTAATACAGGCTTCTTCTAGATCCTTCATGACGTTCGCCATTTCGTCCCATGAATAAATGGAAGCTCCAGAAGCTAGTGGGTGTCCACCACCTGAATATTTTCTCGCGATCGTATTGACGATTGGACCCTTCGAACGAAGACGTACACGAATTTGGTCATCCTCTTCAATGAAGAAAGCCCAAGCTAATATCCCCACAACATTCCCTAGCGCACTTACTAAGAGAGAGGCATCTGAAGGTTTCGCTTGATACTCCGCTAGCAATTCCTTGTTTAGCACCATTGAAGCAACACCATTCTCATTCATGTTAAAGTTTTGCAGAACATAACCGTTCAATTTAATAAGATTAGGAGCTAGTTCATACATGCGATCAAAAAGCTCTGTCCGATCAAATTTGTACTTAATTAACTCGCTTGCGTAAGCAAAAGTCTTTTCAGTCGTACTTGGATAAAGAAAACGTCCCGTATCACCGACAATTCCACCGTATAACAGTCTTGCTGCTTCATCAGACATTTTAAGACCAGATGCTTCTCCAGCCAAATAAAACTCATAGATCATCTCACTGCATGAACTTGCACTCGTGTCCACCCAAACCATATCTCCATATGGTTCTTCATTAGGATGATGATCAATTTTAATTAACATATCTCCAAGTCCATAACGGCTATCACAAATTCTTGCCTCATTTGCTGTATCAGTTACGATAACTAAAGCACCTGTATAGGTTTCGTCTGGAATTTGGTCAAGTCGGCGTAAGAAATTGAGGGATTGTTCTTCTTTCCCTACCGTGTAAATATTTTTTTCAGGAAAAGATGCTTTCAAAATTTCTGCTAATCCCCCCTGTGAACCATACGCATCTGGATCCGGACGTACATGACGATGAATAATAATGGTTTCATATTGTTTAATGGTTTCTAAAATTTTCTCTTTCATTATTAACTCCTTCACAAACAAAAGATTGAATTTTGTTCGGTTTTCGATCGTATTAAAAATGCCTTACTTCATTTTTACCATAAAAAAGTTAAAAGAAAAGGCTCTTTTCTTAATTTTTGTTCATATTTCAAACAAATCTAACTTGCCCTTATAACAGTAGCATTTTTTCACGATAATCGGTAAAATGAAGTGAAACTGTCCAAGCTTGGAGGAAAAAGTCAGATGCCAATACTTGTTATTCTATTTGTATTCTCCCTATCATTTTACATTTTTTATAAAGTAAAGTACTTCCGCTCACAAAAACCAGCAGAGAAAAAATGGATTTCTGCAAAATCAGGAATTGCATTAGGTCTTTTTATTGCCCTTTTTGGTCTTAACCAATTTTTCATCAATCAAACAACCGTTGGCTATATTGTCGGATGCCTATTTATTCTTTTAGGAGCCTATAATGTATGGGCTGGATTGAAATCATATAAGTTCTATCTCCCGCATGCCATCGAAGAGGCTGAGCAATTAAAAAAATAATACACATGTAGAAAGCCGCTTTTCTTATCCAGAAAGCGGCTTTCTATATTAATGTCTATCGATAAGTTGGCACATCATCATCGCTTTGCCCACTAATACACCTTCATTAAACACCTCAACGTCTACCTTTCCAAACTTCCGTCCGACTTCTAAGACACGAGGATTAATTTCTAACATACTATCAATTTGAACTGGCTTAAGGAAATAGATTGTCATATTTTCTACAACTAAATCTCCTTTTTTGAAGCTACGTAGTACTCGATTCGCTGCTTCGGTCACAATTGTGGTAAAAACTCCATAAGAAATCGTCCCTAAATGATTCGTCATTTGTGGAGTTACTTCACAACGATATGCGTCTTCGTTTTTCATTTTCCCTTTTATCAAGGTAATCTGGCTCGTAACGATATCATCAATCGTTTCCCCAACCTGAGGCTGACGCTGAATCATTTGTAATGCCTTTAAGACGTCCTGTCTGCTAATAATCCCTAGTAACCTATTGTTGCTATCAGTAACTGGTAATAACTCTATGCCTTCCCAAACCATCATATGAGCTGATGAAGCCACACTGGTCTGTCCGCTTACAGTCATAGGGCTTTTCGTCATGATTTTTTCAATCAACTGATCTGATTCTGAACCTATAACATCCTTCGAAGTCACCATACCTTGAACCTTCATATTTTCGTCTACAACGGGATAACGGCTATGCAACGTTTCTCGATTGTATTCATGCCATTTGGATACTTTATCCATAGTCTTTAGAAAAATCGTATCGGTAACAGGTGTTAAGATATCCTCCACTAACACAATTTCTTTCTTTATTAGTTGGTCGTAGATGGCCCGGTTAATCATTGCCGCAACAGTGAATGTATCATAGCTAGTAGAAATAATCGGAAGCTGTAGCTCGTCCGCTAGTTTTTTTACATCATCGTCCGTATCAAAACCACCGGTAATTAATACAGCCGCTCCTGCATTCAAAGCATATTCATGCGCTTTAGTCCGGTTCCCAACAATCAATAAATTTCCTGCACCCGTATAACGCATCATAGCCTCAAGCTTCATTGCTCCGATGACAAATTTATTTAAGGTTTTATGTAATCCAGAACGTCCCCCTAAAACTTGCCCCTCTACAATGTTAACAACCTCTGCATACGTAAGCTTCTCGATATTTTCTTTTTTCTTTCTTTCTATACGAATTGTACCGACCCGTTCAATCGTACTAACGTATCCTTTGTTTTCCGCATCTTTAATTGCTCGATATGCAGTACCTTCACTTACATTTAATGCCTTGGCGATCTGTCTTACAGATATTTTTTCCCCAATCGGTAACTGATCAATATAATCTATTATTTGTTCATGCTTTGTAGCCAAGAGCTTCACCCTTAAAATAAATTTAAACATCCGATTCGTGCGTATGTATGATCTTATTATAAGGGGAAGTAGGCAATAGATTCAATCGACAGAATATTGTTTCATGGATTTAATTGTATTGGCGAAGTTTTTTTCGTGTTTTTTGGGATGTTGTTTTGTTTGCCGATTTAGCCTTTTTCGGCGCATATAGTAGTGCAGATAGATTGCCAGCAATCACAAAGAGACAAAGTACCAGCCAGGATATCGAGAAGATACCCGCTAGTCCCTCAGCTGTAACGGACAATTTCGGCAGAGCGTAATATAGCATCATTCCACAAGCGAGAAGGCAAAGTAAGTAGCGATTTTTATTCATAGTTACCTCCACAAAATCTTTTTGTATTATGTATATGTGGACAAGTTGAAAAAAAGTCTTATTTTTGCATGATGAAAGCGCAATCCCTACACGGGCTGCGCTTGCATTTTATAACTCTATGGATTCTCCTACTTCTAGTACCTTTCCTTGTCCGTTTGGCAGCAACTCGACAAACTTATGTGGGTCCTGTTCAATCACAGTAAATGTACTGTAATGGATTGGAACAACTTGCTTAGCACCTAATAGTTCAGCAGCATAAGCAGCATCCTCCGGTCCCATCGTGTAATTATCACCAATTGGTAGGAATGCTACGTCAATTGGATGTCTCTCCCCAATCAACTTCATATCATAAAATAATGATGTGTCCCCAGCATGATAGATTGTTTTTCCTTCAATCGTAACGAGAAGTCCGGCTGGCATTCCGAGATAAATGATTTGTTCATCCTCCGTTTCAAACCCTGTTGAGTGGAAAGCTTGTGTAAACTTGACTCGTCCAAATTCAAAGTCACGAGCACCACCAATATTCATCTCATGCGTTTTAACACCTTTCCATGTTAAATAAGAGGAAAGTTCTGGGCTCGCGATGACAGTGGCATCATTTGCTTTTGCTAATGGAATCGTGTCTCCCAAATGATCCCCATGTCCGTGTGTTAATAAAATATAGTCCACCTTAACCTCATTTGCTTTTAAATCTGTCTTTGGATTACCAGTGATAAACGGATCAATCAAAATCGTCTTCCCATTTGCTTCAATCTTCAAAACCGAATGACCATGATAAGTAACTTTCATATACATTCTCCTTTCAATTCTTTTCCCTATATCTTTACTTCAACAAAATATCCAACATTCCTCCTTAATATTACTTTCAATTGATAAAATCAACGAATTAAAAAGTAGACTTCGTAGAATTTCGATCCTATTTTAAGCATTGAGTTGATTGGATCGGAAGTCCCGAGACTCCTGCGGGAAGTGCTAGTTAGGGAAGACCCCACAGGCGCGAAAACGCCGAGGAGGCTTCCCAACTGCCCCGCGGAAAGCGAGTGGCCTGAAGCGGAAATCAACGGACATAATTCTTTTAACATTATGAATGTATTCAAAAGTTTACATTTACCCAAGAAGTTGCTAAGTTTAAAAGTAGAAAATAATTAGGGGGAATTTAAGTGGATAGAATACATATGCTTTCCCAATGGATGAAAGAAAAAGACATCGAAATGAGCTTCCTTACTTCAACAGAAAGCGTCTTTTATTTAAGCGGTTTTTACAGTGACCCGCACGAAAGACTTCTTGGAGTTGCTGTTTTCCAAGAGGAAGAACCATTCCTTATTTGTCCAGCGATGGAAAAAGAAGATGCAAAAAAAGCAGGCTGGCCATATGAAATCATTGGCTATAGCGATATCGAAAACCAATGGGAAATTGTGCAAAAAGCTGTTTCCAAACGCGTCAACAAGGTTACTCAAATTGGAATTGAAAAAGAACATATGAATGTTGAAAGATACGAGGAACTCACTAAGCTTTTCCCTGGCACTTCCTTTGTATCAGCAGAAGAAAAGCTAAGAAAACTTCGTATGGTTAAAGATGACAAAGAACTCTCTACGATCAAAGAAGCATGTGCTTTAGCTGACTATGCAATCGAGGTCGGCTGTTCTGAGATCAAAGAAGGCAAAACTGAATTAGAGGTTTTAGCAGCCATTGAATTTGCCTTAAAGAAAAAAGGCGTTGCAGCCATGTCCTTTTCAACAATGGTCTTAACAGGCGCAAATGGAGCTTCTCCTCATGGAAACCCTGGACAAACAAAGATCCAAAAAGGAGATCTTGTTCTTTTTGACTTAGGTGTTGTTGTCGACGGATATTGCTCTGATATCACAAGAACAGTAGCATATGGAGATATTAGCGATAAACAAAGAGAAATTTACGACACCGTTTTAAAAGCCCAATTAGCTGCGGTGGAAGCAAGCAAACCAGGTGTTGCTTGCTCAGAAGTCGATTTGACGGCACGTAAAATTATTGCGGACGCAGGATATGGTGAATACTTCCCGCATCGTCTTGGACATGGATTAGGAATCAGTGTTCACGAATACCCTTCTTTAACAGAAACAAATAACCTTCTACTTGAAAAAGGAATGGTTTATACAATTGAGCCAGGTATCTATGTTCCAGGAGTAGCTGGCGTTCGCATTGAAGATGATGTATACGTTACTGAAAATGGTGTAGAAATCTTAACGAAGTTTCCAAAAGAACTGCAAACTATACGATAAGAAAAAATCCTCTAGGGCTTGTCCTAGAGGATTTTTAATTAGTTATTCTTGTTCATGTAGATTCTTCACAGGTGTATATTCTAGATCTAATGAAGTAGCTACAGCTTCATAAGTGACAACACCATTAAGGACATTAATCCCTTTTAATAGACTTTCATTTTCCAAGCATGCTAGACGATATCCTTTATTAGCAATTTCGAGTGCATACGGAACTGTCACATTTGTTAAAGCAATCGTTGATGTACGAGGAACTGCTCCAGGCATATTGGCTACAGCATAATGAACAACGTCATATTTATTATAAGTTGGATTGTCATGCGTTGTAATTCTATCTGTTGTTTCAAAAATTCCACCTTGGTCAATCGCAATATCGACGACAACTGAACCAGGAGACATCGATTCAATCATTTCTTCTGTTACGAGTCTTGGCGCCTTCGCACCTGGAATAAGAACTGCCCCAATGACAAGATCAGATTCCTTAACCGCTTCGGCAATGTTATAAGGGTTAGACATAAGCGTAGTTACATCACTGCCAAAAATATCATCTAATTGACGAAGACGTTCTGGGTTTAAATCAATAATTGTTACATTTGCACCTAATCCAACTGCTAGCTTAGCAGCATTGGTTCCTGCTACTCCACCACCAATAACTGTAACTTTAGCACGTTTTACGCCAGGTACACCTGATAATAATATCCCTTTGCCTCCGTTCACCTTTTCCAAATATTGCGCACCAACCTGAGCTGCCATTCTACCAGCAACCTCACTCATTGGTGTCAAAAGTGGCAATGAACGATTCGGTAGCTGCACCGTTTCATAAGCAATTGCAACAACCTTATTTTCTACTAAAGCCTCTGTTAATTGTGGCTCTGCCGCTAAATGCAAATATGTAAACAAAATCAATCCTTCTCGGAAATAACCGTATTCAGATGGAAGTGGTTCTTTTACTTTCATCACCATTTCCTTAGACCAAGCTTCTTCAGCTGTGCTTACAATTGTTGCGCCTGCATTCATATAATCAGAATCTGTAAATCCAGATCCTAAACCTGCATCCGTTTCTATGTAAACTTCATGTCCAAAATTCACTAAATTAAGAACACCAGCTGGTGTCATAGCAACTCGATTTTCATTGTTTTTTATCTCTTTTGGTACCCCTATACGCATGTTTGCCCCTCCCAAAAAAAATGTCAAATTCGATTCTACTATAACACCTAACTAGAGAAAGAATAAAGAGAATTTTTTGGCATAGAAAAAGAGGTGCCTGAAACACACCTCTTAAATTGCTACTTCAACCTATTCCGTTTCTTCAGCAGTAGGGAATTGAGACATATCAAATTGACCATCAGGTTGATCAATTACGCCACTATTGTAAGCATTCATGATTTGCTCGCTTACTTGATCCGTCCCTTGCTCATCATAAAAATAAACAAAATCCTTCGTCGGATCCTTTTTCATTTTGCCAACTCCCCTCAAAAAAATTAATCTGCATCATTATTTTTCGAAAATTTGTTACAGATATTCATAAAAAGGAGTTGTATAATTAAGGTAAAGGAGGAGATAAATATGAGTCTCAAGTATAAGAACATACTAGTTGCTGTTGATGGTTCTACAGAAGCAGAATGGGCATTTAAGAAATCGATTGAAATTGCTAAACGAAATGACGCAAAAATTCTTCTTGCACATATTATCGATACACGTACATTTGCCGCAGTTGAAGCTTACGATCGAACAATCGCCGAGAGAGCTGACCAATTTGCTACTGAGCTGTTGGAGAATTATAAGCACCTGGCACTCGAAGCAGGAGTAAAAGATGTCACTTATATTGTCGATTATGGATCTCCCAAAGTAAGAATTCCAAAAGATATTGCCAAAAAACAAAATATTGATTTGATTATTTGTGGAGCAACAGGACTAAATGCAGTAGAACGGTTCCTGATTGGAAGCGTTTCCGAACACATTGTTCGCTATGCATCCTGTGATGTGATGATAATACGAACAGAAAAAGATGAGTAAATTTTAGTATATAAATAAGCACACTGCAGATTTCTTGCAGTGTGCTTTTTCTCTAGTTCATTTTTGCTTCTGCTTTTTGTAGTGCCAATTTAATTTGCTCAAAACCAGTTCCACCTGCACTATTTCTTCTTTGAACAGCAGTTACTGGATTTAATACTTCGTAAATATCCGCTTCAAAAAGAGGATGCGCCTCTTTAAACTCGTCAAGCGACAAATCCGCTAAATAGCATTGCTTCTTCACGCAAGTTAATACAAGCTGACCCACAATTTCGTGACTTTCACGGAAAGGAATTCCTTTTCCAGATAAATAGTCGGCTAACTCGGTTGCATTCGAAAAATCATTTTTAGTTGCAGTCTCCATCTGGTTTGTATTAACCTTCATCGACTCAATCATCCCAGCAAAAATTTTCAGAGAGCCTGTTACAGTTTTCACTGTATCAAACATACCTTCCTTATCCTCCTGCATGTCCTTATTATAAGCAAGAGGAAGCCCTTTTAAGACGGTAAGGAGTCCCATCAAATTTCCGTACACTCGACCCGTTTTTCCACGGATTAACTCGGCCATATCTGGATTCTTTTTTTGCGGCATGATACTTGAACCGGTGGAAAAAGCATCATCTAACTCGATAAAACGAAATTCCTGCGAAGACCAAAGAATGATTTCTTCACCTAAGCGCGACAAATGCATCATCAACATAGAGCTCGCAGATAAAAATTCCAAGATAAAATCTCGATCACTTACAGCATCCAGGCTATTCTCGTAGATCCCTTGGAAACCAAGAAGTTCCGCTGTTAATTCACGATCAATCGGGAAAGTTGTCCCAGCTAACGCCCCAGCACCCAAAGGGGAAACATTGATACGCTTTTGTGATTCTTGGAATCTTTCCTTATCCCGCTCTAGCATCCAAAAATAGGCCATGAGATGATGAGCGAAGGAGATTGGCTGTGCTCTTTGTAAATGCGTGTATCCTGGCATAATGGTCTCAACGTGAGCTTTTGCTTGTGTAAGCAAAGCATTTTGCATTTCATTTATAAGCTGAATGACTGTAGACGTTTGTTTACGTAAATAGAGATGCATATCGGTTGCAACCTGGTCATTTCGGCTTCGACCTGTGTGAAGTTTCCCTCCCACAGGACCGATCATGTCTGTCAGCTTGCTCTCTAAATTAAGATGAATGTCTTCTAGCTTCACAGAATATTCTAATTCATTGTTATTCGCTTTTTCTTGAAGGGCCAGTAAACCCTTCTTAATTAATTCAGAATCCTCGTTGGAAATAATTCCACATTGTCCGAGCATTGTCACATGGGCGATGCTTCCTTCCAAATCCTCTAACACGAGCTCCTGATCAAATGAGATGGAAGCACCGAATTCATCTACCCATTCTTCTGCTGTTTTGGTGAATCTTCCACCCCAAAGCTTTTTCACACTGTCACCTTCTTGTTTTGCACCATACTTTGAACCTTTGTTGGTAATCCATATAATTGAATGAAGCCAACAGCAGCACTATGATCAAACTCATCCTCTTTTGTATACGTAGCTAATTTTTCATCATATAAGGAGTAAGGAGACTTTCTTCCTTCAACAATCGCATGACCTTTGAAGAACTTCACTCTAACCGTACCCGTCACATATTTTTGCGTATCCTTTAAGAACGCAAGTAGGGCTGACGTTAACGGAGAGAACCATAGAGCTTCATAAATAACCTCAGTGATTTTCTTTTCGATAACTGGTTTAAAATGTGCCACTTCTTTCACAAGTGTTAAATCCTCAAGCTCTTTATGGGCTTTAATAAGAGTCATTGCACCAGGACATTCATAGACCTCACGAGATTTAATCCCTACTAAACGATTTTCTACGTGGTCGATACGTCCGACTCCATGTTTCCCTGCAATAATATTCATTTCTAAAATTAATTCAGAAAGAGGGTAAGACTTTCCGTTGATTTTAACTGGAACGCCTTGCTCAAATTCAATTTCCACAAACTCTGGTGTGTCTGGTGTATATTCTAAGCTAGTTGTTAAGTCATAAGCATCTTCTGGTGGAGCTGCCCAAGGATCCTCTAGCACACCACATTCATTGCTGCGTCCCCATAAATTTTGGTCAATTGAATATGGGCTATCTAAGTTAATTGGAATCGGAATTCCGTTATTTTTTGCATATTCAATTTCTTCTTCACGTGACCAGCTCCACTCACGAACAGGAGCAAGTACCTTTAAATCAGGATTTAATGCATTGATCGAAACTTCAAATCTCACTTGGTCGTTTCCTTTACCTGTACAACCGTGAGCAACCGCGACTGCTCCTTCTTTCTCTGCCACTTCTACAAGCTTTTTTGCAATAAGTGGACGAGATAGAGCGGAAACTAAAGGATATTTTCCTTCGTAAAGTGCATGAGCTTGAAGTGCAACTAATGCATAATCATTAGCAAACTCTTCTTTTACATCAAGAACGTATGAGCTAACTGCTCCAACCTGCAACGCTTTTTCTTTGATGAAGTCTAAGTCCTTTCCTTCTCCCACATCCAGGCAGCATGCTACTACTGCGTATCCTTGTTCCTGTAACCATTTAATTGCAACAGAGGTATCTAAACCTCCAGAGTAAGCTAACACGATTTTTTGATTTGCCATTTTAAAATGTCCTCCCTTAAGTACTAAACTTGTAGCTTTATAGATTCCTTTAGATATGAATAAATATTCATTGAGATATATTTTTATTCTTTTTCCTTGATTACCAATTTAACAAGATTCTTTTCATTTTTCAATACTTATTCGTTATTTTGTATAAAAATTAATTGATGAAGGCATTTTCTAAGTGTAGTAGAATAAAAGCAAATACAACCGGTTTAATCGGGACTTACCTTTGGGGGCATTTTTATGAGTGAACATTTTATCAATGATGAGAGATTAGGAATAGCCATCCCACGCTTACACCTGGATTGGGACGAGTACTCTGAGGAAACACAACAGTCGATTTTATTACGATGGGAAATCATTCGTGGGAGAATTCCTGACCGCATTGCTGAAATAGAGGGAGTAATCAACAAAAAGCAGGATGAACTTTCAGACGAAGCCGATTTTGTGCGCTCTTGTAGACTAAATAGCGAAATTGCCGATTTGGCATCGGTTATAAATGATTTATGGCTTTGGTATCGGACCAATCAAAATATTTCTGGAAAAATGCATCAATGAGGGAAATAAAGGAGGACAGAGATTAATCCAATCTCTGTCCTCTTCCGTTCAATCTTATAAATCTTTCTTCAATTCTCTCACGACATGCCCGATTTCAGGGATAATTAAGCGATTCATCGCAAGCTTTACTGCTCCTGTAGAACCAGGGGTAGAGAACACTGCTTTATCGTTCACAACACCTGCTATGGCACGAGATAAAATTGCGGCCGAGCCGATATCTTCTTGATAACTTAACATGCGAAAGAGTTCACCGAAGCCAGATATCTCTTTATCAAACAAGCTTTGAACGGTTTCGATCGTAACATCTCTTTTCGCTATTCCAGTCCCTCCATTGGTTAATACAACTTCAATTTCGGGATTCTCACAGCCTTTTACGACTGCCTCTCGAATAGCTTCTTTCTCATCCTTCACAATGACATAGTCGCCAATCACATGACCGGCAGCCTCTAATAAAGATATCATTGTCTGACCACTTTTATCCGTTTCCTTTGTTCGGGTATCACTCACTGTGATAACCATACAAGCGACTTGCTGGGGTGCCTCTTTTTTATGTTCTGTTGTACTCACGTCTATTGCTCCTTTTCAAGCAAATATCTCATTTGATAATAATTATGGGCAAATTCCGTTACTTTTCTCGTTAATTGATAGTTCATCCCAGCACCGAGTGCCATACTTACAACAGGGATTCCTTGAATCTTTCTATTTTTGAATAAAAGAATCGTCCACCCTTTAATGATTTGTTTTAAGGGTTGCTCCAGCCAAGATGTATCCGTGAGTTTATCCTCACCATCATAAAAATAAAACTCATCTGTAGCATGTAATTCATCCATTAACTGTTCCCAACCTTGACCGAGTAATCTTTTTGGAAGAGTAGCAGCATGAAAAACCTTCAACGAAGTCATCATTTCAAATGGATTATTCACTTCATAGCCATAAGTCATGGCAATTAATTGGACTACTCGAAGATTGATCACAATGATGGCAGGTATATCTGCACCAAGAACTAGTGGCCCACCAGTACCTGAAAGTCCCCCTTGTGCAAATGAATATAAACGATGGCGAGCGATTTGTTGTTTGGCTATGTATTGAAGCTGATCAATGGATAGGTTTTTTAAATCGTCTAGTTGGCTAATGTCTTCATTAAATACTCGGCCGGCAGCCAGAATTCGTTCTTTTGCATCGTGCTGGAGACTGCTTCCTTGAATTAGAGCATGCAGATGAAAGAGCCATGTATCGAGAACAGATAAGAACTCCTCTTGGGTTTGTTCAGGTAAGAGTGCAAAAGCACGTTCCAAATATTTTTCATATGTCAAAACTAAATCATTGGGCTCGTAGCTATAAAGACTTTGCTCCCAATCTTTAATCTCTAAAAACAGCTTATTTTCTCTATCCGTTAACATTTAACAATCCTCCTCGCAGGACTATACTCTACTGTTTAGTATAGCATATGAAGGAGTTGAATAAGAAAATGTGGAAAGACCTCATATATCTCGTTCAATTAACTCAGGTACTCGGAAGCCTATTTGTATTTACCTTTTAGCAACAATAGAACAATAAGGTCGATGATGCCTATTCCACCCATCGCAATACAATAGTACAATCCCCCTAGCCCTTGACTAATTCCATCTGTTTCCGTCAAAATCCACCAAATACTTCCTAATCCCAGGATAAAAACGGTTAAGAGAAAACTTATTATGAACGCAATCCACAATTTCTTTGTTTTTCTCAGTAAAAACCGTCCAAAAAAAATCGAAACAAATAATGAAATAATCATCAGCCCAAAATATATAACTAATTTCATTTCGCCCACCCATATTCGTTTTAAAGTATATTACTATCTTTCAGTAGTGATAGAACCACTTCGTGGGTAATAAAAAAGTCCATGGTGTTGTAATGATCACAATGGTAAGTGCAACTTTTACCCTCAATGCTTTTTCTACAATTAGTGATCTAAAGGTGAAATGATAATTAAATAAAAAGATAAAAAAAGACGTGATTACCATAGAAATAATGATGATAACTACAGCCATTGAAGAACTAAAGGGATCATAGGCGATTCCTGCTTCGATCTCATAAGGAAGTCCTAGGCCACTCCCAACAATCAAAACCAAGAACAAAAATACTGCACCGATAATATCAGCCAAAAATCCGAACAGCCACACTTTTAGTATGCTTTTTTTATAGAACGTTTTAAGGCCAAGACCTTGATTGGTTAGCTTAAACAAAAAGAAGCAAACGATAATCACTAATGAATCAATTACAAAATTTCCTGCTAAGGCAATAAAAATGACTGGTGGAAAAAACAGCAGCATCCAAATTGGAAAAATAACATTATATACTTTCATACTCTTTTATTTCTCCCCTCTTTTTTTAATAAAAAGTGTAATTTTACACTAATTATAACAAATGATACCTTTATTGCAAATATTTTCTTAAAAACAAAAAAGCAATCTTTCCCCTGCTAATCCATAGCAAGGAAAAGATTGCTTAATAAAATGATTAATGAGCCAATCTCACAACGTCACGAGCAATCATTACTTCTTCGTTTGTTGGAATGACTAATACTTTTACAGGAGAATGTGGGAAGCTGATAAACGCTTCTTCTCCATGCACTTCGTTTAATGCTGGGTCAAAATAAACACCCATGAATTCTAAACCTCTAAGAACTCTTTCACGAATAGCTGAGCTATTTTCACCGATACCAGCTGTGAAGATAATCGCATCTACTCCGTACATGCGCGCTGCATAAGAACCGATGTATTTATGGATACGGTCTCCGAATACTTGTAATGCTAGTTCAGCACGCTCATTTCCTTTTTCGGCTTCTTGCGTAATATCTCTTAAATCACTTGAGAATCCAGAAATCGCAAGCATACCACTTTCCTTATTCAATACATCTAAAACTTCATCAGCCGTTTTATTTGTTTTTTCCATGATATAAGGAATTAACGCTGGGTCAATATTTCCAGAACGAGTTCCCATTGTCACACCTGCAAGTGGCGTGAAGCCCATAGATGTGTCAATTGATTTTCCGCCTTGGATGGCAGCGATACTTGCACCGTTTCCTAGGTGACAAGAAAGTAAACGCAGCTGCTCTAATGGACGACCAAGCATTTCCGCTGCACGTTGGGATACATATTTATGTGAAGTTCCGTGGAAACCATACTTACGAATTCCGTACTTCTCATAATATTCATATGGCAAGCTATATAAGTAAGAGTTCGCTGGCATTGTTTGATGGAACGCAGTATCAAACACAGCTACCGCCGGAACGTTTGGAAGTACTTCCTGGAACGCTTTAATCCCTGTTAAGTTAGCTGGATTATGAAGTGGTGCTAATTCAGATAGAGCTTCAATCTTTTGTAAAACATCTTCTGTAATTAAAACAGAATCTGCGAATTCTTCTCCACCGTGAACCACACGATGACCAATACCTTCGATTTCATCTAAGGATTTGATGATTCCTTCAGTAGTTAATTTATCAAGTAGCATTTTAACTGCTACGCTATGATTCGGAATATCAGTAGTTTCTGTTTTCTTTTCCCCGTTCACAGAAATAGTGAAAATTGAATCCTTTAAGCCAATTCTTTCGATCAAGCCTTTTGTAATAACATCTTCAGAAGGCATTTCAAATAATTGGAATTTCAAAGATGAACTTCCTGCATTAATTGCAATTACTTTTGCCATGATTTCCGCTCCTTTAGACTAACTGAAAATATGTATTGATAATCCTTACTTATTTTGTTCAAGTAAGGCAATTTCTATCTCTCAATTTCTCATTTAATCACTGTCATATCGACAATTCAAGACAAAGGACATTTTGTTACCGTTTTCAGCGCAAAGTAATTATTTTCTGATTTTTAAAGACATGTTCAGAATATCACAATCTTAAGGATTAAAAAACCGCTACTTTGACGTAGCGGAATTATTTAAGAGACTATTTATTCTCAGCCATCCAGACATCAATTTTACTAAGAATACTTTCGACTTGTACTCCATTTGAAAGACTAGGTAGATTAACGAGTAACACCTGCTTAGGAGCTTTTACATCCTCGCCCTTTTTTTGCAAAATCAAGATACTCTTGGCCGCATTTTGCTGGCGGAACATTGACAATGGAAGCTGTAAAATCCCTTGAATATAAGCTGTTTCTTTTAAATATTGATGAAGCTTCGGTGCTTCTTCACTTTCAAAAAGTCCATTCGGAATAATAAAGAATAAATAACCACCGGGTTTTGTATAGTTTAAACTTTGTTCAATAAACAAATGGTGGGCATAGGAGTGACCTTTTTCAGATTTAAGCTGAAAATCATTCGCGCGAACATCATTCGGATAAAATCCAACGGGAAGGTCACTTACTACCGCATCTGCAAGCTCAATAAACAATGGCTCAAGACTATCTTGATTAAATAACTCGACTGGGTGCTGTTGTAAATTCGCGTTGACATACGCCAGTTTAATCAACAAATCATCGATATCGATTCCCATACCATCAATTTCTTTTTCTAGCTGTTGATTCATCACAGTTGTTAATAGATTTCCCGTACCTACAGCTGGGTCAAACAAACGATAGGTAGACTTCGTGACAAATTTATTCACTAAGTAACCTACGAGTAATCCGACCGCATCTGGAGTCATTTGGTGGTTAGGTTGAGCACTTTCCTTCATGCCTTTTAAGATGGCTAATTGAAAGGATTTGCGAATTTCTTCAGCAGTATGCGAGTTAAGCTGAAGGGACTCATAGCTTTTTTTCAACCTTTTCTCCGTTAATTCACTCAAGTCCTCTTGAAGGATGGAATTTTGAAATATATTTTCTCCTGTTTCTGCCAAAGCTTCTAGAAACGTAATGGATAATTCCTCTTGTAAAATTATTGCTGTATCATTAATCACTGAAAATAAATCTTCAACTGGAGATATCTTCACTACACATTCCTCCTCATTCTATTTTTATATTCTAGCGGGATTATTCACCTTGTACAAGTGGAGTGAATCGATTAGAGGGAATTAGAGAAAGGGAAGCATAAAAGAAGAAAGACCCAGGGAATAATCCCAAGGCCTTGTCCGTTCTTATTTCGCTGCTTTTGCTGCTTCAAGAGCTGCTTCGTAATTTGGATGATCTGTACCTTCACCTACATACTCTACATATGTAACTGTATCAGTAGAATCTACAACAAATACGGAACGAGCTAATAATCTTAACTCTTGCATGACAACTCCGTATGCTTCTCCAAATGATAAATCGCGATGATCGGATACAGTCTGAACATTTTCAATGCCAGCTGCTGCACACCAACGTTTTTGTGCAAACGGTAAGTCAACACTTACAGTTAATACCTTCACGTTATCAAGCTTCGCTGCTTCTTCGTTAAAACGACGAGTTTGAGCGTCACATACTCCTGTGTCGATAGAAGGTACGACGCTTATTAGACGTACTTGACCTTTTGTATCCTCAAGTGTTACTGGAGATAAATCATTTGCTAAAACTGTGAAGTTTGGTGCTTTGTCGCCAACCTTCACTTCTGTTCCAACTAGGGTTACAGGGTTTCCTTTAAAAGTTACTGATGCCATCTCAGCTCATCCTCCTTAACATCATATGTACAGTGTAAATCATAACCATTCAACACTTATATTGCAAATATTAAATCTTTTTTCTCCACAAAAAAGTTAGCCCTCGAGATAAAGAGAGCTAACCTTCGATGAGCTACATATCAAGTTCCTCTTTCGCTCCACCATATTCTGGGTTCTGATACTGATTTTGCTTCTGTTGGCCATTGCTTTGGCTGTTTTGATTTTGAGCATTTTTACTAGATAGCATTTGTTGAATCTTTTCAACAGCTTGCGGTGCTAAGTCTAGAATTTTTTCATATAGATGGGTACTTTCATCTAAATGAACCATTTTTACTTCTTTAGAATTAACGATGAGAAAGGCGATTGGCGTGATGGAAACACCGCCACCACTACCACCACCAAAAGGGTGCTTGGACTGATTGTTGCCATCTTTAGAGCTTGATCCACTATTGGAACCACCATCTAAGATGAATTCACTTCCTCCAGCCGCAAAGCCGAAACCCACTTTCGACACGGTTAAGATGACACTACCATCAGGTGTCTCCACTGGATCGCCAATGATCGTGTTCACATCGATCATTTCTTTTAGATTTTCCATTGCAGTTGTCATTAAGCCTTGTATTGGATGCTCAGACACTTTGGTTCCTCCCTTTAAACGGATTTAGTCTTATTGCCAAATATACTAGATAGAGGCTTTGTCTTAAATTGCGGGATGCCACCCTTCCAGTATTTGAATAGTTTAATTCCTGCAAAAATAGCATGCCCGATCCGAAAATGAATCATACATTTTAATGAGGTTTGACTTATTGGCCTGTTAAAATCTGGCGTAATCATAATTTGTGGAATTTCAGGCACCCTCATCATTGAACAAATAAGCCCAATAATACTTCCTTTTACCGTCCAAATAACTCCAGTTATCATCCCGGTATATGCCGCATCTCCTACTCCAACAACCGTATTCCACTCAATTTTAGAGACTGTGACTTTTTTCAGAAAGGAACGAATAATTCTATGTAAACCACCAACATGTTTTAAAAGCACCTTCATATCCTTCAAACTAGCTAACAATTCATCTACTGTGAATTTCTCTTTTCCCTTTTTTTGCTCATTTTCTTGTGGCCCCACTTTCATTTCTACATTTTCCTTCACAACAATGGCAGGGGAGTCCTTATCCATTTTGATGACGGGGATATTGATTTTATATCTAAGGAGTCCAAATAATGCCTTCAATGTAATCTTCAAATGGTCATCATCATTTCCATGGTAATAATCAATGATTACGCTAAGTTTCATAATCAAGACCACTATGATTAGTAAAATTATCGCGACTACTGCGATTGCAACCCACATCATCTAAATTCACTACCTTTCAGCCTATCATTATCGACGAAGGACAAAAAAAATAAACCTGTCTCATCGACAGGTTTATTCAGGCTGTTCCAAAGAAAAAAAACACTCTCCATACAACCCTTATCTTTCATGGATCACCGATGTATCCGAAAATAGATCATGTAATCCTTGTTTTTTCGGTAAAAACGCAACTATTGCATATGAAATCCATACGGTCGTTGAAATAAAGCGACCAATCCATTCTCTAAATAGGATTGTGCCCCAGGATAATTTATTTCCTTTTAACGGCACCACTTTTAAGCCAAATACCATTTTCCCTAATGTTTGACCAAAGTACTTTGTCATAAGAACAAAGTAGGCATAGAACGTAATTGCTGTTGCAATCGTTACAGGCGCGAAAATGCTAAATGCATTTAAATCGATGTCTAGGGCACGAAAGGCTGGGTTAATCAAGAGACGATTGATGCTTCCGATCACAACTAAATCAAGGAGATAAGCCCAAAACCTCATCCAAAATCCAGCAAACTTTAGGTTTTCTTGCTGACTCAGTTGCAGATGAGTCTCTTCCATACTTCTTTCCTGCTCAAATTGAGTTGTATCTTCCATTATGCTCCCTCCTTATTCCGCATACATATACATAAGGCGCGGAGAATGGGTTTGAGATAGTATGTTAATTAAGCTCGAAATTTCTTGATCCCCACCCATAAATTTTTGTGCACCCATGCTTAAGAACGAACCAATGCCAAAGTTTTCTGTGTAACTGACCACTTGAGCATCAGAGATTTTTTGCTCCTTCTTCACTGCCTCAACAACATCTTCAAAGTAGCCAAAATCATCAATTAAGCCAAGTTCTTTTGCCTGTCTTCCATCATAAATTCTTCCATCCGCGATTTTCTTTACTTGTTCCTCTGTCATATCTCTTCCTTCAGCAATAACATCCACAAAGCCTTCATAGGAATTCGAAATCATCGATTGAAGAATTCCTTTTTCTTCCTCAGTCATGTCTCTTGTTGCGCTCATAATGTCTTTGTATGGTCCACTTTTGATTGTGACAAATTCGACGCCATACTTTTCAGCAAGCCCTGCAAAATTATAGCCCTGCATAATAACGCCAAGAGAACCGGTTAATGTTTCAGGACTAGCGAAAATTTTATGAGCCGGTGCAGAAACATAATAGCCTCCAGAAGCTGCCATCGATCCCATTGAAATATACACTGGTTTCTTCGCTTCCGTTTGGATTTCGACGATTTTGTCATGGATTTCCGCACTTTCCACAACCCCACCACCTGGTGTATTCACTCGTATAACAACAGCCTTAACCGTATCGTCTTCTTTCACCTGTTCAAGTTTCTCCATGAATGTACGGTGATTATATCCCTCACTAGCAAATAACGAAGTCACATTCCCTGTATCTTGGATCGTCCCATTTATATCTAAAACGGCAATCCGATTAAAGGCATCTCCTTCCTCAATCACTTCTTCCATAAACAACTCATCGGTAGCACCAAACATTTCATCAAAAGATTTTTCTAAATCACTGAATGCAAATATTGAAAATGTATTCACCGCGATAGAGAAGAATAATAACACAGCTGCTATTCCTAAAGCGGCCCAGCGTTTTCCAGTCAAGTAGTCGTCCTCCTTTTTCTCTAAGCATGTTTTTCGTGAAAATTGTTGTTAAAATCCTAATGCCGATTTTAACGTAGAAATAGCCAGCTTGTGCATCGTATCTAGTTTGCATGTTTTTTTCTATGAAAAAAACTGGCTATTTTCTCAGTGATTTTCGACCAGTTATCATTGAAAACAAAGATAACTTCATTGAACTTTTGCTTCAATAGCAACAAGTTTTTTTCGTAAGAAAATAAACAAAGGTTGAGAAAAGAGCTATCTCTAAAATGGCAATTCCTGCCTTAAAATGGACACAAATTATTTACGGCTTATCTTTAAAAATGTTTCAAATATTTATACACTATAAATATAAGATCTATGTTAGCGTTATCAAGTTTCTTTAGAAATAGGAGGTATCCTTAATGCCTAGTCGAAAAAATGTCTACTTATTCCACAGAAATGATCCTGAAATGCTTGAACATGTTCGTCCCTTATATGAACGTGCAGAAATCTATGGATTTACCATCGTAAAAGATTTTACCAAGGCGAATATTATCGTGAGTATCGGAAGCGATAGTACTTTCTTGCAAGCTGTAAGAAAAACAGGTTTCCGTGAAGATGTTTTGTATGCTGGGATATCTACAGAAGAAAAGCTTAACATTTACTGCGATTTCTATATTGGCGATAAAGGAAAAATTATTGAGGCGGTGTCTAATGAACTAATCGAAGTAAGACGCTATCCAACCATTGAAGTGACGATTGACAATGAATTTTCATTCCAATGCCTCAGTGAATTTAGTGTCCGTTCGTCCATCATCAAGGCAATCGTATTAGAAATAAATATCGATGAATTACCTTTTGAAACCTTCAGAGGAGATGGGATTATCGTTTCAACTCCTACTGGTAGCACAGCTTACAATAAATCTGCTCACGGTGCAATCGTGGATCCGCTCCTTCCGTCCATACAAGTGAGTGAACTAGCCTCTTACAACAATAATCAATATCGGACACTTGGCTCTCCCTTTATTCTAAGTGGGGAACGTGAGCTTGTTATTAGAGTTGTCCAAGATGGAAACGACTATCCAACAATGGGAATGGATAACGAAGCCCTAAGCATCCAGCATGTAGAAAACATTCGCGTGAAATTAACCGATAAAAAAATCAAGACGGTCAAACTCAAAGACAACTCCTTCTGGGAAAAAGTAAAAAGAACGTTTCTATAAATAAAAAATCGAGTGAATCGCTCACTCGATTTTTTTAATCGTTATACTCCAAGCCCGCTGCCTTTTTTCGATTTCAAGCCAAGATTCACAAATAACTTTGTCTTGGACAATGAATAAATTGCTAGGGCTCCCCAAATAAATATGAATGCTAGAAGATGAGCCTTTGAGAACGTCTCATTATAAAGAAATACCCCTAGTATTAAAGTAAGTGTTGGCGCAATATATTGGATGAATCCAAGCATCGACAACGGAATCTTTTGCGCGCCTTTGGCAAAATACAAAAGTGGTAGAGCTGTCGCTAACCCAGAACCGATTAACAATAAGTCTGTCGAAATCGAAACGGATAGAAAAGCTTGGTTTCCTTGCACAAATAAGAAAATAATATAAGCAAGTGCAATTGGCGTAACAACCATGGTTTCCAAGGTTAAACCAATAGAAGAGTCTACCTTAATTAATTTTTTCGCTAAGCCATAGAAGCCAAATGAAAAAGCTAAAGCAAGAGAAATCCACGGAATCTCACCATAAGATATACTCAAGATTACTACCCCAACAATCGCCATGAAAAACGATACATATTGAGCAGGAGAAAGCTTTTCTTTTAAGAATAAAACTCCTAACAATACACTAACTAAAGGATTAATATAATAGCCAAGGCTAGCCTGAATCATTTGGTCATGATTGACTGCCCAAATATAAACGAACCAGTTCCCACTTATTAATAGCGAAGCAATCACCAATGCCCATAGCCGCTTTTGATTATCCTTCAACCCTTTTAAAGTCGTAATGAATGGGGACCATTTTTTTGTGATAAGAAGTAATAAGACCATTAATACAAATGCCCACACAATTCTACTTGCCAAAATTTCATCGGCACTAACTTCACCAAGGAACTTCCAATAAATCGGTAAAAGTCCCCAAATTACATAAGAGATCCCCGCTTGAATCGCCCCTGATTTAATTTCATTATCTTTCATCTAGTTTGCCTCGATTCTTTCTATTCTCGAAATAAATCCATTATAACGAGTCTAGGCTGATTTCTCCATTCCTTTTGCTCGAAAAAGGCAAACTATTTTTTGGCATATTTCTAAGGCCTTGCGAATACGACTTCTCCGCCGATAACCGTCATGTCGACTTGAATGCGTGAAATATCATAAGAATCAATGTTAAAAATATTTTCAGCAAGAATCGTAAAGTCTGCTAAAAAGCCTTCTTTTATCATTCCTCGGTCTTCCTCATGGCATGAAGCCATTGCACTTCCTTTCGTATATAAGCAAACCGCATCATAAACGGAGAGTGCTTCTTCTGGTAGATAGCTTTTTCTTTCCAAGTCAAAAGGATTTGTCCTTGTAACAGCTGCCTGAATACCGAGCAGTGGCGCTATATCTTCGACGGGTGCATCTGAACCACCTGCACAAGGGATATGCTCGTTTAAGGTTTTCCAGGCATAACAGTATTCCATATGGTCTTCACCGACTCGCTCTATTACCCAAGGAAAGTCAGAGGCAACAAAGCTCGGCTGGATATCTAAGATCACTGGAAGCTTTTTTGCCCTCTCAATAAGATCTAATCTTAGTATTTGAGCATGAATCAAGCGGTCTATTCCCGCTCCTTTTAACGGATGTTCTTCAATTGCCTGAAGTGCCATTTCAAATGCCAAATCACCAATCGCATGGATAGCTACCGGCATATTCATTCTTCTCGCTCTTGCCACAAGCTCATTTAGTTCAATTTGCGGAAATATCGCGACTCCATTGGTTGTCAGGTCATCTGCGTAAGGATGGCTAAGCAACGCCGTTCTTCCACCCAATGAACCATCTGTGAAAATCTTGATAGCACCGAACTCTACCCATTTGCTCCCCTTTAAAAAGGCTCCTCCGGACGATTTGAAATCATTCATGACTTCATGGTTAACCAGCAAGTGAGCCCGAAGCTTACTCCCTTCTCCTTCAATTACATGTTGAAAAAGATTGTAGGTATCTTCAAATCCGTTATAATAGGCGAGATCCTCCGTATGTACTCCTGTTAACCCTTTTTGATGAGCATCTGCTATTGCTGTCCGCAATGCTTTTCTTAAATACTCCTCTGAAGAATTTGGCATAGCATTCAACATTAAATCTTGAGCATTTTCCTTGAAGATTCCGTTCAGTTCGCCATCCTTATCCTTTCCAAGCACTCCTCCAGGAGGACATTCTGTATGCTTACCAATGGAAGCTGTCTTTAACGCTACTGAGTTGACCACCATCGCATGACGGCATACCCTTTTTAACAAGACAGGACGATCGGAAACAATTTCATCAAGCTCTTTTCGGACAATTGGAGCTGGCTCGTCCCATTGATTTTCGTTCCAGCCTTCGCCAATAACCCATTCACCATCTTCTAAGTTCACTGCGTATTCTTTAACCGCTTGTAAAACTTCCTGCTTAGAGCGATAGGAAGACAAATCCAGCCGCACCAACTTTTCGCCGTGACCAATTAAATGAATATGGCTATCGACAAAACCTGGGATCATCGTACTTCCATTTAAGTTATGTTTGATTGTGATTTTAAAAGAGTTCCCTAGCTCTTCAATCGAACCAAGCCCAATGATTTTATCTCCTTCGGTTACTATCGCTTCAACGAGATGCCCTTCTTCCTGAAGTGTATAAATAGGACCGCCATACCAAAGTGTAGCCATTTTCGCATTACTCCTTTGTATTCGAAATAAGAAAGAATGCAGACGAAAAATCTCGTCTGCATGTAGGTTTTCTATTTTAATTCTGCTCAGCTAGTTCTAATTCCTTCTGTCTTAATTCAACTCTTCTAATTTTACCTGAAGTCGTTTTCGGTAAGTCTGAGACAAATTCTATTTTTCGAGGATACTTGTAAGGAGCTGTTAAGCTTTTAACATGGTCTTGTAATTCTTGAACAAGATTTGGATTTTCCGTGTCCACTCCGTCTTTTAAAATGATAAAGGCTTTTACTACATTACCCCTTGTTTCGTCCGGACTCGCCACAACCGCGCATTCCTTAACAGACGGATGTTTGACAAGGGCATCTTCTACCTCAAACGGTCCGATTGTATAGCCAGAGCTAATGATAATGTCGTCGCCACGACCTTCAAACCAGAAATAGCCTTCTTCATCCTTCTTCGCTCTATCTCCCGTAATATAGTAGTCGCCACGGAACTGCATCGATGTTCGCTCAGGGTCCTTATAATAATGCTTAAATAATGCTGGAGTTTCGATATGAACTGCAATATCGCCCACTACACCAGGAGCACATGGCTTTCCGGTTTCGTCGATGATTTCCACTGTATTTCCAGGAATCGGTTTGCCCATTGAGCCAGCTTTAAGCTCCATTCCTTTCGTGATCCCGACTAACAATGTATTCTCCGTTTGGCCATAGCCATCTCGAACCTCTAAATTGAAATATTTTTTGAATGTATCAATAACGTTTCTGTTTAAAGGTTCCCCTGCAGATACAGCACTGCGGAGATGCGATAATGTATATTCTTCTAGATTTTCAACTTTTGCCATTAAACGATATTCCGTTGGGGTACAACAAAGGACATTCACCGAATATTTTTCAAGGAGCTGTAAATATTTATTTGGTTCAAATTTTCCATGATAGACAAAGCCAGTTGCTCCCGAACCAAGCACAGATAAGAACGGACTCCAAATCCACTTTTGCCAGCCTGGACCTGCTGTTGCCCAAACCGTATCCCCTTCTTCAATGCAAAGCCAGTTTGGAGCAGCTGCTCTTAAATGAGCATATGCCCAGCCATGCGTGTGAACAACTCCTTTTGGATTCCCAGTCGTTCCAGAAGTATAAGAAAGAAACGCCATATCCTCTTTATCGGTATTAGCAAGTGCTAATTCAGATGACGCCAGTTCCATTTCTTTATCTAAATGAATCCATCCAGGAGCTTGCCCCCCTACTACGAATTTTGGTAGCTGGTCTACTCCATCAATATCCTTCATTTGATCCACATAAAGATGATAGCTTATAATCGCTTTCACATCGCCATGTGTGACCCGATATTGGAGATCCTTTGTCCTTAGCATCTCAGAGCTCGGAATCACAACAAGACCACTTTTCAAAGCTGCTATGTACACTTGGTAAGCCTCAATTAATCTCGGGACTATAATTAAAACGACATCCCCTTTTTCTAGACCACTATTTAAGAAGACATTTCCAATTCGATTGGCATTCTCAATCAACTGTTTGTAAGTTATTTCTTGTGTAGCCCCTTCTTCCGATTCCCATTTTAGAGCAAGGCGATTTGGATCCTCTGCAAACTTTTCCATTTCTGAGACGAGATTATAATTACTGGGTGCTAAAAGGTCTTCTCTCTTCATCATGATTCCCCCGTTCATTTTGAATTAAGTAGGCTAAACAATTATTATCTAGTCATAATAGTTAGTTGTAATACTATCTTACATTTTTTTAAATAGATTTTCTATAATTAATTTTCTGAATATAGAGGGTTTAAAAAAAGAAGCGGGACGAAACCCGCTTCTTGTAGCCATTTTATTTATTTGTATTATTTGAAGCCTCCACCTAATTGTGATTCAGCCATTGAAACAAGACGCTTTGTAATTTCTCCCCCAACTGAACCGTTAGCACGAGAAGTTGTGTCAGCTCCAAGACTTACGCCGAATTCAGAAGCAATCTCATACTTCATTTGGTCAAGAGCTTGTTGAGCACCAGCAACTACTAATTGATTTGAGCTTGAGCTGTTTGCCATAGGATATCACCTCCTTGTGAATATAGAATGTGTTATCCGTATGACCTTCATTCAATTTGAACGTTGGTAATTGTTCACAAAAAAGGTTTTTATTTATTGCATAGTTTTTTATAGTGCTGGACTTCTCTCAAATCCTCTTTTTAAAAGAGATCTTCTATCTCTTCCTTCACTTTTGGACTAATATGAATCGTTTCTGTTCCTTCGACTGCGTCCTTAATAAGTGGTTCAAAATCAACAAAGCTTTCGTAAAACTCAACCTTTTCCTTTTTCGGTTTCGTTTTTGGTGAAGCTGGAACAAATACCGTACAGCAGTCCTCAAATGGTTGGATCGAAATATCATGTGTATCGATATCCTGCGCAATTTTGATGATGTCCGTTTTATCCATCATAATCAACGGACGTAAAATCGGCGTTGCGGTCACATCATTAATCGTAAACATGCTTTCTAACGTCTGACTAGCCACCTGACCTAAGCTTTCTCCTGTGACAATTGCTAGAGCCTCATGTCTTTCTCGCAAAGCGTCTGTGATACGCAACATTAATCTTCTAGTTGTCGTCATTGTGTAATTTTCAGGGACTTGCTTATGAATTAATTGCTGTGTCGCCGTAAATGGGACAACATGGAGGGTAAAATAGCCTCCGTTTGCTTTCGCCAATTTTTCAGCTAGTTCAACAACCTTTTGTTTGGAACGTTCACTTGTAAAAGGCGGGCTAAAGAAATGAACCGCTTCAATCTCTAATCCTCGCTTCATTGCTAAAAATCCTGCAACCGGGCTATCGATTCCACCTGAAAGCATAAGCATTGCCTTTCCACTTGAACCAATTGGAAGTCCGCCAGCTCCAGGGATATTTTCGCAAGATAAATAGGTCGCTTCTTCCCTAACTTCCACACGAAGATCGATATCTGGATTTTTCACATCCACTTTCAAATTCGGAATATTTTTTAGCAAATGAGCACCAAATTCTCTATTCAACTCATTTGTATCAAGCGCATAGGTTTTATCCGCTCTTCTTGCAGAAATTTTGAAGGTTTTACCTTCTTCATACACGTCTCGAAATAATTGAAGAGCCGCTTCCTTCATTTCCTCCATATCCTTACTTGTTTTTACTGCCGGACTGAAGGATGAAATTCCGAATATCCCTTTGATTCGCTCGATAATTTCCTCGCCATTATCACCATTCAAGACGATATACATTCGTTCGCGCTGACCTTGGACCTTCGCATTTGGAAAATCACTAATGGCCCTCTGAATGCTTTTTTTCATTTTATCGACAAAATGATTTCGATTTCTTCCTTTTGTGGAAATTTCACCGTAACGTATTAAAATCCGATCATAGTTCATCTTAATTCATAACCTCTTTCAACTTATTTACCGTTTCTTTAATGGCCTTCACAACAAAGATTGCTTCCTCGATCGTATTTTCATACGTCAGGCTGATTCTTATCGCACTTTTAGCTATTTCTTCAGGTACGCCCATCGAGAGTAACGTACTGCTCGTTGTATGTTTTTTGGAGGAGCAAGCACTTGTTGTAGAGACGTATATGTCCTTCTCCTCAAGGGCATGTAAGAATACCTCCGCCTTAAACCCTTTAATTGAAAAATTAACAATATGTGGTGCTGAACCACGTGCTGGTGTATGAATTGTGATCTCTTCCAATTCATTAATACCCTGGATAATTGTTTCTTTTATTTTCACGATATTACCAAGAAACTTTTTCTCGTTTTCCAAAGTCATACGTAGGGCTTTTGCGAGTGCAACAAATCCTGCCACATTCTCCGTTCCACTACGATATTTTCTTTCCTGTCCTCCTCCTGTTAGTAAAGGAGAAATTTGAATTCCTTCATGAATATACAAGAGGCCGGTTCCTTTTAGACCATGAAATTTATGAGCTGAGAATGAACATAAATCAACAAGATTCAAGTCTAATGGAACTTTCCCAACTCCTTGGACGTGGTCCACATGGAAAAGAACTTTCGGATAGTTTTTAAGAAGACGACCTATTTCCTCAATCGGCTGAATGGTCCCTACCTCATTATTGACATGCATCACAGAAACTAAGATCGTATTTCGTGAAATAGCTTTCTCCATGTCAGCAACATTAATTCTGCCTTCCTCATCAACAGGGAGATATGTAACTTCAAAGCCTAACTCCTCAAGCTGCTCGAATGTTTCACGAACCGATGGATGTTCAATGTCTGTCGTAATAATATGTTTTCCTCGGTTTTTATACATAAGGGCTGCACCCTTAATAGCTAGGTTATTGCTTTCTGTTCCACCAGAAGTGAAAATAATTTCATTCGCTTTGATATTTAGAAGGTCAGCAATTTGCTTTCTTGCTTTCATCAGTAGTTTATCTGCTTCCCCACCGATACGATGTAGGGAAGAGGGGTTTCCGAAAAAATCAGTGGTCACTTTTACAAAGGAATCAACCACTTCTTTATACGGTTTGGTGGTCGCGCTGTTATCGAAATAAATCATTTCAAAATCCCCCTAGGAAAATCACTTTCGCTAACAGTAAATGTTAACATATATCGAATCAATTGAAAATGAACGAGGTTTTTGACAAAACGAAAGGCTCGCAAATTTGATTGCGAGCCTCTTCTCTTTATAGCACTTGTTCTTCTAGCATTGCCTCGATTCGTTTTAGAGCGCCTGGCTCTATTTCCTCAATAGCGGTAGCTGCTTGCTCTAATGCAGCTTGGTAGTCATAGCCTCTGAAGGATTTCTCTGCTTCTCTTAAGCCTCTATCTACTGAAGCGTAACGACTACGATAACGATTTCCATACTGGATGACCTTTTCAACCAACATGACCGTTTCGATCATATCATTCGTTATATCGTAAGTTTTTTCAACATTTATTACCGCCAACTCAAGTGCATTTTGCACAGTTGGGATATCTAATGGCTTTTCTTCAAGTCTTTCCTTGACTTCACTGATGCTTTCCTTTGATTCTTGGATCATCACCAAGTAGTCTTCTGGTACACCAGGAATATTATTTTTAGATGCAAGCTTAATCGTTTCCGCCATTTTCCGAGCTAGCTCCTGCACCTTTTCTCTCGCTGCAAGTTCATCTTTTCTTAACATTTGTAGCATTTCAAAGAATGTAGCAAATTCACTGTTTACCTGTTCAAGCTCTGCCTTAAGATTGCTTAACTCAATTTTTAAAAGTGAATGCGCCGTCTCATCATTTTCAATTCTCGTTTCTAAAAGCTCATAACGCTTCATCAATTGCTGCAACAGCTTCTCTAGCTTACTTTGCTCTTCCAACTTACTTTCCGATAAATGATAGCTATGCTTGATTTCTTCAATTTCAGACTTAAGTGTTTCATCTGCTTGTTGAGTGAGTTCAAGCAATTGCTTAGTTTGGTCCTGATTCTCTTTTAGGAACTGCTTCGCATTGACTTCCTCTTCTAATAAATCATAGAGAAGCTCAATACCTTCCTTTAATTCCACAAGTCCGTTTTCTACTTCTTCTGTTTCTGTTTTTTCGAGGAATTGTTTATATGTATCGAGTACAGTTTCAATTCTCTCTATTTCTTTATCCAGTTGGATATGATCTAAAATGTATCCCTGTTTGACCATTTCATCATGTCCTTCTTTTAGCTCCTGAAGCTGTGAAGGAATCTTGGACTGGCACTCTAGCAGAAGTTCCGGAATAATCTCTAGTTTATTACTTATTTCCTCGAGCTTTGCTTTAATCGATAGGACAATCTCTCTTGCATTTAAATAATTCCCATTGCTCGTTAGCTCATCGAATTGTTGAAAGTTTACAATGATTTCATCAAGCTGTAATTCTAAATTTTTCTCCGCAATGCCATAGTTATGGTGATGAGTGAGGAGTTTCTTTTTACTCACTCGATATAAATCTTTTAATTCATCAATTTCGTTACGGCTTTTTTCTTCACTTCCAACTAGGTCTTTAATTTCATCAATCAAAGCTTGAACATTCTCTTCTGTTTCGGTCAAATCTTTTTCAATCGCGTTCAAGATTTGTTTTGCTTTATTGAATCGATATTTATCAATATATTCCTCTGCGTCAAAAAGATATTCTTCCACATCAGGAAGACCCTTCGTGACAATCTCGTCCCATTCTCTACGCCATTTTTCAAAAAGCTCTTCTGTCTGTCCGGTCATATTTAATTTCTTGACCTTAGACATCTCATCCAATACAGGACGATTCATCACATCAATTTTCCATGCTTCCAACCGGTCAATGTCTTTATAATATTTTTTCTTCATTACATAACCGGTTATATATAAAATAAGAATTAAAACTAATCCGACGATAATAAATTCCATTTTTAAGCCCCCTGTCCAGCTCCAATAACTTTAGTTTTTTAGTGAACTAAATTTCATTATTGTGCCTCAACCGAACATACATATTTTATAGTAATATATCATTTATAAATTCTAGTATTTTTTCTCTTTGTTAAAACCGTTTTATAATGTGCATTTCAATGTTTTTATGATACCATGTAAACGACATTTTTTGACTATTAATTTCAAAATTTTTGTATTCCAACCAGTATTTTTTCTTTTTTCGAACGGAAATTCGACTGTACGGGGAGGGACTATAGGTGAAAAAGGATGGGCATATCCATACCCCATTTTGTCCTCATGGTACAAAGGATGCATTTGAAGAATATATCGAAAAAGCAATTCAGCTAGGTTTTTCGGAAATATCCTTTACTGAACATGCACCATTACCAGAAGGCTTTGTCGATACGACTCCAAATCAGGATAGTAGTATGAAGCTTGAGGAACTAGATACGTATTTTGAGCAGATCAACCAATTAAAGCTGATTTATGAGGATAAAATTCGCATCAACTGTGGACTAGAAGTGGATTATATCGAAGGGTTCGAAGCACAAACGAAGGATTTCCTCAATCATTACGGGAGTAAGCTCGATGACGCAGTACTCTCTGTTCATTTCTTGAAGCATGAGGATACTTACGCTTGTCTTGATTATAGTCCGAATGTATTTGAACAAATGATCGAAAAATACGGTTCCCTTGAAAACGTCTATGAGAATTATTTTCGGACTCTTCTAAAATCGATTCATGCTGATTTAGGACTATTTAAACCAAGACGAATCGGCCACATGACCTTAGTAAAGAAGTTTCAAAAAAAATTCCCAATGACACATGACTTTCGGAGTGAAATTTTACAAATTCTACAAGCGATTAAAAAGGGAAGTTTGGAGCTTGATTATAACGGAGCCGGCATATCAAAACCGTTGTGTGGGGAAACGTATCCTCCGAAATGGGTTGCAATAGAAGCCTCGAAGCTGAAAATTCCCCTCATTTATGGCTCGGATGCACATCAAGTGAAAGAATTGAAGCAAGGATATACTGCCCTTATAGATAGCAGTTACTTTCAGGCTGATTGAAAACGTTTGTCGCATCACAGCGTGAAGCTTTGGGAGGAGCGGAGTTACCATTATAGGTAATGAGCACCAAGAAAGCGAGCGTTTGTCAACAGCATGAAGCTGTCCCATTATCGCTTGGGACAGCTTTTCTTAAGTACTTACCAGTGCTAGCTTTTGCTGCTCATGATTGCACACTACATTCTCTAACCACACATTGACTTCTTTTACATACTTTTTAATAAAGTAAGCTTCATTCGTGAACACTTGCAGTACCTCAGCTAAATAATACGTATTTAAGAACGGCATTGCTAACAAGCTTTTATATTGAATAATCATGTAATTGATCGAAAATGATTGGAACTCCTTTGTACGAATCCCTTCTTCAAAAGCTTTCTTAAAGAAGTACCGTTCTTTTACGCAATAAGTCGACATAATCTCTCTAATCATTTGCGAATCGATAGAGATTTCACGTAAGACAAGCCTTGTTAAATGGATATTCTCACATTGAAACTGAAGAATCTTCTCTGTAATTTTCTTAATTCGACCTAAAGCTCCTTCTTCCGTAAAGTTAAAGCCTGATTCAATTTGATGTAAATAGGCCTCAAAATACTCCGTAAAGCAATGCTCGAGAAGTCCTCTTTTATTTTCAAAATAATAGGCGATATTAGAGACATTCACATTCGCTTTCTTGGCAATATCTCTAATGGAGGTACCGTTAAAACCGTGTTCATTGAATAATAAAATTGCGGCTTCCACTATTGCATCCTTTGTACTCTGCACCATGATTGGACCTCCTTTTTCTTTCTCTCTTAATACTTCTTTTCATTCCTTCGTTTTCCTCTATAAAAAAGTAGACAAAGTCTCCTATTTTTCTTCTTAATTTGATACAATACTAAGTACCATTTAGAAAAGTCAGGTGAAAAAACATGTTTAAAGTCGAATCATATGGTGAAAATCGACAAGACCAATACAATATGCTTCGTAAACAGCTTGTTGCGTTGCTAGAAGATGAAACAAACCAAATCGCTAATTTAAGCAATGCTTCTGCATTATTGAATCAGTTTTTCGATAGAGTGAACTGGGTAGGATTTTATTTATCAGAAGGAAATGAACTTGTTCTAGGGCCATTCCAAGGACTCCCTGCATGCGTAAGAATTCCGTATGGAAAAGGGGTTTGCGGAACAAGTGCCAGCGAAAAGAAGACGCTTCGTGTTGAAGATGTTCATCAATTTCCTGGACATATTGCCTGTGATGCTGCTTCACAATCTGAAATAGTCGTTCCGATGATAAAGAATGGCGAAGTTATCGGGGTCCTTGATATCGATTCTCCAGAGAAAAATCGCTTTGATGAAATCGATCAAGAAAATCTCGAAGAATTTGTTCGAGAATTAATGCGGTTTATATAAATTATATAAATATTAAAGGCGTGAGATTTTGATCTCACGCCTTTTTTATCAATAATTGCGAGAAGGCCTCCTCACTCAAAAATCCATTAGGATTTTAGGTGGGGGGAGGTCAACCAATTACCTCTTGAACGATCACTCTGTTTTTACCTGTTTCTTTCGCCACGTAAAGGGCCTGGTCCGCTCTTTTAAACAACTTCGTGAAGTTATCATCATCATGCTCTTTCGTCCAATTGGATACCCCACACGAAATCGTAATAGGCGGATGTGTTAATTCACTTACTTTTCGAACCAAACGTTCCGCGATAACCACCGCAACATCAAGCTGAATTTTCGGAAGGTACAACGCTAATTCTTCTCCTCCCCATCTAGCTCCGATATCCGCATCTCGAATATTATCCTGAAGAACGGAAGATACTTGAACAAGGACCTCGTCACCTACCTGGTGCCCATACGAATCATTAATTTGTTTAAAATTGTCAATATCAATTAAAATGAACGTTCCAAAGGCATCTTCAGACATGGAACGTTGAATTTTTTCTGTCAGGAAATTACGTGAATGCAATTTTGTTAAATGATCCGTTATAACCATTTTTTCTAATTCTTCTCGAAGCATTGAATTCGTAAAAGCTAATGTTGAATGATGAATTAACGATTGCATCAATTTAAATGTTTCAAAGGAAAAATGATACGGCAAACGATGCATGACCAATGCAAAGCCCATTATTTTTTCCGTTTGTACCATTGGCACAGCCATGACTGATTTGAACTTAGTAAGAAGATATTCAATGTTTAAATCTCCCAAAAAGATGGAGTCTCTCTCATTTTTAATTTTATTTGAAATATACTGTAGATAGGCTGAGGCTCCTTCAGAATAGAAAAATGAGGTGCTCCCTTTGATGACCTTCCATTGTTCAAAATCGTCAGATACAAGAACGAATCCTACTTCTTCTGCATCGAAAGAAGACTGAAAATGCTCTGTCATAAAGCTGATCGTATCCGAAAGTCGAAGATTTGAATTTAATCGATGAGATGTTTCATTGATCAATTGGAGATCTGAAATCAGCTTTCGCGATTGTTGGTATAACTGAGCATTTTCCATAGCAGTACCCGCCGTATTGGCAAGTAAGGTAATAAATTCTATTTCTCTGTTAGGGAAGGTCATGGCATTTGGTGCAATTACCTGAAGAACACCATAGACACCTTGCTTCCCTTTTAAAGGTGCATAAAGTATCGATCTTTTCTCTTGTATAGAATCCTCTAATTGAATCGTTCCTGTCAGGTATGCTTGCATTGCCGAAATATTCTCGTTGTCGTATTCCAAATCCTTGATCGGCAAATTTTTATGACTATTATTATCATGCGATAGCATCAAATAATAGGTAAAGGTTGGATAAACTTCTTGCAAAGTATCAATAATTTCTTCGAGGACGGCGTCCATGTCCATCGAAGAATGAAATTTTTCCGTGACACGAAATAATTGTTTATAGCGTTTTTCTTCAAAAATGACATCACATAGTCCTCGTGCCTTATGGAGAAAACTGCAGCATTCCTTAGCAATTTCCACAAGTAAGGCATCAGAACAATTACAATTGGCTATTCCTCTAAAAGCTAGGTAACCAAATACTTCTTGATTTCTTTTTAAAGGAATTAATAGTTCATACTGTTCAAAGTTCTTAAAAGGAATGGGCTGATGGATGATAGACTTACTTGAAACATAGTCCTGAAACTCGTCATATAACAATGTGAATTGTTTGTTCGTATTAAGCTCCTCATTCGTCGAAGCTTCAATAAACAGTTCTCTACTCCAATGATTGCAATTGAAAGTAGTCAATTCATCTACTCCGATGAAGCTTTTCACCGCATAGAGCATTTCCTTTAAAAACTGTTCATAGTATAATAAGCCTTTCTCTGTATCTATTAGATCAAAGAAGCGACTTTTGAGGTTTGCTATTAATTGTTTCTCGAGCACTTCCATTGCCATCATCACCTATTATCATCACGTTTTCTTAGACGAGCTATTATATTTTAATTATATAATAATGTGTATAAAAAGTTTGTCGAAACTTTGTATATTTCGTTTCAAGGATGTAAACTTATTTACGAATAGATACTTTTTATCCAAATAGTTTCATTTATTCCATTTATCTGACATTTTAAGTCTTAACTCTGCCTCGATGCCATGTATAATCAGTGTTTTTTCGACACATACAAACGTACACCTCATTAAAACAACCATTGTCTATTATATCACATTCCTTTTATAAAGCTTCATTAATTTTTCTCTTTTTTATAGAATTTCTTGACTTTATTTCTCTAATATAGTTATAATAGTCTTTGTGTAAAATATCGCAGCTTATGTGAACATCTTTTGTGTTTCATTTTGTTCCTCAACTTGATGGGGTACTGCGTAACCCTCTGCTGCGAGGGCGAAGGTACATGAAAACAAAATGATCATAATTGTTCTGTCACGTCTGTTTTTATTTTACCCAAATAAAAACACAAGGAGGAGTCATCAATGGCTCGTTATACAGGTCCAAGCTGGAAATTATCTCGCCGTCTTGGTATTTCATTAAGCGGTACAGGTAAAGAATTAGAGAAGCGTCCTTACGCTCCAGGACAACATGGTCCAAACCAACGTAAAAAATTATCAGAATACGGTTTACAATTACAAGAGAAGCAAAAGCTTCGTCATATGTATGGCGTAAACGAGCGTCAATTCCGTAACCTATTCGACAAAGCTGGCAAAATGTCAGGTGTACATGGTGAAAACTTCATGGCTCTACTTGAGTCACGTTTAGATAACGTTGTTTACCGTTTAGGTTTAGCACGTACTCGTCGTCAAGCTCGTCAGCTTGTAAACCATGGTCATATCCTAGTTGATGGTAAGCGTGTAGATATCCCATCTTACCGCGTAGCTGCTGGTCAAACAATCGGCGTTCGCGAAAAGTCACGTAACCTAGACATCATCAAAGAAGCTATTGAAGTAAACAACTTCGTACCTGACTTCTTAACTTTCGATGCTGATAAGCTAGAAGGTACATTCACTCGTCTTCCAGAGCGTTCTGAACTTCCTGCTGAAGTTAACGAATCTCTAATCGTCGAGTTCTACTCTCGTTAATAGTTTAACGATAAAAACCCTAGAGAAATTCTCTAGGGTTTTTATTTTGTCTTTTCATAGGGGTACTCAACCTTAGTTTGATTCTTAAGGAACAGTTTTGGATGCAGAAAAATCTGATCATTGCTAGACGGTAAAATCAAAGTAAAAATACGTTCATCCTCTACCTTCTTCTCCAAATAGACACCCTCATCACTTGAGTTAATAACCACTTTGTCCACATCTGGATTTTGGACTACACCTAAGAAAAGCACATTATTATCGTTTAGATTTACTACACGGTAGTCAAAGTATAATCTAGGATTATTAGAGTATACTGGGCTCATCTGGACTTTTTTATCCCATAATAGCAAGCGTTTTTTTACTAAAGTAGGAGAATAAGTATCCTCATTTCCGTATAAATTTAATGAGAATCCAGGAACAATGTTAAAAACAAAGGCAGGTTCTTTCTTATTTGTAAACGAGAGCAAAAACAATAGAAAAAATAAAACTAGTATTCCTCCAAGCAGTATTTGCTTCTTTATAGTCTCACCTTCTTTTTTAATTCATTCTATTGATATCAGGACTATTTTAACTGCTAGAATATCTTTCCTTTATAATAAAAAGAGAGCGGTGTGATTTATTCACCGCTCTCACTTTATTAATGTTCAGAAGGAATTCCAAAAGGTTTAATTGTAATTGGAGCAGAGTGTTCAGAAGGAATACCCGCTAATTCATATGTACGCTTTGCTGGACTATGCTCTGAAGGGATACCAGCGTAATCATTCACACTTGCAAACGCAAAACCTAGACCTAGTAATGATACTGCTAATAAAGTTTTAGACAATAAATTTTTCACAATCATCTACCTCCTAATGTACTGAATAGCTACATTTTACCACTCTTGTAGTAATTTGTCTTTTTCATTTTCTATAATTTTGATAAATTTTTTATTTTCTTGCACTTTCAGTATGTAAATAGCACTATTTATATACTGAATTCCTTCTTCCTTACGAGAAAGTTTTATGAGATTTTCACCTGATTGATAATATAAACTAGATAGTAAATATATCAATTCGTGAGTAATGCAGTACTCAATTCCTTTCTTACAATATTCTAATGACTCTTCGAATTTTCCTACCTCGGTAAGTGCTTGAGACAATCCAAAATAAACACGAATCTTCCCTCTAGGATCAAGGATATCTGGAAGATTTTCTAAGTAATTTAATGATTCTTTAAAAAGCGTAATAGCTTCCTCAAAGTTACCAGATTCTTTATGCAAAATTGCAATACTTGTTAATATTTCAGTTTCTCTTTCATTAAAATCATTTCTACTTTTATTTGTAATATCTATGGACTCATAAAGTAATTCTAGAGCTTTTGAAAGATCCTTATCTAAATAAAACTTACATATACCCTGATGCCAAATAAGAAATTGTTTCAACTGATCTGTCTGAAATATTGGATTCTCCAATTCTTTTTCTATTATTTCTTGTATGCGATCATAGTCCCAATCCCTTTTATATCGATTAATCAACCTAATAACCGCATTTGCATAATTAATCGATGATCTCGAAGCCACATTAAAAAAATACGATAAATCCACATTTAACTTCTTTAACAATAAATTCAATGTTTCGAGGTCAGGATAGGAAACTTCCTTTTCAAATTCGATTAACTCTTCCTCTGTACACACACCTTCTGATAACTCTTCTATTGTTAGTTTTTTGTATTCACGAAACGACTTTATTGTATCCCCAATCAGATATGCGCTTAGATTATTCAATTTTATCCCTTCTATCTTCTTTATTTAAGTAGAGACTATTAACTATATTATAAATCTACTAGAAATTTATTAAAAGCAATAATTGTTCGATTATTTCAATACCCCTAAATATTTAAAAGAAACCTGTCAATTTTCGACAGGTTTCTACTTTCACTATTCATTTTCAACCGTTTTCTCCGTTTTTGACAATTCATGCGTCAACTCTTCAATACTCTCCCTCACGTTTCCTTTTCCTGAAAAGTTCTCTAAAAGATTTTTCACATCGATTCCAGAAGATGCTTTCAATGATTCCTGCAAGGTCGACATTAAGTTGGTTGCGTAGCCTGTTACTTTGTTAGCACCGCTATTTTCCCCATTACCGCCAGTGTCCACCACTGTGATCTTTTCAATGTTTCCTAGTGGGCTCGCTACTTGCTTCGCGTATTCAGGCAACATTTGAACAACCATATCTAGAACAGCCGCATTGCCATACTGCTCGAATGCTTCGGCAATCTTTCTCTTTGCCTCGGCTTCCGCAAGACCTTTGAGACGAATGACATCCGCTTCTGTAGTACCTTTCGCACGCTCTGCTTCTGCTTTTGCAAGACCATCTAAACGTACCTTTTCTGCTTCGGCTTTCGCTAATGATTCAATACGATACTGGTTAGCATCTGCTTCTGCTAGTTGCTTCGCTTTATCTGCAGCAGCTGCCTGCTCAACTGAATAACGATCCGCATCTGCTTTTTTCTTCACTTCTGAATCGTATTGCTTTTCACGACGTTGAATCTCTTTTTCTTCTAGCTCGATTTGCTTTTGACGTTCAATGATGCGAATTTGCATTTCTTGCTCTGTTACTTCCTGCTTAGCACGAGCAGTTTCCAGATCATACGCCTGGTCAGCACGGGCTTTAGCGATATCCTGATCACGACGATAATCGGCCATTTTCATTTGATTTTCTTTTTCTGCTTCAGCAATTTCAGTTGCTCTTTCAAGTTCAGCTTTTTTCGCATCCTTATCTGCTTCTGCACGCTTGATTCGCGTTTCCTTTTCAGCCTCTGCAGTTGCAATATCAGCATCACGCTTTACTTGAGCGATTCTTGGTTTTCCTAGAGATTCAAGGTAGCCATTTTTATCTCTTACATCCTTAATCGTAAAAGAAACGATCATTAGACCCATTTTCGCTAAATCTTGTGAGGCAACACGTTGAACCTCTTGCGAGAACTTATCTCGATTTTTATAAATTTCCTCTACTGTCATCGAACCTAAAATAGAACGAAGATGACCTTCAAGTACTTCTCTTGCTTCATTTTCTCTGTCTGCTTTCGGCTTGCCAAGAAATTGTTCCGCTGCCGTTGCAATCTCTTCAATAGAACTACCGATTTTGATAATGGCTGTACCATCGGCCATTACTGGAACACCTTGTTCCGTATACACTTCTGGAGTTGTCACTTCAAGCTTGCTAGACAATAAGCTGAGTGGTTCCGCTTGCTGGAAGACTGGTAAAATAAATGCACCGCCACCACGAATAATCTTGATTCGATTACCTGATTCGTCCACATTTACGTTTTTACTTCCTAAATAACTCCCTGTAACGATTAAAGCTTCATCTGGACCAGCTGTCCGATATTTTGTAATAAAAACTAGTAATAAGGCGATTAGTAAAAATGCAACTACACCAATAACAATCATAACTTCCATTGACATCATAATTCCCCCTCAAACAATTTTTTCTATAGGACGTATCAACAACAAAATTTGCGAACAGAGCCCTTCTAAAAGTAGAAATCATCTGGGCTTTCATGTGGAACTACGTAGAGTACCCCACTTTTAACTTCAACCACTAAAACATTCTTTCCTTCTTCAATCGCTTCCCCTTTAAAGCTCACAGCGGATTTCGCAACAGAACCACTTGCACTCTTCAAAAGAACTTCCCCATAGCCACCAGCTGGAATAGGAAGGATGACCTTTCCCACTCTTCCTCGCAAGGAATTTGTTGAATACACGAGCGATTCCTCTGCTGAGGACAAAGGTACAAGCACAAAAATATGAAGTAAAGTATCAAGAATAAGAGCTATTAAGATGGAGAAGGCAACTATTATATAAGAATTAAAGGAAGTCAGTAATTCAAATAAATATCCACTAGCTGAAAAAAAGGTTATGAAGGCAAGAATAAGAGCTGGATTTAAAAACGGAATCATTTCCGCAAATCCATCTAGGAGGTCATTGAATAGAATGTATAGGATTGTTAATGCACCAGCAATAATGAGAGTTGTTAAATAAATGGATTGTAGGGAGCTCCCGAACAATTCCATGCGTATCACCCTCTTTCATTCATTATAGAAGAAACAGTACATCCTCCTTCCATAAAGTTTTATATGTAATTTTGTGGCTCATCTTAAATACGGATGAATTTGTAAAAAGTTTCAAAATTATACAAACTTACGACAAAAAAGAGCAAAGATGAAATGAATCACCCTTGCTCTCATATCAATTAGTACTTGATTAAGAAGTATTTTTTCTTTCCTCGGCGTATCACCGTAAATTGATTTTCGATACGATCATTATCAGAAAGCACATATTCCACTTCTGTAATTCTTTCTCCATTTACATAAATTGCACCATTCGCTACATCTTCACGCGCCTGACGCTTTGATGGAGAAATTTTTGCATTTACTAAAAGGTCGACAATGCCAAGTTTTTCTCCTTCTTTATGTTCATAAGAAGGAACATCCTTAAAGCCTTCCTTGATTTCAGAAGCAGTTAAGTTACGAATATCTCCGCTAAATAAAGCCTCTGTAATTTTGATTGCTTGCTGAAGTGCTACTTCTCCATGAATCATGCGAGTCAATTCTTCAGCCAAAGCTTTTTGCGCTTTACGTAGATGCGCTTCCTCCTGAACAGATTGTTCTAACACTTCAATTTGTTCTTTAGATAGGAACGTAAAGTACTTCAAGTATTTCACAACATCTGCATCAGCTGTGTTAATCCAGAACTGGTAGAACTCGTATGGAGACGTCTTTTCTGGGTCTAACCAAACAGCACCGCTTTCTGTCTTTCCAAATTTCGTTCCATCTGCTTTCGTTACCAACGGAATTGTTAGTCCAAATGCCTTTGAATCTTCGTCTGTCATTTTACGAATAAGCTCTAGACCTGTTGTAATATTGCCCCATTGGTCGCTTCCGCCAATTTGGAGCTTACAGTTATGCTGCTCGTATAAATGTTTAAAGTCCATGCCTTGCAGGATGGTATATGCGAATTCCGTAAATGAAATCCCTGTTTCTAAACGAGTCGCAATCGTATCCTTTGCAAGCATGTAGTTGATTCCAATATGTTTACCGTAATCACGAAGGAAAGTAATGACATTCATTGGGGCTGTCCAATCATAGTTGTTCACCATGATCGCTCCGTTTTCGCCTTCAAAATTAAAGATCGTCTTTAATTGTTCCGTTAAAGCTTCAACATTTTTCTGCACTGTTTCCACCGTTTGCAGCACTCGTTCTTCTGTCGCTTTCGGATCTCCGATTAATCCGGTTGCCCCACCAACAAGTACGATTGGACGATGTCCAGCATTTTGAAAGCGTCTTAATGTTAAAAAGGGCAGCAAATGTCCGATATGCATGCTGTCTCCAGTTGGATCCATTCCACAATATAAAGAAATTTTTTCTTTCTCTAATAACTCTGTTAGCCCTTCTTCATCGGTTTGCTGATAAACAATCCCACGCCACTGTAAGTCTTGTAATAAATTCATGACTATTCCTCCAACAATTTTTTTACATAAAAAAGCCCCTTCGAATAAATCGAAGGGACGTGTTATACGCGGTACCACCCAACTTGAGAACCATAAAGTTCTCCACTTAAAATTGATAACGGACATGCCGTTTACTGCTACTACATATAGGTTCACAGTAAAAGCTCAGGGAGGTAATTCATGCGTTCTATGTGTACTGACTTGCAGCAACCGTCAGCTTTCTGAAACAGAGATAGAAGCACTACTATTGAATGATGTTTCATTCCCATCATAGCTCGATTATAAAAATTGATTTAAGGAATTTTTATCATAAAACAATGCATCTTGTCAAACGCATTACAGGATTGTTAGAAAATTGACGTTATCTTAATACTTGTCTTACGCTTTATGCTATAATGTATGTGATTCTAGGGGGAATGATACGATTGAGAGAAAAATTAAATTGGAAGCAACTTATCCAGTCTTGCCAAGCTTTTTTCACAAGCAAAAAAACTAAAAAAAGCGCAAGCATTACTTATCATGTGGTTTGGAATTTAGTGCTTATCTTTTTTGTTGTTATCATCCTTGGCGGTGCATTTGCAGGTGGCGTAGGTGCTGGTTACTTTGCCTCAATGGTTAAAGACGAACCAATCCGCTCCTACGATAGTATGAAAAAGGATATTTACAACTATGAAGAAACATCAGATTTATACTTTGCTGATGATGTCTATCTAGGAAAGCTTCGTACTGATTTAGAACGAGAGGAAGTTAAACTAGAGGACGTATCAGATTATCTTATAAAAGCGGTTGTCGCAACTGAGGATGAATATTTTTATGAGCATGATGGAGTCGTCCCAAAAGCAATCCTGCGAGCACTATTTCAAGAAGTAACGAACTCCGCTGTGCAAACAGGTGGAAGTACGTTAACACAGCAATTAATCAAGAATCAAATTCTAACAAATGAAGTCTCATTTGAACGGAAAGCAAAAGAAATTTTACTAGCCCTTAGGCTAGAACAATTTTTTGACAAAAAAGAAATCTTAGAAGCCTATTTAAATGTTTCAACCTTTGGAAGAAATTCAACAGGTCGAAACATTGGCGGAGTTCAGGCGGCAGCAAAAGGGGTATTTGGAGTGACTGCAAAGGAATTAACACTTCCACAAGCAGCATTTATTGCCGGTCTTCCACAAAGTCCATTTGGTTACACTCCTTTTACGAATAAAGGAGAAATCAAGAACAACCTCGAGCCTGGCATAACTCGAATGAAGACTGTATTAGAGAGAATGTACGATAAAGGCTCTATTACGAAAGAACAGTACGATGAAGCCATCAACTATGATATAACTCAAGATTTCATCCCACCAAGTACTAGTCCTCAAGAAGAATACCCATGGCTCACCTTTGAAATTGAAAAACGAGCAATTGATATTTTATCTACGATATTAGCTGAAAAAGATGGCTATACGGCTGAGGACTTACAAAATGATGAAGATTTAAAAAATGAATACTTAACATTGGCTGATCGAGATTTACGTCAAAATGGATATCAGATTCATTCAACAATTAAGAAGGATATCTTTGACGCGATGCAAAAAGTGAAAGATGAATTCACTTATTATGGCAGTGACATTCAAGTAACTGAAACTGACCCTGAAACAAATGAAGAGGTTACTGTTAATAAGCCTGTTCAAGTTGGGGCGATGATGATTGAAAACAAAACTGGAAAAATTCTAAGTTTTGTAGGCGGTCGCGATTTTAGTCAAGAGCAATTAAACCATTCAACAAGTGGAAAACGTTCAAATGGTTCTACGATGAAACCATTGCTTGTTTATGCTCCTGCCATTGAGCTAGGGAAACTTTCTCCAGGATCTATTTTGCCTGACTTGCCATTGAGATTAGATCCAAAAAACCCTAACCCTTGGCCACGGAACTACGGTGGAGGCTATAGTGGTTTAGTTTCCGCTCGATATGCACTAGCTAAATCTTATAATGTTCCAGCTGTCAAAGCTTATTTAGATATTATAGGACAGCGCCCGGCTGAATATTTAACGAAAATGGGTGTCACCTCTTTAACTCCCGGTGATTACGAAAACCCTTCTACTGCGATTGGTGGATTAACCAACGGCATCACTGTTGAAGAAAACGTCAATGCCTTTGGTACATTCGCGAATAACGGACAATTTATTGATGCTTATTTAATCGAAAAGATTGTTGATAAGGAAGGAAATATAGTTTATCAGCATGAAGTACAACCAGTGGATGTATTTAGTCCACAAACCGCTTATTTAACCTATGACATGATGCGTGATGTTATTAAATCTGGTACAGCCGCTTCGTTAAATAGTCGATTAAAATTTAGTTCGGACTGGGCCGGAAAAACGGGAACTGCCCAAGAATATAAAGATGCTTGGTTTGTCGCTACAAATCCTAATATCTCTTTCGGTACTTGGCTCGGTTACGATACGCCAAAGCCTTTAGAGCTGAATTATAAAGGGCTTTCCTACTCGAACCGAAATATTTACTTATGGGCTCAAATGATGAACGCAGCCTATGACGTAGCACCAGAATTAGTCGATCCAGCAGAAACCATTAAGATGCCTGGCGGAATTGTAAGACGTTCCTTCTGTGCCGTTTCTGGTTTATTGCCTTCAGATGCATGTTCAAAAGCTGGTCTCGTTGAAACGGATCTATTTAATGCAAAGTATGTACCTAGCAAGGTCGATGATAGTCTCGTCGAAGGTAAGTATGTTCAAATTGGAGATAAAAAATATCTTGCCTTAGATTCAACACCAGAAGAATTCGCAGAGGTCGGATTAATCCTTAATCCAGATTATATTGAACAACTATTCGGTGTAAATATAAATCCACAACAGTTAATTCCGAAAAAGGATCGCTGGTCAAAGATCCTCTTACCTGATGATAAAATGGAGGATAACGGAAAAGCTCCTGCTCCTCTATCTGCAAAGGTTTCAGGTACGACAATCACTTGGGCAAACCACCCAGAAAAGGATATCGTCGGATACCGCGTCTATAAAGATGGAAGCAAAGTCGCTTCTATTAAAACAGGTGGTAATCTATCCTATACAGGTGGCAATGGCTTATACTATGTAACAGCAGTTGATATTGCCGGAAAAGAGTCAGCACCATCACCTGAAGTTAGAATAGGACCTGAGGAAGTACCAGTAGTAGAACAACCTGGGAAGGAAGAGCCTGGAAAGGGAAACCCGGAACAACCCGGACAACCAACCGTTCCTAATCCTCCACCTACAACCCCACCAGGAGAAGGAACTACTGAAAATAACGGTGGATAACGCTATAAGCTAAGCAGCACAAACCCGCATGGAAAATTCCATGCGGGTTTTCTTTACTTGCTTGTACTATCTAATAAGAGAGGAAGAATTTCGCGTATAAAATTCGGAATATCCTTTTCTTTTATGTTTGCAATTTCTTTAAAGGTTACTCCATTTTCTAATAAGGATTGGACAATTTCCCATCCAACGAAGTACGCTTCTCTTTCAGTATCAGTAGTTCCATCCCCAAAAGTAAACATAGATACCGTTTCAGAAGACGAATCATCTAAGAACGGCAGTATCCCCTTAATAATAGCTGCTTTATTTTCTTTACACGACTTAAGCCATCCCATCTTATGTTCAATATAAGACTCATCAGGCTCTCCAAGCACTAAAAATTTGCTGACATGAATGGCTAGTCCTTCCTGTAAAATAGTCGAAGCAATGGTTCTCTCCCATTCTCCCGTTAAATTAGCAGTATGCGAGTGGACGATATGCGTTAATTCATGTGATAAAAATATATCAGATTCCCCATTTTCAATAGGAAGACAAAGCGCAAACCGTTCAGCGTCAAATGGAGCAACAAAAGGATTGTTTTCAAATCCACCAACATAATAGATGACAACCAAATGAATAGGTTGGTCATGTCCGAGCATTGATTTAACTTTTGATAAATAATACTCAATTTTCTTTTGCTTTGGTTCCCATGTCATTAAGAATGGCAGACGCTCAGCATATTCTTCCCAAGCGTCATCTAATAACCTTCTTGCCAGTACCGTTCCATCTTCTCCAGGAGGAACAGCGGCAAAGTTATAATGTTCCTTCCAAAGCAGCCAGCGTTTTTCGTGATCTATTTCAAATCGATTAGACCTTCGGTAAAAATCCAAAAACTTAGGTACTAAATTTATGACTTCCACGCTATCCAAACATCGTCACTCCTAAATCTATTACTCTATTAGACCATTTAAATTGTATTCTCGTCACATACGAAGAAAAGACCAAATCATCCGACGATTTGGCCATATAAGTGCTATATCAATTCGATTCACTTTTCTTCTTGCTTCTAATTGGATACAAAGCATTTTGTACAGTCTGAGCATTTTTCTCCGTAATCTCGGGTTTTCTAGGGATTGGACGATATAAGTTCTCCGGGTCATCCCACTGTAAAGGCAATTTTACAGGCGATTCCTCCTGCCACTGTTTTACCCATTCCACTGGTAAATTTCCATAACAATTCCTATTTTCAGTCATTTCTAACCAGATGAGGCTCCATGCTCGTGGGACGACACGCCATATATCATAGCCTCCACCACCTACTGCAATCCACTTTCCATCGCAATACTGATGTGCAAGTTCATGAGCAAGCTTTGGAATCTCACGATAAATTTTCATTGTTGAGGACAAATGGGTGAGCGGGTCAAAATAATGAGCATCCGTACCATTTTGCGTTAAAATGACATCTGGTTTAAAGAACGCAGCGATCTCCCGAACAGATGTAGTGTAAGCATCTAACCAAGAGTCATCCTCTGTAAAAGCATCAACCGGAATATTAAAAGAATATCCGTATCCTTTTCCTTGCCCTCTCTCATTCACATTTCCTGTACCCGGAAATAAATATCTTCCCGTCTCATGAATGGAAAAAGTACAAACATCAGGGTCATCATAGAAAGCCCATTGCACGCCATCCCCATGATGAGCATCCGTATCAATATAGAGCACTCTTGCCCCATATTTCTCCTGCATATATTTGATGGCTACTGAACTATCGTTGTAAATACAAAACCCTGATGCCTTTCCTCTAAAGCCATGGTGTAAGCCTCCACCTAAATTAACGGCATGCTTTGCTTTTCCCTCCATCACATAATCAACCGCAGTTAAGGTTCCTCCTACTAACAAGGCACTTGCTTCATGCATTCCTGGAAAAATGGGTGTATCCTCCGTTCCCAATCCATAGCCTTCTGCAACATCCTCCGATAGCTCACCATTCCCCGCTTTCTTAACAGCATTTACGTAGTTTGGATCATGAACCAGTTGGAGCTCCTCATCAGTTGCCATTCTAGGTGGGATGATATCCACATCGGAAATGGCTTTCATCTCTTGAAGCAAACTTAAAGTAAGCTTTAACCTCAACTGATTAAAAGGGTGGTCCTTGTTAAACTTATACTTTAATTGTTCCTCTGAAAAAATGAATTTAGCGTCCTGTATCATGCTTCCATCCCCGGAAGATTCGGCCAAAGAACCTGATGCCCCGATTTTTCAAGTTCTTCAATTAACCGTAAAGGATTCATCGTTTGAATGCGTAAAGCAATAATCTTAAAATCCTCATCTTTTTTATCAGGATAAACGAGCACACTCAATATATTAACCTTACAATTTTGAATATCGGAAAATAGTCGAAAAAGCATGCCCATTTTGTTACGAACACGAATTTCAATTTGAGAACCAGGCTGATGAGCTCCAGTTAACTCTACTAGAGTATGTAGCAAATCTGTTTGTGTAATGATGCCTACCAATCTATGATCCTTGATAATTGGTAAACACCCAATTTTATTCTCATAAAAGATGGCTGCGACATCTTCCACGAAATCAAGAGGATGCCCTGTAATCAGATCAGTCTTCATAATCTCAGCCAATGGCATCTTCAGTGCTTCCATACGCCCTTCATCGAAAAAAATCGAAGGTGTGTATTCTTTAATATCTCTATCGGTGACAATTCCAATTAGACGCTGTTCTCCATCAACAATGGGAATATGCTTGATTCTTTTTTCGGCCATTAATTGAATAGCGTCTCCAATCGTATTTTCACTCGCCAATGTACAAACATCAGCGATCATAATTTCCTCAACAATCATGTGTAACCCTCCTAAAAATACCGCTTAAGGGATTGGCCGCCTAATACATAAAGCGATTCATAAAACGCAGTTGATCGAATTTTTGAATCGACTCCTGGTCGACTCTTTGTCCGATTTTTACCATAAGACAATTCGCTGGATGTGAGCTTATTTCAGGATCGTCGGTCGCATACCATTCCAGTCCGCCCGCATTCATCATTTTCTCCATTACTTTACGATATTCCCAAACGTTCAAGCCCGTTCCTTTTAAATCCCAATGCCAATAGTACTCTGTCGTGATCGTAATATAATTCTCCATCCAATCGTCCATCATCGAAACGATCAGCAAATTCTTCCCTACTTTACTGCCACGAAATTTCGGAATGACTTCAATCGCACCTAATTCAATTAGGTTCTCCATTTTTCCTTCAGACCATCTTTCAAGGGGATCTGGATATAAATAGGTCACGTAACCTACGATGGTATGGTGGTGTCTTGCAATAATGATTCTCCCCTCAGGTAACCCTGCGATTTCAATCAAAGCTTTATGTTGCTGCGCCGGAGGACGAAAAGCTACTAAATCCTCATGAAATTCTAGCTGCTCCAAAGTTTCTGACGTAATCGGTCCTTCAATCATTAACTCTCCATGCGTAGTCATTAGTTTTTTAGCATTATACGTTTTCTTATGTTCCATCGATCCACCACCTAATAAATCTTGCAAAAAGTTACTTCTATTATACATGAAAGTCACAATTAATAAGCGATTTCACAAAATTTTCAGTATTATAAAAGAAAGCTCAAATTGCGTCCACCTATTTAAAGAAATATTTTTAAAATTGTGAAAAGTAATTATTTGTACTATAATAATAACATCATTACCAAAAAGGGGGATACTTAAGGAATGAAATTGGAAACGCTATCAGTTGTTCTAGGGGATTACAACTTGCAGAATTACGAAGAAACGTACGAGAATTTCGATTGGAAGGAAGTCGAAAAGCAATTCTCTTGGTCTGAAACTGGACTTGTAAATATGGCGTATGAAGCAATTGACCGACATGCGAACTCCTATCGAAAAAATAAAGTCGCTCTATATTACCGCGACGGTGATCGGAATGAAAAGTATACTTTTAAAGAAATGAAGGAGCTTTCCAATAAGGCCGGAAATATCCTCAAAACCTATGGGGATGTCGAGAAAGGCGATCGTGTCTTTGTCTTTATGCCACGCTCTCCAGAGCTTTATTTCACGGTTTTAGGTGCGATTAAGCTAGGTGCAATCGTTGGTCCATTATTTGAAGCCTTTATGGAAGGGGCTGTACGTGACCGCTTAGAGGATAGTGAAGCAAAGGTCCTTGTGACAACTCCTGAATTACTTGATCGTGTTCCAATCGATGATCTACCTGCATTGAAATCTATTTTCCTTGTTGGAGACAGTGTGGAAGAAACAGAGAAGTTAATCGATTTTAATAAAAAACTAAAAGATGCTAGCAAGGATTTGCAGATTGAATGGGTGGAACGTACAGATGGATTAATCCTACATTATACGTCTGGCTCAACAGGCAAACCAAAGGGTGTTCTTCACGTTCATAACGCGATGCTTCAGCATTATCAAACCGCTAAATGGGTGCTTGATTTAAAAGAAGACGATGTGTACTGGTGTACCGCTGATCCAGGCTGGGTAACCGGAACGTCTTACGGCATCTTTGGACCATGGTTGACAGGAACGTCGAATGTTATTGTGGGAGGTCGTTTTTCTCCTCAATCCTGGTACCAAATGCTAGAAGAGTTCGGTGTTACGGTTTGGTATAGTGCTCCTACCGCTTTCCGGATGTTAATGGGTGCTGGTGATGAAATCATTAAAAACTATGATTTAAGTGCATTACGCCATGTTTTGAGCGTTGGCGAACCGTTAAATCCAGAGGTTGTCCGCTGGGGTATGAAAGTGTTCAACCGTCGTATTCATGATAACTGGTGGATGACCGAAACGGGCGCTCAATTGATTTCTAATTATCCATGTATGGAAATTCGTCCAGGGTCAATGGGGAAACCGATCCCGGGTGTTAAAGCTGCCATTGTCGACAATCAAGGAAATGAGCTTCCTCCAAATCGTATGGGGAATCTAGCAATTAAAAAAGGATGGCCTTCTATGATGAAAACGATTTGGAACAATGAAGAAAAATATCAATCCTACTTTATGCCAGGAGATTGGTATGTTTCTGGAGATTCAGCTTATATGGATGAAGATGGCTACTTCTGGTTCCAAGGACGCGTCGATGATGTTATCATGACGTCTGGGGAACGCGTTGGTCCATTTGAAGTTGAAAGCAAGCTTGTAGAGCATCCTGCTGTTGCAGAAGCTGGAGTTATCGGAAAACCAGATCCTGTACGTGGCGAAATCATTAAGGCGTTCGTTGCCCTACGTGATGGATATGAAGCAACTGATGAACTGAAGGATGAGATTCGTTTATTTGTGAAAAAAGGGCTGGCAGCTCATGCAGCTCCACGTGAAATTGAATTCCGTGACAAGCTTCCAAAAACACGCTCAGGTAAAATCATGCGTCGTGTCCTAAAGGCATGGGAACTTGATTTACCAACTGGCGACTTGTCTACAATGGAAGACTAATAAAAAACGAAAGAACCTCTGCTCAAGACAGCAGAGGTTCTTTTCTAAGCTATTCTTATTTCGTTGAATTACGTAATTCGATACGATGTGGAAGAAGAACTGTTTGCTCAGACACTGTTTCTTTGTTCATCAGCTTTGTTAATAAACGCATCGCAACAGCACCGATATCATATAGTGGTTGGACAACAGCAGTAAGCTGAGGGCGAACCATCACTGCAAGTCTAGTATTATCAGAAGAGATCACTTCGAAATCCTCTGGAATTGCAAATCCTTTATCCTGTGCGCCATGAACAACTCCAAGAGCCATTTCATCTGCTCCCACAAAAATGGCAGTTGGCTTATTATCAAGCTCAGCCAATTTATCGAATGCCTCAATACCAGAATCATACGTATAATCTCCCTCAACAACGAGGTCTTCATTATATTCGATTCCAGCTTCACTTAAAGCACGCTTATAACCATTTAGCTTGTTCTTTTCGTTCATTGGTTCATGTAATGGTCCAATGACAAAAGCGATTTCCTTATGTCCTTTTTCAATAAAGGAAGTAATTGCATCATATGTAGCTTGCTCATAATCAATATTTACAGAAGGTACTTGACCAGTCTCTTCAACAGAACCAGCTAATACGATTGGTACTGGAGACTTTTCAAATTCTTCTACATGCTCTTGAGAAATATTTCCGCCCATAAACACGATTCCATCTACTTGCTTTCCGAGCATTGTATTTAATAAGTGCAATTCCTTATCTTTGTTTTGATCTGAGTTACTTAAAATGATATTGTACTTGTACATTGTCGCAATGTCTTCAATTCCTCGTGCAAGCTCTGCATAGAACGTGCTAGAAATATCAGGGATGATAACTCCAACGGTCGTTGTCTTTTTACTTGCAAGTCCACGCGCAACGGCATTTGGACGGTAGCCTAAACGGCTGATTACTTCTAAAACCTTTTTTCGTGTGGCAGGCTTTACATTCGGATTTCCGTTCACTACCCGTGAAACTGTAGCCATAGACACATTTGCTTCACGTGCCACATCGTATATTGTGATATTCAATTCAATCGACTCCTTATTCTAAAACGGTTAATTATCTACTATTTTATCCTATCATAACACACTTTAGTTTATTATTATGTACATAATCATACTTCACTCCGCCATCTCTCGCAAATGTCAAGTTAACTTTTTTCACAAAAAAGTTGAAAATTCGACCCTCAGAGGCAAGAACAAAAGCGCAAGCGCCTTGATCAGACCCGACAAGCGCTGGAGGACCAGATGGGGAAGTTTGTTCTTCAACTTCATCATCTGGTCTGAAGCGACCTCGAGGGGCTAGGCGCTGGAGCTAAACGTAGATACACTTTATAACAAACTTATCCACAACAGCGAAATCTATAATTTCCTAAACAACCAAAAAACCTTCTGCCTACCGCAGAAGGTTTTTCACGCAGAAATTATTAAACGCGAACAAGTTGTGAAGCAAGTAATTGCTCCATGAAATCGTCGAACTGGTTTAGATCCATCTGCTGTGCAGAATCAGAAAGAGCAACAGCTGGGTCTGGATGTACCTCTGCCATTACACCGTCAGCACCAATTGCTAGAGCTGCCTTCGCTGTCGGAAGCAATAGATCTCTTCTACCTGTTGAGTGAGTAACGTCAACAAGGACAGGTAAGTGTGTCTCTTGCTTTAGGATTGGAACAGCTGAAATATCTAATGTGTTACGTGTTGCCTTTTCATATGTGCGGATTCCACGTTCACAAAGTATAATTTGTCCATTTCCTTGAGCCATAATATACTCTGCAGCATTAATGAATTCTTCAATTGTTGCTGCTAAACCACGCTTCAATAGGATTGGTTTATTAATTGCTCCTGCCGCTTTTAACAGCTCGAAGTTTTGCATATTACGAGCTCCAATTTGAATCACATCTATATATTGTGCAGCCATTTCAATATCTGCTGGGCTGACAATCTCACTAATGACACCTAGATCGTATTCATCAGCAACACGTTTTAAAATTTTCAAACCTTCAACACCAAGTCCCTGGAAATCGTACGGTGAAGTTCTTGGCTTATAAGCACCACCACGTAAAAGCTTTAATCCTTTTGCTTTAACAGCAGCTGCCACAGTTGCTACTTGCTCATAGGATTCAACCGCGCAAGGTCCAAAAATAAGTTGCTGAGCTCCTGCTCCAACCTTTGTTCCTTTTACGTCCACAATTGTGTTTTCTGGATGCTTTTTACGTGAAACAAGAAGTGCCTTACGATGGTCATCCTCTTGTAATTCAAGTCCTGCTTTAAAAATTTCTTTAAACAAATGTTGTAAAGTTGATTTCTCAAAAGGACCATCATTTTTTTCTAAGATCGAATCTAACATTTTACGTTCACGAACTGGATCATATCGATTGACACCTTGTGTTTCTTTTACTCGTCCAATTTCTTGTACAAGGCGTGCTCTCTCATTAATAAGATTTAATAGCTGTCCGTTTAGTTCGTCAACACGATCACGGAGTTCTTCTAGCTTCATATTGCTCATCTTTTTCCCGTCCTTTCGAATCATAGTATATGCTTCCTTTCGAATCTGCATTTGAATTTTTCACAGATTGTCATGGAATCTCTGTTGAAATATGAAACATTTCTGTATAATTAGAGTTATTATATATGAATTCTATTTCAATGTCACGTATTTTTCTTTAATAATTAAACGCTTTTAAGCGATAAAGTATTTTTAGAATTTTCTGATCATAAATTGAAGAAGGTGTATCCTTTTGCTAGATAAAAAGAAATTGTTTGCCTTAGATATCGGTACTCGTTCAGTCGTTGGAATCATTTTGGAAGAGCATGATCAACAATATCATGTTGTAGATATGCTCGCGATTGAGCATTCGGAGCGCGCGATGCTTGATGGTCAAATTCATGATGTTCTATCTGTCTCGAAAATCATTACCGAAATCAAACAAAAGCTTGAAAAAAAGCATGGTCCATTACATAAAGTAAGTGTAGCTGCAGCAGGTAGAGCCTTACGAACGGAAAGAGCCGAAGTTACTATTGATATTAAAGGAAAGCCGAGGATTCAAAAGGAAGATATTCTTCATATTGAATTAAGTGCTGTCCAAAAAGCGCAAAGTAGCGTAGCAGAAAAGCATGATGAAGAACGGAGCCACTATTATTACTGTGTCGGCTATTCTGTCCTCTATTATCGACTAGATGGTGAGGAAATCGGGAATTTAATTGACCAACAAGGTGATGAGGCATCTGTTGAGATTATCGCGACATTTTTACCAAAAGTCGTCGTAGAATCGTTAATCTCAGCCCTCCATCGGGCAAATCTCGAAATGGAAGCCCTGACTCTTGAGCCTATTGCAGCGATCAATGTCTTGATTCCACCAACGATGAGAAGATTGAATGTAGCCCTTGTCGATATTGGTGCAGGAACTTCAGATATTGCTCTAACAGATTCTGGAACGGTTATTGCCTATGGAATGGTTCCTGTTGCCGGAGACGAAATCACAGAAGCAATCAGTGACCAGCTTTTATTAGATTTCCCACTTGCGGAAAAAGCAAAACGAGAGCTCCATACAAATGAAAGTATTACTGTTACTGACATCCTAGGATTTGAAACAGAGTTGTCGAAGTCAGATGTCATCGCACAAATCTCAACTGCCATTGATCGCTTAGCGGAATCAATTTGTGAAGAGATCTATAATTTAAATGGACATAAACCACCTAAGGCCGTCATGCTCGTAGGTGGAGGAAGTCAAACTCCAGAGTTACCAAAACGGATTGCAGAAAAGCTAAATCTTCCTGAAAATCGTGTCGCTATTCGAGGAATTGATGCCATACAATCCTTAACAATCGACGAACAGATTACAAAAGGTCCTGAGCTCGTGACTCCAATTGGAATTGCCATTGCCGCTCAAAAAACACCAGTTCATTATGTAACAGTGTATGTCAATGAACAGCCAGTGCGATTGTTTGAGGTGAAAAAATTAACAGTTGGGGATTGCCTATTAGCTGCTGGAATTAAAATGAATAAGCTTTATGGAAAACCAGGATTAGCGATGATCGTGACCTTGAATGGCCAACAAATTACGATTCCGGGCGAACATGGCGGTCCACCTAAGCTATTAAAAAATGAGTCTATCTGCTCGCTAGATGACGAGGTTCATAATGGCGATCAACTGACCGTCGTTAGAGGTTCGGATGGGGAAAAGAACACCCTCCAAATCAAAGAATTGCTTGATGAAGTTCCTAGTAAAACAATCTCGATAAACGGCGAAGAGTATCAAATTACACCAACGATTACGCAAAATGGGAAAGTCGTATCTCCTGATGTCTTGATCGAGGACCGCGACAGCATTGAATGTAAAATACCTGAAACAATTGAAGAAGTCCTTATTTCTTTGAATTTAAGAGACTTAGTCCACTCACTCAAGCCTTTTCGAATCACACTAGACCACAAGGAGACCTTTCTTCCAACCTTCTCAGGAAGGCTGTTCCGAAATGGAATGGAAGTGAAGCTACATAGTAGCTTTGAACATTTGGATGAGATTGTGATTGAAAAGAAACGGCCGATCACCGTGAGAGAATTAGCAGAGAAAAAGCAAATGATGCTGAATCACACGCTCCCTGTTTTCTTTAACGGACAGGAACTCGAACTAAAGAAAACTATTACAGAGTTTAGAAGAAAAGATCAGATTCTTTCAGATGAAGACACCATCCAAGACGGTGATGTGCTAACGCATCAACAAAGACGATTCAAGCCTTTTATCTTCCAAGACTTGTTCAATTTTGTAGAAGTGGAAATGCCAGCAAGAGCAGAAGGGAATTTCCGTCTTCTAAAAAATAATCAACAAACAACCTTCTATGACCAAATTGATGCAGGTGACCACCTTCAAATCGTTTGGGAAAATAGGAAAAGTGAAGCTTAAGATGAAGAAAACCTCCATTCATGTCATGGAGGTTTTCTTGTTTCCTATTCTTCAGTAGCTTGAGTCAATGACTTATTTGTGATTTTCCAATGAGATGCATGCCAGGCCACATTTTCTTTATTAAATAAAAATGCTTGCGGAGATTCATGCTTGACCTGAAACGTCTCAGCAATATGATTTGACAATGGTCTTGCCTCTTGCACTGCCAAATAGTAATGTTTTGTCTCACCATGGCTATTTTCATGGCTTTCGTATTCCTCAAAAGCTTCCTGACTAATCGGGCATGTCAATGAATGCTTCAAGAAATAGAATTGCTCATTCTCTTTTAAAATCTGATTAAATTCCTCAATCGACTCTATTTTTATCACTTGTAGTTCCTCCCAAAGGGTGAAATGATTAATGATTTAGCTGTTGCTCGGTTTCATCAAAAGCTCTTTTTGTTTCTTCTAGTTTTCTTTGAATGTCAGAATCACCACTCGCCGAAGCTACTCCTGTGTCACCGCTTACTTCATCTGTCTGAGGACGTAGGGCTTTTACTTTACTCACCAATTCGTTTGATTGCTTCGATACGGTTTGTCCTAGGGAAATGGTTCTTTCCTTTGCCACTTCCGCTAATTCTGTACCTTTGTTCAATGCCGTTTCACGGATATGGCCTGTTTTTTCTTTTAAAGTAATGGCTTGCTGAGATAGTTCATCACGAATGTCTTTTCCTGATTTCGGTGTCAGGAACAATGCAGTAGCCGCTCCAACAATTCCTCCAATTAAGGCGCCAAGTAAAAAATCCTTCGTATTTAATTGGTTTTCTTCCTTTTCATTTAATTGGTTTTCACGGTTTCCCATTTTACATCCTCCTTTGAATATTTTATTAATGTCCTCTTTCTCTTACTCTTTCCACTTTCTTCTCATCCATTTCCTTCGATTGCTTCTTTGCTGCCCATTTTTCCTTAAGCTCTAGAAATACATTCGTCCATTGAATGATTTGAGATACCTTGTCCTTATTTTGCTCAACCTGTCGATCGACAGAAGAAGTAACCGTTTGAATGGTCCCGTTGAACTTTCTAATACTTGTACCTACATCCTTCACAGCCTCTACAACCGTATTTAAGCTATTTGATTTGTTTTGTATATCTTCAGCTAAAGCATTCGTTTTATGTAATAACTCTGTCGTTTCTCGTGTCACACCGTCAAGCTGTTTTTCTAGCCCAACCAAAGTTTTAGAAACACTATCTAAAGTCACTTGGACAGACTTTAATGTTCTCCCAATAAAAAGGACTAATACAAAAAATGCAACGGCAGCTACAGCTGCGCTTAAGTAAAGAATTATTTCCAAAATGTGCACCTCCGCGGACTATCTATTCTATGTTTTCCCTCTATATACAAATCTTAACACAAATCAAATCTAGTTTCCTCTTTCGATTTAAGAGATTATATTTCAACAATTTGCCTGTATTCGGTTACAATAAAAAAAGGACGGATTAATTTCACAACATATGCTGTCTATTTTTATAAAAATGATCATCGGAGGGAAAAATTGTGCGAGATCCTCGAATTGAGACTTTAGCCAAAAACTTAATAAACTATTCAGTAAAACTACAAAAGGGAGAGAAAGTTTTAATTGAAAACTTTGGCCTACAGCGTGAGCTTGTGACTGCTCTTGTCAATGAAGCATATAAAGCTGGCGGTTATCCTTTCGTTTTATTAAAAGATAACATCGTAGATCGTGCTCTATTACTTGGAGCTGAGGAAGAGCAATTCAACATGATGGCAGAGTTTGAAGCGAATGTCATGAGCAATATGGATGCATACATAGGTCTTCGTACTGGAGACAACATTAATGAACACGCTGATGTTCCAGACGACAAAATGAAAATCAACGGGTCTACAATCGGGAAAAAAGTTCACCGAGACATCCGTGTTCCGAAAACAAGATGGGTTGTCCTACGCTACCCTAATTCCTCAATGGCACAGCTCGCAAAAATGAGCACAGAAGGCTTTGAGGACTTCTATTTCCAAGTTTGTAATTTAGATTATGGGAAAATGGACAAGGCTATGGACAGTCTAGTCGAATTGATGAACAAAACAGATAAGGTTCGTCTTACAGGACCAGGAACTGATTTAACCTTCTCTATTAAGGATATTCCAGCCATTAAATGCTCTGGTCAGATGAACATCCCTGATGGTGAAGTGTATACGGCTCCTGTTCGTGATTCGATTAATGGGGTTATCTCGTACAATACACCTTCACCATATCAAGGCTTCACTTTCGAAAACGTCAAGCTAACGTTTAAGGACGGAAAAATTGTTGAAGCAGAGTCCAATGACACTGAAAGAATTAACAAAATTTTCGATACAGACGAAGGGGCTCGTTACGTTGGGGAATTTGCGATTGGGGTAAACCCTTATATTTCTCACCCAATGCAAGACATTTTATTTGATGAGAAAATTGATGGAAGCTTCCACTTCACACCAGGACAATGCTATGATGATGCCTTTAACGGCAACCATTCCAATATCCACTGGGATTTGGTAAACATCCAAAGACCTGAATACGGTGGCGGAGAAATCTATTTTGATGATGTATTGATTCGTAAGGATGGAAGATTCGTCATCGCTGAGCTTGAATCTTTAAATCCTGAAAACCTGAAGTAAGTGTTTGTTTTGAGTCCTCATGGCTGAGCCGTGAGGACTTTTTTGAGATGATTTTTCCCCCACCAAAAAACCACAGTCATTAAGACTGTGGCTCTAAGCTTTTTTCATATGCATTTTGGAATTTTTGAATATCGCCCGCACCCATAAAGAGAATTACACTATTTTCATGCTCTCTTAAGCTAGCTGTTTCATCCTCTTTAATAATACTTGAATTAGGAACAAGCTTTTGTAAATCTTCGATCGAAAGCTGTCCATGATTCTCACGAGCAGAACCGAAAATTTCACACAAATAAGTTTTGTCTGCAAGCTTCAAGCTCTCCGCAAATTCTCCTAAGAAGGTTTGCGTTCTCGTAAAAGTATGTGGTTGAAACACTGCGATAATATTTTTATCTGGGTACTTCTGTCTTGCTGCATTAATAGTTGCTTTAATTTCCGTTGGATGGTGTGCATAATCATCAATTAGAATTTGAGATCCTACACTTTTTTCAGTAAAACGTCTTTTCACACCCTTGAAGGTTAAAAGCTGCTCCTTCACAATAGAAGAATCAATTTCTTCATAGTGGCAAATAGCAATAATCGCTAGGGCATTCAATACATTGTGATCGCCATAGGTTGGAATCGCAAATGTATCATAAAAAGTATTGCGCACAAATACATCAAACTTTGTACCCTCAGCTGTTCTTTCCACATTTCGCGCTTGAAAATCATTTTCTTCTCCAAAGCCGTAGAAAAGAACTGGTACCTTCGCCTGAATTTTTTGTAGCTTCTCATCATCACCGCAAGCAATAATGCCTTTTTTAACTTGAAGGGCCATCTCTTGAAAGGCAGAGAACACGTCCTCCACATTCGCAAAATAGTCAGGATGATCAAAATCGATATTGGTCATGATGCAGTAGTCAGGGAAATATGATAAGAAATGTCTGCGATATTCACATGCTTCAAAAACGAAAAACTCAGCTTCCTTATCTCCCTTTCCGGTACCATCTCCAATTAAATAAGAAGTAGGTTTTGCCCCCTTCATGACATGGGCTAATAGACCAGTTGTCGATGTTTTACCATGAGCACCTGTAATTCCGATACTCGTAAAGCGCTCCATAAACTGGCCCAAGAAACGATGATAACGCACAACTGGCAATCCTAATTCCATCGCACGAACAATTTCTTCATGTGTATCAGGAAAAGCATTTCCCGCAATAATTGTCATGCCAGGCTGTATATTTTCTTTTTGGAAAGGGAGGATTTTGATGCCAGCCTCTTCAAGTGCTATTTGCGTAAAGAAACGCTTGTCATAATCAGAGCCCTGAACCTCGTATCCCATATCGTGAAGAATTTGTGCAAGTGCACTCATTCCTGAACCCTTTATCCCTACAAAGTGGTAAATCGTCATAATAGAACCTCCAACCATCTTCTATCTGCAAGGCTGAAATTTCATCAACTTTTGCTGTTGCCAACTCCATCAAGAAATTCTCAAAAGAAAATCATCACTACGAATGGAATCTGCCTTTGAAGATTAATTTTCTAAATAGAAAACAGTAAAGCTATTTACTTATCTTTATAATCATGCTTTCAGCACTTTTATACATAAGCCAGTAAACTGTTTTCGTTACATTGTTGTTTTCACTATTGGCATTTTCATTGGAACAGTGAAGAGAGTCATCTGTAAAACAGTATATGAGTTATAATCAATTTTGCTCATTTTTGGAAAAACCAAAACTATTCTTGAATCATACGATTCCCCGGGTTAACTAACTGTTTGTATGTATGTCGTATGGACTCATGTTCAACCATTATAGCACCATTTCATTTTAAAAACTATGGTACAAGGTTGGATTCCTGTTGAAATACCAATCCGATCATACTCATGAATAACCATCTTTAGAACTATTTCTTAGTATAAAACAAATCTTAGATACCATGTCATGAACCTGCATGCAAAATCTTATTCATCGTGAAAAGATTCTAATTCAGATTCCGTAATTAACACATCACGTGGTTTACTGCCTCGTGCTTCAGAAATAAACCCTTGATCTTCCATCATATCAATCAGTCGAGCCGCACGATTGTAGCCAATCTTAAATTTCCTTTGAAGACTGGATGTTGAGGCTCCACCTTGTTCAATAATAAACTCACAAGCTTCATAAAATAGCTCGTCCTCTTCTTCCGAAACAATTGCTTTTTTCAACAGCTCTTCCTGCTCAAATAAATACTGAGGACTTTGCTCCCTGCGAACATGGTTCACAATTGCATCAATTTCTTCATCGGTTACATATGTCCCTTGAAGTCTTACAGGCTTCGAAGAGCCATTTTCTAAAAATAGCATGTCTCCTCGACCAAGCAATCGTTCTGCACCGCTTATATCAATAATCGTTCTAGAGTCAATTTGTGATGATACAGAAAAAGCAATTCTTGTCGGTACGTTTGCTTTGATTAGACCAGTAATGACGTCTACAGATGGACGCTGTGTCGCGATAATTAAATGAATTCCACATGCGCGAGCCTTTTGAGCAATTCGACAAATGGCCTCTTCTACATCAGCAGGAGACATCATCATCAAATCGGCTAACTCATCAATTACAATCACGATATAAGGGAGCTTCACAGAATACCTTTTTTCCTGCTCAGCAATATCATTAAAACGGGAAATATCCCGAACTCCAGCATGCGCAAACAGCTCATAACGTCGTTCCATTTCATCAACGGCCCATTTAAGCGCAGCAGTCGCTGCTTTCACATCAGTGATAACTGGACTTACCAAATGCGGGATTTGGTTATATGGTGCAAGCTCAACCATTTTTGGATCGATAAGCAAAAGCTTAACTTCATTTGGATTTGCCTTATAAAGCAAACTGACAAGGATCGAATTGATACAAACGCTTTTTCCTGAACCTGTTGCCCCTGCGATAAGTCCGTGGGGCATTTTTCTTAAATCGGTTACAATCGGTTCCCCTGAAATATCTAAACCGAGTACAGCTGTTAAAGGCGATTGCGACTCAATAAATTCTTGGCTCTTAATGATTTCACTAATGAACACAGGACGACTTGATTCATTTGGTACCTCGATTCCAATCATATGCGTACCAGGAATCGGTGCTTCCATACGAATATCTTTTGCAGCAAGGCTCAATTTAATATCATCTGATAAGTTCGTGATTTTATTAACCTTAACCCCTGGCTCAGGACGAACTTCAAAGCGTGTAACAGATGGTCCTTGCGTCACATTGGCTACACTAGCTCGAACATTAAAGTTAAATAATGTTTCATTCAACTGATGTTCCTGTAATTCAAGCCATTCCTTGTCCACACTTTTAAAAACAGGAGGCTTCAATAAGTTGACCGATGGGAAAACGTAGTAAGCTTCTTCTGAGCTTTGCTCGCTGTATTCTGTATTATTTTCTACTACATTCGATTCCACAAGGTTTTCTACTCGTTTGACTTCCGTAACAACTTCTTCTGGTTTCGTTTCTTCTAATGTCACACTTACTTCAGACATAGCAGGAGCAAAAGTTTCTTTTACTTTGTTTTCAAGCTTGCGCTTATCTTGTGAAAGCATGAGGACATTGAATGGAATGTGAGATCGTTTTTTCTCAACAGGTGGTTCTGATTCCAAGTTCTCCACTTGTTCATACTGCTCATCAGACTCTGACTTAGGTTGTAAATCCTCCAGAGTGGCTTCGGTAGGTTGAATAGGAGTCTCCTCTGCTTCATAAACGAATGCAGTTTCGAGTTCAGCTTCATCCTCAAATTCTAGTAATTCTGCTTCCTCATCTTCTTCAGTAAAAGTCTCTATCTCATCATAATCTTCAAAAATTTCTTCTACTAGATCGATTGCTTTATTTTCTAAGTCGCCTACTTCAGATACAATATCATTCTCGTTGTACGTAGTTAGCTCAGGCTTAGCTTCAATTTCAACAGCTGGAGCTGGAGAAAATTCATTAAATGGAATTGATTCGCGCCCGAAATCTTTTATGTTCTCTTGCTCAAACGATATCTGGGGCTCCTTATCAATTTTGGACTCAATTTTTTCAAACCTGTTGTTCAGCTCAAAATCAACTTTTGGCTCAACTTTTTCGAATATATTGTTAGCCTCAAAATCATTTGTTGGCTCAATAACAGTTCGAGATGGTGCTACAGTTTCTTGTTGCATTCTATCCACAGGCTTAAATACAGACCCGATGATTGGATTTGACACTGGTACGACTGGCTCTACTTCCCTCTTATTACTAGTAAATCCATCTAGCTCAACTTCTACCGGTTTCGTCCTTCTTGGTGGCCTTTCAAATCCATAGATAGGAGAAGGAATTTCCGTTGGACGAAACGGTCCATTCGAATAGTTCTTTTTTTGAACTGGCTTCGCTGTAGGAGTCTCAACAACTTTTTTCACATTCGGCTGAACTTTTTCCACAGAAGGCCGTTTTGGACGTTCTGGTCTTTTCGGTACAGCAGAAGGAGCAGGCGTACGCTTTCTCTCTCCAGTTGGTCTAGTTCTCTTCCCCCCTCGCTCCTCATCAGGAATTAAAGGAAAGCGAAACTGTCCTTTCGGATATTGATAGATGACTCTAGCATCTACATCAGAACGTCCTTCCTTATTTTCTGGGCGAGCCTCTTCTATGTAATCATCTTCTTCACTGTTTTGGGATTGAAATAGTTTTTTAAACCAACTCAAAATAAATCACTCTTTCTAAAATACAATTCTCTAGTTTCTCTTTATACTTTATTTTAGCAATAATTATAGAAATTTCGAGATAAATATGAAGGAACAGGGCTATTTACCTGTTTTTACTAATTTTTCACTATAAAAAGAAGAAGGGCCCACCACAATAGGTGGAACCTCCTCATCATCTCTTTTTATTTTTCCCTAAAATAAAGATTGGCTCTAATTCGCCGTTTTCATATATAAATGACAGAGCTGTGATTGGAACCCTTCCACTCGCGAAGAAGCTCATCATCATTTGAGCAAGGATGTCATAGCCTGTGTCATTTTGAATATCAACAATAATGAGTACATCTTGATGGGGAACGCCAACAGCCATTGTTCCAGTAATTTTTTGTTCCATTTCCTTGAGGAAAGATTCGTTTAGAATCCGACTCGCATCATAGCCATCATTTTTGTTCAAAAAGTAAAATGTGTTGCCAGCTACTTGATCGATTTTCGTTTCTGTAGATAGCGAACGAACATTGAAGAGGGCAATCTCCTTAATCCTATTGCGATCCCATCCTTCTTTTGCAAGTAGCTGTTCGTCAATCAATCGATACGTTTTATCTAAATCAAGAGCATAGTAGATTCTAGTCTCTGCCGTGTGATCATCGTATAAAAGTTCAACATTCTCTTGAGAACTTGTCGGAAAAGAAGTAGAACGAATAACAGGAAAAATCCTTTTTTCGTGTCCATCAAGCTTCAAAGGCTCAACCATCGCTTGAAGTCCTTCTTCTACATAATAGACGACTGAATCAATTGCTTTTTCCTTTTGCTCTTCCCATTTTCCAACAATTCCTGGAAGAGAAATGGTGATTCCTTTGCCAGTCTCTTCATTTACAATTCGAAGCTGGTCATTCTTTTTATCATAAGTAAAAGTCCGTCCTGGACGTTGTAATCGCTTTTCAAGCTCTCGTTTCATCTTCATGCTATCCATTTTCATGTTTGTTCCTCCTCACGATTAGGAGATTCTCCAATCCTATTTATATTACAACAAAAAACCCTCTATCTCAAAGAATCAAGATAAAGGGCTCCATATATTTATTAAAGGCTTTCGATAAACTTCTCTACTTCTTCTTTCGTCTTACGATCTTTACTTACAAAACGGCCAAGCTCTTTTCCGTTTTCATAAGCAAGGAAGCTCGGAATTCCAAAGACATCCACTTGTCCACATAAATCAATGAAATCGTCACGGTCCACGTAAACAAACGTAAACTCTTGGTACTTTTCTTGAATTTCTGGTAAAAACGGATCGATGAAACGGCAATCCGGACACCAGTCAGCTGAAAACATAAAAATATGCTTTCCATCATTTTTCAATTGCTCAAACTGTTCCATACTTTCTAATTTTTTCATTCTCTTGCTCCTTCTATTTGGATCAACATATCACCTGATTTGATCCAACCTTTTTTCCTCATATATTCTGATAATAACAGGCTAATTACAGCAGGTCCAACAAAAAGCAACAAGATTACTTTAATCCATACATCTGGTCCGAATCCCATTGTTGTAAAAGTCATCATTGGGCCAACCAATCCACTCGTCCCCATGCCTGCGCCTGCTGCATTGTTATGAAAATCGAGCAAAGTTGTCCCAATCGGAGCGAGAATAATACCGGCCACTGTTGGCGGGATAATAATCCACGGATTTCGTATCGAATTTGGGGCTAACAGGCTCGATGTACCAACGCCAAGTGATATAAGTCCAGAAATTTTATTTTCACGATAACTACTTGCAGCAAAGCCAATCATTTGAGCTGCACATCCGATGACAGCAGCTCCAGCAGCTATGCCATTTAAATCCAACATCATGGCAATCGCTGCACTTGAAATAGGATAGGTTAACGCAAGTCCCATCGCAACAGAAATAACAATTCCCATTAAGATTGGTTGTTGATCCGTACTCCATACAATGAGATCACCGACTGCTTTCATTGCATAATCAACAGCAGGACCGACGACTTTAGCTACAGCAAATCCTGTTAAAATCGTCACTAAAGGTGTGACAATAATATCAATGCGCGTTTCTTTACTAACTATCTTACCGAGTTCAACAGAGATAAGAGCAGCGACAAAGGCTCCTGCCTCTCCACCTAAATTTCCACCGGCTGCCCCACTAAAAATGGCAGCAAACAAAACAAGAGGAGGTGCTTTAAGGCTATAAGCCACCGCCACACCAATAGCTGGTCCCATTAAGCCCATCGCCATCGTACCAATTTCTACTAAAAAAGCTATATCTAGTTGTTCTCCGATTGTTTTAATAATTAACCCTATGATTAAGGATGAAAATAGACCAAGCGCCATACCATTTAATGAGTCGATAACATAAGCCTTTAGGGAAAGACTTACCCCCTTCTTCTCTAAAAAATTCTTCATCTCTCATTGTTCCTCTCTACTAAATTTACAGGTGTCTTGACACATGTGGCAAGATTCATTGTATAACGGCTCTTGTAAAAATGGAACACTTTTTTAGTATTTCTAGTAATTTCTTATAGTATGAAAAAAGGTGTCAAAGATTTTCTAGGGTTCTCCTAACAAATCTTGACACCTTTTTTTCATTTATTCGCTTTTACTGATTTCACAATTCTCATCATGGTTTCTGCTTCTGACTTTAGGCTAGATGTTTTTACCTCACTTGTAATTTTCACTCCACCTATCCCTACGACAACCTCATTCTCTTTATCATTGCTCTTGTTCACGAGAACATAACTGAGCTTGTTATCCTGTTGAAAGCGTTCCGTAATATCATAGTTTTTTTGCTGTAAAGTAGCATTTAACACAACTTCACTCTTCGGCTCCTCTTGGAGATTATAAAAAAGAATATAAGTCTTCGAGCCATTTTTCAAAATTATATTGTTCGGTGTCTCTTCTTCTACTTCAAACCCGAATGGTAAATAAAATTTTATATCATCATTTTTATTATTCGTATCTTTTGGTGTTTCCTTAAAGGTTTCCTCAACTGCAACCAATGCTTCATCCCTCGCTTCATCAAATGAAGCCGAACAGCCACTCATTAATCCAAATGCAATCACACTTACTACTAACGCCTTCGCTTTAAGTTTCATTGTTATTTCCTCCTTGCACGAAAAAGCACATGTTGTTTTACAATCATGAATCAATTGTTTAAACACATTGGTTTCTATCATACCCTTCTATTTCAAGTTCTGGCAACCGTGCCCATTTTCCTATATATCGAAAAAAAATACACCTGATCGCAAATGATCAGGTGCAAAATAACTAGTTTTTAAGTTTATATTCGTACTGTCCAACTAAAAGCTTCATGACATGGGAAAACATTTCTGCTCGATCAACTCGCCCGTTAGAAAAAACGCCAACTGCCCCTTCTTGCTTGCGAATATTCTCTTTCTGAGCATATTCATCCATCACAGGTCCAAGCTCCTTGCCAGAACGTAATTTAGAAGCGATTTCCTCCGGTAACGGGATCCTTGCACCACCTGCAATAAAAGGAGCTTCTCCTTTTACAGCAAGTGCTCCCCAATTACAAAGAAAGAGTCCACTTTCGTGTTCGTGTACACCACCTTCTAAGCCAATCCCCACATCGCCTACTTCCAAGGCCGCTAATGCACGATTTACGGCACCTTTAATCGTTTCTTCATCGGAAAAAGGCTGTTCATTTACCCCTGAAGCTACGTTCACGGAGACGAATTCTGCTACATAGCCTTCAAAAGCAGCTTCAACTGCTTTGATTTTGGCAGGATTTTTTGTACCTATTACAACTTTCATCTTTGTTAAGCCCTTCCTTTTTCACATAGACTGATTTCTTTTTGACTATTTTTTTGTAAATGTCCTAAAGCCGACATTTACACCTACAAGGTGGTTTAGTGCTTCACATTATTTTTGCACGGCACTTTTCGCTAACTACTTACTGTTTTGAAAAGAAATATTGCTATTAATTTTATTACTTTCTAAAAAACAGTATCCTTTGCGAAAAGAGCCTTCTATTATGAATTCTGTCTAATTGTTTCTACAGTTGTACGGTCACAAGCTTTAACTAATTTTACGATTAATTCCTTTGCTGCTGCATAGTCATCCAAGTGAACAATTGACGCATGTGTATGAATATAGCGTGAACAAATTCCAACAACAGCACTTGGAACACCTTCGTTCGTCATATGAACGCGACCTGCATCCGTTCCTCCTGGAGAAACGAAATACTGATAAGGAATGTCATGTTTTTCAGCCGTATCAAGAACAAATTCTCTCATGCCACGATGAGTAACCATAGAACGGTCCAAAATTCTTAATAAAGTACCCTTTCCTAGATGACCAAATTCTTTTTTATCCCCTGTCATATCATTGGCAGGGCTCGCATCTAATGCAAAGAAAATATCTGGCTTAATCATGGTTGCTGCCGTTTGTGCACCTCTCAAGCCAACCTCTTCTTGTACAGTAGCACCTGAATAAAGTGTATTTGGAAGCTTCTCATCCTTAACAGCCTCTAATAATTCAATCGCTAACCCGCAACCGTAACGATTGTCCCATGATTTTGCTAAAATTTTCTTTTCATTTGCCATTGGTGTAAATGGACAAATAGGTACGATTTGTTGACCAGGCTTGATCCCGATTTTAATAGCATCCTCCCGATCATCTGCGCCAATATCAATAAGCATATTTGAAATTTCCATTGGTTTCTTTCTTTTTTCCTCATCTAATAAATGAGGAGGGATTGAACCGATTACTCCGATAACAGGACCATTATCCGTAATAATTTGAACGCGTTGAGCCAAAAGAACCTGACTCCACCAACCACCTAGAGTTTGAAAACGAAGCATACCATTTTCTGTAATGGCCGTTACCATGAATCCAACTTCGTCCATATGACCAGCAACCATTACCGTTGGACCTTCACCTTTACGCACTCCAAAGATGCCACCTAGCTTGTCTTGAACGATTTCGTCACTATACTTCGCTAGCTCTTCACGCATGAATTTTCGAACCAAATGTTCATTTCCAGGTGCCCCAGGTAATTCTGTTAATGTTTTAAACAGTTCTCTTGTTTTTTCGTTCATGGTCTCGTCTCCTTGCCAATATGTATTATCAATTTTGTCATTATGGAATTGATTGATTTGTATGAACTTTATTTTACAGAAGTTTGTTTCAACTTGCCACCTTCGATGTTGTAACTGTGATAAAATATGTTCATACTAGAAGACAATTCATTCTTGATGAGGGGGCATTTAGTTGAATTGGAAATCATTCTTTTTAGGATTAAGTGTTGGGCTTGTTAGCGGATTTGTCGCAAAAGAATTATTAGATACAAATTCAAACGTTTCACCTGAGAAAGCATTGGCCAATGCCAAATCGTTGTTTAAACAATCTGGACCTATTAGTGGCTCTTGGATTCATATGAAAACAGAATCCTATGAAAAACAAGGCTTAACTTATGATGTATATCGTGGTGGCATATCAAGGACCGTTGGCCATGAAATCTCACAATATGAATTTATCGCTGATGCAAAAACAGGAGCGATTATAGATACTGTGAGGCTTTTATAAAGATACTTTATAGAGGCATGGAGGGGTTGTTTGACACAATTCACTGATGTCGAGCTATTTTTGTCAGTCATTTACCTTTTGATTGACAGAATTCTCCGATGGCATGCTATTTTTGTCAGTCATTTACCTTTTGGTTGACAAAATTCACTGAAGTCGAGCTATTTTTGTCAGTCATTTACCTTTTGGTTGACAGAATTCTCCGATGGCGAGTCATTTTTGTCAATCATTTACCTTTTGGTTGACAGAATTCGCCGATCCAGAGCAATTTTTGGCAATCAAGACGGTTTGTTTCCAGAAACTCCTTGTCCCACTATCACTAACCAAAAACAAAACAGTCTAGCCAAGGGCCAATACCGCCCCAAAGCTAGACTGTTTTTTTATCTTTCCCGCTTCACCACTTGATCCAACTGATTGTCTGCATCCCACTTCACAGCACGATAATAGGCGTCGTGGTAAAAAGTGAACCAAGCATTTTTCGAAAGCCCGTATTCTAACCACTTTTGCTTTGCCGCAATAGATTGCATTGGGTAATCATCATAGGCCATGACCCATAGCACATTCTGATGAGCATGGGTTGGCATAATATCAGCCATATGAACGGCTATGTCTCCATCATCTTCGATAACAAAAATCGAATGACCATCGCTATGCCCACCAGTGTAAAACATTTTAATCGGACCGATCGAGTATTCCTGACCAAATGTCTGCACCTGTTCGATAATCGGCTCCCAATTTTCTTTCCAATATGTATTGTGGGAACGGATGTTGGGATTTCTCATTTCATCCCATTCCACTTGAGAGATAATAATTTTACTATTAGGAAAAACCGAGACATACTTTCCATCGATAAGCTTTGTCAGTCCGTTGGCATGATCATAATGAAGATGCGTCATAATGACAAAATCAATATCACTTGGCGTCAATCCAAGTTCGCTTAAAGATTGCTCCACTTGAGATTCCTCTAGGACACCGAAATTTCTTTTTTGCTTATCTGTTAACTTTCCATTTCCAATCCCTGATTCCACAAGAATGTTCATGTCATTCCCTTGAATGAGGATAGGGTCCGTTCTGAGTTCAATCTGGTTGTTTTCATTGGAAGGATATTTTTTTGACCACAAAGGCTTAGGAACCACTCCAAACATGGCACCTCCGTCTAGATGGGTCACTCCTCCCCTTAACCAAGTCAGTGAATATTGCCCGATTTGCAAAGTTTCCATGGTAAAATCCCCCTTTTGAGTTATTTTACCATACGTCGTTTTCTTATTGATTATTGTTTTTTCCGTAAATGTCCTAAAGCCGACATTTACACCTCCTACATGGTTTAGTGCTACATATTGTTTTTGCACAGCACTTTTCGCTACCTATACTGATTTTAAGAGGGAAATATTGCTAAATATTTTAATCATTTTTGCCCAAAGGCAAAAATCTTCGCGAAAAGAGCCTTATCATACAAAAAAGCTTACCCATACAAAATGGATAAGCTCTATACTTATTGATATTGAACCTCACAGCGATAAATGCGAAAGCCTTTATTAGAGAATTTCTCTTCATATTCCGTCATAATGTTTCCTTCAAAATCGCTATTGTGTAAATCAAGGCTAATGAATTTTAGCAACATACCATATTCTGAAAAACTCATTAATGAATATTCAAATAACCCTTGGTTGTCTGTTTTAAAATGGATTTCTCCTTTATCAATCAGGATTTCCTCATATAGCTTTAAAAAGGTCTTATATGTTAAACGACGTTTCGCATGACGCGTTTTTGGCCATGGATCAGAAAAGTTTAAATAAACTCGACTGACATCGCCCTTTGCGAAGTACTCTGTTAATTTTTCTCCATTTACATTTAACAGTCTAAGATTCGGTAAATCCGCTTCTATCAAACGGTCAAGTGCAGTTACAATCACACTTTCAAATAATTCAATCCCAATATAATTAACATGTGGATTGGCTTTGGCCATTTCTGTAATAAAACGACCTTTCCCCGTACCAACCTCAATATGAAGCGGCTGGTCTTTTTCAAAAACCGCTTTCCAATTGCCTTTATATTGTTCAGGAGAAGAGACAACATACTGTGGATGTGACTCCAGCATTTCTCTTGCCCATGGCTTATGTCTTACACGCATTTGTACACCCCTAAAAAAATATTCATACAAAACAACATATCATGTGTATAAAAAAAGCGCAAGCACCGTTATGACACGATGCATAATCAAGAAAAGGAATCCACATGCTAGATGTGAATTCCTTTTAAAATCTGTCCGTATCGAAAGGGTGGTACCGATGCCTCTCAATCAACAAAATCAAGTTGAACTATTAAAAGATATTTTGAGCAATCATCAAGTGGATTGCTGCGGGTCTGTCTCCGAACTGGAACAACTAGAACGACTTGTCCAATCTTTAAAAGACGAATCTAATCTCAATCCAAATGTATTAGAACAAATCCACAATTATAGTCAGAACGGGATACAATCTAATAATTTGGACCAGCATATTGAATCTCATCAACAGCAATTGTCCCAATGGGTCAGTGACGTTGACCAGTTTTCTTAGAAAAGAAGAAGTTCTTCGATAACATGGAGTGACTTCTCCATTTCTTCTATTCGCTCTTTATCTTTTAACCATTGAATCGAATTTAACGTCTGAGCAACAAAATACCATTTCATGCGTAGACGTAGATGGTCGGTTAGTTCAATGCCGTAAAGACGAACCCAATCAACCCATTTTTCCTGTGGGATATACCAATACAGCATCATTCCTAAATCAATTGCTGGGTCACCAATCATGGCACCATCCCAATCGATTAAATACAACTGGTCATCTTCCTCAGTCAAGAGCCAATTGTTATGATTGACGTCCCCGTGGCACACAACCTGAAGATCCGTTGGGATATTCGCAAGTTCATTTTTCAAAAACTGTATGGATGACGTGACTGTTGGATGAGCAAGTAACTCTTGATCCAATGTTTCCTCAATTGAATAAAGGAGATAATTTGGTTGTAATGGGGCTTTCCCCATTCTTTTTAACATGCTTAGGAGTGGGTCTGAACAATGGATTTTGTGAAGAAGCTTGGCTACCCTCTCATGATTCATTTCAGGGGGCTTAAGCTCTCTTCCCTCTAGCCATTGCTGCGCTGTAATTACATCTCCACTCTCTAATCTCTTTGTCCAAATAAGCTTTGGAACAATTCCTTCTGCTGATAAAACGGCAAGGAACGGAGAGGAATTTCGCTTTAAGAAAAGTCTTTGTCCATTATGCTGTGCAAAAAATGCTTCTCCAGTTGCCCCTCCAGCAGGGACAATTTCCCATTCTTGTCCAAATAAGTGTTCCAAAATTGTTCACCTTCATTTGATGCAATTCAGCTTTGCAAAGTAGAGTGCTAAAATCACAAAATACGTAGTAAGAATAAAAAAGACAGCTACTGAAGCAAGAACCCAACAATAGCTATCTTGTGTAAACTTCATAATAAAGATACCTAATCAAAAATCGAATCATTTTTTAAATACATATAAGTGCAACTGCATTCATTAATCTTTTAAATTTTATCTCCAAATACCATTTATCGTCAAGTACCCTATTTATCTATTTCCCTAGTTACTAAAGGTAGAACTTGCGGACAAGCTTGGATACTAACTGGCGTTTCCCCGATAAATTCTCCATCGGCATGAACAAAAAGTGGATCCTTGGATTCTATTAAAATCTCTTTTCCAAGAAAATTTTTCACTTCTTTCATTCGCTCATGTCCACCCCAAAATACTGTAATAAAGACAAATAGAAACTTCATTCTTGAAAGATTTTGGACGACCGTGACATTTAATAATCCATCACGAACCGATGCCTTCGGAGAAATTTTCATTCCTCCACCGTAGTACGGTTGATTCGAAACAGTCACAAACCACGTCTGTTCAAATTTATATTTTTTCCCATCAATGGTCATATTTACTACAGTACGTTTAAACGTAAAAAGCTTTTTCAGAACAAAATAAGCGTAAATTAAATTCCCAAGGGAAAAACGATTCATCACTTTTTTTAGTTTTGAATGGTTCGCTTCTTTTGTAATTAGGGCATCAAAGCCGGCCCCCATATTATTCACAAAATAGGTCGTTTTTTCTTCGCTATGTACAATTTCACCTACATCTACTAATATCGGCTGCAAATCGATTTGTTTTAATAAAAGGTTCAAAGCCGAGAGGTGATTTTTCGGAATGCCATAGCCTCTGCTGAAATCATTACCAGAGCCTCCTGGTATAAAACCGACAGAGACATTTTTTGCACCTACAGTTCCATTGATTACTTCATGTAAGGTGCCATCGCCACCAATCACAACAATTACCACTTTATCCTCATGCTTGGTTTCCTTGCAAATGGACCTCGCTAGTTCTGTTGCATGTCCAGGATATTCTGTATTAAAAGCCGTATAAGGAATCTGCCTTGATTGTAACTCCTTTTCGACATCTAACCAGACCTTTTTTGAGTACCCATTTTTCGCTTGAGGATTAATGATTACATATAAATTTCTCATTCAATCAACCTACATTTATTCAGATTCTTGTTCAGATTCCGACGCCCATTCAACTCGACGAACACTCGTTGTAAGACAATATTGAAGAAGAGACTGAGCGGCTTTAAGCTGTACATGCTTCAATGGTGAGCGATGTGCTCTCATCTGTTGGAACCACTGTTCATAATTTCGTTTCTCGATCAGTTTTATATCATAAGGTACTGCTGGAAAATCAATATATCCGTTCCGAGATAAAACCACTTTATGAACCGGAAGCTCAATTTCGTACATTTTTAAGACTTGTTTCACAATTTTTTCCGTTCTATTTAAGCCTAGTAAAGGGTTTAATACCTTTTCTTCCTGCTTTTGATTGCGTTTGGTCCAAAAATGGTCATTGGAACCAACAAATACTGCTGACTCCTCTTGCTCTAAGAAAGAAATACACCAAATATCCGTTGGCGTAATCACAATCGGCTCGACCTCAACTGGAGCTTTTTTCAACAGAAAAATCGGATGATACAACACAAGGAAAGTGTCAGGAAACCTTTGTAAAAAATACTTCAGCCGGTCATCGTAATAATACTTTTTATTGACATAGGTTTTCTCTGCTAAAGTTGTACTCGCCCACTTCATTTGAAAATGAAACAACTGTTCTAAGAAATGGCGCTTTAGTTCATCGACAGTGGTTGGTCGATGAGTGAAAGTTGGCGCAAAGGGAGATTCTTCTGTCTTAACAACTTCCTCTTGTTCACTTTCTTGCTTTCCTTTTCTCAAGAGCCCTTTGATTTTATGTAAAAAAGGTTCCTTCTCTTCTTCAAACCATTCTTGTGTTTGTGGTTCTTCTACAGCTTGTGGAAATTCCCCTTCTTCCCAAGCCTGATGAAGCTTGTCCCATTGCTGCTTTTTTAATCTCACAAAACGAGACGGATATAGAAAAATATCCTGTTCGTACCGCGAAACATAATCCTGCAATTTTATTAACTGTCCCATTTATTATCCATCCTTAAAGAACTACTAGTTTAATCTAAATGACTCTACTACCTCATATTTCGGCACTTTTACTAAGTCTGTCTTATATAAAACAACTTCATTTGCTTGAAAGTTAATTGTATCTTGCACAAAGGGATTCTTTTGAGTGAGTATACTATCTGAAAAAGGAATATCTCCCGTCCACTTTCTCGCTAACGTTATATGAGGATGAAAGGGTCTTGTTTCAAGTTGAAATTCAGCTTTATGACATGCATTATAGACTAATTTTCTCAATTTCGATAAACGTTCTTCAGGTTCTGTTCCTGCCCAGAAAATACGTGGTGAGTCCTTTTTTCCAAAAACCCCTAAGTGATCGATTGTTAACGGAAAAGAATGGCTTTCAGCGAGCATTTCTCTCACAAAATGGAGTGAGGCTTGAAGCTGCTCCTTATTAGCATAGCCTAAGAAAGCCAAGGTAATATGGTAATCCTCCTGGTGAACCCAACGGTCGAAAGGAAACTGAAGCTGGTTGCATATCTTCGCTAATTGAAGCTTCACTTCATGAGGCAATTTCAACGCATAAAAATAATGTGTCTTCTTTTCCATTATATCGTCCTTTCTGAGAATCATTTACATTATTTTAACAGATATTTTGTTGTAAAGGGATTCGAGTAAATCTTTTCTAGTCCGAATAGTTGCCCAGAATAGTTTATTTTCGATATGATAATAATGAAGAACAACGAAATGGAGGCATATGTAAATGCCTCATGGAATAAAGAGAGGAAGATTTTATGAAAGTCGTTCAAAATATCTCTGATTTAATTGGAGATACTCCACTCGTAAAGCTAAACCGCTTGGCTCCTGAAAATGGCGCTTCCGTTTATTTAAAGTTGGAATATTTTAATCCAAGTCGCAGTGTCAAAGACCGTGCAGCTTACAATATGATTATTGAAGCGGAAAAACAGGGACTTTTAAAAGAAGGCTCCACAATCATCGAGCCAACGAGCGGCAACACTGGAATCGGACTTGCCATGAACGCCGCAGCTCGTGGATATAAAGCTATTTTAGTAATGCCTGACACGATGTCACAAGAAAGAATCAATATTTTAAAAGCATATGGTGCAGATGTAGTGTTAACCCCTGGGGATGAAAAAATGCCAGGCTCAATCAAAAAAGCAGAAGAATTAGCGAAGGAAATTCCGAATAGCTTTATTCCGATGCAGTTTGAAAACGCAGCAAACCCTGATGCTCACCGTCAAACAACAGCGGTCGAGATTATCGAAGCGATGAAGGAAATTGGCAAAGAGCTAAAGGCATTTGTTGCAACATCAGGTACAGGTGGTACTATCACAGGAACTGGTGAAGTCTTAAAGGAACACTATGAGGATATTAAAGTACACGTCGTTGAGCCTGCTGGTTCACCTGTATTGTCAGGAGGTCAGCCTGGTAAGCATAAGCTCGTTGGGACAAGCCCTGGATTTGTACCAGACACCTTAAATCCAAATGTGTACGACGAAATTCACTTAGTTACCGATGAGGATGCTTACGACATTACGCGTCGCCTAGCAAGTGAAGAAGGGATACTAGTGGGTCCATCTTCTGGTGCAGCTTGCTACACAGCCCTTCAAGTAGCAAAAACATTAGGACCGAATGACGCTGTTGTTTGTATGACAGCAGACACCGGTGAGAGATACTTATCTACAGATGTTTTTCAATTTCACTCATAAAAAAGAAATCGGCCGTCTGATGACGTAGTTCCGTTTTATGGAGAAAAAAGCATAGTAAGTAGCAGACCAAATCTTATTGATTTGGTCTGTATTTTTTTGAATGAAGTATTAATATAACTATTACTTCCCAACGGTTGGTGATAGTCTCAAAAGGATTACTGCCTTTTTTGAGGAAGTTATTGAACTAAAGAAGCTGGTTAGTTTTATGATAAGATTCAACGCCTTTGTTAACGGCAAGATATTTGGGCTAAACGTCGTATTTCATCGCTTAGTTTTCGATTAACGGGATACACTTCTTCTATGAAGCTTAAAATTCGAAGTGCCGATTCGGGTACCTGCTCATATCCCTGTATCATATCAGCAATGATTTCCGCGAAACGAGGGAATCTTTGTTCCAAGCGTCTCTCGTTCCCGAAAGGATCGGGAAAGTAATCCTGCTCTTGTTCCAGCAAATGAAGTACAGATAAGATCCTGTCGACAGCATAACCTTGTATGAACCTCGTCGCTGATAGACGCTCTCCCCTGGCAAAACGGCCGAGTCCCACATAGAGATTCGTTAAAGCTTCGTTCAAAGGATAGTCTAATGAATCTTTTTTGGGGCTAGGTATCGGGTTGGAAGGTTTTGAAATTCCCGGGTTGTTGTACGAGGGATCCTTCCAAACGACTCTCCCTTCCGTATAAGAACTATTAATCAGCTCCGATTCCTCAAATACTGCATATTCACCATAAATGCCGTCCTCGAACAAAATTTTATATCCTATTTCCGAATTCTTAAAAGAATAGGCTAAAGGCTGAACTTCTTCTAGCCAATCCAAATGGTCGATATATCTGCTTTTCTGCTCTGGCTTTACAATAACAAAGAAATCCAAATCTGAATAATCGTCCAGTCTAGCAGTCTCAATTCCAACAGAACCCACACCCAATAATAATAGGGCACCCCCTTTTCTTTCGAGCGATTTTCCAATCTCGTCCAGCCGATGCAATAGCTTTTCTGTTCTTAACATTAACTGTCCTCCTTTAATTTTAAGAATGCAAAAAAGGGTCCAACCCACTTTTCAGCGAGGTTGAACCCATAGGTTACATTGCCTTCATTTTCCTAATGTGATATTACCATAAACCCTGATTTCCTTCTACCGAAGATCATTTATTTTAGCAGTAATGTTCAAAGTACGATTCACAGGAGGAATTATATCATTTTGTCCAAGCCTTCTTGTTTGTTATCTATTTCGCCAACTCATAAATTGCTTGAGCATATATGGCTGTTGCTTTAAGTAGATCATCAATAATCATATACTCATCTTTTTGGTGAGCGATGTCTTCTCTTCCTGGGAATAGAGGGCCAAATGCAACACCTGATTTTAATGAGCGGGCATAGGTGCCGCCACCGATGGACAGTAATTCTGCTTTTTCACCTGTTTGCTCCTCATAGACTTTCTTTAGAGTTTGCACGAGGAAGTCGTTCTCATCCACATGGTGTGGCTTGGAATTCGAGAAGTTCTCAATAGTGAAACCTTCACCAGTAATCTTGTCCTCAAGCTTTGCCTTTGTTTCTTCTAAATTTGTTGTGACAGGGTAACGCATGTTAAGTCCAAGCTTTCCTCCAAGCTCTTTGCTATAAAAAAGCTTCCCAACATTAATCGTTAAATCACCTGTAATATCGTCCGTATAAGCAATTCCTAATCCTTTTCCACGTGAATCCTCAAAAAAGAAGTTTTTCACAAACTGAAAATATTGTGCAGCCTTTGCATCAATTTCTTCCTGTGACAGGAAGAGGGCTAAAAATATTCCAGCATTTTTCCCTTTATTCGGCTCCATCCCGTGAGCAGAAACACCTTCAACCTCTAAAGTTACTCGTCCGTCTTGCTCTTCAAGTTTCCCTACAAGACCTTTTTCATTCAAAAAGCTTTCAAAACGTGTATGTAAATCTTTTATTTCCCCTGTTAACACCGCTTTTGCATAATCAGGAACCATATTGTATCGTCTTCCAGATTCGAACGATTCCACCACAATTGGTGCATTTAAATCAAAAGTATTAGCAGTTTGCACTAAATCATAATCCGCAATTCCCTTTTCTGCATAAATAATTGGGAAATCGGCATCTGGAGCAAACCCGAATGATGGCATTTCTTCATTCTCAAAATAATGATCAACACAACGCCAATCGCTTTCTTCATCAGTTCCAATAATCATGCGCACACGACGATTCAATGGCAAACCAAGGTCCTTTACAATTTTCATTGCATAATATGCAGCCATTGTCGGCCCCTTGTCATCGATCGCGCCACGAGCAAATATTTTCCCATCACGAATCTCAGCAGCATAAGGATCGCTTGTCCAGCCATCTCCCTCAGGAACAACATCGACATGGCAAAGAATGCCCACGAGCTCTTCTCCCTGCCCAAACTCCAAATGCCCGGCTAAATTGCCTACATTTTTCGCTGTAAATCCATCTTTCTCGCCTAAATCAAGCATGAACTGCAATGCTTCCTTAACACCTTCTCCAAGCGGAGCCTCTGGTGTCGTATTTTCTTCATCTAAAAGACTCTTAATTTTCAATAACTCCTGAGTATCTTTGATTAAGGATTCTTTTCTAGCTTCAACTTCCTTCATCCAATCCATCGTGATTCCTCCATACATCAATCTATATTTATAATATGGCATATTTTAGACGAAAAATCGAACTTTGCTTTTCGTCCCCCCTATACTTGTGGAAACGAAATTTGATTGACCAAAAAATATCCGCTCCCCGCAAGCAATCCTACTACTAAAATTGCACAGATGAACAATACTCCTACTGCCCAATTACGTGCAGAAAAATAGGCATCATAGCCTTGATATTTTTTCGTAAAAGGATGTGAAAGAACAACACGCTCCCAAGTAATCCCTAACCAAATCCACATCATTAGTAGAAACCCTATGAAAATGATCACCTTCATCCAAATAGGGGGAATGATGATTAGAGCAGCCACAGTCGCCGAGCAGATTTGTAAGTAAGTTAATATGTATGAGCTGTTGCGAATAAATACTTTGATGAATAACTCTAGAAAGCCACTTCTCGCAGTTCTCTTTTTAAAAATCCGTTTAGAATTTCGAAATAACCATGGCTTTTTTCTTGAATATACTTTCGTTTTTTCAATATCAAACGACATTTGGTGGATAGCACTAACAAGCTTTAGCTTTTCTGCTTGTTCGATTGCTAGCTCTATATTAAACAACGATTTCTTCTTTACAATAGGATAATAGAGTAACGTGCCAACAAAACCAACAATCACCGCTATACATAATACAATCCAAAAGTTCCCGCTTGTCCAATGGATTGAAATAGCTTGAGCACACCAGCTTAACAAAAGAAACGCTAGTACTGTCAAGATGATCCTTTTCATTTTACTTTGGATTTTCTTGAGATGGAATTTCAAGTACATCACAAAATACTTCATCGCCAGTAAAAAGACAAAATAATAGATTGCATGCTCCCATGTTAGCTGAAAATGCTGAATTAAGAATGGAAGTAGTGCAATGACAACGACAAGGGTATTTACTGCTTGAAAGATCAACGAGAAGAAAAAACCCCATTTTCTCAGGCCAATAAATAATGAGTCCTTCTTAATGAGAAACACCATGTCAGCTTCATCCGTATAAAAACGATACGCTCCCGTCCATGAAAAGAAATAACCTAAAAGAAAAAAGATACTTGCCGGCATCCATTCCATCCATGTTGGTGCCCCATCAATCCACCATGAGCGATAAATAAAAATAGAAATAACAATGGTGGGGATAATCATATATAACCAAATTGTCCAATCTGCAATGGAACGAAACGTCCTTAACTGATACAACCAATCCTGCGTCAAACGGCGACGAAACAACTGAAAACTAGTCATTTTTCTGCCCCTCAGAAATATGGTAGAAACAGTCGAATAACGATGCATTCCCCAATCCACACTGTTGTTGTATTTCTTCCAATGTACCTGAAGCAGCTAATTCCCCCTCATTCACTAGCAAAAATCGATCACATACTTTCTCTGCCGTATCTAGGACGTGAGTAGACATAATGATCCCGACACCACGTTTTCTTTCTTCCTCAATCGATGTTAAGAGTAACTTAACTGCACTTGGATCAAGCCCAATGAACGGTTCATCAATTATGTATACAGACGGCTTAGTGATTAACGCTAAAATTAACATCGCCTTTTGCTGCATTCCCTTTGAGTACGTTGAAGGTAGCTGATGAGCAACATCATATAACTTAAATTGATGGAGAAGTTCCTCTACATGTTGTTGATACTCCTTTTGCTCTAGTTGCTCCACAGCTGCAACAAAATCTAAATGCTCCCATAAGGTTAGTTCATCATAAAATATCGGCCTTTCTGGAATGTACGCATATTTTTCTTCATGTAGAAAAACAGCTTCCCCTTCCACAAATCCCATTAATCCTAAAATGGTCTTAATTGTTGTGCTCTTGCCAGCCCCGTTTGGGCCAATTAAGCCGATCAATTCTCCTTTTTCTAATGAGAAATGAATATCTTGTATGACTATCTTCTCTTTTTCGTATCCTGCTTGCTTAATATCTACGGTTAGTAAACTCATAGCGACATCCCTCCCATTTTTTATATACGAATTTAAATAGAAAAAGTTTGCTTTTTTAAAGAAAAAAGCCATCCCTAAGGACGGCCTTACGCCTATTGATATGATTCTAATAGTTTTATTAATTCTTCATTCTCATAATCAACAGCATAGTCATAAGCAGTCGAACCATATGAATCTTTAATACTTACGTCTGCCCCGTACTCGAGTAAAATTCTAGCCATATCTAAATCATCATAAAACACTGCTTCCATTAGAGGAGTCGTGTCATAAACATTAATCGTATTTGGATCTGCTCCATGATCCAGGAGCAATTCTGCAGCCTCATAGGAAAAGTTTGTAACTGTCAAATGAAGAGCTGTATAGCCATCTACATTCGTTGCATTGATGTCTTCTCCCTCTTCAAGCAGCGTACTAAGTTGTGCTACGTCATTATCCACAGCCGCATTCATAAGAGGCGTGGTGCCTTCCACTTCCATCATAATTTGAGAAAAAAGGTCTAAATTCTTTACAGCCTTGACTGCAAAAAATGCACCCGTAATCACAATAACAATAGAAAGAAGTCCAATCCCTATGCCCAGCCAGACTCGTCCCTTAGGCTCTTTTATCACTTCTGTTGTATCCGGACTGAAGCATTTTGACAGCTCGTACACTCTTTTTGGTAAATGCGGGTGAGTCGACATTTTTTCATTGAACCATACAAAAAATCCAGATTCTGTTTTCAGCTGTCTCATATACGCCTCATGATTCACTCTTGCATAAAGCTCTTTTCCAATTGCCAGCATTAACAAACCATTCGTCGCAGCCTCTAACGATTGTATATAGTAAGCTGCATAACGGTCACACGTATACTCACAAGCTCTTAAATAAGCGTTCCCTAAAAAAGGTACCCATAGTGCTGGCAAAATTAATAGACTAATAAGTACATGCTTACGTTTTAAGTGGGCAAATTCATGAGCTAGAACAAAGAGAACTTCTTTTTCCCCATGTCTTTCAATCAGATCAAAAATACCTGAATATAGAACAACCATGTCCTTCATGAAAAATCTTGTAGCAAAGGCATTCAGTACACCTTCCGATTCCATCACATATATGTCAGGAATTTTCGATAAGCCCATATCTTTTGCGACGGCAACAGCCTTCTGATACAGCTCTGGAAACTGTTCTTCACTCAGCTTGACGCCATTCCGTCTAACCCCTCCCATGTAAAAACCATTGAGAATAAGAGAAAAAAACAAAATAAGTGCAATAATGATTAAACCTACGATTGAAAATGCTAAAAATAAATACGCAAGGATACTAAATAGCATAACGAAACCCAAATAAATATTTTCTTTTCTATGAACAAGTTGATTTTCTAATGCCTGCTCCAAACTCACACTTCCTTTCCTATAAATGACAAATATGACATGTATTATATCTTAGGAAATGAAATTAGGATAGTAGGAAAAATGATAAATTAAATTATGAGAATATTCAATTTTTGTTCATATTTAGCCTGTCTCGAACCATATGTATTATTGAGCCTAACGCAAAGGGGGGAATTTTCAGATTTAACAAAATGTAAAATTTTCATAATAAAGTAGAAATTATTTGAAAATAAGTTTAGAATTGTTGTTAAGGGTTTAACCTATTAGTAGAAATGAATAAAGGGGTTGTCTAGGGAGAAGAAGATTACATATGTATGAGAAGTATTTCTCATAATAAGCTGTCAACTGTAGGAACTGCCACTGGTTTGAAAAAAGGATAGGGAGTGGTTTTTTGAAACCTTCAACTAACCGGATGATAAACCGAATCAAATCCGTCTACATGTTTATTAATCAGCAGGGAATTGTCACAACACAAGAGCTTGTAGAAGAATTTGGTACAACTCCTCGGACGATCCAACGAGATTTGAATGTTTTGGCTTACAATGACTTAGTAAAAAGTCCTAGCCGAGGCAAGTGGACAACGACACAGAAGAAAGTAAAAATTACCTCTTAATGACCTCTATTGATACTTCTAAAATATAAATCGCCTACTCAATATGGTAGGCGATTTTTTTGGTTTTTCAACTGAATTCCGGAACTTCCCTAAGTAAATCTGGAACTTTTAACATTAATTCCAGAAATCTCTACTTCACTTCATACTCCATCAAACTTTCAATCTCCTCATCGGTTAACTCACGATACTCGCCAAGCTCCAGTGATTCATCCAACTCAAGTGGTCCCATTGTTAAGCGTTTCAAATACACAACACGTTTCCCCACTGCTTCAAACATTCTTTTTACCTGATGGAACTTTCCTTCTGTAATCGTTAACTCAATATCAGAACGAGTACCAGACTTCAATATTTTCAGTTCACCTGGCTTCGTTTCATACCCATCGTCTAAAACGACTCCGTGTTTAAAAGCCTCCACATCCTCTTCCGTTACCTCTTGATCAATTACCGCAAAATATGTTTTCGGCACATGTTTTTTCGGAGATAACAGGCGATGAGATAACTGCCCATCATTTGTGATAAGCAACAACCCTTCTGTATCCTTATCCAATCGACCTACTGGAAAAGGCGAAAAGACGGCGTCCTCCATCTCTAATAAATCAATCACTGTTTGATCGTGATTGTCTTCCGTCGCAGAGATGACACCAGGAGGCTTGTTCATCATCAGATAAATAAACTCCTTATATTCTACAGCCTCACCATGTAAGGTAACTGTATCTTTCTCAGGGTCCACATGCTCCTTGGCATCCTTTATGACTCGGTCATTGACCTTAACCGCTCCATCTTTTAAAAGCTTTTTCACTTCTTTTCGACTGCCAAAACCAAGGTTGGCCAACATTTTATCAATTCTCATAACGAGCCCTCATTTCATTCTTATATCATGGGCATGAGCCCTTACAATCAAATCTGCTTTTCATAGACTATTATCACGACTAAGCGTATTTTTAGTCATCCTAAAAACGAAATCCCTAACCTAAATCCCCCACTTAGGAGGTGTGCAATTTGTACTATCGACAACAGGGACAACAATTTATCCCAGGATTTCCTGGGTTTCCAGGAGGTGGCGGCGGAAATATCGAGCGCCGTCTTAATCAATTAGAACGTCAAAACGAAAGGTTCGAACGTCAATTAGAACGTCTTGAGCGACGAGTGGAGCGAATCGAAAGAAGACTAGGAATTTACAGTGATAATTACTAGTGAAAAAACAGGTCTCCACTTCAAGTGGGGACCTGCAAAAGTTTGCTACACTTTTATTCGTAATTTTGCTAAAATCCGATCGACTCGCGAACCAAATAAGAAATTCACTAGCTTCGTCTTTAAGCCTAAGTAAAAATAAATTCCAGCTCCAACTGCCGCACAAATAATGATCATCACTAGTGCTTCCCATTTTACTTCAGGAGATAAGAACATAGAAAGTAGTCTGTACACAAGCATTGTCACAACATACATAATGACAGTGAAAATAACGATTAACATGCCCCTTCTAAATACAAGACGGTATCGATACTTCGAAAATGCTTTGATGACAAATAAATTGATTAAAATCGCCGCTCCGTATCCAAGCGCAGTCGCTAGAATCGCGCCCTTCGTCTCCATTAATTTGATCAACGGAATATTCAAGCTTAGCTTAATGAGAATACCAACTAATAAACTGAGAATGTTAAATTTTTGAGCGTCAATTCCTTGTAAAATCGCTGCAGTGACCGCGTATAGAGCAAACAATATCGCAATAGGTGCATACGCCTGTAGTACTTCCGTTCCTAACGCATCAGCCGCATAAAACACCGTGTAAAACGGTTCTGCTAATAAAGAAAGTCCTAGAGTAGCTGGCAATGTCAAATACATAAGTACTTGGAACGTTTGATTTAATTGACGATTCAAGCCCTGCTGGTCTTGCTCCGTAAAGGATCTTGTAACTGCCGGCACTAATGTTAGAGAAAAGGCAGTTGCAAGTGAAACAGGAATGATCACGAGCTTCTGTGCTTGGAAGTTTAAAATCGAAAATGCATATTCTGCATCCTTAAAATCATAGCCAATGGCAACCATCGTTTTATTAAAAGTTAACTGATCAATAAATTGAAATAGTGGATTAGCAATTCCCACTAAGACAAACGGGATTGAATACAGGAGAATTTCTTTGTAAATCTCTTTGACCGAGATATCAACCGTTCTTTTATCATTTAGTAAAAGAGCATCGTATTCTGGCTTCTTCTTATACCAATACCATAATAAAACCACGAGCCCCCCTAATCCTCCAATAAAGGCCGCAAAAACGGAGACACTGACTGCAGTAACAAGGGTTCCATTAAGGAGGTGTAAAACGGCAAATGCCCCCACAAGAACGAATACAATCCGCACAATTTGTTCAACAACCTGAGAGATCGCAGTCGGCTCCATCGATTGGTGCCCTTGAAAATATCCTCGGATAATGGACATTAAAGGAATGATAATTAAAGCAAAGCTTACCGCTCTAATAACCGTTGTTACATCATCCTTATGAGCTAAAAATTCAGGATCTGTGATGACCGTGCCAGCTAAGCTTGGGGCAGCCGCATATAAAATAAGAAAGGAGATGATGCCGGTAATCCCCATCAAAACTAGTCCGGTCTTAAATAACTTTCTTCCAACTTCATATTCTTCAATTGCATTATATTTTGAAATAAATTTAGAAACTGATGCCGGAATCCCTCCGGTGGCAATACTAATAAAAATCGTATAAGGAATATAAGCATAATTATAAAGGGCTGTTCCTTCCTCGCCGACTAAAGCAAAAAATGGAATTACATAGAACAAACCTAGAAATTTTGATATAAAAGTACCTAAGGTTAAGATAAAAGTTCCTCTTAACAGCTTTGAAGACATAACATCCCATCCTAATTAGAAATCAGCTAGAATCAAAATAAATTATACAACTAAACAGTTTACACTTCTTTAAGAATAACTGCTACTAAAATTAGAGCTAGTTGTATTCTTTTCATAATAATCGTCCATGTTCTATAATATACTGATTGGCTTTATTTTCATAAAGTTTTAATGGAATTTCTATATAAAATTTTTTAAGGAGACAAAAACATGCAATATGATGTGATAGTAATCGGTGGTGGTCCTTCTGGTCTAATGGCGGCCATCGCTGCGGGCGAACAAGGCGCACGTGTACTTTTAGTCGATAAAGGAGACAAGCTCGGCCGCAAATTAGCGATATCAGGTGGAGGAAGATGCAACGTTACTAATCGACTTCCGATTGATGAAATCATCAAGCATATTCCTGGGAATGGTCGCTTTTTACACAGTGCATTTTCGATTTTTAATAACGAAGATATTATCGCTTTCTTTGAAAAGCTAGGAGTACAGCTTAAGGAAGAGGACCATGGAAGAATGTTTCCCGTTTCAAATAAAGCTCAGTCTGTTGTCGATGCACTGCTGAATCGCCTGAAGGACTTAAGGGTACATATTAAAACGAATTCTCCTGTTGCTGATGTTAAATATCAAGATGACCACACGGCCTCTGTCCATTTTAGAGATGGAGACAGCTATGAGACAAAAGCGATTGTTATTGCCGTTGGTGGCAAATCAGTCCCACACACTGGTTCAACAGGTGACGGATATGCTTGGGCGAGGAAAGCTGGTCACACGATCACCGATTTATATCCGACGGAGGTTCCGATTACTTCCTCAGAGCCATTTATCCAAGAAAAGGTATTACAAGGATTATCTTTGCGAGATGTAGCTTTAAGTGTTTTAAACCCAAAAGGAAAAGCACTTATTACCCATCAAATGGATATGATTTTTACTCATTTTGGCGTGAGCGGTCCAGCGGTCCTTCGCTGTAGTCAGTTTGTCGTGAAAGCGAAGAAAAAATGGGACCTCAAAGAAGTGACAATGAGCTTAGATGTCATTCCTGATAAAAAGCAGGAGCCTCTTTTTCAAGAGTTCATGGCTCTAGTCAAAGCCGAACCGAAAAAAAGCATCAAGAATATTTTAAAAGGCTTAGTCCCTGAACGGTATTTGCTATTTCTTTTAGAGAGAAACGGCATTGACCCGGCTGCTCAAGGAGCCAATATTTCCGCTGAGAAAATTCGTGCCTTTACGCATAGCTGTAAGCAGTTTGAATTTAAGGTAGATGGTACGCTCCCAATCGAAAAGGCCTTTGTTACAGGTGGTGGTGTTTCTGTCAAAGAGATCGAGCCACAAACAATGGCTTCTAAGAAAATGAATGGACTGTATTTTTGCGGTGAAATCCTCGATATCCACGGGTATACAGGCGGATACAATATTACTTCTGCACTTGTAACTGGAAGATTAGCTGGAACGAATGCCGCTATTTTTGCTAAAACGAAAGGAGTTTGACAATAATGTCAAACTCCTTATTTTCTGTAGATGACCATCGCAGAAAAACAATAAATCTGTTCTGGCGATTCATCATCCTCAGGTAATGCTGCAATGTTGTATTTAATATCGAGTAGTTTTTTTTCATCTAGTTTTTCTAAAAAACGATTCATTACTTTTTCTAAGTCTTTCTCATGTTCCTGATCAAATAATTTAACCTGGATCATTGTTCTTCTCTCCCAATAAGGCTCTTTTCGCAAAAGCTTGTTGCCTTTAGATAAAAATTCATTAAATGAATTGCAATTTTTCCTCTTAAAAACAGCAAACGGTAGCGAAAAGTGCTGTGCAAAAATAATTTGTAGCACTAAACCGCGTAAGAGGTGTAAATGTCGGCTTTAGGACATTTACAAAAAAACACAACAAGCAACACGAAAAAAGCGTTTTTTACCATTATGGACAGATTAGAAGAGTTCTAAAACCTCTTAGAATACAATTTCGCCTTTCCAGTCAAGCATACCGCCAACCATGTTGCGAACTTTATATCCTTGGTCTTGCAAGTAGTAGCAAACATTTTCGCTTCGTCTACTTGAACGACAAATGAAGATATACTCTTTGTCTTTATCAAGTTCATCTATGCGAGCAGGGATATCATTCATACGAATATGCTTTGCCCCAGGAATCATGCCTTCTGCAACTTCCTCGTCTTCACGAACATCGATCAGGTTCAACTCTTCGCCATTTTCGATTTTCTTTTCTAGTTCTTCTGTTGTAATAATATTAATTGGTTCCATTTATTTATAAGCTCCTTTTATTTTCTAATCTTTTCACCTTGTAAACGGTAGGATTATTTTATCACATAGTGTCGAATGGAAAAAAATCATACGCTTTAGTGACTTTCTTCTTCCTGACATCTTCAAAAAAATGCAGCCCTACTTGGACTGCATTTTTGACTATTAGTTCGCTACGATATTAACAAGCTTGCCTGGGACCGCAATTACTTTACGGACTGTTTTTCCGTCAATTTGCTCTTTCACATTGACATCGCCCATGGCAATTTCTTCAAGAGCTTCTCTATTAGCATCGGCTGGAACCATCAACTTCGCTTTTACCTTGCCGTTGATTTGGACAACAATTTCAACCTCATCATCTACAAGCTTCGCTTCATCAAAAGCTGGCCATGCTTCATAAGAAATTGTTTCAGTTCCACCTAGTTTCGACCAAAGCTCTTCAGCAATATGAGGAGCGATTGGAGCAAGCATCTTCACAAAGCCTTCCACATAACGTTTTGGCAATACTGGCGCTTTGTAAGCATCATTAATGAAGACCATAAGCTGTGAAATCGCTGTGTTAAAGCGTAGGCCTTCAAAATCTTCGGTTACCTTTTTCACCGTTTGGTGATAAACCTTTTCTAAAAGGGTATCTTCACTGTCTTGAACCTTCGGACTTAAACTGCCATCCTCTTCCACTAATAAACGCCAAATTCGGTCTAAGAAACGACGTGAGCCATCAAGACCATTCGTTGACCATGCAATCGACGCATCTAGTGGGCCCATGAACATTTCATAAAGGCGTAACGTATCGGCACCGTGGCTTTCGATAATATCATCAGGGTTAACAACATTACCTTTTGATTTACTCATTTTTTCATTGCCTTCACCTAGGATCATCCCTTGGTTGAATAGCTTTTGGAATGGCTCTTTTGTTGAAACCACACCAAGATCATAAAGAACCTTATGCCAGAATCGAGCATATAGAAGGTGAAGTACCGCATGTTCTGCTCCACCAATATAAATATCAACTGGTAACCATTCTGCTAATTTCTCTTTATCCGCTAATGCTTGATCGTTTTTCGGATCAATATAACGTAAGTAGTACCAGCAGCTACCTGCCCATTGTGGCATTGTGTTTGTTTCTCTACGACCCTTTTTACCTGTTTTCGGATCTACTACATTAACCCAGTCAGCGATATTCGCTAAAGGAGACTCTCCTGTTCCAGAAGGCTTAATTTCTTTTGTAACAGGAAGTGTTAATGGAAGCTCTTCTTCAGGAACTGCTGACATTGTGCCATCTTCCCAATGAATAATTGGAATTGGCTCACCCCAGTAACGTTGACGGCTAAATAACCAATCGCGTAGACGGTATGTTACCTTTTTCGTACCAATGCCCTTTTCTTCAAGCCATGCAATCATCTTCGCAATGGCATCTTCTTTATTTAATCCATTTAAGAAATCAGAGTTTACGTGCTCTCCGTCACCAGTATACGCTTCTGTTGTAACGTCTCCACCAGCAACAACCTCAATAATTGGCAAATCAAATTTTTGTGCGAATTCAAAATCACGCTCGTCATGAGCTGGAACCGCCATAATCGCACCCGTACCATAGCTTACAAGAACATAATCTGCGATCCAGATCGGCATTTTTTCGCCATTAGCTGGATTAATCGCGTAAGCGCCTGTGAATACCCCTGTTTTATCCTTCGCTAAGTCAGTACGCTCTAAATCACTCTTTGTTTTTACTTGATCTAAGTATGTGTCTACGGCTACTTTTTGGTCTGCCGTTGTAATTTTACCAACTAATTCATGCTCAGGCGCAATAACAGCGTAAGTTGCACCGAATAATGTATCAGGGCGTGTTGTGAATACCGTGAATGTCTCATCATGACCTTCAATTTGGAAAGTCACTTCTGCACCTTCAGAACGTCCAATCCAATTACGTTGCATTTCTTTTAAGCTATCTGGCCAATCTAATTCTTCTAAGTCTTCAAGTAAACGATCAGCGTAAGCCGTAATTTTTAGCATCCATTGCTTCATCGGGCGGCGTTCAACTGGATGTCCACCGCGCTCACTTTTACCATCAATGACTTCTTCGTTCGCTAGAACTGTCCCAAGAGCTGGACACCAGTTCACCGCAACCTCATCAATATAAGCAAGACCTTTTTCATATAGCTTTAAAAAGATCCATTGTGTCCACTTGTAATATTCCGGATCTGTCGTATTCACTTCACGATCCCAATCATAAGAAAAGCCTAACGCTTTAATTTGGCGCTTAAACGTTTCAATGTTGTGCTTTGTAAAATCAGCTGGGTCATTTCCTGTATCTAAAGCATATTGCTCCGCTGGAAGACCGAATGCATCCCAACCCATTGGATGAAGAACATTATAGCCTTGGGCACGCTTCATTCTTGAAAGGATATCAGTTGCTGTGTACCCTTCAGGGTGACCAACGTGAAGACCTGCACCAGATGGATACGGGAACATATCAAGGGCATAGAATTTTCTTTTCCCTTTTTCTTCGCTCGTTTTGAATGTTTTATTGTTTTCCCAGTAGCTTTGCCACTTCTTTTCAATTTCTTGATGATGAAAACTCATCTTTCGTTCCTCCTAAAAATAAATAAAATATATTGCCGTATGTACTGACGAGACAGGATGTGGTCGACTACAAGAATTTTTTATACAAAAAAACCCCTCATCCCAAAAGGGACGAGAGGAATATATATTCTCCCGCGGTACCACCCACATTAGTGACCAAGTCACTCGCTTCATTCACCCTTAACGCGGGCAACGGCAAGCACTACTTACCTTTCGCACTTGCGACTCAAAGGCGAGTTCATGATGGTCCCGATTGACTTTCACCAGCCGTCAACTCTCTAACACGGGTTTCTTACACCATTACTATTCCTTATCACTGTCATTAAAATTGATTTAAAAATATTGTATTAAATTTCCGTTACATATGCAAGTCGTTACATAATGTATGTCGCAATCTTCTAGAATGTTCTTGCCTTGTTATCTTTTTAGCAAGAATTTCGGAAAAATATACACGAATTCAGGAAAAAAAACGAATTAATTCCGGAAACTGACTGGTTCTTCCTGTGGAATTACCTTGAGCTTCCGATCATAAAGAAGAGTGGTCACGATTGAAATACCAATCAAGAATAACAACACAGTGAACAGCATTGGCATTCCATATAAGTCGACCAACAAACCACCAAGTACAGGCCCAATCATTCTTCCACCAGTTGCCGTACTATTAACAATTCCTTGATAAAAGCCATCTCTTCCTTTCGGAGCAAGCTTAGATGCAATTGTTGGGACTGCTGGCCATATTAACATTTCCCCGATTGTTAAAATCACCATCGCCGTCATAAAACCTGAAAAGGCTTCTGCTTTTGCAGCAACTAAGAATGAGCCAATAAAAATCAACATCCCAATAACCATTTGTAACTTGATGTTTTTCTCAAACGATTTTAATGCACGATTTAAAATCGGCTGACCTAGAACAATCAAAGCACCATTAACCGTCCACAAAAAGCTGTATTGCTTTAAAGAAATATTCAACTCCTGCGTATACGTAGAAATGGTCGCTTGCCACTGAACATATCCAACCCAACATAATAAATAACCTATACAAAGAGTTAACAATGCATACAACTTCGTATAATCTTTGATAGGTTGTTTTTCTGAAAGAACGGTTGGCTGCATGTGGGAATCTGACTTAATGCTTCGATATCCAAACAATGCAATGAATAAGAAAATAAAATACATGAGTGTATTGGCTAAAAAGATCCATTGGAAGGAATAGGATGCTACGAATCCACCTAGGGTTGATCCTACAGCAACACCTAAATTTTGCGCAACATATATCGCATTAAAGGCTTTCCTTCCGCCTTCTTTCCAAACAGAACCGGCCATCGCGTACATAGAAGGAAAGATGATTCCTGAGCCGAAACCGATAATTGTAAGAAAAATGACGTATGGCAACCAGTCATGCCAAATCGTTAAGCCAGTTAAGGCAGTAACCGTTATCCCAATTCCCAAAAGAATGGATTTGTAGCCTCCAATTTTGTCAAAAAGACTGCCACCAATTAAATTCCCAATGACAGATGCTCCTGAATTTAGCATCAGAACAAATCCTGCAATGGAAAGTGATTTTCCTAAGTGATCATGAATGTAAATTGCATTTAATGGCCATAAAAAAGAAGATCCTGTAACATTAACAGCCATCCCAATTATTAAAAGCCAGAGAGAACGAGGCATACCCATCGCTCCTTTCCGGTTAATTCTCCAAAGTCTCAAGATTATATATTATTCCTTTTTCAGAAGGAGTTCAATGAATAAGTTTTGACAAATATTGAGGTTGATTTAGAAACAGAAAAGCTGTCCGCAAAAGGTCATGAAAACCCTTCGGGACAGCTTCTTTTCTACTTATCGGGATTGCTCCGGCTCAGGATGGAACTTCGACTTAACCGGTTGCCCTTTTTTCTCGTATTTCTTTTTGGCTTGTTTTACTTGATCAAAATCCTGACCCAATTCAATATCCTGGTTGTTGATGCCATTTCTTGTTTTTTGTTCAGGATTATTTTGTTTGGACCGTTTTTTCACGAGGCATTCCTCTCCTTAATGTTCGTGTAAAATCATGTTATTTTGGACCTGCTGTAGCTGAAGTCGCATGCGATGGAGCTGCTCCCGTTGCTGACCATTCGCACTATGTGCCATTTTCGCTAAATCATTATAAGCCGTCTCAACTTGCTGCATGGCTTCGGTAAATTCACCTTCATTGTAATTTTCTTGTCTCGTATGCTCCTGGTATTGTTCATGGGCGTTACGAATTGCATCCTCACATTGTTGAAGAAGGTTTTCTACTGATTGACGTGTCGCCATCCCTTTTAACCTCCCGACCATTTTTCATGAGAAAATGAAGCAATGAATGCTTCCCTGTTAGTTTGTTCACAACAAGTTTCCCTTACACCTTAATTTGAAATATACTCCATTATGAAAATTACGCATTTCATGTTAAAATTTTTCTTATGAATTTCAGAGGAGGGGAAACTGAATTGAATCAGACAAACCCATTTCCATATGCTATAGATGAAAAACGATATCATACATGGAATTACCATTTACGCCAACAATTTGGCCATAAAGTATTTAAGATCGCCCTAGATGGTGGCTTTGATTGTCCGAACCGAGACGGCACTGTTGCTCACGGCGGATGTACTTTTTGTAGTGCTGCTGGTTCCGGTGACTTTGCCGGCAATCGCGTTGATGATTTAGAAGTACAATTTAAAGAAATTAAGGACAAAATGCATGAGAAATGGAAAGACGGCAAATATATGGCGTATTTCCAAGCATTTACGAATACTCATGCACCTGTTGCCGAGCTTCGTGAAAAATACGAAAAGGTTTTAGCACAAGAAGGTGTCGTAGGACTTTCGATCGCCACACGACCAGACTGTCTTCCAGATGATGTGGTCGAGTATTTAGCTGAACTTAACGAAAGAACCTATTTATGGGTTGAGCTTGGCCTACAAACAGTTCACGAACGAACAGCTCTTTTAATTAATCGTGCCCATGATTACGAAAGTTATGTTCAGGGTGTTGAAAAGCTTCGCAAACACGGAATTCGCGTGTGTACGCACATCATTAATGGCTTACCATTAGAAAACTATGACATGATGATGGAAACGGCTCGTGAGGTTGCCAAACTAGATGTTCAAGGGATTAAGATCCACCTTCTTCACTTGTTAAAAGGAACACCAATGGTGAAACAGTATGAAAAGGGTATTCTTGAGTTTCTTACAAAAGAAGATTACGTAAGTCTAGTTTGCGATCAATTAGAAATCATCCCACCGGAAATGATTGTTCACCGTATTACTGGTGATGGGCCGATTGATTTAATGATTGGACCAATGTGGAGTGTCAACAAGTGGGAAGTTTTAAACGCGATTGATACAGAGTTAAAACGCCGTGGTAGCTGGCAAGGTAAGTTTTATAATCAGGTTGAGGTAAAGCAATGAAGCTAGAAGGCATTTTACCTTTTGCCCGGACCTTGCTACAAAAAGCGGTTAAATCAGGCGATATCGTCGTAGATGCTACACTTGGAAACGGTCATGATACACTTTTTCTGGCCAAACTCGTCGGAGAACAAGGACATGTATTTGGCTATGATATTCAAGCAGAAGCAATCACGAGTACCGAGAAGAAGCTACTTGAGCAAGATCTTGCAAAAAGGGTAACTCTTTTTCATAAAGGTCATGAGGAAATTCTATCAACGGTGCCTGCTTCCATGCATGGGAAAGTAACTGGGGCTATTTTCAACTTAGGTTATTTACCTGGTGGTGACAAATCGATTGTGACGCAAGCGAACACGACCATTGCCGCCATCGAACAATTGATTGAAATCCTTGCTCCTGAAGGCATCATTGTATTGGTCATTTACCATGGTCATGAAGAAGGAGCAGTAGAGCGTGATACAGTCGTTCCTTTTGTCCAACAGCTCGATCAAAAAATAGTTCATGTACTTCAATACCAATTCATTAACCAAGAAAACAATCCGCCTTTTATTGTGGCGATTGAGAAAAGATAACTACGTTCAGTAGACCAAATCCTATGATTTGGTCTTTATTTTTTGTGTTTACCGAGGAATTTCCTAAAAGAATAGCGAATTAAAAGATTAACATAACTTTCAAGGAAGTGATGATTAGGTGGAAATAATATTTATTCGACATGGCCAAGGGGAACATACTTTAGATATACCAAAAAGTTTTCAAATCAAGCATCCTTCGTTAACCTCTAATGGTATAAAACAAGTGAAATTATTAAAAAATACACTCCCTTTAACCAACACAGATATTATTTTTATCAGTCCTCTCAGAAGAACTCTTCAAACAGCTTATATTTGGAGCAGAAATGTCGATTGCCAAAAGATTGTTAGCCCATTAGTCTCTCCACGCATGTTTCCACTACTACCAAACAAAAACACATTACCTTGTGATAAATTACTTGGTATTGAAACAATCAAAAAAGAGTTTCCGACTTTTGAATTGGATATGAATGCTTCTCTTGATTTATGGGCAAATGGCATAAATATTTTGCCTGAAAATAAGTTCATAGATGCGGGAAAGGAATTTATTGCGGCTTGTAAGTTATTACATAAAGAAAAAATATATATCGTTTCCCATGACGGAACGATAACCTCTTATCGTCAGTTAATTTCAGGAGAAAAATTAACTAGAGCAGATTTTCCACCTGAAACAGGATGGGTTCAAGTCAGTTGTTAAGCATGGGTTTAATAGGATTAGCAGTGATATATGTTGAATTAATAATCATACCAACGTTTTAGGATGTGAAATAGAAAATGGTTGTGAATAAAGAATTAGCACATGTTTTAGAAATGTCAGAGGTAGATTGTCTGCACTCACGCCTTACTGCCATAAAAGAATTAGAAGGAAATCCAATGGGGGTCGACATACAAACCTTCGGGAGTGCAACAGCATTTTCTGTAAAGAATATTCCAGGACCATCGTTCAATACAGTAAAAGGGTTAAAAGATGGTGATGAAAAGTACATAGATAGAATAATCGACTTTTACAATGAGAAAAGTATTCCGTTGCGATTCGAGCTAGCTCCTGGACACGTTTCTTCGACGCTCCTCACATATTTATCGGAGAAAGGATTTTATCAAAATGATTTTCACACTACTCTCTACGCAAATAGTCTTGTAGCTAAAGGGGAAAATGAATTGGCTATTCGAGAATTACGAAGTGACGAATTCGATACTTTTGCGGAAATATACACACGAGGATTCCAGATGCCTTCCTTTCTAAAAAATGGAGTAGCTCAAAATAATGAAGTACTTCATGATAAAGAAGAATGGACATTCTACCTTGCCTGTATTGAAGATGAACCTGCTGGAATTGGGGTCCTATTTATAAAAGATAACGTGGCCACTCTCGCAGCGGCCGCTACAACCCCACAATTTAGAAAGAAAGGAATTCAGAGATCCTTAATTAAACATCGAATTTATCAAGCTTTCCAAAAAGGATGCATCTTACTTGTCAGTCAAGCAAGATTCGGCTCCACAAGTCAAAATAATCTGGAGAGAGCAGGTTTTAATATAGGTTATACAAAATCAATCTGGATTAAAAAATAGACGCATGGATTCGAAATCCATGCGTTCTTATCTCATTGAAGGTATCCACTTCTGAACCTTCCGATATGCCCGTCCATTTATATAGAAAAAGAAACTAATTAACCCACTGCTGCGAATCATTTCTTTTGCTAAAAGTCGAACCGATTTTTGGCTACGAACTTTCTCATCTGAAAGGTAAATCCCCACTAGGCCCCGATTAATCAACTGATGAAAACGGCGATTTGGAAGGCCTTCCGTATGTTTATCTGCTTCTTCCACAAAATGCTTCAAACGTTCAAATAAGCTCTCTTCATTTTTATAGTAAAAACAGAAATTCAAATCTCCACCTATTTTGTCTTCTTCCTGATCGATAAAATAATCCAATAAAATATGGAGACCTTGAATATAAGGAAAATACCCATTTCGAATTTTTTCAGCATGCTCTTCTTCAAAATCAGTGCTCATGCCAAAAGAAGCTAGGCAAAATATCCCTAAGGTTGAGCCAGAGCAAGCGGAAAATTCATACCATTCCATCTCAGGAATATCTTCTTTATGCTCTTGAAACCAATTTTGCAAACGTGGAACTCGTTCGTCCACCTTCACATGCTTATGTATTTGTAAGTCACAATAATACTGACAAAGCTCTAAAAGATAATCCTTAATGAGATGATAATTGGGATTATTTTTCAAGACATTTTGACAAGTCTCAACAAGCTCGCTTAAATAACCGCCATCCTCTTTTTCTTGACGATATCGATAATAATCTTGTTGGTCTTTTCCGATTGTTAATGCAGCTGCCATGGACTCATGTAATGCAGAAAAGTCATCTGGATCAAGTGAAGTACTTCTATCACAAAGATTATCCAAGTAGTCACTGATCGTTTGATAGGCAACAATAAACTTAATTGCCTCTTCATAACACTCTCCAGCCATAATAGCTAAGATCGAGCCACCCTCACAATGAAAAGTTTTACTTTCAATGCTTGCAAGTGCCTGTTTCCTAAGCTCCTCATCTGGAATTTCCCCTGCTCTCTTCTTCCAATAGGCAAGCTCCTTGTGAGCAGTTGGCAATATTTTTCTGTACACTTTCGTCATTAGGGAAAGTGGTTCAGATGGTATAGTCATTAAAAAACCTCCGTCAAACGATGTAGCCAATTGCTTTTAACTGACTATAAACGAAATCCTTTGCATATTCAAATACTTCATCCCGTTCAGGATCATTAAAAATTTCATGGTAACTTTTCGGCCATTCCTTATATCTTTTTTCAGACAAAGGAGACTGATTAAACCATTCTTTTACAGCCAATTTATTCACAATCTTATCGTCTCCACCCTGCATTACGAGCATCGGTACGTCTTTCGTCTTCGCAAGTTCTTCAAAAGCAAGCTTCATGGAATCAGCTAATTCCCGATACCATCTCACTGTCACTTTATCTATATACAGTGTGTCATTCATATCCGCTTCTAAAACATCTTTATTTCGTGTTGCGATATTAACTGTTATCCCTGGGTTCACTCTTAATTCGGGAGTGACGACATTCAAAATGTGCGTAATCCCATTTATAATTTTGGCTGGTTTTTTCACAAGATCTAAGCAAGGTGAAGAAAGAATAACACCAGCTAAATTCAATTCCTCTTCTTGAAGCAAACGAATCGTTATCAAACCACCCATACTATGTCCAAATAAAAACACAGGCAAGTCAAATTGGTAAGCAGTCTCAACCCATTCCTTCACTTCGGTGACGTATTCATCAAAAGAATCGATATGCCCTCTTCTAGACCTTGTCGTAAGACCATGCCCAGGCAGGTCACCCATTATTACTTGAAAGCCAGCTGTACGCCACATTTCAATCAACCACCCGTAGCGACGATGATGCTCTAATGCACCGTGCACCATCACTATGACTCCTTTTGCCTCCCCATCAGGTTCCCATTTCCACATGAACATTCCTCCTACAAAGCCCATAAGAAAACCGTTAGCGCGTTCGAAAGAACAGTTTGTTCCTGCGAAGATCATTCTAAGAAAATAATCTTAGTGTTTAGTCTAAACAGCTGCTTGCGCTAGACAATTCTCATATTTAAAAATGTACTTTTTCATCTATAAAATATACCCCATTTTACCATAAAAATAGGCTCAACTCAGTGTTTTAAATGTTATTTCACACTTCAAACGGAAATTTCGGTAAAATTGGATTATATCACACAAGGAGGGATTGCCCATGATATATCCATTTCATAACAAATCACCGAAAATTGCATCCACTGCCTTCATTGCCGATTATGTCACGATTACTGGTGACGTAGAAATCGGAGACGAATCAAGCATTTGGTTTAATACTGTTATCAGAGGAGATGTCGCTCCAACGATTATTGGGAATAAAGTGAATGTACAAGATAATAGCGTTTTACACCAAAGTCCCAACAATCCACTTATCTTAGAAGACGAAGTAACAGTTGGCCACCAAGTCATTTTACATAGCTGTATCATTCGGAAAAAAGCCCTAATTGGGATGGGCTCCATTGTTCTAGACGGAGCCGAGATTGGAGAAGGAGCATTTATCGGGGCAGGAAGTCTTGTTCCACAGGGTAAAAAAATCCCTCCAAACACACTCGCTTTTGGAAGGCCAGCTAAGGTTATCCGGGAACTAACTGAGGAAGACATCAAAGACATGGAAAGAATCTCAAGAGAATATGCGGAAAAAGGGCAATATTATAAGGCGTTGCAGGCTAGATAAAAAGAGGTGCGGATTTAAACCGCACCTCTTCTTTATACTATTTTAATGCTTCTGCACGTAGTACATCCGCTTTATCTGTACGTTCCCATGGAAGTTCGATATCTGTACGACCGAAATGTCCGTAGGCAGCTGTTTGCTTGTAAATTGGACGACGTAGGTCAAGCATCTTAATAATGCCGGCTGGACGTAGATCGAAGTTATTGCGAACAACTTCAACTAAAACATCCTCTCCTACTTTACCAGTTCCAAATGTATCGACAGAGATGGAAACAGGTTGAGCCACTCCAATAGCGTAAGCAAGCTGTACTTCTACCTTATCAGCTAGTCCTGCAGCAACAAGGTTCTTCGCTACATAACGTGCCGCGTATGCTGCAGAACGGTCAACTTTTGTTGGATCCTTACCAGAGAATGCACCGCCACCATGACGTGCATAACCACCATAGGTATCAACAATAATTTTACGACCAGTAAGACCAGCATCCCCTTGAGGACCACCAATAACAAAACGTCCTGTTGGGTTGATGAAATACTTCGTATTCTCATCAATTAATTCCTTTGGAACAACTGGATTGATAACATGTTCCTTAAGATTACGTTGAATTTGCTCTAAGCTAATCTCAGGATGGTGCTGAGTTGAAATAACAATCGTATCAATGCGGACCGGCTTGTTATTTTCATCATATTCCACTGTAACCTGTGTCTTTCCGTCTGGACGAAGGTAAGGAAGAATCTCTTCTTTACGAACTTCTGTAAGACGACGAGATAGTTTATGTGCTAAAGAAATTGGAAGAGGCATAAGTTCCTTTGTTTCATTACATGCAAATCCGAACATTAAACCTTGGTCTCCTGCTCCAATTGCTTCGATTTCTTCATCAGTCATACTACCTTCACGTGCTTCTAGAGCTTGGTCAACTCCCATCGCAATATCAGCAGATTGCTCATCAATAGAAGTTAACACCGCACAGGTTTCCGAATCAAATCCATACTTCGCTCGATTATAGCCAATCTCCTTAATCGTTTCCCGTACAATTTTTGGAATATCCACATATGTAGATGTAGTGATTTCACCTGCAACTAAAACAAGACCTGTAGTTACAGATGTTTCAGCAGCAACACGAGCGTTAGCATCCTTTGCTAAAATGGCATCTAAAATCGCATCAGAAATTTGGTCACAAATTTTATCCGGATGACCTTCAGTAACTGACTCAGAAGTGAACAAACGCGCGTTTCTTGACATCTGACTTCCTCCTCATATCATTATGGACGAGGGAACCCTCGACTTTGATACGGTACTCATTCCCTATGTAGTATGAAATAAACATGGAGATATTATTAGTATTTGATAAAAGCAGAGATAAATATAAAAAAACCTTCCCTAAAAATGAGGAAAGGTTGAAGTTTACAAATCTCGCCTTTCACTCTTATCGTTCAAGGACTAAATCCTTGCTTCAGGTTAGCACCTTTGCTTTTGTCACAGAGGCTGTTTTACACACCTCGTCGTTCAAAACATAGCTGGTTGCTGGGTTTCATAGGGCCCTGTCCCTCCACCTACTCGGGATAAGAGAGTATCCGTTTCAAATTAAAATCATATCGAACCAATGCACCAGTGTCAACAGAAAAGCATGATTTCTATCAATTTTTTTCCTCTATTGAACAGCTTCCGTCCGTGCATGTCTTTTTCAAAAACCTATATCTATTCTTGGCAATCCAACGATAAATCGGATGTCCAATCAGAGGGATGAATGGAAGATATAAAAGTAATCCTAATAACACTGTCGGCGGACTTTTTACTAAGAGCTTTCTTACCGCATCAAATCCCTTAAGAACATCTCCATTTGGAAGGATAATATGAAGCTCCCTTCTTAGTTCAAGTGCACTGAATTGGCTTCCTTCATATTCTTGTAGAGAAATCCATTCAATTTTTTGATTCCAATCAAGTTTTTGAAAAGTTCTCTTTGTCCTCTGACAAAGACTACATTTCCTATCATATAAGGCAATAATATTCATTTTCATCATCCTCAAAGGAAATTATAGTTTATTTTAACATACTTTCTGTTTATGATTTAATATTCCGAATAATTAGCTATTAGTATAGATTAATATCACAAATGTGTTATACTATTCGTGAGTTGTAAAAATATCATGCTGAAGGAAGGTTTTCATCAGATGAACTCAGTTAGTGTTTCGAACGAGTTAAATGAATTATTAAACCAGGATAACGTGCACGTTCAGCTATCTGTTCCACAACTAGTAGAAAAAGTGTTAAAGCGTAATGAAGGCGTTTTAACTTCCACTGGCGCTGTTTGTGCAACTACAGGAAAGTATACTGGACGCTCACCTAAAGATAAATACATCGTGGAAGAAAGTACTTCAAAGGATAAAATTGATTGGGGCCCGCTCAATCAACCATTCCCAGAGGAAGCTTTTGACCTTCTCTATAATAAGGTGATTAACTATCTAAAAAATAAAGAAGAAGTTTTTGTTTTTAAAGGATTTGCAGGAGCAGATAAACAAACACAGCTTCCGATTCAAGTTATCAATGAGTATGCTTGGCATAATCTTTTTTCACATCAACTATTCATTCGCCCGACTGAAGAAGAGTTGTTAAATCATGAAGCACAGTTTACCGTGATTTCTGCTCCAGACTTCAAAGCAGATCCGAAGGTAGATGGAACGAAGTCAGAAACATTTATCATTATCTCCTTTGAACGTAGCACCGTTTTAATTGGTGGTACGGAATACGCAGGTGAAATCAAAAAATCGATTTTCTCTGTCATGAATTATTTACTTCCTGAAAATCAGATTTTATCTATGCACTGCTCAGCCAATGTTGGGCTTGAAGGTGACGTAGCGCTATTCTTTGGCTTGTCTGGTACAGGGAAAACAACGCTTTCTGCTGATCCACATCGACGTTTAATTGGTGATGACGAACATGGCTGGTCCTCCAATGGCGTCTTCAATATTGAGGGTGGCTGCTACGCGAAATGCATCAATCTTACTCGTGAGAAAGAACCACAGATTTTTGATGCCATTCGTTTTGGTTCTGTACTAGAAAATGTTGTTCTGAACAAGGAAACACGTGTGGCCGATTATGATGATGGCACATTAACTGAAAATACGCGCGCAGCTTATACGATTCAATCGATTGATAATATTGTTGACCCAAGTATTGCCGGTCATCCAAATACGATTGTCTTTTTAACAGCTGATGCTTTTGGTGTATTACCTCCGATCTCGAAGCTAACGAAGGAACAGGCAATGTATCATTTCTTAAGCGGATATACTTCAAAGCTAGCTGGAACGGAGCGTGGAATTACATCACCAGAAGCGACGTTCTCGACATGTTTTGGTTCGCCTTTCTTACCACTTCCAGCAACACGTTATGCGGAAATGCTTGGGGAAAAAATTGATGAGCATAACTCACAGGTCTACCTTGTGAACACAGGCTGGACTGGTGGAGAGTATGGTGTAGGAAGTCGAATGAAGCTAAGTTACACTCGTGCGATGATTCAAGCAGCTCTTGAAGGCGAATTGAATCATGTGGAAACTGTGAAGGATAGCATTTTTGGTCTTCATATTCCACTTCATGTACCAGGTGTTCCTGATGCTGTTCTTCAACCAAATAAGACGTGGAATGATCAAGCTGCCTACGAAAAGAAGGCAAAGGAATTGGCCGAGAAGTTCAAAGTCAATTTTGAAAAGTTCTCTAAAGTTCCTGCGGCTATTCGTGAAAAAGGCGGTCCAATCGCCTAAAAATAAAGAAGCTGTTTACCATCAGGTCTCGCTGGGTGCGGGCCTTGGTAAACAGCTTTTTTGTGGTTTGGTGTGGCATCTTCTTTTGAATGACAACTCTGTTCTGTTTCTGTGGTATTCTGTCAATCATTTACCTTTTATCTGACAGACTTGCTCTGGTTCTACAAAATTTTGTCATTCATTTACCTTTTGTCTGACAGATTTGCTCTGGCTCTACTACATTTTGTCATTCATTTACCTTTTATCTGACAGATTTTCTCTTGTTCTACAGCATTTTGTCAGTCATTAACCTTTTATCTGACAGATTTGCTCTGGTTCCACTTCATTCTGTCAATCAGTTACTTTTTATTGACAACTTTGCTCTGTTCCGCAACATACTGAGAGGAAGAATGACACTCTTTAATTCGTCGAATTCAACGAGACCAACTGATAATGGATGGTCGTTTGCTTGTTCTCCCACTCCACTTTCTTGATCTCCCCGATTCCAATTAGATCGCCTTCTATTGTTCTTTTCACTTCAATCGGAATTTCCAGTGGATATAAACGGTACCCATCCTTCACTAATGTAAAAAGATTATCCTTGTAACGTTTTTCTTTTCCTTTTGTGACGATCATTGTGTTTAATTCCATAGGCATACCCATTTTAAACACTCCTTTAAAAACTTCCTATTCTACCCCTATCTTACCATTATCCCTATTGATTTTTCATCCATTTCGTTAAATCCCTCACCACTTCACGATTGATTAAGGGAGGAAAATAATGCGTAAATGAATCAAAATACCAAGTCTCCACCTTTTTATCCAAAACCTTCAGCCTTTTTTCTAAGCGATACGCATGATCAATCGACACATTCTGATCCTTCACACCGTGGATAATTAATGTAGGTACCTCTAATTTTTCTAAATGAAACAACGGAGTTCGATACCTATATCGATCTGGAAATTTCGTAGGTGTGCCACCAATAACCCGCTTCATCATTCGCCTTAAGTCTTTTCGTTCCACATAGGTTAGGAACATATCCGTCACTCCCCCCCATGTCACAACAGAGGCCGCTTCAGGAAAATGAATCGCAGTCAAAAGAGCCATGACCCCTCCCCTCGAAAATCCAAATATATGTATCTTGCTAACTCTAGGATGAGTACGGAGCAACTCGAAGGCCGAAAACGCATCCTTCCGATCCTCTCCAGCAAAGTCCTCATTTCCTTCTCCACCCTGATTGCCTCTATAAAAAGGAGCGAAAACAATAAATCCTTCCGAGGCAAATTGCACAAGCCTTCCAGGACGAACTTTTCCAACGTTCTTAATGCCTCCACGGAGATACAAAAATCCGTCATACGTTCCTTCCCCTTTTGGTTCTGCTAGCATTCCTTTAACCTTCAAGCCATCTGAATAATAAGTGACGATCGATAATTCAATAGTAGGATTCGGTGATGGGAATTTCTGCTTCATCATAATTTGACCGTCATCGTGTGTCATATGTTCAACCCCTAAAAATAGTTCATCTTTTTCATATAGGCATTCACACATTTTTTGACCACTTCATACGATAAGTTAGGCTCACAAACCTTTTATATAGATTCATTTAACCATGAAGGAGGTCAAAGCATGAAAAAATGGTTAAAAATAAGTGTCACTTGTTTTTTAGCCGCTATCCTTATTATAACGCTAGCCGCTTGTAATAATGAAAAAGTGCAAAAAGTAACGGTCGCTGAAGTGACTCACTCCATCTTTTATGCACCACAATACGTAGCGCTCGAAAAAGGATTTTTTGAAGAAGAAGGGTTGGATGTTGAATTAACCTTGACTGCAGGTGGAGACAAAGTCATGACTGCCCTCCTGTCTGATGGAGCAGATATCGGGCTAGTTGGGTCAGAAACATCCATCTATGTAGCTGCACAAGGTTCTAGCGATCCCGTCATTAATTTCGCGCAGCTTACACAAACAGATGGTACATTCTTAGTTTCTCGTGAGAAAATTGATAATTTCTCATGGGATCAATTGAAGGGTAGTACGTTCCTTGGGCAACGTAAAGGCGGAATGCCTCAGATGGTTGGAGAATTTGTTTTAAAGAAGCATGGTATCGACCCTCATGCTGATTTAGAGCTAATCCAAAATATCGACTTTGCAAATATTACCAGTGCTTTTGCCTCAGGAACTGGAGACTTCGTTCAATTGTTCGAACCACAAGCAAGTGTATTTGAGCAAGAGGGCAGAGGCCATATTGTTGCCTCTTTTGGAGAAGAGTCTGGTCATGTTCCTTACACATCCTTCATGGCAAAAGAAAGCTATATGGATGAAAACAAAGAAGTCATTGAAAAATTCACTCGAGCTATTTATAAGGCACAGCAATGGGTGGAAGAGCACAGTGCGAAAGAAGTAGCCGAAGCTATCCAACCTCAGTTTGAGGATACAGATCTAGAACTGATTGAAATGGTTGTCGAACGCTATAAGGGGCAAGGCTCTTTTTCGACCGACCCAATTCTTGAGGAAGATGAATGGAACAATCTTCAGGACATTATGGATGAAGCAGGCGAATTACCAGAACGTATTAATCACAGTGACCTCGTTAACACAGAGATAGCTGAAAGTGTTATGAAATAGAATTAATGTTTACGAGTACCACCAATTATGAAAGAGGAGGCCGAGAAGGAAATGGGATTTTTAAAGATAGATGAAATACACCATACTTATTTCACAAAAACCTCTGCAACAACGGCCCTCTCCAATATCTCACTAGAGGTTAAAGAAGGAGAATTCGTCTCCTTTCTTGGACCAAGTGGGTGCGGCAAAACTACATTACTCTCAATCATTGCAGGGTTACTGAAGCCAACTGAAGGAAAAGTAACCTTGGAAGGTCAACCAATAGAAAAGCTTGATAATCAAATTGGCTACATGCTGCAACAGGATTATTTATTTCCTTGGAAAACCATCGAAGAAAATATCCTGTTGGGACTGAAGCTCAACAACCAATTAACTGCTGAGAAAAAGAGCTACACTTATAAGCTTCTAGAACAAATGGGACTTGGTGGAGTTGAAAAGCAATATCCTAGTCAACTATCAGGCGGAATGAGACAACGGGTTGCCCTTGTTCGCACTCTCGCTACTGAACCGAAGCTATTAATGCTAGATGAACCTTTTTCAGCATTAGATTACCAGACCAAACTACGACTAGAGGATCTCGTCTCTGATACGCTGAAATCCTTTGGGAAAACGGCCATTTTAGTAACACATGATATTGGCGAAGCCATCGCCATGAGTGATCGTATCTATCTCTTTTCTCCGAAACCTGGTCAAATCTATAAAATTATTCACGTTCCGGATGAGTTAAGATCACTTCCTCCTTTTCAGGCGAGAAATCATGAACTTTACTCAGAAATCTTTCAAACCATATGGAAGGAGGTCGAGCAAGTTGAAACAGAACAGTAAACTCGAATTCCTTCACAACGAATATATCCAATCTCTAAAACGCGAAAGTCGCTGGGTTCGTCTATATCAATTGATTATCTTCGTCGTATTTTTTGCAGGATGGGAACTATTTAGCCGAAACGAATGGATAGACCCGCTCATTTTTAGTGCTCCATCAAAAATATGGAACCTTTTTATCGATAAAATTGCAGATGGGTCGCTGTTCCTAGACCTTGGCTATACGGTAAGTGAAACGGTACTTGGCTTTATTTTAGGAACGCTCCTTGGAACGATTCTTGCTGCAATTCTGTGGTGGTCACCCTTTCTATCTAAAGTTCTAGATCCCTATTTGGTCGTTTTAAATTCCATGCCAAAGGTTGCTTTAGGGCCAATCCTAATTGTTGCTCTCGGACCAAGTATGACCTCCATTGTTGCCATGGGTGCGATCATTTCGGTCATTATTACGACGATTGTGGTGTACACCTCTTTTCGCGAAGTGGATCCTAATTACTTAAAGGTCCTACAAACATTTGGGGCAACACGTTTTCAATCCTTTCGCGAAGCAATTTTACCAGCGTGCTTCCCAACGATCATTTCCACTTTAAAGGTAAATGTGGGTCTATCATGGGTCGGCGTCATTGTTGGAGAATTTCTCGTTTCCAAAAGAGGGCTCGGCTACATGATCATTTACGGTTTCCAGGTATTTAATTTTACCCTTGTTTTGTTATCTCTCCTCGTCATTGCGGTCTTTGCCACCATTATGTATCAACTCGTCGATTTATTAGAAAAAAAGCTGATCAAAAATGGATCTTAAAAAGCGGCCATCTATCATCTGCCGCTTTTTTGCTTTTCTATGTAAAGTAAGACTTGTTTAATTACTTCATCCTTCATGATAAAGCTATATTCTTCTCCAAATCTTTGTGTTAAAAGGTTCTCCTTTATTAAAACAGGTCCTGCGGTTTCGTAATAATTATCGCTCTCTTCCAGACCATCAACTTCTCCATAAAAGATCGCTTTAACAAATGAATCACTACCATTATCCACTTCATATTCTCCAATAAATTGAAGCTCCTTCACAGTTGCACCTGTTTCCTCATAAACTTCACGGCGAGCAGCATCCTCTAACATTTCCCCTGCTTCAACCTTTCCACCAGGAAATTCTAAACCACGTAATTTGTGTTTTGTTAAAAGCCAAGCATCCACATATCGGCAAATCGTTAGCACATGCTGAGGCTCCTTCGATAATTGATTTCGGGCAAATGCCAACCGAACCGTAGCTCCATTATAATCCTTAAAAGTCTCCATAGTTCCTCCACGTCTATCTATTCATATCCTTATTATAATGGAAAACAGCTCGTTACTTAAGCAATTAGAAAATGCCGCTCCAAATAAAGCGGCACTCGCCTTCTATTCCAATATCCCCATCGTTTCAATATGATTCTTTGCCTCTTGATCACCTAACTCATAGATCATTTTATAAACTTCCACAATCGTCTCGTCGTACGCGTCATTTTCACGGTCGTGATGATACTGCACATATGGAACATGAGCGCGAAAAAAGTTACGCCACTCTGTTGAATAGTTTTGGTCGAATAATTCTCTTAATCGAATGATTTCATCATCTGTTGCCTCAATTTTAAAATTCCAAGCCGAGTCTGTACTGCTCTGTGAAATCTCACCTGAACCGACAGTAATATAATACGTCTTTTTCTCTTGGTCCACATTAGAACCCCCTTTTTCACTAGCATGCCTCATTGACCCATTTTTGTTTCGGGAGAAATTCAATTTTTCAGGATTATTTTTTCAAAATGAGGGTATTGTATAAGAAAATGGGGGTGGAATCCGTGAAACTGGTTGATGAAATCTATGAATTTTACCGCGATAAGCTTTCCGGAGATGAAGAAGATATCGATATATTAACCTTCGCATTATTGGAAGAAATGTCGTACGATGATTTGCTCAATCTAATCAAAGAGTTGGATAAGCAAGAGCTTTACAACCTAGTTGGCATTTACTTAATAGAATCATTAAAGGGGAAATTCGCAAGTGAAGATTACGGTCAACAACGCGCTCCTTCTTTACAGCAAAGAAATATTCATTAATACATAAGTCTGTTTTCGTATAGAGCGTTGTTAAAATCCTACTGCCATTGGCCAGCGGCCGATTTTAACGTAGAATTAGCCATTTGAGCCATCGTACCTAGTTTCCCTGTTTTTTTACAAAAAAACTTGCTCTTTTCTCAATGAATTATGATCAATTATCACTGTTAACAAAGACTAATTCATTGATTTTTTTCTCCAATAGCGACAAGGTTTGAGAAAAGCTCCCTACATAACAAAGCTGGCTCAACATTAAGCCAGCTTTTTATATTATGATTACGCGGATTTTCCCAAGAACGCTTTTAACATCCAAACATTCTTTTCAAGCTCAGAATGAATAGCAAGCAACATATCACTTGTCGTCTCGTCTTGCAATTCCTCCGCAATCCCCATGCCGTTCTTAACTTCCTCAATAATGATGGAAAAATCATCAACTAACGTTGCCACCATTTCTGTTGCACTTTCGCGAGTAGAAGCCTCTTTAATCGACGACTTTTCAAGATACTCCTTCATCGTCGCAACCGGTTGTCCACCAATTGCTAAAAGCCTTTCAGCTAATTCATCAATATGTATAGCTGCACTGTTATAATATTCTTCAAATTTTTCATGAAGCGTGAAAAATTCAGTCCCTTTTACATACCAATGAAAATTATGAAGTTTGACATAGAGCACACTCCAATTTGAAATTTGTTTATTTAATACTTCATTTAACTCCATATGAATCAGCCTCCTTGCCCTATTTTGTCCTAGATTTAAAATTCCAATTACTATAAAAAGGGATTTTCATGTTAGAATAACTGTTGTAATCAAATAATAATTTTCTTCATTGATTTGTAACAGAGGAGGAATACTATGTTATTAAGTGTCTTAATTATTTGTATCGTCATCGTGATTGTTGTCTTACTTTTAGCTGTCTTAACGACAAGTAAAGCATATTCTTATAAGCATTCCGTGGATCCAATCGAAAATAATCCTCACGTCGAAAAGGATGAAGAAAAAGATAAATCTAGCGAATGAGCGAGGAAATTGAATGAGTGTAACATCTATCTTAGTTGGTCTTATTTTTATACTAAATATGTTTTTAGCGACTATTGTCATTTTTCTAGAACGAAAAGATGCCGGAGCAACTTGGGCTTGGATCTTAGTCCTCTTCTTTGTTCCTGGGGTAGGCTTCTTAACTTATCTCTTGTTTGGTCAAAGTCTTTCTCGTAAAAAATTGTTCCAATGGGATGAACAGAAAAAGGTCGGAATTGCACAGCAAATATCTGGTCAGCTCTTCGATATTGGGACCGGAAGATTTGCTTATCGCAATGATGTTGAACGAAACCATCAAGATTTAATATATATGCATTTACGAAACAATGACGCTGTTTTAACGCAAGATAATCATGTTGATATTTTTACAGATGGAAATGAAAAATTTAAATCCCTCTTCACAGATATTAGAAACGCCACCGATCATATTCACCTACAATATTACATCTTAAAAAGAGATCAAATTGGCAAAAAGCTTTTAGCTGCGCTAATTGAAAAAGCCAAGGAAGGCGTTAAGGTCCGAGTCCTTTATGATGATCTTGGTTCGAGGCGAATGACGAAACGATTTTTTAAAGAACTACGGCTTGCTGGTGGAGAGGTAGAAGCCTTTTTCCCATCTTGGTTTCCGCTTATGAATCTACGGATGAATTTCAGAAATCATCGTAAGTTAGCGATTATTGATGGAAAAATAGGTTATGTGGGAGGATTCAACGTGGGCGATGAGTACTTAGGAATGAACCCACGGTTTGGCTATTGGCGGGACACCCATCTTCGCATTATTGGGAGTGCGGTACAATCGATACAAACTCGATTTATCTTGGATTGGAACCAAGCATCCCACAGATACAATATCCATTATTCATCATCTCTCTTTCCAATAACCGATTCGGATGGTGATGTAGGAATTCAAGTCGTAACCTCCGGACCAGATTCTGAATGGGAACAAATCAAGAATGGATATATCAAAATGATTACTTCAGCGAAGAAATCGATTTGGATTCAAACGCCATATTTCATTCCCGATACAAGTCTACTCGATGCGCTTCGAATTGCTGCCTTATCAGGGGTGGATGTGCGAATCATGGTTCCGAACAAACCTGACCACATGTTTGTCTATTGGGCCACATATTCCTATATTGGTGAAATGCTCAAAGCAGGAGCAAAGGTCTATATTTATGACAATGGCTTCATCCATGCTAAGACGATTACCGTCGATGATGAAATCTCATCGGTCGGCACAGCAAACATTGATTATCGAAGCTTCCGTTTGAACTTTGAAGTAAATGCATTTATTTATGATAAAAATATTTCCCATCAGCTAACCAAAAGCTTTCTAGATGATATGCAATTATCATGGGAGATGACAGAAGACATTTACCAGAAACGTTCCATCATAATCCGCTTCAAAGAATCTGTATCGAGATTACTGTCCCCTATACTATAATAAAAAGTCGGCGAGGTTTCGCCGACTTTTTTTATGCACAATTTTGTCTGTAATATGCTCTTTCAAAAACAACAATGTTTGAGAAAAGTACTTTTATGCAAATACTTGTTTTAAGTCTTCTTTTGATTGTTGGAGCCAGAAACGCATTAATTTCTTTGCGCCTTCTAAATCATGAAGCTTTGCTTGGCCACATTGTTTTTCATTCGCAGCTGGAATGTCTACAATTTCTACAGCAGTTTTCATTGTATCTTCAAGCAAATCGATGATTTCCTCAACCGTTGGTTCCCCACTAACGACTAAATAGTAGCCTGTTTGACAGCCCATAGGAGAAATATCGATAATATCAAAATGATCATACTTCTCTGCATGCTCACGAATATTAAATGCAAGAAGATGCTCTAATGTATGAATCGAGTCTGGCTTCATCGCTTGTTTATTCGGTTGGCAAAAACGGATATCAAACTTATTAACAACACCGTCTGTACCTACTTTATGAACACCACAATGTCTTACATAAGGTGCTTTTACGGCATTATGATCTAATTCAAAGCTTTCTACTGATGGCATATTCTTCACTCCTCATCTGTAAAGAAACTCTAAAACCGAGTATTCTTATCAATTTAATCTAAAATTCAATTCATAGACTAAATATAGCACAATATGATATCTTTTTGAAGAGTTGTAACTCTTGAGTCATAAAAAGTTCTGAAAGCGAGAAGATTCCTATGTTAAAGAAAATCATGATTGGCTTTATCCGTTTTTATCAAACAGTGATCTCACCAATCAAGCCCCCAACCTGTAGATTTTACCCAACCTGCTCTCATTATGGCATTGAGGCAATAAGCCGTTTTGGACCACTAAAAGGTGGTTGGTTAACGATTAAGCGAATCTTGAAATGCCATCCTTTTCATCCAGGTGGTGTGGATCTCGTTCCAGAAAAAAAGGAGCCAAAGGCTTAATTATATAGGGTGTTTTCGTATAGATTGTTGTTAAAATCTTAATGCCGATTTTAACGTACAAACAACCATTTGGTGCTTCTTAACTAAGTTTACATATTTTTTCTCATTGATTTAAGACTAGTTATCATTGAAAACATAGTCTAATTCATTAATTTTTTGTTCCAAAAGCAACAAAGTTTGAGAAAAAAACCATTACTTTTCATAACCACTGGCAACTAAATCCAGCTTCCCTGTTTCTGGATTAATGACAAGTCCATGTACAGGAATATCCTTAGCAATAAGCGGATGCTTTCGGATCATATCAACACTGTGTCTCACACTGTCTGAGACGTTATGGAACCCTTGGAGCCATTTCGTTACGTCAATCCCTGAATATGTAAGCATCTCTAAAGTTTCTTCGGTGATTCCTCGTTCCTTCATACTATCGATCATGTCTTCAGCTTTCATACCTGACATGCCACAATCATGATGGCCAATAACAAATATTTCATCTGCCTGAAGCTGATAAACCGCTACAAGGATACTTCTCATAATACTTCCAAAAGGATGTGATACAAGAGCCCCTGCATTTTTGATCAGCTTAACATCGCCATTCCCGATATTTAATGCTTTCGGAAGAAGCTCAGTCAACCTTGTATCCATACAAGTTAAAATCACCATTCTCTTGTTAGGAAATTTGTTCGTGGAATATTCTTCATATTTTTTTTCTGCCACAAATTCCTCATTGTATTGCAAAATTTCATCTAATAACATATTGTTTGTCCTCCTAACTTTACGAAATATGTTTTACCCATACTTCACATACTAAAAACATCATACCACAATTTTTTTCTTGCAATTATAACACAGATATTATAAGATACTTAAGTAAATCGTAATCGTTACGGATTAATCACTTATCATAAATCGTAATTATTCTTGTTTATTAAAGGAGAGGAAATCATGAGAAAAATTATAATAACAGTCCTTCTTCTTGTCTCTATCGCATTAACTGGCTGTGATACAGGAAACTCAGCGGACAACCCAAAAGATTCGGACGGTAAACTACATATTTCTACAACTGTTTACCCACTACAATATTTTGCAGAAGAAATCGGAAAAGAATACGTCACAGTAGATACGATTTATCCTCCTGGTTCAGATGAACATACGTATGAGCCATCCCAGAAGGATATGATCAATCTAGCTGATTCAGACTTATTTATTTATGTCGGATTAGGCTTAGAGGGCTTTGTTGAAAATGCCAAAGAAACCCTTGAAAACGAGGATGTCATTCTTTTAGAAGCTGGAAAAGATCTAGATATTGCGACAGATGAGCACGAAGACGAAGAGCACGCAGCTGATGAGCATGAACATGATGAAGAAGAGCACGCTGCTGATGAGCATGAACATGATGAAGAAGCCGAACACTCTCATGATGGACACGACCATGGCGATATCGACCCTCATGTATGGATAGACCCAGTTTATGCAAAGGGCCTAGCTGAAGCAATCAAGAATGAACTAGTTGCTCAACTACCAGAGCATAAAAAAGAACTTGAGAAAAATTATATGGATCTATTTAATAAGCTAGATGACATAAATCGTCAATTTGCAAACCTTGCTCAAAAAGCCAAAGTAAAAGAGATCATCGTTTCTCATGCTGCATATGGCTATTGGGAAAAACGTTATGGGATTGAGCAGCTAAGCATTTCTGGAATGTCTTCATCAGATGAGCCGACTCAGAAAGAATTGAAAGAAATCATCTCAACTGCAAAGGAACATAATCTTAGATATATCTTTTTCGAACAAAATGTAAGCTCCAAATTAGCTGACATTGTTCAGGAAGAAATGGATGCAGAGCCTTTAGTACTCCATAACTTATCTGTTTTAACAGAAGATGATATCCAGAAGGAGCGCACCTATTTCTCTATTATGGAGGATAACCTTAAAGCGTTAGAAACGGGATTGTCTAAATAATTGTACTTACAAAAAAGAAGCCCTAATTGGGCTTCTTTTTCGCGTTCTGGCCTTCAATTGAGGTTTTGCCTGAGGACTCTTGTCCACATGAAATACAGCAGGTTCTAGATTCTAAAAACCCCTTGTTCTGTGACCAACCAAAGCGAACTATTCATTCTCTTTCCCGAAATTCGCTACTTTAAACTACTTCTACATGCAAATGTACTATTGCAATTCCTCATACATTTTTCGTAGTTCTCTTCGTAACAATTTTCGTGACGCATTTCGAGGAATTTCTTCGACAAAATAGAATTTCTTTGGGAGTTTATATTTCGCTAATTTTTTCGTACAAAATTCGATAATATCTTTTTCGCGTAATGGTTCCTTACTTACGATAAAGGCAGCGGGCACCTGGCCCCATTCTTCATCATCCACCCCTATAACTCCTGCGTCTAAAATATCGGAATACGCGGTTAAAATTCCTTCAATCTCAGCTGGATAAATATTCTCTCCACCTGAAATAATCAAATCAGAACGGCGGTCCTGGACATAAAGGAAGCCTTCTTCATCTACATAACCGATATCTCCAGTTTTAAGCCATCCATCGCTCAGTACTTCATCTCGATTAAGATAACCTGGTGTAACATTCGGGCCTTTGACAACAATTTCCCCTGACTCTAGAGCACCCACATCATTTCCTACAGCATCAACAATCTTTAACTGAGACGGAAACAATGGCTTCCCGGCAGAACCAAGTTTCTTAATGCTAAATTCAGGAGATAAGGTGACAATTTGCGAAGACGTTTCTGTCATTCCATATGTTTGATAGACCGGAACATTCTTCTCTACACACTTTTCTAATAAAGGTATTGGAACAGGTCCTCCACCGGATAGCATGCAGCGGAAAGATGCCCCTAAGCTATTCTCTCCCAATTCCTCTATCACTCTCGTTAACATGGTCGTAACAATCGACATAATCGTTACTTTTTCTTCATTTATAACTTTGATTGTCTCTTTAGCATCAAAGTTTTGTTGAAGAATCATGCGCATTCCATAAATAATGCTTTTCATAAGAATAGAGTAGCCACTAATATGAAACATCGGGACAGAGCATAACCAGCAATCTTCTTCTAAAAGTCCCAAATTCAACGCAGAACCAGTTGCACTCCACCAATGATTACCGTACGTTTGTAAGACACCTTTTGGGTTCCCTGTTGTTCCAGACGTATACATCACCGTACAAATATCATCTAAAGCAATTTCTTTCACAAGATGTGGCTCATCAAAAGGAGTATTTTCCATACTTTCCTTCCGTACAATCGAAACCACCTTTTCCAAATCTTCCACCTTTTCCATAAAGCTATCTTCTGTAATTAAAAGCATAGATTTGGAATCATCTATTTGAAAAGCAAGTTCTTCTGAAGTTAAACGATTATTTAAGATAACAGCTATACCACCTAGTAGCTGTAAAGAAAGCAGTACAACCGCAGTATCAATATGATTTCTTAATAATACCGAAACATAAGAACCTTTCTTAACACCTAGACCTTGCAGGTGCCCTGCCATCTGAAAAGAGAGCTCGTAAATCTCTTGAAAGGTATATGTCCGATTTTCAAATTGAATCGCCGAACGATGTGGCGTTAATGAAACACGCTTTAGCAGTGGATTCGGGATCGTTTGATTGTTCATTTTATTCACCAGCTGTTCTTATAAAAGTAAACAGCTTGATGACTTCATCAAGCTGTCGTAAGCATATATGTGTTTAAATCAAGGGAAACGAGGGAATTGTCCAAAGTCCGGCTTACGCTTTTCTTTAAACGCATCTCTTCCTTCTTTCGCTTCATCAGATGTGTAGTAAAGAAGAGTTGCATCTCCAGCGAACTGTTGAAGTCCAGCGAGTCCATCTGTATCAGCATTCATTGCTGCCTTTAAGAAGCGAAGTGCTGTTGGAGACTTTTCAAGGATTTCATTACACCACTGAATCGTTTCCTCTTCCACTTTTTCTAATGGTACAACAGTGTTAACTAATCCCATGTCCAATGCTTCTTGAGCATTATATTGACGACATAAGAACCAAATTTCACGAGCTTTTTTATGACCAACAATTCTCGCTAAATAGCCAGAACCGTAACCAGCATCGAAGCTTCCTACATTTGGACCTGTTTGACCAAACACTGCATTATCTGCCGCAATTGTTAAGTCACATACGATATGTAAGACATGACCTCCACCAATTGCATATCCTTTAACCATAGCGATAACTGGTTTTGGAATGACACGAATTAAGCGTTGAAGATCAAGAACATTTAAGCGTGGAATTTGGTCATCACCTACGTAGCCACCATGACCACGAACCTTTTGGTCTCCTCCAGAACAGAATGCTTTATCTCCAGCACCTGTTAAAACGATTACTCCAACGTTAGAATCGTCACGTGCATTCGCGAACGCATCCATCAATTCCATAACCGTTTTTGGTGTAAAAGCATTATGTACATGTGGACGGTTAATCGTGATTTTTGCAATTCCGTTATATGTTTCATACATAATTTCTTCATACTGACGTCCTGCAACCCATTCTACTGACATTTTAGAACCTCCCTAAGTAATATGCTTGTATTTATCAATTTGACAAATATCTACTTACTATTGTACCAAATTTTTCACTATTCTCCACATGAATTGCATGGCCGCTTCCCTGTACTGTTATCCATTGAGAATTTTCAAGACTTTCTTTCATTCGTTCCGCAATCTGACAAAACTTTCGATCTAAGGAGCCGGTAAGTAGAAGCGTGTCCACCTTAAGGTCCGATAGTTCTTGCCACCATGATGGCTGAGCACCGGTCCCCATCCCGATAAGACTATTCGACAAACCTATGATAGAGTTTGTTAACCTTTGTTCTCTTATACTATTTTGTACTTCCTTTGGAAGTTCCTTCTGACTTTCAAATAAAGGAATGTTCTCCCAATAATCGACAAAGTTCTCCATTCCATTTTCCTCAATGAAGGCGGCAAGCCTGGTGTCTTGTTCGATCCGTTTTTTCCGCTCCTCATCAGAGTGTAATCCGGGAGACGAACTTTCTAATACCAGTTTCCGAACCTTTGTCGGATATTTTGCAGCGAAGGAAAGAGCAAGTCTTCCCCCCATCGAATATCCGACAATATCAGCCTTTGCGATCTTTAATTTCTCCATTAAAAGAAACAAATCATCTACAACAGACAGCATTTTATATCTTTCAACATCATCTGGAGCTTCCGTCTTTCCATGACCTATTAAGTCCACAGCGATCACTTTCGAGTGTTCTCCCCATGTTTCGAAAAAAGGCCTCCATGTCGACACATCTCCTGTAAATCCATGTAGCAAAATTACGGGAAACCCGTCACCAAATGTTTCGACGTTATAGCGAATGCCGTCTATTACATGTCTCATGATCTGTCACCCTTTCAAAAGTCGACTTATTTCCTGGGAAACAAAATTCCACAAATCTCGATGTTCTTTTAAATTCGTGTCACGATTTGTCGTAATCTCCATAACTGATAAGCCATCATTCTCCAAATTTTGCACAAAAGAGGAAGTAAAGTGGTTCCAATCTGTGATCAAGTCATAAGTACCATTATACATATGAATGGCATGCTCAAATTTCAAATCAAGCGGGGTACCAAAGAGCTTTTCAAAATTTTTCGGATGATTAGACTGTGGTAGGAAGGAGAAAATGCCACCACCATTATTATTAATCACGATAATTTTGATGTTTAAGTTATACAGCTTTGCCGCCATCAACCCATTGAGATCATGGAAAAAGGTTAAATCTCCGACAACTAGGTAAAGAGGTTGAAGAACGGTTGAAGCTCCTAAAGCTGTTGAAATCGTTCCGTCTATACCATTAGCACCACGATTTGCCATAATTTTTATCGACTTTTCATTAAAATGAAAGAAAGAATCTACGTCACGGATGGGCATACTATTTCCAACAAATAATGTTGCACCTTCTGGGAGCATGTCTGAAAGGAGATGAAAAAGTCTTCCTTCACTCAGCTCAGACGTTTCTCTGATTTTCATTAAGTTTTCTTTCGTAAAGGCATTAACTTCTCGCCATTTATTTAGATAATCACTAACAGGACGCACGCCAACATGGGACGAAATCGCATCACAAAAGCTCTTTTCATTACAATAAATCATGGAGGTAGAAAGCAAAGATGGGTCTCTCCAACCAGCACCACCATCAATGATCCATTGTTCAGCATCCTGATTTTCTTTCATAAAGATTGTCAGGGCTTTGGAAATCGGCATCGCACCGAAACGAATGATAACCTCTGGTTTTAAGGCCTTCTTTGCATCTTCATTTCTTAAGAACGTATCATATGTATCAATTATATTCGTACCATCATGCTTGCCACTTCGTAATTGTGATAATGGATCAGCGATAATCGGAAACTGTAAATGATTTGATAGCGCTACGACTGCATCAGCAAAGCCGTCTTCCTCTAAAGAACCACAAACAATGATCCCATTTTGATGTCTCTTTAATTGTTCCCCTATTTTTTCAATTTGAGTAGTATGTAAAGTAGGAACGCCTTGCTCAATCGCAACATAGCCAGCCTCACGGGACTTCAGTGTAAAAAGATCCTCTTTTTCCAGATTCGGAACTAATGGTTCCCTGAACGGAAAATTCAAATGGACAGGTCCCGCAGGAGCTGCTTGAGCAGTTGCAGCTGCCCTTGCACATACACTGCGAACATAGCGTTCCATTTCATCAGACTTCTCTGGAATTGGCATTTCCACAAACCATTTCGCATGTTTTCCATATAAATGAATTTGGTCAATCGCTTGAGGTGCCCCTACGTCTCGTAATTCATGTGGCCTGTCCGCAGTTAAGACTATTAGAGGAACTCGTGAATAATAAGCCTCAACAACCGCTGGATAGTAATTGGCTGCCGCTGTTCCTGATGTACATAGAAGGGCAACCGGGTGGCCAGATGCCTTTGCCATACCTAATGCAAAAAAAGCGGCTGAGCGCTCATCTACGTTAATATGAACGTTAAGGTCAGGATGCTCAGCCATTACCATCGCCATTGGGGTTGATCTAGAACCGGGACTAACGACTACATCAGTAATTCCTGTTTGTACTAACTCAGCAACAAATGCTGCAATATAAGAAGTTAATGCTTCTTGATGATTCATCTCTTCAAACCTCCAAGAGCAGAAAGCATAGGACGAAACTTGATTTTTGTTTCTACGTATTCACTTTCCGCATCCGAATCCTGAACAATACCACACCCTGCAAAAAGGGATGCTTCATTTCCTTGTATAAGAGCAGAACGAATTGCTACAGCGAACTCTCCATTCCCCTCATAATCCAACCAGCCCACTGGTGCAGCGTAATAACCACGATCGAGATTTTCGATTTCTCTTATTTTTTCCACAGCCTGTCTTTGGGGAAGACCTCCAAGCGCTGGTGTTGGATGTAAAAAGTCAACTACCTGAAGAACTGAACTCTCATCCTTTGAGAACCCAACAACCGGTGTATATAAATGTTGAATATCTCTCATTTTCATTAATGACGGTCGACTAGGAAGCTTGACCGCATCACAAACTTTCTCCATTGCTTCCTTAATCATTTCAACTACATATAAATGCTCTTTTAAATTTTTCGCGTCATTTAAAAGTTGATCGCCTAATTGTTTATCTTCCTTCTCCGTTTTTCCTCTCGCTATTGAACCGGCTAAGCAAGTAGAAAAAAGCTGATTTCCATCTTTTTTGACAAGTCTCTCTGGAGAAGCACCTACAAAACAATCTCCATTTGATTCAAAAGCAAAAGTAAAGCTTTCTTTCTGCTCCTGAAGCAATTGCTCAAGAACGCTTTCTACTAGTACTGCATCCTGAAAAATTAGACGAAGCTCTCGAGCCAAAACAGCCTTCTTTAACTCGCCATTTTTTAAATCACGAACAAGGTCACGAACGGTTTGTTTCCATTCTTCTGGATCGACCACTTCTTGTTCCTCGACAAGCATCGAAGCATGGGATTTAATAGCCTTTGAAGCCTTTGAAACAAGTGCTTGCCTTTCAACGATTGTCTGTTCGAAAATGGAGGAATCATCATACTGTGTACAAACAATGTTTGTTGTCAAAAACGTTTTTCCTTCCACAATTGACAGTAGGTACTTAGGTACATGAAATAGCGAATCAGCATATTTTGACCATAAAGACGTTTTCTTTTTTAACGGATCAAAGGAAAAGCCCCCAAACATGATAGGACCTGTAGCTTTTTGCTCTTCATCTTTTATAATGATTGCTTCTTTCAATAACTGATTCCATTGGTCTTCCACTTGATTGAAACGGTTATCCACTTCCCCAGATTGAATCTGATGGCATACTCCTATGCCAACAAGAAACATTGTGTCCGTTGGATCCTTCCAAAAAAAACGTTCACCTAAATAATTCTCTTTTCCCACTGCAAAAAAAGATAGAGGCTCTATATGATCTATTTTTTGAACTTCACTGACTAAAACGGGCATCAAGCTCTTTTTCGATTTCTCTATCGCTTCTTTGATCCCTTTTTTCAGCTCTGTTTCCATGATGGTAACCAAAAAATCCCCTCCATTAAAAAGGCCCTTATCATTCACAAGTTGAGATAGTGCCAAATGACTAACATCTATTTAAAGAAGTCTATAGAAACAATTCTCATACATAAAAATAATAACAGTCTTTACCCTTAATATCTAGTTTACAAACTTCTTCTAAAATACACCTCAATGGATTGAAATGTCAATGACTCCAGTCACAGTAACACTAGTATTTTCCTTATTATATTATCGATGACATTTAGCTATTCAAGATGCATTCCCCATAGATGGTAATTCTGTCCTGTAATAACTGTAAAAAGACATTGACACCCTTTCTTTGTTTGCCTAAACTGGTATTTGGAGTTATCCACGATGTTATGATATATCTTATTACTATAGAGATATTTATTGTTTATGGAGGGGGAGAAATATATGCAACCAGAGACAAGTTCAAGTTATTCACCTCTAGCTCAAAATAAAGGCTGGAAAGTATGGTGGAAACTTACTCGACCGCATACATTAACTGCTGCGTTTGTTCCAGTATTGCTTGGAACGGCATTAGCGATACACGAAACAACTATCCATTTCGGATTGTTTTTTGCAATGCTATTAGCTAGCTTACTGATTCAAGCTGCTACAAACATGTTCAATGAGTACTACGATTATAAACGAGGCTTAGACAACGAAGAATCCGTTGGAATAGGCGGGACAATTGTACGAGACGGTGTTAAACCACGTACAATAATGCAGAGTGCACTTGGCCTCTACGGTATTTCCATTTTGATTGGTGTCTATATTTGCATGCAATCATCTTGGTGGCTAGCCGCGATCGGATTATTCTGTATGATTATCGGCTATCTTTACACCGGTGGTCCACTTCCAATTGCATATACACCATTTGGAGAAATCTTTGCAGGCTTCTTTATGGGTATGGGAATCATTTTGATTAGTTTTTATATTCAAGTTGGTACCGTAACAACTACAAGTGTATTGGTCTCTGTTCCGATTTTTATCCTTGTCGGTGCAATCCTCTTATCTAATAATATTCGTGATTTAGATGGGGATAAAGAATTCGGACGCAAAACGCTTGCTATTCTCTTAGGTAGAAAAAATGCTATCTATTTATTAGCTGGAATGTTCATCGTTTCATATGCTTGGATTTTCAGTTTAATGTTACTTGGTTATTCTTCAGCATGGTTAGCAATTGTCGTCCTAAGTATTCCAAAAGCTATTAAGGCAACGAAAGGCTTTGTCGGAAAAACCGTGCCAATTCAAATGATGCCAGCAATGAAAGCAACGGCTCAAACAAATACCATCTTCGGTTTCTTATTATCGATTGGTTTGTTCTTGGATTATTTTATTAAGTAATGAAAAGAGGTGGATCCCAAATTGGATCCACCTCTTTTTGTTACTGTCATAAACTTATATGTCTGTAGAAGGATACAATTCCCTTAAATATTTTACCGATTGAATAATTAATTCTTTTAAAACATCCACATCAATATCTGCTACTTTGTTGATGTACACACAAGCTTTGCCTGTTGTATACTTTCCAAATCTCTCAAGCAGCTCTTCTCTTTGTGTATCACCTGGTGCAAAGTATAAACTAATCTTCGCCTTGCGAGGAGAAAAACCAACTAATGGAGCGTCGCCCTCATGACCTGAAGCATATTTATAATGATATGTTCCAAAACCTATAATAGTTGGTCCCCACATTTTCGCCTCATAGCCAGTTACTTCCGTAAAAATATCCAATAAGCGATAAGCATCTTCTTTCTTTTTTAGGTTTTCAACATTCTCGATAAATTCCAAAACACTATTATCAGTTTCTTTTGTTTTTAATTCATACATACTCTTCGCCCCTTATGTACGTACTGATTTCCTCACCATTCTATACGAAATCATCTGAATTTATAAGTTCCTATCATTAGTTCTATATCTATCTTAAAGTTTCCTTCTTAATTTTAGACAATAAAAAAAACTGCTGACTTATTGTCAACAGCTTTTTTTATGACCCCTACGGGATTCGAACCCGTGTTACCGCCGTGAAAGGGCGGTGTCTTAACCGCTTGACCAAGGGGCCTACATGGCGGAGAAGGAGGGATTTGAACCCTCGCGCCGGTTACCCGACCTACACCCTTAGCAGGGGCGCCTCTTCAGCCTCTTGAGTACTTCCCCATGTATGGCTCCGCGGGTAGGACTCGAACCTACGACCGATCGGTTAACAGCCGATTGCTCTACCACTGAGCTACCGCGGAATAATAAAAACAAAATATGGTGGGCCTAAATGGACTCGAACCATCGACCTCACGCTTATCAGGCGTGCGCTCTAACCAGCTGAGCTATAGGCCCATATTTTGGAGCGGGTGATGGGAATCGAACCCACGACAACAGCTTGGAAGGCTGTGGTTTTACCATTAAACTACACCCGCATACAGCTATTTTACTTCGCTTCGCTTGTAAAAGATAAGTTGAAACCTATTTTACTTTGCTTTGCTCGTAAAAAGCTTGGATGGCTCAGGACGGAATCGAACCGCCGACACAAGGATTTTCAGTCCTTTGCTCTACCGACTGAGCTACTGAGCCATATAAATTTTTTTCCTAAACATACATACTGCTTGTCCTTCATCCTCATCTCAGAAAGCTTATTCAAGATGCATTTCGATGAGTATGCTGGATGCATTTTCACAGTAGCTGATTCATCGTGCTCTACCGACTGAGCTACTGAGCCATATATGTATTAAAAGAAAATGGCGGTCCGGACGGGACTCGAACCCGCGACCTCCTGCGTGACAGGCAGGCATTCTAACCAACTGAACTACCGGACCAAAGTTTTTTCGACGTAAGAAGAAAATAACTTACCTCTGTTTTTTCGACTTAAAGAAAAATCGATTGCGGGGACAGGATTTGAACCTGCGACCTTCGGGTTATGAGCCCGACGAGCTACCAGACTGCTCCACCCCGCGATAATATTATTTAAAAAATGGAGGAGGAAAGGGGATTCGAACCCCTGCGCGGTTTGACCCGCCTGTCGGTTTTCAAGACCGATCCCTTCAGCCGGACTTGGGTATTCCTCCGTATTAAAAATCATGGTGGACCTTGTAGGACTCGAACCTACGACCGGACGGTTATGAGCCGTCTGCTCTAACCAGCTGAGCTAAAGGTCCAGGTACCTAAACCTATAATAAAAATGGTAGCGGCGGAGGGAGTCGAACCCACGACCTTTCGGGTATGAACCGAATGCTCTAGCCAGCTGAGCTACACCGCCAAATATGTTTAAGATATTAAAAAATAAGTGGAGCCTAGCGGGATCGAACCGCTGACCTCCTGCGTGCAAGGCAGGCGCTCTCCCAGCTGAGCTAAGGCCCCATATTGTGAACTACTGAGAAAATGGTCGGGAAGACAGGATTCGAACCTGCGACCCCTTGGTCCCAAACCAAGTGCTCTACCAAGCTGAGCTACTTCCCGAAATAATATGGCGCGCCCGAGAGGAGTCGAACCCCTAACCTTTTGATCCGTAGTCAAACGCTCTATCCAATTGAGCTACGGGCGCATGATTTATAATTTTGGTAATGCAAATTAAAATTAAGGAAGTTTATTTTCGCTAGCGCGAAAAAAACTTGGTGCCGAGGACCGGAATCGAACCGGTACGGTAGTCACCTACCGCAGGATTTTAAGTCCTGTGCGTCTGCCAGTTCCGCCACCCCGGCTAACTGTTGGAGCGGAAGACGGGATTCGAACCCGCGACCCCCACCTTGGCAAGGTGGTGTTCTACCACTGAACTACTTCCGCAACATGGCATAAAAAAACTTGGTGCGGGTGAAGGGAGTCGAACCCCCACGCCTTGCGGCGCTAGATCCTAAGTCTAGTGCGTCTGCCAATTCCGCCACACCCGCATATAAGTTTTATAAAAAAATGGTGAGCCATGAAGGACTCGAACCTTCGACCCTCTGATTAAAAGTCAGATGCTCTACCGACTGAGCTAATGGCTCGTACAAGGATTTTTTTTCGTGATTACGAAAAAAATCTGGTGCCGGCCAGAGGACTTGAACCCCCAACCTACTGATTACAAGTCAGTTGCTCTACCAATTGAGCTAGGCCGGCAAATAAGGAGAAATATTTTCGCTAGCGCGAAATTAAGGAAAGCTATTTTACCTCACTACGTTCGGTAAAAAGCATTGGTGGAGGATGACGGGATCGAACCGCCGACCCCCTGCTTGTAAGGCAGGTGCTCTCCCAGCTGAGCTAATCCTCCATATTTAAAATTTATCTTAAAGCCCGGCAACGTCCTACTCTCACAAGGGGACAGCCCCTAACTACCATTGGCGCTGAGAAGCTTAACTTCCGTGTTCGGTATGGGAACGGGTGTGACCTTCTCGCTATCGTCACCGGACCTATTAAATTATCAAGACAAATTCTATTATAACGGTTTATTGTATTTTTTCAAGAGAGATTTTGAAGATATTTTTACAATCGTAAAAATATAATAGAAACCTATTTCTCTTACGCAAAATACTAAGGACAGTTATTTTCACTGTCGTGAAAAAGCTTTATTCCTTCAAAACTAGATAATGCTGAAGAAGAAGAATTACGTTGTAATCTATTTGGTTAAGTCCTCGAACGATTAGTATCAGTCAGCTCCACACGTCACCGCGCTTCCACCTCTGACCTATCAACCTGATCATCTTTCAGGGTTCTTACTAGCTTACGCTATGGGAAATCTC
>NZ_SUND01000011.1 GCF_005280205.1 Bacillus yapensis | reverse complement strand
ACTGAAACTGAGTCATAATTAATTCCCTCCACAATGTTTTTCGTCGTTGATAACCATTGTGACCAAAAGGAATTAATTTGACTCTTTTTGTTTTTACACAATTATATGGACTTAATCCTAGATTGGGAGAATTGTGTCAATCAAACAGGTAATGAATGACAACTATTAGCTAGATTGAGTGAAATGTGTCAATCAAACAGGAGATGAATGACAGCTATTAGCTAGATTGGGAGAATTGTGTCAATCAAACAGGAAATGAATGACAACTATTAGCTAGATTGAGTGAATTGTGTCAATCAAACAGGAGATGAATGACAACTATCGGCTGGTTTGGGTGAATTCTGTCAATGAAATGGACTATGTTTACCGATTTTCTAAAAATGCATGAACAAATCATGACTATCCTCCTTAAAAATTCACTAGATTCAAAAAATGGGTCATAGCTTATGCCCGAATTTAACGATAAAATAATAACTAGATATATAGTTTCCTAACTTTGAAAATGAAGTCAGCAGGGGAAAAGGGGATAAAAGGAATGTTGTACCGAGTGTTAGTCGTGCTTGTTTTAATGGTTGGAACATATCCAGGGGCAAGCATCGTTTTTGCTAAAGAGCATGAATACAAAACATCAGGGGTCATGTCGGGGCGTGAGCATGAATCTCTTTTAAGAGAGTTACCGGAGCAGATGAAACGGTTCAAGTTTGAAAGTGGCTACTCCTTTCAATATCCTGATGCAGTACGAGGTGTCTATGTAACCGGACATTCAGCAGGTGGTGCAAAATTTGCTCAATTGGTCAAATTAATGGACGAGACTGACTTGAATGCGATGGTTATAGATTTGAAGGATGATTGGGGAAATTTAACCTATGTTCCAGAAGAGACATCACCATATAAACAAATAGGAAAACCCTATATAAAAAATCCCGCTGAAATGATAAAGACATTGGAGCAGAAACAAGTTTATCCGATAGCACGAGTTGTTGTGTTTAAGGATTCTATTCTTGCTAAAAGTAAGCCTGAATTATCCTTCAAAGAGGGCTCAAGTGTTTGGGAAAACGGGAGAGGCGAATCCTTTGTTAATCCATTTCTAAAGGAAGTCTGGGATTATAATATCGGAATCGCGATAGAAGCGGCAAAGCTAGGATTTCAAGAAATCCAATTTGATTATGTTCGCTTTCCAGAGGGCTTTGAAACAAGGGATAAGTCATTGAGCTATTCGATGGGTGACTACGAGCAATTAGACATGGAGAATGTGCAGAAACGTGTTCAAGCAGTAACTGATTTTGTTGCATATGCAAAAGAGCAGCTAAAACCTTACGATGTAAAGGTGTCAGTAGACATATTTGGCTATACCGCAACCCTTTCAGAAGCACCAGGGATTGGGCAAAACTTCTCAAAAATTAGTAATCAGATAGATGTTATTTCATCGATGATCTATCCAAGTCATTGGACGTCTTATTTTGGTATCGCCAAGCCAGACTTAGAGCCTTATAGACTAGTGAGTGAGTATACCAAGGTGGAAAAAAGTATTCTTTCTAAATTAGAAAATCCCCCAATCTCTAGGCCATGGCTGCAAGATTTTACAGCTTCATGGTTAGGGGAAGGAAATTATAAACAGTATGGAAAACAAGAAGTAGAAGAACAAATCAAAGCGTTAAATGATCAAGGCGTTAAGGAATTCTTGATTTGGAATGCCGGTAATAGTTATACGAAAAATGTGGATTATACTCCATAAAAAAACTGAGACAATTTCGTCTCAGTTTATTTTTTGAATCCGCCTACATTTTTCCAACCAGTTTGCATTCTCATAGATTTATCTACGAACTCTGAGCGGTTTTTCCCACCAAAAATCTTGGTGCCAATTCCATGTAACATAACACCCATTAAAGCTGTTATTCCGATAATTAGAATTGCGACAATAGCTAAATCAAATATGTACTCAGCCATGACAAACCCCCTGCTTTTATTTTACGAAAGCATTCTTCTAAAAATTTTGAATCCCCTACCTCCATTTTAAAAGAACTTCAACCGTATTTAAAGAGGAAAATTCGTTTAAAAAAGTTTTATTCAATGAATAATAGGGAAAGGTAACAATTGAATGAGCGAAGGACGTGATCGTCGATGCACTGGTATGAAAAATTAAATCAATATTTTCCTGTCGAAGAAATGAAATCACAGGACCATATGGAGACATTATTGAGGGAGCGATCTGATATATACTATAAGGATGAGAGTCCTTTGCATGTTCTTATGTATGCTGAATTTGACTATTTTGTGTTCATTGATTATTTGTTTGTCTCAAAGGATGCGCGTGGTCAAGGTCTGGGGCATAAGCTTATTGAAAAATTAAAAGACAAAGAGAAGCCCATCATTTTGGAAGTTGAGCCGGTTAATTATAAGGATAGTGATACAGAGAAACGTTTGAAATTTTATAAAAGAGAAGGATTTGAACATGCTAAATCCATTGGTTATAGAAGGCGTTCCCTTGCAACAAAAGAAGTAAATGAAATGGAAATTTTGTATTGGGCTCCTAATAATGAAAGTGAAGATGTCATTTATGATGCTATGAAGAAAACTTATGAGTCCATCCATACTTATAAAGACAAACAAATTTATGGGAAAAATTATCAACCGGTGGAAGAGGTTCTCACCTTTGAAGAGGACGGAAACAAGGCGGATGTATTAAAGGATGTATAACCAAAATTTTCTTACATTTTTTCATTTTCATTTTTCAATTGAGAATAATATCCCTTGAATTCGAGATTTATAGAGGGTTACGATACTTAAAAAATATTTTCATGGAAATAGTAAAAAAATGAAACTTTTTCGCGTATGATACGTCTTATATAGAGAGTGTAGAAATTTATGTACAAGCAAGTAAGACAATCGCGTGATTCCTCAAAAAACTATACCTTTTTAAATAGAAAAGGTGTATAATGTTTTATATAATTTCTACTTTAAAGTTATTTTAATTTAGAGTATAGATCTAATATAGATTTTCTATATATGTCGACATTAAAGGAGTGTGAGTAAAAATGGTTACATTATACACTTCACCTAGTTGCACATCTTGCCGTAAAGCAAAAGCTTGGCTTGAAGAGCATGAAATACCTTATAGTGAGCGGAATGTATTTTCTGAACCACTCTCCATTGAAGAAATTAAAGAAATTCTTCGTATGACAGAGGACGGTACAGATGAAATCATTTCAACTAGATCTAAAACATTTCAAAAGTTAAATGTGAATTTGGAAACAATGCCACTTCCGCATTTACTTGAGCTCATTAAGGACAATCCAGGATTGCTTCGTCGCCCAATTATCATTGATGAAAAGCGACTTCAAGTTGGCTACAACGAAGATGAAATTCGTCGTTTTCTTCCGAGAAAAGTACGTACATTTCAACTTCAAGAAGCTAGGCGTCTTGTTAACTAAATCTTAACCTTCGATCATTTGTATCGAGGGTTTTTTGTTTAATTCGAAATAATTGTAGGATAGAGTAATATCTGATAAGATACTACAAATAGGTTTCAACTTGGTTTATTTTATGAGGTCATAATTCAAGAAAAGCTGTGTATGCGGTAGAAACGTTCTATTTAAGACGACCTTGAAATTGATTAAGTTGTAGCTTATTTGACCACAATTAGGCATATAATGGTTTTTATAAATAGGTTACATTTTATTTCCCTTTATCTTCTTTTTATCATAAAATATAAGTACAAGGTAACAATACAATTTACTTGCACGTGTGCGATTGAGATTAGTGAGTAAAGGGTAACATGTATTCTGCATGGGGGTATTTATTCCCTTCCAATAATGCAAGAAGGGAGAGGTTACTGGATGGAAATCGAACGTATTAATGATAATACTGTTAAGTTTTACATTTCTTACGGTGATATAGAAGAACGCGGGTTTGATCGTGAAGAAATTTGGTACAATCGGGAACGCAGTGAAGAATTGTTTTGGGAAATGATGGATGAAGTTCATCAAGAGGAAGAATTCATGATTGAAGGCCCCCTTTGGATACAAGTCCAAGCTTTGGATAAAGGACTAGAAGTACTTGTAACAAAAGCGCAAGTTTCGAAGGATGGACAGAAGTTCGAGCTTCCGATTCCTGAGGATAAGCTGAAGGATTTCTCAGCAGAGGAACGAATTGAAGAGCTGCTTGATCAGCATTTTCAAACAAAGAATCCTGATCTTGAAGGTCCCTACGATGGTTCATTGGAATTCCTGCTTGCTTTCAATGATTTCGAGGATTTAATTGCTCTTTCAAATCGAAATATTTTAGATTCTTTAATAACTAAGTTATATTCTTTCGATGGAAAATACTATTTGTATGTTGAATTTCTTGAGGAAGACTTCGATGAAGATGATATAGATGATAGCTTAAGTATGCTTCTCGAGTATGGTGTGGAGACCCAGGTAACCTTTCATCGAGTAGAAGAGTACGGGAAGGTCATTATTTCTGAAGATGTTTTTGCAGAAGTAAGAAAATACTTCCAATAATAAATGCCGATTTCAGAGATGAAATCGGTTTTTTAGTGTAATGTGAGGTAGGTGAGGCTACTTGAAAAATACTGTCAGATTGATTATATATATTGGGGTTTTGACTGGACTTTATTTTCTTTTAAAAGGGTATATTGAAGGTGGTGTATTAGGCTACCTAAGCATCATTACAACGCTCTCTGTTATCTTTATCGGTTTTGTCATCTTCCTAGAAAATCGTCATCCGACTCAAACCCTGACATGGTTAATTGTCCTTGGCAGCTTTCCCCTTGTAGGATTTATCTTTTATTTGTTATTCGGTCGAAGTTTTCGAAAGGAAAAGATGTTCCGAAAAAAGTATTTATTTGATAAACAAACCTTTATGAAAGTTGAAGGGGACGTTGAATACCACAGCATTGAAAGAATTGAAGAAATGGATGCTGATCAACGGAAGCTTTTTGCCCTAGCCCATAAAGTCGGGAATAGCCCGATTACCTTCCGCACGGAAACAAAAGTATTACTCAATGGGGAAGAGACATTTAGAGAAGTCATTCATGCTTTGAAAGAGGCAAACGACCATATTCATCTGGAATATTATATTGTTCGCGATGATAGCCTTGGGGAAAAAATCAAGAATATTTTAATTACGAAAGCACTAGAAGGGGTAAAGGTTCGTTTTTTATATGATGCTGTAGGTTCTTGGAAGCTTTCGAGAAGATACATAAAGCAATTAAAGGCAGCAGGTGTGGAGGTTGTTCCTTTTGGCCCTGTTAAAATCCCAATTCTAAACAATAAGTTCAATTTCCGTAATCATCGTAAAATTATTGTTATCGACGGCAGTATCGGCTTTGTGGGAGGTATCAATATTGGCGATGAGTATTTGGGGAGAAATAAGTATTTCGGACATTGGCGCGATACTCATTTATGGCTAAGGGGAGAAGCTGTTCGTTCTCTTCAGCTGATATTCTTGCAGGATTGGTTCTATATGACGAATGAGAGTCTTTTAACCGTGGAATATCTATCACCAGTCTTGATCGAAAACAATCATGGAGGCGTTCAATTAATCGCAGGTGGGCCGGATAATGAGTGGAGTGTTATTAAGAATATTTTCTTCGCGATGATTACTTCTGCGAAAAAATCAGTCTGGATTGCTTCGCCATATTTTATTCCGGATGAGGATATTCTTAGTGCGATAAGGATAGCGAGCTTAAGCGGGATTGATGTAAAGCTACTTGTACCGAATAAACCAGACAAGCGGATTGTTTTTCATGCTTCCCGCTCGTATTTTCCTGATCTTCTTGAAGCTGGTGTGAACATTTATCAATACGAAAAAGGATTTATGCATAGTAAAATGATTATCGTAGATGACACGTTAGCTTCGATTGGAACTTCCAATATGGATATGCGGAGCTTTCACTTGAATTTTGAGGTCAATGCCTTTTTATATAATACAAAAAGCACGAAGAAACTTGTGGAAGGTTATTTGCAGGATATTGAGGATTCGACCTTACTTCAAGTGGAGGATTTCAATAAACGTCATTTAGGGTATCGATTGTTGGAATCGTTGTCGAGATTGCTATCGCCTTTTTTATAGAATCCTGGTCAGTGGCCCAGGGTTTTTTTTGCAAGAAAAAAGGAATTAGCCAATCCGAAGAGAATAGATCTCAGAGAAAGGAGAGGTTGCCTTGCTGACAGCAAAATTGAATTCTGGTGAAACGATCACATTGGCTGAAAAGTATAGTCGGAATCAGTTGGAGGCGATTCGAAAAAAGGAAGAGTTCTATTGTCGGAGTTGCTCGGAAAAATTGATCTTGAAAATAGGGACGCAGCGAATTCCTCACTTTGCTCATGAAAAAGGAAGTGAATGCACAGAATACGACCGGGAATCAGAATATCACATGTCTGGTAAGATTAAACTGTTTGAATGGTTGGAAACACAAGGATTGTCCCCGGAAATGGAATGTTATTATCCAGTGATTAAACAACGTGCAGATATTGCTTTTACTTATGAAGAAAAGACTTTTTGCATCGAATTTCAGTGCTCGACAATCTCAGCAGAGGTTTTTCGAAAGCGAACAGAAGGCTATCGGAAATTATCACTACACCCGATTTGGATTTTGGGTGGGAAAAATATTAACCGCAAACAAACTCACAAACTATCCTTAACCAGCTTCCACTATCTATTTTTAAAAGAAACGGCTAACCGCGAAGTGTATCTCCCAGCTTATTGTCCTCAAACGAATCAATTCATCCGCTTAGAAAATCTGATTTCCCTAACGACAAGAACGGCTTATGCTAGCATTTTTTGCAAGCCTCTAGAAAAATGGACTGTGCAAGACCTGATCGAACCAAAGATTACTTTTTCCCCATCACTAAAATATTGGAGCAGTGATCTGCTTCTGTATAAGAATACTCTCATTACCAATGGACAGGCCTTACAGGACCTATTCTTATTCGAACTTTATTCCCACACACTACATCCGTATACTCTTCCATCTTACGTTGGACTTCCATTGAAGCAAAATTACGCGATTGAAACAGCTCCCTTTATTTGGCAGACTTATCTATTTTTAGAGCATCTTTTTGGCCGAGAGCCTGGTACGATCGTCCGTTTTCAGGATGCGTACAAGACGATTCTAAAAAGGTTAAAGGAAAAGCAATTGGTAGTAAGAGATTTACCTTGTATGCATCGAAATCCACTTCCTTTTGTGATTCAAGATTATTTAGTAGCATTGACACAAATCGGTGTGCTAAAAAAGAAGGAAAACAACATATATTTGATTGATAAAGAAATCAAGATAGCAAACAATATGGAAGAGCGGCTAAAGGAGGAAGTGAAGTTCTATCAAGAATATTATGAAAATTGATAGGTCCACAATTGTTAAAACAACCCCCTTGAGCTAAAATAATGTAGAGATGATAATTTTTCGAATTTCGAAACAATTGAATGGAGGTAATGGAATGGGAACAGAAACTGCTGTAAAGAAACTCCCAACAAGAAGTGAAATTAAAGTAGAAGATACATGGAGATTAGAAGATATTTTTGCTACTGATGATGAATGGGAAAAGGAATTTAAAGCAGTCGCGGAATTAATTCCCGGCGTTGCTGCATATCAAGGTAAGTTGGCTGAAAGTGCCGATGTACTATACGAAGCGTTGCAAAAGCAGGATCAAATTTTAGAGCGCATTAGTAAGCTGTATACATATGCTCATATGCGTTATGACCAAGATACGACAAATTCCTTCTATCAAGGCATGGATGGCCGTATCAAGGGATTATATTCCCAAGTAGCAAGTGCTCTTGCGTACGTCGTTCCTGAAATCCTTTCAATTGATGAGGGGAAAATTAATGGTTTCTTAGAAGAAAAAGAAGAGCTGAAATTATATAAGCATGCTTTAGAAGAAATCAATTTGCAACGTCCACATGTTTTAACAGCTGAACAAGAGGCTCTATTAGCGGAAGCTTCTGAAGTAATGGATGCTTCAAGCAATACATTTGGAATGTTAAACAATGCTGATTTAGAATTCCCAAGTATCAAGGATGAAAATGGGGAAGAAGTAGAAGTTACGCACGGGCGTTATATTCGCTTCCTTGAAAGCACAGATGTCCGAGTTCGTAAGGATGCATTTAAAGCAGTGTATGACACGTATGGAAAGTTTAAAAATACATTCTCTAGTACTTTAAGCGGTCAGGTGAAGAAAGATAATTTTAACGCGAAGATTCGCAATTACAGTTCTGCGAGACATGCGGCATTATCAGCTAATAATATCCCTGAGACTGTTTATGAAAACTTAGTGAATACGGTTAACAAGTATTTGCCGTTATTACATCGCTATGTGAACCTAAGAAAGAAGGTCTTAGGAGTCGACGAGCTTCATATGTATGACTTATTTACTCCGCTCGTGAAGGATGTAAAAATGGAGATTCCTTATGACGAAGCGAAGGAAATGATTCTGAAGGGACTTGCTCCACTTGGAGAAGATTATTTGAATGTCCTGAAGGAAGGCTTTGAAAATCGTTGGGTCGATGTTCATGAAAACAAGGGAAAACGTTCAGGTGCGTATTCTTCTGGTACGTACGGAACAAATCCATACATTCTTATGAACTGGCAGGACAATGTGAATAACCTTTTCACCCTTGCTCATGAGTTTGGTCATTCTGTTCATAGCTATTACACAAGAAAGACACAGCCTTACGCATATGGAGATTATTCAATTTTTGTGGCAGAAGTAGCGTCTACTTGTAACGAAAATCTTCTGAATGATTACTTATTAAAGACAATAGATGATGAGCAAAAGAGATTATACTTGTTAAATCATTATTTAGAAGGCTTCAGAGGAACAGTCTTCCGTCAAACCATGTTTGCTGAATTTGAGCATCTCATTCACCAAAAAGCTCAAAATCATGAAGCTTTAACTGCGGAGTTGTTGACAAAAGAGTACTACGACTTAAATGTGAAATACTTCGGTGGAGAAAACATGGTGATCGATGAGGAAATTGGTCTTGAATGGTCTAGAATTCCTCACTTCTACTACAATTATTATGTGTACCAATATGCGACTGGTTTTAGTGCAGCAACTGCCTTAAGCCAGCAAATTATTGATGAGGGTCAGCCAGCAGTTGACCGCTATCTTGAATTCTTAAAATCAGGTAGCTCAGACTATCCGATTGAAGTATTGAAGAAGGCTGGGGTAGATATGACAAGCTCTGAGCCAATTGAAGCAGCATTAAAGGTGTTTGAAGAAAGACTCAACGAGATGGAAAGCTTGTTGTCATAAAAGGGAAGGTGGTCTTGTTTGCGGGACCGCCTTTTTATGTGTTGATTTGGGGTCTAGACTGATATAATTTTTTGAAGACCGAAATATTCAAATAAAGACCGATATCCGCCGACATACCAAAAAAATCCTCATCAAAACCCTTTAAATCGATTCCGATCATTCAAATAAACGATGAAAATCAATAAAGCGATAAATAATATGGGTGACGTGATAAAAATTGAAACTAAATGCATGAGTCCTAACAAGTTAAAGAGAAAAGCAAATATAATAAACAGCAGCATGAGAATCAACGGTATATTTTTCATGAAAACAGCCCCTTTGCCCAAAAGACTCCTTGTCTCGATTATATTCACAAAAGGGATAATCATGTATACTTTGCTTCATCTGTATGGCTCTAGTATATGTTTTTGACAATATTGTGAAAGAAAGCACAAATTTATTGTCGAATATTGAAATGCGTGTTATATTTATATCGTGAAGTTAATCACAAACAAACATACCCCTTTGTTTGACCGTGAAAAATTTCTCCCATCCCCTTTGTTCGTATTTAAATAGGAAAAGGCCGTGCAATCAGAATGGTTTGCACGGCCTTTTCATGTTTACAGGCAATTGGCAAACGTTCGCTTTCTTCGTTGCTTCGCCTTGTCCGGTGCTCATTACCTACAATGGTAACTCCGCTCCTCCCAAGGCTTCGCGCCTTGAAAGACAAACGTTTTCAATAAGCCTGTAAGTAACTGCATCTTCTTATATTTACATATTCAATTATGAATTCACATATCTCCAAAACACACCGTATTTCGCTGGCAGCTGTTCTACTATTTGTTTTAATTGGAGCTTCTTCATTTCTTTTTCGACTTCCCCTACAGACATGTTATACACGACTGCAATCTCCTTGGATGCGACCAATTGAAAGTGCTTCAAGAACGCTTCGATTGGAGGGGGATTGGAACGTTCAGGTGTGTTCGGTAGCATTTCGAATAAGATTTGCTCATACACTTGATATGGATACTCGCCGGTAATCTTGATCCCTTCATCTTCAATGTTTTCGTTAAAAAAGACGAGAGTAGGAATTTCCTGAACTTCCATTTCAGAGGTGATTTTTAAATCGCATTGGAATGCTTTTGCTGCACTATCCGAATGCAGATCAGATATGAACTCATCTACATCTAATCCAGCCGCCTGAGCACAACCTTTTAAAATTTCCTGATTGGAAATGTTTTGCTTCCCAAAGAAAAGCTCTTCTTGAAGCTTTCTCAAAAAGCGGTTTCCAGCTCTTCTTCCTTGTAGTTCCGCTGCCTTTATAGCAACCGATACAATATGAGGGGAAGAAACTGGGTTCTCAAACCATAGCGAACCATCACAGGACATACCTGTACGAGAGGCTGTTTTTTCCCAAAGATCGGCTATGTTCTCGAAATGCTGCTTTGTTGATATATTTAACATCGCCAATTTCCCGCTGATCACATGCTTGATGGAAAAATAACGACCATATTCAATCTGTAGTTTTTTCAACACAGGTTCTAGGGCCCAGCACTCTGGACATAACGGGTCTATGAACATATAAATTTCAAGTGGTTTTTTCTCTGAGCCGTGACAATGATGAGAAGAGGACGTTTTATAACTTTTTTCGCTCACAAGCCTTCACCTTTCATGTCTTCCTTTTCAGATGTGTTAATCATATGCTCGGCAGTCAATACGAGTCTTGAGTAAAAATACTCTCTAAGCATTCCGTCAAGTCCGACTTCATCCATGGCTTCTTCCATACAAGATAGCCATGCCTTTGCCCGGGTTTCTGTGATTTCAAAAGGCATGTGTCGTGCCCGTAGCATTGGGTGTCCATGCTCCTCCGTATATAAAGAAGGGCCACCTAAAAATTGTGTCATAAATTGCTTTTGTTTTCGTGCTGTTTCAGAAAGGTCATTTGGGAAAATAGGAACCAAATCTGGATGCTGGCCAACTTTGCTGTAAAAAGCATCGATTAACTGATGTAATTTTTCTTCACCAATTACTTCAAATGGTGTGGACATATTCTCCATAAATGAAAACTCCTTTGTGATGGCTCCTATCCATAAAAATTGGGACATTAGGTGCCAAATGTACTATCCGTCTTGCGAGTTTCCTTTATTTTATCAATGAGAAAGCAATATCTCAAACAATTGGCTCGTAGATAGAAGAATAGGAAAAATTATCTAAATTAAAACCCTGTCGATTTAGACAGGGTTTCTCATTATGCCATTAGATTACTAGTGATTTTCTTTACATAGTTTTGCGTTTCTTTGAAAGGAGGGATTCCTCCGAATTTGTCCACGTTTCCTGGACCTGCGTTATAAGCAGCTAATGCAAGCTCCACATTATTATCATATTTATCAAGCATTTGTCTTAAATATTTGCTTCCGCCAAAGATGTTTTCCTTCGGGTCAAATACATTGGAAACACCTAAATGCTTTGCTGTTCCTGGCATAAGCTGCATAAGCCCAGAGGCACCAGCAGAGCTAATAGCATTTGCATTAAAATTAGACTCTTGCTTAATAACGGATTTAATTAACGATACAGGCAGGTTGTATTTACTTGCTGCCTCTTCAATCAACGCATCAAAATTAGACTTCTCACCTGAAGAAGCTGATAGCTTTGTTAAGCTAAGTGGTGGAAGTGAAGTTGACATTGGGAACGAGGTAAGTGTTTCCGTGTTTTCTTCTGTTTCCGACCCTGTCAATAAAGACTCCTGACTGCTAACAAGGATTTCATTAATCATTTCTTGAAAAAGAGAACTTCCTGTACCAGTCGAAGAGCTATTAAAATTTTGTAAAGCTTGTAGCTGTAGCATTACTTTTAATTGTTCAACATTCATAATAAATTCTCCTTGATGAGCCTATTTCTGATTGAACTTTGCTTGATAAAACCTGCGAATTTTATTTTTAGTCGTTCTTATTGGTATATTTAATTGGCTTAATAGATTTTCAAATATCTCTTTGCCTTTTTGATAGTCATGTACTTCATATTCTAACTCATAATCAAAATGATTTAAATAGGTACTATAATCTAAAACGATTAAGCCACCTTGAAAGTCTTGTTCAGCCCGCTCTGTCGATAAGGTGCCAAATAGAACCAACTCTTCAAGAGGAATATGGTGCTCTACTAATCGTTCCTTAACAGGACCTTCGATGATTACATTGTTTTCTAGCATTTCGGTTGCTGCCTGTTCAGAAATTGTCTGGTTCGTTTCAAGAAGTCCTTCTGGATGAGGTTCTTTCAAAGTTAATTCATAGTGTCCATTTTTAAAACGGATTCTTAACGCACAACCAAGTTCCTTTAATGCAAAATTGGCTGTATCGAAATAATGGTTATCCTGTTTAATGAACTTGGAGTTGTCTATGTCTAAAAAGCTTTTTAATTGCATAAACTCTGATTCTGTTAAAAGGTTTTTAAATTCTATTTCGATATTCTGAGACATCTATTTCAATCCTCTCTATAACAATGGCTCTCTTCTCAAACTTAACAATAATCAAATTGTACCTTATTTATGAAGCTGGGGCTACTTCCTAGAAGTGTGAATAAATGAGTGGTTTATGGTAAAATGGTGAAGTATGGGAGTTGAAATTATGAGAGAAAAATTATTAGTCATAAAAACAAATACAACAGATAAAAATGAAATAGCACTTCTAGTCGAACCTGAAACAAATTTGAGTGAGGTTAAAGCAACTGGGCAAATGCTCGTTGATTCTGACGGTTTGTCCTTTGTTTATGTTCTAGAAATAAATGATGAATATACATATCTTGCGATCAAAGAGGACTTTTGGCCAGAATTAAAGCGAGGAATGGATTCACAGGCAAATGTTTACTTAAGTAATAGTACAGAACAGCTTGAACTTGAGAATTTTTTCGAAGAGCTGGAGTATCTCGTAGAAAACATAAAAGGAAATGGCAATTATGGCGAGGAAATGGTTGCAAAAGTAGAAGCTTGTTTTTAACTTCTGCTGATCATCCGTCAAAGAGAGAAAAGATCAGCTTGTTCTAGGAACATGCTAGAAAACTTCGGATGAGGTGAAACGAACGTTGAAAAATTGGGACCAGTTTTTAGCACCATATAAGCAAGCGGTTGATGAATTAAAGATTAAATTAAAAGGGATGAGGGGACAATTTGAGTTAGCCTCGAATCCATCACCAATAGAATTTGTCACAGGTCGCGTAAAGCCGATTGCAAGTATTCTCGACAAAGCAAAGCAAAAGGGAATCCCTTTAAATAAATTGGAAACAGAAATGCAGGACATTGCAGGACTTCGAATGATGTGTCAGTTTGTCGATGATATTGGCCCAGTAGTTGAGCTTCTCAGGAAACGAAACGACTTTGAAATCGTCGAAGAACGAAATTATATTTCTAATAAAAAGGAAAGCGGATATCGTTCTTACCATGTAGTCATTCGCTATCCTGTCCAAATGATATCAGGAGAAAAGAAAATCCTTGTGGAAATTCAGATTCGCACTTTAGCAATGAATTTTTGGGCAACGATTGAGCATTCTTTGAATTATAAATATAAAGGACAGTTTCCAGAGGCTATCCAACTTCGACTACAAAGGGCAGCTGAAGCAGCGTTCCGTCTAGATGAGGAAATGTCATTGATTAGGGGCGAAATACAAGAAGCGCAAGCCTTTTTTACAAGAAAAAAAGAACTACATCAAGATGAGAACAGCGAACTCACCAATTTAAATGGACAATCAGAATAAATAAAATAGCCGATTAAATAGAGGAGTCAGAATGATGAATTTTGCGATTACTTCAAAAGGGGATTCAAAATCAAATACACTAATGCATAAAATGAGGTCTTATTTACAGGATTTCAATCTTGTTTATGATGAGGATAAGCCTGACATTGTCATTTCTGTTGGAGGAGATGGAACGCTTCTTTACGCCTTTCATCGATATAAAAATAGACTAGATAAGACGGCTTTTGTCGGTGTTCATACGGGACATTTAGGGTTTTATGCCGATTGGACTCCTGAGGAGATTGAAAAGCTCGTAATTGCGATTGCTAAGACTCCGTTTCAGGTCGTGGAATACCCGCTTCTTGAAGTAATTGTGCGCTATTCTCATGGGGGAAAGGAAAGCCGTTATTTAGCATTAAATGAATCCACGGTAAAAAGTGTCGATGCGACCCTTGTAATGGATGTTGAAATAAGAGGACAGCTGTTCGAACGTTTTCGTGGGGATGGCTTATGCTTATCTACTCCATCAGGAAGTACGGCTTATAATAAAGCGTTGGGCGGAGCAATTCTGCACCCATCGATCCCAGCTATTCAGTTAGCTGAGATGGCTTCAATTAATAATCGTGTATTTCGTACAGTTGGTTCGCCATTGGTTTTACCAGCTCATCACACTTGTATGCTTAAGCCTGTAAACAATCCAGATTTTCAGATGACGGTTGACCATTTAACCTTACTTCATAAGGATGTAAAGTCGATTCAATTTCGCGTGGCAGACGAGAAAATTCGTTTTGCCCGTTTCAGACCATTTCCGTTTTGGAAAAGGGTTCGTGATTCATTTATTTCTGACTAACACTAGCAAGGGAGTATGTAGATTGTCTAAATATACATTAGAGTGGAAGATTCAAAGGGCTGATGAAGGTAAGCTCATTCGAGGATTTTTGAAGGAGCAGGAAATTTCGAAGACAGCCCTGACGGATATTAAATTTTCTGGTGGTAGTATTAAGCTTAATGGAGAAGAAGTTACGGTCCGAAAACCATTGAGTGAAGGGGACTTACTTCTCGTTGAGTTCCCACCAGAGTCCATAAGTGAATCGATGGAGGGGGAAAATATCCCCCTTCATATTTTGTATGAGGATGATTATGTTCTTGTTGTTAATAAGCCGGCTGGAATGAGCACAATTCCATCTCGTGAACATCCAAGCGGAAGCTTAGCGAATGCCATTATTGGGTACTACAAAAAAATAGAATTAGCAACTACCGTTCATATTGTCACGAGATTAGATCGAGACACATCAGGACTTGTACTGATCGCGAAGCATCGTCATATCCATCATTTAATGAGCAAACAGCAAAAAGAAGGTACTTTAAAACGGAATTATGAGGCCTTTGCTGAAGGGATTTTTTCCGAAACTAAAGGTACAATTGAAAAACCAATTGGGAGAAAAAGCGATAGCATCATTGAAAGAGAAGTCCAGGATGGAGGGCAATATGCTTGTACGCACTTTGAGGTCCTCAAGCAATACTCCACATTTGCCCATGTGAAGCTTCAATTAGAAACGGGTAGAACGCATCAAATACGTGTACACCTTTCTCATATTGGCCATCCATTATTAGGGGACGACCTTTATGGAGGGGAGACTTCACGTATAAAAAGGCAAGCTCTTCACTGCGCGAAGCTTACCTTTATCCATCCGATAGAAAAAAATGAGTTGCGTTTTGCGTGTGACTTGGCCGATGACATGAAAGAGTTACTATAAAATCTCTTTGAATTTTTCCGCCACAAAAGGCATGGTTGATGGAACAGAGACCAATGTCATTTCTGGATACTGTAGAGCTGTCAATTTGCCACCAAAGACAGCTCCAGTGTCGATATTGTATGTATTGTTAAGAATTCTTGGTTCTTTTACAGGCGTATGACCGTAAACGATGGTTCTATTCCCTTTGTAATGTTTCGCCCAGTCGCGTCGAATAGGAGAGCCATCAGGGTGTTTTTCTCCTGTAATGTCTCCATACAAGACAAATGTTTTTACCTTTGAATTTTCCTTTCCGATATAATCCTCACGAATCCCTGCATGAGCAATCACAAGCTGGCCATCATCGAGCACCTGGTGTAAAGGGTTTTGCTCGTATAGCTCGATAAACATTTTCTTTATTCTGGATTGATTTTTTGAATCGAGCGCTTCATACTCAGCCACAGTCGTTTCTAATCCGTGTGTTACCTGTACTTTGTTTCCTATGAAATAGCGATACAGCTTATTGCAATGGTTGCCAGGCGTATAAAAAGCCAGTTTTTCTTTAATCACGAGCTTCCAAACGACTTCAATTACCTTAAGTGACTGGGGACCGCGATCGGTTAAATCACCGACAAAAGCAAGCCGTCGACCTTGAGGATGAATCGGGAACCCACTTGTCCAATCATAATTTAGCTGTTTCGTTAATTCATGAAATTCATGAAAACAGCCATGAATATCTCCAATAATATCAAGTTTCATGAGAGACTCCTTTGTTTTTATTTGATATTATACCCAACCTTATTGTTTGCATCATGACTAGGAGCTTTAGTAGGATAAATAATTATAAACTGCCAAAAAAATATCATTTCAGTTTTGAAATCATACATAAAGGAGGAGTTGTAAATGGAAGAACATGGTGCCTCCGTTGCATCCTTGGTTATTGTGATCATCATCGCATTTTTAACACCCATCTTACTTCATCGTTTCAAACTTAATTTTATTCCCGTTGTCGTAGCAGAAATATTAATGGGTCTCATCATTGGAAAAAGTGGTTTCGATCTCGTTCATGAGGATATGTGGCTAGAGACACTTTCTACTTTAGGCTTTATCTTCTTGATGTTCTTGAGTGGTCTCGAGATCGATTTTTCAGCTTTTACGAGTAATAAGAATAAGAAAAAGGAAAAGTTACCAAATGGAAAAGATGAACCGAATGGCTTTTTTGTCGCATCTGTTGTCTTTATTGGCATTTTTATCGTTTCCTATGGTTTATCTTATTTATTTGTCCTTGCAGGCTTTATTGATAATGCATTTTTAATGACATTAATCATTTCTACCATTTCATTAGGAGTAGTCGTTCCAACTCTAAAAGAAGCACATTTAATGAAAACAAATATTGGACAAATCATCCTGCTTGTCGCAGTTATTGCCGATTTAGTAACGATGATCCTGCTCGCTGTTTTCGTATCGCTTTACGATGGTGGACAAGGAAATACTTGGCTTTTACTGATTCTTTTTGGAGCAGGACTGATTTTATACTTTGTAGGTCGTAGATTTAAAGGGAATAAGCTCATTCAAAACATGTCGACCGGAACCATTCAAATCGGAACACGTGCTGTATTTACCTTAATTATTTTGTTAGTAGGTATTTCCGAAACTGTTGGTGCAGAGAATATCCTCGGGGCATTTTTAGCAGGGGTATTGGTATCCCTCTTGGCACCTGATCAGGAGCTTGTTCATAAGCTTGATTCCTTTGGCTATGGCTTCTTAATTCCGATTTTCTTCGTCATGGTCGGTGTTGATTTAGATATTTGGCAATTATTTGGTGACCCGAAAATGTTAATGTTAATTCCGTTGCTTTTAATTGCCTTACTTGTTTCGAAGCTTATTCCAATTGCTGTTTTAAAAGCTTGGTATGATACAAAAACCGTGGTAGCTTCAGGTTTTCTTTTAACATCAACGTTATCACTTGTTATTGCCGCTGCCACAATTGGAGAGCGGATGGGAGTTCTCACTGCAGAAATGAGCGGGACTCTAATTCTTGTAGCAGTTATAACTTGTGTAATTACACCAATTGTCTTTAAAAATCTTTTACCACGAGAAAGAGTGGAATCAAAACAGCTAAAAGTGGCTTTTATAGGTGCAAACCAGCTAACTTTACCGATTTCACGTGAATTAAAATCTTCCTTGTATGAAACCACTTTGTATCATACAAAACAATCGAAGGAAGAGGGAGCACAAATCGCCGATTCCTTATTCGAGATTCAGGAGATAGATCAATTTTCGATAGAAGCGTTGGAAAATACGGATGTATTCTCCGCAGATGTGGTTGTTGTTACGACAGGTGATGATGAAATCAATGCGACACTTGCGATCGCGATCAAGGAAAAAGGTGTCGAGCGCGTTATTGTCCGGATTGAAAGTCCTGACTTAGAGGAAGGATTAAGAGAAGAAGGCGTCGAGGTGTATTCGGTCTACAATTCATCGAAAGCACTTCTACGGGCTCTAATCGAGTCTCCTCGCGTGATGAGTATTCTGACGAACCAAGAAACAGCACTTTATGAAATCCGTCTGTTGAATGACCAATTTGAGGGCATGACAATTAGAAGATTTCCTTTTACAGGGGATATCATCTTTGTTCGGATTTTCCGTGGCAAGGATTCGATCGTCCCACATGGTGACACAGAACTACAGCTGAATGACCGATTAATTGTGACCGGTACAAAAGAGTATGTGGATGAACTAAAACGTGAACTAGAGTTTTGTGAATGGTGCTAGAACAGTTCTAGTAAAAAGGCTCTTTTCGCATAGATTGTTACTTGTAGATAAAAATTCATTAAATGACAAAGCGATAGTACCTCTTAAAGACAATAAAAGTTTGCGAAAAGTGCCGTGCAAAAATAATCTGTAGCACTAATCCACATAGGAGGTGTAAATGTCGGCTTTAGATTTTTTTCGAAGAAAAAAATTAGGACTTTTACGAAAAAATAACAATCAATAAGAAAACAGCGTAAAAATGATAAAAGAGCGGCAGTACGTGAGTCATTTCATAATGTATCGACCATGCATTTTGAAATTTGATAGATTCAAACGTATTGCCGCTTTTCTTTTTGGAGAAAATAAGATAAAATTAGTAGTAGGTACTAATAACTTGTTATAAAGAGGCTCTTTTCGCGGACAATTTGTCTTTTGATAGTACATGGTCAAATGTATAGTAATATTTCCTCTTAAAAACCGTAAATGGTGGCGAAAAGTGCCGTGCAGAAAAAATTTGTAGCAATAAACCACATAGGTGGTGTAAATGTCGGGTTTAGGACATTTACGAAAAAAACAATATTCAATAAAAAAAATGTGTAAAAAGCGGAGGTAATTTTAAATGACTCTTTCTTTAGAAGGAAAAAATATAGTCGTAATGGGAGTTGCAAATAAACGTAGTATTGCATGGGGAATTGCTCGTTCTCTTCATAATGCAGGAGCTCGTTTGATTTTTACTTATGTAGGGGAAAGATTAGAAAAAAGCGTAAGAGAACTTGTTGATTCATTAGAAGACAATAACTGTCTTGTCTTACCATGTGATGTCACAGTGGACGAAGACATTGCGAAATGCTTTGCAACAATTAAGAATGAAGTAGGAACGATCCACGGAGTTGCACATTGTATCGCTTTTGCTAATAAAGAAGAGCTTCAAGGTGAGTATATGAACACTACTCGTGATGGGTTCTTGTTAGCACACAATATCAGCGCTTATTCTTTAACAGCTGTTGCCAAAGAAGCAAGAGGTTTAATGACAGAAGGTGGAAGCATCGTAACGCTTACGTACTTAGGTGGTGAGCGTGTCGTACAAAACTACAATGTTATGGGTGTAGCGAAGGCTTCTCTAGATGCAAGTGTAAGATACTTAGCAAATGATTTAGGACCACAAGCTATCCGTGTAAACTCTATTTCTGCTGGTCCAATTCGTACATTATCAGCAAAAGGAATTAGTGATTTCAATTCAATCCTGAAAGAGATCGAGGAGAAAGCTCCTTTAAGAAAAACAACAACACCTGAAGAGGTTGGAGATACAGCACTTTTCCTATTCAGCGACTTATCTCGCGGGATGACAGGAGAAAATCTTCACGTCGATTCTGGGTACCATATTCTTTAATGGCTCTTTTCTCGAACTTTATGCTATCTGACACATATTTAGTTAGTAGACAAGGTAATTGATGCAAGAAATGTATTGTATGTGAGAAAAGTGCCTTCACCATTAATATGGGTACCGCCATTTAGTATAAAAGAAGTAAAAACCGGTCCTTGGGTTTTTACGAAATCACATCTATACGAAACTAGACTTTATAATTTGAACAAGCTCACCTTTTTGCGGGGTGGGCTTTTTTGATCCGAAAAATAAGGCTCACTTGGAAACGAAATAAACCCTTCGGCATACATATAGAAAGAATCAATTGTATGGGGAGGTGCAAGCAATTTGAATAAGGAACAGAAGAAAAGGGAGCCCCTACTATATATTCATCAGCCAGGATTTAAATTTCCGGAAGGTATCATGCAGAAATCCTTTTCAGCTAAAAAAGTTGACAGTTTTAAAGAAGAAACCAAAATGGATGATGGAATTGATCGAAAAAGTAGAGGATCATTAGAACAAGAAGTTAAGAAGAGAGAAACGACCTTAACGTCTAAGGAGATTCAACAAACGATAGAAGATTATGAGCAGGCACAAACGGTGCAGGAGCCGAATCGAGGGGGATTTGGTCTTAGAAGACTCAAGTCATTTAAAGAAATGGACTTAGTGGAAAAGCTTGACTACTTAGAAAGGTTTCCTCCTCAATTACCTCCGATTCCATGTATATTCACAACAGAAAATGGGTCGCTACGAGGAACCTTGGTTGAGAAAAATTTGCATGATGTGGTCGTTCGACTTTTTGATAAAAAGGTAGTAACCATTGCAATCAAAGATCTCGCCGAAGTAAAAATGATCGGATTTCGTTGAAAAATGCTCGATCAGAAAGAGCCAGTCGAAACAGACTGGCTCTTTGACTAAAGAATGATTCTTTTCTTAGTCTTCACAAATGTCTAAATCTACATCGGCGATACATTGAATTGCACAGAAGCAGCTTAAGTCAACTGTTACACAATCGTCAGTTCTTTCGAAACGATCTACTTCGCATACAGCGCCTAAATCGATTTTGCCGCCTTTAGTTAAATCAACTGCTTCACCATCGTGTTTCACTGGCTTGATGACACGTAAAGTTGCGCAGCAATTATCAAAGACTTCTTCTACGCGGAAGAAGATAGACACGCACGCACATTTATCATCTCTAAAGAATGCATGGAAAGGAGAACCATCTGCAGTTTTTAATGTGAACACGCGAGTATCTACACGATTTCTTTTTGTTGGATTAACTAAAGAACCAAGTGGTTCCTGGAAGCAGTTAGTAGGACATTCACAAACATCTTCAGCTGCATCTTGGATGTCTTTGATAGCACGAACAACTTCACATACACAGTTGTCGCGACTAACGCCTAATACATCGTCTTTTTTTCCACAACCCATTTGTTTTTCCTCCTTATTCTTAGATGTAATATTACATTAATAACATATTGCTATAAGGGCGTTTGGGTAACGGACAAACGCCTTGTTTCCTAAAAATGGGCAAAATTATTAATTGATAAGGGATGACTAGAATGACAATTTCTTGGATGGAAATAGTGATTATCTCTTTAGCCAGTTTTCGATTAACGAGATTGATTGTTTTTGATAAAATTACTGAATTTTTAAGAGCACCATTTTTTGAGGAAGAAATTGAAGTGAACCTAGATGGACAAGAGGAAGTCTATTTTGTTCCGAAAAAGGGCTTATTCACGAACTTTATGGGTGAATTGCTGAGCTGTTATTGGTGTACTGGAATATGGTCTACACTTGCAATCTGTATATTTTATTTTTACTGGCCGGCCTACGCTACACCCATTTTGATCATTTTGGCCGTTGCGGGGATTGCCGCGATAATTGAGACGGTTGTGCAAAGATTACTTTAATGAATGTGGGTATTTAAAAAAAACTGGGTAAAGGACATATACATGCTTTAATCAAATTGCATAATGTATCATATCGGTACTGATTTCAACTGTGTTTAGGGAAAATTTAATTAGGATGGGAGAGAAGATTCGTGAGATTACAAAATGCAGCAAATAAAAACAGACCGCTTCAACCGCTTCCGGCAAATAAAACGCTTAATACAACTACTAAGAAAAAAGGTTGTGGATGTGGGAAGAAGAGCTCTCGTTAGTTAAAGAAGTTGTAAGGCTTGATTACTTAATATAGGGGAGGCTGTCTAAAAGGCGTTTACTTTTGGATGGCCTTTTTGTTTTTCCAGTTTGGTGACATCTGTGAAAGATATGAAGAAAATATTGGTAGTGGATATTTAATGGTAAAAGTTCATATTTTTTGAAAAGGACGAGGAAAATAATAAAGGAATATACAGATGTAGTAGAGGAAGGGAATCCTAAATGAGAAAGTGTTTAATTCTATTTATCGTGATGGGTACAGTCCTTGTAGGTGGATGTAACAATGACGGCCCAAAAGAGAGCGGAATTTCGCTAATCAAAACAACCAATCCAACTCCGGTTACCATTGGCAAAGACACAAAGAAAGACCAAGAGCTTGTTCGATCCGTTGAAAAGGATATTGAAGACTTTGATGAACTCTATGATGTGGCTGTTATAAAAGGTAAGGAGGATATTCTCGTTGCCTACAAGGTGAAGCATATGCAAAGGTTTCACATGAAGAGAATTGAAAAAGATATTAACAAGCGTTTAGAAGATAAATACCCGGAAGAGAATTTTATTGTATCAAGCGATTATAAAATTTTCCTTGAGGCAGTTGAGCTAGAAGAAAATATGAAGGATTCAAACTATTCTCAAAAGGAAGCAGAGAAAAAGCTGCAGGAAATTATCAAGCTGAAGAAAGAACTGACATGAAAGGAGCTTGGCGATGGGGAATAAGGATAGTAAATCAAAAAAACAACAGCAATATCAATCTCTGGAAAAAAAGTATGAAGCGAAAAGACCTGTTTTTAAGAACTGCATTAAGGCTTTCTTTGTAGGTGGCCTCTTCTGTTTGCTCGGACAAGCTGTGAGTTATTTCTACATATACTTTTTTAATTTTACCGAACAGACATCAGGGAATCCAACTGTTGCCACAATGGTCTTTTTCTCAATGCTTTTAACGGGATTTGGCGTCTACGATCATATTGGACAATTTGCTGGTGCAGGTAGTGCGGTACCTGTTACGGGTTTTGGGAATGCGGTCATTTCTGCAGCGATTGAACATCGGACGGAAGGCTTTGTTCTTGGTGTAGGTGGGAATATGTTTAAATTAGCAGGTTCTGTTATTTTATTTGGTGTATTTTCCGCGTTTATTGTAGCTTTAATTAAGACACTTCTCATTAAGTGGGGGGTTATATAATGCGTAAAGGACAGCAAACATGGGTCTTTGCGAATAAACCAGTGATTGTTTCGACCGGTGTGTCTGGTGGACCTTTTGAAGCCAATGGAAGGCTTGCAGCTGATTTTGATATTCTCCATGATGATTTATGGATGGGAGAGGACTCCTATGAGAAAGCACAGCGTGTGTTAATGGAGGAAGCATCCAAAACCGCTCTGGAAAAAGCCAACAAGAAAAAAGATGATGTACAATTTTTTATTGCAGGTGATTTAATCAATCAGATTACTCCTTCTAGCCTAGCCGCTCGAACTATTGAGGTGCCCTATTTAGGTATTTTCGGTGCCTGCTCGACTTCCATGGAGGGACTCGCACTTGCCTCGTTTCTGATCAATTATGAGGGAGCTGACTATATTTTAACAGGTGCTTCGAGTCATAATGCGGCAACGGAAAAGCAATTTCGCTATCCAACGGAGTATGGCGGACAAAAACCACCAACTGCCCAATGGACTGTGACGGGGGCTGGTGCTGCCCTTGTTAAAAAACATGAAAATGAAAAGGGGCTGCCAGTCGTCACCTCTGCAACAATTGGGAAAGTGGTCGACCTTGGGATGACTGATCCTTTTAACATGGGAGGTGCTATGGCACCAGCTGCTGCAGATACGATTACAGCTCACTTTAAGGATATGAATTTAGATCCGGACTATTACGATTTAATTTTGACAGGGGATTTGGCACGGATTGGTCAGAATGTCACATATGAACTCTTGCAAAAAAATGGGATTAAGTTTGAACGAGAGAAATTTCAGGATTGTGGGCTCCTGATCTATAAAGACGACCAGCCCGTTCAGGCTGGGGCAAGCGGGGCAGGGTGCTCAGCTGCAGTGTTGTACGGACATATCATGAAGGAAATGATGAAGGGGACGTACAAAAAAATTCTCGTTGTCGCGACAGGTGCTTTGTTATCGCCGCTTACTTACCAACAGAGTGAAAGTATTCCGTGTATTGCTCATGCCGTAGCGATTGAGATGGATATTTAAAAGGAGGAAGAAGCATGCTACCAATGTTTTTCTGGGCATTTGTGATTGGTGGGCTCATTTGCGTAATCGGGCAGATAATGTTTGATGTGGCCAAGTTAACTCCAGGACATACGTTGAGCCTGCTTGTTGTGATGGGCGCGATTCTCGATGGACTTGGTTTATATGAACCATTAGCTGACTTTGCTGGAGCAGGGGCGACGGTTCCGATTACGAATTTTGGTAATACCCTTGTACATGGTGCGTTACAGGAAGCGGAACAACATGGTTTGGTAGGAGTCTTGACAGGGATGTTTGAGGTAACAAGCTCCGGAATTTCTGCTGCGATCGTATTTGCTTTTCTCGGAGCGCTTTTGTTTAAGCCAAAAGGGTAATTACACTCCAAAGACAAGCCAATTCTAGTACAAAGCCTATACACTTTTTTCATGTCCCACATATGTTACTTGTGACACCATTAAAGCGAGGTGACATATATGGGCTTCGGATATGGAGGCTGTGGCTATGGTGGCTACGGTTATGGCGGCGGTGGCTATGGAGGTTCAACCTTCGTATTAATCGTTGTATTGTTTATTTTGTTAATTATTGTTGGAGCTAGCTTCTACAACTAATAATTAGCAAACAAGTCAGGAGGAATGCCGTTAAATAAGCGGCATTTCTTTTTTTGTTGACATGAATTGGTAAAGACGAGAGTAAATTTTAGTAAGGAAGTAAGGAGGACAACTAAAGGGGTGTGAGAGATGAGGTTTTCACAAACAATTGCGCTGATTACTGGGGCAGGAAGTGGAATTGGCAAGGAAGTAGCCATCCGTTTGGCTGGAGAAGGAGCTAGAGTTGTCCTTGTGGGAAGAACAAAATCCAAATTAGAGGCTGTGGCAAATGAGATTAATAGAACAAAGAGAATTCCTATGGCTGAAATTTTTCCAGCTGACGTAACGGATGAAGAGGACGTAAAAGAGCTGTCAGACTACATCAATGTTCATTTTGGAGACCTTCATATTTTAATCAATAATGCAGGAGGGGCCAAGAATTCAAAAATACTAGATACAACTGAGGAAGATTGGGATGACGTGCAGAAAACGAATTTACGAAGTGTCTTTCTAGTATCTAAAATGCTAGGAAATCTCATGGTAACGAAAGCGAAAGAAGAAAGTGGATTACAGGGAAGAGCGATCGTAAATGTCGCCTCATTATCTGGTCATCAAGCTGGTCAATTTCTTCCCCATTACAGTGCTGCCAAAGCTGGTGTCATTAATTTTACTCGAGCTCTTGCACTCGAACTAGCTCCATACGGGATTCGGGTCAATTCTGTTTCACCTGGATTCATCGAAACGCCATTGACAGAACAGGGACTCCAAAATGACAAATTTGTGAAAGCGATTGAACGAAATACAGCTTTAAAAAGAATTGGAAAGGCAACTGAAATTGCCAACGTGATCGCGTTTGTTGCCTCTGAAGAAGCATCGTATATGACGGGATCTGATGTACTTGTCGATGGAGGCTGGTTAATCAAATAAAGCTCTTTTCTCAAACTTAGTTACTTATCTAGAATAAGAAATACCTTATGGGATGAGAAAAGAGCATGCAAATTTAGTAAGTGAGCACAAAATAGCTATTTCTACGTTAAAATCGGTTTTAGGATTTTAACATCAGGTTTTTTTCGAAGAAAATAAACAATCTATACAAAACGATGTTGAATAAATTAAAACGCTTTCTTTTCTGTGGCGTTTTCCATATGTCGTAAGCCTTTCCTTTCAATACGATATCACCTTTTTAAGCTCTATTCATAAAATAGAATTAGCTTAAGAAGGAGGCGTAATTTAACAGAATGGATAATAATTTCTTTAAAAATATCGAGAAGAAAACTGGCGTCAACATGAAGGATGTTTTTGAACTGGCAAATTCACTACAAAACGCAAATTTCAAGGATGAAAAGACGGTTCGAAATGTGATTAGACGCGTATCGCAAATTGCTCATAAACCGGTCAATAAGGAAATGGAAGATAAGATTGTTAAATCCATTGTGAATGATGGCAAACAGCTCGATTTTAATACCATCTCTAAAATGCTTAATAAGAAATAAAGAAAAAGTCGCTCGAAATCAGAGCGACTTTTTCTTTATTTTATAGGAGCTAAAAACCTCGAAGGATGAGCTTTTTTTCCTCGCCTCTTATCGGGTACAGAAATATATAGCTGCTCCATCGCTCTTGTAATGGCTACATAGAGAAGACGTCTTTCTTCTTCTAGCGGTGCTAAATCACCGTTGCGATAAGAGTCGAGAGCATAGTCATGTGGAAGACTTCCGTCAACCGTACTGATGATATAGACAACCTTATACTCTAATCCTTTGGAACGATGAATCGTGCTTAGCGTAATAGCATTCACAAGATTCTTGCTTAGGTTTTTCATTTCTTTATTCATTGCCGTCATATGATGGACATGCTCTAAGAAATCAAAAAGTGTTTGAAAACCACGGGCAGCGACCTTTAGATCACGAACGTCATCCGAGCCTTTATCAAGCTTGTTTCCTTCATTTCCTCTTTTCTTAATAAAATCGCCGTAACCGAGCTCTTTTTCAACGGTTTCAATTGCGGTAAGAGGTGTCAGCCCTCGAATGGAACGAATGACGGACACAAGCTTCTTCAGTTTTCTCTCTTGAAAAGCAAACCCAGTCTTAACCTCGCTTAAACACTCCAACAAACTGCAGTCTTTTAGAATACTTTCCGCTTTTAAATCTTGAAGGACATTATTTTTCACAAACAAGACAGGGAGTACGTTACGAATAGCGTCCTGATCATCCTCGTTTAACGCAAGGCGAAGGAAGGAGACCATTCCTTTGACGATAAATCTCTCATAAAAAGGCTCTACATCTTGGTCAATTCGAAATGGAAGACTAGAATTAGCTAATCGTTCAAAGACGGCCCGGCTCCCAGTGTTTGTCCGAAAAAGAATGGCGAAATTCTGAGGCTCAAATCCTGCTGCAATCTTTTCCTGAATGTCTTGGATGATCATCGTCGCTTCTTCTTCCTCATCAAAAGGATAGAAGAGAGTTGGTACAGCTGGAGATGTAAATTGGGCCTTCATTTCCTTCGGTCTACGTTCCTTATTTTTCTTAATGACCGCATTGGCAGTCGCAACAATTTCATGGCTAGAACGATAATTTTCATTGAGTACAACGATCTTCGCATTTGGATAATCTTTTTCAAATTCTAGCAGGTAATGAGGGTCACTTCCTCGAAATGAATAAATAGATTGATCATCATCGCCGACGGCACAAATATTCTTGGACGTACAGAGCAAACGAATCAGCTCATATTGAACTTTATTAATGTCTTGGAACTCATCTATAAGAAAGTATTGAAAGCGATTTTGATAGGCTGCTAGAATACTAGGATTCTCTTGAAAGAGCTGATAGCAGCCAACAAGCATGTCATCAAAATCGAAGAGATCTTTTTCTTGCTTCGTTTTCTCATAATGGTTGTACAAAAATGCAACCTTTTCTTCCCATGGAGATTCTGGCCGCACCTGAGAAGGGAGGATTAAAGAATTTTTCCAAAAACCAATTTGTTGAATGGCTAAATCGTAGGCAAATTCCTTTTCATCTAGCTCTAATTCTCTTCCTCCATCCTTAATAATTTGTTCCTTTTGCCACTCTTTCTTTAAAAGCTTGTCCGAGCTCCATCGATTTCGATCATGGAATGATAAGATGCGATAAAAAATACTATGGAAGGTACCGGCTAGTAGCTTTCCGATATTGTAGTTCTCCATTTTTGGATATGTTTGTAGACGGTGTTTCATTTCCGCTGCTGCTTTCGCCGTAAACGTGACAAGCATAATCGATTGAGGATCGATTTTTTTCTCGTGAATCATATAGGCTGTTCGAGCAGTCAGTACTCGAGTTTTACCACTGCCTGCACCGGCGATGACGAGAAGAGGTCCTTCAGTATGAAGTAACGCTTCCGATTGATTGGCATCTAAAGCAAATTGGTGCTTTCGTAAATCTTCTATATATGGACTTGTGACCGCTGATTGGCTCTTAGTGGATTCAGTAAATACCGGAACCTTTTTAACGGGTTGGGGATTTTTAAATTCGGTGCGTTGCTCAACTGTAGTAATAGAGCGGGAGACAGGAATCTTAAAACCATTTCGCTCCACATATTCGGTCTTTTCACTAACCTGCTCTTCATTTGTTTGTATTGGGTCCTGACAAGAGGCACCCTTACTCAGATGAAAGAAGTGAGGCTCGTTTTCAATCCCTAAATAAAACCGAACAGGTTCTTCACAAACAGGACAAAACAGTTTTCCTTTTTTTCCTGCATCATGAATCATTTGATAATGCTCTCTATGTAATTGGTTTATGTAAATCATTTTTTTGTCAAACAGAGCTGTATTCATAAAATTCCCCTCAATTAAATCAAAATCACGCAAACTCTATCATATCAAATCATATAAATAATCTAAAGGTACTGTCTGAATTTGTTTTATATTTCCTAAAGGAGTAGGAGGGAGAAACATGGGTTACATCGCGCCAATCCCAAATTTTCAATACAGTCAGTATGCAGAACGAGAGCTTGATAATGGCTATGACCCTTTTCAAATTATTCCTGTTGGAAGAACGAAGCCGGCTACTAATGCTAAATTAAATCATGCAAGGGAACAGGATATGGTTCAGATGAAACAAATCAAGAAAAAGAGCTCCGATCTGCCTAAAACGAGCAGTCGGAGCAAAGTGGAAGAACTATATAGTGAATTAACTGGTAAGGGAAGATACATCAATGAATGTATTTAGAGAGATTCAATACCTTTGAACGTGTAAGGGCTCTCCTTCTTTCCATTCTGCATAGAGGACTTCCTTTTCCGAGTGAATTCCATGTTTTCTTATTTCGTCAAATAATTTATCCCGATCCCATTCAATCATTTGTAGATTATCGACTTCAACCTGTCCATCCATAATTAAGGTTACCGGAAGTGTAACACGGGAGGGGGGCATGTTCAGATCCTTTAGAGTAGGAGAGGAATAACTGGATTTTCTCAACACACTGATCGCTCCATCTGTTTCTAAAATAGCGTATTGACATTCACGGATCGAGAAGATGCCCTTTGCTCTCAGAAGATGTTGTAACTGATTAATATCAAGATGAGCTTTTTTAAGGACTTTGTAATCGATTTTTCCTTGGCGAATGACGATGGAAGGTTCACCCTCTAATAGTTTGCGAAGACCCTTTTTTTTCTGGGTGAGAATCTCAGTTACAAAAATGAGTAGTCCCCAAACGACGACTGCAAAGATAACTTTGGAAATTGTGATTTCTTTATCATAAACGGCATTTCCCACTAATTCACCTAAAATGAGTGCAGAAACGAAATCGAATGGTGTAATTTGAGTGATTTGCGTTTTCCCCATTACTTTCGTTAAAACAAATAGAGCAATATAGCCAAAAATAAGCTCCAAAAAAATCTGAACAAATTCCACAGTATTTTCCCTCGTTCTCTTAAATAGTTAGTCTCTAGTAGTATGAGGTAAATTAGTGAAATTATGAAAAGCTATTTCTTTGAAACAGTCGGATTAAGCATAAAAAATGAGAGCCTCTTTGTTCGAAAGCTCTCATTTTTTTATATTAAATTTCCTTTACCATCGTTTTATGGGGAATTCCAGCATCGAGAAATTCTTCAGAAACGACTTCATAACCTAATTTGCTATAAAAAGGAATGGCATGAGTTTGAGCGTTGAGTTTTAGCTTTTTGAGTCCTTGGCTCTTGGCGTATTCCTCGATTCCATCCATAATTACTTTTCCAGCGCCACCTTTGCGCTTCTCTTGTAAGACGCAAATTCTTTCCACTTTTCCATAGCCGTCGACCATACGAAAGCGACCTGCACCGATTGATTCATGATCATCCCATAAAACAAAGTGAGTTGATTCTGCTTCAAGGTGATCAATTTCTTCTTCCTCAGGAACCTTTTGTTCGTCGACGAAGACGATTTTTCGTACTCGATAAGCTTCCGTTAATTCTTGTTCATCAGTAACTAATTTAAGCTTCACTTTTCATTTATTCCTTTCCTAGACGAAATGTTTCATATACTGTCCATGAGCCATTTTCAAGCTGATAGAGAAGGTGGAAACGATCGACTGTATCTTCGTTATTAATCGTCTGTAATCTTAAGGAACTATACACATCAGAATGCTCGTCGTTTGATAGTTTCTGCCCAACCGTGATGTGAGGGACGAAGGCATATTCTTGTGGATGATTCGCTAAGAGAGAACTGAGGCCCTCATGTAGATCGACGATTTCATGAGAAGGCTCGACTTTCATGTAAATAACATTATTGACGGGCTGAAAAGAACTAAATTTTGTGACATTGATTTGAAAAGGTGAGAAACGTTTCGCTGCTTCTCTTAACTTTTCAGCTATTTCCTTGATTTGTTCATCACTTTCTTCAAATGTATGAATGAGCGTGATGTGTGGAGGAATAAGTGCGTAATGCGGGTCGTATCTTTTTCGATAAGAATTTGCTTTGTCTTGCAGACTTTTTGATGGAAAAATAACAATTCCGTATTTCATAGCAAAACCCCCAAGTTAATAGTATGTAAACGATTGTAACTATTATATCAAATTTTCAGAGTTTGTTCTCAAATAGAGAACATCCTTTTTAGAGCAAGTTTGATATCTGGCTGCCAGTAGGTCCAAGTATGGTTACCTTCAAATTCCTCATAGAAGTATGGGAATGCCTTACTTTCGATCACAATATTTAATTCGCGGTTCGGAGTCAAAAAGTCCTCAATTTTATTGGCGGTCGTTTTTACCTCCGTTTCTTCTTTCCCGATAATGTGGTACAGGGATAATAAATGTGGCTGAGAGAAATCCGCGACAGCTTCTATTATTTCCTCATTTACATAAGGTGACTGTAGGATTACTTTTCCAAATGTATGCGGAAATTGCAGGGCAGCCTTGAGGGAAACAGTTGCTCCTAAAGAATCCCCAATAAGTGCACGGCCCATGCCCATTTGATAACTTGGAAATTTCTCATCTAAAAATGGCACAAGCTCCTTCGCTAAAAATCGAATATAAGCAGCGTTTTGTTCGCCTTCTGGATGATATTTTTTTCGACGATCTTCTACGTCCTTGTACGGAATTCCGATAATGATAAGGTTTTCAATTTCGCCATTTTTCATAAGCTCATCGGCTACACGACCAATTCGTCCAAGCTGAAAATAGTCACGTCCATCTTGGGCAATCAATAAAGAATATTTGTATAATGGTGAAAATGATTCTGGTAAATAAAAGAGGAGTTGAATAGTCTCTCCTAGTTCCTTGCTTTCAAAAAAATGTTCAGTAATCTTTCCTTTGGTTCCAATCAATGTTCATTCCTCCTGCTCTCTCAGGATCGAGGTATTTCATAGGTTATTCAAGATTGTATCATAGGAATAGGGGAAATACATTCTCAGGTTGTAAAAAAATCACAATTAAATTTTTGTTGAAAAAGATTGGAGTAATAGTTTATTATATTCGAAATAGCTTTAAATCTGGAATGCTATCGAACCGTGTAAGGTTAGTTGACAAATATCCATAATATTGTGATAAAATAGAAAACGATGAACTTACAAAAGGGGGAAATTAAATGAAGAAAAAAAGTTTTCTTTTAATAACGATGCTAATGTTGGCGCTATCAATGGTATTAGCGGCTTGTGGCGGCGATACTAAAGAAGAAGGTGGAGAATCAGGTGAAAAATCTGCGGACCTACCAAAATTCATCAGCATTCTTACTGGAGGAACTGGTGGTACATACTACCCTTTAGGTGGATCATTTGCTGATATTGTTACAGATGAGACAGGTATTCAAGCAACTGCTCAAACTACTGGGGCTTCTGCTGAAAACATGACAACTTTAAAAGCTGGGGATGCAGAGGTTGCTTTCTCACAAACAGATATTGCTTCTTATGCAAAAGAAGGCACAGCAATGTTTGAAGGAAATGCAGTAGAAAATGTTCAAGCGATTGGAACTTTATATCCTGAGACAATTCAGATTGTAACTACTGCCAAGACTGGCATTAAATCTGTTGAAGATTTAAAAGGTAAAAAGGTTTCTATTGGTGCTCCAGGTTCTGGTACTGCTCTAAATGCAGAACAAATTTTAGAGGCATACGGAATAGCTTTAACTGATATTCAAAAGCAAGATTTAGACTTTGCTGAATCTACTGAAGGCATTCAAGATGGAACAATCGATGCAGCATTTATTACGGCTGGTACACCAGCAGGTGCAGTTGAAAGTTTATCAGCAACAGCAGACGTTGTAATTGTTCCACTAGATCAAGATAAGATTGATGCGTTAATGGAAAAATATCCGTACTATATCCAAGACGAAGTTACTGCTGGTACTTACGGTTTAGAAGAAGCTGTTCCAACTGTTGCAGTTTCTGCAATGCTAGTTGTAACGAGTGATCTATCAGAAGACGCTGTCTATGAAATCACAAAAGCGATTTTTGAAAATCTAGATAAAGTAACACATGCAAAAGCTAAGGTAATTGATCCAGCGAAAGCTAAAGAAGGTGCTGGGATTGACATTCATCCAGGCGCTCAAAAATACTTCGACGAAAAAGGATATTAATTTTTCGAGTAGAATTGCATAGCAATCCATAGGATTTAAAATGACCGGCAGTAAAACCTAAGTCATGGTTTTGACGCCGGTCAAATTATGTTTTATACAGAAGTAAAATTGAGACACCATTTTAGGTGGGGTTAATGTGAAACAATGGAGAAAAGGAATCATCTTTTTAGTACCCCTCATTCTATGTATGACTACTCTTGTATTCATTCCAATCAAGGAAGCGCTTGTGTTCGAGTTTCAGAATACGGAAAAAGTGCTAGCCTACCTCCCTTTAAAAAAGGAACAAGCTTTTAAAATTAAATATACACACTCTATCCATTTATCTGATGTCGTAGAAAGCTATCAAATTACATCAGATGGGCAAATTAAGCAATATGAGCTTATGTTTGAAGATTTTGCCGTAGGTATGCCATCTGAAGCAGCGGAGGGAGAACTTTTTGAAGAGAAGGATGGAGTTTATTACATAAGAAATATGAATCGAGTCTTTCCTCATTTTGATCTTCGCACTGGAAAGGTACGAGCTAATCATACGGTTATATTCAATGGTACTGAGTATCCTTTATCGAACGACATTGAACCTGGTACTTGGGTAAGAATCAAGTTCGAAAAAATAAATCTTTTACAACAACTGAAAGGAGCGAACATCCTTGACAAATAAAGAAGAGTTTTTAACGTTAGAAGAGCAGCAAGAATTAATGGAGAAGTATGATCCAGAAGCAGGCACTAGAAAGCTGACTGGGATCTTACGATGGGTTACAATCATCGGTCTCTTAGCGTTTTCTTCATTCCAGCTTTATACATCCATTTTTGGGGTATTTACAGCCCAAATACAGCGTACGATTCATCTTGGTTTTGCATTAGCACTTGTTTTTCTATTATTTCCTGCGAGAAGGAAGAGTAAGAAGGGGAAACATAAGGTTGCATGGTATGACATGATCCTTGCAGGGTTATCAGTCATTATTGGTGCCTATTGGCCGATAAAAATTGACGAACTCGTCATGAGAGTTGGCCAATTAACAGATATTGATTTTTATATAGGCTTACTTGCCATTCTCTTAGTATTAGAAGCTACTAGACGTGCTGTAGGTCTACCAATTACGATCATTGCCGTTGTATTCATGGCATACGCGTTATTTGGCCCATATATGCCGGGATTTTTCGCGCATCGTGGACTAGAACTAGATCGACTTGTACAAACGATGTTTTATACAACTGAGGGAATTCTGGGGACACCACTTGCGGTTTCTTCAACCTACATTTTTCTATTCTTGCTCTTTGGTTCCTTCCTGATTAAAACAGGAGTTGGAGAGTACTTTAATGACTTATCGATTGTTGTAGCAGGTAGAAGTGTCGGGGGACCAGCGAAGGTTGCTGTTTTCTCAAGTGCGCTTCAAGGGACAATTAGTGGAAGCTCTGTTGCGAACGTAGTAACATCTGGTGCATTCACCATCCCAATGATGAAAAATTTAGGCTACAAAAAAGAGTTTGCAGGCGCTGTTGAGGCTGCTTCTTCTACAGGTGGTCAATTAATGCCACCAATTATGGGTGCTGCGGCATTCTTAATGGTTGAATTTATCGGTGGCGGTATTACGTATTGGGATATTGCCAAAGCTGCTGCTATCCCAGCTGTTCTGTATTTTGCAGGAATCTGGATTATGACTCATTTTGAAGCAAAACGGATTGGGCTTCGCGGTTTAACAAAAGAGGAAATGCCTGATCGTAAGGAAGTATTGAAAAACTTGTACTTATTGATTCCTATTATTGCCGTCATTATTTTGATGATGTCTGGAATGAGTATTACTCGAGCGGCGTTATGGTCTATTGTCGTTTGTATCGCCGTTAGTGCTTTCAAAAAGGCAACGCGCATGGGTGTGAAAGACTTTATTGATGCCCTTGTGGATGGAGCTCGTTCTGCATTAGGCGTTGCTGTTGCCTGTGCTGCTGCAGGGATTATCGTTGGGGTTGTTACAAAAACCGGCCTAGGGTTAAAAATGGCTAATGGACTACTTGATCTTTCAGGTGGATACTTAATTCCTACCTTATTCTTAACAATGATTACATCATTGATTATTGGAATGGGCTCACCAACGACAGCAAACTATGTTATTACGTCAACGATTGCTGCACCAGCCATTATTCTATTAGGTGTACCTGATTTATCTGCACACTTATTTGTATTCTATTTCGGTATTATTGCCGACATTACGCCTCCTGTTGCTTTAGCAGCCTTTGCAGCAGCTGGTGTATCTGGTGGAGAACCAATAAAAACAGGAATAGAGTCATCGAAACTGGCTATAGCAGCATTTATTATTCCATACATTTTTGTCCTATCACCAGAGATTTTGATGATTGATACGACTTGGACATATGTCGTTTGGATTGTTTGTACGGCATTTGCAGGAATGATGTGTATTGGTGCCGGGGCCGTAGGATATTGGTTACGGAAATTAAATTGGATCGAAAGAATCATTGGATTTGTCGGTGGTATTTGCTTGATTTATCCAGAAACAATTTCAGATATCATTGGAATTGTAGCCTTTGTATTACTGATTGCTCTTCAGTATCTTTACAAGCGCGAGGAAATGGGTAAGCCGGTAATTGCAAGACTTAAATAAAAAGAAAGTCAGGATTTTCGAATCCTGACTTTCTTTTTTGCGTATTAAGAAGCTTTTTCAACTAATTCATCGTTTTTAGGATTAAATTGCCCTTCCCATTTTGAGATAACAATCGCTGCAAGTGAGTTTCCGATAACATTGACAACCGTACGTCCCATATCAAGGATACGGTCAATACCAGCGATAAACGCTAAACCTTCGATTGGCAATCCCACAGTACCTAATGTTGCAAGTAGCACGACAAAGGATACTCCTGGGACACCAGCAATTCCTTTAGAAGTAACCATTAGTACAAGCATTAAGGAAATTTGGTCTGCAATACTCATGTCAATTCCGTACATTTGCGCAATAAAAATGGCAGCTAAGGCCTGATACAAGGTCGAACCATCAAGGTTAAAGGAATAACCTGTTGGAATAACAAAGGAAGAAATATGCTTCGGACATCCAATTGTTTCAACTTTTTTCATGATTCTTGGAAGAACCGATTCAGAGCTTGCCGTTGAAAAGGCTAGGATTAATTCGTCTTTCAAAAGCTTAATTAACTTAAAGATGCTATATCCTGCCATTTTGGCAACAAGTCCTAAAATAACGATAATAAAGAAAATCATCGTCCCGTATACCGTAAGGACAAGCTTACCAAGTGGAACAAGGGAAGAGAGTCCAAATTTAGATACTGTAACACCAATTAAAGCAAAAACCCCGAAAGGAGCAAATCTCATGATTTGATTTGTAGCCCAAAACATCGCATCGGCTACGCCTTGGAAGAATGCAAGAACGGGCTTTCCTTTTTCTCCGATTGCAGAAATTCCTAAGCCAAGAATTACTGAGAAGAATATAACCGCTAACATATCACCTTCTGCAATAGCAGCGATAGGATTCGTCGGTACAATTTCTACAATTGTATGGATGAGTGATGAATGGCTATCTTCTTGGGTTTCAGCTGTTTCAACATAACTGTTAATATCTGTTTGTTGTAAGTGATTCATGTCGACGCCTGTACCCGGATGGAAGATATTTGCGGCTGCAATCCCAACGATAATGGCAATCGTCGTAATTATCTCAAAATAAAGGATTGATTTTCCACCTATTTTGCCTAATTGCTTAAAATCACCAACTCCAGCTACTGCAACAATAATACTTGATAAGACAATTGGAATAACAATCATTTTGATTAAGCGGAGAAAGATATCTCCAATAGGTTGTAGATAAGAGGCTGCTGTTGGGTTTCCAAAGAATATGGCCCCAACGATAATTCCGAGGACAAGACCAATAAAGATTTGTGTTGCTAAACTAATTCTTTTCATAAAACATCTCCTTACCTTATTTTTATATGAAAATAATAAAAATGTCTTGGTAAGGGAAACGAGCATCCCATTTTCTGTATGAAAAATAGACACATGAAGTGTCTGATGTACAGAAAAGATATTTTGTTCTGTTCCCTTAAAGCCGCTTACGGGGTTAGCTGACGGGTTAGGACTGGAAACTGAGCCCTTTCTGTTAAGAATTCACCCCAATAGATTTAAAGCCTATGGTTCGTTCGGGTCCCCCGCTCTTTTCGATAAAGATTAAGCGAAAAAAGACATAAAATGATATTATCTTAAAATAGTATAAAAGTAAATGAAAGTTATTGGAAGTCCCATACGGCGTATGAGAAAAGGCTCAGTTAGAAACATCGTTCATGTTTTTAACTGAGCCATCTAATTAACCTAAATTACGAAATTGTTTTAGTACCATAACTGACAATATATTTTCAATCTTAAACAACCTTGATTGTTTCCGTAAATAGCAATAAGCACGAATGGTTGTATCATTGATATGAGACACAACGATTTTTCTTTTCGTGAATTGATTGGTGGAGGAGAGATAAATCATCTCAACCGGAATTTGTTCGTTCAATGATCGTAAAAGCAGCCTATCCATGAAGTATCACCACTTTCATATTCATATCATTATTATATACAAACGTACGTTCTTTATACAATAAAATACGAACTTTTGTTCTTGGTTGATTGTAGAAAATCTATTGACAAATTCACCTGTCCAAGTATAATAATATCTATACTTCACAAAACGATCTGTTAGCTCAGCTGGGAGAGCATCACCTTGACAGGGTGGGGGTCGGGGGTTCAAGTCCCTCACAGGTCATCAAATTAAAAAGGCTCAAATCCTTGTGTATAAAGGGTTTGTGCCTTTTTGTGTATTGTATATTTGATAAGGTCGATCGACTTGATAACATTTCTTGAATTACACAATCAATATTTCAGCCACTACACTTAGAACATTGCGCGTTTATCAAAAGAAAACGCTATTTTATGTTTGGCGATATAATCGAATATGTCTTATCCACAATTAATTATCATCTTTCATTTTTCGGAAAACCAACCAATTGACTATTCCAAAGAGTGCTAGGGGCAAAATAATAGCCAGAACAAGAAAGGTTGGATTTTTACCTCCTTGGAACAATTCATTCGTTTGTGGAATCCTTAATAATAAACCAAAGAAACCTAAAATGACAATATAAACGAGGGCTCCATAGAATTCTCGTTTCTTCTTGAATAAAACATAAACAGTTGCCAAGATGAGAATAATTACAATGGCTATCCAATCAAATGGAGGATCTATTTTCACAATGCCTCGTTTTGGTGCATACAAATTAATCAGGACAAATAATCCAATTGGAATCATGGTTAAGATCCATACAAATAAAAATTTAATTATCTTTGGAATTTGTTTTTTTATATAAATACTCCAATGTAATAACTTAAAGGCTCCATAAACCAATGCAATGGATAATAGCCCATTCATTAATAGAACAAGAACATTAATTTGTAAGGTTGGTGCAATAAAGACCCCGCAAATAGTGTAGAATGAGCTAATCAAAAAAATTAAACCACCTATTTTAAAAATAGATTTCCATGAGGGTTTTTCAAATTGCTTTGTTAGTTGATCGATAATTTCTTTTGGATTTTTACCAAAATACTCTTCTGCCGATTCCCCATGTTTCTGAGCTTCTAAAATATCTTGTAAGATCGTCATTAAATGTCGTTCTGTATCCAATTCTTCGTGGAATATCCCGAATGTTCTCATATATACAAGAACATCCTCGTAGTACTTTTTATTTTCAGGGGTTAGTTGTTCTCGAGCCTTATTATTTTGTTCTACTAATTGTTGGGCCGTATTATTTTTCAAATCCACTCACTCTCCGTTCTTTTCTAAAATTCGATTCACTTTTACAATCAACGAACCCCATTGTTCTTTAAAATTTTCTAATTGTTGTTCTCCTTCAGGAGTAATGAAGAAGTATTTTCGATTGGGTCCATCGGGTGAAGCTAGCTCCGTGCTTTTAATTAGCCCTTGTTTTTCCAACTTTTGCATGAGAGGATAAATCGTTCCACCTACGATTGTTGTAAACCCATAATTACGCATCATTTGAACTAGCTCATAACCGTAAATACGTTGTTCTTTAATGATAGATAGCACACAACCTTCAAGTACGCCTTTTAATAATTGCGTTTCTTTCATTTACTCACCTCACTAGTTTGCAAAACATAATAGTTAAGAATATTTTATCGTGTATCAACTAGTTTGTAAAGCATACTAGTTGAATAATAGGTTTTTGGAATAAAACAAATAATATATTTTTAGCTAATGGGAGCTTTATCAATATGCGGAGAGGTCTTGTTATTACTTTTTTACATCATTCACATTCAATAATTGGGGGCTTATTAAACGAAATAGACTTTTTGTAGATGCTTCATTCTTTTTGAGGTGATCAGAATATTACAGTCAATTCTTTTTAAAGAGTAAAGCAAAAGGCACAACTAGATATCAATCTCACTAGTAGTGCCTTCTTGCGCACGTCCTATGCTTTTAATGAATGTCTTGAATAACCTTTTCTAGGAAATCACCCATGCGTTTAACGGCTGGCTCCGAAAAATCAAAACTGACTCCAGTTTCTTCATAAATAGCTGCGATGGATTGATTGTAGTCCGCACTTGCACCTTTTTTAAAGGATTCGACCGCTTGCTTTGGATTGTTCTGATAATTTTCAAGTAATTGTAGCGCCCCAAGCATCGAGATGGAGTATTCAATATTGTAGAAAGGCACTTGGAAATAATGAAGGGTGCCTGCCCAGCTCATGCCAATTTCGGCCTCAAGCCCTGAAGTATCGACCGGGTTTAACCCATAGCGTTTTGAGATTTCAAAGTATTTTTCATCACGCTCTTTGGCAGTGTGCTGAGGATTCGTATACATCCAATGCTGGAAGAGATCCCCTGACAATGGACCGATTAACATGGTAAATGCTCTTCTTAGCTCTTCACGCTGTGCGCTCTTAAAATCTTCCTCATCTGGATAAAAACGATCCAGCTTATCCAATAAGAGCAACTCCATCCCATGTGAATACAGTTCAGCAACTTCCATTCGGTGTTGGTATTCTTCTATAGGACCGTGTTCGGAAAACTCGAGGTATCCATTCACTGCATGGCCCATTTCATGAATCAATGCGATTAGAGAGAAAAAGGATGGACTAAAGTTCGCAAAAACAAAGGTATCTCCTGAAACAGGTAGGGAGGTACAGAAACCACCTGGGCTTTTTCCTTTCCGATCTCCAAGATCTAGTAAACCGTGCTCTCTCATATAATCGAAACGGTCTGCAAAGTATGGGTCGGTTTTCCCTAACATCTCAGAAACTCCATCCATAAGAGTGGACACCTCGGAATATGGTGGGTTTTTCATCAATTTAGCCGTGTTATCCCAAGGGCGATATGTATCTACACCAAGCTTTGATTTAAAAACATCTGCGAGTCGATTCCAAGCTGGGATAATATGTTTCTCTACATTTTCATGAAAGTCATAACAATCTTGGACACTATACTCACGATTTTTGACCACAAACATATAATCACGATAATTTTCAAAGCCTGCATTTAAAGCAATTTGATGGCGTAGTTGAACGAGTTCGTCCATGATGGCATCCATTTCGGGTTTAATTTTGCGATGGGCAGAGATCATCGCGTGATAAGCTTTTTCCCGAACGCTTCTATCTAGATGATCGAGTTGAGATTGGATAAATGGAAAAGGTTTTTCCTCTCCGTCCCAATCAACTGTTAACCCACCCATAATTTCACTATACTTAGTATTGAGCTCTTGTTCTTTTACCATTAATGGAATGTTTTCTTCTCTAAACAGTTTAACTTTGGACTCGCGAACGCGTCGCATTAGGCCGTACCGTTTTTCATCTAATTGATGAAAATAAGGAGATTGACAGCATTTCTCATCCAGTTTTGCTTCATATTTCATTAAAAGTGGCTGGATGACCTGCTGATCGTGAAGATAAGTCGACTTGACGAGAGCATCCTCTGTGTTCCGGTAGAAGTCTACTTGGTGACCGGTCATCGCCTCCGCGATTTTAATCATTAAATTCTTTTCATCTTTTAACCACTTTTCTAGGTCAGAAACAGATTCAATCGGAACATCAAGTAAGCTTTGAATATGAGTTTCTACCCCTTCTACATCTTGTAAATCAATTAATTCTTGATAATAATTATGACTTACATTTTGTGTCATGAATGACTCCCCTTCCTTTTTTAAAAATTTTCCCAATATTTATAATATCATATTTCGAATCGATTCAGAGGCAGATGGAAGAAGATACTTTTGAAAAAGAAAAAACACCTCAATTGTAGGTGCTTTATACTTAAAAGCTTAGGATTGATTTAATTCTGCTACTCCAAGGGCAAGTTTGTTCCAGAGAATTCTTTCTACTTGTTGCTTTTGTTGTTCTCCACATTCAACAATGAGAACAACCTCTGAATTTTTGCCCCTTAATAACTTTTGTTTTCTTTTACTAATCTTTTTTATAAACAAATCAATGATAAAACCTAGTATGAATCCGCTCCCTGCTCCGATTAATCCCCAAATTATGGGTCCCCATTCCATTACAAACCCTCTGCTAGCTCCGATTGTTGAAAAAAGAAAAGCTAGTATCATTCCTTTAGAAATGAGGGAAACTCCATCAGATTGATGAAGGTTATCGAAAAGTTTTCTTTCCTCTGTTCTATTGTTTAAAGGAACGGCTAAAATATTCTGAATGCCATGTTCCTCTAATTCCGTTATAGCTAATTCTAAATAGGTTGAATGCTCGAAGGTAGCAAAAATATGCATGGTATCCACCTTGTTTAATTTCATTAAATTAAAAATATAACTTTGATAATGATTTTTTAAATATTTTCCTTGCTCATCTTCAAATAATTTATTGTTCTCAACAGCACTTACGTAAGAATCAAAAATCGTAAAAAAGTAAAAGGATGGTACGTATAAAAGCCATTGTGCATCTAATACCGCAATTGATTTATTAAGATTCCCATTTATTAAGTAGATGAATGCTTCAAGAAAATGTGAATTGTACATAAAAACAGCAGTCCATATGAGTGTAAACCCAGCAAGGATAATCCTATGAACATAAAGCTGACCTACGCTCGGAATAGTCATAGCCCAAAGGACAGCCATTATGGGATTTCTCTTATCCAGATAATTGATTTCAAAAGCTCCTAATGAAAATGAATTAAATTGAGCATCCTCCCTTTTGGCAAGGGTATAAATGTTGTTCAAATCCACCGTAGTACGATAACTATCCCATATTGCAAAAAGATAAACAGGTATATACATTATCACCATTCTTAAATCTAATACTTCCTTTGCAGCTTCAAAGTTACCTGTAAATGAATAAACCATAGCTAGATTAAGCTTTGTTACTTGATTAATAATAACTTCCCATAGAAATAAAGAAAAAGCTCTAAAATATTTATTTAAGAGGAAGTGGCCAAATCCTGGAAATGCAACAGACCACATTGCGACAGTCCATGGGTTTCTTAAATGAATCTGAGTTGTTCCAAAAATACTTACATGAGCCTTGTAGCGTCTTGCCTTGTTTGTATTTTGGAAATTATCCATGGTGCTCCTCCAATAAACATTATATATCGGTATTATTTGCCTATTATCTGTAGTTATTCTAAAAGAGTAGTATTTCTTATTCGGACTAAGGGGTAACTTTAGTTCAATAAGCTCGATGATTACATACATACTTATTTTCCAGAGCTTAGCTTATCTAACTGCAATATTTTTAACTCATATAATTGCATACAACTACAGTCAATAGTCAGATTATACTCTGCTAAACCATCTTTTTATATCTGATTAAGATTTACAGGGCGGGGGTTAAAGGCATTCAGAGATATCAATTAAAAAAGCTCAAATTCTTGTGTTTCAAGAATTTGAGCTTTTTCTACGAGTATTATTGTTAAACTATTTTAATTTAGCCATGTTTTGTTGATGTTTCTCATAAATTGAAAGAATAGGATTTTATGATAATTAATAGTTACATCTATCATGATGTTCAATAAAAAATTACATTTTTTCCAAAAAGATTTAACAAAATTTCATTTTGTATGCCTTTTTTGATAGAATATAGTAAAAGTCACTTCTAACACGAAGATTTTTTCGATTTATCCAAATGGACAAGGTACGATTAATAAAAGATTATAGGGGATCACTATGGAACACGAAAAACTTAACAAGGTTATCGAAGTAGCAAAACTTTATTATCTTCTTGATTACACTCAAAATGATATTGCTAAAAAACTAGGCATTTCAAGACCTACTGTGTCACGTTTGCTGCAGTTGGCAAAAAGTGAAGGAATTGTTCAAATAAAAGTTAAGGATCAGTCTGAAAATATAGAAATATTGTCAAGTAAGATTGAACAAAAATTCAATCTAAAAAAAGCCATTGTTGTCCCAATACCTCAATATGAAGACCATGTCATCAAGAGCCATTTAGGTGAAAAAACAGCACGATATCTAGAAGAAATAGTCAAGGATGGCGATGTTATAGGGGTAACTTGGGGAACTACGATTTATAACGTAGCCGTTGAATTAAGGGAAAAGTCTTTGAAAGATGTAAAAGTAGTGCAATTAAAGGGTGGCGTCAGTCATTCTGCAAAACATACATATGCATCTGAAATTCTTTATTTATTTGGAAGGGCATTCAACACAGCACCAATAAATCTCCCGCTTCCAGCCATAGTAGATCATGTTGTTGTGAAACAAGCTATGGAGGCTGATCGGCATATTAAAAAAGTGCTAGAGGTTGGCAAAAAATCAAGTATTGCGGTGTTTACTTGTGGACCTGTAGAACAAAATTCATTGCTCTTCCAATTAGGTTATTTTACGGATGAGGAGTTACAGATGATCTATTCAAAGGCTGTCGGAGACATATGTTCACGTTTCTTTGATGAAAACGGAGACGTGTGTATCGATAGTTTAAATGAACGAACATTGGGGCTTCCTTTATCTAATTTTAAGGAGAAAGAATTCTCTATTTTGGTCGCTGGGGGGCCGAAAAAAATAAATGCCATCCATGGAGCTTTAACAGGAAAGTACGCTAATGTTTTGGTGACGGACGAATATACAGCACAGTTCCTGTTGGATTTAGAAAAATAGCACTATCAATATAGATACAAAAAGGGCTAACTTACAATTTAAGAAATAGAGTTAGCCCTTTTTGTGTATAAAATTTGGAAAAGGTAAGGACTATTAGACTCAAAAAATCGAATTTTTTTAAAAGAGAGAATTATAGAACTTTACATTTGTTCAAATCTTTTTTTACATTTGTAAAAAATATATGGTATAGTTGTCTTGTGAAGAAAACGCTTTAATGAATGTCTTAAATATTTAATATAATCTTTCCACATATAGGGGGAAATCACATGAGAATGGTAGATGTTATCGCAAAAAAAAGGGATGGACAAGAACTGACTAAAGAGGAAATCCAATTTGTGATTGATGGATATACGAAAGAGGATATTCCTGACTACCAAATGTCTGCATTTTCCATGGCAGTCTTCTTTCAAGGAATGACAAAGGAAGAAAGAGTTTATTTGACAGAAGCAATGGTCAAATCTGGAGAACAAATTGACTTAAGTGCAATTGAGGGAATCAAAGTAGATAAGCATAGTACTGGCGGAGTAGGTGATACAACCACTCTCGTTTTAGGCCCATTAGTTGCATCAGTCGGGGCTCCTGTTGCAAAAATGTCTGGTAGAGGCCTTGGTCATACTGGAGGTACCATTGATAAATTAGAATCTGTAAAGGGATTTCACGTTGAAATTACGAACGACGAATTTATTCATTTAATGAATACGAATAAGATAGCTGTTATCGGTCAAAGTGATAATCTGACTCCTGCAGATAAAAAATTATATGCACTTCGTGATGTAACCTCAACGGTTGACTCTATACCGTTAATTGCGAGCTCTATTATGAGTAAAAAAATAGCAGCAGGTGCTGATGCAATTGTCCTGGATGTTAAAACAGGCAGTGGTGCATTTATGAAAAGCCTTGAAGATGCGAAAGAATTAGCTCAAGCGATGGTTGAAATCGGAAATGGCGTGGGACGTAAAACAAAGGCTATTATTTCTGATATGAGCCAGCCACTAGGGTTTGCAGTTGGTAATGCTCTAGAGGTAAAAGAGGCAATCGATACATTGAGTGGACAAGGACCAAAGGATTTACACGAATTATGCCTAACACTTGGTAGTCACATGGTTGTTCTTGCAAATAAAGCTTCTAATTTGGAACAAGCTCGTGAAATGTTAGAAGAAGCCATTCAAAGTGGTAAAGCTCTTGAAAGCTTTAAAACATTTTTACAAGCTCAAGGTGGAGACGCTTCAGTTGTGGATGACCCTACTAAATTACCAACTGCACAGTACAAGATTGAAGTTCCTGCAAATGAATCTGGTTATGTAGCTGAGATTACAGCAGAAATGATTGGGGTTGCCGCAATGATGTTAGGTGCCGGAAGAATTACAAAAGATTCCGAAATTGATTTGGCAGTCGGCATCGTTCTTCATAAAAAAGTTGGCGATTTTGTAAATGAAGGAGAATCTATTGTCACAATCCACAGCAATAAAGAGAATGTTTCTGATGTAACTGAGAAAATCCGTGCAGCTTATAAATTTTCAAGTGAAAACATTTCTGCACCAACTCTTATTTACACTGAAATTCAATAGTTTGAAAGGGAGAATGAAAAAATGACTCAAAACCTAGCAAAATTTATCGATCATACCTTGTTAAAGGCAGACGCAACGAAGGAACAAATTTTAACCTTAGTAAAAGAAGCAAAAGAATATAACTTCGCTTCAGTTTGTGTTAATCCTACATGGGTTAAACTAGCCGCGGCAGAATTAAAAGATACTTCTGTAGACGTTTGTACAGTAATTGGTTTTCCACTCGGTGCAACGACGTCAGAAGTCAAAGCTTTTGAAACGAAAAATGCGATTGAAAATGGAGCAACTGAGGTTGATATGGTTATTAACATCGGTGCTTTAAAAGATAAAAACTTTGCTCTAGTAGAAGAAGACATCAAAGCAGTTGTCAATGAAGCAAAAGGAAAAGCTCTTACAAAAGTTATTATTGAAACATCATTATTAACAAATGAAGAGAAAGAAAAAGCTTGTGAATTAGCAGTTTCTGCAGGCGCAGATTTCGTTAAGACATCAACTGGGTTCTCAACAGGTGGAGCAACTGTAGAAGACATCGCATTAATGAGAAAGACTGTTGGACCAGATCTTGGTGTTAAAGCTTCAGGTGGTGTTAGAAGTCTGGCAGATACAGAAGCCATGATCAATGCTGGAGCAACGAGAATTGGTGCAAGTTCAGGTAAAGAAATCATTAATGGTCAGGTATCTAATTCTTCTTACTAATTTTTAAACATCTTCTCTTGAGGTTGACTCAAAGAGCATCTCAAGAGAAGTTTTTAAACAAAAGGAAATCCAGAAGAACGGAGATTGGAAAAATGGATATTAAACAGTTAATTGATCAAGCGGTGGAAGCAAGGAATAAAGCTTATACACCTTATTCCAAATTTAATGTCGGTGCATCTGTTCTAACAAAAAATAATAATGTGTTTCAAGGATGTAATATCGAAAATGCCTCATATGGACTAACGAATTGCGCAGAAAGAACAGCTATTTTTAAAGCGGTTTCTGAAGGTGAAAATGCGTTTGAAGCAATTGCAATCGTAGGAGATACAGAGGGTCCTATTTCACCTTGTGGTGCTTGCCGCCAAGTCATGGCAGAGTTCTGTGATGAAAACACGAAAATTATCTTAGCAAATCTAAAAGGGGAATATGTCGAAACCTCTATTACAGAATTGTTACCAGGATTTTTTTCATCCAAAGACCTAAATAAATGATTATTTATGCTTTTGTTGAAAGCGAATACAGCTGAGAGAAATTAATAACATGTTGGAGGAAATTATGAATTACGTTATTTCAATTATAGGATTGTTAGTCGTATTTGGTCTAGCTTTTATTGCGAGCAGTAACCGTAAAAATATAAAATATAAGCCAATATTAATCATGATCATTGTTCAAATCGCTTTTGCTGCTTTACTATTGAACACAAAATTTGGCTTAATTGTTATTACAGGTATTTCAAACGTCTTTACGAAATTACTAGAATATGCTGCAAGTGGAATTGATTTTGTTTTTGGTGGTATGGCAAACGAAGGACAGGCACCATTCTTTTTAACGGTTCTTCTCCCAATCGTATTTATCTCAGTGTTAATTGGGATTTTTCAACATTTCAAAATACTTCCGTTTTTTATGAAAGCAATTGGTCTTCTATTAAGTAAAATAAACGGGATGGGCAAATTAGAATCATATAATGCAGTGGCATCTGCCATGATCGGACAATCAGAAGTCTTTATTACTGTTAAAAAACAAATGGGTCAGTTACCTCCTCATCGTTTGTATACACTATGTGCTTCTGCTATGTCGACAGTTTCTATGTCCATCGTCGGTGCATATATGACCATGATCGAACCTAAATATGTTGTCGCAGCACTTGTTATTAACTTATTTGGTGGATTTATAATTGCTTCGATTATCAATCCATATACAGTAGATGAAAAAGAAGATATTCTCGACGTTCAAGAAGAGGAAAAACAATCTTTCTTTGAAATGCTCGGGGAATATATTATGGATGGATTCAAAGTTGCTATTATTGTTGGTGCTATGTTAATTGGTTTCGTTGCGTTAATGGCAGGAATCAATAGTTTATTTGAAATTGTCTTCCATATTTCATTCCAGGAATTACTAGGATACATTTTTGCACCATTTGCGTTTATCATGGGTGTTCCATTATCGGAGGCTGTACAAGCCGGAGGAATTATGGCAACAAAGCTTGTAACGAATGAGTTTGTGGCGATGTTGGATTTAGTGGAAATCCAAGATAACTTTAGCGAAAGAACTTTAGGAATTATCTCCGTATTTTTAGTATCCTTTGCAAACTTTTCATCGATTGGAATTATTGCTGGAGCAGTGAAAGGACTAGCTGAAAAACAAGGAAATGTAGTGGCAAAGTTTGGCTTAAAACTACTATATGGAGCAACATTAGTTAGTGTATTATCATCAGTAATCGTAAGTTTTGTATTATAATTTATACCGAAAAAGCACTTTCCCGTTTTGAATTGAGGGAAAATGCTTTTTCGCATTTTTACTCGGGAGGTGTGACTGTTGTGGGAATTTTTTCACAACAAGTTATATGAATTACGTAGGTATGTTTCTATCAGGCGCGGTACTTTTTTTGAACAGTCTAACCCTATTAGGCAAAGCCAGTCAAAAAAGTGTTGCATTTCTAAATATCATCGTTGGAACGTTACAGATAATATTTCCAATCTATTTAATTGTTACTTCCAATCAGACCAATTGGGATTTTTATAATAATGCAGCAATATTCCTTTTTGGATTAACCTTCTTATATGTAGGAGCAACAACATTAATGAGACTTGAAGGGAATGGGCTTGGTTGGTTCTCATTATGGGTTGCCATAATTGCTATCGTGTATACCGCAACATCCTTTATTCACTTTCACGATATCGTCTCCGGATTAAACTGGGCAATGTGGGCGTTTTTATGGTTTCTATATTTCATCATAAACACGACCAACAAGAAAATTCACTACTATGTAGGAATCGTAGCATGTATACAATCATGGGTTACACTGACAATTCCAGCCCTGCTCTTTTTCCTTGGCATTTCGAATAATCCATCTGTGAATCAAGGGATGATTTATGTACTCATCCTTTCTATCTTATATTTTGTCTTCAGCATTGTGAAACAGAGGATTTCATCAAAAAGCGAAGTGTCTCTAACGAACAATAGTAGAGTTGCTTCGTAACAGGGTTATGCATTGTGTGAAGAGAATTTATGAATAATATTTTTGAGTCCCTATTAAAATGGGGACTTTTTTAATACTCTAGGATGCAAAAACGATGGATTGGTCCAATTAGAACAGTGGGCGAAAAAACATATATAAAAACAGCCTTAATGAAAAACAGAAATTACTTTTTAAACACTTAAAGAACATAAAGGATTATGGGACAATTACTGCGGTTGAAAATTCAAGACATTATTGAATATGAATTGGGGGAAGAGAAAATACTTAAATTGAAAGGACTAACTTAAAAGGAGGGAGTGGTTCATGATACATGCTAATGGAACATTGGATAATGATAGCCATGTGGCTGTTTGGATTTGCTGGATTCATTCTATTTATTCCACGTAAAGATCAGCGAAAAGGCATCCTTGCATTTTTGGTGTTACAAGCAATAATTTGGCTTTGTGATATGATTACCTTTGCATTTGGTTGGCAATCTGCACCTGTTCGTTTGCTCCCCAAAGCGACTGATATGCCTCTTACTCTAGATTATTTTTTTTATCCCGTATTATTTGCTATATATTACGTCAATAAGAAATCCAAAGGCAGTTTATGGCCTAGATTCATATACTTTTTTGTTTGGATTTCTGTACTCAGTTTGTTTGATATTGTGATCGAGAAATATACTGATTTATTAGAGTATGAATTATTGAAGCGGAATCTGATGTGGATTTACTTTGGATTTCTCTTTTATGTGAGTCATTTCTGCTGTAATTGGTTTTTTAAGGACAAAACCTTGTTTCAAACTGAGCGGCGGTGGGGGACCTAATGAGAATGGAATGGTGGATAATCATATCCGTGTACGTAGTGGCGACAGGAATTCTGTTCTTCATTCCGAAAAATAAAATTCGCCTATCCATAGTTGCATTTTTGTTCAAACAGTTAATTACTTTTCTAATTGGTTTAGTGGTGGTAGAGTTGGGATTGATCGAATATCCTGTTCGGTGCTTTGCATCTGTCAGTCGGACGAGCTTTTCATATGAATACTATGCTTTTCCAGTGGTTTGTGCAGCATTTAATGTATGGTATCCTACGAATCGAAGTCTTCTTTATCGAATGGGTTATTATGTAGGCTACTGTTCAGTGTTAACGGTCATTGAAGTGATTATAGAAAAACACACCCAACTCATTAAATATATACACTGGGAATGGTATATTACTTGGATTTCATTATGTATTTCGTTTTTTATAGTACATGTATTTTGTCTTTGGTTTTTTGCAAAAGAGAGAGTTTCATACATGTGAACGCAGAATCACCTCTATTACAATGGATCTTCTTTTCCTACACTCCAACTACACTTGAATTATGATTTCGAATCAGATTTAATTTATACATTTTTAAAGAAGGCGATTCTTAAATGGTCTATTTTGACACTCTAGAAATTGATTACTACTGAGAAACTAGAGGAAATGCAACAAGTATTTACAGAGTGAGATGAATCAAAAAAGGGAGTGTTGTCGATGTTATCGTCACTCCCTTTATCGACAAATGCAGATTTGAGTTCCTAAAAACGCCATTGACAGTGGTTCTTTCACCAATAAATCAGTTCAATGAAAAATCTAATCCTTAGTAGGATGTTAAGAAACTTTCCTTTGGATTTACCACTAAACCAAATTTTGATATTGGACATATTTAAACTTTCTACAAAATCTCCTCATTTGTAATTCTCTTTTTGTACCAATTTTTTTTATAAAGGTACAAAGAAATACACGAAGTTTGCTAGTTTCATTTTTTTGAAAACATCCGTCGCCATTTTTTGAAGATAGTGGCGCAATTCTTTGAGCAGGGACTTTCGAAAATGAGTTTTAACACATTACTATGATTTTATTAGGTGTTGTTTGAGCGGGGATACTTTGTGTAGATAGGCCATAAATTACGATTAAGTTTCGATTAGCAGGATTACTTGAGAACGATAGATAGTCCATTGGTCAATACGATCTGTGTGTACGGAGATATATTTAATCGCAACTCTCCATCTTTACTCACTAGCTGACTATTAAAATAGGAGACCTTTACAGTTTGTTGGGAAGGACTGTCTTTTACTATGACAAGTGCTTGATATTGTGGAGGAAATATAAGTGGAGCAGGTGCATTCGCATCATAATATCCAGTGATGCGGTCTCCGACTGCTAACATTACATGATCTACAATATAAGTCGTGGGTGAAACTACGAAATTTACGACAGTTCCTAATTCATTTTTAGCAGAAATTACTTTATAGCAACCTTCTCCATTTTGCCCTGTGATTAAATCATGAATCATCGTTATGGTCCCATGAAAAGAATTAAAATTTGTCATTATTCATACCTCCATTCAGACGGTGTACCAATAATCCTCAAAAATCAGAGGTGATATCTTGTGTACAGTATGTAGGTAAAAACCTATATGACTATGTAAATGCCTATAAAATTAGAAAAATGTTTGCACAAATTGTTCCTACTATATTGTACAGCTCTACAAGGTCATTATTAAGAAATATCTTTATCTCATCTTTACATCGTTATGATATTCTTTCATAGGCATGAACATTAAAAATAATGTGAGGGAAATAATGCAAAAAACAATATTAATTGTAGAAGATGAAGACATTTTACGTGAAATCGTGAAAGATTATTTATGGAACGAAGGCTATGAAGTATTGGAATCAGTAGATGGAAATGAAGCTTTAGCTGTATTTGAAGAACATGAAGTACATTTAATTATTCTAGATATCATGTTGCCAGAGTTAGATGGATGGTCTGTTTGTAGAAGAATTCGCAAATCATCCAATGTGCCTATTATTATGTTGACTGCCCGAGCTGATGAAGATGATACGCTCCTTGGATTTGAATTAGGGGCTGATGATTATGTGACAAAACCATACAGTCCAGCCATCTTATTGGCGAGAGTAAAACGATTAATTGATAGTCGATATTCTAATACGAGTAATGTATCTAGTGAAGATACCTTGATTAGTAGTGGGATCCATGTCCATTTCCCTTCACGTACAGTGACAATAGAGGGAGAAATGACGAGTTTGACACACACAGAATTTGAAATATTAACTTACTTAATGCAAAATCAAGGGATTATTATTACAAGAGAACAACTGATCAATAAAATTTGGGGTTATGAATTTGCTGGTGATGATCGCACGATTAATAGTCATATCCGTAATTTACGTCACAAATTGGGTCATAAAGCGAATCTCATTGTAACTGTTATTCGCGTTGGTTACAAATTTGAGGGCGAAGCATGAAAATAGGGATTGTATCAAAACTATTTCTTCTCACGACGTTATTATGTATGCTCATTTTGGCCACTATTTTTGTTGGACAAACGATATTTTTCAAGCAATATTATGCAAACCAAAAGGTAAATGAGATAAATAAGAGTATTCAATCCTTTACGAAAGAGTATCTTAAGGCTGGAAAAGATGTATCCACCATTCAAAAGTTACAGCATGATTTCTATCAAGAAAATACGACGTGGATTACAACATTAGATAGTCTAGGGAATATTAAATACGCAAATGACTTTTCTGTAACAATTCAATTAGTTCCTTCTCGAAATAAGGAGCTCTCTGACCGTGAAATGAACATCCCGTTGTATAGCTTTATTGATTTAGAAGATCTGCAAAGGGTAGGATTTGATTTAGAACAGGGAAGGCATATATTTATCGATGGAGTAATAAAAGATGATACAGTAATTCCTGCTATTTTAACAGTAGAAGATAAGAATGTTGTACTAGAGAATAGGCAACTATCAGAAAAATTGTATGGAAAAAGAGATGCAACAGAGCCTTTTCCAAGAGGGAGCTCGCAGATATATTTAAATGGAGTCATTCAGAAATTACAATTACCAGTAGGTTCAAACATTTATACAAATCGTGTATTTATAGAAAGAATAAAACAATTTCAAGTCAACCTCTTATTAAATGATAATTATTATAGCTCTGTTGAGACAATCGATTATGAGGAAAATAATATTAAATACAAAATATTCATTAGACCTGTGAAAGATGCGAAGGGTAAAACAACTTATATTTTGGCTATGACATCATTACAACCCGTTGATGAAGCTGTCCAAATGATAGAAGGTTATTATGCATATTTAATTTTATTTGTACTCCTTCTTAGTGTAATGGCATCCTCTTATTATTCTAAAAAGATCGCCAAACCATTGTTACAAATAAACGATACTACAACCAAATTGGCAAACTTGGATTTTTCGGAGACAATATCCGTTACATCAAAAGATGAAATAGGTGATTTATCACACGATATTAATACACTCTCAAGTACATTGCATGCGTATATTCATCAATTGCAAAAGGATATAGAGAAAGAAAAACAATTAGAAAATACACGAAAAGAATTTATTTCCGGTGTTTCACATGAATTAAAGACGCCCTTAAGTATTATGAAAAGCTGCATCTCTATTTTAGAAGATGGTGTTGCTAGTAATAAAAAAGAATATTATTTTAAAGCAATGGCAAAAGAAGTAGATAAAATGGATATGCTTATTGTAGATATGCTCGAATTAGCAAAGTTTGAATCTGGTACGTATAAAATGGAGATGGATGTCTTTTATATTGATCAGGTCATGGAGTATATATGTGAACAATTAGCATTAGACATAACGAACAAGCAATTACATGTTCAAAAACAACTCTCTAGAATTCAAGTAGTTGCCAATCAACTTCGAATAGAACAAGTAATCACGAACTTTATTACAAATGCGATTCGATACACGCCTGAAAATGAAAGGATTATTTTATCCACGATAGATGAAAATAAGCGTGTAAAAATCACTGTGGAAAATAAAGGTGCCCATATCGAGCACGAACATTTAGAGAAAATATGGGATCGTTTTTATCGTGCTGATGCGTCTCGCAGGCGTGCTGAGGGGGGGACAGGACTAGGGCTAGCTATTTCAATGAAAATTTTAGAGTTGCATGATGTGGAGTATGGTGTATCGAATACAGAAGATGGAGTGCTGCTTTACTTCTACTTAAACAAAAAAGGCCAGAATCCATATTAAGAAACTTTTCAATAATTATAAAATATATTTGAGCCATCCGTTCAATGGGCCATAACCAATGGTACTTGAACGGATGTTTTTTTTTGTATGACATGTCCAAAACACAATTCATTTTAGATCACCGGTAAAACATTCTTTAAAAGATATTGATGTCATCTTTACCTAATCTTTATCTCTCTCTATTAATCTTTCAATAGGACAAAGATGATTTGAGGGAGTGGGATTATAGATGAAGAAGCTAGATTCTTCGGTCTAACCGGTGCAATTCAAATACCATGTCCGTTGTCAGCGTCTTGACAAATTATATATAGAAAGAAGGATAAGACATGATAAAAAATATTTTGTGCATAACATTGGTCATTTTAACAATTTTGCTGTTATCGGCATGCAATTCTACCTCTGATAATAGTAACGATAAGAAAAATCATTCTAATGATGTAAAAAATCATACACCATTCAAAGTTGTAATCGATCCTGGACATGGCGGTACGGATGTTGGGGCAACAGGTGCTAGCGGGAAACATGAAAAGGATTTTACTTTGAGTCTGTCGAAAAAAGTGAAGAAGCTATTAGAGCAGGAACCTAGAATACAGGTTTATATGACAAGAGCGGATGATCGCTTTATTTCTCAAGAGAGCCGATACAGGCCCAAATATGCCAATAATATAGATGCGGATTTATTCATTTCAATTCACGGAAACACCTTTTCTGATCCCGAAGTTTCAGGTGCGGAAACATTTTATTATCACAAGAATTCCCGCCATTTTGCTGAGATCATACAGCAACATATAGTTGAGGCAACTGGATTTAAGGATAGAGGAATAATGAAGAAAGATCTATTTGTTGTAAAGGATACAAAAATGCCGGCAGCTTTGTTGGAGATAGGGTATCTGACGAATCCTCAAGATGAGTCCAAAATGTGGACTGACGATTTTCAGAATCGTGTTGCCGCTTCAATAGTTGAAGGCATAAAGGAATACCAAGAGAGTGTGGAGTAAAACATTTGGTTGAATAAATGGTAGCTGCAACCCGATTAATTGAAGGTAAAGGAGACATTCAAAAGGCTCTAATCCTCGTGTTTCCAGGATTCGGGCCTTTTTTGGTCCTTATTTATTTGATTCGATGTATTTCACGATTCTTTCGCAAATCTCATGCGTAATTAAAGAATCGTTTATGGATGGATCAGGGATGCGATTATTTTGAACGCAATCGATAAAATGATCTAATAATTGATAAAATCCACGTTTATATAGGGTTGGCTCCCAGTCACCAAATTTTGAAATATGGATTTCTTTATTATGATAGTGAGTCGTTTCGACAAGGCTATTCACGACGAATTTATCATGTCCAGTCATGTATTCGATGATTTCTTCGGTGACCCCGCCGTTTCTGTTCATGATCCCAATAGCGGTACATCCGTCTCCAATAAGTGTGAGGACTAAATGATCAAGCAGTTCACCATTTTTAAGGTAGTCTACTTTGACATCTTTGACTTCAGTATCCATTAAAAATCTCAGTGTATCGACGACATGGATAAAATCCTCAACTACAAATCTTCGCACAAAGTCTGGAGCTGAAAATCGATTTTTCTGTATGAGAATTAAGCTAGCTTTTCCTTTATCTTTCAGCTCCCTCACTTTCGGGATAAATCTTCTATTAAAACCGACCATCGCGATCTTGTTATTCTCTTTTGCGAGATTGACAATTCTTTCGGTTTCATGAAAATTCATCGATATTGGTTTGTCTATGTATGTGTGGATGCCATTTCTAAGTAATGTTTCCGCTATTTCAAAATGTGCTTCTGTAGCAGTGCTCACGATGGCAGCATCGATTCCAATTTCTATTAGTTTTTCAACAGACTGAACCTTTTCTTGAATTCTGTATTTTTTTGACAAGCTGTTTAAGGTGTCAGAATTTCTTGTACAAAGTACAAGTTCAATCCCTTCTTTTTCTGAAAGTACTGGTAGATAGGCTTTTTTAGCAATATCCCCTAATCCGATAATTCCGATTTTCATGTTTATCACTCCGATATGAAGTCAAATTATTAAGCTTTCTAGCAGATTACTACAGAATAACTATAACATATTGCTTTATTAAGATTGAAAGGGAGATCAGCGTTTTAACTCTCTCATAGGTCGACTAGATAAAAGGTCAAATCCCTTCACACAAAGGGCTTAAGCAAAAATTACTTCATTGTTCGAATTTCACCAAACTGACGGCATAAGACTTCTTGAAGTACTTTTGCTGCAGAAGGATCCGGTTCATCCGGCACAATATTATTAATTAAATCCTCTTTAGAAAAATACATAACTGACCTCCTTCTTTTTAGACAAGTTATTTTATATCAGTTTTATTCTCTTGTTCACTAACAAAAATATTCTCCATTGAAGTGTTTTAAGAAGATAGAAATTCATTTTTATAAATGCTGTTCAATTTAATGAGGTCATTTAGGAAGGAATTTATTTTTTTCTGTCGAAAGACTTTGTTAATAAAAATGGAGGATACACATCAGATAAGAATGCTTATTAGTTTTCACATGTATTCAATGATGTACTTAAGAAAGTTACTTAGGTTTTTCAAAATTTTACAGAGGGAGGGAATAGACATGTCAAGATCTACTATTTTCTTTTTGTTAGTTTGTTTAATATTACTTACCTTAACGAGTTGTTCTCTGAACTTTGATGATAATACGAGGCAACGAATTGGGTCACAGGAAATAGAAATCATAAAGAATGAAACTAATGACGAAACGGAATTACCGCAAGATAATGTTCAATTTTATGTTCCGAGCGAGAAAGAAAATAGTATATCAGTTATTGATATACCGTCAAATAAAGTAATTCAAGAAATAAAAACTGGTGAAAGACCTGCAAATGTGGTTTTCGCCAATGAGAAAGCTTTTGTTACACATAGACAGGGGAATAGTGTAGGAGTAATCAACTTAAAAGAAATGAAAATGATAAAGGAAATTGAGGTGGGAATAGATCCTCATGGAATAGCATTGTCAAACGACCAAAAACAACTCTATGTTACGACAGTTGGTGACCAATATGTATATGTAATCGATACGGTAAGATTAGAGGTAAATAGAAAAATTGATTTAGGAGAAGGAGCTAGAACAAATTATCCTTATTTACATGAAGATATATTGTATATTTCTGATCACAAAAACCTATTAGTATATGCTGTTTCAAATGACAAAATCATTCATACTTATAAAGTCAATGGCTCACCAATGGTCATTAGAACAATTTCCAATGGTAACCTACTCTATGTAGCTTCTAGTAATTATAATGCAATAGAGGTTTTCAATACAAAAAGCGGTAAGAAGGAAAAAGATATAGAATCAGGTATAGATGTGACTGATTTTGTTATCAATGAGGAGAAGGCCATTATGGTTGTAACAAATAAGAATGATAATAGCGTAAGTATAATCGACTTACAAACAGATAAAGTTATAAAAAAAATACAAGACATATCTGCCCCTAAACACATTTCCTTTAATAAGGATATGTCGATGGTATATGTTACTCTGAGCGGTTCAAATAAAGTAGCAGTCATTAACTTAGAGACCAATGAATATATAGAAGAAATAGAGGTAGGATATAACCCACATGGTATCCATCTAAGAGTTGATAATAAGAATTGATAGACAAGGAAATCCTTGTCTTATTTAGTTTTAGTTATTTTGACTACTCCCATATATTGGTCTAGGCTTTATGTAAATAATTTTCCAAAACTGTTCTGTATAAGGAATTGATAAATAACATATATACTAAAGGTGTTATATTGCATAATTGCTGAAAATTACTACATCTAACATGAAAATTTCAGATAAAAAACCTTGACACGTTCTTTATTAAGAACTAAAATGATGATAAGTTAAAACTCCCATATAATATTGCAAATACAAGAGAAATTTTTAGAGTGACATGGCTATTATGTTCCATAACCAGAACAAAACTACTTTAAAGAAATGGTGGAAATGATTATGGAAAAAGAAATTAATATAAAAAAAATATGGGGTACGATTCGAAAAAGAATATGGGTTGTTTTTGTATTTTCATTCATTTTTTCTATAGCAGCAGGTGTGTATAGCTATTATTTTACGACCCCAGAATATTCATCCTCCATAAAAATTGTTTTAAATGTAGCAGAAGGGGAAATAGGAACACTTAATCAGCTGCTTAAGGAACCTATTGTTTTAAGACATGTAATAGATGAATTAGATTTAAAAGCGTCACCTGAAAATTTAAGTGGCCAAATTACGATTACCCCAGTAAATGATTCAAAGATCTATGAAATAACAGTTGTTGCGAATGATCCTAAGCTTGCTGCTCGAATAGCAGATAGTGTTGCAAGGGTTTATCAACGGGAATTTGCCAATCTTATCGAACTAACCTCAGGGAATGATGTTTCCATTGATGAAACTGAAACTGATACTACTTTATCACCGGGTAATATTAATATTTTGTCGGAAGCAAAAGAGAACCCTGGGCCAAATAATCAAAATCATAAACGATTTATCATGATTGGTTTTATTTTCGGAGTCATTGTGGGATTAGGGTTAGTCTTTTTATTGGATTCATTAGATGATACAGTGAAGTCTCACCGTGAGATTGAGCACCTATTAGGAATTCCAGTTCTAGGTAGCATTTCAAGAATCTCTAATAAAAGTACTCAATTAAGAAGGAGAAAACAACAAGGTACAAATTTGAGAGGTGAAACACTTGAATCTTCAACAAGCAAACAATAAATTATGGAGTAAAAAAAAGACAAGAAATAATCGGTTACTTGTAACATATAGAGACCCTAGCTCTAAAATATCAGAGGAGTATAGGACGATTCGTACAAACTTAAAATTTACTCCTACTAATAAAAAATACCAATCACTTGTTGTGACATCTCCATCTCAGGGGGAAGGAAAGTCTTCTATCGTAGCCAATCTAGGTGTGTCATTATCTCAACAAGGAGAGAAGGTTTTAATTGTTGATGCCAATTTAAGGAGGCCGGCGTTACATTCCATTTTTAAAGTGGATAATTCAATAGGATTGACTAACTTTTTAAATAGAATTTCAACGCTTGAAATGGCTATACAAAGAACAGGGATTGGGAGGTTAGACGTATTAACAAGTGGCCCCATTCCAAAAAATCCTGCAGAACTACTTGATTCAATTAAAATGAATGAACTAATGGATACTGTCATTGAAAATTATGACGTTATTTTATACGACACCGCACCTGTTCTGGAAGTGACAGATACCAATATTTTTGCAAGTAGGTCTGATGGTGTCATTCTAGTTCTAGTTTATGGCAGAACAGAGAATGAACTTGCAATAGAGTCAAAAAGAGTCTTGGAGCAATCGAAAGCCCGAATAATAGGAACTATATTAAACGAAAAAACATGATTATTTTTTTTGGTTTTAATGTTCGTTATTAAGAAAATTTAAGATTTTATAAGGAATATCGGTGATGTCTCCTAGCCTATATCAAAGGAGGCACTCGATCATGCTGTGGGTTGAAAAACCTTAGACGCGAGTCGTCGAGAGTGTGGTGTGAGGTGGGGTTAGATGCCCCAATAAATTAAAGTATTTAAATAAAAGTTTTTAGATACAAGAACGATTATTTAAATACTTTAATTTTAAAATGAGGAGAGAGTAAAGTGGACAAAATTGATAAGTTTCCTAAATCAATTAAAAAGGCAGTTAGGTATATTAAACAGGACGCCAATAAAGAACAACTAGAGGAGATCAGAAATATAATCAATAAAGCAATAGATAGAAGAGTTCGTGCAAATTAATTAAGGAGGAGGGAAGATGACATATCGGCAAAGATTATCAATATTTATTTTAGTGGATACGTGTATCGTATTAACGTCCATCTTTTTTGGTCAATTTTTAGTGAATGCGACCTTTTATGTGTTTACATTTCCAATCATCATGTCATCCTTAACCATTCTCATTAGCCATCATATTTTTTCGGTTAAATTTCATCTTTATAAAAAAGCATGGGAATATGCGAGTATTGGTGAATTAATCATTATCTTAAAAACGGTTACTTTTTCTACAATTGTGGCAGCACTCATCCAGCAAATTTTTGTGGATGAGGTATTTTATCGACTTCTGGCAGTGACATGGATATTACATATGCTCCTAATTGGAGGGTCACGTTTTTGTTGGAGAATAGTAAGAGACTCCTTGTTAAATAAAGAGAATAATAAAAAACGCACTCTGATTGTCGGTGCTGGTTCGGCTGGTACGATGGTAGCTAGACAATTACTAAGGAGTAATGATGCAGAGCTATCGCCTATTGCCTTCATTGATGATGATGTTAGAAAACACTATCTAGATATTTTAGGTATTCCAGTAAAAGGTGGGATTAATAAGCTAGAAAAAACGGTAAAAGAGTTAAAAATAGATAATATTGTGATTGCGATTCCCTCGCTTAGTAAGAAAGAATTGAGTGTTATTTTTAAGGAATGTGCAAAAACAGCAGCTAAAACACAAATTCTCCCTATGCTTGAAGATATTGTTACAGGGAAAGTATCTGTTAGTCAATTTCGCGATGTGCATGTTGAAGATTTGTTAGGACGTGAGCCTATAGAATTAGATATTGATAGTATCTCAGAGTACATCACAAATAATGTAGTACTTGTAACAGGTGCTGGAGGATCTATTGGTTCTGAGATATGTCGACAAATATGTAAATTCAATCCCGGTAAATTAATCTTATTGGGACACGGTGAAAATAGTATTTATTCTATTGAAATGGAATTAAAGGAAAGCTTTAGAAACTCATCTATTGATTTAGTGACAGAAATAGCCGATCTCCAAGATGCAAAGAAGATATTTTCTGTCATGAATGAACATAGACCTGATGTCGTTTATCATGCTGCTGCTCATAAACATGTACCTTTAATGGAACGCAATCCTGAAGAAGCGGTGAAAAATAACATTATTGGAACAATGAATGCGGCCAGAGCAGCAAGTTTTAACGATGTGAAGACATTTGTCATGATTAGTACGGATAAGGCGGTAAATCCGACGAGTGTTATGGGAGCAACAAAAAGGCTAGCTGAAATGGTTGTTCAAAGTATGGATAGTGAGAGCAAGACTAAATTTGTTGCCGTCCGATTTGGGAACGTTTTAGGAAGTAGAGGAAGTGTCATTCCTCTCTTCAAGAAACAAATAGAAAAAGGTGGGCCAGTTACGGTTACACATCCTGATATGGTTCGCTATTTTATGACGATACCAGAAGCATCAAGATTAGTCATTCAGGCAGGAGCTCTTGCGCAAGGTGGAGAGATATTCGTATTGGACATGGGGGAACCTGTAAAAATCGTGGATTTGGCCAAAAATCTAATCAAACTATCTGGAAACTTGATTGAAGATATTGGTATTGAGTTTACAGGAATGAGACCTGGAGAGAAACTTTTTGAGGAGTTGTTGAATGCGAATGAGGTTCACGAACAGCAAGTATATCCAAAAATTTATATTGGAAAAAGTTCAGATATATATTTAAAAGAAATTGAGGAGATTATTTCAATCTATTCAAGTTTAAATAAAGAAACATTACGAGAAAAACTTTTAGAACTTGCGAATTCTAATACTTTGAATAAACCACAAAAAATGATTTCAATATCCGTTTAGAGGAGTGTTTTAGCAATGAAAGTTCGTAAGGCCATCATCCCAGCAGCAGGTTTAGGAACGAGGTTTTTGCCTGCAACCAAGGCTATGCCGAAAGAGATGCTCCCAATTGTAGATAAACCAACTATTCAATATATTATTGAAGAAGCGATTGAGTCCGGCATAGAAGATATTATTATTGTGACTGGTAAAGGAAAAAGAGCCATAGAGGATCATTTTGATCATTCATTTGAATTAGAGCAAAATTTATTAGAAAAAGGGAAGTTTGACCTTCTAGATGAAGTGCAAAAATCATCAAAAATGGTAGACATTCATTATATAAGACAAAAAGAACCAAAAGGACTAGGCCATGCGATTTGGTGTGCTCGAAAATTTATTGGAGATGAACCATTTGCTGTGCTTCTTGGAGACGATATTGTTCAAGGTGAAAAGCCGTGCCTAAAGCAAATGCTCGAACAATATGAGAGATATAATGCCTCCATACTGGGAGTTCAAACGGTAGAGCCAAGTGAGGTTTCTAGATATGGGATTGTCGACGGGAACTGTATTGGTGATCGTTTTTACAATGTCAATCACTTAGTGGAGAAACCAAAACAAGAAGAGGCACCGTCAAACCTAGCGATAATGGGTAGATATATTTTAAACCCTAAAATATTCGGAATATTAAGAGAACAAAAACCAGGTGCAGGTGGAGAAATACAGCTTACGGATGCAATAGCTGAACTAAATAAGTATGAGGCAGTTTATGCATATGATTTTGAGGGGATACGTTACGATGTGGGTGAGAAAATCGGGTTCATTAAAACAACGATTGATTTTGCTTTACAACGTGAGGAGATTAGAAAAGAATTATTAGATTATCTATCATCTGTTATTGAAAAACAGATGATTCTTTAGTTGGAGAAAGAAATATGAAAAAAAAAGTGTTGTTTTGTGCGACTGTCGATTATCACTTTAAAGCTTTCCATCTTCCTTATTTAAAATGGTTTAAGGAACAGGGATGGGAAGTTCACATTGCGGCCTTTGGAAACTTAAAATTACCCTTTGTGGATAAAAAATTTGATGTTTCCATACAACGATCTCCTTTCAAAAAAGAGAATTTGACTGCATATAAAGAACTTAAAAAGATCATTGAGGAGAATGATTATAAGATCATTCATTGTCATACACCAATGGGTGGCGTTTTATCAAGATTAGCTGCAATTCGGGCCAGAAAAAATGGAACCAAAGTTATTTATACAGCACATGGTTTTCATTTTTGTAATGGTGCACCTGTCTTGAACTGGCTTCTTTATTATCCGATCGAACGCCTTTTAGCTAGCCAAACGGATTGCCTGATAACGATTAATAACGAAGACTATTCCCGCGCAACAGCCCATAAATTTAAAGCGAAGAAAATTAAACTTGTTCATGGTGTGGGAGTAGATACAGAACTATTTGCACCTGTTCATAAATTTCATAAGTCGGTTTTAAGGGCAGAAAGAGGGTACAGTGATGACGATTTCTTAATGTTGTATGCTGCTGAGTTTAATAAGAATAAAAATCAAAAATTACTTATTGAATCACTCGCCTTAATAAAGGATAAGATTCCATCTGCAAGGTTACTGCTTGCTGGGGATGGACCAATGTTAGTTAGCTGTAAACATCTAGCCATTAATCTTGGGATTAACGATAAAGTGGATTTTCTGGGATTGAGATCTGATATTGGTGATTTATTAAAAATGTCGGATCTGGCCGTAGCATCAAGCTTGAGGGAAGGTCTTCCAGTAAATATTATGGAAGCCATGGCCTGTGCACTCCCGGTAGTAGCGACTGAAAATCGAGGGCATAGGGAATTGATACAAGACGGAAAGAATGGTTGGTTAATAACTCATGACAATCCCGTTGAATTCACTAACAGGATAATGGTTCTTGCAGAGAATGAGACATTAAGAAGAAGCATGGGCTTACTTGGAAGAAAACAAGTGATGGAGAAGAATAGCGTTCAAAAAGTTCTTGAACAAAAAGCGGTTATTTATGAAACATATATGGAGGAATTGGAGGATGCTATGTGGGCAGTCCATTAAGGGTATTGCATGCCGTTGTTAATATGAACCGTGGTGGTGCAGAGACTTTAATTATGAACTTATACCGAAACATTGACAGGACAAAAGTACAATTCGATTTTCTAACATGCAAAGAAGGGGAGTTTGATGATGAAATCAAGAAATTAGGTGGAAGAATTCATCGAATTCCTTATGTATCAGAAGTGGGACACTTTAAATATGTAAAAGCGTTGAAACAATTTTTTGAGAAGAATAACCAATATCGAATTATTCATTCACATATGGATAAGATGAGTGGACTCATTTTGCGTACAGCAAAAAAAAGTAGAATTCCAATACGTATCTCCCATAGTCACAACACAGAGAGTGAAGGAGGAGTTGCTACAAAATTTTATAAATGGCTTGCTGGAAGAGCGATTCATTCGAGTGCAACGAATTTCTTTGCATGCTCTGAGGATGCTGCCAAATGGCTATTTGCCAATAATTATGGTTCAACAACGATTTTGAAGAATGGAATTGATGTGGAAAAATTTCTGTTCTCTCTAGATGTAAGAAAACAAGTTCGAGATGAGTTCAAGATCGATGAGTATGCGTCTGTTTTTGGGCATGTTGGTCGATTTGCTCATCAAAAGAATCATTCATTCTTGATAGATGTTTTTAAAGAAGTTAGTGATGAGTTAAAGAATTCAAAACTTATTTTAGTAGGAGATGGCCCGCTACGTATCGAAATGGAGAATAAAGTAAAAACATTAAAATTAGATAACAATGTTATCTTTACTGGAGTTCGTAAGGATATTAACAGGATATTACAAGCTTTTGATTATTTTGTTTTTCCATCAATGCATGAAGGATTGCCTGTGTCGCTTATAGAAGCACAGGGAGCGGGACTGCCTTGTTTAATCTCTGACAATATTTCTTCGGAAGTTGACATTGGAATAGGTTTAGTTCATCCTTTGCCTCTGAAAGATAAATACAGTTGGGTAAGAAAAGTGAAAGAACTTAACGAAAATAAGAAAAGCAGATTGATAGAAGTTGATAAAATTGCTGAAAGTGGCTATGAGATAAAGAGTACAGCAGATTATATAGAGGACTATTATCTAGACACATTGGAGTGGATCGGATGAAGACGTTAACGGTATTTACGCCGACCTTTAACAGAGCTTATTGTCTAGAGAAATGTTATCTAAGTCTTCTCAGTCAAACAAGTCAAGACTTTGTATGGTTAATCATTGATGATGGTTCAACGGATCAAACAAATGAGCTTGTACAACGTTGGATAGAAGAGAATAAAATTGAAATTGTGTATCACAGGCAAGAGAATTTGGGCATGCATGGTGCACACAATACAGCTTATGAGCAGATTGAGACAGAACTAAATGTTTGTATCGATTCAGACGACTACATGCCAGATGATGCAGTAGAAAAGATTATAACATTTTGGGAAAAGTATGGAAGTAATGATGTTAGTGGAATGATTGGGTTGGATGCATATACTGATCATCGTATTATTGGCACTAAGTTGCCTGAAAATCTGAAAACTTCAACCCTATTCAATTTATATAACAAATATGGTGTTACAGGAGACAAAAAGTTAGTTTATCGGACAGATTTAACAAAGAGATACCCTTATCCAATCTTCCAGAACGAAAAGTACGTAGGCTTAGCTTACAAGTATTATATGTTAGATCAACAGTATGAGTTGCTACTAATGAATGAAGTACTATGTTGTGTGGAATATTTACCAGATGGTTCATCATTAAACATGTTTAGTCAATATAGAAAAAATCCTAAAGGATTTTCTTTTTACCGAAAAGAGTTAATGAAACTTCCCTTTGCAAGTACAACTTATAAGTTTCGGCAGGCAGTTCACTATGTATCAAGTAGTCTACTAATGAGAAACTGGAGGTTTATGCAAGATAGCCCAAGGAAAGGCATAACATTATTGGCCATTCCGTTTGGAATGATATTGTACTTCTTAATTTCTACTAAAACGAGGACGGTCCAGACTTAGATTCAACCTATCGGGAAGTCCTTTTTTATTTGAAAGGAACAGTGAAATGACCATACTCTGGATTAATCTTGCCCTTGTTTTTGTTTTCGCACTCTCTGCAAGATATTTCGCTACTCCCGTAACGACAATGATAACACCGGCAACCATAAGACCGAATAAGGTCGCAGTTTTTTTCTGTTTGGTTTCGTTGGTGTTAGTTTCAGGGCTTCGGCAGAATATTGGAGATACATACTTTTATAAATACGCATATGACAACAATGTGATTAATTGGGAGTATGTAACTTCACAAAAGGATATTGGATTTGGTATTTTACAAATGCTTTTGCAGCAATATGTTTCCAAGGATTCTCTAGTGCTGATTTTTACCACTGCGCTGATTACAAACATCCTTATTATTACTGTCTTATATAAATATTCCAGAATGATTGAAATAAGTTTATACGTTTATATAACTGGTGGATTCTTTTTAGTTTCAATGAATGGAATTAGGCAAGTACTCGCATCGGCAATTCTTTTTACGGGAATAAAATTTATTATTGAGGGAAAATGGTTTTACTACATTCTAGTTGTTCTTTTTGCATCTACCTTCCATCAGAGTGCATTAGTCTTAATTCCTATTTATTTTTTAGTAAGATATAAGGCTTGGTCAAGGACGACTTTTATTCTTTTAGTATGCTCAATCGTAATTGTGTTTGGTTTCGACCAGTTTTCTTCATTATTATTTTCAGCCATCGAAGATACTCAATATGGAGGGTATAAGGAATTTGCTGAAGGTGGAGCCAGCATTATTAGGGTAGCAGTAGATGCAGTTCCTCTTGTTTTAGCCTATCTAGGACGAGATAAATTGAGAAAAATATTCCCAGAGAGTGATTATATTGTAAACATGGCCCTAATTGGCTTTGTATTTATGATCATTTCTACGCAGAATTGGATATTCGCTCGTTTTTCTATTTACTTTAGTTTATACCACCTAGTATTAATCTCCTGGGTTCTTAAGGTATTTAGAGAAAAAGACCAGAAGTTGATTTATTTTGGATTAATACTTTGCTACTTGATTTATTACTTTTATGAAAATGTTATTAATCTAAACGTGATATATAGAAGTAAATATTTGGATTTTTTCTCTTAGTTTTTGAAAAAGTTGGTGGAACTGATGAGTCAATTCATTTATCCAATGAAAGTACTACATATTGTCAGCACCATGGATCGCGGTGGTGCTGAATCTCTCATTATGAGTATTTATAGAAATATAGACCACTCAAAATTGCAGTTTGATTTTATAACACATAGTTCTAACAAGGGAGGCTATGATGATGAGATTTTATCACTAGGTGGCAGAATCTTTAATGTTCCTAGCTTAGGTAGTTGTGGACCTGTTAGCTATGTAAAAAAATTGACTAGCATTATGTCGCAAAACTCCTATGCCGCTGTTCACTCGCACACGGATTTTCAAAGTGGTTTTCCAACTCTTTCTGCTAAATTATCCGGAGTCCCAAAAAGGATAAGCCATTCGCATAGTAATAACTGGCCGAATGGTAACGGAATGAAAGCTCGAGCAACTCTAAAACTCCTGCGATTATTAATTAAATGGACTGCTACAGATTATTGCTGTTGTAGTGACGAAGCCGGTGAGTTCTTGTTCGGAAAGAAAAGCAAGGTAGAGGTTCTGAATAATGGGATTAACGTAAGGGAGTTCACTAGTGTAACTGTTCAAAGCAGAAATAGTGTTCTAAAAGAGCTTGCTCTTCCTAAAGATGTAAGGTTAATCGGGCATGTAGGTCGGTTCTCTGAATCAAAAAATCACCTTTTTATCTTAAAGGTAATGAAAAGGCTGATAGAGGAAGATGAAAAATATATGCTCCTTTTGGTGGGAGATGGTCCCTTAATAGAAAAAATCAAAGCGGAAGCAGAGAAACTAGGAATCTTAAAGAGTGTTCGGTTTCTAGGTGTAAGAGACGATATACCAAGACTCATGAATGCCTTTGACATGTTTTTATTTCCATCTCTATTTGAAGGATTTGGCATCGTAACTATAGAGGCCCAAAGTGCTGGAACTCCTTGTGTCGTATCAGATAGGGTGCCAAAAACGACTGATATGGGTCTTAACTTAATGACATACCTAAGCCTCGATGAAGGGATAGATTCATGGGCAGAGAAAATTAAGCTATCCATCCAAGCAAATAAACCCAGTGTTGATATTATCCACTCCAACTTTGAAAGAAAGGGGTTTGATATTAAAAAGAATATTCCGACCTGGCTATCATTGTACGGAGTGACTTAAGGGGAGAAATATGTGAAGAAAAAAATACTATTTGTTACTCAATATCTCCATACTGGTGGTATTGAAAAAAGTCTTTTAACTCTGCTTTCTGAAATAGATTACAAACAATATGAGGTAGATTTATTATTGTTTGATTATAGTGGGGCATTATTTAGAATGATTCCACCTGAAGTAAAAGTCTTGCCACCATTATTTCAAGAATTCTCTACACCACTATTACATGCAGTGCCAGAATTAATCAAAAAAAGGCATTATCAGATTCTTGTAGGAAAAATACTTGCAGCGTTCTTAGCAAAATTCTCACCGGGAATAGGAACGGGTTTAAGGTGGTCTATCTATCGTCTTATACTAAAAAAGCCTAAAAAGCATTATGACGTAGCCATAAGTTTTATTGATTTCTTTTGCAATTATTACGTTACAGAAAAAGTAAGTGCAGACAAAAAAATAGTATATAACCATATGGACTATGCATATAGCCAGGAACAAGGATGGCCATGTCCCAAGCTTGAAAGAAAAAGCTTCTTTAAAAGTGATTATGTTGTTACAGTTGCAGAAACTTCCTTGGATTCCTTAATGAGATTTTTTCCGGAGTTTTCAAATAAAATGCATGTGATTCATAATCGGGTTTCTCCACATACAGTTCGTAGCTTAGCTAAAGAGCAAGGTGTTTTTGAAGATAGTCGAAATCACTTTAAGATTGTTACGGTTGCAAGGCTCGTAGAGGAAAAAGGAGTTTTAATGGCATTACGTGCCTGTAAAATACTTGTTGATCAAGGATTGAACATTAAGTGGTTTTTGATTGGAAATGGTCCTCTATACTCCAAGCTTATATCATTGACAAAAGAGCTGAAGATTGAAGAGCATTTTATTCTACTTGGAGAAAAGGATAATCCATATCCATTTATGCAAGCAAGTGATGTGTACGTTCAACCTTCTAAAACCGAGGCACATTGTGTGGCTGTTGAAGAAGCGATGGCCCTTTGGCGACCAATAGTTGTTACCAATATTCCAGCGTTTCAACATCAAGTAATACATGAAGAAACAGGGATTTTGGTAGATGCAGATCATGAAGGAATTGCTCGGGGAATAAAGCAGTTGATGCAATCGGAAACACTGCGAGAAAGGTTAACTCATAATCTACTTCACTCAAGAGAAAGAAATAAAGAAGAGTTGGCAAAGTTTTACCAGCTGGTAGGAGGATAAAAGTTCTTTCCTAAATGGAAAAGGGCAATGAAAAATCAATGAAGATTGTTAAGGGATGGGATTCAAATGAGTAGATTGACAATTTATCGACCGGAAATAATTGAAACAGAGACAGGAGCAAGACTACAAGCAGTATTTACAAGTAACGGGCGTGAAGAAACTATGTGGTATGAAGTTGAAAAGAAGTATCAGGGGTATCTGACCGTTGAAAGGGCAGATGCTTTTTTAGTTGGCTTGTTTTTATTTGCTTTTAAAAATGGTGAGGATATTGAAGTCTTAGCTCCTATATCAAAAAGGCTGTATTACACTTTAAATAAATATCTACTCCCATTAATAGCAGATATAAGAGGTATAAAAGAAATTAAGATCCATTGTGATCAAATCGTGGAAGAAGTATTACCAAGTGCGAATGCTGTTGGAACTGGATTATCCTGTGGAATTGATTCCTTTAGTACAATCTATCATCATTTAGTAGAAGATTGCCCTGAAGATTATAAAATAACCCATTTTACTTTTTTTAATGTAGGCTCAAACGGTGGTTTAGGTGGAGAAAAGGCAAGACAGCTTTTTAAAAAGCGTTCAGATTTAGTTAGGCCCTGTGCAAATGAATTGGGAAAAGAGCTTGTCACACTTGATAGTAATATTAGTGAAATTCTTCAATTAGGTTTCTATGAGACACATACATATAGAAATATGTCTGCTTGTTTAGCGCTACAGAAGCTCTTTAAAGTGTACTATTATTCTTCTTCTTATTCCCTTAAGTATTTTGATTTAAAACCAAATAGCTGTGGACACTACGATATCTTCAATATGAGTATGTTATCCACTGAAAACATAAGCCTTTATTCCTCTTGTCCACATCATACAAGAGTGGAAAAAACGAGAATGGTTTCAAATTTTGAGCCCGCCTATAAATATCTAAACGTATGTTTAGTGGATGGGGAAAACTGTGGTGGGTGTGAAAAATGTGTAAGAACCTTATTCACATTAGAGGTAATGGGAAAGCTAAATGAGTTTTCAACCGTCTTCAATCTCGAAAATTACTATCAAAAAAGACAAAACTATATTGCTAAAGTTATAGCAAACCATAAATCAAACGAATACATGAAGGAAATTTATGACGAATTGGTAAAAAATGATTTTAAGGTTCCGATGTATTCAAAGTTAGCAGCGAATTATTTAAAAATTAAAAACTTAGTCCTAAACTAAGCTCTTGAAAAGGTGGTAAAACATGGAGAATAAAGGATTGGTTCATGAAGTTTTTTGGTTAAGGTGTATTGCTTGCATTGCAGTAACCTTTGGTCATGGACTTCAGATTGGATACGAACAATATACGGATGCGACTCAATATCATATTGTTTCTTATTTATTGTATATGGCTGTTCTATTTGGAGTACCAGTATTTGTATTTATCTCAGAATTTTTATTATCTAATAAATACTCGTTGAAAGTGCCTTCAGGCTTTATCAAAAAGAGAATTAAGATTTTGGTTATCCCATATATTTTTATGAGTATTGTTTATGCATTTTTGGATGCAGACACTTTAAATGCAGAAAATGTCTTTGTTGAAGCAACAAAGAACATTTTCTTAGGACATTCTACAGTCTATTTTGTGATTATCATTTTTCAATTTTATGTATTACATATTCTTTCAAGGCGGTATCTAAATCAATGGTCACCTAAGAAAGTAATACCGATTGCACTTCTTGTTAATATAGCTTATTTAAGTGCTTTTAACTTTAGTGAGGCACCAAATCATCCATTTGCAGTTTATTTTTGGGATATTGGTTATTACTTGTTTTTTGTTAGTTGGATTTTTTATTTTGTGCTTGGGTATTATTGTGGAAAATATTATCAAAGTACACTCAATTTCTTGAGAAGGTACAATAAAATCATTTATCTCATGCCAGTAATCACTTTTGGAATGATATTAGTGATGAACAAAGTATTTTTGTTAACACAGAGCTCGAAAAGGGTGGATATGCTATTATTTGCAACATCTATGATCTTCCTCATCATGTATGTTTCATCAAACTTCAGGAACACTCCAAAGATAATCATGCTCATAAGTAATTACTCGTTTAGCATCTTCTTATTAAATGAGTTTTTCTTCTTGATTATGTTACCGATTCAACCTCCAGCATTTCTAAATATACTTACCTATTCTATCGTAGCTTTCTTTTTGAGTTTGGTATGTTCTATCATAGTTGCTTATCTATTAAATAGATTTACCTTTGGAAAATATCTAGTTGGTCAAACGATGAAATTTAAGGTCAGAAAAGTTCCTAAGATTAAACAAAGTGCATAATCAAATTTTAATTGGGAGTCACTGAAAAGGAGGAATTAAACTTGTGGCGATATTAGTGACAGGTGGAGCAGGTTATATTGGTAGTCATACATGTCTAGAACTTTTAAATCAAGGATTTGATATCGTGGTCGTTGATAATCTCATTAATAGCAAGGCCGAGTCATTGCGTAGGGTTTCAGATATAACGGGTAAAGAATTTAAATTTTATAAGTTAGATTTGTTAGATGAGGAGCTTTTAGAAACTGTCTTTATCGAATATGATATAGAATCGGTTATCCATTTTGCTGGACTGAAAGCAGTTGGTGAATCTGTAAATGTTCCTCTTAGATACTATTACAATAATATAATAAGTACAATCAATCTCTGTAAAGTGATGAATAAATTTAACGTAAAAAATCTAGTCTTTAGCTCGTCAGCGACAGTATATGGTACTCCCGATCATGTGCCCATCTCAGAAAAATTTCCTCTTTCGGCAATGAATCCTTATGGTAGAACGAAATTAGTGATTGAAGATATTCTAAGAGATCTATATGTATCTGATAATAGCTGGAGTATTTCTCTTTTAAGGTATTTTAATCCTATTGGTGCACATGAAAGTGGCACTATAGGTGAGGATCCAAATGGAATTCCAAATAATCTTATGCCATATATTACCCAGGTTGCAATTGGAAAACTTAAGGAGCTCAACGTGTTTGGAAATAATTATCCGACAGTGGACGGGACTGGTGTCCGAGATTACATCCATGTAGTAGATCTTGCATTGGGTCATATCAAAGCTTTGGATAAAATGTCAAACCATTCAGGTGTGGAAACTTTTAATCTAGGAACTGGTAAGGGGTACAGTGTTCTCGAAATAATTGCAGCTTTTGAAGAGGTTTCGATGAAAGAGATTCCTTACAAGATTGTCGCTCCAAGACAAGGAGATGTCCCCATTTGTTATGCGGATGCTAGCAAAGCACAAAACGAATTAGGTTGGGTTGCTGAAAGAGAGATCAAACTAATGTGTATGGATGCATGGAGATGGCAATCTCAAAATCCAAATGGGTATGGAAAAGACACTTTAATTACAGAAAGTGAAAAAAATCCTGGCTTAATAATAAAGAGTAAGGATTTTTTTGTTTCATAAGAATGTGAAAGAATATGTGAGGTCTTAATCAATGCCAATATCCGATACTTTAATTCTTGACAAATTCAAAGAAATTCTAAGCGAAATTTATTTAAAAAGTATTACCAATGAACATCTGAACACAAGAGATTTTGTTGAAGAAATCAAAAGATTGATTATCTTAGAGGTTAATAAAGAAATGAGGTGTGAAGATGTCTCATTTCGAGATTATTAATGATTCAAGTAGATGGAATGCCATTACGAAGAGTTTTAAAAAACTAGATAGCTACTTTTCGTATGAGTATGGATCCCTTTTTGCCAAACAGGAAAAGGGAATACTACTTGCTGCCTATTACGAAAACGATTCATCTAGTATATTTTATCCTTTTATAAAAAGGGAAGTTCCTTACGGAAAAGAAAAATACTACGATATTGTCACCCCTTATGGATATGGTGGGCCAATTTTGGTAGGAACAAAAACTAATATAGTCGATTTTTATATGCATTTCAAAAAATATTGTATATCCAACCAGATTATTACAGAAACAATCAGATTTCATCCATTTTATGAGAACCATAAATACTGTGAGCAGGTGATGGACGTACAGTATATTAGGCAAACGACATCAGTCGATTTATCTGTATCTTTAGATACCATCAGGAAAAATTATACATTAATGAATAAGCGTAATATCAAGAAGGCGCAAAAAATAGGTCTTTCCTGCTTTATAGCAGATAAAAGTTCGGAGAATATTGATCTGTTCATGGAAATGTATAAAGAAACAATGGATAGAAACAAGGCATCTGAATATTACTACTTTGATAAATCATTCTTTCTTGAACAGGTAAAGGATAATGATTTAAGCAAGAGCTTTATTCTTTTCACGAAACACGAAAGTGAAATCATTGCTGGGACGATTGTCATAATTGGTCAGGATTATGGACATTATCATCTGGGTGCTTCTCGCACAGAATACTTAGACTTGAAGCCGAATAATTTACTTTTTGATTTTATGATTGAGTTCTGTCATTCGCTAGGCATAAAAGCACTTCACCTCGGTGGAGGTTACAGCGAAGATGACGGGCTTTTTAAGTTTAAGTCATCTTTCACTAACAATCATAACCATCCTTACTACATAGGGAAAAAAGTGCATAGCCCAGATGAGTATGAAAAAATATCGAATGAAATCAACGAGTTCTATGAGGTGAATAACACCTATTTTCCTGTATATAGAGGGATTATTGGTAAAAAGAAGGTGTCAACAACAAATTCTTCTGGAGGTGATTAAAATGAGTAAGGAAGCAAAAATTTATTTATCTCCCCCACACATGAGTGGAAATGAACAAAAATATATTACTGAAGCATTTGAATCCAATTGGATAGCTCCTCTTGGGCCAAATGTAGATGCTTTTGAAGAAGAAATAGCAAAATATGTAGGAGTCAAAGGAGCTGTCGCAGTAAGTTCAGGTACTGCAGCAATTCATTTGGCTCTTTCTTTATTAGGAATTAAAAAGGGAGACCGTGTTTTCTGTTCAACACTTACCTTTGTTGCGAGTGCAAATCCTATTTTGTACCAGGATGCAACCCCAGTTTTTATTGATTCAGAGCCTGATACATGGAATATGTCTCCACAAGCTCTGAGGAGAGCATTAGAAGTTTCAGCAATAGATGGGAAATTGCCCAAAGCTGTCGTTGTTGTAAATCTTTACGGCCAAAGTGCAAAGATGCATGAAATTGCGTCGATTTGTCATGACTATAACGTGCCAATCATTGAGGATGCTGCAGAATCTCTTGGCTCCACCTACAAAGGTAAATACAGTGGGACCTTCGGGAAATTTGGAATCTACTCCTTTAATGGTAACAAGATTATCACTACATCAGGTGGCGGGATGCTTGTTTCGGATGATGTTGAAGCTCTAATACGAGCTCGGTTTTTAGCAACACAAGCAAGAGATCAAGCAAGGTATTATCAGCATAGTGAATTAGGATTTAATTATCGACTCAGTAACATATTAGCTGGAATTGGAAGAGCTCAATTTGAAGTTTTAGAGGAACGGGTAGAAGTTAGAAGAGCTATATTTGACTATTACTACAAGGAATTAATGAATCTGCCTGGTTTTCAATTTATGGAAGAATTGCAAGACACTCGTTCTAATCGCTGGCTAACTGCATTAACTGTTAATCAACACGAGTCTGGTACTACTGTTAATTTTTTATTAGATCTTTTAGAAAAGGAAAATATTGAAGCTCGACCAGTATGGAAACCGCTGCATATGCAACCACTTTTTAGGGATTGTGAATATTATCCACACAGTAGTGATGAGAATGTCTCAGAATATTTATTTGAAAATGGAATATGCCTACCTTCCGGTTCGAGCTTAAAAGAAATTGATCAAAAGAGGGTTATTCAATGCATCAAACAAGCAATTGGAACGAATTCAGATGCTCAACATCGATCTGATACACAAATTTTACTCTCGTAATATTGTAGTTTTTTGAAATACTTTTCCTTCAATATCATATCTAGACAATCTTTATATAGAAAATAGTTAATGGAATACATGAGTTTGTAAAAGATCCTCGATAGTTTTATTAACAAGATGATTACCTCCTTACAAAGGGGCGAATAAACCTCTAAATATGTCATTACCCATATGTTTTTAGTGTTAAACCAGTGCAAAGAAATAATCATTGATAACAAAAAATAAGTATCCCACTAAGGAAAAGATGAGGTATATATGAATGATTGGAAAAAAAATATATCAATATCGTATAAAGAGGGGATTAACTTTATCAGAGCTTGCAGAACGTGCAGGAATTGCGAAGTCTTACCTAAGTAATATCGAGAGAAGCTTGAATCGGAACCCCTCTATACAAGTTGTTGAAAAAATCGCCCTAGTTCTAGATGTAGACATTGGCACACTCCTAGATATTCATAAAAGCAAAGAGAATCAGTTAGAGACTGAATGGGTTGAATTTGTAAACGAACTAAAGGAATCTGGAATCGAAAAAAAGCAAATTCAAGAATATAAAACCTTAATTGAATTTATTAAATGGAAAAAGGAGAACGAAGAACGGTGAATAAACAGTTGAATATTAGAGGATTCTATTCTCCTTTTTAGAGTAGTGATAGAGGTAGGTGACAGATATGGCTCCGAAAGTAAGTGTGATTGTGCCGATTTATAAGGTAGAGAAGTATATTCATCAATGTGTTAAGAGCATTGTGAACCAGACCTATCCAAATTTAGAAATTATATTAGTAAATGATGGTTCCCCTGATCACTGTGGAAAAATTGCTGAACAATATGCGGAACAAGATAATCGGGTAACGGTTATTCATAAAGAAAATGGTGGTCTATCCGATGCAAGAAATGCAGGAACAAAATATGTGACAGGGGAGTATACCCTATTCGTTGATAGTGATGACTGGTTGGCACTCGATATGATTGAGAAATTGGTGAATATTAGTCTTACGTATCAAGCTGATGTTGTGCAATCGGCTTTTTATTATGCCTTTGAGCAATACTTGCTTTTTGATCATAGATACTTTTCAAAAACGGCTCCTCCCCTAATATTAGATAATCAATCCTTAATGTTTGAGTTAGTCACTAATGAAAAAGTGAAAAACTTTGCCTGGGGAAAGCTATATAAATCGCGTCTTATTCAGGATATTCCCTTTAAAAAGGGTGTTCTATTTGAGGATGTATTTTGGGCTCACCAGGTAATGCAGAGAGTAAATACATACGTACTTTTACATGAACCATATGTTTACTATCGACAAAGAAGTGACAGTATTGTTGCCACATATACGCCAAGAAACCTAGACATTCTAAAAGGCCTAATAGAGAGACATTTTTTTATAGAAAAACACTATAAAGATCTCACAAATGACTCCTATAAAATGATTTTCAAAACAAGCTTACAGCACTATTATCTTCTATTAGCCAATTGGAATAAAGACAGAGGTGGAATATATAGAAAAGAAATTCAATCCTATATTCGTAAGAACTATACCAATATAAAAAGAGCAGTGGAGAGTGATAAGCAATTAAGTAAGCAACTGTTTTTGTTTTCATTTCATCCCTGTCTCAATATGATTTTTATCTTATTACGTAAAGTCTTAAGGAAGTTAAGGGTTATTCCACAGCCAGTTGTGTTAGAGAAAATAAGCTTCTAATAGGAGAAAAATATATGAAAGTAGTTTTAAAGGTTAAGAGTATTATCTTGCTAGCTATTGTGTATGTTTTTAATTTCTTTCCAATAAAACATAATAAAATCTTTCTATTAAGTTATTATGGGGACCATTTTGGTTGTAATCCAAAATACATTACTAAATATATTCTCGAAAATTATCCAAAAGAAACCTTTGATATCGTGTGGGCATTTAATAACCCAGATAAAAATCAAAGTCTTCATGAATTTCGTGTTGTTAAAACAATGTCTTTACAGTATTTCTACGAATTATGTACATCAAGAGTTGTCATAACGAATTTTAGAACGACAGATTTATATAGAAAGAGAAAAGATCAATACTACATCCAAACTTGGCATAGTTCGCTCCGACTAAAACAAATTGAAAAAGATGCGCAAGACTCTCTCCCTATACATTATGTAGATATGGCTAAGAAAGATTCTATAAAATGTGATTTATTGCTATCTGGCTGCGAGTATAGCACCAAAATCTTTAAAAATGCATTCTGGTATGATGGAGAGATTTTTGAGTATGGGACACCTAGGAATGATTTTCTCTTTCAACAAGACGCTGCTATAAAAAAGAACATTTTACATAAACTTCAACTACCTCAAGACAAGAAAATCATCTTATATGCCCCTACATTCAGAAAGAAGAATAGTTTAGATGTTTATGATCTAAATTACCGAAAGGTTTTACAGAAGCTAGAAGAGCACTTTGGTGGAGAATGGATACTGTTAATTAAGTTACACCCTCACTTAGTAGCAGAATCAGAACAGTTAGATTATGGAGAAAAGGTTATTAATGTTTCTAATTATGATGATATACAGGAACTCTTATATGTTTCGGATATTTTGTGTACGGATTATTCTTCTTTAATGTTTGATTTTTCAATTACCGGTCGTCCTTGTTTTCTTTATGTTCCAGATTTAAAAGAGTATTTGAGTAATGATCGGAAGTTGTATTTTGAGTTATCAGAGCTTCCCTTTGTTGCTGCACAAAGCAATGAGGAATTGATTGATAAAATAGTTAATTTTAATCATCAACAATATTTAATGGAACTAAATCAATTTTTGCTTTTTGTAGGAAGCTTTGAACAAGGCAACGCTTGTGAACAACTAGTTAAACGGATAAGTAAAGTTTGTTATGGGCGGGAGGAGAAAAAAGTATATGAAACCGCATAAAATCGGGTATACGACGGGTGTCTTTGATTTATTTCATGTGGGTCATCTAAATATTTTGAGAAAAGCAAAGGAGCAGTGCGATTACTTAATTGTGGGGGTTAGCACTGACGAGTTGGTGATGGAATACAAAAATAAACAACCAGTCATTGCTTTTAATGATCGAAAGTCCATAGTAGAAGGGATTAAATATGTCGATGAGGTTGTGCCACAGACGAATCGGGATAAATTTTCAGCTTGGGAAACTCTAAAATTTAATCTAATGTTTGTAGGGGATGATTGGAAAGGAAGTCCTCTTTTTAATGAGATGGAAGAAAAGTTTAAAAAAGTAGGAGTCGACATTGTTTATTTTCCTTATACAAAAGGCGTTTCATCTTCATTGGTAAAACAAAAAATAAAATTATAGGGAATGGAACGAAGAGTATGAACCCAATCATTAGTATTATTGTACCTGTTTATAATGTAGAGCCCTATTTAAAAGGTTGTATAGATAGTATCCTTGCTCAATCGTTCTCAAGTTTTGAAGTTATTTTGGTAAACGATGGGTCTGATGATAAAAGTGGAGTTATTTGTGATGAGTACCAACGTAAGGATGCTCGCGTAAGAGTTATTCATAAAGAGTATGGAGGGGTAAGCTCAGCTAGAAATGTGGGTGTCAGTTCGGCAAGAGGACAATATATAGGCTTTGTTGATGGTGATGATCGAATTGAAAGAGACATGTACACAATCCTTTATGAATTATGCGTTGAAACGAACAGTGATATATCTATCTGCAAATTAGGGAGAGAAATTGATGGTAAGTTAATTAATAATAATTCGGAAAGGATTTTTATAAAAGAGATGGAGCATATTGAAGGACTTAAAGAATTGTTTAAAGGTGAACTGTTTAGGTTTTCTCTATGTAATAAGCTATTTAAAAAAAGTTGTTTCCATCAAATTCAATTTCCAATGGGTAGAATACATGAAGACTTGGCTACGACATATAAACTTTTTGCAAATGCCGATAAAACAATTTTTGCAAATTATATAGGATATATTTATATCAAACGAGAGAATAGTATCTTAACTTCTAAATTTAGCAGCGAGAGGTTGGATGCTTTTTTAGCTTGGGACGAAATATTAACTTTCATGAAAGAAAAATACAAACAGCTATACAGAGGTGTAATGTTTTGTTTTGTTTACTGGAGTGTGGATAATGTTTACTATATCTTAGGTCAAGTAAAAACGAAGGAGGATAGAATGGAATATTTATATACGGTAAAAGCCTATATATCAAAATATTTTAATGACATAATTAACAATAAAAAGCTCTCCTTTAAGTATAAATATACCATCACCTTACTAAGATATAACACCAGGTTACTACTTCTATCAAATAAAATTAAGAGTATAGTTTCTTTTGGGAAAATCTAATGCACGGAGGTTTTGAGTTTGTATAAGAGGGTTCTAGTTTATGCATATTTTGCAAAAAATACAGGAGATGATTTGTTTTTAAAAATATTGTTTGATCGGTATCCTGATGTTCACTGGGACCTTTTAACAGCAAATAGAAATTATAATACGATTTTTAAAGACTATGAGCATGTTCATATTATTTATTCCTATAGAGAAATCAAAGTTTGGAATCAAAAGTTCAATCTCTTCTTTAAACTGAATGACTTAATCTTAAACTATAACAAATATGATGCACTCGTAATTATAGGGGGCTCCATTTTCATGGAAAGCCCAGCATGGAAAATAAAATATAAAGAGAGGGCCTATTTGGTGGACAAATTTCAACAGTTGAATAAAAAAACCTTTATAATCGGAGCAAATTTCGGGCCTTATAAAGATCAGGATTTTATGAGAGTGCATCGAGATTTATTTTCCAGGGTTGACGATGTATGTTTCAGGGATATTTATTCATTTAAGCTATTTAATGATTTAGACAACGTTAGGATCGCCCCTGACGTTGTTTTTAATTTACAGGTTAATAAACAGAAGAAAAAAATGAAGAGCATAGGATTTTCATTAATTAATTTAAATAATCGTGAAGGATTAAAGGACTATCAAGAACACTATCAAAATAAAATGATTGAGCTAGCAAAGCAATACTTAAAAAAAGGTTATAGGATTAAAATCTTCTCTTTTTGTGAAAATGAAGGAGATTTAGATATAAGTAATTATATAAAAGAACAGTTACGAACGACAGATGTTGAAGTGAAGAATTATGAAGGAGATTTAAATGGATTTTTAGATGATTTTAAGGCTTGTGAAATTATTATTGGTACCAGATTTCATTCGATTATACTAGCTCTTTTATATGAACAGAGTGTATTTCCCATTATTTATAACGAAAAAACATTTAACGTATTGAAGGACTTAAATTTAGAAAAGAACAGCTGGCACTTACACAACATTCAAGATCTCCAAGTGAAAAATGCAATGGATAAAGCAATTTATAAAGCAGGTATAAATAATAAATTATTTATAGAGGCCAATAAACAATTCGAAAAGCTCGATCTATACATTGGTTAGAAATAAAGGTGGTGACATGAAGTGAACAAACAGCAACTATTATTTGTTATCGATTCTCTAGATTGCGCAGGAGCAGAAAAAAGTTTAGTAACCTTGCTATCTTTATTAAACTATAGTAAGTATTCTGTAGACTTGGTGTTATTTGCCCACGGGAAGGTACTAGAAGAATTAGTACCGAAAGAGGTCAATATTATTAAGCCGTTAGAATATACGAGATTTGCAAATTTAAAAATAAATGATGCCATTGTTTATTCTTTTAAAAATAGGAATATTAAGAACTTAATAGCTAGAGCCAAATATTCATACAGGATTAGAAGGGGAAAATACAGTAATGCACAAAAAGCAAGGATTTTTTGGGAAAGCGTAGCCAATGTATTTGAAGAAAACCCAAAACATTATGATGTTGCTATAAGCTATGCACAAGGTATTCCGACTTTTTATGTCGCAGATAAAGTTATTGCGAAAAAAAAATATGCTTGGGTAAATGTAAGCTATCGTTTAAATAGAATGGATAAAGAATTTCAAAAGAGATTTTATGATCAATTTGATAAAATTGTTGCTGTTTCTGATTCCACAAAGGAAATTTTCCTTGAGACATTTCCTGAATTTTTGAATCGAATGGAAGTCATCTTTGACATCAATAATCCTGATCTAATTTTGAATATGGCACAAATGGGGAGCAACTATGAGGATGAATTTAAGGGAATAAGAATTTTGACTATCGGAAGATTAGCTCATCAAAAAGGCTATGATGTAGCCCTTGATGCTTGTAAGAAACTTAAAGAGAGAGGGATTAATTTTCGATGGTATGCACTAGGAAAGGGACCGTTACAGCAAGAATTGGAGAAATATATAAGGGAAAATGAGCTAACTGAACATTTCATCTTACTTGGAGTTAAAGCGAACCCATATCCTTATATTAAAAACGCAGATATATATGTACAGACTTCAAGATTTGAAGGATTTGGTCTAGCGATAGCAGAAGCGCGTATGTTGAATGTTCCTATTGTTAGTACAAGGTTTGATGCAGTATACACGCAAATGATTCATGAAAAAAATGGACTTGTTGTCAATATGAATGGTGAAGAAGTATCAAATGCCATCCTAACACTAATAACTGATAACACTCTCAGAAGTAGTATTATTCAATATTTGGAAAAAGAAAAAAAAGGAAATATAGAAGAAATACAGAGGTTCTATCAATTAATAGGGTGATAGAAAGGATAAGAGTGATTATTCGTGAAAAGAAAAATATTATTTATGCTCATAAACATGAATATTGGTGGCACGGAGAAAGCACTATTAAATATGATTTCTGAACTACCAAAAGATAAATTTGATATTTCTATACTTCTACTAGAAAAATATGGGGGATTCATGAACTTAATTCCTAGCGAGGTAAAAGTCAGTTTTCTAGACGGATACAAAGAAATGAAGACTTTGATGGAGAACCCAGCTCATAAAAATGCAATAAACTTTCTAAAAAAAGGAAAAGTAATAAAGGCATTTCGCTTAATTCTCATACACCTACTGTCAAAATTGAGAAAAGATAGAACTTTATTCTACAAATATATTTTAAAAGATTATCCATCCTTGAAAGATGAATACGATATAGCCATAGCTTATGCAGGGCCAATGGACCTTATAAGCTATTTTGTTATTCACAAGACAAAAGCAAAAAAGAAGTTTCAATGGATTCATTTTGATATTACGAAGATAGGTTTTAATAAAGAGTTTGCAACAAAAATATATAGTGAATTTGATAAGGTGTTTATTGTTTCAAATGAAGGTAAAGAAAAATTACTGAAGCTTATCCCCAGTTTAAGGCAAAAGGCGGAGGTATTCTCGAATATTGTCTCCTCAAAATTAATCTCTGAACAGGCAGTAGTAGGAGAAAGTTATAGGGATAACTATAATGGCGTACGCATCCTAACCGTAGGAAGGTTATCGGGTGAAAAAGGCCAAGATATTGCTATAAAAATTTTGGCTAGACTGATAGGAGATGGCTATAACGTAAAGTGGTACTGTCTAGGGGAGGGGCATCTTCGAAATAAATACGAGACTATCATAAAAGGTTACGGTTTAGAAGATCATTTCATTTTATTAGGTGCCACATCCAATCCATATCCCTTTATAAACGATTGTGACATATATGTTCAACCATCAAGACATGAAGGGTATTGTATCACTCTTGCAGAGGCTAAAAGTTTGAATAGGCCGATAGTATCTACTAACTTTACTGGAGCAAAGGAGCAACTAAAGGATGGAGAAACAGGTTTAATCGTCAGCATGGATGAAATTGAGATTTATAAAGCGGTTATTAGACTTATTGAAAATAAGGAATTACGAAAAATGTTATCCTTAAATTTAGCAAATTTAAAAAACAAATCAACTTATGAGATGGAGAAATTTTATAATGCAATATCGTAAACATTTGGGATTCATAGGGAAGGGAAGTAAATGAGAAATCAACTTAAAGCTGGTGCAGTACTTTCGTATGTATCGTTATTTCTAAATAGTGTTATTTCGATCATATATACACCGATTATGTTAAATTTACTTGGGCAATCAGAATATGGTCTATATAGCTTAGCTGCATCAACTGCAGGTTATGTAGGAATATTAAATTTTGGTCTAGGAAATGCAGTTATCCGATATATAGCAAAATGCCGAGCTTTAAATGATGAGGACGGTTGTTCTCGCTTATATGGAATGTTTTTTATCATGTATGGTGTGCTTGGAGTCCTTGCTCTAATTGGAGGAACAATATTAACCCTTAAATCCCACCTATTCTTTGGAAACTCATTAAGTATAGAGGAATTAACTAAAATAAAGATATTAATGGGAATTATGACTATCAATCTTTCTGTTGGAATAGGTTTAGGTATGTTTAGTGTTGTCGTGTTAGCCCATGATAGGTTTATCGTTCAAAAATTAATCGTGATCGCAACTTCCATATTCAATCCGTTCATCATGCTACCACTTTTATTGATGGGGTATGGTTCCATTGCTATGGCTGTCGTGACAACCGTTCTTAATTTCGTTTCAATTATTGTCAATTTGTATTATTGTTTCAGGGTTTTAAGAATCAAAATTGTTTTTAAGAAGTTCGAATCAAGTTTACTAAAAGAGATTCTCATTTTTTCTTTTTATATATTCATAAATCTCATTATTGGTAAGTTATATGGAACAACGGATCAGTTAATTCTTGGGATCTACAGCGGGACAGTAGCAGTTTCTATCTATACAATTGGCAATACTTTTACTGGTTACTTTTCAGGCTTTTCATCGGCTATTTCAAATGTTTTCTTAGGAAAGGTTTCTGGAATGGTGTCTAAAGAAGTAACGGAAGGGGAATTATCCAACCTATTTATCCGTATAGGAAGAGTCCAGTATATCATCCTTTCCTTTACATTAAGTGGATTTATCGTTTTTGGTCAGGAATTTATTAATCTTTGGGTTGGAAAAGATTATCGTGATTCTTTTATTATTGCCCTATTGATTCTCATTCCATTGATTTTTTCGCTGGTACAAGAGATGGGTGGGGTGATTCTACAGGCGAAAAATAGGCAAAAATTTAAAACATTGATTAGCTTTGGGATTGCAGTCATGAATGTGATTTTAAGTGTTATTTTTGTACAATGGTGGGGAGCTATAGGTTGTGCGATTGCTACTGCCATTTCTATGATAATAGGAAAAATCATTATTATAAATATTTATTATTGGAAAAAGATCAAAATTGATATTCCTAGATTTTGGAAAAATATCATTCTCATGAGTTTCCCGTTAGCGTTGTGTGTTGTTTTTGGAACAACATTAAATAAACTCATATTTGCCGAATCCTGGTGGTTTTTGGGCTTTAAAATGGTGGTCTTTTCAACAGTGTTTCTATTGCTCATGTGGTTTACAGGAATGAATGCCTATGAAAAAGATTTATTGATTCAGCCATTTAAAAAAATGGCCAGAAGACTCCCTGTAAAAAGGGTCATGTGGCATAAGAATGGATGATAGGGGAGATTTGCAATTACCATGAGAACTCATCTTAACATGTTAAAAAGAAATTACTATGATTGGAGATATTGGAACCATTTATATAGAACGATGCAGCACTCTATTAACAACATAACTGTTTCAAATGAAACTTTGGTACCCTATATTAGTAAACCAGGGATTGCATTCTCTTTTGATGATAGTGCAAGAATATTAGACTGGTGCAAATATGGTATAGAGTTGTTTGGATATTATGATGTAAAAGCTACGTTCAATGTGAATGGTGTACATACGATAGAAGGAAGGAGAGATCACACACAAGAAGAAATTGATATGTTATTAGAATTGCAATCGAATGGTCACGAAATTGCTCACCATGGTTATAAACATCGAAATGCTAATAAATACTGTGCTGAATTCGGAATGGTCAAATGGATTGAGGATGAAATAAAGAAATTGTTTAGTTGGATGGATCTGCAATCCCATTCTAAAAATAAGGAAAAATTTAGAAAAACGGTGTCGTTTGCATATCCCTATTTTTCTTACAGTGAGAAAATGAATAAAGAAATCATTCCGAAATACTATAAAGTGGCCCGTGGCCATTTAATTGGAGGAAATCTTATTGATTTTAATTCTACGGGAGTCGTTCCTTCTTTATGTATAGATAGTCATCTATTGAGAGAACCGAGTAATGTCAATAAAATTTTGAAATTTGCAAAAATGGCTTGTAAAAATATTATTTTTACAAGCCATTCGATTTTACCTGAAGAGGCTAAATGGGAGGAGTTTGGTTGGGAATTGACAGAAAATGAAGGGAGATGGAGAACTTCTCCAAGGGTCATTCAGTACATCATTGATGAGGCGAGAAAATTAGATATGGAGTTTTACACAACCGCAGAGATCGGTGGGGTGGCCACTTTTATTGACCCTCATTTTGAAAGTTGTGTAAGAAAAAAACTTCATATCAGTGAGGATAAATGGATATTAATCCATGAATTAATGTCAGTAAAAGAACTGGATTTAAGAAATCAGAATATAAAGAGCCTAGATGGTATTCAGTACTTTATAAATTTGGAAAAACTCAACATAAGTCAAAATCAAATAACAGATTTAAGGTTGTTAGAGAAATTGCCTAAGCTAAAGCACGTAAAGAAAGATGAGTATCTTTTTGATCAAGCAGTGAAGAACTAGAATTATAGAACAAAGGAGAACCGTATGATTGTAGATATCCATAACCATATTCTACCTGGTCTTGATGACGGTCCTAAAGATTGGGGAGAGGTAAAATTATTGGCTCAACAAGCTATCGAAGCGGGTATAAGTCATGTCATTGCAACTCCACATCATAAGCATCAGCATAAGGAACATTTCTACGAAAACAGTCCGAGTCGAATAATCGATCTTGTGGAGGAAGCAAATAGGCTCTTTAAAGAAAACAGAATGCCTATATCAGTATATCCTGGAATAGAATTTCACCTGCATGAAGGTATTGATTTGGATATCGAGCATAAACTTCATGACTTTCTTACTTTAAATGATACAGGTAAGTATATTTTGATGGAGCCTCCATGTAGCTATTATCCGTGTTATACAGAAGACGTTTTAATAAGGCTACTAGAAAAAGGATTTGTCCCCATTTTGGCTCATCCTGAACGTAACAGAGTACTACGAAAACATCCAGAAAAGATCTATAACCTTGTTCAAATGGGCGTACTTGTACAAGTAACCGCTGGAAGTATTACAGGAGTACATGGAAGGAGATTGAAAAATTTTTCCATGCACCTCCTCGATCATAATCTTGTTCATTTTGTCGCTTCTGATGCCCATCACTTTTCTAGACGGAAATTTGAGTTAATGAATGCCTATGAATATATTAAAGCTCACTATTCAGATGATCTATGTATGTACTTAAAAAGAAATTCTATCAAGGCTCTAAATGGATTGGATTTTAGCATCGAAACTCCGCAACTAATAGATAAAAAAATACAATATTTCTTTTTCTATAATCATCCGTTGAACCAAGTAAGATAATTTAAGGAGTGTAATTGTATGAAAAGAATGGTTGATCTATTGGGTGCAACCACTTTATTATTTCTACTATCACCTATAGTAATCTCCACAGCAATCGCCATTATTTTTAATATGGGATCTCCCGTTATTTTTAAGCAAATTAGACCTGGACTTAGAGGAAAGCCTTTTTATATTTATAAGTTTCGTACAATGATTGATAAAAGAGATGAGAATGGAAATATGCTTCCTGGTAGATTTAGGTTGACGAAAATTGGAAAAATAATCAGGAGATACAGTATCGATGAACTACCACAACTCATTAATGTGATTAAAGGCGATTTAAGCTTGGTTGGACCTAGACCGTTGTTAATGGAATATCTTGATATATACACTCCCACACAATTCAGAAGACATGAAGTAAGGCCAGGAATTACTGGCTGGGCTCAAATAAATGGACGGAATGCGATAAGCTGGGATGAAAAATTCAAATTAGATGTTTGGTATGTAGATCATCATACTTTTTGGCTAGATATAAAAATATTAATCTTAACTTTGGTAAAGGTTTTCAAGAAAGAAGGAGTTAGTGCAGAAGGGCATTACAGTATGGTGAAATTTAAAGGGGAAAAACAGCAAAAAGCCAATAATGGCTGATTAAAATGAGGTGGATGATGGATGGGGAAAATATTCATTACTGAGGTAGGTGCAGCTCCTTCAGAAAATTTAATTAAATCTTGGGATCGTGCACAAGTAAAAGAAGAGATTTTGGGTGTGTCGAGAAATCCATTTAATTTATTTAGTTCAAAGGCTAAAACGAAACGTCAGATCCCCTATGAATATGCCTTTGGAGATAATTATAAAAAGGCATTATTGGAGCTTCTCTGTCAAGAAAAGCCAGACTTATCTGTTTTTATGAGTGATAGAGAAATCCTTGAAGTTTCAAAGTTTCGAGATGAAATTTTGGAAACTGGAACGAAACTCTTTATGCCGAATCATGAGGTGATTGAGGCTTGTACCGATAAATATCAATCCTACAGAATTTGGGAGTCAGAGGGAATTAAAGTACCGAAGACGATAATTATTAACAATCGGGAAGATTTGAAAAAATCCTTTTTATATCTTGGGGATAATGAAGGACGAATTTGGTTGAGATCTACCATTGGGGCAGGTGGAAAAGGAGCTCTCCCAACCAACGATTTTGAATTTGCTCAAAACTGGATTGAAATGTATAAAGGCTGGGGAAGTTTTACTGCATCCGTATTACTTCAATCAGAGAAAACAGTTACTTGGCTCTCTATTTGGTACGAAGGTGAATTAGTGGTGGCGCAAACAAGAAGAAGAAAATCTTGGGGATTCGGTAACCGTACATTGTCCGGAGTTACTGGTATTACAGGTGTAGGAGAAACGTACTCAGATGAAATAGTAAATAGAGTAGCTCTAGACACAATTTTTGCGATAGATGATAAACCACATGGTGTATACGGTGTTGACATGACCTATGATCAGAATAATTTTCCTAATCCTACAGAGATAAACATGAGATTCTTCACAACCTGTTATTTCTTTACACAAGCGGGCTTAAACATGCCAGAAATATATAAAGATATAATTCTATATAATAAGTTTCCGTCACTCGAAAAGAAAATAAATCCACTCGAAGATGGACTTCTTTGGATTAGGGATATGGATCGAGAACCAATATTAACTACAGAAGCAGACGTGTTCAAAATGAATTCCAAAAGTTTGGTTTGACATCATTTGCGGACAGTAAAACTTTGTATTTAGGGGATGGATCATGAGAGAGAAGTGCTTAGGGGATATTTATGAGGAGTTGGAACAGAACTATAATACAACATTTGTAATGTACCGTTTTAAAGAAGAACTCCATGGTGAAAAAATAGTAGAGTTCATAACAGAAATTAGAAAAGTATTATTGCCAGAGTATTTTAGTTGTAAAAAAATCTCATTAAATAAAGTCAATCAGATACAAGAAAAAATTGAACTGTTAATGAGGCTAACTTCTAATGAGGATTCTTTTGTACAAAATAATGCTTTGGATTTCATAAAAAAACTCCCAAAGCTAAGAGAACTTATTTTACAAGATATTGAATCTGCTTTTGTAAAAGACCCAGCAGCAAGGAGTACCGAAGAAATCGCAATTGCCTACCCAGGGATATTTGCTGTAATGGTCCAGCGTATTGCTCATGAGCTTAATAAATTAGGTTATTATCTGTTAGCTAGATTACTTTCTGAACATGCACATAGTAAAACGGGTATTGATATCCATCCTGGTGCAAGTATTGGTCACAGTTTTTTTATGGACCATGGAACTGGAATTGTAATAGGAGAAACAACAGAAATAGGAAACCATGTAACCATCTATCAAGGGGTAACGCTAGGTGCTTTTTCCTTCCAACAAGATGAGAGTGGGAATGTCATAAAAGGTTTAAAGAGACATCCAACGATTGAAGATGATGTAACGATTTATGCAGGCGCCACTATTTTAGGAGGAGAGACGATTGTCGGAAGAAAATCAATTATTGGTGGTAATGTATGGCTAACCGAAAGTGTTCCAGAAAATAGTAAAGTAATCTCTAAGTTTCAAACAAAAATTCTCTACTAATATATGGGGCTCTTCAAGTGAGGAATTAACTATTAAAATTAAATCGAATGGAAATAAAAATTAATATTAGTGGAGCTTTTCTAAGAGGTGATCAAATGAAGGTAGCCTTTATTTCGGATATTCATGGGAATGCCGTAGCTTTAGACGCCGTTTTAAAGGACATAGAAACTCGAGAAGTAGATAAAATTTTTGTTCTGGGGGATCTATGTTTTAGGGGTCCAGAACCGTCCCGTTCGCTTGAGATAATCAGGTTTCTAGACTGTGACGTTATCAAGGGGAATGCAGATGAGTGGTTAGTAAGAGGAATTAACAAAGGTGAAGTGCCAGACACCGCACTTGAAATCATGAATCTAGAACGCGAATGGTCGCTGCGACAACTAGATTCACAAGCCTTAGAATATCTAAGTGGGTTACCAACTGAGTTAAAATTCGAATATGGGAAGGTAAAAATCTTTGCTTTTCATGCTACCCCAGATAGCCTCTTTGAAATTGTTCAGCCAACAGAAAATGAGGATATATTAGAAGAAAAGTTTATGGAAAATGAGGCGGACATTTACATTTATGCTCATATTCATAAACCCTATATCAGGTATATTAAAGGAAAATCGGTCATTAATACAGGAAGTGTCGGATTACCATTTGATGGTCTAACCAAAGCATCATATGCACTTGTTGACATTGGTGATAAAGGATTTCAATTATCCAATGTAAGGGTAGAATATGACCTTAACAAGGTTATCAAACAGTTTCAAGAAAGTGATTATCCTAACAAGGAATTATTAATGAATATTTTATCTAGTGGAAAAGTTTAATAGAATGCCCCTCTACTTAAAATAGGGAATTTTGTCGAAAAGATGTTCTTTAATGAGAACGACTTGTGTTATATAATGTATTTATTATAGTAAGAAAAAAAGCATGTCTTGGATCATCGGAGTTTGATAAAATGTTGAGATTTATGAAGTACTTATTCGTTCTACTATTCCTATTGTTTTTAGTGTTAGCAATATATACATTCATTGATAACAATCGAACGATAATCGTTGAACAACAGATTGTCGTTGATGATTTGGCGGAAGAATTAGAGGGGTTTACGATACTCCAAATAACCGATTTACATGAAAAAGAATTTGGTAATAATCAAAAAAGGCTCATAAATAAAATCAATTCACTTACTTATGACGCGATTATTTTTACTGGAGATATGCTAGATGATATTAACAGTGAAAACTATAAGCCTTTTTACGATTTGATAGAAGGAATTGAAGATAGAGAAAATGCCTGGTTTGTACCTGGGAACGCTGATCCACTTAGCTACATTGCTGGAAAAAAGTCAGAATTTATTTCTGGGATGGAGAAAAGAGGAGTTAAATTACTAGAAAAAATCGAAACGGTAACAAAGGGAGATTCAGAAGTTCACTTTGTTGATTTTGAAATGTCTATAAGAAAATTCAATTTTGCAGAAGAGCTTACTATCCTCCATCCTCATCAAATGAATGGATTGCCTAAGCTCAATGACTTAAAGGATTCCGATGTTTTAATTGCATTAAGCCATTACCCTGTTGTTGATTATCGAATTGATAGTATAACTTCAGATCCAAAGTATGTTATGAGGAACTTCGATTTAATCATTGCAGGACATTACCATGGTGGACAAATCCGATTGCCACTAATTGGTGCATTATTCGTGCCAGAAGCTTGGGATGAAAAAAGTGGATTATTTCCTCCACAGAATAGAGTCAAGGGTTTATGGGAGTATAAGGGATTTAAACAATATGTCAGTGCTGGTTTGGGGAGCAGTGATGCAATATCGTTTTTGAAATTTCGTTTATTTAATACACCCGAAATCAATCTACTGACTTTGAAAAAGAACTAATTTTTTTGGATTAATTGTTCGTTATAATGTACATCATTTGTTCATAATCAATAAATTTTCTGGGGGAACTATGATAAACATTGCTAGTAAATTCATGTATAAAGCTTTTGGTTTTACATTATTAAGTGAGTTACCATTACCTGAATTAACTAAAATGGAACCTGATAGAAATCAAATAGATATCTTTATTCGTTTAGGTGATTTAACGAAAGAGTGGTCTGAACTTTCAGAGCCAGAAAGCTTTTTTGTAGTGAAAGATCAGCTTATTATGTTTCAAATTTCTAATGTAGCCATTTTCTCTATTGAAGATGGGAAAAAGATTATTGTGTCTCCAATAGGAAACACCAAAGAGGACAAATTAAGACTTTATATTCTCGGAACCTGTATGGGTGCCATATTACTGCAGCGCCAAATTCTTCCTTTACATGGTAGTGCCATAGCGATCAATGGAAAAGCGTATGCGATAGTAGGAGATTCAGGTGCAGGGAAATCAACACTTGCTTCGGCTTTCTTACAAAAAGGATATCAACTTATAAGTGATGATGTGATCCCTGTGACATTTTCAAAAGAAAACATTCCCTTGGTTACTCCAGCGTATCCGCAGCAAAAGCTCTGGCAGGAAAGTTTGCACGCTTTTGGTTTAAGTCCGGAGAATCTGCGCCCTATAGTTGACAGAGAAACTAAATTTGCGATTCCTATCTCAGAACAATTTAGTGATTGTCAGCTGCCCCTTTCAGGGATCATTGAATTAGTCAAAACAAAGAGTGAACGGATTAGTATCACCCCAATAGAAAATATAAAACGTTTGTATACTCTCTCTTATCATACTTATCGCAATTTCCTAATAGCACCTTCTGGGAAATTGGAGTGGCACTTTGCCCTCACTGCTAAGGTGGCAGAAAAAATTGAAATGTTTCAAATTTGCCGTCCGAATTCTCAATTTACGGCCCATGAGTTAACGAGTTTGATTTTATCTACAATCAAAAGGGGGGAGTAATCGTGATTACAAATCAAAGACTTTCAATAAATCATATAGTCAGTCAAGGCAAGGGAAATATTGTGAGTGATATGGGCGGGGAAAAAGTAATGCTTAGTGTCTCAAATGGGAAGTATTATAACCTTGGTGAAATGGGTGGCGAGATTTGGGAAATGATCGAGAAGCCAACTGTGATAAATGAGTTAATCTCAAAACTTTTGGATCAATACAAGGTTGGAAAATCACAATGTGAAGAAGAAGTTTTGTCTTTTTTAGAGTTATTGCAAAATGAAAAGTTAATTCAAGTACAAGAATCGTAAAGTGAAAGGATTCTGCTAGGTGAATAAAGTTAGATTGTTTATATCACTAAGTTGGAATGCGAAAAGGATTTTTCTTGAGTCATTTCTATACCTTGCTTGGGGGAGATTTCTAAAAAGCATTCCTTTTTCAAAGGTTGCACCCTACTTAGGGGAACATATGGAAGAAACTCCATTTACTTTAGAGTCCTCCCATAAAAAGATACTCTCAGAGATTTCGCAGGCGATAAACATAACAAGTAAATATACATTTTGGGAAAGTCAGTGCCTTGTTAAGGCGATTGCAGCGATGAAGATGTTAGAACGGCGAGATATTGAAAGTACGTTGTATTTAGGCACAGCAAAAGATGAAAATGGAAAGCTTGTTGCCCACGCTTGGGTACGTAGTGGTCCATTTTATGTGACGGGTTTTGAGATTATGGATAAATTTATCGTTGTCGGTAAGTTTGCAAAACGATTAGGAGGTTAAGGGATGCAACAAAATTGGAACCTGAATTTAAATAACATTCCAGAAGAATTACATTTAATCCTTAATCTTCTAAGCGTGAAAAATACGAGCGAGTCCCCAAAAATAGATTGGGATCAGTTTATAGATTTAGCAAAGCACCATAGAGCGTACCCAGGTCTTGCTTCGAAATGGGTATTAATGGAAGAGTCGATTCCATCTAAAGTCAAGCAAACGATTAAACAACTATATCAAAGAAACACGTTATACATGCTGTACTTAAGCGCAGAAATGGAGAATATTAACAAGCTTTTTCAAACTGAAAATATAAATCTCTTATTCTTAAAAGGTCCACTACTAGGTACTGATTTATATGGCGATGTCTCCCTGAGAACGTCCAATGACCTAGATATTCTCGTCCCTATTGAACAGCTTGAACAAGCAGAAGACCTTCTTTTACACCAAGGCTATGTAAAAGATGAATACTTTGACACACAATTCAATGATTGGAAGTGGAGGCACCACCACCTATCTTTTTTCCATCAGGAGAAGGGGATTAAAATCGAAGTCCATTGGAGATTAAATCCTGGACCAGGACGGGAGCCTCGTTTCTCAGAATTATGGGCGCGGAGAAGGGGAATTAAGGAAACTTACACTCTTGCAAAAGAAGACCTATTTTATTTCTTGGTTTTACATGGAGCACGACATGGATGGTCACGTTTGCGTTGGTTAATGGATATTTTCCAAATGCTAAAACTAGAAATGAATTGGGAAGAAGTTTATCTAGTATTTAAGAAGTATCATCAAATACATATTGCTGGGCAGGCACTGATTCTCGTTTCTGTTCTTTTTAACTCTCCACTACCTAAGGGGACAGAGAGATTTCTTCAAAATAAGCGATCTCATCTATTAGCACAGAAGGCGATCTTTTATTTTGAAAGGAGAGTGAGCTTGCATTCGTCCTCTGTTCCAAAGGATATAGCAGACTATCATTCGCGTCACTTGTTTTCCTTAATGTCAATACAACAAAAATGCCTGTTTATCCTGTCTCTATATTATCCATTGCCGGAGGATGTACAGGTACTGCCTTTACCTAAATTGTTGCGCTTTTTGTATTTTCCATTACGTCCAGTTACGTGGCTGCTGAAAAAAACTAGAAAACATGTACTAACATAGGAGGATCGGCTAGTGAAACAAGCTTTGTACTTTTTAAAGCAAATACATGAACATACAGGTAGGACTTTATATCTTAACCTTTTTGCTACGACTCTGATTAGTTTGCTTGATGGAGTCGGGATCTTACTATTGCTTCCGATGATTAGTATGAGTGGGTTTGTGAACATAGAAACAGAAGGAACCCCATTATCTAGTGCCTTTTTGTTCTTTGAAGACTTGTCTAGTACAGCTGGGCTTTCAATTATACTAGGTATATTTGTATTCATTACGATTATCCAAAGCTTGTTAAGCAGGCATATTACGATAAAAAATACAACCATACAAAACAGCTTTTTAAGACATTTGAGAGTGGAAACTTATGAAGCTATCCTTCATGCCAAATGGCCATTTTTTATAAAAAAAAGAAAATCAGATCTTATTAATCTCATCACAGCCGAGATAGCTCGTGCCAGTATAGGTACCTATTCACTTTTACAGTTTCTATCTTCTTTTGTATTTACCTTGATACAAATCATCATTGCTTTTTGGATATCAACTAGTATTACCGTATTTGTTCTATTAAGTGGAGTCATCTTAATCTTGTTTTCTCGCCATTTTTTAAAAAGGTCACTTGCTTTAGGAACCCAAAGTTTTGAATTAGGAAAAAATGTTTTAGCAGGTATCACGGATCAAATTAACGGAATTAAGGATGTAAAAAGTAATATGTTGGAAAAGTCTAGGATGAATTGGTTTCGCTCGATTACCTTAGATATGCAAAAGCAACAGGTTAATTATGCAAATCTAAAAACCAAATCTCAATTTTATTATAAAGTTGCATCATCCGTATTAATCGCAGTATTTATCTTGACTGCCGTAAATGTATACAACGCACAAGCTGGTCAGTTGGTACTTATAATCGTTATTTTTTCAAGGCTATGGCCACGAGTGACGGGAATCCAGTCATCCTTGGAACAAATCGCAACTACATTGCCATCTTTTAGGGCTGTAATCGCTTTGCAAGAGGAGTGTAAACAAGTAAGGGAGTTTCATGAGGAGGAAGTTCGAGGTGTAAAAGCACTTCAATTAAGTCAGGGAATTGAATGCCATAATGTTCATTTTCGGTACTTACTGGATCAACCGAAATTTGCTTTAGAAAATGTCAATATAAGAATACCAGCGAAAAGAATGACAGCTATCGTTGGAAAATCTGGGGCTGGAAAGAGCACGTTAATTGATTTATTAATGGGGCTTAACCAACCGGAACAAGGCGACATACTTCTTGATGGAAAGCCACTTAATAAAGAGAACTTATTGTCACTTAGGAAGGCTATTAGCTATGTTCCACAGGAGCCTTTCTTATTTAATGGGAGCGTTAGAGACAATCTCATGCTAGTCGCACCAAATGCTACGGACGAGGAACTGTGGGAGGCTATTACGTTTTCTTCGGCCGATGAGTTTGTTCAGCAGCTTCCGAATGGCTTAGAAACCATTGTAGGTGACCGAGGTATCAGGCTTTCTGGTGGTGAAAGACAGCGGCTTGTTTTAGCTAGGTCAATTCTTAGGAAACCTTCAATTCTTGTATTAGATGAAGCGACAAGCGCTTTAGATATTGAAAACGAAGAAAGGATTCAAGAGGCTCTTAGAAGATTAAGAGGCACAATGACGATTATTGTTATCGCTCATCGGATATCGACTGTTCGTAATGCAGACCAAGTTATTGTTTTAGATGAAGGAAAGGTTATTCAAAAAGGCGGTTTCGTCGAATTGTCAAAAGAAAAGAGTGGAATGTTTAGCAGTTTGATAGGGAAACAAGTTAGGGTTCTATCGTAAAATTTTTCTAAAAGTATAATCCCTTTGAATTGGAGAAGATGTGATGAGTGCGATTGCTGGAATCTATTACACAGAAGAAAAAATTCCTTTGAATCTTGGGCAACGAATGATGCAAGCACTAGGAAAATTTCCAGCAGATGACGTAAAAATGTGGAACAAGGAAAATGTGTTTTTGGGGTGCCATGCCCAGTGGATCACACCAGAATCGATTGGTGAGCCATTGCCTTATTATGATTATGATAGACAATTGGTCATTACGTCAGATGCCATGATTGATAATCGTGAGGAATTATTTGATAGATTAGGAGTTCAACGACGAGAAGATAGGCTAATGCCCGATAGTCAGCTACTCATTCTTGCCTATTCGAAATGGGGCGAGGAATTTCCTAAACAATTGGTTGGTGACTTTGCTTTTATGATTTGGGATGAGCGAAAACAAAAGCTATTTGGAGCGAGAGATTTTTCGGGTGCAAGAACCCTTTATTATTACAATGATGTGCAGCGATTTGCTTTTTGCACTGTCATTGAGCCACTACTTAAGCTACCGTATATCAAAAAGCAATTAAATGAAGAGTGGTTGGCTGAGTATTTGTCGATACCAAACATGATCGATTCAGTCGATGTAAGAAAAACGGTTCTTAAAGATATCCTACAAGTTCCACCTTCCCATACAATTACAGTTACGAATGGAAAAGTTAAGCTCTCCAAATTTAATATACTATCTTTTGATAGAGAAATTAGATTTAAGAATGATGAGGAATATATTGAGGCTTTCCGAGATATTTTTCAAAAATCGGTTGATTCAAAACTACGTACATTTAAATCGGTCGGTTCACAATTAAGCGGTGGACTTGATTCAGGATCGGTCGTTAGCTTTGCTTCTAGAACATTACAAAAACAAAATAAGACTTTACATACCTATAGTTCGATTCCTGTAGAAAGTTTTAATGACTATACACCAAGGCATCAAGTGCCGGATGAACGTCCATTTATAGGTGCAACGGTAGAGTATGTCGGGAATATAGAAGATCAATATTTAAGTCTAGAGGGAAAAAACCCATATAGCAATATTGACGATTGGTTAGAAATTATGGAAATGCCCTATAAATTTTTTGAAAATTCTCATTGGATTAAGGGGATTTTTGAGCAAGCCAGTAAAGATGGTATGGGGATTCTATTAAGCGGGGCTAGAGGGAATTTTACGATTTCTTGGGGACCTGGATTAGACTATTACAGCTATTTGCTAAAGAACATGAAGTGGATTCGGTTCGTGAGGGAATTTCAGTCTTATAGTAGAACAATGGGCGTGGGTAGATCAAAGCTACTATCAGTTATAAGTAAAAGGGCCATTCCTTCTTTAAGCAAAAGTGGTGACTATCAATTCCCTATGCTTATCAATCCTGATTTTGCTAAAGAGACGAGTATTTATAATAAGCTACAAGACTATGGTATGGCGGAAGATGGAAGATTTCCTGATCTTTCACTTTCTAGAGAACAGAAGTACTTCTTAGATAATGAATTTGTTTGGAATGCGAATGGTACATCTTTTTCAAAGTTTTCCTTGCAGTATGGAGTGTTGATGCGCGATCCAACGAATGATATTCGAGTGATTAATTATTGTTTGTCCCTTCCTTTAGAGCAATTTTTTAATAATGGGATGGATCGTGCCCTGATTAGAAATGCAACAGAAGGGTATCTACCAGATAAAGTGAGATTAAATCAGTACTTCCGTGGCGTACAAGGAGCGGATTGGGTTCATCGTATGGGAGGTAATTGGTTAGATTTGATTGACGAGGCAAAACAAATGCTCTCAGATAAAGACATAAATTCATTTTTGAATATTGAAACATTAAGAAAGGCAATTTCTAAAGAAATGGAAGGTCCAGAAGGAAATGTTGTTCCTAGTCCGGAAATTCGAATTTTGATGCGTAGTATAATCGTCTATCGATTTCTTAAATCAATTTCCCTTAAAGGAGGTGATACATATGAAAAAGGAATGGAAAGCGCCAACACTACAATTATTGGATATTAGAGAGACCATGGCAGGGAGTTGGGAAGGTGGCCATGATTTAATTTTTGATTTCGATGATAAAGGTTGGGTTCCGGATCCGCTACCTGGCCCAATTTTTGGTGGCGGTGGTGGTGGTGGAAATCACGACAGTTAATTAAACTAATTTGAGGTTTTACCTAAGTATTATCATTTTTTTAAAACATAGCTATTCTATTAACCCCCATACAATTCAATTTGTATGGGGGTTATTTTTTTTGAATACTGATACATAGAATCTGGGTTGTGAGTGCGGAAATCTTTGGTGTGCTGATGGCAACTATCCAATGCTTGTCTAAAATAGGCTTCATTTCTAGAGGAATAGCCGTTTCTTAACAGTAAAAATTGAATAAATTATGATAGATGAATTAGAAGGAGGTGTTATTATGAGTTCTAATAATTGCGGAAGAGATCAATCTCCTCAAACAGTTAATGTATACAAAATCTATCAAACAAGTCCAAGAAAAGAAAGTAATGCTAATGACGTTCTTGCAGCAAACCAACAACTACTTACCGCTATGTTAAATAGACGTCAACAGAGCTCGTTCAATCCTGGCCAAATCCTTAATGACGTTGCAAATTCAACATTAGCTTCATTACGTGCTAAAAGTTGTATTGTAGATAGCCTTGCCAGGTCGTTCAATTTATAAATAATGATCAAAAACGGTATTGTATACAATGGTAGATGATGATGTATCTATAGCTCTATAAGTATTTTCGTTTGGGAGATAGCTATCTTATAATAGCACCGATTTAGTAAGTTGATAGCCACACTAACTACGGCTGGTGTGGCTATCATGTATTTTAATGTTATTAGAAGGCTCAATACGCAAAGACGAATATTTACTAAAAAAACAATATAATTTGATAATTTAGAAATTTTATCATTGACACCGCAATAAACTACTTATATATTATTAGAATGAACTAATACTTTCTTGCTCCAAATTAATGTAAAAAGTGAGGTGTTCAGATGTATAGATTCTATTGTCGTCTCTATCAATGGGTTTTGAAGCTAGGTACGTTTCTTCTCCCGTGGAGAAAACCGGAATTGCTGTCTGGTGAAGAAAGTCTAAAGAAGTTGCCAAAATTGATTAACAACCTTAAAATTGAAAGCGTTTTAATTGTGACTGATAAAGGAATTACTTCAATAAAATTGATGGATGCTTTTTTACAAGGGTTACAAGACGAGAATATAAATTTCTTTATCTATGATAAAACTGTACCCAATCCCACAATTGATAACATAGAAGAAGCTCTTCAAATGTACAAGGCGAATCAATGCCAAGGTATCGTTGCATTTGGCGGAGGTTCACCAATGGATTGTGCAAAAGGTGTTGGGGCTAGGGTAGCAAAGCCTAGAAAAACTATTCCACAGATGAAGGGTCTATTCAAAGTAATGAAAAAACTGCCTCCGTTATTTATGGTTCCTACTACAGCTGGAACTGGAAGTGAAGCAACTCTTGCGGCTGTGGTTTCTAATAGTGAGACACATGAGAAGTATGCGCTTATGGATATATCGCTGATTCCTCATTATGCAGTGCTTGATCCTTTGCTTACTGTGAACCTTCCACCACACATTACAGCGGCTACAGGAATTGATGCTCTGACACATGCAGTTGAAGCTTATATCGGTAAAAGTAATACAAGGGAAACGAGAGAATGTAGTAAAGAGGCTGTTAAATTGATATTTGAAAATCTTTTTGAAGCGTATTCGAATGGTTCGAACCTAACTGCTCGAAAAAATATGCAAACCGCTGCCTATTTAGCAGGAATTGCTTTTACCCGGGCTTACGTTGGCAACGTTCATGCAATTGCCCACACATTAGGAGGATTTTATTCTGTTCCCCAGTGATTGGCCAATGCCATCGTTTTACCGTATGTACTTGACTATTATGGAGATTCTATACATAAGCCTCTCGCTGAGCTTGCTGATTTAATAGGAATTAGCGAATTTGGTCATACTGAAGAAAAGAAGGCAAAAAAATTTATCGAAGCCATTAAACAGTTGAACCAAGATATGAAAATACCTACAAAAGTGAATGGGATTGAGGACAGGGATATTCCAGTGATGGTTGATCGTGCCCTCGATGAAGCAAATCCACTTTATCCAGTACCGAAAATTCTAACAAAACGTGAAATGTATGAACTTTATCAACTAATTAAGGAGTAATTATTGAATTACATATTATAAATTGATATATTATAATTCATAAATACGTATTCAATGATGTGATCAAGTAAATAAGAATTGTGAACCAGAAAATATAGCCTTGGCTGAAAGCTATATCACCCCTTCTTATTGAACCCTACCACGGAGATGTTAGCAAAACTAACCGAGTCGTTTCGTTACAAACGTTAGAGGACTTTAATCTTTTTATTAAAGTCGAACTAAGGTGGTACCACGTCTATTAAGCATAAAGACGTCCTTTATTAGGACTCTTTATGCTTTTTTATTTTATTTTTTCAGGAGGAAAAAGACAATGTCTCAAAACACAAACGATTTTTCAAAATGGTATATTGATACCATTCAAAAGGCGGATTTAATGGATTACACGCCTGTACGTGGATGTATTGCATTTAAGCCAGATGGTTACGAACTATGGGAGCATATTCAAACAGAAATGGATAAACGCTTTAAAGAAACGGGCCATCGTAATGCCTATTTCCCAATGTTAATTCCAGAATCATTTTTCCAAAAGGAAAAGGACCATATCGAAGGATTCTCACCAGAACTTCCTTGGGTAACAGAAGCGGCAGGAGAACAGTTAGAAGAACGTTTAGCATTACGTCCGACTTCAGAAACAATGATTGGACACTTGTATTCTAACTGGATTAAAAGCTATCGCGACCTTCCAGTCTTAATTAATCAATGGGCTAATGTATTCCGTTGGGAAAAGAAAACTCTTCCATTCATCCGTACTTCTGAGTTCCTATGGCAGGAAGGTCATACGGCTCATGTCGATGAAGAAGATGCTCGTAAAGAAACGATGCAAATGTTGAATATTTATAAGGAAGTTGTAGAAGGATTGTTGGCGATTCCAGTTTATGATGGAGAAAAGACACCATCAGAACGTTTTGCTGGTGCCGTAGATACTTTTTCTATTGAAGCAATGATGAAGGATGGAAAAGCTGTCCAAGCTGGTACTTCACATTACTTAGGTACAAAATTTGCAGAAGCATTTGATATTAAATACTTAACTAAAGAAAATAAACATACTCATGTCCACACAACTTCATGGGGAACTTCTACACGCTTAATCGGTTCAGTGATCATGGTGCATGGTGATGAGCAAGGTCTAGTTTTACCACCAAAGATCGCCCCAACTCAAGTTGTGTTGATCCCAGTTGGACCATGGAAAAAGAACCCTGCCATTATTGAGAAATTAGACGAGATCTTTGCAGCGTTAAAGGCAAAAGGAATTCGCGTTCGTCTTGATGATTCCGATCAATCACCTGGTTTCAAATTCAACGAATGGGAGCTAAAAGGGGTACCTGTACGTGTTGAACTTGGACCTCGTGATTTAGAAAATAATCAGGCTTTAATGAAAGCGCGTGATGAAGGTGAGAAAGTTTCCGTGTCTCTAGAATCCGTTGTGGAAAGCATTGAAAAAGAACTTGAAACAATGCAAACTCGACTGTTAGAAAAAGCAAAAGCGTTCCGTGCAGAGCATTCACACACACATATCGATTCACTGGAACAATTAAACCAACATCTAGCGGAATCTGAACAAAATGACAAAATTCCTGGTTGGATTTTAGCTGGTTGGTGTGGAGACGATGTTTGTGAAGAAAATGTAAAAGAACAAACCAAGTTCACAACTCGTAACATTCCATTTAACCCACCAACAACGAAGCATACTTGCATCAACTGTGGCAAGGAAGCAAAACATACAGTTTGGTTTGCTCGTGCTTATTAATAGGAATAGTTAATTAGGGAAATCCCAAATAAAAAGTAAAACTCGCCAGTTTCATCAATGGCGAGTTTCTTTATTTAGAAACGGATTACTTGCGATACGGTTCACCGTAACGTATCTAATTGGGTTGATTGAGGAATAGCATCCCTTAATTAAGTAACAAAAACAGGAAAGGAAAATAGGAGGAAATTTTTCCGTTATACGTAAACTGGAACTCGCTTCTGCATATATAAACGGAGTTTTTCCGATTATGCAAAGAAAAAGCCCTCAAAATTGCATTTTAAGAGTCCATAGACGGACTTTCTCCGTTTATTTACGTCTCAATTAATAAAAATTACTTATTAAGCGGAATTTTTCCTTTTAATATTAGAATTGGGTACTTAACCTTATCCCAAAACTGAGAAGTGTGGAGGCTCTCGATCCTTGATTTTTCTTTGATACATACAGTATGAAAATAGTAGTCGACACTACATGTGAACATTAATTGAACATGCGAAAACATCGCATGAGAAAACAATCGAATTTGTCTTGCATTTTATTTTAAGGTCAAGTAATATCAAATTATATTTTTATGTGAAGTACTTCACAATTATATGTGAAAATATTCACATTACCCAGATGGTATACAAAAGAGAGGGGCATACAACATGGATAAGCCAAAAGTAGTTATACTCGGTGCAGGTTATGGTGGACTTATTGCGAGCAGAGAATTAGAAAAGATATTAAGTGAAGGAGAAGCGGATGTTACATTAATCAACAAACATGATTATCACTATATTTCTACACAATTACACAAAATCGGAGCTGGTACAGCTTCTGATCATAAAGTTGCTTTGCACATTCCAGATTTATTAAAGACAAATCTTGTGAAATTCAAAAAAGCAGTTGTGTCAAATGTGGATTTTAACGACAAGAATATCGTTTTAGATAATGGTGAAACATTGGAATATGATTATCTATTAATTGCTTTAGGATTTGATGTAGATACTTTTGGAATTCCTGGAGTTGAAGAGAACTCTTTTAAGATTCGTAGTTTTAGAAGCTCAAAAGCAATTCAGAATCATATTACAAAGGAGTTTACCGCATACAAAGAGGATCAGGATCCGTCTCACTTAACATTTGTTGTTGCAGGAGCCGGTTTTACAGGAATCGAGATGGTCGGAGAACTCGTAGATAAACTTCCAAAGCTTTGTAAGCAATACGATATTCCGGTAAAAGAAACAAGAATCATCAATGTGGAAGCATCCGATTCGATACTACCGTTCTTTGATCGTAAAGCGATTGATTTTACCACTGCTTATTTGAAAAATAGTGGTGTGGAATTGATGACTTCTACAAAAATTGTTGAATGTAAAAAGGAATCCATCGCTTTGGATAATGGCTTCCAAATACCTGCAAGAACCTTGATTTGGTCTGGTGGAGTTAGAGCGAATAAACTATTAGAAAAATGGAATTTACAATTGGTTAAAGGGCGAATTCCGGTGGATGAATACCTTAGAGTAAAAGGGCTTGATGGAGTATTCTGTGTTGGGGATGCATCACTGTTCGCGAAGGAAGATCAAACTGCTTTGCCAGCTACAGCACAGGTTGCTATTCAACAAGCTCAAACATGCGGACCGAATATTGCTGCAACAATACGAGGAGAGGCTTTAAAGCCATTTACTTATAGTCATAAAGGAACCGTTGCATCAATCGGATTGAAGGTTGCGGTAGGGAATGTATTCGGAGTGAAGATGACCGGATTATTCGCAGCCTTAATGAAACAAGTAGTGGAAGCAAGATATTTATTCGTTTTAGGAGGACCTGTGTTTATGGTGAAGGAAATATTAAATCTGAATCCCAAAAAAGGTTCTACCCAGACGGTTTCTTCTAGATAGAGAGAAGAGCGGATGACTTAGAATTCGGTTTTTTCTTAAGGCACAATCCCTTGATTAAAAAGGGGATGTGCCTATTTTTGTTAGTAGGCGATCACGAAAAAGTTGGTCTAGATAAAGAAGTTAAAAAATATAGTGTTTTTTAGGAACTCATAATGAAATTGGATCGAGTTAAAGGAAATATGAAATTTGTAACGAATAATACTTTTGAGTTATTTGCCAGGAGAAGAATAGAAAATGGGGCCGTACAGAAAAGTGCTCCTTCTTCTTTTTTTTAAATGTGTAAACGTTTACTTTTTATGATTATGTAAACGTTTACACCAAAACGAAAGGAGGTGATATCGAGACTGCTATTAATCAGTTTTTAGATAAGAAATATCTTTGCTTCTTGCATCGGGTCAAGACTACAAATGGCTATCTCATTTTATTGACGAGGAGTGTATAGGTTGAAAAAGAAAATATTCTCGATGTTTGTTGGTACTCTTGTCTTGGTAGGCACGTTGTTAATTAGTAGCGCAAGTGCAATTACTCCCTCAAATGTAACCATGATCTCCAGGGTGACTGGTGCAACACCTTCTGGGGAAACGATGCCAAACCCTAATCAAACTCATGCGAATTATGATGTAGGTGGTACAGACCTAGGCATCGTATGGGACAAAGGTGGAGGAGAATACTTCATTGCTTTTGGCGATACGAATAATACGGCAGGAAATTGGAATAGAAGTAATATTCTAGCCATTTCTTCGGATAAGAATTTGGAAGATGGACTCTCATTTTCAACGATGATTCAAAGCTCACCAGGATATGCAAAAGAAATTATTCCTTCCAAAAAAATAAATAATGACGAACAGACCGTTATCCCTACAGCTGGAATAACCGTTGGCAATCGGCATTATATTCACTATATGTCTGTCAATCATTGGGGAGATGCGGGAAGATGGTATACAAACTACTCGGGGATTGCCTATTCTGATGATAACGGTCAAAACTGGGTAAAGCATCCTACGGCAAGATGGTACAATAATACATCTACTTGGGATAGCAAGTTCCAGATGGCCGCTTTTGTGAAGGATGGCGGATTTGTTTATATGTATGCTACGCCAAATGGCCGTTTTGGAAATGTGTATCTTGCTAGAGTTCCAGAAAATAATCTGCTGAATATTGGTGATTACAGGTATTGGGATGGAAATGGTTGGGTAACAGATCAAGCGAAGGCTAAAGAGGTAGCAATCGGAGTCGCTGGCGAAATGTCTGTTGCGTACAATACTCATTTTAAACGGTTTATCATGACGTACTTAAACGAGGATCGTCAAGCCATCGTTATGCGTGACGCGCCAACTCCAGTTGGTCCTTGGAGTGGTGAGAAAATTTTGGTTCCAGGTAATTTCACTGGATTAGGACAATATAATGCTTTCATGCACCCATTATCCAGTAATAGTTCAACATTGTATTTTATCATGTCGACTTGGTATCCAGACTATAATACCCATTTAATGAAAGTAACATTGAACGACGACATGATAAGTGACAATATGATCTCCGATCCAAGCTTTGAAACACAAACGGCAACACCGATCATGGCCCCGTGGTATGTTGAGGGCGAAGGTGGACTTGATCGGAATCTTGGAAATGCTCGTACAGGACAAAATAATGGATATATTCGAAACGGCAGTGGTTGGAATGCTATTAAACAGCGGGTTGTGGTACAACCGAATACGAATTATACTCTGAAAGGCTGGGTACGTTCTTCCTCCAATAATTCAGAAGGATATTTTGGAGTAAGAGTTCCGAACGATGGGGCTGTCATAAAAGAGAATAAGTTTGGGTCACTTTCGAATTATACGGAACAAACCGTCACTTTTAACTCTGGGCCGAATAGTGTTGTTGAACTGTATACGGGCATTTGGGCTAATGGTGATACTTGGGCTCAGGTAGACGATGTTAGCTTGATTAGAGAAAATAACCTTGTCGGGGATGCTGGATTCGAGACTCAATCATCGTCACTACTTTCGTCACCTTGGTATACAAATGGTAATGCTGGAGTTGACAGGAATCTTGGTTTCGCACATTCTGGTGTGAACAATGCTTTCGCTAGGTACAATAGTGGTTGGAACGCAGTAAAACAGGAAATTTTCGTTGAGCCGAACCAAACGTACACATTAACAGGATGGATTAAGACGTCTTCGAACAATAGTGAGGGCTATTTTGGTGCAAGATTACTGAATGGTGGAGCGATACTAAATGAAACTCAGTTTTCTAGTCTCGCCAATTATACAAAACAAACTATAACATTCAACTCGGGGAATAATCACAGCATTGAAATATATGCTGGGACATGGGCCAATAACGGTGATACATGGATTCAAGTGGATGATTTTAGTGTGACTAAAAATTAACCCAGATTAATAGTTTAGTCTCGCAAACTATAATTTTATCTATAGATAGAAAGGTGGAAACATTTTGAGTGGTTTCTGCCTTTTTTTCTTTTTCGAAGTAGCAGACTCATGCTATTTACAGAATGTATCGTTCGTATAAATATAGAAAACCAGAAATTTTTCTTGATGTTCCAATTAAAATTCATAAAAACACGAACGTTTTAATCTGTTGACAAATAAATATTCGTATTATATACTCGTTATTGTGCTTGGAAGAAGGCATTAAAAATTCATTTCTCTCACATAAGTCATCATTGCTAAATGTTTGGCAGTTTGAGGATTCCTGCTACTTGGAATGAAAATGAAATGAATTATCACATAATAATCGGTTTTTAGTTAGTCTGACTCATTTTTAGGAGAGTGTAAATATGGATACTGTATTTGATTATGAAGATATTCAACTTATTCCCGCGAAATCAATTGTAAATAGTCGTTCTGAGTGTGATACAACTGTTAAATTCGGAAATTATACATTTAAATTACCTGTCGTTCCTGCAAATATGCAGACCATTATTGATGAAAAGCTTGCTATTTATTTAGCTGAAAATAACTATTTCTACATTATGCACCGCTTTAATCCAGAGAAACGTGCAGACTTTGTGAAAGACATGAAAGCACGTGGATTATATGCTTCTATCAGTGTTGGAGTGAAGGAAGAAGAGTATAGCTTTATTACACAATTAGCTGAAGAACAGCTTTCTCCTGAATTTATCACCATTGATATTGCACACGGTCATTCAGATGCAGTTATTAAGATGATTAAGCATATCAAAGCTAATTTGCCAGAAAGCTTTGTCATTGCAGGAAATGTTGGAACTCCGGAAGCGGTTCGTGAATTAGAGCATGCTGGAGCTGACGCTACAAAGGTTGGTATCGGACCAGGTAAAGTTTGTATTACAAAAATCAAGACGGGCTTCGGTACTGGTGGCTGGCAATTGGCTGCACTTCGCTGGTGTGCAAAGGCTGCAAGTAAGCCAATTATCGCCGATGGTGGTATTCGAACTCATGGTGATATCGCAAAATCCGTTCGTTTTGGAGCTTCTATGGTAATGATTGGTTCTTTATTTGCTGGTCATGAAGAATCACCAGGAGAAACGGTTGAAAAAGATGGTAAAATGTTTAAAGAATACTTTGGCTCAGCATCTGAATTCCAAAAAGGCGAAAGAAAAAATGTCGAAGGTAAAAAGATGTATGTTGAGTACAAAGGTTCAATTGAGGATACTTTAATTGAAATGGAACAGGATCTTCAATCTTCTATTTCATATGCAGGTGGAAACAAGCTGTCAGCTATCCGAAACGTGGACTATGTTGTTGTTAAGAATTCTATCTTTAATGGTGACAGAATTTATTAAGTAGTAAATAGCTCAAATCCTTTTATAAAAAGGGTTTGGGCTTTTTTTGTTTCTAATATTTACCTTTTCTAAATACAGTAACTTAAACATATTTATGTTTAGAGTGAACATCCTGTCCCAACCACTCTAAGCAAAATGGATAGTTAACCCTATCTTCATATTGGAAAAAGAATAAGCTTTACGTTATAATTATTTCAATAGTCGAAATTATCTGATTTATTTTTAAAGTAATCAAGAGTTGAAGCTAAGATGTAATTATGGTTGCAAAACAGTTTGGTAAAGGGGGAATGCTTTCTAGCTTGATTTCATAGCAAGTTGTAAGTCTATTAACTTAAATAAAAAGGAGGATGGGCTGTATGGCAGAAACGAAGAAAAATCGATGGCTTATAGCAGCGGCTGCTGTCGGGATCCACATTTCAATTGGCTCCGTTTACGCATGGAGTAATTTTACGAATCCGTTAAAAGACTTGTTTGGTTGGTCAGATTCGGAAGTAGCATTAACATTTAGTATTGCAATATTGTTCTTAGGTCTATCAGCTGCCTTTTTAGGGCATTTTGTTGAGAAGCATGGGCCAAGAAAAGCAGGTCTGCTGGCAGCAGCCTTTTTTGGAATTGGAATAGCTGGCTCGGGGCTTGCAGTATTAGCAGGTTCGAAATTATTGCTTTATATCTTTTACGGAGTGTTAGGAGGAATCGGCCTTGGTGTTGGTTATATCGCCCCCGTTTCTACATTAGTGAAATGGTTCCCTGACCGTCGTGGACTTGCTACAGGACTTGCGATCATGGGATTTGGCTTTGCGGCAGCAATCTCTAGCCCGATTATGAATAGCTTAATTGAAAATGTAGGCGTTGCAAACACCTTCCTTATTTTAGGAAGCGCTTACTTCATTTTGATGACTGCATCTTCTCTATATCTTGAAAAACCACCTGAGGGATGGATGCCAAAAGGGTTTCAGGAAAAAGTCGAATCGGGTGCAGCAAAACCTAGATTGGATTTATCTCAGTTAACGGCGAATGAAGCAGTAAAAACAAGTCGCTTTTGGTATTTGTGGTTGATGCTCTTTATCAATGTCACATGCGGTATTGCAATTTTAGCTGTTGCAAAGCCACTTGCCCAAGAATCGATTGGTATTGATGCTACTGCAGCAGCAGCTCTTGTCGGTGCTATTGGAGTATTTAATGGGTTAGGGCGTATTGGCTGGGCTTCTATTTCTGATTATATTGGTCGTCCAAATACGTACACGACATTTTTTGTTCTGCAGATTGGACTGTTTTTCATGTTGCCACATACGACAAATTCCCTTTTATTCCAAGTGATGTTAGCCATTATTTATACATGTTACGGTGGCGGTTTCGCGTCAATTCCAGCATATATTGGGGATCTTTTTGGAACGAAACAACTTGGTGCAATCCACGGCTATATTTTAACAGCATGGGCTGCAGCTGGACTCGTAGGTCCAATGTTTGCTGCATATATTAAAGATACAACGGGAACTTACGCTGGAAGCTTAACCTTCTTTGCAGGATTATTTGTTGCTGCTCTTATTCTTTCATTATTAATAAGAGTTGACATTTTGAAGCTTCGAAAGCAAAAAGAAACAGGAGTGACAGCCTAAATGAACATGGCATGTCGAATGAAAGTGCATCGGGAGGAGGGGATAGATTTCTTGAAGAACACGGTTAAACGAACCGTCACCCGTTATGCGCAAGGAAACATTACTGAACAGGAGGATTCCGTTGTTACCGAGCATCCGATTACGATCAAATTGAATCAAAATGAATTTGCCACACTTGTATGTACACCAGAATATATTGAGGATATGGTGATTGGTTTTTTGGCTTCTGAAGGTGTCATTAGAGGGTATGCCGATATCGATAATATTTGGATTCAAGAAAAAGAAGGCTTTGCTCATGTTAAGACAAATTACGTGAACCATTTTTACGAGAAATTTCATTCAAAACGTTATATATCTTCCTGTTGTGGCAAAAGCAGACAAGGATTCGTTTTTTTTAATGATGCTAAAATGTCGCATCATCTTAAAGATGTGAACGTAAAGTTAACCATTGAGGAATGCTTTCAATTAATGGAAGAAATGCAAAAAAGTTCGAGTGTATTTATCGAAACAGGCGGTGTACACAATGCTGCTCTATGTAGCAAAGATGGCATGATTCTTTCTCGTTTAGATATTGGTCGACATAATGCATTGGACAAAATATATGGTTACTGTCTTCGAAATCAAATTTCATTAAAAGATAAGGTTATCGTCTTTAGCGGGCGGATTTCCTCTGAGATTTTGTCAAAAGTAGCGAAGATTGGTTGTGAGGTTATTTTATCCAAATCAGCTCCTACCGACTTAGCGCTTGAACTCGCTGAAGAATTAGGAATAACTACCGTTGGTTTTATTCGAAATAATGCGCTCAATGTGTATACAAGATTAGATAGAATTGTAGATTTGTAAGAAAATCTTAGGAGAGGAGTGGTAAACATGGAGACTCAGGTTAAACAAGTCGAAACCATTTGTAGTTTTTGTGGAACTGGTTGTGGCCTTGATGTTGAGGTGGAAAACGAACAAATTGTGAAGGTAAAAGGGCATAAAGAAAATCCTTCTAGCCATGGAGAGACCTGTGTGAAGGGTGCACTTGGTTGGGGTTATATTCATAGTGACCGAAGATTAACTGAGCCACTCATTCGTAAAAATGGAAAGCTTGTACCTGCTAGTTGGGATGAGGCACTACAACTAATCGCTCATAAATTTTCAGCGATTAAGGAGTCTCATGGGCCAGATGCGTTTGGATGCTTTAGTTCTTCTCGTTCTACAAATGAGTTAAACTATCTTGTTGGAAAATTTATGCGTACCGTGATTGGTACGAATAATATTGATAGCTGTAACCGAACCTGACATGCTCCTAGTGTCACCGGTCTGGTGACTGTGTTTGGAACAGGTGCAGCAACTGGCTCTTATGATGAATTAGAAAATACCGATGTTATTCTTGTTTGGGGAAGTAACACTCAGGAATGTCACCCGATTATTTTTAATCATATGCGTCGTGGTATTAAGAATGGAGCCAAAATGGTTGTCATTGATCCTAGACGGATTGATCAAACGAAGTTAGCCCATAAGTATTTACCAGTACGTGTGGGAACTGATATTGCTCTAGCAAATGCGATGGGGCACGTCATTATTGAAGAGGGCTTAGCTCATGTAGATTTTATTCAAAATGCGACAGAACAGTTTGAACTTTATAAAGAGAAGGTACAACAATACACGCCAGAATATGCCGAGAAAATTACTGGAATACCAGCAGAGGATATTCGGGAAATTGCCCGCCTCTATGCGACTGCAGAAAAGGCAACGATTTGTTGGACATTAGGGATTACAGAACACCATAATGGAACGGAAAATGTTTTTTCTTTGGTTAACCTAGCTTTACTTACTGGTCACATTGGGAAATATGGATCTGGTCTCAATCCACTCCGCGGACAAAATAATGTTCAGGGCGGAGGAGATATGGGAGCGTTGCCTAATCGCTTAGTCGGTGGTTGGAATTACGATGACCCAGAAGGAAGAAGGCTTCATGAGCAAGTGTGGGGTGTACCGGTTCCTGAAAAGATGGGCAAACATCAGACATTAATGCTAGATGCGATGGAAACGAAGGAAATAAAAGCCCTTTATGTAATTGGTGAGAATCCAGTGCAATCAGATGCAGATGGACACCATGTAGAGAAGCTGTTCGAGAATCTTGATTTTCTCGTTGTTCAAGATATATTGATGACGAAAACGGCCATGATGGCTGACGTCGTTCTTCCTGCGAAAGGTTGGGCAGAAAACGATGGTACTCTTGTCAATTCTGAACGTCGCATCCAACGTGTTCGTCCAGCATTAAAAGGGCCAGGTATATCGCGTCATGATCATGAGATTGTGCAGGATATTGCCAACAGTATGGGAGCCAACTGGAACTATCAGTCAGCAGAAGAAGTTTGGGAGGAAATTCGTTTATTGGCCCCTAATTTTGCTGGGGTAACGTATAAACGAATTGATGAAGAAGGTGGTTTACAATGGCCTTGTCCAGATGAAAACCATCCGGGAACACCATTCCTTCATACCCGTCTTTGGTCAAACGACGTGGGTAAAAGAGCGACATTTGTGCCTACAGATTATCAGCCGCCAGCTGAGGTACCAGATGAGGAATATCCATTGATGCTGACAACTGGACGCCGTCTTCAATTTTATAATACCGGTGTTCAAACAAGTAATTATAAAAAGGTGAAAAATGCAGAGGAGGCCATCGAAATTCATCCGGATGATGCAGCTCATTTTGGTTTTGAAGATGGTGAAGTGGTTCGAGTAAGTTCCAGAAGAGGAAGTGTTGAGACTAAAATAAAGATAAGCAACAAACAGCCACGAGGCTTAGTCTTTATGTCCTTCCATTTCCCAGAACAAGCTAATACAAATCTATTAACCAATCATGCAACTGACCCTCTAGCTGGAACAGCAGAGTTCAAGGCATGTGCGGTGAAGATTGAGAAACAAGTGGAAGGATCGGTGTTAACTGAGGCGAAAGTATGATTATAATAGAGGTTTAATTAGGCAGCTTGAATTCTTAGTTTATCAAGAATTCAAGCTTCTTTTTGTTATTTTTTAGTAAAAACTACTGGTGTTGTACATACTAAAATTTACCGTTTCTCAATATGGTTAATTTTCAGTAAACAAACTTTACAAAACCTTTACAATTCATTAATGGAACATTTACAAAGAATCCTTATTGTTTACTTTAGGCAAACTACGAAATAGGACATATTCAGTCGAATTTTGGAGGTTTAACATATGAGAAGAAAATTAAAGATAGGGTCACTAGTGCTCTGTTTATCAATGATATTAGCTGCCTGTGGAAATGATAGTGCTGGAGATGAAACAGAAGCATCTGGAGGCAATGTCCATACGTTAGCCATTTCAGGCTCTACTTCTGTCGGACCTTTGGCTGAAAAATTGGCAGAAAAGTATGAGGGAAATAATAATACAAAAATAGAAATTAATCAGATTGGTTCATCCGCTGGTATCACGAATGCTATCAATGGAGTTTCAGAAATTGGTATGTCATCGCGCGAATTAAAGGATGAGGAGAAAGAGAGCTTACAGGAAACAGTCATTGCTTATGATGGGATTGTTGTTGTAACTCACCCGAGTAATAAAGTTAAAAATCTAACAATGGACCAAGTAAAAGACATATTCACAGGAAAGATTACCAATTGGAAAGACCTTGGTGGGGATGATTTAGAGATTGTTGTTGTTTCCCGTGAAGATGGTTCAGGTTCTAGAGATGCATTTCAAGAAATTGTAGGTTACTCTTCAGGCGAATTAATAAAAAGTGCGATAGTAGCAAGTGGAAATGGGAATATTAAAACGACTGTTGCAACGAATAAGCACGCGGTCGGCTTTATTTCTTTTGAGTATATCGATGAATCAGTTTCTCCAGTAAACATTAATGGAGTAGAAGCAACTGCAGAAAATGTTCTAAGTCAAAAATATGTTTTATCTCGTCCGTTCCTATTTGTTCATGTTGAGGACAATCTTACAAATGAAGGACAAAAATTTATCGATTATATTTTGAGTCCAGAAGGACAAGCGATAGCGGCTGAATCAGGGGCTATCCCAGTTCAATAATTAGCATAAGTAAAAGCAATCTTGGGGGAATGCAGAATGTCGAGCATACCGGTAAAAAAGGATGCAGGAGAAATTGGCAAGGCAAATAAAAGGAAGTATATATTAGAAAAAGTGTCTGGGAGAGTATTTTTATTTTGTGCACTTCTTTCTGTTGTCAGCTTATTGCTTATCATAGGATTTGTATTTTATAAAGGTTCGCATCCATTTATTGCAGAAGGGTATAGTTTTATTGATTTCTTGCTAGGAAGCGATTGGGTTCCAAGTGAGGACAAATTCGGGATCCTACCTATGATTGTAGCATCTATTTATGCTACGATAGGCGCCTTAATAATCGGTGTTCCGATTGGGTTATTCACTGCTATTTTCTTAGCGGAAATTGCACCGAGAAGTGTTGCAAAAATCATTTCACCCGCAGTGCAGCTTTTAGCAGGAATTCCATCTGTATTATATGGAGTATTTGGACTCGCGATCATCGTTCCTTTTTTACAAAATAACTTAGGGCTAATTAAGGGTCAAAGTTTAATAGCAGTAATAATAGTATTAGCAATCATGATGCTACCAACGGTTGTAACAGTGGCAGAAACAGCCATTCGGGCAGTGCCAAAAGCATATAGAGAAGGTTCGTTGGCATTAGGTGTTTCTCCAATTGGAACAATCTTCAAAGTAGTCGTTCCAGCTGCTAAGTCGGGAATTATGACGGCTATCGTTCTTGGAATGGGGCGAGCTATAGGTGAAACAATGGCGGTTATCTTAGTTGCTGGGAACAGCTTGGTCATTCCTACAAGCTTAACGGATAGTATCCGTCCTCTAACAACAAACATAGCTTTAGAAATGGGCTATGCATTTGGAACTCATCAAGAAATGTTGTTTGCGACAGGAATAGTATTGTTCTCGTTCATCTTAATATTAAATTTTGTTTTAGCAAGAATTAGCTCGAAAGGTGGCAATTAAGTTGAGGAAGCTAAAAGATAAAATTCTTCTTGGGTTACTTTGGTTTGCAGCTTTCTTAACAGTTGCAGTACTTGTCATGATTGTAGGTTATATTTTCTACAAAGGGATTGGCTTAATTAGCTTTGATTTTATTTTTGGTGATTATTCTCCATCTGGTGGTGGCGGAATATTACCTATGATCGTGACAACTATTTACACGATTGTTATCTCGCTGTTAATCGCGACTCCAATTGGAATTTTAGCTGCAGTCTATTTGCAGGAATACGCAAAACAAGGAAGATTAGTAAACACAATTCGTTTTGCGACAGAAAGCTTAACAGGTATTCCTTCTATTATTTATGGATTATTTGGTGCCGTGTTTTTTGTGACAACCTTGAAATTAGGTATGTCGATCATTGCAGCCTCACTTACTTTAACGATTATTGTCTTACCAGTTATTATTCGGACAACTGAAGAGTCATTAAAGACAGTACCGAGGACATACCGTGAAGGGTCACTGGCTCTAGGAACCACGAAACTCCAGACATTATACAAAGTAATTTTGCCAAGTGCTATGCCTGGTATCTTATCCGGGCTTATTCTCTCAATGGGTAGAATTATTGGGGAATCAGCGGCGATTTTCTTAACAGCAGGAACAGTGGCGGCAATGCCGGCAAGTATTTTCTCATCAGCACGAACGTTGACCGTTCACTCTTTTCTAGTCACACAGGAGGCAGGGGATATCGAACTTGCAGCGGCTGTTGGGGTCGTCCTCATCGTACTCATTTTAATCTTAAATTTAACTGCTACTTTTATATCGAAAAAGTTAAATAAAGCCAACTATTAAACGAGGTGAATGACTTGAATACAACAGTGATCGATCGTAAAACGGCGACAGATAAGTCAGCCAATACAACCGAGCAACAGACGAAAATTGCCGTGAAAGATTTAAATCTCTTCTATGGAGAGAAACAAGCACTTTTTGATGTTTCCATTGATATTAAGGAAAAAGAAGTGACGGCATTAATTGGTCCATCTGGTTGCGGGAAATCTACATTTTTACGAACACTTAATCGTATGAATGATTTAATTGACGGTGTGAAAATTAATGGGAAAATGGTTATTGATGGTGAGGATATTTACCAGTCTAATGATGTGATCAAGCTTCGAACCAAAGTGGGCATGGTATTTCAAAAACCAAACCTTTTTCCAATGAGTATTTATGATAACGTGGCGTATGGCCCACGGATGCAAGGGATTAAAAATAAGGCTGAGTTAAATAAAATTGTTGAGGAAAGTCTGCGAGGAGCAGCGATTTGGGATGAAGTAAAGGATCGCTTAAAGAGTTCTGCTCTTGGCCTTTCAGGTGGCCAGCAGCAAAGGGTTTGTATTGCACGTGCAATCGCGATGAAGCCAGAAGTAATCCTAATGGATGAACCGACTTCCGCACTTGACCCGATTTCCACTCTAAAGGTAGAAGAATTGATTGCTTCGATGAAGAAGGAATACACAATAGTTATCGTGACTCACAATATGCAACAGGCGGCACGTGTTTCTGATAAGACAGCCTTTTTCTTAAATGGTGAGATTATCGAATTTGATGAAACAAATAAAATCTTTTCTATGCCATCTGATCAAAGAACCGAAGATTACGTTACTGGTCGTTTCGGTTAAGCGGAGGAGAAAAACATGGTTGTTCGCGAGAATTTCGAAAATAGTTTGCAGGAATTGCAAGTAAAAATGGAAGAGATGACTCAATTGACAGTGGAGTCTTTAGAAAAATCATTTGATGCACTTAAAACTCAGGATGTTGAATTAGCTCTAAGAGTTATAGAAGAAGATAATGAAATAGATGATCTAGAAGAAGAGATTAATCAATTGGCTATTTGGCTAATGGTGAAAGAGCAGCCTGTAGCAAGAGATTTACGCAAAATCATTGGTGCCATTAAGATTTCCTCAGAGGTTGAACGAATCGCAGACTTTGGAGTTAATATTGCCAAAGCAACGATTAAGATCGGCAATGGAGATTCATTAATCAATAAGACAAGCCTTGAAGCGATGAAGGAAGTATGTATTACTATGTTGAACAAGGCTCTAAAATCATTTTTCGATGAGAATATGGCCCTTGCAAAAGAAGTTGGCGATATGGATGATGAGGTTGATGAATATAGTGATGAAACCTATAAGCAACTTACTGGCCACTTATGTGAGAGGCAAGAAGAAACAAACCAATTGGTGCAATTATTGTTTGTGAATCGTTATTTGGAACGGACTGCAGACCATATCACGAATATTGCAGAAAGCGCAGCATATTTAATAAAAGGTCGGAAATATGATTTGAATTGAAGAAAGGCTGGAATCTTTGTGGATCAAAGGTTTCAGCTTTTTTTTCGATAGGAAATCTTTACGGAGACAGCCTACACCAAAGTGACCCGATTTGTGTTGAAAGTGCAAATTCAACTTCATTATTGAAAATTCTAAATATTTCTGCTACACTTTCACACAGAAGGGTGATATTCATATGTCGCAGTTAAAAGATAAGATCATTACGACCTCGTTGCAATTGTTTGAAAAACATGGGTACCATGGTGTCACGGTTAATCAAATTGTTGAGGAAAGTGGTACTTCAAAAGGAGGGTTTTATCACCATTTTAAATCAAAAGATGAACTTCTGTTTTTAATTCATGATTACTTTATTCAATATGCATTAGACAAAGCTAAGCATGCCGTTCAAACCTACACAACATCCACTGAACAACTTCAAGCGATCATTTACTATCATGTACAAGTATTTGAGCTTTACAAACCACACATCTCCGTCTTCTATCAAGAAAGTAAGTATTTAAAACCCGAGTACGAAGAAATCATTAAACGAAAAAGAGATGAATATCGGGATATTGTTTTTCAAGTCATTCAGGATGGGATTCATTCTGGAGAGTTTCGTTCTGATCTGTCAGTTGAAATGACAGGTATGGCCATTTTAGGAATGTTGAATTGGATGTATAAATGGTATAAATCAGACCGAGAAAAAACGATTGAGGAAATAGCAGCTCATTTTATTGACCTTATTTTGCAGTCTGTATTAGTGAAGTAATAATTATATTTTATAAAATTTAAGCGCTTTCATCAGTCGACCCCGATACCGACCAACTAGTCGGTCTTAAGGGTTGTTCGATTCAGAGATTCGGTTTTGTTTATAACTTGTCCCATCAATGAATATATATGAATGAAGGAGGAACGAGGAATGAACTTTGAATTAACAAAAGAACAGCAAATGGTAAAAGACATGGTGAAGGAATTTGCGGAGAAAGAAGTGGCGCCAAAAGCGGACCATGTTGATAAGACAGGCGAGTTTCCGGTACAGACATTTGAAAAAATGGGGGAGCTTGGACTATTGGGAATTCCTTTTCCGGAAAAGTATGGTGGTTCAGGCGGAGACACGATCTCTTATGCCATAGCTGTTGAAGAAATCGGGAAGGCATGTGGCAGCACAGGTTTAAGCTATGCGGCAGCAGTTTCCCTTGGTGCCAGCCCCATTTATTATTTCGGAACAGAAGAGCAGAAACAAAATTTTCTTGTCCCATTAGCAAGTGGAAAGGGACTAGGAGCTTTCGGTTTAACAGAGCCAAATGCAGGCTCAGATGCTGGTGGAACGAGAACAAAAGCGGTTCTTGATGGTGACGAGTATGTGATCAACGGAGAAAAATGTTTCATTACAAACGCTGAGTATGCCAAAACGATTACCGTAACTGCCATGACGGGAAAAGATGAGCGGGGAAAAAATATTATTTCTGCAATTATCGTTCCTACTGATACACCAGGATTAACCATTAATAGCAATTACGAAAAACTTGGAGTTCGTGGTTCGAATACATCAGAAATTATTCTCGAAAATGTTCGTGTTCCGAAAGGAAATTTACTTGGAGACCCTACTGGTGGATTCAAACAATTTTTATATACATTAGATGGCGGTCGAATTTCCATTGCAGCTCTTTCCGTTGGGATTGCCCAGGCTGCTCTCGAAAAAGCATTAAGTTATGCCAAGGAAAGGACTCAATTTGGCCAACCGATTGCAAAGTTTCAAGCGATTCAATTTAAGTTAGCGGATATGGCAATGGAAATTGAGTTAGCAAGAAATATGGTTTATAAAGCTGCATGGCTCAAAGATAACGACAAGCCTTTTACAAAGGAATCGGCTTACGCGAAATTATTCGCTTCAGAAGCAGGGTTCCGAGCTTGTAACCAAGCAGTCCAAATTCATGGAGGCTACGGTTATATGCGTGAATACGAGGTGGAGCGGTATTTACGTGACATCAAGCTCATGGAAATTGGGGAAGGCACATCAGAAATTCAACGACTCGTCATTGCTAGACAGTTAGTTTAATAGAAACAAATATTTTCTAATGAGGGGGATTCAAATGGACGTTAGTGGAATTTTAAAAGTCGTTTCCGAAAGTAAGCTCGTTTATCCAACTGAAGAAAGACAAGTAAAAACCTCAATTGGAAGCAGTCAAGCTTTTCAAGAACTTCTGCAAAAATCCCAACAAGATCCCGCAACTTTTTGGAATGATGTCGCGAAAGAATTATTTTGGTATGAGCCATGGCAACAAACAATGAGTGGAAGTCTACCAGAGTTTCGTTTTTTTGAAGGGGGGATTAGCAACCCCTGTGTGAATTTACTTGATCGTCACGTGGAGAATGGGGCTGGCAATCGTACCGCTCTTATTTGGGAAGGTGAAAATGGAGATACAAAGTTTTTTACCTACAACATGCTGCTAGCTGAAGTGAATCGTTTTTCCAATGTGCTCCGTTCCTTTGGTGTGAAAAAAGGGGATTGCGTCGCCATATTTTTGCCAAACCTAGCTGAAGCGATTATCGCTGTCCTTGCATGCTTCCGCATTGGAGCCATATATAACACGATTTTCTCTGGTTATTCAGAGAAATCATTGAAGGATCGTCTTGTTAGTTTTGAACCAAAAATCATCGTGACGACCGATGCATCACCGAGACGGGGAAACACGATTCACTTAAAGGAAAAAGTGGATGCGGTCATTTCGGATATCCCTTCGATTGAAGCGGTAATTGTCGTTAATCGTTTAGGAACAGAAGTCAATATGACTGAGGGACGTGACTTCTGGTGGGATGAATTAACGAAGAAGGCGAGCATCCATTGTGAACCGGAAAGGCTAGAAGCAAATGATTATGGGATCGTCTTTTATACAAGTGGAACAACAGGGAAACCAAAGGGCGTCGTCCACTCTGGAATGGCCTTCGTCGTGCAAAATTACATTTATAGCAAATATCATATGGACCATCATGATGACGATGTGTTCTGGTGTACGGCTGATATTGGTTGGCTAACGATGCATATTTGGGGGATTGCTGGAGCATTAGCGAATGGAGTTACGACAGTTGTGTATGAAGGGGCGATTGACTTTCCGAGAAAAGACCGGTTCTATCAAATGATCGAAAAGTATCGTGTTAATAAATTGTTTACCGCTCCAACAGCACTACGGATGCTAAAGAGCTTGGGAGATCAGCTTGTGGATCAATTTGATTTATCCTGTCTTGAGGTCATTTCCCTTGTAGGTGAACCGTTTGACCCTGAATCATGGCAATGGACGTATGAAGTATTAGGAAAGAAAAATATATGTGTTAATAATACGTGGGGACAGACGGAAACAGCTGGATGTCCAATTGCGGGAGCAGCGTGGTTAACACCGATGAAGCCTGGTTCAGCAGGAATTCAATTTTTAGGAGCAGATGTAGCAGTCGTCGATGAGGAAGGAAAACCTGTTCCTCCTGGCACCTTAGGGAATTTGGTAATTCGAAAACCATTCCCGATGCTATGTCGGACCCTGTGGAAGGAGCCGGAACGCTATTTATCTTCTTATTTTAGACAGGTGGAAGGTAGTTATTTTGCTAGCGACTTGGCCTTGATTGATGAAGATGGCTATGTATGGGTTGTGGGTCGCTCGGATGATGCCTTCAATGTGGCTGGTCATCGCTTAAGCACGATGGAAATTGAAAGCGCTGTGCTCGAATGCGAAGGTGTAGCAGAAGCCGCTGTCATTGGGGTACCAGATGATATTAAAGGAGAGGTTCCGCTCGTATTTGTGCGAGTAAGCGATATTTCACTTGGGACCGATAGTTTGAAAGAAACAATTAATGAACGGATTGTCGAGCAGATTGGAAAAATTGCTCTACCGAAAGCAATCATTTTTACAGAGGCTTTGCCAAAAACGGTCAGTGGGAAAATCATGCGCCGATTATTAAAGGAAATCGTTACAGCTGGAAAGGTTTCAGGTGATATTACGGGGCTAGAAGATCCAGGAACTGTGTCGCAAATTCAAGAGATTATAAGCCGAAAGACGACCGTGAAGTGAGCCTTAAGGCTTGTCGTTGCATCATTGGGAGGTGTGTCTATGTTTTCGAAAATTTTAATTGCTAATCGTGGAGAAATTGCAGCACGTATTATCCGCACATGTAAAAAAATAGGAATTCAAACAGTAGCCATCTATTCCGAAGCAGATGCAGATGCTCCGTATGTATACATGGCGGATGAAGCCTATTGTATCGGAAAACCTCGTGTTCATGAAAGCTACTTACAGATTGAAAAAATTCTTGAAACAGCCAAAGCAGCAGGTGCGGAAGCCATTCATCCTGGCTATGGACTTTTAAGCGAAAATGCTGAGTTTGCACGAAAATGTGGGGAAGCTGGCATTGTGTTTATTGGTCCTAGCCCTGAAGTGATTGAGAAAATGGGTAGTAAAGTAGCAGCCAGAAATGCGATGAAGGAAGCGGGTGTCCCTGTGGTACCAGGTACCGAAGCGTCAGTTGCTGATGTGGGAGAGGCGATTGCGGCTGCAGTGCAAATTGGTTATCCCGTGATGCTCAAGGCAAGTGCCGGTGGTGGCGGAATTGGCATGCAAGTTGTGCAAAACGATGAGGAATTACTAAAAGCATTTGAGGGGAACCAAAAAAGGGCGCAAATGTTTTTCGGTAATGGAGAAATGTATATTGAGAAATTCATTGAAAATCCTCGACATATTGAGATTCAATTATTGGCTGATAAGTTTGGTAAATGTGTGTACTTATGGGAGCGGGAATGCTCCATTCAGCGTCGTCACCAAAAAGTAGTCGAGGAGGCCCCTTCACCATTTTTAGATGAAGACTCCCGTAGGAATATGGGAGAAGCAGCGGTGAAAGCTGCCTTAGCTATAGGCTATGAAAATGCCGGGACGATTGAGTTTTTAGTAGATGAAGAGAAAAACTTCTACTTCTTAGAAATGAATACCAGATTACAAGTTGAACATCCAGTAACAGAAGAAATTACGGGGCTTGATTTAGTAGAGGAACAACTACGAGTGGCAGTTGGGGAAAAGCTACGCTGGTCTCAGGAGGCAATAAAATTGGAAGGGCATGCGATTGAGGTCCGTATTTACGCAGAAGATCCAAAGACATTCCTTCCATCTCCAGGGAAAATCACAGCATTTGCTCTCCCTACAGGTGAAGGGATTCGCCATGAGCTTGCAGTACATGAATCGTCTACGGTTACGCCATTTTATGACCCAATGATTGGAAAGTTAGTAATGTCTGCCCCGACACGTGATGCAGCTATTCAACGCTTAACGGAGGCTTTGGAGCAATACCAGATCGAAGGGATTAAAACGAATATCCCGATGCTCCGGGAGGTTGTGGCTCACAGGGCATATCAAAATGGAGAGACGACGACTAATTTCATAGAAAAATATATTCAAAAATAGGAGGAATCATCATGGCAAATATTCAATCTAATATGGCAGGTAGTGTATGGAAAATACTCGTGAATGTAGGGGACGAAGTGACCGAAGGACAGGATGTCGTCATTTTAGAATCGATGAAAATGGAAATTCCGATTGCTGCGGAAGCAAGTGGTATCGTGAAAGAGATTAAAGTAAGTGAAGGGGACTTTGTCAACGAGGAAGATGAATTAGTGATATTAGAATAATTCCTGGAAAGGAATGTGAGTGATGAACCTTCAAAAGAAAGTAACGATTAAAGAAGTTGGGCCACGTGACGGGCTGCAAAATGAGAAGCAAATGATCCAGACAGAAGATAAGATTGAATGGATCAACATGTTATCTGAAACAGGGTTAACTTATATCGAAATTACATCCTTTGTGAATCCAAGGTGGATTCCTCAATTAGCGGACGCGGTTCAAGTAGCGAAATCGATTAAACGAAAAAACGACATTACTTATGCAGCGCTTGTCCCTAATGAAAGAGGTCTTGAAGGAGCATTGGAAGCCAATGTAGATGAAGTGGCTGTGTTTATGTCTGCCTCTGAAACTCACAATCTGAAAAACATTAACAAATCCATTTCAGACACATATCCGGTGCTAAAACCTGTCATACAAGAGGGAATTGTTGCAGGGAAATCAGTGAGAGGCTATGTTTCTACTGTATTTGGTTGCCCTTATGAAGGGGAAGTTTCTATCGATTCGGTACTGGCTGTTTCTGAGCAGTTATTTTCATATGGAATTGAGGAGCTTTCTTTAGGCGATACGATCGGGGTTGCCAATCCTAAGCAAGTGGAAGAGGTTTTAACAGAAGTATTGAAGCGATTCCCTCGAGAAAGAATCGCGATGCATTTTCATAATACAAGAGGGACGGCACTGGCAAATGTGCTCGTTGCACTGAATCTTGGAATTACAAATTTTGATAGCGCATTAGGGGGGCTTGGAGGTTGTCCATACGCACCAGGTGCATCTGGCAATCTTGCAACTGATGACCTGCATTATATGCTTGCGGGTATGGGAATTGAAACAGGTATTAATAAAGAAAAGCTTATACAGGCTGCACGATTTTTAGAAGAAAAAATGGGAAAGGAGCTTCCAAGTCATACGATGCAGACGGAACGAAGCAAGATTTCGAATTAGAAAGGTGGGCACCATTTTGTCGGCAACTGTTTTACTAAAAATCGAAAAAAATATCGCCACAATTACATTGAATCGACCTGAAGCAGCTAATGCTTTTTCGATGCAAATGCTCACTGAATTTAGAGAACTCATCGAAGATTTTAAGTATAACTCTTCGATTCGGACTGTCATCCTCACAGGCTCTGGTGAAAAAGTATTTTGTGCAGGGGCAGATTTAAAGGAACGAGCTAGGATGACTCCTATTGAAGTAAAGCAGACAGTAGCCTTAATTCGTCTAGTCATCAATTCTGTTGAACAACTCCCGATGCCAGTGATTGCGGCTATTAATGGAGTAGCCTTTGGGGGAGGGCTGGAACTCGCTTTAGCCTGTGATATTCGGATAGCTACTGAAACGGCAAAGGTAGGCTTGACTGAAACGTCGTTAGCGATTATTCCAGGGGCAGGTGGTACACAACGTCTGCCTCGACTCATCGGCTTAGGGAAGGCAAAGGAGCTAATTTTCACAGCTCAGAGAGTGGATGCATATGAGGCAAAGGAAATCGGCTTAGTAGAATATGTCGTTCCGAAAGAGGAACTTTTACAAAAAGCGATGGAAATCGCCGATAGAATTGCCGATAATGGTCCAATTGCTGTAGCTCAAGCAAAAATTGCTATCAATAAAGGAATGGAAGTTGATTTACAAACAGGTCTAGAACTTGAACAGATGGCTTATGCCATGACTATCCCTACTAAAGATCGTATCGAAGGATTAACAGCTTTTAAAGAGAAAAGAAAACCGCAATATAAGGGGGAATGATGGATGGCTGTTCAAGCACAGGGGGAAGAAAAAATGGAACAATATCATGAACTCGTTGAAAAGATTAAACAAGGCGGCGCAAAAGGATATCATGAAAAAAATGCGGAAAAAGGTAAGCTATATGTTCGCAAGCGCCTTGAACTACTTTTTGATGAAGGATTAAAAGTAGAAGATGCCTTCTTTGCTAACTGTATGGAGGATGGACTGCCAGCAGATGGCGTGGTCACAGGTATTGGGAAAATTCATGGTCGCACAGTCTGTGTGATGGCCAATGATTCAACAGTTAAAGCAGGGTCATGGGGAGCTCGCACAGTGGAGAAAATCATCCGAATTCAAGAGACAGCAGAGAAACTTCAGGTCCCGATGCTGTATTTAGTCGATTCGGCAGGTGCGCGAATTACCGATCAAATCGAAATGTTTCCAGGCAGGCGCGGGGCTGGGCGAATTTTTTACAATCAAGTAAAACTATCCGGGAAGGTTCCGCAAATATGCTTACTATTTGGACCATCTGCAGCGGGTGGTGCTTATATTCCAGCATTTTGCGATATTGTCGTGATGGTTGAGGGAAATGCGTCAATGTACCTCGGTTCACCAAGGATGGCGGAAATGGTCATTGGTGAAAAGGTGACACTTGAAGAAATGGGTGGCGCGAAAATGCATTGCTCAGTCTCAGGCTGTGGAGATGTATTGGTTAAAACAGAAGAAGAGGCATTAACTTTTGCCCGCCGCTATCTAACGTATTTTCCACAGAATTATAAAGAAAAGCCAGAAGTAGTGAAGTCTATTTCGCCTAAGCGATTTGAAAAATCAATTGAGGAGTTGCTTCCAAAGAATCAGAATGCTCCTTTTAATATGTACGAATTAATTGATCGACTCATCGATGAGGATTCTTTTTGTGAAATTAAAAAACTGTTTGCCCCTGAGTTGATCACAGGTTTTGCCCGATTGAACGGTCAGTCGATTGGAATACTTGCTAATCAGCCACGTGTAAAAGGAGGGGTCCTGTTCCATGATTCGGCTGATAAAGCAGCGAAGTTCATTACTTTGTGTGATGCTTACCACATCCCGCTCTTGTTTTTAACAGATGTTCCAGGTTTCATGATCGGAACCAAGGTAGAGCGTGTCGGCATTATTCGTCATGGGGCAAAAATGATTTCCGCGATGAGTGAGGCAACTGTACCGAAGATTTCGGTTATCGTCAGAAAAGCGTATGGAGCTGGGCTTTATGCAATGGCAGGTCCCGCCTTTGAACCTGATTGCTGCTTAGCTTTGCCTTCAGCAAAAATTGCCGTTATGGGACCAGAAGCGGCCGTGAATGCAGTGTACGCCAATAAAATCGCGGCTCTTCCTGAAGAGGAACGGCCGGCATTTATTCAGCAGAAGCGGCAAGAATACGACCAGGACATCGATATTTATCGTCTAGCCTCTGAAATGATTATTGATGGAATTGTCGAACCGAACAGCCTTCGTGATGAACTTGCCAATCGTCTGGAAATATACACATCCAAGTATCAAGTATTTACTGAGCGGAAGCATGGGGTATATCCGGTATAGAGAGGCTCATAAGAAAAACGCAGGAATTCCTGCGTTTTTTCTTATTTCTCCCTCGTCATCTTCACAAGTGTAATAATATCCTGCGAAACAGCCTCATACGGAACGTTATCTTTCTTCAAATCATTTTTAATTTTTTCGATCAGCGTCACTGCTTTCGGATTGGTAACGGTTAGGGTTTGAACATTACCATTAAAAACTTTGTTCATGTAATTTTTTGCTTTATCAAGATTGTCATCCACATCTGGAGCTGCTGTCTCCTGTGGTGCGTCCTGATTATTCCCATTAGGATTTGTTATTCCGTTGGCACTGTTAAGAACATGGTCCTGCATCGAATCATATTGATTCGAAGTCGTTTCAGCTGCTGCTCGTGCAAGAATAACCGTGTCATCTAAAACAAAAACCTTTATCCCGCTAATTCCTTCACCACCTAATCTTGACTCTAGGTGAGAAGAAATCCCTCCATCGTGTAACCCGGAACTTCCAATCATACTATAGACATCTGTTCCGGCTCCATGAGTCATTCCACCGTGTTCATCGGTAGTTTGTCTTTTTTCGCCATTTTCACTTGGGATAATTAAGCCATCATTCAAATTTTCAGTAGATACGCTTTTGTCATAAACATTTGTTGCATGAGGGCTGTGAGTGTCGATATGCTGTCCTTCTTCTGCTTGAACAGTTTCATCCACTTCATTTTGCTGTCCTGCGCACGCCGAAAGGGTCAATATGACTCCTAAAGGAACCGCTATTTTCCAAACTTTTTTCATATTTTTCCACCTCTAAAAAATAGATTTTAAGTTATCTTGCCCAAATTATTTCTGTGTATGAATGGATTTTTTTGGGGCAATCTATCGGTAAAATGTAGGAGGTGGATTTTATGGCTGAAAATGCTAACCAACAGGAAAAAAATGAATCTCTTACTCGCCGTAGATTTCTAAAGAATTCTGGGATCGCCATTGGTGGACTGGCAGTAGGTGGTGCATTAGGTAGTTTAATCCCATTTAAGGACAAAACGGATAAAGACGGAGTTAAAACCGAACAAAAAGCTGAGAATTATAATCTTGCCCTCATGTTTTTTACACAACAACAGTTTCGAATGGTCGAAGCAGCGACAGAGCGAATTTTCCCAGCCGATGATAATGGTCCAGGGGCAAAGGATTTAGGAGTGGCTTATTTTATTGATCATCAATTAAGTGGAGACTGGGGGTTTAATGCAAGGGAATACATGCAACCGCCATTTTTTAAAGGTGAAAAAGTTCAAGGGTATCAAGGTCGCCTTAGACGACGTGAGATTTTTGATATTGGACTTCGAGAACTACAAAATCATAGTTTAAAAAAATTTGAAAAGAACTTTATTGACTTAGATGAGGAGCAGCAAATTGAGGTTTTAACGGATTTTGCCGAAGATAAGGTTCAGCTTACAACGATTTCTCCTAGTGGATTTTTTAATATGATGAGGACCGCAACATTAGAAGGGGCTTATAGTGATCCGTTATATAGTGGAAATCGCAATATGGATGGCTGGAAAATGCGCAATTATCCAGGTAGTCAAATGGCCTATACGGATGTGATTGATCAAGAGTTTAAGGTAATTGCACCAAAGAGTCTTAAGGATCATTTAGGACATTAATAGAATGGGGTGAAGAGCGTGGCGAAGAAATTACCAAAAGTAGATGTGGTCATTGTTGGTGTTGGCTGGGCTGGCGGAATTATTGCTGCGGAGCTAACGAAACAAGGCCTAAATTGCGTCGGATTAGAAAGAGGAAAAGAACGAAAAACGGAAGATTACTTTATGGTGCATGATGAACTGCGTTATGCTCTCAGATATGAGCTAATGCAGGATCTTTCGAAGGAGACCATTACGTTCAGAGGCAATGAAAAGCTTCGAGCACTTCCTATGCGCCAATATGGTTCTTTTATATTGGGCGATAATTTAGGCGGATCAGGGGTTCATTGGAACGGGCAAACCTATCGTTTTCTTCCTTACGATTTTGAGATTCGTAGCAAAACAATTGAAAGGTATGGGGAAAAAAAGATTCCAAAGGACATGACGATTCAGGATTGGGGTATTACCTATGATGAACTGGAGCCCTATTTTGATAAATTTGAAAAAATGGCCGGCATTTCCGGGGAAGAAAATCCCCTTGGGCCAAAAAGATCTAGCCCATATCCAACTCCGCCGATGAAAACAACACCGGCACTGGAAAAATTCCGTAAAGCAGCAACAAACTTAAAGCTCCATCCATATAATCGTCCTTCTGGAAATCTATCAGAGGCGTATACAAATCCTGACGGGGTTTCGCGGGCGGCTTGTCAATATTGTGCGTATTGTGAGCGATTTGGTTGTGAATATGGAGCGAAAGCTGACCCAGTTGTAACGGTAATTCCAGTAGCGAAAAAGACAGGAAAGTTTGAAATACGTACTCATTCGAATGTGAGACGGGTGTTGAAATCAGGTAACAAGGCAACAGGAGTTATGTATATCGACACAACAACAGGCGAAGAAATTGAACAGCCTGCGGACATCGTGGTACTCACAAGCTATGTTTTTAATAATGTAAGATTATTGCTGCAATCAGGCATTGGTCGTCCGTATAATCCTAACTCTGGGACTGGAGTTATCGGGAAAAATTATGCTTATCAAGTTCAAAAAGGGAGTGCCACAGGCTTTTTTGAAAAAGAAGAGTTCAATACTTTTGCTGGTGCAGGTGCACTTGGCATGGTGCTCGATGATTATAATGGCGATAATTTTGATCATACGAAGCTAAATTTCATTCATGGCGGATCGATTGCTATTTCTCAAACAGGACTTCGTCCGATATCTAACAACAAAGTACCAAAAGGAACACCTACATGGGGAAAAGAGTTTAAAGCAAATTCGGTTAAATATGCTAATCGGATGTTATCCGTTGGGGGACAAGGGGCTAGTATGCCGTTTAAGCACCATTATCTTGATCTCGATCCAACCTATAAGGATGAGTTCGGTGACCCATTAGTGCGGATTACCTTTGATTTTGAAGAACAGGACCGGCAGCTAGCCAAGTATTTAAATGAACGCTGTATTGAAATCATGAAAGAAATGGGTGCTGATCTAGTGGACCCATTTGAAGAGCTAGGTCCATATGATATCACGACTTATCAATCGACTCATAATACAGGTGGTGTCATTATGGGAGCAGACCCAGATGCATCGGCCGTTAATAATTATATGCAAATGTGGGATGCTGAAAATGTCTTTGTCGTTGGTGCGACAGCCTTCCCTCATAATAGCGGCTATAATCCAACTGGGACGGTTGGGGCTTTAGCTTACCGAGCAGCTGAAGGGATTTTGTCATATAGAGATAAAGGTGGAATTTTAGCTTAAGAGGTGGTCAGTATGTTATCGAATATTGGTATTCCTGGATTAATCCTTATTTTAATCATTGCGTTGATCGTGTTTGGACCGAAAAAGCTTCCGGAAATCGGTTCTGCTGTGGGAAAGACCTTATCAGAGTTTAAACGAACAGCTACCTCTATTATTGATGAGGATGAGGAAGTTATAGAAATGGTTGAAGAAAAACAACTATAAATATGTATTAAGCAAGTTTTATTTAATATATAGTAGAAGCACGACTATAACAAGTAGACCAAATCATTCGGTTTGGTCTTTTATTATTCCTTTAAAAGGAGGATTTTGTTATTGTTAAAATATCCCCAAGTTAAAGTTCGTAATCATCTAGAATATATAAGTATTTCACCAATTCAGACAGGAAAGTAACTATTTAGACGAATCATGATTGGAGGTTTTTTATGATAAACGGAAAGTCACCACTTGTTATCGCTATTGCAGCTATTTCTGGTGGAGGGAAAACAACAATTACAAAACAGCTAGCTCAGAGCTTGGATAATTCAAGGACTCTCTTTTTTGATGACTATGATTTTAAAGGTCCAGATGATATTGTTGATTGGATTGAGAATGGAGGGAATCCGAACGAATGGAATTTAGCACCGCTTTTAAAGGATCTAAATCTGTTACTAGCTGAACCTCTCGATTTCATTATGTTAGATTTTCCTTTTTCTTATGAACATTCTCTAGTAACGGAGTTCATTGATTTTTCAGTCTTTGTAGACACCCCATTAGATATTGCTATGGCTCGCCGGATCCTCAGGGATTTTCGTGAAGGCTCGACGGAAGATATCTTAGTAGATATGGAAATTTATATTTCTAGAGGGAGACAGGCATATCTTCATATGCTACAAACAATAAAGCCTACTGCAGATATAGTCATTGATGGAACATTACCAGCAAGAGACATTATCCATGTTATTATGAATCACCTAGAGCTGAAAAAAGGATTGGATAACTAGAACCCAATCCTTTTTCGTATGCGACACTACATCCCCTCATAAAAAGGCAACTCAATAATAAAAGTAGTTCCCATCCCGTATTCACTTTTAATGTTAATTTTCCCCTTTAACTGTTCAATAATTTGAAAGGAAATCGTCAGGCCAATTCCAGTTCCTTTTTCTTTTGTGGAATAAAAGGGTGTACCAATCCGAGAAAGTTGTGATTTGGTCATGCCTTCACCATTATCGGCAATTTTAATGATTACTTTTTTGCTAGCGGCATAGGCCTGTATTTCTAGTTTTCCATTACTCTCCATGGCCTCGATTCCATTTTTTAAGATATTAATAAAGACCTGTTTAACTTCATCAGTATTCCCATTTATATAGAGGTTATCTTCAATTCTTGAAACTACTTCAATATTTTGGAGATTTGTATAAGAAGTCATAAGCTCGATTGTTTTCGTCAATTCTTCGCTAATGTTGACCATTTGAAACGATGAGTTATTCGGCCTTGCTAAAGATAGATAATCATTAATAATATCCTGAGCACGAGTCAATTCTCCCAAAGAAATATCGATATAATTCCGTTGTGTATCGGTAATATTTTCATCCCTCTTGATCAACTGTAAAAAACCGTTAATCGTCGTCATTGGATTTCTTACCTCGTGAGCAACCGATGCAGCAAGCTGGCTAATTACATTCAGTTTTTCAGAACGTTTTAACTCCCGTTGTAAAAATAATTGTTGTTTCAGATTTTCAATAAGAAGGAAGACAAGCATTAACGTGAACCAAGTGATTAAAGAGAAAATAAAAACCGTTAGAATGTAGTCAAGTTGCTCTCTTTTAATCATCGTAATACTTCTAGTTAACGTTATAAGCCAATAGACGGCACTAATGGAAAGAAGCTTTTTTTTCAAGCTAAGTAGTTTGAATTTTTTTCTAAGATAATAAAAAATAACTGTGATAATAGAATAGTTGATAAATAATATTAAGAGGTTGATTTCATCCAAGTAATACAAATAAAACAACATAATGATGACAGTGATGATTCCGGGTATCATCCCGATATACATGAAAGCGACAATAATGGGTATTAACCTGAAATCATACTCAAACCCATTTACATAACTAACTGGAAAGGACATCGTTAATAGGAGAATGATAATAACCATTCCTAATAGCTTTCCTCTGTGAGATTTACTAGAATAGATATTTTTTAGTATGGCTAAAAAATAGAATACAAGAATAGGAAAGATGACAATTAGAACATGATATAGTATGTGACCAATATTCTCTAGCAAGACACAGAATCCCCCTAAAAACGCCCAATTTATTCTCCCATTTTCTTAATTTCTACAACAATAGATATAATCCTTCAAAGGATTTGTAAATCCTACAAATTTTGCGGTGGGAATTTTTACCTCGGAGATATTTAGGTGGTAACAAGTGTGTATTTGCCATATACTTGGAATTGTAAAAGAGGTGAACTATCTTTTGATTGAAATAAAAAAATTTCATATTCAGATACTCATATTGATATTGAGGACTTTAGTCATTGCGATAGCGGGAGCGCTGATCGCAAACTTTATCCATCTTCCGATTCCATGGTTACTTGGTTCTATGGTCTCGGTTCTTATCGCTTCGAGGATGGGACTAAAATTATACTGGCCTAGGAGAATGCGAGATATTGCCATTGTCATTGTAGGTTATTCTATTGGTTTATCGTTTACTAAGGATGCGTTAAGATTAATACTGATTCAGCTCCCATCCATATTCCTAGCAACGATTTTCATTATCGGCTTTTGCGTTGCTTTAGCTTATCTAATTTCCAAAATAACTGGATTGGACTATCCATCTGTACTGATTGGAAGTATTCCGGGGGGACTGTCACAGATGCTTCTTTTAGGAGAAGAAATTAAAGGAGTCAATCTTTCAATTGTGACATTTCTACAGGTATCGAGGTTGATCTTGATTATTATTTTTGTACCTTTGTTAGTATTCAGTCCATTGGTTAAGAATGGCTCCACTAATGCATCAATGGTGATCCATTCTCCAACAATTACTTTAGTTGATTTGTTCCCAAATATATTGGTTTTCATACCTGTTGTTCTATTATCTATTATACTTGCGAAGAAGTTTAAATTCCCAACCCCATACTTAGTTGGTCCTATTTTTGGTACTGCAATCGTTGGATTAGTAGGATTTCAAGGTCCATCACTTCCATCTAGTGTACTAGATGTATCCCAATTAATGATCGGGTCGTATATTGGTTTATTAATTCACTTTGAAGAAATTGAACATAAATTAAAAATGGTTGGGGTGGCAATTAGTTCAGGAGTTTTGCTTCTGTTAGGATCCTGGGGATTGAGTTGGCTCTTTGCACATATGAAACATATATCATTCTCCACAAGTGCTCTTAGTTTGGCTCCAGGAGGAATGGATCAAATGGGGATAATTGCTGCAGAGATTCATGCTGATCTTTCCATCGTGGCAGGATATCAGTTGTTTAGGTTGTTTTTTATCTTTTTTGTTGTTCCCCCTATCCTTAGAATTTTTATTCATCATTTATATCGAAAAAAAGGTTTAGAACCTCACAAAATAGAAGTTTAGAAATCATCAACATATCATGTGCAAGAACCCATTATAAAAAAGACAGGAATCCAAAATAAGGATTTCTGTCTTTTTTTTATGGCACAAAAAATGCATGGAAATGAGGAAAATAAATTTAGGAGGATAAAGATGACTTACGAAAATGTGAAAGTGTATACAGATAGTAGATTAGGTGTCATTAAAATTAATAGACCAGAGGTAAGAAATGCTCTTGATGCAAAAACCTTACAGGAAATCACTCATGTTTTTGACCTTTGGGAAGAGAATGACGAAGTGAACGTAATTGTACTGACTGGTGATGGAGACAAATCCTTTGCTGCCGGAGCAGATATCAGACAGCTCAAAGATAGAAAACCCTTAGATGCATTATTACCTGGTAATCAGGGCGTTGCACAACGGATCGAAAATAGTAGCAAAGTGACCATTGCCGCCATAAATGGATTTGCTTTAGGAGGAGGATGCGAGTTGGCTTTAGCTTGTGATATTCGTATCGCAGCTGAACATGCCAAAATAGGGCTTCCTGAACTAAATCTATCGATTATTCCAGGAGCCGGGGGGACGCAAAGACTGGCAAGAATTATTGGGAAGGGTCGAGCAATGGAAATGATTCTTACCGGTGAAATTATTTCGGCAAAGAAAGCAGAGCAAATCGGATTGGTCTCATCTGCTGTTCCGAAAGAAGAATTGTGGGCCGTTGTCGAAAGCATGGCTGAAAAAATTATTAAAAAGGGACCAATCGCACTAAAATTAGCCAAAATGGTCATCAATCAAGGATTCGATGTTGATTTAAAAACAGCTTTAATGTTGGAAAAGTTTGCGCAATCTATTTTATTTAGTACGGATGATAAGCTTGAGGGAGTATCGGCATTCTTGGAAAAAAGAGAAGCACTGTTTAAAGGTGAATAAATGTAAACAATAAGAACGCAACTGTTCAAAAATGCAACACGAAGTTTTCAAGGAAACTTATAGCGTAAAAGAAAATTGGAAGTTTGTAAATTGGCACGGTTTATGCAAGGAATAAAGACGAGAAGGAATAATAAATTCGTAGAAACATTGAAAGGGGAAATTAAGAATGGATTTCAATTTTACAGATGACCAACAAGAATTGCAAAAGTGGGCGAGAAGCTTTGCAAAAGAAAAATTCTCAGAAAAAGCATATACATGGGTGAAAAATGGGAAAGTTCCTTGGGAGAATGCAAAAATTTTAGCAGCACACGGATTAATGGGGATGACCCTTCCTGAGGAAGATGGTGGGCAAGGACTGCCATTAATAGATGCCATTATTGTCATGGAGGAAATTGCAAAGGTGTGTCCAAACACTGCAGATATGTTTCAGGTTGGGAACTTTGGTGCGATTAGACAATTATCCGCTTATGGAAGCAAAGAATTAAAGCAACGTATTTTGCCATCTATTTTATCAGGGGAGAAATTAATTTCTGTTGCAATGTCTGAACCGAATGCTGGATCAGCTGTAACCGATCTTAGCACACGAGCTCGTATCGAAGGAGATAAGGTCATCATTAATGGGACTAAAGTATTCAATACACATGGTCCACATAATTCCTATTACGTCGTATGGGTTCGATTTGGAGAAGGAGTGAAAACTTCTGGAGCGATTTTAGTAGAAAGAGATTCTCCAGGATTCATAGTTGGGAAAACAGAAACACATATGTCTGGTGAGGAGCATTGCGCCTTGTATTTCGAAGATTGCGAAGTGCCGATCGGCAATATCCTTGTACCTGAAGATGGATTTAGAAGACTCTTTACGATGTTCAACATTGAAAGAATGGGGAATACCGCTCGTTCATTAGCACTTGCTCAAGCTGCATTTGATATGGCTGTTGAACATGCGAAAGAAAGACAGCAGTTTGGCAGGCCATTAGCGGAGTTTCAGGGGATTCAATGGAAAGTAGCAGAAATGAAAATGAAATTGGATGCAGGAAGATTGTTGCTTTATCGCGCTGCAACGAATGCAGATAAAGGAGCACCTAGTCCGTTAGAGTCCTCTATGGCAAAAGCTTATATCAATACGACGGCATTTGAAGTTGCCAATGAAGCTGTACAGATCTTTGGAGGGTACGGATATTCAACCGATTACCCACTTGAATATATTTTTAGAAGAGTTAGAGGCTGGATGATTGCTGGCGGTACACCTGAAATGATGAAGAACAAGATTGCGGAGGATGTATTCGGAATGAGATTTAGCCAGAGAAAAAAATAACAACAATTAATAGGAGGAAATGAGTTGGCTGAAAATAATATAGTAGTAGAATCCAATGTCGTCGAAGCAAAAGCTCATACTTTCCTGATGGAATTTGAAGGCGCCGAGCTTTTAAGAAAATTTGAGCTTCCTGTAGCTAAATCCAAATTAGCGAAGACGAAAGATGAAGCAAAAGAGTTTGCGGAAGCAATCGGATATCCAGTTGTATTAAAAGGAATGTCAAAAGACATTGTTCATAAGACAGAGGCAGGGATTGTAAAATTAGCTATTCAGAATAAAGAAGAACTATTTAGAGCTTATGAGGAAATTGTTGAAAACGCTTTAACATATAATCCAAATGCAAAGTTAGAAGGAGTCCTAGTGCAGGAGTTAGCTCCGAAAGGAATTGAGCTAATTCTTGGGATTAAAAAAGATCCAACCTTTGGTCATCAATTAATAATAGGTCTTGGCGGCACGCTCGTAGAAATCATGAAGGATTTTTCCATGAGAATGATGCCGGTCACTATTCAAGATATAGATGAAATGATGAAGGAACTAAAAAGTTTTCCAATATTGGATGGGTATAGAGGAAGGAGTGGAATTAACAAACAGCTACTATACACAAGTTGCTTATCTTTAAATGACTTAGTAGAATCTCATCCAGAAATTGAAGAATTGGATTTGAATCCGGTTATATTTACAGAAAATGAAGCAGTTATCTGTGATGTTCGAATTTTAATGGGAGAACAGGTAAAAGGAAACAGCCTTGATCGAGATTTATCCCATGTGTATCAAATGATTAATCCACGCTCCATTGCTGTTGTGGGTGCATCTACAAATGAAAAGAAAAATGGCGGAAGACTATTACGCTATATTGTTGAAAATGGATATACAGGTGAATTATATCCGATCAATCCTGGGGCTGAACAAATTAAGGGATATAAAGCCTATCCAAGCTTATTAGATGTTCCAGGAGAAGTGGAATTAGCCTGCATTATTGTCGGAGCAAGTCATGTCCCGAAAGTAATGGAGGAATGTGTTGCAAAAGGTGTGAAGGCGGCCATTATTTATTCTTCTGGTTTCGCAGAAGTTGGAGAAGAAGGGAAAAAGCTTCAAGAACAAGTTTTGGATTTTGCTAAAAAGGGAAATATTCGCGTTCTCGGCCCAAATTCAATTGGCATTGCGAGCCCAAGTAAAAATATCTACACGGCCTTTGGTGCGGCGCTTGAATCAAAAATTAAGCTTCCAGGCAATATCGGATTCGTGTCACAAAGTGGTGCGATGGGAAGTGCTTTGTTAAGCCGTGCCTGGGAACAGGGGGCTGGGTTCAGTCGTTGGATTAGTGTGGCCAATGAAGCAGACTTATCTACGTCTGACTTTGTAGAAGTCTTGGCAGACGATGAATTAACAAAGGTCATTACAATCTTTATGGAAGGTCTTAAGAATCCAAAAGCTTTTGAACAGGCAACAAAGAAAGCATTAAAAGTTAAAAAACCGGTTCTTGTTTTCAAAACGGGTCGATCAAGCATTGGAAAAAGGGCTGTTCAATCTCATACCGGCTCCATTGCTGGTGATGATGCTGTCTATTCAGCTGCATTTAAGAAGTTTGGTGCTTTAAGAATTCAGAGATTAGATGAAATCATCGATGTTTCACATGCCTTTACCGTACAACCACTACCAAAAGGGAAGAGGATAGGTGTCATAACAGCTTCTGGAGGGGCATGTAGTATTATTGCAGATTTATGCTCTGAACGTGGGCTAGAGGTTCCTGAATTAACAAGTACTTCAGAGAAAATAAAAGAATATATCCCGCCATTTGGTTCAGCACAAAATCCAGTTGACGTGACGGCGGAAGTGATTGCCAAACCTGAGATGTTCAAGAAAGTAGTGGAAACGCTTATCCAGGATTCAGATATCGATGGTGTCATTGTTATGTTAACGACTAATGCTGACCCAGGTGCGACTATCATAGCCCAATCATTAATTGATGTATTCAAGAATCACGATAAACCGCTAGTTATTGGTCGACTTGGTGCAGAAATGATTGCTCCTGAAGCAATGGCCTTATATAGCAAAGAAAATCTTCCAGTGTATCCGACCCCAGAAAGAGTCGTGAGTGTCATGGATTATCTGGTTAAATACAGTGAAATTTTGAAGAAAAAGCAATAGCAAAAGGAATGGAGGGAGAAATCTTCTCCCTTTTAATAGTTCACTACATGATACCGCATGGGAAGTTATACAGAAAGTTGAAAGGGGAAGTTTGATGTGACAAAAATCGCGATTATTGGATCTGGCGTGATGGGAAGAAGTATTGCCTACACAGCTGCTTTAGCTGGATATCAGGTCTATTTGCAAGATATCCACACAAAAGCATTGGATGATGCCCAGGCTTATATACAAAAGGAACTAAAACAATCGATTGCAAGGGGTTATGTAAATCCTGAAGCAGAAAATGAAATTCAACAACACTTGAATTTTACAACAAGCATGGAGGCAGCCGTTTCGGATGTCGATTTAGTGATTGAAGCTGTTATTGAACGAATGGATGTAAAAATTGAAGTGTTTAAAAAGCTTGATGAGATTTGTCCTGAACATACGATTTTGGCCACTAATACTTCTACTATGAGCCCTACTGAAATAGGCGCTCAAACGTCGAGAGCAGGACAGTGTATTACGATGCACTTTTTCAATCCAGCTCACAAAATGAAACTAGTAGAAATTGTGAGAGGTCTAGATACAACGGATGAGACCTATGAAATTGCGAAGGAAGTCGCCTTAGGGATGAAAAAAGAAGTGGTGGAAGTAAACGAGTTTCCTGGATTCGTGACGAGCCGAATGAATTGTCTAATTGGAAATGAAGCGATGAACATGTTAATGGAAGGCGTTGCTTCTGCTGAAGATATTGATAAAGCCATGAAATTAGGCTTAAATCATCCAATGGGTCCACTCGAGGTAGCAGATTTGGTCGGACTTGATTCCCGACTTCGTAATATGGAATATCTCTATAAGACATTGGGTGAAAAATATAGACCTTGTCCTCTACTGATTAAATATGTAAAGGCAGGCAGACTTGGAAGGAAATCGGGTATCGGTTTCTATAACTATAACTAAGAGATGGGGTTGAACAAGGATGAGAGATGTTGTTATCGTGGATTCGGTTCGAACGGCCATTGGGAGATTAGGTGGTAGTTTAAAAGAGGTAGAAGTCGATCATCTTGCTGCGAAAGTCATCGATGGAATCATCAATCGAACAGGAGTAGAGAAAGAAAAGGTAGATGAAGTAATTTTAGGACAAGGGAAACAAAGTACGGATACACCAAATTTGGCAAGAGTGGCTTCCCTTAGAGCAGGACTTCCTGTAGAGATCCCTTCTTATACGATTCATCGACAATGTGGTTCAGGACTTCAAGCTGTAAATAATGCTGTGCAACAGATTCAATGTGGACTATCCGATTGTATTATTGCTGGTGGTGCAGAGAGCATGAGCACGGCCCCTTATTACATCCGGAATGCACGTTTTGGATTTGGGGCTGGAAATGGAGAAATATTGGATCCAAATACGGAAAGTCAACCGCGTTCCCAACCAATTGATCAATATGGAAGCATAACTATGGGGTATACGGCTGAAAATTTAGCGGAAAAATACAATATTTCTCGTGAAGAGCAAGATGAATTTGCTTTAAGAAGTCAGGAGCTAGCGATCCAAGCGATAGAAAAAGGAATTTTTCAACAAGAAATAATAGATTATGAGATTTCTAGAAAAAAAGACAAGATTGTTTTTAATACTGATGAGCATCCTCGAAATACGCAACTAGAAAAACTGTCCACTCTCCAACCTGTTTTTAAGAAAAACGGGACGGTCACAGCAGGTAATAGCAGTGGAAGAAATGATGGTGCGGCAGCCCTTTTAGTTATGTCTGAGGAAGCTGCGAACAGGTATGGAATGAAACCTAAGGCAAAGGTAATTGCTCAAGCAGCAGCAGGGGTTTCCCCAGAGATCATGGGAATTGGTCCAGTTCCATCTACTGCCAAAGCGTTAGAAATGGCAGGATTAACAATTAATGATATTGGATTAATTGAATTGAATGAAGCATTTGCTGCCCAATCATTGGCTGTGCTTAGAGAATGGAATACGGATATCAATAAAATAAATGTCAATGGAGGAGCCATTGCGTTAGGTCATCCAATTGGAGCATCTGGAGCCATTCTCATGACGAAGCTACTCCATGAACTAGAAAGACGTGGCGAAAAATATGGCCTTGTCACACTATGTATTGCTGGTGGCCTTGGGATAACAACAATTGTGGAAAACTTCCAAGTATAATGATAGAGATTATTTCTTAAATAAAATTCATTTTGAATACCTAAATCGATACATCTTGTAAGTGTAAAACACATGCAAGATGTATTTTTTTTGTTGAATCTTTGTTTTAAAATTTAAATTTTCTAAAAATATATGATACGATGAACTGGTAATTTAGTTGAAAATTTGGACATCAGTGTTTAAAATTCTAACGCGTTGAAGCTTATATGGAAAGGGGATATTAGATGAGTCCAAAACTTATCATGACTGCTGGTTATCCAGAGTTAGTAGAAATGATTGAAAAAGTTTCCAATGAACTGCAAATTGAAGTAACAGTTGTAAAAGGAATCTTAACGGAGGCAGCTGAAAAAGTAAAAGAAATGGTTGACAATGGAAACTATGAAGTTGTTATTAGCCGAGCAGGGACAGCTAAAGCTGTTAGGGAAATTGTCGATTTGCCGGTTGTAAATCATGACTCTGATCAGTTTGATATATTACAAGGATTTATTCGAGCCAAGCAATTAGGTGAAAAAGTTTGCTTTATTACATATCCAGAAGAAGGATTCCTTTTTAATTTTGAAGACATGATGAAAGTGATTGGATTTGAAGTCACGATTCTTCCATATAACTCAACAGAGGAACTAGAACAGCAAATTAAAGTTGCGAAGGAAATGGGGATTGATGTCGTACTAGGTGGTGGTATTCGTTCTGCACAAATCGCCAAGAGCCATGGAATGAAAAGTATGTATCTCACCGCCAGTGAACGAACCATTAAAAGAACACTTATCTTAGCCAACAAAGTAGCGGAAGATCGGATTCTTCTCAAGGAAAAAGCAGTACGTCATAATGCTGTCATTAATGCTTCTGAGGAAGGAATCCTGTTTATTAATGGAGATAGAGAAATTGAAACATGTAATCCTGCTGCTGAACGAATATTGAACCTGAAAGCAGTCGATGTACTAGGAAAGAATGTAGACGAAGTTGCAGATGAGCAGCTAGTAAGTTTTCTACATGAAAAAGAGATTTATACGAGCAGAGGTAATTTTACGAGAAAGAATATTAACGTAACCTTTGAGCCTGTTTTAGTTGAAGAGAAAAGAATTGGAACCGTTATCACTTGTCGTGAAATAAGTAAAATCCAGAAATTAGAAAACAAAATTAGAAGGGAATTGCACTTAAAGGGTTTAGTGGCGAAATATTCTTTTCATGACATCATTCATCGTAGTAAAAAGATGGATGATGTTATCCAACTAGCAACAGAGTATTCTCGAACTGATTCCACCGTTTTGATCATTGGTGAAAGTGGAACCGGAAAGGAACTTTTTGCGCAAAGCATACATAATGCAAGTAAAAGAAAAGATGGCCCTTTTGTAGCAGTTAACTGTGCAGCTCTACCGGAATCCATTTTAGAAAGTGAGCTTTTTGGATATGCCGAAGGAGCCTTCACAGGGGCGAACAGGGGAGGGAGACAAGGGTTATTTGAACTCGCGCATGGGGGAACGATCTTTTTAGATGAAATCGGAGAAATCCCTTCTCATATTCAGACAAGATTACTAAGGGTATTACAAGAAAAGGTTGTCATGCGAATTGGGGGAGATCGTGTTACCCCAGTGGATATAAGAATTATTGCAGCAACGAATCGGAAACTTTGGGACTTGGTAAAAGAAGAGAAGTTCAGATTGGATCTTTATTTTAGATTAAGTGTTTTACATCTAGAAATTCCACCACTATTTCAGCGTAGAGAAGACATTCCACTCTTGGTGAATTCGTTAATGAAGAAACAAGGAGCAGCAAGCGTTTTTGAGGATCTCCCAGAGCAACTAAGGAATTTTTTCACTTCTTATCATTGGCCAGGAAATATTAGACAGTTGGAGAATATCGTGGAGAGACTTCAGCTTAGATTATCAAATGCAAAATTTTTAGGCAAGGAATTTGTTCATGAAGTTTTAATGGAGACTGAATCGGATGCTCGCACACAGCAGGCTCAGGATGGACTAGTAGTAAGCTTAGGAACAATGGAAGAAATTGAACAGCAAGTAATTCACAATATGTTAGAACGCTACAATCAAAATCGTACCCTAGTGGCAGAAAAATTAGGAATAAGTAGAACAACATTATGGAAGAAGCTAAATGGATAATATGGATTTGAATGAACCATTCATTAGATAAATGAACAATGTTTTGAAAATGAACAGCTATTGAATCCGTGTTTAAATATTGAACTCGAATCTTTGAAACGCAATTTTCGCTCCTTTATTTATAGCAATCTAAAAATAAGAAAATGTTGGCACAGATCTTGCTAGGTTATATAAGAAAAAAATAAGGGGCTGGTTATCCTATAATATTAGGTAGGTGAAAGTGTTAGTGAAAAGTGTAGAAGTGGTATGTCAGGAAGGGATCACCATCGTTTACTTAAATGAACCGGATTCTTTAAATGCTTTAAGTAAAACCTTAAAAGAAGAATTGGGCAAAGTATTAGCCCAAATAGAGAACGATGACTCGATTAAAGTCGTTATTTTCACTGGAAGAGGAAGGTCATTTTGTGCTGGTGGAGATGTAAAAGCCATGAAGCTTTCCTACGATCCGATAGAAGTAAAAAAAGGAATGGAAGCATCCGCAAATATGATTAAGAAAATTCGTGGCTTATCTAAAATTACGATTTCAGCTGTAAATGGATATGCAGCAGGGGCCGGAATGAGCTTAGCCATTTCTTCGGATATCATCATTGCAGATGAAAATGCTAAATTCGTCTTATCTTTTAAGAATGTAGGCTTAATTCCAGACTTAGGTTTACATTATCACTTACTTAGAAGAGTAGGTGAATGGAAAGCAAAAGAATGGATATGGTCTGGGAAAAGACTAACCGCTCAAGAGGCATATGAATATGGGTTTGTCACAGAGATTGTACCAGATGGTTTGTTATTGAACAGAGCACTTGAAAAGGCCCAGGAATTAATCAAAGGCCCTATACAATCCTATATTTCCTCTAAACTGATAATCAATCGTTTTCAACAGGCTAGCCTTGATGAAGTACTTGAAAAAGAAGTGGATATTCAAACCATCATAAAAGGTACGAATGAACATAAGGAAGCGGTAAATATGTTTTTTTCAAAAAGGTAAATTAAAGCGTTTTCAAAAGATAAGCAGGCATATACTGCATGTGTTTCGTAGGAAAGGAGTTCCTTTAAACATGAGAAAAGTTACGGAAGAATTGGCTGAGTATGTGGCAGACTCTATTAATCTCGTTTTACATGAAGAATTGGTTCATCAAGTGAAACGAGTTATCTTAGATTATTTTTGTTGCGCCATAACTGGTTCGAAAACAGCTGTAAGCAACCAAGTATTTCAAACTCTTTTAAATTTAGATGGAGAAGGAGATTATAACGCAATTGGCTATGAAAAAGGTCTATCAAAAACAAATGCAGTGTTTATAAATGGAACGAGCACACATTGTTTGGATTTAGATGATGGTCACACGAATGGCTCTATTCATCCTGGCGTAGTGGTCTTACCACCTGTTCTAGCGGAGGCCCAGAAAATAAAACCGAGTTTTGAAGAACTAGCGAGAGCGATCATTATTGGTTATGACATTTGTTTACGAATTTCTTCGGCTATCCATCCTTCATCTAGAAAGAGAGGCTTTCATAATACGCCTATCGCAGGAATTTTTGGTGCTGTAGCCGGTCTTTGCGTACTGAATAAGTGTGGAAAAGAGGAAGTACGCAATGCATTTGGGATTGCAGGTAGCTTTGCTGGTGGAATATTTGCTTTTCTTGGTACGGGTTCAGAGGTAAAACGAATTCATCCTGGTCAGGCTGCACGTGATGCCATTTTAGCAGTGGAGTTATCAATGAATGGGTTAACTGGACCGAAATCAGTTCTGGAATCAGAGAATGGATTCTTTCAAGCGTTTGCTGGAGGAGATATATCAGTAGAACGGTTATTTTTAGATTTGGGTACATCCCATGAAATAATGAATATCTATTTTAAACCACATCCATGTTGTAGACATCTTCATTCATCTATAGATGCCATATATAAAATAAAAGAGAAGACCAATTTGAATCTTACTGAAATTACTTCGATAAGAGTAGGCGTCAATAGCATAGCGTACAAACATCGTCATCACGAATGCCAATCATTTCTTGATGCACAGATGAGTTTGCCTTATTCTTTGGCGTTAGCACTCGTTCATCCATCGCTTGAAATTGAACATTTTACACCGGAGAATTCTACGGACCTGATTAGAAATTTAGCAAAACGTGTAGATATATACATTGATGAAAGAGCTGAACAAGTATATCCATATGAAAGACCGGCATTTATTGAAATTACTCTTAAAGACGGTACTAAAATGGTTGAATCGGTATCAAATCCGCTTGGTGAGCCATCTGTCCCATTGGATGATAAGAAGTTGAAGGAGAAATTCTTAGGAAATTGCAAAGGAATTATGGGGGAAGACAAGGCACAACAAACCATTGATAACATTTTCAATAAGGACATTAATTTAGATTTTCTATATAGACTCTAACTCTTCGTCATATTTTGACATATTTAGATGATTGAAAACAATTGCAGATAAGCTGAACTTGGCATGAAAATTGCTTGTAATATATGTATCTACTGAAATAAATTTTGAGTTCAAAGGGAGTGAAGAGATGGGAAGAATAGATGTTTTAAATCCAGTTGCCGTAACTGGTATGAAGGACAAAAAGGATGTTTCAAAGCTTGAAAAGCTAGAAGGAAAAGCAATCGCCTTTCTAGATAATTTAAAACCACAATCCGACCAAGTTCTCTTTGGGATAAGGGATTATTTTGAAAAAAGAGGAATTCGTACAAAGGTTTTTAGAAAAATTGACACCCCAACGGCTGTACCTGAACCAGTGGTGCAAGAAATTAAAGAAAAATATCACGCTGTCATAACAGGAGTAGGTGACTGAGGGTCCTGCACATCATGGAGTGTCCATGATTCAATTACTTTTGAAACACTAGGAATTCCAACAGTCACGATTTGTTCGGAGGTTTTTCAGCCATTGGCTGTTATGGAAGCAGAGGCAAAAGGATTTCCAGATCTAGTGATCAAAGAAGTCCCACATCCTCTTGGAAGTGCATCAGCAGAGCAAGCATTCCAATATGGGGGAAATATTGCTGAGGCTATAGCCAAATCTTTAACCGAGCCTTCTTCTACTACTGAGAGTAAATCACATGAAAAAGAATTTGAGCCGATAACGTTTGATATGAAAATGGATAATCCACTCGAATTCTTTGATCGAGTAAATGAGTACTTTTATAACCAAAAATGGTCAGACGGATTGCCGTTTATCCCTCCGGTTCCTGAAAGGGTAAAAGAAATGCTTGAACATACATCGCATAGCCCTTACGAATCATTAGGAGAATTTCCACCTGCATGGGCAAACACAACGGTTGAGAAGGTAGCTGTTAATGCAGTCATGGCTGGATGTCGACCTAATTATTTTCCTGTCGTTCTTACAGCTGTTCAAGCTTTGTTGGATAAAAGATTTAACCTGTATGCGATTCAGGCTACAACCAATCCGGTTACACCACTTATTGTGGTCAATGGACCAATAGCAAAAGAACTAAAAATGAACAGTAAGGCGAATGTTTTTGGGCAAGGGAATATGGCGAATCTGACGATTGGTAGAGCCATTCGCCTTTGTATGTTAAATATTGGAGGAGCCTTACCTGGTGAAATGGATCGAGCAACCCAAGGGCAACCAGGAAAAATAAGTTTCTGTATTGCTGAGAATGAAGAGGATAATCCGTGGAATGCTCATCATATCGAACAAGGATTCTCAGCCAATGAAAGCACTGTTAGTGTTTTCGGTGTGGCAGGAACTCATAATATTCTCGAACAAACCAGTACAACTGCGCAGAATTTGCTGATTATGATAGCTGGCTCGATGACCCCATTGGGAATTAACAATATGACCATTGGTGGAGAAGTCTTATTGGTATTCTCTCCTGAACATGCCAAATTGATTGAAAAATGTGGTTTCTCTAAGAAGGATGTTCAGAAATTCTTGTATGACAACGCACGTGTTCCAATCAGTCAGTTTCCAGAGGAAACACGAAAGCAGTTATTGTTCAAGAGAAGAGAGAAATGGTTTTCCAATGTACCAGAATATTATTCCGTTCCAGTGGTTGATTATTTAGAGGATATAAAAATATTGGTAGCTGGTGGGGCTGGAGCCCATACTACTTTTATGCCATCATTTGGTGCCGCGAGTAGAACGGTTACTAAATTAATAGAATAGCTGTCTTTACATGATACACACTATTTTCACAGTAGCATTTACACAAAGGGGGATCTCACATGTTTACCAAAGAACGTATTATCAAACTTAGTTTATCGGGGTTAATATTCATAACTTTCGCTTATCTTGCAGGATGTTCAAGCAGTGCTGCGGGAAAAGATGGAGGAACGAATCAATTAAAAATTGTTACCGCTACAACGACAGGGGCGTATTATCCAGTTGGTGGGGTAATGGCCTCTATTCTAAGTGAAATGGAAGGTTATAACTTCACAGCAGAGGCGAGTGGAGGTTCACAAGAAAATGCTAGATTAATGGATTCAAAACAAGCCCAAATTGGTTTTCTTGGCTCAGATTCATCCTACAATGCTTATAATGGCTTGGAGTCTTTTGAAGGAAAAGCAATTGAATTGGCAGGTCTAGCGCAAATCTACTCGATGCCTTTCCATGTTGTAGTACTAAAAGGGAGTGGCATTGAGTCGATGGAAGACTTGAAAGGAAAGACCGTTGCTGTAGGTGCACCCGGTTCCGGTACATCCGGTAAAGCAAAAATTATCCTAGAGGAATTTGGTCTTCCTTTTGAAAAAGAAATAAAAGCAGAATATCTCAATTTTACAGAGGGAGCAGAGGCCCTAATTGATGGAAATGTAGATGCAGTTATTATCTCAGTTGGACTGCCATCTGGAAATATCCAAGAACTTGCAACATCTCATGAAATTGAATTGCTTCCTTTTGAAAAAGAAAAAATCTCCAAGCTAATTGAAAAATACCCGTACTTCCGAGAAACCCAAATACCTGGTCGCACCTATAAAGGGATTGATGAGGATGTAACCGTGGTAAGTGTTCCAACGGATATTGTTGTTGCTCCAGACTTGGATGAGGAACTTGTTTACAATATGACAAAAATGCTTTATGACACACATTACGATCAGTTTATCAATTCACATGCAAGTATGAAGGAGTCAACACTTGAAATTGCCCCTTATACAAGTGTCCCACTACATCCTGGTGCTGAAAAGTTCTATAAAGAAAAAGGTGTATTAAAGTAGAAAAATTTGAGTGGAGAACCTGAGATAGATGGATTTATCTACAAATATTTGACCGAGGGAGGTTACACAATGGTTAAAAAGTTAGTCTTTTTTATTGCGTTGGCGACTTCATTATTTACTGTATATACGGCTACTTTTGGACAATTCACACCAGTTCTCCAACGCGGGATTTTTATCGGATTAATTCTCTTACTCGTATTTTTACTATATCCAACTAGTAAAAATAAAAAATGGTTAAGAGTTATCGATATTATCGCGTTACTTGGAGTAATTTCTTCTATAACGTATCTTTATATTTCTTATCCAACGATCGAAAGCAGGATTGGGTATGTCAATCATGCAGATACCATTTTTGGTTTGATTCTCGTAGTACTCTTGCTAGAAGCTTGTAGACGTGTAACGGGCTGGGCTTTGACTATTATCGCAGGTATCTTTTTAGCCTACGGATTCTTTGGATTCCTAGTCCCAGGCTATTTTGGTCATGAAGGCTATGATCTTGCACGATTAATGACAACGATGTTTTTAACTACTGAAGGGGTATTCGGTTCAGCATTAGCAGCAGCGGCTACATTTGTTGCGATGTTTATTATCTTTGGAACATTTCTTGAAAAAGGTGGTGCGGGCCAAGTATTTATTGATCTTGCCATGGCTGTTGGTGGAAGAAAAAGAGGTGGCCCAGCAAAAGTGGCAGTGTTTGCAAGTGCTTTAATGGGCTCTGTAAACGGTAGCCCAGTAGCAAATGTTACGACTACGGGAGTGTTCACGATCCCGTTAATGAAAAAAGTTGGCTATAAGAATGAAGTGGCCGGGGCAGTTGAAGCAGTTGCTTCAACCGGTGGCTCCATTTTGCCGCCAGTCATGGGTGCTGGCGCATTTATAATGGCCGAAATGGCGGGTCTTCCTTATTCGGCAATCGTTACTGCTGCTGTAATCCCTGCTCTATTATATTATTTGTCTATTTACATGGTGGTTGATTTTGAGGCTGCCAAGAATAAGCTCGAAGGTCTATCGAAGGAAGATACTCCTGATTTAAAGGAAACGTTGAAAAAAGGGATTTTGCTCCTGCTTCCGTTATTTGTGTTAATCTTCTTTTTAGTTTTTGCAAAAGTATCTGTAACTAGAGCTGCTCTGTATTCGATTTTGGCAGTAATCATCGTCAGCTTCTTTACCAAGGATAAGAAAATGGGGATTCGATTATTGATTGAAACCTTTATTGCATCGGCCAAGAGTATGATTGTTGTATCTGTAGCCTGTGCAACTGCCGGAATTGTCGTTGGGATTATAACACTTTCTGGACTAGGACTAAAACTATCAGGTGTATTGCTTTCCATTGGTGAAAGCTCTCTATTCTTAACATTAGTTTTAACGATGATTGGGGCGGTTATTATTGGTATGGGACTACCACCTACACCTGCCTATATTGTTTTTTCTGTCTTAGCTACGCCGGCACTCGTTCAATTAGGAGTACCGTTACTGGCTGCACACATGTTTGTATTCTACTATTCTTGCTTTGCACCTATTACGCCACCAGTTGCGTTAGCGGCATTTACTGCTGCAGGTATTTCAGATGCAAAACCTTTTAAAACTGGCTGGACTTCGTTTATCTATGCACTTCCCGCTTTTATCATTCCTTTCCTATTTATATATGGGCCGGAATTGATGGGAGAAGGTACGTGGCCACAAATTATCTATAGTACTTTAACGGCATCGATTGGAGTAATTGCGATAGGAGCTGCAACAACTGGCTGGTTTAGGAAAAATCTAGTCATTGTTGAGAGAATATTAATGCTTGTCGCTGGTGTCACTTTGGTTATTCCTGGATTATTGTCTGATATCATTGGAGTCATCCTAATTGTGGTTGCAAATTTGCTGATCCAAATTAGAAAGTCAAAGGCTTCGAATTTAAATAGTAATAACTCAGTAAAAGAGGCTGTGGAATGATGGAGCTGAACAATACGATTCGTGGTTTATTAAAGAATGCAGTGGAATTTCATGTCCATTTTGCACCTGATGGACTAACAAAGAGAAAAAATGATGCGTTTGAACTCTTGAAAGAGGCAAAGTCTGTAGGGATGCGAGCGGTTGTTTTGAAGAATAAGAGTTTTGGTACAGGGGCTATCGCTCTTCTCGCCAATAAATATTGTGATGGAGCAAGGGCCATTGGCGGGATTACGCTTGATTCAAGTGTTGGGGGACTTAATCCAGAAGCAGTGGCTATCGAAGCGGCAATGGGTTCCAAAATTGTTTGGATGCCAACCTATTCTTCCAAAAATGATCCAAACCATATGAATACGAAGAAGCAGAAAATTAGAAACAGTATTTCCATTGTTGATACTGAAGGGATTCTACTACCAGAAATAATAGAAATTTTAGGAATTATTAAAGAGAATGAAATGATTTTAGCAACAGGTCATATCTCGAGAAATGAAATTTTTATACTATTTAAGACTGCTATCGAAATGGGGATCACGAGACTTGTTGTTAATCACCCTCTTACTCCATCAGTAGGGACACGTCTTAGCATAGAGGACCAAATCATATTATCAAAAATGGGTGCTTATATGGACCATTGCTGGGTTGCTACACGACCAAAACATTCCCGCTTGCCAATAAGTGACTATGTAACCGCTATAAAAGCAGTTGGAGTAGATAAATGTATCATGTCAACAGATTTTGGTCAGGTTCATAACCCGACACCACTTGAAGGCTTCCGGGATATGGTTCAAGGCCTATTGGAGGAAGGCTTTACAATAGAAGAACTTGAACAAATGATCAAACAAAATCCAGCCCAATTATTGGATCTTGATGGGAATGATTAAAGGATGAAGAGTGAGATAAGACTAGGCTTCATCGGATTTGGAGAAGTGGCACAATCAATTTCTGCTGGTTTAATGGAGGTTGGGTTTGGAGATCTATTTGCTTATCATTACAGAGGACTTCATGTTTCCACGAAATTACAAGAGCAGGCAAAGGAGCTAGGGGTTAGGCTGGTTGGAACACAGAATGAGTTAACAAAAGAGTGCAATATAATCTTTAACGTTACAAGAACGTCAGTTGCCAGAGATACAGCTTTTGGTATAATGCCCTTCTTAACAAAGGAACATCTATATGTTGATCTAAATAGCACAAGTCCACTTGTTAAGAGAGAAATAGCGGAAGTGTTTGATAAGCAAGGTTTAGTGTTTATTGACGGAGTATTAATGGCCCCTTTGCCACTGACGAAACATCGTGTCCCGATCATTGCATCAGGGGCAGGGGCTGATAGGCTCGCCGAAATACTCAAGCCTCTTGAAATGAATATTGAAGTGATTGAGGGAAGCCCTGGAACGGCTTCTAGTATTAAAATGATTCGAAGCATGTTCATGAAAGGACTTGCTACTCTTTTAATAGAAACCTTTGTTGCCGCTAAACAGTCTGGAGATGGTTATGAAAAAATCATGGGATCGATTCGACAGACAATGGATACGACTCCCTTTGATACGTTAATGGAACGGTTCTTAACAGGTACTGCAAAGCATTCCGGTAGAAGAATCGGTGAAATGGAATCTGCCCTTTCTTATGTCTCTGAGTCAGGAATGGTCCCTGTTATGACAAAAGCGACGAACGATCTATTACAGATGATTTCTACTGCCAAGGACGCACAGGATTCTTTCCTATTACCGAGTAATCAAGATGAGCTATACTCCTTTTACAAAAACGTTTTTACGGAGGAGGAGAATCGATGAGTAAGGATAAATATTTTTCGCATGAGAAATTAAAATCATTGGTTCAGAGTATTTTTACGAACATTGGGCTGAATCAGAAGGATGCAAATGTTATTGCTGATCACCTTGTATTAGCGAGTTTAAGAGGTGTCGATTCTCATGGTTTAAGTAGGGTTCCGATATATGTTAAACGAATAAAAGAAGGTCTTGTAGATATTCATGGTCAGGTGAAGATTACTCATGAGACTCCTTCTTCAACTCTCATTGATGGAGATAATTTACCCGGAATATTGGTGGCGCAAACAGCGATTGAACTTGCTGTTAAAAAGGCGAAGACTTCTGGTATTGCCATGATTGGAACGAAGAATTCTAATCATTGTGGGATGCTCGGGGCTTATGCGTTATACGCTGTGAAGCATAATATGATTGCCTTTTTAACCTCCAATGCATCCCCTTCCATGGCTCCTTGGGGAGGAATGGGGAAATTTTTTGGAACAAATCCTTTTTGTTATGGAGTACCAGCAGGTCAAGAACAGGACATAATCTTGGATATGGCTACAAGTGTTGTTGCCAAAGGGAAAATCAGATTAGCGGAAAAAAAACAAGTGCAGATCCCTGAAGATTGGGCGATTACCAAGGACGGTAAACGAACGACCGACCCTACGGAAGCGTTGGATGGACTAGTTCTTCCGATGGCGGGTCCAAAAGGATATGGTCTTGTTTTATTAAACGATATATTATCGGGGGTCTTTACAGGTGCTAATTATGGTCCCTATATCTCTTCTATGTTTGAACAAAAAATACAAGGTGTAGGTCACTTTTTCGTCGTTATGAGACCAGATTTATTCCAAACGCTGGATACCTTTAAAGATAAGATCGATCGTTATATTACTGAAATCCGTAGGGTGAGACGTATGGAGGGGATTGATCGAATCTATTTGCCAGGTGAAATTGAACGTGATATCGAGGAAAAAAGAAGAATAGAGGGAATTCCGTTAACGGCTTCTTTGCTTGATGAACTGAACAAAATTTCATCTGAATTAAATATCCATGCTATTTAAAGGAAGATGAATAATTTGTTCAAAATGGGAGGGGAAAACATGGCTGAGTCTACGTTACAACAAAGTCCTTTCTGGAATTATATTAATATGAAGGAAATGGTATCAAAGGATGGATATGGAGAAGTGGAAATCAGTGTTTTTCCAGATCTATTACAACGAAGAGGGCATGTCCATGGTGGAGTAATCGCAACACTTGTGGATGCCTCCATCGGTTGTGCGATTCGTTCCTTATTGAAAGAGAATGAAATATCCGCAACGATTGAGTTAAAAACGAATTATCTTCGACCTGCTATCAGTGCAAAGCTAGTGGGAAAAGCGCAAATCGTACAACGGGGTAGATCCATTGCGGTAGGAGAAACGAAGGTTTGGGATGAAGAGGGGAAGTTAATTGCAATGGGTACTGCCACTTTTAACATAAAGGAAAAGGGATGACAGATGGCAAAGTACTGGGATGATTTCCAAATTGGAGAAACGTATAAAAGCGATAGTAGAGTTGTCCAAGAAGAGGATGTTATGCAATTTGCTTCTCTTTCTGAAGATATGAATCCTTTACATCTTGATGAAGAGTTTGCAAAAAAGACTCCTTATGGAAGAAGAATTGCTCATGGCATGCTCGTTCTATCAAAAGTGACGGGGCTACATTATGGATTAGGTCTCTTCAAAGGAACTTCGCTTGGAGTATTAGAAATACAATGGAAATTTAGAAAACCAGTTTTCATTGGAGATAGTATTGAATTTGTTGCATCTGTAGAGGACAAAATTGAAACATCAAAAAAGGATAAAGGGATATTGGTACGTTCCATTCTAGTTAGAAATAGCAACGGAGATATCGTACAGGAAGGGAAGTTTATAAATCTAATTAGAAGGCGAAATGGGTAAGACTATCTACATGCCTTTACCCTTCCTATTATTTGATAACCAAGCAACAAAGGGAGACTGAGATTTCAGCTCCTTTATTCTTTGTTAAGGGAGGCTTGAACATTGCAATTGCTCATGTTTCTAGGAATTCAACTGTTCGTGTCAATCGTTTTACAAGGAACAAAACCAATTGTATCTTTGTATGCAGATTCCCTAGGAGCATCCGCAGTCGAAATTGGAATATTGGTATCCGCATATGCATTTTTACCGATGTTATTAGCCATTAAGATTGGAAAAGTTCTCGATCGGATCGGGGCGAAAAAGCTTACCTTGTATGGGGCAATTGGAATGTTAATCGCTGTGATTGTCCCAATTTATGTTCCCAATTATTATGCACTCGTTTTTACTCAATTGGTCATTGGATGTTCCGTCATATGCTGTTTGATTTCCATGCAAAAAACCATTGGTAACCTACCAGGAAATCGTGACAAGTTAATCGCTCTATTTAGTTTGATAGGCGCAATGGGAGAGTTTATTGGGCCTGTCCAAATGAGTTTTATTTATGAACACTTAGGAATTAAGGAAACGTTTGGGATGAGTATTATTCTATTACTTTTCGTTATTTTGATGGTACTTGTATTGCCTAAAACCTCCTGGAGAAAAATAGAAAATTCAACAACTAGTCATGGCAGCACCTTCGCTCTACTAGCAAATATGAATTTACGTAAAGCCATGATTATTTCTGGTTTAGTATTGAGTTCGAAGGACCTCTTCGTTGCCTACTTTCCTATTTACGGTACAGACATTGGACTTAGACCCAGTACGATTGGTTTGATTATTTCTGTCACGGCTGTTTCAGCGATGGTTGTTCGGATTTTACAATTTCCATTAGTGAATCGTTTTGGACGAGGAAGAGTACTCACAGGAACTTTATTGTTAAGTGCCATTTGCTTTTTGCTTATACCCTTATTTTCAAAAATTTATATCCTATTTCTGATCAGCGCATTATTGGGACTTGGTCTTGGATTAGGGCAGCCATTAAGTCTTGTCTTCGCATTAAATGTTAGTAAAACCGAAAGGCATGGAGAAGTACTCGGATTGCGATTAACGATTAATCGTGTTTCCCAATTTACTGCACCTTTTGCATTTGGAGGTGTCGGAATGATAGCTGGAGTAGGAACCATATTCTATATTATTGGCTCGGTTATATTTATGGGGATGTTTTTTACAAAAATAAATGGAGAGGCCACGGAAGGGTTAGATGAAAAAAATATATCTTGAAAATTGGTGAGGAAATAAACCCTTGCTATTTTTTTGTCTTAATTAATGTTCAAATAAATAACAAGATGAACAGAGGTATGTATAGAAAATAAACGTTCTAAAAGTGAGTTAAGAGATTCATTAAGAAAAATGGCTTATTTATTAGGTTTTAAAATATTTTTTAAAAATTTTAAATATTGGCATTAAACTTGCTTGAATAGTAAATGAACTAAAATTTTAGGAGGGGTAAAATGAAGGAACAAATATTGGAGGTATTAGAGCCGTTTAGAAAAACACTTCAGGCTGATGGTGCAGATCTTCAAGTCAACAATGCAGATACACAGAATATTACCATGGAATTAGTAGTTGCTGATGAAACTTGCCTTGATTGTATTGTTGCTAAACCTATTATGAGTAATATCATTGAAAGTCAACTTAAGAAAAGTGGTATTCCTTTTGAACAGCTCAATCTAGTTTATCCTGAATTTTAAATAGAATTGATAGTAAAACTAAATGTTTCAAATGATTTAGAAGGATTGTTTTTACAACATAATGAAAGCGTTGTCAAATTATATTTGAGAATATATTTTATGATAAATACTTATGAGAAAGAAGGGAAAAACGTGAAAAAGAAGAGACTCTTTAAAAAAATATATTCTATTTGTATAGCATTTTTAGTTATTGGAATTCTTGCAGCATGTTCAGGTCAGTCATCCTCTGGATCTAGTGCGGGATCAGGCGGTACAAAACAGTATAAAATCGTAACTGCGACAACTACTGGTGCCTATTATCCAGTTGGAGGAGTCATGGCATCCATTCTAAGTGAAATGGAGGGCTACAACTTTACTGCAGAAGCAAGTGGGGGATCACAAGAAAATGCACGCTTGATCGATTCTGAACAAGCCCAAATTGGATTCTTTGGTGCTGATACGTTATATAATGCGTATAATGGGCATGAAGCGTTTAAAGAGAAACCAATAAAGTTAGCAGGACTCGCACAAATTTATTCCAATCCATTCCATGTCGTTGTTTTAAAAGAAAGTGGCATTACTTCTATTGCTGATTTAGAAGGAAAAAAAGTAGCTGTTGGTGCTCCAGGTTCCGGAACATCTGGAAAGGCAAAGCTAATTCTTGAATCCTATGGACTGATTTTTGATGAAAATATGAAGGCGGAATATCTTGATTTTGCAGAAGGTTCAGAGGCACTAATTGACGGGAATATAGATGCTGTTATCATTTCCGTTGGTTTACCATCAGGAAATGTACAGGAACTTGCCACATCCCATGAAATTGAATTAATCGGTTTCGAACCTGAAATGACCAAGCAGATTATGGAGCAATATCCATACTTTACTGAGACAGTTATTCCGCGTGGAACTTATAATGGAATTGATAAAGATGTAACAGTCATTAGTGCCCCAAATGAGATTGCGGTTGACCCGGACTTAGATGAGGATTTTGTGTACGAAGTCACCAAAATGCTATATGAGACAAAATATAAAGAATTTGTAGCTTCCCATGCAAGTATGAAGGATTCTACTTTGGAAATAGCTCCAAATACAACGGTGCCACTCCATCCAGGAGCAGAACGCTTTTATAAAGAAAAAGGTCTGATTGAATAAGAAATTTAGATGAAACAAGCCAGCAGGAAGAATGTTTTCTTTCTGCTGGCTTGCTGGTTATTCATTAAGCTTTTTCTTGATTCTGAACTCTTTTTACCATTGGATAGAAAAATATCCCGCTTGCGAGTAAAGCAACGCCCAATAGGAATGTTTTCAAATCAGATGTACCAGTGAAAATCACCCAAAGTGAGTAAATCGTTGCAAGTACAGCAATGATTCCATCAGGCACTCTATTAGAGCCACTTAAGTAGGTTTCTCCTGTAGTAACTAGCTTCAATTGATACAATGAAGAAATTAAATACGGAACAAGATAAGCTAATGTTGCAATGTATATGACGAAGTCAAATGCACTGGCAATCGAACTTGAAATCGTTGAAAAAAGAAACACTTGCGCTAATCCGTTAGAAAGAATAAGGGAGAAGACAGGCATTCCCTTATTGTTTTCCTTTAAAAAGGCGGGTATAAATAAGCCTTGCTTTGCTGCTTGATAAGGAACCTCTGCACTTAACAAAATCCAACCTAATGTGGAACCTAATAAGCTAATTAGTCCAAGTCCAGCGATTAAATACGCTCCGACAGGCCCTAAAATCGTCTCGATTGCATCAACTAAAGGTTTCTCAGATTGAATCAATTGCTCTTGAGGGAGAATCCCCATCACAAGAACACTAATCCCAATATAAATGGCTAAAGCGATGAAGAGTCCAAGAATCGTAGCTTTCTTAACATCCTCTTTTCTTTTGGCTCTTCCGGCAAAAACGATTGCTGATTCTATTCCAAGGAATGCCCACAGGGTAGAAACGGCAGCATTGTTAATTTGACCTAGTAACCCAACCGTATTTCCAGCGTCATCATATCTTGGTGCGTCAAATGGTAACAAATAGCTTTTTTGAAAAGCAAATAATGCAATGACGATAAAGATGAAAAAACCGATAACCTTCGCAAATGTAGCGATAAAGTTAAGGGTTCCTGCTCCTTCAATTCCTTTTAAAATGATGAAATGCATGCCCCATAATAGAACTGAACAAATAATAAAAGTGACAAGATTCCCTAATTGAAGCGTAAAGTCGCCAATTTGAGTGACTGTCGCATCACTATTAATAATCGGAAAGAAAGTAGATAAGTAGCTAGTAAAAGTGGTGATGATGGCCACATTCCCTGCGAAATTTCCAATCCAGTAGCCCCAAGAAGACATAAAGCCTGAAAGAATGGAAACATTTGAATCTTTTTTAAACAATTCTTTCGCATAAATTTGCGGTCCACCATTTAATTCAGGTTTTCTAATAGCGAGGTTTCCAAACACGAGGGCAACCATAAGAACTCCAAATCCAGTCAATCCCCAACCTAATAATACTCCTGCTGGGCTTGCTGCTTCTGCTAATACTCGTGGGAGCATAAATATACCAGAACCAACCATGTTCCCAACGACTAAAGCTGTTAAAACCCAGAAGCCTAATTTATTTTCAGCCATAAAAGGTTATTCTCCCTTCAATGTGTAAATGATTTTTTATGCACAGAAATTCATAATAACCATTTCGACAAAAATCGTCAATAGCTAATCCTTTTTCTACTTATTTAATATATCCAATAAGTAGATGAGCTTAACAAAAATACTTTCGATGCTCTAATAATTTTCATTGATAAAGATAAATTAGTATTTTATAATAATTAGAAATATTACGAAAATTTATCATGCAAAAGGAGGGCACGCGAATGAAACTCTATATGTCAGTAGACATGGAAGGAATCACAGGTTTAGTAGATTATACCCATGTTGATTCTCGGCAGCACAATTATGAACGCTCTCGTCAAATCATGACAGATGAAGCAAATTACGTGATCAATACAGCTTTTGAACAAGGCTGTAAAGAAGTAATTGTGAACGATAGTCATTCGAAAATGAATAATTTATTAATTGAAAAGCTCCATCCTGAAACTCAGCTTATAAATGGAGGAGTAAAACCTTTTTCTATGGTAGAAGGCCTTGATGAAAGCTTTTCAGGAGCTATTTTTGTTGGATACCATGCACGTGCTTCAATGAAGGGTGTTATGAGTCATTCGATGATCTTTGGAGTCCGCCATTTCTACATAAACGACGTTGTTGTTGGAGAATTAGGGTTCAATGCTTATGTAGCTGGATATTATGGTGTTCCCGTTATCATGGTAGCTGGTGATGATCAAGCAGCAAAAGAAGCAGAGGAACTCATTCCGAATGTGACAACGGCAATTGTCAAAGAAACGATTACACGCTCTGCCATTAAATCTCTTACCCCTACAAAAGCCGGACAGCTTTTACAAGAAAAAACGGCGATTGCACTTAAGAATAGACATCTCGTGAAACCACTCATTCCACCAGAAAATCCAGTACTAAGAATTGAATTCGCCAATTACGGACAGGCTGAATGGGCTAACCTCATGCCTGGAACAGAGATTGAACCAGGTACAACAACTGTTCGATTCCAAGCCAAGAATATTCTCGAAGCCTATCAAGCCATGTTAGTTATGACTGAATTAGCGATGCATACCGATTTTTGTTAGGGAGTGAGTAAATGGCTACATATTTGATTAAACGATTCTTCGCCATGATTGTGACATTATGGCTCATTATCACGTTAACCTTCTTTCTCATGCATGCTCTTCCTGGTTCACCCTTTAATGATGAAAGGAATACGAGCGAGGCTGTTCAGAAAAACTTAATTGCCCACTTCAACCTCGACCAGCCAGTTTCCGTCCAGTACATAGAATATCTTAAATCCATCGTTCAATTTGATTTTGGCCCTTCAATTAAGAAATCTTCACAAACGGTAAATGACCTACTAGGAAGGGGTTTTCCTGTTTCCTTTGAATTAGGAATGGTCACGCTGGTGGTCGCAATTATATCAGGAATTTTACTAGGTATTGTTGCGGCGCTTAAGCACAATGGGGTCATTGATTACCTCGCGATGACCATCGCTGTATTAGGGATATCAGTGCCAAACTTTGTACTAGCTACCATGCTAATCCAGCAGGTGGCAGTGAATTGGGAGCTCTTGCCCGTCGCAACATGGAAGAGTTGGAAGCATATGGTGCTACCAACCTTAGCTCTTGCAACTGGTCCTATGGCAATTATTGCCCGACTTACTCGTTCCAGTATGCTAGAGGTGCTCACACAGGATTACATCCTAACGGCGAAAGCCAAAGGGTTAACTCCTTTTAAAATCGTCTTCAAACATGCGTTGAAGAATGCACTATTACCGGTTGTAACCGTTCTTGGTGCATTGGCCGCTGGAATTTTGACAGGGACCTTCGTTATTGAAAAAATCTTTGCTATTCCCGGAATGGGGAAGTATTTCGTAGATAGTATTAATAATCGTGATTACCCAGTCATCATGGGAACGACAATTTTTTATAGTGCTCTATTAATCTTTTTATTGTTCTTGGTGGATGTAGCATATGGGATTCTCGATCCAAGAATCAAGCTACATAAAAAGGAGGGACGATGATGGAGGCACCAAAGCAGCAGGATACATCCTTTACTCAACCAAATATTCTTGACGAGTGGTTTGTGCCAAAGAAGCCAAACAAAGACGAAGCGGAAGCGGTTGTTAGACCGAGTGTCTCTTATTGGAAAGATGCATGGTATCGTCTCTTGAAAAATAAACTAGCAATGATAGGGCTCGTGAGTTTGATATTACTAGTTTTGATGGCAGCATTTGGACCAATCATTGCGCCAGATTCAGCCGAAACAACCGTTCTTCAAAATCAAAATCAGCCTCCATCCTCTGAACATTGGTTCGGCACAGATGAGCTGGGTCGAGATGTGTTTATACGGACGTGGGAAGGAGCTCGCATTTCTCTATTTGTCGGGGTAATGGCTGCCCTTATCGATTTTATCATAGGTGTTGCCTATGGCGGGATTGCCGGGTACAAAGGGGGAAGAACGGATCATTATATGATGCGTTTTGTTGAGATTCTCTACGGCCTTCCTTATTTGTTGGTTGTTATTTTAATTAGTGTTGTCCTTAAGCCGGGTCTATTTTCTATCATTATTGCTCTTTCGATTACCGGATGGGTAGGAATGGCTCGAATGGTTAGGGGGCAAGTTTTGCAAATCAAAAACTATGAATTTGTGCTAGCATCGCAAACATTTGGAACGAAAACGTCAAGAATAATCCGCAAAAATTTGCTTCCGAACACAATGGGACCCATTATCGTCCAAATGACTTTAACCGTACCATCCGCCATTTTTGCGGAAGCTTTTCTAAGCTTTCTTGGGATCGGTATTCAGCCACCTTTTGCAAGCTGGGGCTCGATGGCAAATGATGCATTACCTGTAATCTTGTCAGGAGATTGGTGGCGATTATTCTTTCCAGCCTTCTTCATTTCCTTAACGATGTTTTCCTTTAATGTTTTAGGGGATGGATTACAAGACGCACTTGATCCGAAGTTAAGGAGGTAACAGCTATGGAAAAAATACTGCAAGTAAAGAATCTCCATGTCTCTTTTCGAACCTATGGGGGAGAGGTTAAGGCGGTTCGTGGAGTGACTTTTGATTTACATAAGGGAGAAACGATTGCGATTGTCGGGGAATCAGGTTGTGGGAAAAGTGTAACGGCGAAAAGTATTATGGGCCTTATTCCTAACCCACCAGGAAAAATTACCGACGGAAAAATTCTTTTTAAAGGAAAGGATTTAGCAAAATTACCGGATAGGGAGCTGCGGAAAATACGTGGCGCAGATATATCGATGATTTTCCAAGATCCAATGACCGCTCTGAATCCAACGTTAACGATTGGCGAGCAAATTATGGAGGGGATCATTCAGCATCATAAGATTGCTAGGTCAAATGCTCGAAAAAAAGCGCTGGAAATTTTGGAGTTAGTCGGGATTCCGAGCCCGAAAAGTAGACTTAAGCAATATCCTCATCAGTTTAGTGGTGGAATGAGACAAAGGATTGTGATTGCCTTAGCGCTAATCTGTGAACCAGAAGTGATGATTGCTGATGAGCCAACAACCGCATTAGATGTGACCATACAGGCGCAAATATTAGATTTATTCCGGGATATCCAAAAGAAAACCGGCGTATCTATCATTCTTATCACCCATGACTTAGGTGTAGTTGCCCAAGTGGCGGACAGGGTCGCGGTTATGTATGGGGGAAAAATTATAGAGACAGGAACAAAAAGAGAGATCTTTTATGAGCCTCAGCATCCTTATACAAAAGGATTGCTAAATTCTGTTCCTCGTATAGATATAGAAGATGCTGAGCTTGTACCAATTGCTGGGACACCTCCTGATTTATTTGCACCTCCAGCTGGCTGCCCATTTGTGGCTAGGTGTGGGTACGCGATGGAGGTTTGTGACAGAATCTATCCGACTCAAACGCTGAAAGGGAATGAACATCAAGTTTACTGTTGGCTTCAGGATGCCCGAGCTAAAACTAGTTTTGCTACTAAACGGTAACTTCTTTTAGAGATAGACTCTAGAAGTTAAATAAATACCTAGTTACATACCAAAACGTTAGGGGGAAACAGAATGAGGAAGTATTTATCGATCTTTTTAGCAACTCTATTAATCTTTGTTTTAGCAGCGTGTACGGCAAATGAGGATGCAGGAGAAGATCCTAAGGACGAAGATGGAGCGACAGAAGAAGCGAGTGAGAAGGTTCTCTATTGGAACAATAGTATTGAACCAACATCATTTGATCCTCCCGTTGGATTTGACGCAGTTTCTTGGAGTGGGTTAAACAACCTAATGGAGGGATTAACACGTCTAGACGAGTCACACACTCCACAGCCTGCTATTGCAGAAGACTGGGATGTTTCTGAGGATGGAAAAACGTATACCTTCCATATCCGCGAAAATGCGAAATGGTCAAATGGAGACGATTTGAAAGCTTCTGATTTTGTCTTTGCGTGGAAACGTGCCCTCGATCCAGAACTTGCAGCTTCATCAGCATTCTTGGGGTACTTAATTGAAGGGGCAGAGGCCTACAACAGTGGCACAGGGTCTGCCGATGCAGTAGCAGTAAAAGCAGTTGACGACAAGACGTTTGAAGTAACACTTACAAGTCCACAAGCCTATTTCTTAAACATTATTTCGTTGCCAACCTTTTTCCCAATTAATGAAAAGGTAGCAACAGAAAATCCAGAGTGGTTTGCAGAAGCAGAATCATTTGTCGGAAATGGTCCATTTAATTTAACAGAATGGGAACACGACAGTCACTTTGTGATGGAGAAAAACGATCAGTATTGGGATGCTGAAAATGTGAAGATTGATAAAATTCATTGGGCAATGGTTGATGACCCGAATACAGAGTATCAAATGTACCAAGCTGGTGAGTTAGATTCATCTAATATTCCACCAGAGTTAAGTGAACAGCTATTTGAAGAAGGTGATGTAGAAATTGTTGACCAAGCTGGACTATATTTCTACCGTTTTAATGTCACGAAAGAACCGTTCCAAAATAAAAATATTCGTAAAGCATTTGCTTTAGCTGTTGATCAACAGCAAATCGTTGATTATGTAACGAAAGGTAAGGAAGAGCCTGCATATGGATTTGTTTCTCCAGGGTTCCCTGATGCCAATGGGCAAGATTTCCGTGAAACAAGTGGAGACCTTTTAAAAACAAATGTTGAAGAAGCAAAAGAATTGCTGAAAAAAGGGATGGAAGAAGAAGGCTATGAGACACTTCCAGAAGTTACTTTAACCTATAGCTCAACTGAAACACATAAAGTAATGGCAGAGGCAATTCAACCTATGTTTAAAGAAGTATTAGGTGTCGATGTGAAATTACAAAGTGTTGAATCCAGCGTGTTTTCAGAGGAACAAACAGAATTGAAGTATCAATTATCTCGTAGCTCATTCTTAAATGACTTTGCTGATCCGATTAACTCTCTGGAAAGCTTCCAAACAGGACATTCGATGAACCGGACTGGATGGAGCAACGCAGAGTATGACAAGTTAATCCAGGATGCTAAGAAAGAGTCTGATGAAGCAAAACGATTTGAAATGTTGTATCAAGCAGAGAAAATTTTAATGGACGAAGCACCAATTTTCACTGTTCATTTCTATAATCAAACATTCTTACAAAATGAAGCTGTAACAGGTGTCGTTCGTCATCCAGTTGGCTACGTTGAGTTTAAATGGGCAGATAAAGCAGAGTAATTTTTTTGATATGAAAGGGGTGTTCAATCGGACATCCCTTTTCCACTAACGATTTGGAGGCGTATTGTCGATGATGTTGCCAGACCGTTTAAAACAAGGAGATATGGTTGGGATTATTGCTCCTGCTAGCCCTCCTAATTTAGAGAAACTTGAGAGGGCGATTACTTTTCTATATGGGTTAGGTTTGAACGTCAAAATCGGGAAGAATCTTGAAAAAGAGTATGGCTATTTAGCAGGACAAGATGAGGAAAGATTAGCGGATTTGCATGAGATGTTCGCAGATGATGAGGTCAAAGCCGTCTTCTGTGCTTGCGGTGGCTATGGAACTGCAAGACTTGCTGACGCAATCAATTATGATGTCATCCGTAACAATCCAAAAATCTTTTGGGGCTATAGTGATATTACCTTCCTTCATACCGCAATTCGGCAGCAAACTGGATTGGTGACCTTTCATGGACCGATGTTAGCAAGTGATGTTGGGCAAGAGGACGTTAATGAGTTAACAATGAAAACTTTTTCACAACTATTTGAGCCAACGGCAATTACTTATTCAGAACAAATTTCACCTTTGCATATATTAATAGAAGGTGATGTGACGGGGATTCTCGTCGGTGGGAATCTTAGTTTATTAACAAATACATTAGGAACAAAATTCGAGGTCGATACAGAGGATAAGATTCTTTTCATTGAGGATGTCAATGAAGAGCCTCGGTCTGTTGATCGAATGCTAAATCAAATGTGGATGGCAGGTAAGCTACAAAATCTTAAAGGCGTGTTAGTCGGGGATTTTAAAAATTGTACCCCTCATCGTGAAAAAACACTTTTACTAGAAGAAGTCTTCGATCATTACATAAAGAAAATCAATAAGCCTACTATGAAAGGCTTTAACATTGGCCATTGCTCGCCAAATATTGCTGTTCCGCTAGGTGTAAACGTTAGGTTGAATACGTTTGATAAGAAAGTTGTATTTGAAAATGGGGTCCAATAAAGAAGAGGTGGATCATGATGAACATTACAAATATCGATACTTATAAAGTGTCTGTACCGTTGATTAAACCTTTTAAGACGGCGTTACGTACCGTTGTTGTAGCAGAGTCGATTATTGTAAAAGTCACCTGTGATAATGGGATTATTGGCTGGGGAGAAGCACCACCAACTCATGTGATTACAGGAGAAAGCCTCGCAAGCATCGAGGCGGCCATTCAACAAGTGATGAAACCTGCTTTATTGGGGAAAAGTCTGTTAAACTATGAAGCTATTTTTCACGAGTTGTCGGCAGTTTTGGTGGGAAATTCAAGCGCAAAAGCTGCGGTTGATATGGCATTATATGATTGTCTAGCGCAAAACTGTCGGCTTCCTCTTTACCAGTTTCTTGGCGGACATAAGGACGAAATTGAAACAGATTTTACTGTTAGTGTGAATGGTCCAGAAGAAATGGGAGAGGATGCTGTTCGCTATGTCCAGCAAGGTTTTGATGTGCTAAAAGTGAAAGTCGGGAAGGATGATATTGCTACGGATTTGAAGAGGATTGCTGAAATCCGAAAGCGTATTGGTAACGAGATTAAAATTAGGCTTGATGCGAACCAAGGCTGGCAACCGAAAGAGGCGATTCGCATCATTCGGAAAATGGAAGATTTAAATTTAAATATTGAACTAGTAGAACAGCCTGTTAAAGCACATGATCTCGAGGGATTAAAACAAGTAACTGATGCGGTCGAGACATTGATTATGGCCGATGAAAGTGTGTTTACGCCGAAACAGGCGTTAGAGGTTGTGAAATCTAGAAGTGCTGATTTAATCAACATTAAATTGATGAAGGCCGGAGGAATCTATCAAGCTACGATTATCAATCAGCTCGCTGAGGTAAGCGGAATGGAATGTATGGTTGGAAGTATGATTGAGACACGCCTGGGAATTACAGCGGCAGCTCACTTTGCGGCTAGTAAGAAAAATATTACGCGCTTTGATTTTGATGCACCACTTATGTTAGCGAAAGATATTGTCGATGGTGGCATTCAATATAATGGAAGAAAAATTACTTTTTTAAATCGTGCGGGCTTAGGAATTAGTCAAATTCATGTGGAGGGAGAGGTTGTTCATGGTTAACGCTAAGGTTGTTAATGTTCCAGTGGCTACAGTTTGGACTTCATTCGATTCACCTCGGGAGTTTGACCAAAAGGCGATTTCTTACCCAGTGGATATTCAGGATTGGATCGACAGTATGTCCTATGAAGAATCCCTGGACCTCTGCAATTCTAATCTTGTTCAAACTCAAGTTCTATTTGGTGAAGAAGTATTGGTTGTGGAAGAAAAGGATGGCTGGTCAAAGGTTCTTTTACCTGAGCAAGCATCTAAAAAGGATGAACGTGGCTACCCTGGTTGGATCCCGAATGCTCAATTAAGGAATGTTGCCGAATGGAATGTTAAGACTGTACCGATTGCTGTCGTCACTAGTAAAAAAGCTGAGATTTTTGACGAGGAGAGAGCTCCGCTATTTCTATTAAGCTACCAGACGACTCTGCCAGTTCTTGGTCAAGATGAAGAGCGGGTGAAGGTACAAACACCAACAGGTTTTGGATATTTGAAAATTGAGGATGTTGAGATTGCTCCTTCTTTTGCTGAACGGAAACTAGGAAATGGACAGGAGATCGTAGCAGCAGGCGAGCAATTTTTAAATCTGCCTTATCTTTGGGCCGGAACGAGTAGCTTTGGATATGATTGTTCAGGTTTTTGTTACAGCATGTGTAAAGCAAATGGCTACATCATTCCGAGGGATGCGGGGGACCAAGCTGGAGCTGGAAAATCTATACCCTTGAGTGCGATCGAGCCAGGAGATCTCCTCTTTTTCGCCTATGAAGAAGGCAAGGGAAGCATTCATCATGTGGGGATTTATTATGGGGATGGGAAACTTCTTCATTCACCGAAAACGGGAAAGACGATTGAAATCATTGACCTAAAAGGAACCATTTACGAAAGAGAATTATGCGCAGCAAGCCGTTACTGGTAGATTCGGAGGAAGATAAAATGGAAAAACAGGTACTTTTAGAAGTGAAAAACTTGAAGAAACACTTTTCCCTTAGCCGCAAAACTACTCTGAAAGCTGTTGATGGAGTCTCGTTTCAAATTTATCAAGGAGAAACGTTTGGAATTGTTGGCGAATCAGGCTGTGGAAAATCAACAGCAGGTAGAACGATTATCGGACTGTACGATCAAACAGAGGGCGAGGTTATTTTTAACGGGAAAGATGTCCATTCATTAAATAAGCATGAAAAATTCCAAATGCAGAAAAAAATGCAGATGATCTTTCAAGACCCGTATGCCTCATTAAACCCGAGGTCGACCGTTCGCGAGATTATTTCTGAACCAATGGAGGTTCATGGTTTATATCCGAATAAGTTAGAACGGTTGGAACGAGTGTACCAATTATTAGAGGATGTTGGTTTGAATCGAGAGCATGCCAATCGCTATCCTCATGAATTTAGTGGGGGGCAACGGCAAAGAATCGGGATTGCTAGAGCATTAGCGTTAGATCCTGATTTTATCATTGCTGACGAGCCTATCTCTGCCCTTGATGTATCCGTTCAGGCACAGGTTGTCAATCTGCTAAAAAAATTGCAGGAGGAAAAGGGATTAACCTACCTATTTATTGCACATGATCTTTCGATGGTGAAGCAAATAAGCAATCGCATTGGGGTTATGTATTTGGGGCATCTTGTGGAATTAACGTCAAGTAGCCAATTATACAAAAATCCTCTGCATCCTTATACGAAAGCATTGTTATCAGCAATCCCGATTCCAGATCCGGATATTGAAGACAAGCGGGAACGTATTATTTTGGAAGGGGATATTCCTAGTCCGATTGATCCGCCAAGTGGCTGTGTCTTTAGAACACGCTGTGCACATGCGATGGATGTTTGTGCAAGGGTGAGGCCAGAGTGGCAGGAAATCGATTCTGATCATTTTGTTGCTTGTCATCTTTATAGTCAGGCTGAAAACAATGACGCGGCGGGTCCGAAAATAAACTTGATGGCGAAAATATGAAGCGGTTAGTCGATAGTATCAGAAAGCAGATTGAGTTGTGTCCAGGACGCATTAGTCTTTGGGTGGAAATTGGTGATTGGTCTTTTGAGCATGATAGTGAACGAGTGTATTCATCAGCTAGTCTTATTAAGGTTCCCATTTTGATTGAAGTACTTCGACAGAATGAAAAAGGTCTTTTTTCTTTGGCTGATTCTTTGCAGATTGGGGAGGGGCAGCGTGTAGGTGGATCAGGGGTTATCCAAGCTTTGGAACAATCTTTCTGGACGATTAAAGACTTAATGACTTTGATGATTACAGTCTCAGATAATACAGCTACTAATATGCTTATTGAGTTATTAGGGATGGATGCAGTGAATGAAAGTATGGAGTTAATGGGATTGAAAAAGACAAAACTTCAGCGTAACATGATGGACTTTACTGCGTTGCAGCAGGGAACGGATAACCAAACTTGTGCTAGTGATATGATTCGCTGCTTAAAAGTAATTGATGAGTGTGGATTTTTAACGGAGAAAAGTTGTCATGAGGCAAAAAAGATTTTGCAACATCAACAGTTTCATAAAATACTAGAGCTTCTTGACTCGGATAAAGGGTATATGGGAAGCAAGTCTGGTAGTCTGCCAGGAGTTGAGCACGACTGTGCCATCATCAATTATGAAGGTAAGACTGCTTATGTCGCGATTCTAATTGATCAAATACCGGACGGAAAAAGCGGTACTTTATCGATGAAGGAAATCGGCAAGGCTGTATTTGACGCAATGACCACAGTTTAGTTTGTTAGCTGTGGTTTTTTTGCGTACATCGATTTAAGTTGTAAGACAAAGTGGTTTGAATGACAGAATGGCTCTGGGAGGAGGGAAAGTTGTCAATGAAAAGTAGTTTGAATGACAGAATGGCTCTGGGAGGAGGAAAAGTTGTCAAACAAAATTAGTTTGATTGACAAAATGACTCTAGGAGAAAGTCAAGTCCTTAATCTTGTGTAAAAGTGCCAACAATGGGTTTTCAACTAAACTAAAAATTTGTATAGTAAACAAGAATTATTTCGAATTTATATTGAGAGGCGGGCATGATAGCCTGGAGGGCGAGCCAGGTGTTGTAAAACTCCTGGCTTCCTGGCTTTACTTCATGCCCGCTGGAGGCTCAATGTCAATTCGAAATTAGGCATTCCCACCACATATGGAAAGGTAGTATAGCCTATTTTTTTCTTGGTTTTCCTCTAGTAATTTGTTTCATCGATTGTTCCTCGTTTACCTGCATGAGAACAGCTCCAATCAATCTAAATGCGGATTGAGTATTCGGAAATATACGGAT
>NZ_SUND01000010.1 GCF_005280205.1 Bacillus yapensis | reverse complement strand
CGTACATAACCGATTTTCTGCAAAATTTCACCTCGTTTTTGAGACAAGTCTTATGAGACACTCTTAACTATGATTTTATCAGTCTACTATACTTGTATCAATAGAGTACACTCTATTGATACATCATTATACTAACTTTCAAATAAATGCAGATCGGAGTATACAGATATTTAATTGTTCTTAACTCTCATCATCCAAATCCCCGAACAGTTCTGGAAATTCGTCTTCCAATTCTAACGAAGCAGCAGACTCTTTTCTATGCTCACTCATTTTAATAAGATTACTACTAATTCCTTTTCTCCTTCTTACACTTGGATTTGTACTTTCAATTATTATCTTTTCGTAATTTCTTACTTCCTGTTTCTTTTCGTTCAATTCATGTTTTAGCTTTTCTATTTTTTGTGTTAGTTCATCAATTTTTTTGTCCTTTTTCATTAGTTGATCAGAAAGCTTGTTGTTTTCTTCAATATTTTTAATAAATACCTCTTGAATATGATATAAAGCATCTCTTAGACCTTTTTCATCGTTTAAAAACCTATCTATTATTAAATCAAAATTCGGATATGGTATTTCATCGAAACCTACATTATTATGACTGGTAATTACCTTTCTATTTAGGGTTTCAATAGTTTCTCCCATGCGCCTTTTCCAAGTTTTTCGACTAATTCCTGTTTCCTTTTGCAAACCTAAATATGTGATAGAACCAGTATGTTTATTTGAGTATTCCAATAATAATTTTTTTAACTCTTCATCGCTATAAGACTCCGTTTTCATAATACTATTCAATAACCTCCCTATCTTCCGGCAGCAAAGAATCAACCATAGCTTTTTGCCGTATTAGGCGATTAATAAGATTTGCCTTGCTTAATATCTGTTCATGATCTAGCATTGAATAGGATTCTGTGGCAAAATTAAATTTCATATTTTTATAAAGATTTAATAGAGACTTTAATTCTGTTTCTAATTGCTGTTCTAAATGATCTGATCCGGATAATAACCACTTCAATCCCTCATCAGGGTTTTTTGGGTAATAAAAAAAATCATCACAAAATCTACATTCACCAGTGCAATTGTCAAAAGCCCCATATTTGCAATATCCGTTTTTTACCTCTTTTCGAAGAGGAAAATCCTCCGGTTTATAGATTCGTGATTCATTAATTTTATCTTTTACGCCAAATATCCCTTCTCCTAAACTTTTCTCAAGCCTATGAATTCTGGCTTTTGTTGAAATAATATAAACATAAGATTCAACGAAGTATTCCAAATGCCCCCAATAATTTCGTTGAGTACCTAATCGTGTATGGCCTGCCATTTTAGCAATAGTTAATGGATTAACCCCCTGTAACATCATATTACACATTGAAAAATGTCGTGTATCAGCAGGTGTTATATAATTACGGAAAATCTTAATGATTTCACCTTTTTCATTTCTTTTAACAAAGCGATAGAAATCAGTGTTATTCCAACCGATGATTTCTTTGTAGAAGGACATCAAGTGCCAATATAACGTATCTGGATGGTACATATCCTCCCTTTTAGTTATGCTATCAGCTTGAAAGAAACGTGATTGTATCTTAAATGAAAATAAGTAGTTTCCAATTAATTCAGGAGGAACTGTTTGCTTATACTCTTGAATAGTGTCATAAATATTTTTATTTATACGAATGACATTAGTCACGCTTATTTCGCTATATGATTTTGCCTCTTGTTTACTTCTTGGAACTTTTAAAAAGTAATAACCATCTTCCTCGTAGCAACAATCCCATTCTAGTAAACAAAATTCTTTAGGTCTCATTGGAATAATACCTGTAATCTTCCACCATAATATTATAGGAAAATATTTGGATTTCTGAAGTGTGGTTGCTCGATTTTCAAATTCCATCATAAAATAATGAAAATCAATAATTACTTCATAATTAGGTAAATCTCTATTTTTCGAATCCATATTTTTAATCTTTAAGTCATATAAATCACGATAAGTATGCTCTATAAATGAAAGAAATCTACTAGTAAAATCATTAAATCTATAACGACTATTCATTGTTTTTGTCATAGCATACTCTTCATAAGCATCTACATTTGTTTTCTTAAATCCACCAGAAACTACAATTGCTTGTTTAACATTTGTATGAATTGCTTGAATATGATTTATGGAAAATTTAGTGTCTATTAATATTAACAAAAAACATTTTAAGGCAACCTTTAATTCAGGATATAAGTCAATATCGAACTTTAAATACCTACGCATTCCCGTAAAATCAACAATACACCAATAATCACTCTCAAAACTATCTGTAAGCAGGATACCTTGATCTTTATTTGTTTCTAACATACTTAAATATTTAGATATGTCGTTTCTATCAAATTTATGATTTTCTGTGATTTGGATGCTTAATGCTCCATTTAATTCCTTAACCTTTTTCTGAATTATCAATTTGTTTCACCTCTCTATCTTTAAGAATAGCTCCATATAATTTTTTGATTCTTTTGCGATCAATAAAGGTCTCTACATATTCTTTACCTTTCTCAACAATAGCCTCATTCATTAATAGAAACATTTGTTTTAGAAAATGCTTTTCTCGTTCTTTATCCCATTCAAATTCACTATTGTAAATTTTATAAAGGCTCGTCTCAATCTGTTCAGATATAGAAAATAATAAATATTCTGTTGGTATTAAGTTCTCACATCCAATACAAGTGGTTCGTTCAGGACTTTTGCATTCAGGATATGTTAAACATTGAGCGAAAGCCATCCTTGCTGGCATTTCTCCACGAAATATTTTAACAATTAATCTTTTTAGATCCTCTTTAGGTAACTTTGAAAGCCTAAGTGCTAAAGATTCTTTTTTAATTCTTTCTGCAAGTAAAAAGGACGAATACGTTTCTAATTCATTTACTTTATACTTTTCACTTAAAGATTTAATTAAAGAGGTTCTGTCCTCCAGTTTTTGTTCATTTTGGTGCAACACAAGATTTATCATGGTATTATAAACCCAACCAAAATGACCCCTTTCGCATATATTAAAGGCCATACTATCAAGAGTACCTTGTGGGCTAGAGAATTTTATATAAACTTTGGTTGTATCTTCATTTAAGTGGCTTCGTAAAATTTGAGCTGCCTCATAGGATAAATGTGCATCCCCTTCTGATTCAGAAACATGGTGGAAAAAGTAGGTAATCAATGTTCTATTCATTTTGACACTATGGAACCCAGATAGTTCAAGTTTTTTTTCAAAAAACATTTTATTAATTCCATTTGCTCTAATTGAAGTAAGCATTAATTTATCATTGTATTTTCTACGGTGTAACTCCGTAATACTGATTGCTGTTGCAAACGGTTCAACCAAACTATCTAAACAAAGAAATTGTCCAAGCGCCCCCGTTTTCGAAATCTTCATTTGACCAACTTTTATATGAACCTGATTTACAATCAATCTTGCCTCTTCTTTCCTTAATCTATTATTCTCAAAAAATGTTAAATCTTTGATTGGTAAATCAACAAAATCAATGGTTGGTAAACCGTAAATAATATCCCCACTTCTCCACGCATTCATTAAGTGCATAATGACATATACCCATGCCTGTGCATATGTTTTATATTTAATCGCTTTCTCTATGTGCAGCTCTATATCTATAACATGATTATAATATTTATTAAAAATTTCAAGGGAATATATATCAGTATCAGTATTTGGATCATTAAACGTTGCGTATCGATTAAAAAAGTTACAATCCTCAATATTTTCAGAGCAATACTGAACAAAACCTATAAAGTATTGTTTAACATATTTAGGTTGACTCTCATTATTTAAGAAACTCTCAATATCTTCATCTGTCATTTCTTTTATACTCTTTGGTAAATGTTTAATTAAAGCCTTTAAAGTTTTTATATAATAAGCAGTTTTTTTTGAAAGGGTCTCTGCTCTTGCCTCACTTTCAGCTAACTTTTGACAAGCATATTCCGTGTATATTTTGACTGTTTGGGCTAATTTTAAGGGGATGGAAATCTTATCAACTTCAAACTTATACTTGTTAACTGCATCAATAGTGGTGAATTCACCGGGACTTTGAGGGATAAACCTATCATTTTCAAGTTTTTGTTTGTACTGAATAACTTCAGATTCTAGCACAATCCAATATTCAATATTGTTAAAACCGTTTGTAACCTTTTTGGCAGATTTCATATGCTTTTTTATAATTTCCCTTGCTCTTTGAACGCTTCTTGTTTCGAGCAATTGCATAACATCTTCAGGGAAAATATAACCTGTTGGTAACGGAAGTCTTTCCTGTGAATAAATTTCTTTTATCTTGTCTATTTCTAATCTATTGATGAGATAACCCTCCGAGTTTGACCTTAGTATGCAATCATTAATGAGTCCTTTTTTTATATAACTTCTTATTGTATCTTTATTACATCCTATTATTTGGGATACTTCATCTATATTTGCATATTTTTCTTTAATTTCAAGCATATCTTTAAAATAATCTTCTGCTTCTGAAGCTAAAACTATATAGGTATCCTTTACATATTTTTTATGGTTTTTTAATACGTTATTCCTTATTAGTCCCCTTATTGTCTCCGGATGAAGTTTGTACTTTTCAGCTATCTGTTTTACAGTTACATATCCCTCTGGTATGACATTTTTATTTTCGTAATCCTCTATATCTGATATTGGAATAAGATATCCCTCGGTTTGATTTCTAATAATAGCATTAGGAAATACTTTTCTTGGGCCATATGTGTGAATCGTTAATTTTGATAAGGATAATCGTTCACATGCTTCATTTAAAGTTAAAAAACCATTTTTTTCAATGTGTTCTTTTATATACTCGTCAAAAATATCCTTATGCACAATATAATTATTATTTTCATCTCTACTAAATTTTTTAATTTTTCCGTTCCGCAAATCACTTCTAATCTTCTCATTAGTACACCCTGAGATTTCCGCCATTTCGCTAATTGATAAAAAGTCTTTTTTAGCATCTTCTATTTTCGTAACTTTTTCTTTATAAGCCTCTATATCCGTAACTGGTATTCGGTAGCCCTCTTGCTTTGAATTAATAAAACAGTTTGGGAACTCGTCTTTTTTTATTAGTTTTAGTACCGTGGATCTATTTATCGAAAACAGTTTAGAGACCTCGGTAACAGAAATATATAAATTTTGATCATTAAGTTCCAAACTTAACACCTCCCTTTTATTCTTTTTTCTTATATATTTCATCTATCTTTTTTTCTAGCTTTTCTTTAATTCGTTTTGTGCTAGCTAGATATGGTTTTACTGAGTCAAAACCTTTGTCCCCTCTTGGAAAACTCACATCATATAAATTATCAGCTTCTTCAGCCAATAAGTTAGAAAATATCCCCCTACCTATATGACTAGCCCATCTCTCAGCTTCAAGCGCTAAAGCATTATTTCTATCCGCCATATTCTCCGAATCTCTAAGGTACTTCAGAAATATTTTCTTTGTTTTATTAAAATGGTAATAGTAATTGTTACCTGTCATGGCTAATCCTTTTTGATTAGGAAATAGTGGGGTTTCTCCATTTAATTTCATAACATCTGTTAAATTATTCATGTGTTTTTCATAAAATAAAGTTGACCAATCCTTAAATCCAAAAACAATTTGCCTTCTTTTACTTTTAATATAGCTAGACCCCGATGTATTAGTGATGTCCTTTCTCAAGTTTCGATCCTCAGAAAGATCCACGATAAAACCATATTCTCCTTTATCCCCTATAAGCTGTAAATCTTTTATTCTAAGATTACATATCTCTCCGGTTCGGAGTCCACCAAAGAATTGTAAATAAAGTGCAAACGCAATTTTACTATCTGTTTGATAGGCAATTTCTAAAAAGGTTAGAATATATTCATCTGGTAATTTATGGAGTCTCGGTTTCGGTTTACTGTAAAAGTATTGAACATCTTTAATTTTCAAAGTATGATCAATGATCTTTTTTTCATTTAGAAAATCAAAGAACTTTTCTATATATTTCTCATGTTTCTTGACCGTATTTTTAGGTGTCCTTTTATAAGAAAGCTCAGATAAAAAATTTATTACATGGTCTGATTTTAATTCTATAAGACTTTTAACTTTATTACTCTTATCGCTTATTAAAAAATTTAAAAACATCGCTATAGTATTTGCCGGTGCTTTCATAGTATTGTACTGGGCGTTTTTCCAATTATCTAATATAAATTCTGTTGAAAGAGGATGAATTACTTCAACGTTTGTGTCTTCATTTTTAATTTTTATACACGCATATTGTTTTTCTATTGGCTCACCTGTTGAAGTTTCTGCATATTGGGCCATTATTGCACGTACAACAAATTTCACATTAGGTTTTATACTAACAATCTTTCTTTGGTTTCTCCCCATCGTTCCCCCACCCTAAATTGATATATCTGGTTTCAAAGGATTGAAGTTCTAAGTTCCCTTTTAAATTAGAACATAAAGACTCGTAAATTTTTTCTGTATATGATTCAGTTGTATATCTAGCAATTTTAGATATATAAGATATTTCAAATGGTTCATTTTGTGCTAATACTAACAAGTTAAAAATCCCCATACGTCTTAACATTTGAGGTGAAACCGTATAATTAATATTAGCTATCGAACTGTATTTCCGAAACATTTTGTTAATTGCATCCCTTGTCATTGGACCTTTTTGTCCAATTAATAGTTTCTTACTTTGATAAATGGGTCTGACTTCTAAATAATCTTTTATCATTTTAATAAGAGGTTCAGTTATGCTAATTTTTCTTATAGGAGTGGGGAATTTTCCACTTTTTAAAATTTTAAATTGTATATAACCTTGTGATGGATCAGTAATTTCTATATCATCCAGTTCAATATTAATAAGTTCAGAAATCCTGCAACAAGTTCCGTATAATAAGTGAAATATAAGAATATCCCTCTTATTTTGACCTTCTAATATTGTTTGCCGTAGTCTATCAAATTCATTAATACTCATCATTCTCATAGTCCAGTTGTTTGTTTTAATTTTGATTATTTCATTTGGCTCAATTACTAATGGAGATTCTCCAATATGATACAAATATTTGTTATACCGAGTGACACTCTTAATTTTCCTCAAAACAGTATTTTCACTATATTTGGAATATAAAAATATTGTGTATTCAGTTAGCACTTCTTCTGTTATTTTGGGGTCCAGTTCCTTACTTTTTAACCAGTCGTAAAACTGAACAATGTCAAATACATAGCTCTTAATCGTATTTTTAGACAATCCTTGTCTTTCTAATTCATTGATAAATTTTTCGATCATGTGTGCGCTTACTCCATTTCTTTTATTACCTTAATTCTATAAAATTCTACATAACTTGTATACATAACTTTTATTAAGTTTAATAAAAAAGATGGGTTTTTTACTAACCCATCTCTATCTATACCAATACTATTTATCGAACTCCATCTTCCAACTATAATAGTCGTTTTCAGAGTTTTTTTCATATCGTAAATTTGCATCAAATTTTTTACCTTTTTTACTTGTTAATCCTTTAACCAAAACGACTCCATTTTTCAAGAGACTTTTAACCATTGTTTTAGTTGGTTTCTTTTTCATAGATGCTAAATATTTATCATTTTTCCAAATGACAAATTTACAACCATTCTTCCAGTTACTGCAGCCAAAACCTTTCTCACCTTCGATGACAGGGTGTTTACAATTTGGACAACTCCCAAGATTCTCATAAGTATTCTTGTTAGGAATCTTTTTTAAAGAAGGACCTTGATCTTCTTTTATCTTTACAACTGCCTGATTCGTAAAATCAAAAATAAAATTCAAAAATTCCTCTTTACGAAGCTTACCTTTTTCTATGTCATGAAGGGTTTTTTCAAGTTTTCCGGTAAACCCTAAGTCAAATAGTTCTTTTACCGGAAACATTTCAACGAGTTGTTTCCCCAATTCTGTACATTGTAGATATTTTTTGTGGGTAGTAATATATCCTACATCTTTTAGTTTTTTTATGGTCTCTGCTCTTGTTGCTGGTGTACCAATACTAAATCCATTTAAAATAGAATTCATGATTTCATTATCATCGCTATCATCATACTTCTTACCACAAGTTTCCATAACTCGTAATAGAGTCTTTTCTGTATGATATTTAGGTGGTTTAGTTTTATTTGCTGTTACTTCATGATTTTTGACAGTGACATTTTCATTAATTTCTACAAATGGAAGAGTGGATTCTTTTGTTTCTATTTCCTCAACCTTTTTCCAACCTTCGACTAATTGAACCCTTCCTTTTGATAAAAATTCTCCCTCTACATTATTTACAATTGTGGTTAGAGTAGTCTCTTCATATTCCGCTATAGGCATAAATTGCATTAAGAACCTATTTTTCACAGCATTATATACAATCATTTCATCTTTAGTCAATGATTTAGGGACTAAATACGTTGGAATAATGGCACTGTGGCTTTCAACCTTCTCATTATTAAATACCCTTTTTGTTCTTGTAAATCTCAGTTCACTTTCATAAGGCAGTCCCTTTTTTAGAACATTCAAAACATTTTCTGCCCGTTCAACAAGACTTTCATCCAAAAAATTGCTTGAGGTCCGGGGATAGGTAATTAGTTTTTTCTCATACAATGATTGTGAAATCCGCAAAACTTTGTCCGAAGTCCAGCCCTGATATTTGTTCGTAATAAACCCTTGAAGATTGGATAAATTAAATAAATAGGGAGGATATTCATTTTTCTTCTCAACGTTTTTTTCAGATACGGCTCCCTCTTTTCCAGACAAAAGGGAATGAATATCCATTAGAATTTGTTTATCTTTAAATTTATCCTCATTGTTAAGATGATAAATCCCTTCATATTCACTACCTGATAGGGTTGCAAATAATGCTTTTAGTTTAAAATAATCTTCTGGAACGAAATTTTCTATTTCTTTATCTCTGTCATAAATAATCTTTAAAGTTGGTAGCAAAACTCGTCCAATATTAAGTGCTTGTCCTTTACCCTCTTGATATTTTAAAGTTGCCATAGAAGTAAGGTTAATTCCTATTGTCCAATCCGCCCATTGTCTACCTATACCTGCATTTCTTAAAGGAATCATCTCATCATTGGATATTATATTATTAAGACCCTTTAGTATTTCATTCGGTGTCCACTCATTTAATAGTAAACGATAAACCTTTTTACCATGTCTTATCTTATATAAGATCGTATCTCCAATAATTTGGCCCTCTCTATCATAGTCACACGCAGATATAAGATTAGTAACATCATTTCTTTTAATTAGACTATATATGATCTTCAATTGTTTTTTTGCGCCTAAATCTTCTTTATCACGATTTTTTTGATTTGATTTCACCTTATATCTAAATTTATCAGGAATAAATGGAAAGTTTTCTGTTCTCCATTTTGCCATTTTCTCATCATAATCTTTTGCATCAAATAACTGTAATAGGTGACCAAAAGCCCATGTGATAATATAATCGTTGCCCTCAAAATAACCATCCTGTCTACTTTTTATTTTTAGTGCATCTGCTATATTTTTAGCTACAGAAGGCTTTTCTGTTAGTATTAGTGTTTTGCTCATCTTGATGTTTTTCTCCCTTCATAACAATAATGAAAATTGTCTATCCACTCAAGTTCTAAAAATACAAAGAGTAAATCATTTAAAACATAATAACTACTAAACTTTAATATTTGAACTCATAATTAATATTTTATATTTTTTAAAGTTTTTCGGCCTGTCAATCTGAAGATTTATTTAGGGAATTTAGTGAAGGAACCAATAAAAAAGGATATATTAAAAATTAGAAGTTTTTGATATAGAGGTTTTGAAAAAGCCGACGTGCTATTCTTCTTACTAAAAAGTTTAAATTTTATTATGAATGAATAGCTATTGTATAAAATATAAATATAGATTGTCCCAAATAATCTAAATACCTGTAATTGGTCTCCGGTTATGGTTACGGGTTTGCGGTTATGGTTTTTACGGGTCTGCGGTTATGGTTACGGGTCTCCGGTTATGGTTTTCGCGGAAATACTAATTACCCCATTATGTCCACTTTCATTATGTCCACAACATATGGACATGCTATAAACCGTTATAATTCAACTTTTCTCCTATTCTATCAATTATGTCCATATCCTTTTTTGTATATAAAGAACGAGGATAGGAAACGATTCCCTTTTGATATAGCTGCTGCACAATATCCAGTGTTTTCTTTGGTGAAAATTTAAAACGACGATTCGCGTCTGCCTGCAAAGAAGATAAATTATAGAGAAATGGCGGCAAGTATTCCTTTTTTTCAGCTTGCACATCGGCAACGACAGCTTCTTTTCCCTCACAGAAAGCAGAAATTTTTTCTGCCATTTCCTTAGAATCGATTCTTGTTTCTCCTTCTTTTTCCCATTTACCTTCATACTTCTTCTTATCGATTTGGAATTTTGCTTTGACCTCCCAAAAAGGCTCAGAAACAAATGAATCGATTTCAAGTTCTCTTTTAACAATAAGGGCAAGTGTCGGTGTTTGAACTCGTCCAACTGAAAACACATCCGAAAACCCTTGTTGTTGAAGTAACAGACTATAAAGTCTTGAGGCATTCATTCCGACAACCCAATCAGCACATGCCCTTGTATAGGCTTCATAATAGAGGTTTCTTGTATCATTTTCAGTTAATAAACTTAGAAATCCTTCGTGAATGGCCTTCTTCGTCAAGGATGAAATCCAAAGGCGCTTCATCGGTTTATCACATTTTGTTAAACGAAGGATATTCCGAACGATCAATTCACCTTCTCGCCCCGCATCACCTGCGTGAATAACTTCAGTCACTTGTGGATCAGAAAGAAGCTGTTGGATAATCGAATATTGCTTCCATTTATCCTTTGAAACTTCATATTGGAATTGAGTGGGAATCATGGGTAAGGTTTGAAGGGACCATTTCTTCCAGTTCGTGTCATATTTTTCGGGGGGAATTAGCTGAGTGATATGTCCGATTGCCCAGGTGACATACGCTCCATTGGGGAATACTTCATTTGGTAGAACTTCGATATAACCTTGCTTACGTTTCATTTTATAAACGGATGCTAGCGTCAAACCTTGGTCCGGCTTTTCTGCAATAATGAGTTTCATAGAATTGCTCACTTCCAATTTTACAAATTCACTTACTTTAATCAATTGCTCACTTTTAAAAAAACGAACTTTCTCTTGAGACTTAAATTCACAGAGAAATCGTAGATCCATCACATATAATTCTGTTCGTTTTTTATGTTTCCAACGTACTTGTTAAAGTCGACTCACGTTTTTATTGTACCTCAATATGAATAAAAAAGGAGAAAAATTTTTGACAGAAAAGTTAAAGCAAAGGCACAGCTTAGGCGCCTTTGCTTTAACTTTTCTTAAATTACATGACATTCATATTTCTTCTAGTACCTTTTCAATTTGTAAGCTTTGACTATATCTTAAGTCAATTAATCGCTCATCCGTTTGAACTAAACATCGAATCGGATCGTAAGGGTCAATCATGAGAATCATCCCCTCGCTTCGGTCCGTAAGCATTACTCTTTTCCCTACTAAAGTATTCATGATCTTATTTATGAAGGTTAAGACAATATTGGGTTCGAGCTTTCCAAATGCGTCATTTTGCATTTGTTTCATAACCTCATAAAAAGGAGAAGCCTGATGATACACTCTTGTAGAAGACATAGCATGGAAAACATCTGCAACGGCTACTATTTTGGATAAATATCCAATTTGGTGACCAGTGAGTCCCATTGGATAGCCCTTTCCATCTTCTCTCTCATGATGTTGCAAAGCAATAAGTGCTACATTTTCATTAATCGAGTCAATATTTTTCAATAATTCATAACCATAAATAGTATGAAGCTTCATTTCATCGTATTCTTCTTTTGTAAGCTTTCCAGGTTTATGTAGTATTTCTACTGATATTTTCGCTTTCCCGATATCATGCAGGGTAGCCCCTAACGTTAAATCATTCAAATCCTTTGGTGGCAGGTTCAACCACTTTCCAATCATCGTCGCAATAATTCCAACACAAATTGTGTGCCTATATGTATATTCATCTTTTTCATTTAATTCATAGAATAAGTGGTATAAGTGGGGTATTTCAGCTGCCTGTCGGATTGTTGGAACAATATTCTCTTGGATAATTTCTAATGAAAGCTTTCCTCCATTACCAATATCCTTAAATAGTTCTTTCATATGCTTCGTCGCTGCATCAATTTCTTTCGCGATTTCTTTTGTCATTAGGTGGCTATATGGATGCAGATCTATTGATTGGTGAATAGGCTCTTTATTCTCTTTCATCGATTCTAAAATCGCATCAATTTCCGTAATGGTCATAGGTGAATTTTTATTAATGATCGTTCCATATCCTTTTCTCATGTTTCCACCTACTTTCTGTACTTTCAAATAACCCCTCTAACTTCAGAATAGTATATTTTCCAAATTTAAACAATGACTATTTTGAATTTTTTGTCGTTTCGTCATAAAAGCCCTTACATTGCTTGACGGATGCCTATTTGATCATGTATATTAAAAGCATCATTATTCAGAATATATTTCCGCAATTGGTAACATTTAGCTTATTATATTCCGTTTAATGGTAATCTATCTTCGGCACATCTTTAGTGTCTTGAAAGGCTTAGGAGGCAAAGTTTAATATGCAAAACGGTAAAGTAAAATGGTTCAACAATGAAAAAGGCTTTGGATTTATCGAAGTTGAAGGCGGAGACGATGTATTCGTACACTTCACAGCTATCCAAGGTGACGGTTTTAAATCATTAGAAGAAGGTCAAGAAGTTTCTTTCGAAATCGTCGAAGGCAACCGTGGACCACAAGCTTCTAACGTTGTAAAGCTATAATAATTTTATATGATCATTCAAGGCTGGCGAATTTTTCGCCAGCCTTTTAAGTTGTTGCTTTTAAGTTAATTTATCACCAATCATTTTAATCTTTTGCCCCACCGTACATTGTGAAATGCAAAATTTATGAGCATACGTTCTTCCGATTTCTTTTTTATGATATTTATGTAAAAAACAACCCTTGCAATAGCTATTCAACATTTCTTCTACTTCCATCAATACTTGTTTGCGATTCAAATGATCAACCCCCTTTTAATTGATCTCGATTGTGCTGTTAATGATTGTTCCCTCGAGAGCTTGAGTAGCCAATCGGTCTGCCTCTTTATTTTCCTTTCGTGGTAACGCCTCATAAAGTGGTTCAATTCCTAATTGTTTCATTTTACCTTCTATTCGGTCAAGCCAGCGATTCAAATTATCTTCAAAACATGGCCATTCACCTTCTAATTGTTTTAATACCACTTGAGAATCTCCTTTAATCTCAACAGGCAAATGATGGACTCCAAGGTCTTGAAGTAAGTTTAGAGCAAAGTAAAGAGCAGCATATTCAGCTTCATTATTCGTATCCATTTGTTCAATGAGCTCATTTGCTCTAAGGCGAAAGTTCTTTTTCCCCTGTTTATAATAAATAATGGCACCCAATCCTGCTTCACTAGTATCTTTATTAAATCCTCCATCAAAATAAATTTTAATATCATGAGGCTCTTCTTCAATTTCTGCCGACAGCTTCCGAAGCTCCTTCAGCGACCAAGAACTATTCATTTCATCGATAAAAGATAAGTCTGTCGCCTTCCCCGATTTTTCTAATTGTTCTCCTGTTAGAAGAGCCATTTCTGCATCGAGCCAATCTGATGTAAACAAAACCTTTCGATTCCCAGTTATTTTATACTGCATTTCGATTTGATATTTCATTTTTCCAACTCATTTCTTCTGTAGAATGATCATTTCCTATTTTCACTGCGCATAAATATCGTTATAATGGTCAAGGACAATTTAATAAGCCTATGCGGTTCGTGAACTCCCGCATTATCAAAACTACAGGAGGATTATATATGTTTAATGAATGGTTCGGCCTTGTCTTTGTAATCGTCAACTTTATTCTATTATTGGTCTGTTACCGACTCTTCGGAAAAACTGGTTTATTTGTTTGGATTGGTTTCTCTACTGTTTTAGCCAATCTTCAGGTTATAAAAACAATCGAAATCTTTGGTTTAACAGCCACACTCGGGAATGCCATGTACGGCTCTGCTTTTCTTGTTACTGATATTTTAAACGAAAAGTATGGGAAAGATGACGCAAAAAAAGCAGTATGGCTTGGTTTCTTCACATTACTTACAATGACTATTATTATGCAAATGGTTCTGTTATTTAAACCACATGAAATCGATTTTGCACAGGAACATCTAAGTGCGATATTCGGGATTTTGCCAAGAATTGCACTCGGAAGTTTAGCTGCATATCTTGTAAGCCAATTTGCAGATGTCTATATCTTTTCCTATTTGCGAAACAAATTTCCTACAGATGGGCAATTTTGGATTCGCAATAACGGCAGTACGATGTTAAGCCAATTGTTAGATACAATTGTGTTTACAAGCATCGCTTTCTTAGGTGTCTATCCATTTAATGAATGGATCCAAATTTTTATTACGACCTATTTATTAAAATTTATTATTGCTATTTTAGATACCCCGTTTGGATATATCGCCAAACGATTTCCAGCAAAGCCTTAAGGATACCGTTTACGGTGTCCTTTTTTGTTGATATAGGAATCTTCACAAATGGCAGACTTTTTATATTTCATGATACACTATGATTAGTTTATTTTGGGAGGATTTCATCTTGATTGAAGTATACATAGATGGAGCAAGTGCAGGCAATCCTGGGCCGAGTGGTGCTGGGATTTTTATAAAAGGAAACGGGGAGCTTGAAAATTACGCTATCCCCCTTGGTGTAATGAGTAATCACGAAGCGGAATTTATTGCTTTTATTGAAGCATTAAAGATTTGTCTTGAAAAAGAGTATAAAGTTGTCTCATTTCGAACTGATTCAGAGTTAGTAAATCGTGCAGTGGAAAAAGAGTTTGTTAAAAATAAAGCATATGCTCCTTTTCTTGAAGAAGCACTTCGATTAATGAATAAATTCGATTTATTTTTCATGAAGTGGATACCAAGCTCTGAAAATAAAACAGCAGACAATCTCGCACGAACGGCTATCCGGAAAAATACAGAAAAGAGGTAGGAGCTTTGTCTAAAAAAACAGTATTTGCAGATTTCTCTTTATTGCTCGTGGCATTTGTCTGGGGCACCACTTTTGTCATCGTGCAAAATGCCATTGACTTTCTTCCACCCATCACTTTTATTAGCGTTCGCTTTTTGCTAGCAGCCTTGCTTTTAGGTGGATGGTTACTCCTATTTGAAAGACAGCAACTGAAATATTTGAACCGAAAAATATTACTCTCTGGCCTTATAATAGGGGGCTGGTTATTTCTAGGATATGCAACGCAAACCGCTGGATTGTTATATACAAGTTCTTCAAAAGCTGGTTTTATCACAGGATTAAGTGTTGTATTTGTACCGATATTAACTTTTCTGTTATTAAAACAGCAGCCAAAGAAAAAAGCGGTTATCGGTGTATTAGTAGCTACAATTGGACTTTACTTCCTAACCATGACAGATGTTACAGCTCTTAATAAAGGAGATGCATTGGTATTTATTTGTGCGATCGGATTTGCTATGCAAATTGTTTACACCGGTAAATACAGTAGCGATTTCCCTTCTCTCTTATTAACCGTCATCCAAATTGGAACAGTCGCCATTTTTTCAATGATCTACTCCTTTATCTTTGAAGATTGGACTCTTGCCTTTCAGCCGAAAATTCTGTTTAGCCAAGATGTTCTAGTGGCACTAATCATCACTTCTGTTTTTGCAACAGCTCTGGCTTTCTTTGCCCAAACAAATTTTCAAAAATTCACGACTCCTACAAGAGTCGCATTAATTTTTGCGACAGAACCCGTTTTTGCAGCTATTGCTGGTTTCATTTGGGCTCATGACCGATTATCGGTTAGTGCTATTCTCGGTTGCTTATTAATCCTAGCAGGAATGATTTTCGCAGAACTTCCTGATACAAAAATCTTCGTTCGTCAAAAAAAGAATTCAGTTGGACTATAACGAAAGAAAGGCACACTCAACATGGAGTGTGCCTTAAATAGTATGTATTTGAAATCTCAAACAGCTAAAATATTTTTTTCTTTAATGAATTTTAGCGCTTCCGCTCTAGTTGTAATTTGATTGGATTTAAACATTTCTAGTAAAGAGACATAAAAACTTCCATCAAATCTTTTTTGTGCCTTCAATGTCAATTCCAAAGCTGTACGCGCAAGCTCATCCGATGCATCTGTATATTGCTTACCGAAGTAAATAAAACCAATTGCATCTTCTCCGAACTGAAAGCCCTTACCTTCTAGTAATTGTAAATATTCTTCTAATCCCACAACAAAGTTCCTCTCCCACCTGAACTTCTTATTCCTTCTAAAATTTTAGCCTAAATTTCGACCATTTTCTATCTTTTTTTGATATTAAATGCCCTAAAGTGCCAGTTAATACTCCTAGCACCGCTCCACCTAAAACTTCTTCAGGCTGATGGCCAAGCATTTCTTTGAGCTTTTTCGGGGATTTCTGCTCAAACTTTACTTTTTCGTCATGATGAATTTTGTCGACTAAGTCACCTAAATCATTTACCTTTAATGTGAGCTCTCCTGTTTGGCGCCTAATTCCTTGTGCATCATACATCACAATTAAGCCATAAATGAGTGAAAGAGCGAAATCAATGGTAGGGACCCCTCGCTGTAAAGCAATATAGGTTGTTAAAGATGATACTCCAGCTGAATGGGAGCTCGGCATGCCGCCTGTTTGAAAAAATAACTCTGGCCGCCATTCCTGTTCCTTCATGTAGTGAATTGGAATTTTCAATCCCTGTGCAAGTCCTATACTCAGTAGAGCAATATATACCCCTTTATTCATAGCTACACCTCTTTGTTTTTAGGCTCTAAGCTATAGTTTGATTTACGAGGGGAGAATCTATACAAAGGTATTGCATGACATTCGTTCCGTATGTAAATACTTTAATCATGACAAGGGAGGTGTTTGAATGGCTAAACATAACCAGCGTAATCGAGGAAAGAAAGCACCTGGAGTCAATCCTCAAGGATATGGTCAGGATGCCGAGTTAACAGAAAACCCCAAAAGTGAATTAGAGGCGCGAGCTAAGAAGTCGAATACAAAAATCTGATTAGTATTACGCTGTTATACCAAAACAACAATTCTCGACCGGTTCATGTGGACATTATTTCGGGGATTTCTGAAATTGTGCTCTCATGAACCTTTATGTAGACATTATTTTGTTAATATCTATTGATTCTGTTATTTGATTGACAACTATTACGCCCTTTCATCTGTTTCTGTCATCCAAACCTTATTTCATTGACAACTATTACACCCTTTCAGCTATTTCTGTCATCCAAACCCTATTTGATTGACAACTATTATATCTCTGGATAAAAACACTTCTTCGCCTCTCCTGTTCTTTAAGCTATAAAAATAGAACAACATCTAGACCCACCTAATCTACAGTATTTTAGTTAAAACTGGATAGATATAGGGACTCGCAGGTTCTTCGATAACAGTCCATTTTACAGCTTTGATTACAGGAATCTTAACTCCATTGTAGTTCATGACATCAAGCGTACCTTCTAGTTCAAGCCATGTGTCTTCTGGATATTCAGTTGCTTGCTCGAATTCTGCCATCAAACCGATGATGCTTGCATCTGCAATACAATGTGTAATCAGAAACCTAGAAAGTACAAGCTGATTTCCCTTCATCCCCTCTTCCTTATAAACAAACCCTTGAACCTTTATTTTCTTCCCCTGAAATTTCTCTGGAGTGTCACTTATAAATTCATAGTAAGAGGCGAATATATCCTCCTTCATCTCAATAAACTCTGTCTGTTCTAAGTTTTTCATTTTATCATCATATTCCTGGTTTGAAAGAAAATTATCATTAACGATTTCCTCTTCATCGCCAAATTCATACTCCAATAAATCTTCATCATATGAGTTACTATTAGACTGTGGGAGAACTGTCCCTTTATTAGCTGCAATTGAAGCATCTAATACGGTAGGTGAAAGCGCAAAACCTGTTACCAACGGAAAAAGAATGATCGAGTAGTTAACTAATTTTCTAGGAACAGATGCCGAATCACCATGGTCATGATTACAACCAGGAGGACAATAGGCATGTTCATCACGATTGTTTTCCCAGATCCGAAACAGTTGAATTAAAAATAATAATGTAAATATCCAAATAGCAAGGAAGCTCATATTTTCATATTTAGGATTAATATATTTGGATATATCCCCCGTTGTATGTAGCTTAATAAAGAACAAATCAAAAGCCAACAATAGAATAGCTTTAAAAAAATGTTGAAACCGGGTGCGTACCATTCTTTTCATCCTCCTAAAAGATACTCACTAGAGTAGTACTAATAAATACAATAACTGTAATGAGTACCAGCAAAATCAACACAAACCTTGCTTTAAACATACTCAACAACATGATTGTATTTTTCAGATCAATCATTGGACCAAATACTAAGAATGCTAAAATTGAAGTAGACGGAACTAAATTGCTAAATGATGCGCCGATAAAAGCATCCGCTTCCGAACATAAGGACAAGATATAGGCTAGTCCCATCATAACAACCGAGGAACCTACAACTCCATCACCAAAGACAAAAAGAGAATTGGCGGATATATATGTTTGAACTGCAGCCGCTATAAATGCGCCGATAATCAAGTATTTGCCCATATCAAAAAATTCATCGATTGAATGTTTCAACATACCTTCCATCTTGACCGTAAGTGACTCATTCCTTGTCCTTTTAGGAGCTGACGACGTAAAGTCTGATATCGTATGTTTCAATTGTTTTGATTTAAAAATAAAACTGATGATTAAAGCAATCACTATAGCTGCTGCAAAACCAACCCCCATCCTTAAGGCAGCCATTTTACTATCGTTTCCGAACGCCATATAAGTAGAGAATATGACAATCGGATTAATGAGCGGCCCTGTTAGAAGAAAGCCCACTCCAGCATGTAGTGGCACTCCTTTTTCCACTAATCTTCTTACAATCGGGACAATTCCACATTCACAAGCAGGAAACAAAGCACCGACTACACAACTCATCACAACTGCTAAAAATCGATTTTTGGGAATCAACCGGCGAATATGATCCTCTGTCACGAATATTTGAATGAACCCAGCGATAAGTACGCCAATTAATACAAACGGAATGGCTTCAATAAGAATACTCAAGAAAATCGTATTTAATTGCAGAAAAGAATCGGAAATATGAAAGGACAGTTTTTCACCAGCTAATTGACTAAACAAAATGAAATAAAGGACAATGCTAATGGCTATTAAACTTGTAAAATCGATTAGGTATGAATGTAGTTGGCGCATTGAAAAATCATTCCTTTGTCTTGTACTTCAACTCATTTTCAATATATATGCGATAAATTTCAATTTAAGTGTACAAACATAAAAAAGAAAGGCAGACCGAAAACTTTGCCGCTGCCCACTTCAACATGTTAATGACTTTTAGTTTTAAATGTACGATGATACTTTTCTAGAATTTCATCCTTATTTAACTTCTCCCCAATTAATATCATCGTCGGCTGGATGGTTGAGGAGTCCCTTATTTTCTCGAACAACAACGTACCAGAGGAGAATTGAAAATTATAGAAGCCTCCACCCTCTTCTAACTGAATAATTCCCTTTCCTCTCAAAACCGTTTTCGGCAACCTTTTTAACCAGGATTCAAGCTCTCTCTTTTTTATTACAGGTAAATTATCGATCCGTAGAGCGTTGATAGTAGAATGGTGATGATGATTCTGGTGATGATGTTCCTCACTTCTATCGTCATGATTATGACTTGAACTGTATCGTTTTAAAAATAGTTCCTTTACTGGGATAACTCCAAATTTTGTTTTATGAATTGGTACACCCGATTCGAGCTGTTCCCTTATCTTCCCCTCAACTTTGGTTAAGGTTTGCTCTTTAACAAGGTCTATTTTATTTAGCAAAACAATGGTGGCACTTGAGATTTGCTCTTTCAACAGTTTACGTACTTCTGCTGAACTCGAAAAAACACTCTGGTATTCAAGAAATTGGCTAGCATCTACAAGGCTAATCATGGAATGCAATTCAAAATAATCGGTGTACTCTGTTCCTAAAAGAGTTTCTTTTATTTCTAATGGGTTAGCAACGCCAGTCCCTTCAATTAATAAAACATCAATATTATTCTTACTCATTTCTGCAATAAATTCATTTAACGTGGCCTTTAAATCATCCTGAATCGTACAACAAATGCATCCATTTAATAGCTCGCGCACTTGCTGGTTTTCAAACAAGTGGCTTTCCACATTGATTTCTCCTAATTCATTCAAAATAATCCCTGGCTGCAGATTATTCATTTTGAATTCTTTTAACATATTTAAGAGGACAGTCGTTTTTCCACTTCCCAAAAAACCGCTTATCATATACACGGGTATTTTTTTCATCAAACCTATCTCCTTTTCTATCATTCTTTTCCATAGTTGAAAATCAAAATAAATCGTAATGATTATTATTTATAGTTAAGTCTATTAGGAAAACGAATGTTTATGACGATTAATTCAACTAACATCATATTGACGCTTATTTTTAGCAAAAATATTACTTTACACCATCACCTATTATTTCACTTCTTGGGTTGTAAATCGTAATGATTACGAAAATTTTTGTTTACAAGTCCCATTCTTTGTTATAAAGTATAAATCGTAATGATTACTATTTATATACATTTAAAGGTTTAGTAATCGTAATTTTGCAATTTATATTTTCATAAGGAGATGTTTTTTTGATGAAATTAAAATCTATTTATTTTGTACTAATGCTTGCTGTTGCTGCATTTCTAGGTGGCTGTTCTAGTAATGCTTCAGGGGAAAAAGAAACAGAAATAAACACGAATGTTCAATTAACTGTTTATACTACCATTTTTCCACTTGAAAATTTCGCAAGGTTAATAGGTGGTGATAAGGTAAATGTCAAAAGTGTCTATCCCCCAAATGTAGACGCCCACACTTTTGAACCAACAACAAAAACGATGGTCGATATCGCAGGTGCAGATCTGTTTATTTACACCGGTGCTGGTGTGGAGGGCTTTGCAGATAAAGCTGTCGAAGCTTTAAAGGATGAGAATGTAGAAATCATTAAAGCAGCGGATGGTATCGAATTGCTAAAAAGCTCACATGACCATGAACACGAGCATGCAGAGGGTGAAGAAGCTCACGATCACGGGCATGTGGAAGACGAAGAAGCTCATGATCACGAACATGTGGAAGGTGAAGAAACCCATGATCATGAACATACTGAAGGTGAAGAAGCTCATGATCATGAACATACTGAAGGTGAAGAAGCTCATGATCATGAACATACTGAAGGTGAAGAAGATCATGATCACGAACACACTGAGGGTGGAGATGGACACAACCACGGGGAATATGATCCTCATGTTTGGCTCGACCCAATCAGAGCTATTCAACTTGCAGAAAATATTAAAAATGCACTAGTGGAATTATCACCTGAGAATAAAGAGTTATTTGAATCTAACTTTGAAGATTTGCAGAAGAATTTAGAAGGATTGGATCAAGAATTTGCGGACACAGTCAATCAAGCCTCAACTAAAGAAATCTTAGTTTCACATGCTGCATACGGCTATTGGGCAGAGCGATACGGTATCGAACAGTTATCAATCTCCGGACTATCTCCAACACAGGAGCCTTCTCAAAGTCAGCTAAAGGCCATTGTCGAGGAATCAAAAGAACATAATCTTAAATATGTGATTTTTGACCAAAACGTAACTTCAAAGGTGGCAGAGATCATTCAAAAAGAAATCGGTGCAGAACCACAAACATTGCATAATTTAGAATCTGTTACTGATGAAGATATCAAAAATAATCAAGATTATTTTACGATTATGAAGAAAAATATCGATACTTTAAGGAAAGTACTAAATAACTAAATTGAGAGCACGTAAGCTACGCAAAACTAAAAAAAAGAAGATACTCGCCTAATAACGAGTATCTTCTTGATCTTTACCCTACATTTTCTTCATTCATTTGCAAGAAGCGCGTAAGTCCCTTAAATTCAACCTCAGCAAATTTATCGAGCACTTTATCACGATTAATGTTTAGAATCGCTTCTTCAAACGAATACTCAATCGGTACTTCACAATGAATTTCAGCCAGCTTTCGACTTAAATGAAGCATTTCCAAATCTTCTTCGATTTTCGTTTTTTGCGCTTTTGTTAGTTGATCCAAATTGGCAATAACTCCATCCACATGCTCGAACTGTTGAATCAGCTTTAATGCTGTTTTTTCACCAATTCCTCTTACACCTGGATAGTTATCACTTGGGTCTCCCATAAGAGCCTTAACGTCAATCATTTGATGTGGCTTGATTCCCTTTTCTTCAAAAAAAGTATCCTTAGTATGAACTAAATAATTGCCAAACCCTTTTTGTAAAAGAACTACCTTAATTCGTTCATCGAGTAACTGAAGGATATCTCTATCCCCCGTTAAAATATAAATATCTACATCTTCATTAAGATTTTTTGCAATTGTACCGATACAGTCATCTGCCTCATATCCTGCTAACCCGATGTTAGGAATATCAAAAGCTTCTACAACTTCTTTTACAAGATCAAACTGAGGAATCAGTTCTACAGGTGCTTCGCCACGATTCCCTTTATAGTCTTGAAACATTTCAGTACGAAAAGTTTTGCTGCCCATATCCCAGCATACCACTGCATGGCTAGGATTAAAGGAAGAGAATGCCGTTAGCATATGCTTTAAAAATCCTTGAACACCATTTGTCGGGACACCTTTTGAATTGATCATAAATTGTCCGGTAACAGCTGTTGCAAAAAATGCACGGAAAAGAAGTGCCATTCCATCAACGAGCATAAGCGATTTTCTATTGGATTCCACGTGCGTCCCTCCTGTAATTAACATAATCCCTATTATAACATGAATTACCCGTTCTGAAGGTCTACAACCTTCGTTTTCCGCTGTAAACGACGTTGCCAAATGATGGCTGTAATGAAGGTCAATACTAAAAGTAAGAATCCTAACATAAACGGATAAGCAATTTTCACATCATATAAAACACCTGCAAGTGTTGGTCCTAATACATTCCCAATACTCATATATGCATTATTCATTCCCATAGCAAAACCTTGTTCATTACCGGCCATTTTTGAAATTAAAGTATTTAAAACTGGACGGAGAATAGATGTTGCCAAGAAAATAAGTAAAGTGATAATGAAGAAAACAGAATAGCTTGGTGCAAAAATTGATAGAAGGAATCCACCTGCTGCAACCCCAATAAATAGGATTAAAACTGCTCCTTCCCCAAAGCGGTTAACAATTCGATCCACAATAAAGAGCTGAACAATAACACTAATAATCCCTGTTGAAGTTACCATGATCGCAATTTCTTGTGGTGTTGCACCATATAGATCATCCACAAATAGACCAAGTACAGACTCGTATGCCATTAAACCAAAACTCATCACTAATGTAATGATTAATGGAATAAAGTAAGGCATTTTTACAGAACGAATGATTTGATGAACCATAGACTCTTCTTCTGTTTGTACATGACTATTTTCAGGTACCGCTACCTGGCTTTCTTTTAATACAATGACGGAGAAAATAACGGCCACTAGAGAGACGAGCGCCGAAATTAGAAACGGCATTTTCAGACCAAAGTCTGCTAGGAATCCCCCAATTCCAGGTCCTATTACAATTCCTAGTGACATCGCCGCAGAAATCAAGCTATTCCCCTTTGCACGCTGAGCAATCGTAGTAATATCAGCTACATAAGCAAAGATTGCTGGTACTAGTAACGCTGCACCAATTCCTCCAATAACACGAGAAAAATATAACCACCAGATGGAATCAAAACCATAGAAAATAAACATAGATAAAGTAAGTCCGACTAGACCATAAATAATCATTTTCTTTCGGCCATATTGATCGGCCCATCTACCAGCAATTGGTGAGAATACAAGCTGAGCTCCGGCAAAAATGGCAATCATTAAACCTGCTGCTGTTCCTCCCTGCCCAATTGACTCCAAATACATAGGTAAAATCGGAATGACGATCCCAAAACTACCTATCGCAATAAACATGTTAATCATTAACATGAATAATTTTTTTCTTTGATCATTCGACATTAACATATCCCCTTTTCTTCTAGCTGTAGACATATAACAAAAGCGCAAGCGCCTTGAATAGCCCCGACAAGCGCTGGAAGGCCAGATGATGAAGTTTGTTCTTCAACTTCATCATCTGGTCTGAAGCGACCTCGAGGGGCTAGGCGCTGGAGCTAAACGTAGATGCACCAATAAAAAGTGATCCACTATTACGAAATCCATAATTTCCGAATCATGAAAAAACCTCCCTCCAACATTTGTTGGAAAGAAGGTGTATTTCTCCATTATCCACATGTTAATTATTACAACATTTTACTAGGGTTTCCACTAACTTTCAAGCTATTGGTACATTAAGTTTTTGTAAATCATTATTTACCAATTTCAATCTCATTCTCATCATAGGAAATCCAATCACTAAAGCTTCCTGCATACAGCTTAATATTTGTATACCCCGCTTCCTTTAACGCAATATAATTTGGTGTTGCCGTAACACCTGACCCACAATAAACAATGATTGGCTCATCTTTTGAAAGCTCCTGAAAACGTTCTTCTTGTTCTGAAGGCGTTTTGAAATGACCGTTTTGAAATCCCTCTACCCAATCTTTGTTGATGGCAGTAGGAATATGACCTGCTTTTTTATCAATTGGCTCCTCCACCCCTAAGTACCGATTACTTGCACGAGAATCAATTAAGGTTACGGAACGTTCCTTTACTGCCTGTTTGACATCCTCAATTGTTGCCAGCATGTCATCTTGAAGTTCAACTCGATACGTTGATAGGGTATTTGTAGGCACTTCATCACTAACTGGCAACGCAGATTCCTGCCATTCTTTAAAGCCACCATCTAAAATATAGACTTCTTCATGCCCTACATATTTTAGGAGCCACCAAAGTCTGGCTGCGTAAGAGCCTTCTCCACCATCATAGGCAACGACTAATGTTTGATTGGAAATCCCAACTTGCTCGAGTTTCTTTTGAAAATTCTCGACCTTTGGTAAAGGATGTCTTCCACCATGCTTTGTAACAACAGCAGATAAATCCTTTTCCAAATCAAAATACACTGCTCCAGGTATATGACTTTCTATGTATTGGGATTCACCAAATTGTGGATTTCCTAATTGGAATCGGCAATCAACAATCCTCACATTATCGTTGTTAAGTAAAGCAGTTAGTTCTTCCTTCGATATGAACGTTTTCATGGACTTCCCCACCCAATTTTTTTATTTACCATTCATTATACTAAATCCGCATCGAATGTACCAAATATTCACAAAAATAACCCCGATGCTTAGCTTTGTTTGGCTACGCAATCGAGGCATGCACGAACATTTTCATCAACTCTTTAGTTACGAATCGTTGCGCTCCATTGTCCTCCACCTTGAGTACATGTGAAGCTACCACTTGCATTTCTTCCATCAATTCGACCATTATATTCACAGTTATTTCCGTCACTACTGTTTCTGCGTAAAATACGGACATTATTTCCGGTCTGTTCCATTGTCATTACTGCTGTGATCGGATTTGCACCTTGACGCGTCCATCGAGCATCAAAGGTATTACTGTTCCCTCTACGGGTCCATACACCTCGCCAAGCACCTTCTTGCACTTCCCATGTTCTTCCTAGATCAGGTACTTGTGGTCCTCTTTGAATCGTCGCACTCCAAGCTCCTCCACCGCGAGTACAAACACTCTGTCCAGTTACTCGATTTCCAACTACCCTACCAACATATTGACAGTTGTTTCCGTCACTGCTGTTTCTTCGCGAGATACTCACAAAATCACCTAAGACTTGAACAGTTAGTACAGCAGTTATTGGGTTTGAGCCTTGCCTCGTCCATCTACCATCAAAGGTATTGCTATTTCCTCTTCTAGTCCAAACTCCTCGCCAGCCACCTTCTTCCACGTCCCAACGAGTTCCTAAATTAACTTGACGGGACGATAAGTCTTCATAATAGTCTGGTTCAACTGGATAAAAAGAAGGAACTGGATAATATGGACTTACACGAAAATTCGGATGGAAGAAATAATTCGGTTTTCTATAAAAATGCATACCCCTACCTCCTCAAAACACTTATTTTCCCCACCATAATATGTAAAGAGTATTAAAATGTACTTAGGAAATGGAACTAGGACAAAATAAGAAAAGCGAAAGAGCCTTTGAAATAATTCCAGCTTATCCCTGCGAAGAGTAACTTTTCTAGAATAAACCTTAAAAAAGAACCTTCCACAAATGGCGAAAAGCTCCTTTACGAATTAACTATTTATAGTAATCTCTATACCAATCTATAAATTTTTTCATTCCCTCATCAATCTTGACCAGCGGCTTATACCCTGTATCTTTGATCAACTCTTGAAGATCAGCATAGGTTTCAAGAACATCCCCCTGTTGCAATGGGACATATTCTTTTTGAGCTTTCTTTCCTACACTTTTCTCTAAGACCTCGATAAAATCTGATAAAGATACGGGATGTTGGTTGCCAATATTATAAATTTTATATGGGATTAAACCTTCCCGACTCGGTCCATTCATGATTAACCTAACAATCGATTCTACACAATCGTCGATATAAGTAAAATCTCTTTTCATTTTTCCATAGTTATAAATTTTGATCGGTTCTGAATTTAAGATCGCCTGCGTAAAAGAGAATACGGCCATATCGGGTCTCCCCCAAGGTCCATAGACTGTAAAAAACCTCATTCCAGTCGCTGGTAATTGGTATAAATGACTGTAGGTGTAGGCCATTAATTCATTGGCTCTTTTCGTCGCAGCATATAGACTAATAGGTTCGTCCACTCTCGCACTCTCGGAAAATGGGGTATCTGAATGATTGCCATAGACTGAACTTGAAGAGGCGTATAACAAATGGGGAATATGATGATTTCGACAACACTCTAGTATGTTTGCAAATCCAACTATATTAGACTGAATATACTTATCCGGATTAGTTAAGCTATAACGTACTCCCGCCTGTGCAGCCAAATGTACAACAACCTCAAAAGGATATTGCTGAAAAAGATGTTCCAATAGCTCCATATTTTCGATCGAACCTTTCATAAATGAAAAATTCGTGTCCTGTTTTAACAGGCTTAATCGATCCCATTTTAATTGAGGATCATAATAATCATTCATTTGGTCAATCCCAACCACCAACGACCCTTCATCTAAAAGCCTTTTACTTAAGTGGAAACCGATAAAGCCAGCACAGCCTGTTACTAACACGAGCTTAGGTACGTTCTGTTCAACCATGCAGATTCTCCTTTCGCAAATTCCCAACTCCTACTCCTTCATAGTAGAATCCATATTCAGCCATTTTTTTAGGCTCTAAAACATTTCGCCCATCAAAAAGGTATGGTTGCCGAACCCGTCTCCTCGCTTCCTTCCAATCCATGTGAACAATTTCGTCCCATTCCGTTACTAGAATTGCTGCATCCACATTATTTATTGCATCCAACGGATCAGTAGTTATCCAAATCTCCGGGTATATTGTCTTTACTAGCGCTGTACTTTTAGGGTCGTAAGCAGAAACAATTGCTTTATGGAGAAGAAGCTCTTTGATAAGTTTTAACGATGTAGCCTCTCTAATATCATCTGTGTTCGGCTTAAAAGTTAAACCTAATACCCCGATATGCTTATCTTCAAGTGAACCAAATAGATTGGATATTTTTTTCATAAACCAGGTCACTTGTGTTTCGTTAATCCCCACCGCTGCATCTAATATTTTTAAAGGCATTCCCACTTCTGAGGACATAGCTAATAAAGCCCTTGTGTCCTTTGGAAAGCAAGAACCACCATATCCTATCCCCGCTCGGAGGAAATCCGCTCCAATCCGTTTATCCATGCCCATACCTTTTGAAACAATAGATATATTAACTCCTAGCTCTTCGCTTACTCTTGCTAATTCATTAATAAATGATATTTTTGTAGCCAGAAAGGCATTAGATGCGTACTTAATCAGTTCTGCTTCTTTTCTATTTGTAAAAAGGATAGGGGCTTTGCTATGTTGGTAGAGTTTCTCCATCATTTGTCTAGCTCTCACATTTTCGCATCCTACAACAATACGGTCAGGATAGAGTGCATCATGAAGAGCACTTCCTTCACGAAGAAACTCCGGATTGGCTACAACATCAAATTTTATGTCCTTTTTGCGAAGATTGAGCTGTTCTTTGATGATAAATTCTACTTTTTCTCCAGTCCCAATTGGAACTGTGCTTTTAATAACGATTGTCCGATATTCTTGAAGTGCAGAGCCTACTGCTTTTGATACTTGCTCGATCTGTTCTAAATTCGCTGCTCCACTTGGTAAAGGAGGAGTACCAACAGCAATATAGATAAATTCACTTTGCCGAACCGCATCTTGAATATTGTTTGTAAATATTAACTGTTGTTGTTCTAAAAGGCTTTTTAATATTTCTTCCATCCCCTCTTCATAAAACGGAAGAATAGCATGGTTTAATTTTTCTAGTTTCTCCTTGTCCGAATCTACGACGAAAACGTGATAACCTTGTTCAGCAAAAGCAATACTTGTCGTAACACCTACATAACCTGCACCAATAACCGTGATATTCATAGATTCACCTTTTTTTGATTCAGTATATGGTCTTTTGAAAATTAAGTAACGGTAATCACCTATCATTTCCCGCGTTTCTCTCTATTTCCTTTAGTATTTCCTCCATATATTGAATCACTTCGTCACGTAATTCATCGCGTTCTAAAGCAAAGTCTAGTGTGGCGCGGATAAAGCCTTCCTTTGACCCGATATCATACCTTTTCCCTTGAAATTCATAGGCATAGACTGCTTGTTTGTGATTGAGGAGATTCAAAGCCTCCGTTAACTGTATTTCTCCATCTCTACCTGGAGTTAATTCTTTTAAAACATCAAAAATCTCTGGTCGTAAAATATATCTGCCCATGATCGCATAACGTGATGGTGCTTCCGATTGTCTTGGCTTTTCTACTAATCCATCAATATTTAATACATGTTCGTCAACTTCGACCCCTTTCAATTTGATAATTCCGTATTTCGATACCTCTTTCGCATCGACTTGCTGTACCCCTACAATCGACGAATGGTAACGCTGAAATACTTTAATTAATTGTTCTAAGCATGGAGTTTCCGACTTAACGATGTCATCACCTAATAATACAGCAAACGGTTCATTTCCTATAAAGCTCCGTGCACAATAAATGGCGTGCCCTAACCCCTTAGGCTCCTTTTGTCTTATATAGTGAATGTTGGCCAATCGGGATATTTGTTTTACTTCATCCAGCATTTCTAGCTTATTCTTTTTAGATAGTGCTTCTTCTAGCTCATAGGACTGATCGAAATGATCTTCAATTGAGCGTTTGCTACGACCGCTTATGATGATAATATCTTCGACGCCCGATGCGGCTGCCTCCTCGACAATATATTGAATCGTAGGTTTATCTACAATAGGAAGCATTTCCTTTGGCAATGCTTTAGTTGCCGGTAGAAATCTCGTACCTAAACCTGCGGCTGGTATAATCGCCTTTCGTATTTTCATATAACATCCCTTCCTAATGGCTCGTTATTTAATCATATGTTTTTTCTAAGGAAGAGTTTGAGAGATTCGTTTAGTACAACCATTTTTTTCAAGTTAACGAAAATCTTTTTCTTGGTGGACCTGTCCTATACAAGTGTTTTTTTCAAACATAATCTATTAACAAATATTGATCTTGAATTTCTTATAAAAAGTTTTACAGTCCGGTTATTTAGGAGGATTCTTATGGTTAATTCAATGATTGTCCCATGGGAGATTAATAAGAGTACCCATGAATTTTTTGTCCCTGAATATATTCTTTCTTACGCTCAAGAAGTTCTAAAACATTATGATTTATCCGTTAAAAGCATCGAAGTTGTGACCACTAAGCCTGACAAAGGTGGAGCCATTTGGAAAATAGACACGAATAATGGACCTAAAAGTCTTAAACTTCTCCACCGAAGACCTACGCGGAGCTTATTTAGCTTAGGCGCTCAAGAATATTTATCACTTGTACAAGAAGCACGTGTACCACCCATTTACAAAATCAAGTCGGGTGAGAATTACATTGAAGCAGGCGGAAAACTATGGTTTATTGCAGAATGGATTGAACCATTGCAGCCTGTCACCAAAGACTTGGAGGGAGCCAAACAACTTTGCTATGCCCTCGGAGAATTCCATCGGTTAAGTAAGGGTTATATTCCCCCAGCCCAAGCTGAAATAGCTTCAAGACTATACAAGTGGCCAAAAAGTTATCAAAAAATGGTAGAAAAAATGGATTGGTTTCGCCAAATTGGCACTGCATATAAAGATATGCCTGCAAGTCCAGCTTTACTAGCAGTGGTTGATCAATTTGAGACCCAAGCAATCGAAAGCTATCGCAGATTAGAAGCATCTCAATATTCGAACCTAGTTAAGCATGGAAATGATTATTGGGGATTAGTTCATCAAGATTACGGCTGGTCAAATGGCCAAATGGGTAAGGACGGTATGTGGATTATAGATTTAGATGGAGTTGCGTATGATATCCCGATACGAGATTTAAGGAAGCTTATTTCTGGCACGATGGCAGATTTAAAATATTGGGACATTACATGGGTTAAGGAAATGATTCAATCTTACCATGAAGCAAATCCAATAAGCCCTGAAGTTTATGAGCTTCTCATGATTGATTTATCCTTACCAAATGAGTTTTATAAAAACATCAAAGAGGTCGTATTTGAACCAGAAAACTTTCTTGATGAACAAACAGCTACACTCATACAAACGATCGTTGAAACGGATAAGACCAAATGGCCTGTCCTACAAAAACTACAAGATGAATGGAAGGGAAGATAATCTAATGAGAATCTTAATGATTTGTACTGAAAAGCTCCCTGTTCCTCCGATTCGAGGAGGTGCGATACAAACTTATCTTTCAGGCTGTCTCCCCTATTTAAAACAAGAGCATGAAATCACCGTTCTAGGAGTTACGGATCCTTCACTTCCTAATAAGGAAACAGTCGACGATGTCAATTATGTTCGAGTGGATGGTAAGATTTTCGAGCTATATATGGAAGGCGTCATTGAATTTTTACAATCCAATGAATTTGATCTCATTCACATTTTTAATCGTCCTCGCCTCGTTATACCAGTTCGACAAGTCGCTCCAAATTCGAAAATTACCCTCAGTATGCATAATGATATGTTTACTCCAGCAAAGATCAGTTCCGAAGAAGGCACTGCCGTCATTAAAGAGGTAGCACTCATCTCCACTGTCAGTGATTATATCGGCGAACAAATTCAAGCCTTATATCCACAGGCAAAGTCCAAGGTAAGAACGATATATTCTGGTGTTGACTGCGATCGGTTTTTACCAGGAGAACATCCCAAAATGGAAAAAATTCGCCAATCTATCAGACGGAAACATGGTCTTGAAAATAAAACCATCATATTATTTGCAGGTAGATTATCAAGTAATAAAGGAGTAGACCGACTCTTACGCGCCATTCCGGAGCTCGCAAAAAAACACAAAGACTTAGCATTGGTTATTGTCGGAAGTAATTGGTTTAGCCAAAATAATGTCACTGATTATGTTGCTTATGTTCGTGCGTTAGCTAAAAAGCTTCCGATACCCGTTGTTACTACAGGCTTTGTTGCACCGCAAGAAATCCAGAATTGGTTTGCAGCGGCCGATATTTTTGTTTGCACGTCAATTTGGCAAGAACCGCTTGCACGTGTACATTATGAAGCAATGGCAGCTGGACTTCCGATCGTGACGACTGCACGTGGAGGAAATCCAGAGGTCATGATTCAAGGGGAGAATGGCTACATTGTCCAACATCCTGAGGACCCCTCTCAGTTTACTGAAAAGCTTTCTCTCCTGCTGTCAGATCGAACGGAAATGAAAAAAATGGGGGAGCGAGGAAGGGAGTTCGCTCTATCCTTCTATCAATGGGACCGTGTCGGAGCAGATATTTTAGCATTTTGGAAAGGCGCTCAAGAAACTCTAATTTCTTCAGAGAAGATTGACTATACTGACCTGTTAAATAATAGCTCTACAGAAAGGGTAACGAATTATTTCCAACACATGCCAATTGAGGCTCCTTCTATGATCAATCAAGAAAAAGTAGAAACAGTAACAGTGAAAAAAAAGAAAGAGAAAAAGAAAGAAAAAGAAAAAACAGAAACAGAGAATACAGAAAAAGAAAAATCAGAAAAAAAATAACCGTAAAAAGAAAAAGGCTGTTCGTCGTATTCGATCAGCCCTTTTCTTAGTCATTACTTAATTGAGTAAATGGTGGTTGAATAATCAATTTTATTAACCAATCGTTTCTAAGCATCGTTCTTCAGGTACAGTCACGCTTTCAGCTTCATCTAATCTTCTTCTGCTTCCCCATCTTCTACGTTTTCGGCTTCACCATTTTCATCGTCTTCGTCTTCGTCTTCATCTTCGTCGTCATCTTCATCATCTTCGTCGTCATCATCTTCTTCATCGTCATCGTCATCGTCATCTACGTCGGCGTTATCATCTTCTCCATCTTCTTCATCGGCTACGGCTATGGCTCCAACTTCATCATCGTCATCATCAGAAGATTGTTGCCCAACCTCAAGCTCCACTTCTTCACCGTCTACGAACACGACCTTAATTTTTACTTCCCCTACCCCTTCTTGGAATAATGAATCAAGGAATAACTGTCTTGCTTCTTCGAAAGTTGCATTTTCATCTAACATAACTTCTTCTTCAAAGTCAATCTTAATCTTTGCCGAATTAACATTTTTTGCCATGAATTCTCCTCCTTAAATTCCTCCCATTTCTCCACCATAATAGAATAGGGAAACAGGTTGTTATTTACTATCTAGTCTATGAAATCATTAATAAATGGTTATTGGACAACTTCACTAAATCAAAAAAATTCCACTTTTCATCTATTAAATATGCAACGAAAAAAAAGCATACCAACTCTATAATTTGTTGGTATGCCTGATAGTCAATTAAGAGGAACTACTCATACTTCATCTTAATCCCTATATGTCTAATAATGCCCATAGCCATATGTCTAGCTTTTCCTTAAAGGTCTCTCCCCTGTTAAGCTCCTGACAGCGAGTTTCTAATCTTAGCTTCTCTTTTTCTAGCTGAAAGATCATCTCACTTAACACTTCATGTGGGAGTAGCCTCACTTGTTTTTTTGCTTCTCCTAATAAAAAATAATAACGCAGCCAGATCTCCTGAGGTTCTTTCTCGATTTTAAAGAAAGGACTACTTATGGCACCATGCCTAATAATCTTTTGGATGATAAGGATGGATCTTACAATTTGGATTAGCTGTTTTTGTTGTCTTGTCCCAAAGTTTTCTTTTCCAATAACATCTTTCAAATTTCTATTCACTAAGCTTAGATAGTGCATCGCAACTGAAAATGGAGAATAATTCTCGACTATCATTTGCCGTAGCTTTGTTGAAAAGCCTCGCTTATCTTCATAAATAATGGGGGAAAAAGCCCATTCGTACAAACTAGGATTTGATTTTGCAGCGAGTTGAAAAGCCTTGAAAATATCCCATCCATGTGCATCCACAGGGTGACTTAAATCGATGACTTCCATAGGCTTGCTTAAAGAAAGATAGGAACGAATATTCCTATGTTTATAAATGAATCGCAAATCCTGATCAGACTCGGAGGAATCCAGTCCCCATGCACGGCTTCCAGCATCGCATGCAAAAAGGATATCAATATTCCATTTTGACTCACAATCCTGCAACCATTCTTTCATTTTTCAAATCCTTTAGCCTTTTAGTCATTTACGAGCTCTTTCTCCAATTCCACTAACTGTTCTACTGGAATTTCATTACTTAGAGTTGCAAACAACCCTTGATAATATTCCTCTGCTTCCTCCAGTAAGAGGTTAAGAAGTGTATCAAAATGTTTGTTTAATTCCCTATCATAATGGGCCAGCAGTTTTTCCCTTTCAGCGTTCATGTACGCTTCAGTCGGAGTCTGCAAGGTTTCATTAAGAGCATCATGCATGAGACGTTTTTCATTTTTTTCAAAAAAGGATTTTGGATTCTTAAAAAGAGTTAATACCTTTTTAAATATATTCTTATCTATTTTGGCCAATTCATTTGCAAAACTTAATTCATCCATCTTTCCAAGCTGCCCCTCACTAAAGGAAAGATCTTGATTTACTCTAGAAAGAGATTTAGTGATCAATTGATGTAATTCATGCATGAGCTTCCAAATAAACACTTCGATTCGTAATGAAGTCGCTCGAAACTCTTGAGCAAAATCAAAACCAAAATCATGTAGAAACTCATCTAATGAATGCTCTAAAACCTTCTTAAGATTTCTTCCATCATCCCGCAAAACAGAAGGATTGAAAGCTTCCTTGAAAAAGTCGTTAAAGCGTAAGAACACTCTATGCTTAATATAATACGTTAATTCTTCTATCTCTTGATTTAATCGCTGAAGGAGGATATCCGGATTCTGCTCTTGGATCAACTTCTTTATTTCTGCTTGTTCTGTTTTTAATTGTTGCACTTTTGCTTGCTTTTGCTCGTTATCCTCATTCGCAGAATGAATGAAGCTTCTTAATTGCTCAATCGCTCTTTCCCATTCAAGCATCGCAGAATTAATTGATATATCGGTTAAATCATGAGTGATAAAGGAATAAAAGCTTTCCTCAAACTGTGAAATTCCAGATCGATGTTCTGTAGCCCCTTCTAGCTTTTCCTTAATAGCCAGCATGCTAGAAATTGGGAAAAGACTCGGCTTTCTAATTCCATATTGGACAAGTTGGTCGTGGACATATCCAAGTACTTCACCTTTTTCAGTTTCATTATTCGCTAAATCAACCGCATTGACGACGAAGAACATTTTATCCATCTCAAATGTGTCTTTTACACGTCCGAGCTGAATGAGGAATTCGCGATCGGCCTTCGAAAAAGCATGATTGTAATAAGTGACAAAAAGAATCGCATCAGAATTTTTGATATAATCAAAGGCAACTCCTGTATGACGAGCATTAATCGAATCCGCTCCGGGAGTATCCACTAGAGTAATACCTTTTCGAGTAAGCTCACAATCATAATGGACCTCAATCAGCTCCACCAAACAGGACTTCTCTTCGTTTGCGACAAAATCTTTAAATTCAACTAAGTCGGTTTGAATGATTTCTCCCAGCTGGTGCCGATAAGTCTCAAACCCTTTATAAAAGGCATTTAAGAAAGAGATATGTGTCTTTTCATGGGCATCAAAATTTGATAACTTCTCAATGACTGTTTTGATTTGGTTAAGAGCTTGATCAAAGTTATCTACTTGCACGTCGAAGACAGATAGGGAGCGTTTTACATCCGCTAATAAAACCTCATCTGTCTTAAGTTGCACTTTAACTAGACCATGCTGATTCTCCGAATCAACCGGCATTATTTTATTGATCGCCGCCGTTGTTGGATTTGGGGAAACGGGCAACAGTTTTTCACCAATTAAACTATTCGCAAATGATGATTTTCCAGCACTAAAAGCACCAAATAACGCTACCGTAAAACCTCGTTTTTCTAATCGCTCGGCCTTTTCACTTAAAAGAGATGAGATTTTCTTAAATCCAGGTATCTGCTGCAACTTTCCTGCTGAATGCTGCAATTTCTTCACGACAGAGGTCACTTTATCCTGACTATTCTCTACTCGTTTATTTGGAGCATCTAAAGTAACTTTGAAATGCGGAACATCCTTTTCGGTTGTTTCATTCTCTAAGTCTGACTCATGCACGATTTCTAAATTATTATTTTCGGATACGAGATCTTCTAATGCATTGGCATGGAATGATGGTTCAAAATGGCCTGTAAGTACCTGTTCCATCCGAATCAAGTTACCAGTTTGAAATTCTAAAATTTCTTGCTTCATTTCCCAAGCTTGAAGAAGTGAGTCTAGCTGAAGCTTCTCTTTTTCCAACCTTCCCCGTTCTTCCTCTGAATTCGCATCTACAACAGCGAGATAACTATCCTTAATCGGTGTTATCTCTTTCCTTGCTGCTCTTTTTGCTACTTCAGCTACATCCGAGGTATAGTTCAGGACATAGTCACCTGACACTTGTGCCCCTGGCTTCAATACACTCTCAAGCATTTCCTTTGTTATTAAAATCGTTAAGCCTTGGACTTTGCTTAAAATTGCTGGATCTTGGATTTCTTCCGTTTTTATGATTTTATTTAGAAATTCTTTAATATGCCAGGTAAGCTGTGAATTTACTTTATCTTGAAAATCGATTAAGAATCGTTCAAGCCTATCTTGTTTCTCTTGCTCAGTCTTTTGCTTTGAAAAGAAAAGGCCGACTTTAAAATTACTTTGAGCAGACTCTAGGAATCCTTCAGCCAGTACTCGAGTCTCAAACGGCATTAAATAGGCACTTTTTAAGATATCCTCAAACCCATTTTCAAAGTCCTTTTCCTTCGTTTTCTTAACAGTAGCGAGCTTGGTTAACTCCTTTTCAACCTCCTTTACTTTGGTTGGTAGGAGTTCTTGAGAGTCACCAGGTATCTCTGCGAGTTTCTCTTCACATTTTTCAAGACTTTCTTGATCCTTCTCTTTTAAAAAGCGTTGGTGCTCCTCTGTGAGTTTATTTAATGAATGAGCTACTGATATAGGTAAAAGTGCATCCCGCTCTTCTAATTTTCCTTGAATAAACTGTCTTAGCTTTGAAAATTCATTATGTACGTGTCCTTCTGCTTTCAAGGAAGTATAGAATATTTCTGCAGGTTGTACCCCCCATGCAGCAAAAGACTCCTTAACACTCTTCTTAAAATCCTGAAAGCTTAACTCTTCATCTCTATGTTTATCAATTTGATTAATAACTAAGTACACATCTTTTCCAGCCTCAGTTAACTCCTTTGTGAAAAGGAAATTTAATTCAGACTGAACATGATTATAATCCATCACGTAAAAGACTAAATCTGCTAAATGCAGTGCCGATTCTGTCGCGATACGATGGGCATCATCTGTGGAATCTATTCCAGGTGTGTCCATAATACAAGCGTTGGGTGGCAATTTATCAGATTGATGGCTAATCTCGATCGTTTGGATCGAATCGCCATCCTTGCAGTAGGACTTTACCTTTTCATAATTATATGGTGCTGGATAAAGTCTTGGGTTCCCCTCTTTAAAAATAACCTTTGCATATTCCTCTCCCGTCTTAATCCTGACCAGATTGGCACTCGTCGGAATCGGACTTGACGGAAGTAAGTTCTCACCAATGATTTTATTAATCATGCTAGATTTTCCAGCAGAAAAATGCCCACAAAAGGCGATCCCATATTCTTGATTTTGTAGTTTTGTAAATAACTGCTTTGCTTTATCAGCTGTTTCGGTATCCCCATTCCCGATAAACAAACTGTACAGCTCTGCTATTTTCGTTCTCAATGCTTTAATCTCATGCTGTGAAGCCGTATCAATCATTTCTTTAACCCCTTGTCAGTTCGTCTTAAACATATCTATTTTAACTGATTTTTCATAAATTTTCACAAAAAAGTCTAACTTCGTTGAGATTGATGTTAAAATCTTAAAACCGATTTTAACGTAGAACTAGATAGATTGTGCTCTTTATTTGTGTGTAAGCTCTTTTCTAATTAATTTGAGTATTGATATTAGAACTTTCCTTATATATATGATTAAGTCGCAAAAGCAACAAAGATTAAGAAAAGAGCATAAAAAAATAACCAGACCGATTACGATCTGGTTAAGAGTTTAATTTATTTTGATTGAACAGTTGATGGTTTTCCAACATGATTAAGTACGTATTTCATAACAAATGTATAAACTGCAATGGTTGAGATAATAAAAATCGATACCATATGTAACACACCCTTTGCATTTTTTAAATTCCGATACAAGCTAATTGAGAATAATATTCATATTCAATAATATAGCACGAATGATAATCATTTTCAATAGGATGTAACAAAATGTTCAAACTCTTTTTGAAAAGGAAGGTAGAAATCGTTTCTGTTTAGAAAAAACTTCGCCATATTCCGTTAATTCTAATAGCGCCTTTTCTTCTGCTGGTATTCGTATAGAAAGAATAAGGATATTTAACAAAGTAAATAGAACAGCAGTAAAATACGCTTGGAACATGAGTGGAATAATGATTAATTCTAATGAGACAATGACATAATTCGGATGTTTTAAAAATTGATATGGACCCTTTTTAACCACATTCGCTTGTGGAAGTACAATAATTTTCGTGTTCCAATACCGCCCTAAGGATAAAATCACCCACACTCTTCCTATTTGAGTAAAGATAAAGCCAATTAATAAAATGGGCAAAGCAGAGGAACTAGTTCTGTTAAACAAGAACACTTCAAATAGTAAGGAAATAAAAAAACAAATATGCAGGATAACCATGTATCGATAGTGTGATTGTCCAACTTCAACCCCACCTTGGCTCTTCATCCACACTTCGTTTTTCCTCGCAATAATTAATTCAATGAGTCGTTGCAGTATGATGATGACGATCAACCATGTTAACATTATATCCACCTTAGGAGGAGTAATTCTGAGCTAAACCCTGGTCCTAATGCTGTTGCCAATCCTAATTCTCCACGAGCCCCAATTTCCATGAACCTTTTTAATACGTAGAGAATGGTTACGGAAGACATATTGCCAAACTTTCTTAAAACATCAGCGGATATTTGTGTCTTGTCCTCTGATAGATTCAACGAATTCAAGTAGGCATCTAACACCTTTTTTCCACCTGGATGGGCAATAAAATGCTGAATACTGGACATTTCCAACTCGCGATTCTCAAGAAACTTCATCACCGCGGGCTTTAGCTCTTGTTCAATAATCGTCGGAATATCCTTGGAGAACACAACAAATAATCCATCGTTCTTCACTGTCCATCCCATCACGTCGAGGGAATTTTTCAAGGTTGTAGATTGTGTTTCAAGCACAGCAGGAACAGAGGAAAGCTTTTGCCATTCCTCTCTTTCCACCTCATCCCCAACCATCAAAGCACAGGCCACGCCATCGGCAAATAAAGAAGAACCGATTAGATTACTTTTTGAATGATCATTTCGTTGAAAAGTTAAACTGCAAAATTCGATTGCTAATATTAATACCTTTGCTTTCGGATGGGCCAAGCAATAGTCATATGCTCTCGATAAACCAGAGGCACCACCAGCACAACCTAATCCCCAAATGGGAACTCTTTTTAGATGCGGGGATAGTGGTAGAACATTCATGATTCTCGCTTCAATACTTGGTGTAGCAATGCCAGTGCTGGAAATCGTAAAAATGGCATCAACCTCTTCGTAAGGAATTTGTTTCTTTAAAAAGTGCTCGCTACTCAAACACTTCTCAATTGCTTCACTCCCGAGCTCTACAGCATTCTGAATGTATGTATCATTTTTCTCTTCAAATGATTTGTCAGTTTCAAACCAATCGAGTCCTTTGACGAAATACCGCTCTTTGATTTGAGCACTTTGAAAAACCTTTAATAATCGTTCAATATCCTTAAAAGTAGATGAAAATAGCTTCCTAGAAAACTCCAGCACTTCCTGCTGACCAATTTTATTGGGGGGATGTACTTCTGAGATCGAAACAATTGCAGGCATGAAGGGACTCTCCTTCGTTTTATAGATAAGGTTATTTTTTCCATTTCATCTAACATTATACTGGCATAAAAAAAACTTCCCTCAGAATATGAAGGAAGCAATCGTTTTGAAGGTTTGTTGTGCTCTTTTATTATAAATCGATTTTCGAAGACAATCACCAATCAAACTTTTCCATTTATTTATTACTTTTTACCTATTTCTTTTTACATTGTTAAAATCAAACGGATTTTTAACCATTTTATTGCTTCCATAGCTTTAAAATTATGTTAATATTATGGTTAATCAAACAACGGAGGAAAGATTAGTGACTTTAACTAAAAGTGTGACTGACATTTTAAATGGGACGATCGAATCAGTTAAAGGAGTTCTCCCATTTGAAGTAACTGTGGACAAACCATCTTTGTTTACTCAATCATTTACTCAGCATTCTATTGGCGTGCTCATTGGTATGACTGGTGATGTAAGAGGTAGAGTCATTATCGATGCTGAAGAAGCTGTATTTGGAAAGATTGGTGAAGGTATGTTCGGCATGGTCCTTGAGGGAGAGATGCTTGAATCCTTTGCTGGTGAATTAGGAAATATGATCGCCGGAAATTTATCGACTTTTATCTTTCAACAAGGATTTGAAATGGATATTACTCCCCCAACGGTTCTGGTAGGGCAAACAAAAGTATTTGGATTTAATCGGGCATTTCGCCTTCCTATAAATATTGCAAATGTAGGCGTTTTAGACATTATTTTAGCCGTAGAATTAAGTTAAGAGAAAAAGCAGGGATCTGTACTGCACCCCAATTGTTAGACACTTAAAATCTAACTATTGGAGGTCACTTCACATAGTACCTGCTTTTTCTTATGTCTTCGTATTAAAAACCTTTTATCGTCATACCGCCATCTACAAATAACGTTTGACCTGTTACATAGTTCCCCGCGTCTGACGCCAAAAAGACGGCCGGTCCGACTAGCTCAGGTAATTCACCAACTCGATTTAAAGGGGTAACGGATAAAATATCACTCAAGTAATCTGGATCAGCTAGAAGCTTTTCTGTTAACGGGGTTTTAAAGTACCATGGTCCAATGGAATTGACATTAATGTTATATGGCCCCCATTCCATCGCAAGAACCTTCGTCATTTGAATCATAGCCGCCTTTGTAGCTGCATAAACAACCCCAGTTCTTAATGCCACCGTACCAGCTACTGATGAAACAGAAATGATTTTACCATTTGTTGCTGTCTCTTTCATGATTTTCCCTACTTCTTGGGACATCATAAATGCAGACTTTAAATTCGTGTCCATAATCGTGTTCCATTCTTCATCCGTAACATCTAACGCTTTTGAACGAATATTCATGCCAGCGTTGTTGATGAGGATGTCGATCGTTCCCCACTTCTCTACTATCATTTGGAGGCTCTTCTGAATATCTTCCCTATTCGTTACATTCGTTGGAAGGACAAGTGCTTCTCTTCCAAACTCTCGGACGTATTTTGCCGTGTCCTCTAAATCCTCTATTGTTCTTGATAATAAAGCAACATCCGCTCCTGCTTCAGCTAAGCCAATCGCTAAGGCTCGTCCAATCCCTCTCCCTGCTCCAGTTACAATGGCTTTCTTGTTTTCTAAACGAAATGACGGTAAATACATGTAAACCACCCTTTGAAGTAAAATTATGTAATTACACACAACATAACAAATTCTTGAAAAATAGAAAAGAAATTTGATTATATGTTTCGAAACGCTGTTTTCGCAATGATTGTGGTTTTCTCCGTAAATGTCCAAAGGCCGACATTTACACTTCCTACTGGGTTTAGAGTCACACATTATTTTTGCACGGCACTTTTCGCTTCTCTCATATGTTTTTTAAGGTACAATAGGGGATTTGTATGCCAAACTACGATTCAAAAGCAACAAGTTTTTTTCGAAAGAAAATAAACAATGTCTGCGAAAAGAGCCTTTCTAAAATACAAAAAATAACACCTATGAATCTGGTGTTATTTCATTTGAGTTTGATTGGGTTTGTACTTCAATCCAAATTTTATTCGATACGTTACCGCCGCAGGCTGTACACACGTCAGCTGCATCATATAAAATTCTGCAATGATCACAATAATATTTTTCCATTAATAACTCCACTCTCTTTATCAAATTTTTCATTAAGTCTACTTTACTTGGCTTATGCTTTTTCGAAACGCTTCGGTTTAAGGTATCTTTTAAAAATCAACTGCAGTTGTTTTTTAGTCTCTTCTACAATTTTGTTTACGAAGAGAATTTTGATTAATATTCCATTATATTGAAATATCTACGTAGATGTGACTGAAATCATACATTATTTTATGAGCCGTTTTAAAAGATTTTATTAGAATAATAAATTCTCAGTGATATATATCATACTGAGGGATAGAAATACATGTTAGAATCACTCTACACAAGAATGTAGGAGTGAGCATTCATTGCAAGACAGTTATACTACTCTAACAAATTTAATAAAAAGAATTAAAGAAGAGCATGATATCGCCAATCATGCATCAAATAGCACCGAGTACAGCGAATATTGGCTTGGAAGATTTGCGATTACACAAGAGCTATTAAACTATTTCGATAAACAGAAACCGAAACGAGCCGGCTACAGTATTTGCAGAAGATGTATTTTAACCGACGACGATATAAAAAATCCTTAACAGGACCTATGGAACGCTACTTAAACAATAGCCTTCTATAGGCCCTTTATTTTTTTCACAGAAAGTTCACATTTTACCAAATGATTTTGTGACATAAATCACTGTTAAAATAAGTTTCCACTACTAACATAGTAATTATCAGATATTGAACAATTTGTGAAATCCTTTGAACCATATGGATTCTCCAAAATTGTCTAGTATGATGAAAATGTAATTATTACATTCTCTATTTTTCCGAAAGGAGTGAGTGTTATGGCAAAAGCGGAATTGAAGAGTAAAACAAAAACTGAAATTGAAGATAGCTCTTCTCTAAAGGGAACGTTAGCTTCTGTTTTCTTCGTCGGCTTTTTCATTATTGTTCTTTGGATCGGCGTTTACTTCTTATATTTAGATCGTTTTTAGAAAGGGGAATATAAGCCATGCATGTGCATAAGTATGAAAAAATTTGGCTGATTTTCGGAATAACAACACTGATTGTATTCCTATCCGTTGTAGGAGTGAGTGCCTTCTATGCTGGAAATCAACCACCTAGCTGTTTAACAGTAATTGATCCGGAAAAGGTAGATACAACTGCCCCATTTAATGAGCCTGGTTTAAAGAAGGTGGAAGGAAAAGATTGGGATTATGAATTAGTGTTTGTTGCCCAAGCTTTTGCTTATACACCTGGAGATGTTGAAGTTCCTCTTGGAGCTAAGGTGAAAGTTATCGCAACCTCAAAGGATGTTATTCACGGCTTCGAAGTAGCTGGAACAAATATTAATATGATGGTAGAACCTGGTTATATTAGCGAACATATTACAACCTTCGATAAAACAGGTGAATACTTAATTTTATGTAATGAATATTGTGGAGCAGGTCACCACATGATGATGTCGAAAATTAAGGTGGTGGAATAACAATGATAAAATCTCCATTGAAATCTAAAGTGGATCCTCGTGATGGCAAGCTAGCAATGGCTCATTTATATGTAGCTTTTATCGCTCTTTTAGTCGGTGGCCTTGCTGGTCTCTTACAAGTATTAGTTCGTTCAGGTAAATTTCAATTACCTGCTGGAATTGGCTATTATCAAATATTAACTGTACACGGTGTTGTTTTAGGACTTGTATTAACTACATTTTTTATTATGGGCTTTCAGCTTTCAGTCGTAAGTAAAACGGCGGGTACTTTTACAGATAAGCAAAGGACTGTAGGTTGGATTGGTTTTTGGATTATGACGATCGGTACAATTGCTGCTGCAGTTATGATTTTATTAAACAAAGCATCCGTTTTATATACCTTCTATGCTCCATTACAAGCGCATTTTATCTTTTACCTAGGGTTAACACTGGTTGTCGTAGGAAGTTGGACTGTCGGTGCTGCGATTATTATGAAGTATGCAGAGTGGCGAAGAGCGAATCCAGGACAACAGAGTCCTTTGTTGACCTTCATGGCTCTTGTTAATACGTTAATGTGGATTGTTGCTACGATTGGGGTTGCAGCAACTGTGTTAATTCAATTATTACCTTGGTCATTAGGTTGGGTCGATACGGTTAACGTAGCAGTAAGCCGTACGTTATTCTGGTACTTCGGTCACCCATTAGTATATTTCTGGTTATTGCCAGCCTATATGGTATGGTATGCAATCATTCCAAAAATCATTGGTGGAAAAATATTCTCAGATTCATTGGCAAGAATGTCATTTATCTTATTCTTATTGTTCTCAATCCCAGTAGGATTCCACCATCAATTATTAGAACCTGGAATTGATGCTGCTTGGAAATTCCTACAGGTTGTACTAACATTTGCTGTTGTTATTCCATCTTTAATGACTGCATTCTCTTTATTTGCTTCGTTCGAAACTTTTGGACGTTCAAAGGGTGCAAAAGGACTATTTGGTTGGTTGAAGAAGCTTCCATGGGGAGATGCTCGCTTCACAGTTCCATTCATCGGCATGGTTGCCTTTATCCCAGCAGGTGCTGGCGGTATCGTCAACGCATCTCACCAAATGAACCAAGTCATTCATAACACGATTTGGGTAACTGGTCACTTCCACTTAACGGTGGCGACTGCTGTTGTTCTTACTTTCTTTGGTGCTGCATTCTGGTTAGTGCCGCATTTAACTGGCCGCAAATTAACAAAGAAAATGAATAAGCTTGCATTGATCCAAGGGTCCCTTTGGGCAATTGGAATGACATTTATGTCAGGTGCGATGCATGCTGCAGGACTTCTTGGTGCACCTCGCCGTTCGGCTTTTTCTGATTATGGTGGTTCTGCCCAAGCAGCTGAATGGATTCCTTATCAAATCGCGCAAGCAGTTGGTGGTTCAATCCTATTTATTGCGATTATATTAATGCTTTATATCTTTATCAATCTAGCATTCTTCGCACCTAAAGGTGAACAAGAATTCCCAGTTGGAGAAGCACTTCACCCTGAAGAAAAAGCTCCAATGGTATTCGAAAACTGGAAACTATGGCTTGGAATTACAGTGTTATTAATTCTTTTTGCTTACACAATTCCATTTATCGATTTGATTCAAAATGCACCTCCAGGGTCTAAAGGTTTCAAGCTCTGGTAATCCAAGATATATATAAGAAAGCTGTGCCAACTAATTAAGTGGCCAGCTTTCTTTTTTGTTTAGAATACAGTTCACTCAAGATACTAGTTTAAGCTGTATACTTTATTATATTTATCATACAGGTAATCGACTAAATACTGTGCATTCAATCCCTCACCAGTAACATCCTGTAATATCTCAAGTGGCTTTTTCATGGAGCCAAATTGATGAATTCTTTCCGTTAACCATTCTCTGATTGGTTGAAGGTTCCCTTCTTCTAGCAATTGGTCGTAATTCGGCAGGTCCTTCAACATCGTATTTTTGAATTGAGCTGCATACATATACCCCAAAGCATAGGATGGGAAGTATCCAAACGAACCACCTGACCAGTGGACATCTTGTAGGACTCCATTCGCATCTGAATCAGGTCGAACGCCCAAATATTGCTCATATTTTTCATTCCAAATTTGCGGAAGGTCCTTCACTTCAATTTCATCATTAAATAAGCCTTTTTCAATTTCATAACGAATAATGATATGCAATGGATACGTTAATTCATCTGCTTCAATACGAATCAAGGAAGGCTTAGACTCATTGATAGCCCGATAGTAGTCTTCTACTGATACATCATTAAATTGACCTGTAGAATAGGATTTTAAAAGCTCATAATTTTGTTTCCAGAACGAGTAGTTACGACCAACAAAGTTCTCATAGAACAGAGATTGAGATTCGTGGATTCCCATTGATGTACCTGTGCATAATGGTGTTCCGATTAAATCCTTCGAAATATTTTGTTCATAAAGGGCATGCCCCCCTTCATGAATTGTACCGAACACAGCAACACGGAAATCCTTTTCATCATATTTAGTTGTCACGCGCACATCGCCAGGATTAAGTCCGATCGCAAAAGGATGTACCGTCTCATCTAACCGACCAGCTTGGAAATCGTAGCCCATTTGTTTAAGAATTTCCAAACTTAGCCCCTTTTGTTGCTCTTTCGGGAAGTTTTCAAATAAGAAGCTGGTCTCAGGCTTAGCATTTGATTCGGAAATAGCCTTCACAAGTGGAACAATTTTTTTACGTAGTTCGCCAAAGACATTATCCAAAATTTCAACGGTGATGCCCGGTTCATACATATCTAAAAGAGTATTGTATTTATTCCCTTTAAAGCCCCAATATTGAATGAATCGCTTATTTGTTTCCACAAGCTTCTCTAAATAAGGTCTAAACAATTCAAAATCAGAATTATCCTTCGCTTCTTCCCATACGCTTTCTGCCTTCGATTGAAGAATGACATATTCTTTATACTCTTCAGCTGGAATTTTCTTATTGCGGTCGAATTCCTTTTTGCATTCTTCTACTGTTTTTCTTGTGACTTCCGAAATCACACCACTCGCTTCGTCACTTAAGAGATTCTTGATATATGTAGCCATTTCTTCAGACGTCGACATTTGAAATACCTCTGAAGATAGCACACCAATAACTTGAGAACGCTGCTCAACACTTTTCTTCGGTGCACCTGTACGTAAATCCCAATAAACTAGCGAAAGTGCTTCACCATATGCGCACATTTTTTTGACATATTCTAAAAAATCCTGCTCTAATTGCTTAATGTTTTCACTCATATGAATCCTCCTAATCTACAATTCTTTTCCATTTTATCATATTTTTCAGAAAAGTTATCTTGAAAAGAAGGAAAAATTAGTCAAGCAAAAAACGTTATTCTTGCAAATAACGTTTTTTGCTTAAGGATGATCTATTTTTTACCAATTGCGACCTTCCAGACTTCTGGACCTTCCTCTAGGTATTCCCAACTAAATTGATCTGGTCTCTCTACCGTAAATTGATACCATAATGGTTTGGGATCATGGTCATTAATTAGTTGCATAAATTCCCCTGACTGAAGTTCGTCAAAAGTCTTAAAAATGATTGGATGCTTTTCTCTCGGTGGATAATTTGGTGCAATAACCTGTGCAGTAAATTCTCTCATCATAAATACTCACTCCTATTTTTCTAGTTTGGAAAACTACACTCCAAGTATATGGGCTGGAAAACACACAGATAGTGACACCTATCACACTCTCTTGAAAATCTTTTTTTCATTTGTGATTCATATCACGATTCCATTCATTGAAAATGATTATCATTAAATTATAGAAATATTAAAGGAGTGACCTATATGGATAAAAGAATTGTTGAATTAGATGTACGTGAGGATTTAAAAAACAAAATCGAGCCTTTTCAAAAGATTATGGAAGCTGTAAAAAATTTGAGTGCTGGAGACGTATTTATTCTTCATGCTCCTTTTAAACCAGCTCCACTTTTTACTGTATTAAAAGCAAAGGGCTTTGAGCATGAAGTAGAAGAGATTGAAAAGAAACATTGGAAAGTTACTTTCACAAAAAAAGGTGATGCAAAATGATTCTCGATAATCGTGGACTGGAACCACCAAATCCAATGATGAGAACTTTAAAGGCAGTAGAAAAGCTTGAAAAGGGCCAAAGCTTGAAAATTATCAACGACCGCAGACCGATGTTTCTGTACGAACAGCTCGATGAATTGGGCTATAAGTATATGACAGAGCCTAATGATGATGGCAGTTTTACGATAGAAATTACGAAGTAAGGAACGTGATGTTCATGACACCACAATCAATAGGTAGTGAAACGAATATCAAGCTACCCTTTTCTTTCATCTTGTTTAGTATTCTAGCAATCATCGTTTCTCAAGTTTTATTTCTTTTCCATGGAGAAGCACTGATAAATGGGCAATTCCGTATACCTGCGATATGGTCTGCTGCTCACTTATTCATTCTCGGTTGGGCGCTTATGATTGCGATGGGAGCAATGTACCAGTTGGTCCCTGTCGCATTTCTAACAGCGATTTGGAATGAAACATTTGGCTTTATCCAATTTGCCGTCACGGCCTTAGGCGTGACAACATTTGCGATTACCTTGTATGTGGCACCTCACCTAGCTCTAGTTCCAGGTCTAGTCATGCTACTAGGAATATTAATGTTTTTGTTCCAAATGGGCATGACACTTAGAAAGCAAGCGGAGCCGAACATCTTAACTCTATTTGTTGGGACAGCATTAATTTGTCTATTTCTTACGATATTACTAGGGATCACATTGGTTATCAGTATGAAAACAGGTTTTGCCGGGGAACTTTATCCCCTACTCTTTAAGAGTCATTTATTATTGGGAACAGCTGGATGGTTCACGTTATTAATCTTCGGATTTTCTTATAAAATGGCACCCATGTTTTCCCTTTCACATGGGTATGAAATGAAGCTCGCCAAGTATGTATATGGTTTTTATGTTTCTGGCTTGGTCTTTATTATTGGTTCATTTTTCTTGAATCAAGTAATCTTGCAAAAATTTGGCTTCTTTTTACTCTTAATCGGTTTCAGCAGTTTTCTTTGGCATATCGTGACCATCATAAAAAAGAGAATTAAGAAAAAGCTAGACCGACCTTTTAGCTTTGCCCTACTTGCGATCCTTTTTGGAGAAATCATTCATCTACTCGCATTTATGGCTGTGATGACGAATCATTTTTCAAGCTTCGTTGGCCCTTTAATGGTCGCTTACTTGATGCTTTGGATTGCCTTAAGTATTATCGGATATCTATACAAGATTGTTCCATTTTTATGGTGGACACACAAATATTCCAAAATTATCGGCAAGGCTGATGTTCCAACAATGAAAGATATGATTAATGAGAAATTGGCCCTCCCTCTATTTATAGGATTTATTCTTGGAATTGCAATTGTCTCGTTCGGGCTTGTGTGGAAAGTTACTCTTCTCTTTTACATCGGTCAAATTACCGTAACGATTGCTTCCATTGTATTTGGAATGGCTATTCTTGCAGTTATGAAAAAATAGGAGGTAGATCTTCATGGATGTTCAAAATCAAGCGGAATTACTAGATAAAATTCGCAACAATTTAAAAAGAGTACTAGATCCTGAGCTTAAATTAAATGTTGTCGACTTAGGTTTAATTTATGATTTATCACTCGTGGAGGAAAGGGTTGCTGCGATTACGATGACCCTTACAACGCCTGGCTGCCCGTTACATGATAGTATTGTCAGTGGCGTGAAGTACTGTGTAGAAGAAATGGAAGAAATCGATCGAGCAGAGGTTCAACTCGTCTGGGAACCTGCTTGGTCCCCTGACAAAATGACCGAAGATGGCTTGCGAACACTTGGGAGATTGTAAGAAAAGAGACAGCCTATTTGGCTGTCTCTTTCGGTTCAGTAGGTAAGACCTGTTTAATCTTATCTAATACATTCGTATTCAAGCTATCTTCTAGTAAAATGTGAACAGTTCCTTTATCCTCATGCGTTCGAATTAAGCGACCAATTCCTTGGCGCAAACGAAGAATCATATAAGGCATATCCACTTCTTCAAACGGATGATTTGTTCCTTCTCGCTTCGCTGTAAAGACTGGGTCATGTGGCGGGAACGGTAAATCAAATATAATCACATTTTCTAACGAGCTTCCTGGGATATCAAGTCCTTCCCACAAATGGGTAGAGCAGAGAACAGATTCTTCTTCATTTTGAAACTTCGAAACTAGTGTACTAATTTCAGCATCGCCCTCAAAATAAATCGGAAAGTTTGTTTGCTCCAAAGCATACTGCTTGAATTGTTTCATGTCATCCTCATTTGTAAAGAGGACAAGTCCTCTACCGTTTGTACTCTTTAATGCATTTAATGTATACTCCAGCTTTTGCTTGATGAGCCCTTGAGCAAAAACAGGCATTTGAATGACCATATTTTCATCGTAATCAAACGGAGATGCAACAGAAAATGATAGAAAGTCGTCAATCCCCAAGCTTTTCGCAATGTACTGGAAGGATTGATTTTCAGACAAGGTCGCAGAAGAAAAGACAAATGGTTTCTTTTGCGAGAATACTTCTTCTCGCATAATATCTTCGACCATTCTCGGCATAATAACGAGCGTTCTTTCCTCATTTGTTTCTTCAAACCAGATAATGCCTTTTAACTCTTTTAAGAAGAGAGATAAAGAATGCGTAATTTGCTCTAAATATTCTTCAACAATTTTTAAATCGTATTCGTTAATCACATACATTTCGCTTTCAAAAACAAGCTCTTCTTCTAATGAAAAAAGAAGTTGCTGAAGTTTTTTCCCTTGCTTCAATATCTCTGGAGTTTTCGTCAACATCTGTTTCTCAGAGTCTGAAGCTTTCTCTGCCACCCTTTCGATCATTTCAAAGAATCGTTCATTCTCCATGATCGTTTCGTCGATAATGTGAAGCGTTTTTTCACGTACATTATTTTCCATTAATCTTGTTAGGAGCGTTTCTAAAGTTAACTCCGATAATCTATAGGTTAATGCCTTCTGGCTCGCAAATTCTAGAAGATGTCCTTCATCAAAGACAACACAAGAGCTTTCTGGTAATAATGGCAGCTGTCCTTCTCGTTTTCTTGAATCCTTCGTCCAAACATGCTCCATATAAAAATCATGAGAGCAAATAATCAAATCAGCTGCATTTCGATAATAGTCACGGTGCAATGTTTGTCCACAACGATGTCGCATCTCACAAGTAAAGCAATCCTGTAACGGATCCCAACCAACTTGATTCCACTCCTCGTTCGTCAACCCAGGGTAATCTCTGCGGTCACCATAATGAGTAAAGGATTGCATAGAGGAATCACGATGAACAAAATCTGGAAGACCATCGTAAACTTCACTAAAAGGTTCACCATCATGTACTGCCTTATCTAATTTTTTCATGCAAAGATATTGATCTCTTGATTTTGCCAAGCGAACATCGATGTCCAAATTCAGTGCTTTTTCAAGACGGGCGATATCCCCTTCTTTTTTCACTAACTGTTCGATCAAGGTTTCATCGGCACAAGCAATAATTGCAGGTCTATTCATATATCTTGCATAGCAGATCGCATATAGATGGTAAACGATTGTTTTCCCTGTTCCTACTCCCGCTTCAGCAAAGATGACTTTCTTTTCTTTAAAAGCTTTTTCTAATTGAAAAGCCATGTAAATTTGTTCATCTCGGAGTTCAAATCCTGCCTCAGGCAAAATGTCATAAAATACGTCTCCGATCCATTCACCCAATTTATCTATAAAGGTTTCTGTTTTTGAAACCGAAAATGGTAACCTTGTCTGCATGAAAATCCTCCACATATCAAAATGAAAAAGACTGGCTCTAAATCTTGAAGAGTCAGCCTCTTGATTATATATGTTTATTCTAAAAAAGTCATATAAAGAAATTAACCATTAATATGGGACATTGAATAAGACAAAGCCCGCTTCAATTCTTCTTGCGCACTCGTGAGCTTTTCCAACGCTGGATCATTCAGATCTTCACCTTCATGTTGAAGAGCCTCGAGCGAATATGTAATGGCCCGTTCAATCGAATTAAAATCAATTAAAGAATATCTCATTGTCATGCCTCCAAATCATATTAATGACAATAGTATTCTATTCAATTTTAACCCATTTTATACCTGATTACGCGGTGGTCTCTTTCCCCAATATTGGTAGTAATCTGTTCTTATAAAACCATTAAAGAGCTTTCTTTTCTTCGTCGCTGGTTTTCCATAGCAAGCTTCAAAATTTTCATTTGAAGTCAACATATAGACAGACCAAGTATCATATGGAGCAAATGCTTGGCCCATGTCACGATACATTTTTTCCACCTCATTCTTATCGCCTAGACGCTCTCCATAAGGTGGATTGCCGACAATGACACCATAATCCTTTGTCGTTGTGAAGTCTTTTACTTGCATTTGCTTGAAAGTCACCAAATCTCCTAAGCCTGCTTCAAATGCATTCTCACCTGCGATTTTCACCATTCTGTGGTCGACATCAGATCCCGTAATGTCTAAAGGTTGATCATACTTAGCCAGATCCTCTGCTTCAGTTCGCCCTTCATCCCAAAGCTTATCAGAAATCCAATCCCAAGCCTCAGACACAAACTCGCGATTAAAACCTGGAGCAATATTTTGACCAATTAATGCCGCTTCAATTGGAATTGTTCCTGAACCGCAAAAAGGATCAACAAATGGTCGCTCAGGTGTCCAATTGGTTAATTGCACAAGTGCTGCTGCCAATGTTTCTTTAATCGGCGCTTCCCCTTGACCCGCTCGATATCCCCGACGATGCAACCCTGCTCCACTACAGTCGATCGTTAATAGAGCTACGTCTTTCAAAAGGGACACTTCAATTTTGAAAAGTGGTCCATTTTCATCAAACCAGCCTGTTTTTTTATATTGATTTCTTAACCTTTCAACAATCGCTTTCTTAACAATTGCCTGACAATCGGACACACTGAAAAGCTTTGATTTTACTGATTTTCCCGATACAGGAAACTCAGCATTTTCCGGTAAAAATTGTTCCCACGGCAAGGCTTTCGTTTTCTCAAATAACTCATCAAAGGTAGTAGCCTTAAACTCTCCCACCTTAAGCTTGATTCGATCAGCTGTTCTTAGCCAAAGATTGCTTCGAACAATCGCTAATTCGTCTCCACGGAAATTGATTCTTCCATTTTCCACTTCACACTCATACCCTAAATCTTTTACTTCCTTTGCTACAATCGCTTCTAATCCCATTGCTGAAGTAGCTATTAGTTGATATTTAGACATTTCTTCACCCTTAATTTTAAAAATTCTTCATCCCATATCCAGAAAAAATATTCACCATATGGAACTGGTCTTGTAATATCGTACCCTTTATTAAGGTCACATTTATCTTTTTTTAAAAAGTTTTTTCTTAAATTAATCACAGCTATGTATATTATTTAAATTCCCTTGAGAATTTTTGGCCTTACGTTATCCCAAAACAATAAAAACGGACTTACTGAGTGCAATTTAGTTTGTGCATCAGTAATTATAACACCTAATCATATAAGCTCATACCTTTGCGGCAAGATTCTCCGTAATTTAGAGTGCCTTAGATTTATCAGTACGTGTAATAAGCCCCGTTTTTCTAAAATCCATAAGGGATTTTGGTGAGGTATTTCAATATTTATAACTCATAAGAAAAGCTCCCCAAATGGAGAGCTGAACTTTTTTATCATATTCCATTAATAACGTTCTGTAAGCCATGTTTTGTACCATCGTACTGCAAACGACTTACGTCTTGTACTCCGGTGGTAATCATCTATCTACAGATTGAAACAATCTGTCCTTCTCCTTGTTCAGTTCCAAGTGAGAAAGTGCCCCTACCATAATTTGGGTTTCTCGCTCGTGGGGTTTACCTCGTTCCACCCTGTTCATTTCTGAACAGGCTACGTCACTGTGGCACTTTCAAAGTATTCATGCCATATCTTAAAAAGACTTAGGCATTTTCCCTGCCGTCAGCTCATGACAAGCTGCCCTAGCTTATGACTTCGCTAGGCACGAACACTACAAGCATCGCAGCTTGTGCGAGCATGGACTTTCCTCTACAATTTGCATTGCAGCGATTACCCGAACGTTATTAACAAACGGACAATTTCTATTATAGGTATTCATGTTCGGAATAGCAATGGTAATAAAAGTTAATGATTTTTACTCGTAAAGCTTACTTCCAAAAACATGTTTCTCCAAATTTGATAATCTTTTTAAAATATCAAAATTCGTTGTACCCGCTGCAGCTGATTGCGCTGCTGGAGCTGGACGCTTTGAAGATTCTTCAGCAAGTCTCTTTAATCTTGCGTTTTCTTGCTGTAGCTCTTCAATTTCAACCTGCATCGTTTCATAATCCTTAATGATGATATCAAGAAACTTATCTACATCCTCAGGCTTATATCCGCGTACCGCCGTTTTAAACTCTTTTTCCAAAATATCTTTAGCAGTTAATCTAATTTTATCTGAATTCATTATAATCACCTCTAAACGCCAATCGTTATCATTATTTTTTCAAAAATATGCAACTTTGTCAATTTTTCTTTTGAACAGCTAATATTCCGTGCTGTTCATTTGTTCTTCTTCCACTATTGCTTGCAGGTCATAAAAATCGATCAAATAGATTTTGTAATCTGTTTTTTGCTGATAGTTTTTTGCTGTTTCATACAAAAACTTAGGACTTCCATCTCGTTCGGAATCGTATAAAAGAATTAGTGCATCACTTTTTTCTACTAAAAATTGATTTTTCAAGCGGAACTGCATTGGATTTTCATAGGGCTTCTTCGTTATAGAATCCACATAATCTGCCTGCATTAAAATGGACTCATACCATTCCTTTTTCTCATCCTTCCAGTTCTCCTCTTGATTCAAGAAAGGCGTAATAACCGCAAGTTGCAAATACTCATAGCCATTTTCCTGCAAATCAAATACGACCTCAGCCGCCCAAAGCTCAGTCCCTAATTGTCCGCTAATGATGACCCATTCCAGTCCATCATCCACTAATGACAAAAGCTGCTTTTTTATTGCAGCCTTAATGTAGTGTACACCGGGATCATTTGGCTTAAATATTCCTAATTCATGGGGTTTATAACCAGATACAATAGCAACCTTTGACAAAGCAACAATCTCCTTAATTCGTATGTAAAAACAAGGGCTTTTATGAGCCCTTGCTGTTAACTACTATCTTCCAAATGGTTTGCGGCCGAATGGCATTCCTCCGCCCATAGATCCTGGAGCTACGCCACCACCGAATCCGCCTGGTGCTGCTCCTCCTCCAAAGCCTCCGAATGCTCCTGGGGCTGCGGCTCCACCAAAGCCTCCAGCAGCAGGGAATCCGCCACCACCGAATGTAGCAGGGGCAGCTGCAGTTGGGGCAGCTACAAAGTTTTGGTTTGTTACTACTGTCTCAGTAGAATTTGTTTGTGGGAAGAAGTGCTGATGCTGATAGTTCACATGGTTCACTGTTGTTGTATGTGTTGGGTGAATGTGAGGAACTATATTATTCGTAAATGTTTGGTTCACACATTGTTTAGTAGGATGAACAACAGCAGGCAAAACATTAGAAACATGTGGTTTGCAACAATGATGTTTCATAAATCTGCTCCTTTCATAGTGATATTACTTACATTAACAGCCTATGATAAAGGATTAGATCTTGTACTAATCAAAATACCTATTTTTAAGCGAAAGAACTTACTAGACGAAAAGTCCTTATAAAAAAGAATAAAGATTCGTTTTTAAGTTCATAAAAACAATAGCAGTTAAACAAATGACAAGAAAAAATAAAAATAAAATTGCCTTTTGCAATGAAACCACGCGCTCCTTCATTATAATTCCATACAAATCAATATTTTACCTGTGTTCATACGAATAGACAACTAGGAAATTAGTGGTTTTTTCATGATTTATTTAATTTTCTTTTTAAGCGTTCCAGCCTTTTTTCAAGCTCCTCCAACTGTGGTTGTTTCTCGGTTCTCCAAATTTTCATTTTCTCTTGTAAGATCGACATCGCCTTCTTGCAATAGGCCATTGCGTCCTCGATATTTTTCTCTCGATGTTCATAATATTTAGCCAGTTCGACACAGGATTCAATGGCGATATTCTTGTTGCTAACTTCAGCTAATTCTTTCCAGAGAAGGATCGCTTTTTCCCATTCCTTTTGCTTTTTTCGTTCATAGGAGAGCGCAAGCTTAGCCTTCACGGAATCCTTTTCATCCCCAATGGCTGCTAGAGTTAGCGTCTCTGTAGCCGCACGAGTATCTCCAAGTGCCGCATACCAGCGCCCTACCTCATAGCTTTCGGTAATCGTTCTTTTCGCATCAATATTTAACAGTTGGAAAGTTAAATGTGTATATAACGTAATCAAAGACAATATATCCATTTCATTATGCTTTAAGATTCCGAGCATCCCATCCGGTTTTCCGCTTTCCACAAAATCAAAATAGATCATCGGTGCTAAAAAGCCTGGGACATCCTCAACTCGCTCGACCCCTAAAACTTCTTTTTCCACAATCGATAGCTTAAGTCGTTCTAATTTATGTTTCCATAAGCGCCTTGCTCCATGAAACAAATCAAAATGACCAAAAGAAGGCAATTTCGGTACATGCTCTCGAATTAAGGTGTGTCTTGTCTTCACCTGTGGCCAGTCAAAGGCTTTGCCGTTGTAGGTCACAAGTGTCGTGTAGTCGATATTTTCCAAAAAGCTTTGATAGAGTGGAACTTCTCCACTCGGATTAGGCAGAAAATGTTGTCTTAAAACCACTTTGTCTTCTTGAAATGATGCATACCCAAGTAGGAAAATCGTGTTTCCAACTCCTCCGCCTAAGCCGGTTGTTTCTGTATCGAAGAAAAATAATTGCCCTGCCTCAAATCCATTTGATGATAACGGATGTTGAAAGCTACTGTTATTCCAAGCCTGAACTGCGTGAAGAAACTGCGAAAACGTATAATTCCCATACTGCTGGTCTATAGGAAATACTTTTTCCCTCACAAAACAATAATGGTTATCGTAATAATATGGGCTTACTCCTTCTGCTTCCCACTGTTCTAGGAATGGTATCTCGTTAAGATTCTTTGTATCTTCTACCTTTACTTCTTGTTCAGCGGATAAATGAGGCTTCAAGCGATTCAATTTTTTCCGAAAGGACATTTACTTCACTTCCTAAATACTACAGAAATTTATTCAATATTTTTAAGGCATCTTGTTTCGCGAATTCACTTGTTGTATCCGTACCAGTACATGAAGGACAGCCACTCTCGCATTGACAACGTTGAATCATCGCTCGTGCTTCCTTGATGACAGTTTCCATCCCATCATAAATCTTCTCACTCAGACCAATTCCACCTGGGTAACGATCATAGAAAAAGATCGTAGGCTTTTCATTGTGAACTGCCTTTACCTGAGGTACCACATGGATATCCTGTGGATCACTCATCACAAAAATTGGTGCAATAAAACGTAATGCGTGAGCTGCACCGATTAAACCTTGTTCCATTCGTGCCTCTGTCAGTTCAGTCAAATCTCCTTGTACTGAAATCCACGCAGAACTCGTATGAAGTTCTTCTTCTGGGAGACTAATAGGACCTGAACCGATATTCTCATGTGTATCAAATTTGATCTTTTTGAAGAGCGTAGCTTTTGCTAATATACTTACATCTCCATAGCCAACTTCCATATGGTCGATACTACGTTTTTTATCTATTTCTAGTACTTTTAATTCTACGGCAAGATTGGCGTCCGTAAAGTAGTCGACATCTACTTCTCGAACAAACGCCTTCTTTTCCTCCCAATCTAGTTTTTCAACCTGAAATTGGGTGCCCTGATGTAGATAAATAGCTTCTTCATGCAAAAGAGTCATCGCAGAAAAGCGGTCCATTTCACCAATCACCTTCACGTTCGCTACATTTGATTGATCAATGATAACAATATTCTCTTGCGATGCAGAGCGAAGACTAATGTTATGAGCTGGGAATGAATCATTCATCCAATACCATTTGTCGCCATTTTGATAAAGGACTCTTTCCTCCACCAAATACTCTAACACTTCCTCTGTTTCAAAGGCGCCGAATTGCTCTCCTTTTTTAAACGGAAGCTCATATGCCGCACACTTGATATGATCGATTAAGATAATCAAGTTATCCGGATTGATTCTGGCAGTTTCAGGACTTCTCGTGAAAAAATAATCCGGATGTTCAATAATATATTGGTCAAGAGGACTTGAACTTGCGACCATGATCACAAGTGCTTCACTATGTCTTCTTCCAGCTCGTCCCGCCTGTTGCCAAGAGCTTGCAATTGAGCCAGGATAACCAGTCATAATGCAGACTTGGAGCTGTCCAATATCGACGCCTAATTCTAAAGCATTCGTACTAACAACCCCATATATATCCCCATTTCGAAGCCCTTTTTCAATCGCTCTTCTTTCTGTCGGTAAATATCCGCCCCGATACCCTCTGATCGCCTTTGGACCAAGCTGATTTTTCACTAACTCTTGTAGATAGGTTAAGAGAATTTCCACACGGACACGACTTCTAGCAAACACGATCGTCTGAATTCGATTCTTCAGCAATTCACCAGCTAGTTTTCGCACCTCAAGCGTTGCACTTCTACGAATATTTAATGGTTTATTGACGATCGGTGGGTTATAGAAAAGAAAATGCTTTCTTCCACTCGGTGCTCCATTATTATCAATGAGCTCCATTTTTGTACCCGTTAAATTTTCTGCAAGCTCTAAGGGATTCGCAATGGTCGCAGACGTACAGATAAAAATCGGGTCACTTCCATAAAAACGACAGATTCGTTGTAATCTGCGAATGACATTGGCGACATGACTTCCAAATACGCCTCGATAAATATGAAGCTCGTCGATCACGACATATTTCAGATTTTCAAATAATGATACCCATTTTGTATGATGAGGAAGAATCGCTGAATGCAGCATGTCAGGATTCGTTATGACAATATGACCAGCCTTCCGAACCTTTTCGCGAATCGAGGCCTGTGTATCTCCATCATATGTATAGCTATTAATCATTAAATCTGCTTCTTGAATAAGCTCATTAATTTCACTTTTTTGATCCTGTGCAAGAGCTTTTGTTGGAAAAATGTAAAGAGCCCTCGTTTGAGCATCCTCTGTAATTGCCTGTAGAACCGGCAGATTATAGCACATGGTTTTCCCAGATGCTGTCGGAGTAACCGCAACAATATTCTTTTTCTCCTGTACGGCTTCGAATGCCGATCTTTGATGCGTATACAGTTCGTTAACCCCACGCTTTTGTAGTGCCAGCCTTAAATTTTCATTTATTTGTAACGGAAGCTCCACTGTTTTTGCTTCCTTCTCCTCAATCGTATGCCAATGAACAATATTTTCATTAAATTTATTTTCTAGCTTTAATTCTTTTAAAAATTCCTGTAGGCTTTTTCGAACCTTCATGGTTTCACCTCGGGTAGACTCGTATTAACTCTATAATATCGAATAAACGTTCGCAGAAAAAGAATTTTAGACAATTTTTTATTGGAAATTATTTTCTGAAGTTTTTTCACATTTACAACATAATTATGAAGCTTCTATGACAATCCACGTTTCAAATAGTATGAATGCGCTCTATTTGATACAATTAAGCTAGAAACCAAGATTAAAGAGGTGGCGTATGAAACACTCGGAAATAAAGGATGTACTCGCAAAGTTTACCCTCTTCCGCGACTTAACAGATAAAGAATTAACAGAGATCGTCAATATTTCGATTTCGCGTGAGTACAAAAAAGGCAATCATGTGTTCATGCAGGATGAACCATTAGCAAATGTCTATTTTATATATAATGGAAAAATCAAAATCTACAAGAGCGATATTTCTGGAAAGGAACAGATTGTTAACTTTTTGAAAAAGGGTGAAATGTTCCCCCATGTCGGTTTTTTCAGAAAAGGTGGCTATCCTGCTTTCGCAGAAATTATCGAGGATTCGACCTTAGTCGTCGTCCCTATTTCCAAGTTTGAACATGTATTGATTGAAAACCCAGAGCTTAGCATTAAAGTTTTTAAAGTTCTAGGCGAAAAAATCGTAGACCTTCAGGAACGACTAGAATCACAAATCTTAAACAATACGTATGAACAAATTATTAAACTCTTAGTTCGATTAGGGAAAACACATGGACAGGAATTAGAGGACGAAACGGTTAAGCTTAAAGGGGAGTTCACAAATAAGGATTTGGCCAATATGATCGGTACGACCCGCGAAACCGTAAGCAGAACGTTAACGAAGCTGAAAAAAGATGGAAAGATCAAAGTGGATTCTAAAGGGAGCATGCTCTTTGATCCGAGTGAGCTATTAGATGAATTAATTTAGAATGACAAGCCGAGCCTTGATGGTTCAGCTTGTTTTTTTATATAGCTTTAAAAAGTATTGGTCAAAAGTTTTTAACAGCAAGACAATAGCTGAATAGACTGTATTGATGAATTTTTATAAAGGGGTGATTCGCATGTCTTCAAATCTTCCAAGAGACCCAAGAAAGCATGATGAACCTTTTAATGATTTTAGAGGTCTTATGAATGGTTTTTTTCACAAACCGCCAGTCAAAGGTTTCTTGCAAAGCATGGATGAATTCTTTCAAATGCCCTTTTCTACTTTTTCAGTCCAGGTTCAAGAGTTTGATAAAGAACACATCATCACAGCTGAACTTCCTGGTGTGAAGAAAGAACAGATCCATATCGATGTACTTGATCGTTCGATTAAAATTACGGTCAAGCATTTGGAAATCATCGAAGAAGAGAACGACGTAGATAAGGTTTATAAAAAAAGTCAATCGATGCAGCAATTAAGCAGAAATATCTATTTAGGACATCAAATTGACGAACGGAAGGTAAAAGCCTCTTATCAGAATGGCTTACTTAAAATCCGTGTTTCGAAACCAATGGGAAAGAAAATTTTAATCGAGGAATAAGGAAAACGACCACCCGCGTGGTCGTTTTTGATTACACTTTGAAAATTCCGCCTATCCCCTTCACTAATCCCGAAACCTGACTAAACGCATTCATCATAGTACCCGCAGTATCGATCATTTTATTAAAATCGAATGTGCCATCCTGAGCCTTAAAGGAATTCAAAATCGAATTCATTCCTGTAGGTGGGCGGTTTCCATAACCTGGCTTTGGATAAGGGTGCATATACGGATAGTTATTTTTCATATATGGATTTCCTTGCCCTCCCATTCCTTGAGTCTTCTTAGGTTGAAGAGGATTTTGCAGAATTGCTTCGATCGGATACGTTTGATTATAGCTGTAGTTCCCTCCATCCCCCATCATCGATTGTTGATGTCCGTAAGGCATTGGGCTTCCTTGGTACATCGGTGACGTTTGAGGATAGTAAGGATGGTAATAGGGCTGAGTTCTAGTTGGCGGGTTGCCTCCTATTTGATGCTTTTGATATGGATAATACGAATAAAGGGGTGGGTGTGAATAATGCTGATAGTTTTTATTTTTTCGTCCAAACAAGCCTACATCCCCTCCTTTTACGAATGAACACTTGGGTCTCTCTCCATAATTTATGAATCATTCGCCTAGGGTGTGAATATAAACCTTTGAAAAAAAATGCCCTTTAAGCTCAATATGAGAGCATGTCTAATTGTGTAAAAGAGTGTCGGAAGTTTCAATTTTATGAAAATTAATAAACGAAATAGTTCTATGTTAAGATTTTACATAAGATAGCGCGGATGATTTCAGTCATGCATCCCAAAAAAAGTTTGATCAAATTAGGGGAGGAAATTCTTATGTATGTTCACGAGCTAAAAGAAAAGTTTTCAATCCGTAAGCAGTATCAAACAGAAGATGTTAATGAGCTATTAGACTTTGCGAAAAAAGTGTATATCTCGAACGAAATCACTTCGGGCGAATACAAAAAACTAGTTCGTGAGCTTGAATCTCAAGGCGCACACTTGCCCGCTGATGAGCTAGAAAAACATTCCCATTAAGAAAAAACCTTTCTCAACAGAGCTCCTACAAAGGAGTTCTGTTTTTTCATTATCGAAAATTTTACTGTTTCTCAAGTTGCACAATAAGTGTTGTCAAAATGAAACGAACGGATTGAACATAATTGATGAATCTTGTTTTGCTCGTTTCTGGATAAAACGCTTGAACAGACAACATCTCAATTTGTTCTGTAGAAGATTCAATCTGTTTTACGTGTAAATTCTTCGGACGATTTGATGCAATCCAAGATGACGCAAGCTCAGACCACTTGTCATTGATCTCTTTCACTTCATCAGCAAAAGGCTTTACTTCTGTAAAAAAGTCTCCTCTCACTCCACTAATTTTAACTTCATCATATTTGTTGGAAATGAACTCCATATAATCCAATAATTTTTTTGTTAATGTAAGTAAGGTCACATTTTGTTCCACAGGGGATCCTCCGATCGCTTTTCTCATTAAGAAGTTTTTAGAAAAAAGCATGATAAAAAAATAAAGTAGCTCATAAACGGCTACTCTAAGATTCATTGTATTTTGTTTAGAAGCCAAGTTCAAGCTTCATGCTTGTATTTTGATGGAGATTCCCAACTCTTTTCTTATCAAACGTAATGTTTTGATAAATTCGTTCAAGTTTGGATATCCGACCATCTAGACGATCCAGTTTCGCAAATTGATCGGTCATTAATTTATTTCGATGCTCCGTTAAATTGTTATCTAGTGCTTTTTCCAATTCCTCAAGCTGATCATAAATCTCTGATAATTTTTCAAGTAGCTCTTCCTTTTGGACGTGATTCTTTTCCTCCATCATTAATCCCTCCTATCCTATATGGACGAACCTATATATTTAACAATTCTCAGTATATGCACTATATTCTCTCTTTGTACAAGACATCCTTCACAGTTGACAAAACTAGCTGTTATTCGGCAAAGAAAGTAGTATTTTTTATTGCTTTAGAGATATTTCGACACGAATGAAAACCTCTCTTTTGAACAAACTATGATCGGAGGTGTTGATCTTGAAAAAAAGAGATAAACAAAAAAATGCCCAACCAAAAAAACTAGAGGAAACAAAAGCTGGTTATGGAGATAAAAAGCTAGAAGGGCCAGATCGTCCTTCAACTTAAGAGTTTCTAAAAGGAGAAGAGAGCATCTGGAATATTCCTGTGCTCTCTTCTTTTTTAGTTCTTTTTGAATTTCCGCTTCTCTCTTTTATTGAAGCCCAAAGATTCAAACTTTGATTTCAAATGATGCCTTAGAATAATAGCCCTATGTAGCCTTGTTTGTTTCTTTTTGTACCATGTTGATAATTCAGTAGCATGCGAATGTTTCTTTATGGGAGCAAACCATTTTCGTTTAATCCTATTTGTCTCGGACCAATCCTCATATTCTTGGATATGATGGTCGATAATCGGAAAGGTTACTCTTAAATATGGGGTTGTTCTTTTGGGCTTTGGATGTACATATTGCTCATAATCAAATCTCGATCCTGAGTGGCTTGTATTCGTAGCAAATTCGTAAAAATATGGGTAGTAATTTTCATTAAAAAGAGTAGCTGATAATTTTTTCCCTAAATCAATCCTTCGATCCACAGTGCGAAATCCATGCACACTTGAGCCATATAATCGCCCGTTCATTGTTGGTAATAATACACAGCTATAATGAAACCAATCCTGAAAATCAAATAATAATGTGTGAAATACATTCTTTTTATAGCGAGGCTGTTCAACGACTGGCTTCTGAATCAAATTCTGTTCATTTATGATGAGGGCTGTTAACAATCTTTCTCTATCCCCTTTTTCCCAAAACCGATTCCACTCTTTTACCATAAATTGCGAAACATGGAAATACGGAAGAAGATGAAACATTGGAGCACCATTTTTCGTCGAATAATGGTAGAGAAGGAGCTGAGGATATGCATCGTGAAAAATGAGCCAATTTGCTCTTTCATAGGTTCTAAATAAAATGGCTCGCTTCTTTTTATCCAAGATAAGTGGAAACCACTTCCCTTGGAGGTCGCCCATATTCCAACCTGCATTTCGAGAAACCATGTGAGCAAGAAAAGACCACTTAATGTTAGAATGAGCATTATAGTAGCGGAGATAAGCTTCTGTCCTAGAAATATTATCGATGTTGTTACGCTTTACAACTTTGGCAATATCATGTACTATCTTTTTTTCGGAAGCTGTTAGCGTTTTAGAAAGATTTGGATCGTAAATTAGGACCACCCTCTTCACTTGCATTCTACTATAGAGTTCGTTAATTAGTGCTTTTTATTCAACCAAAGATAATGGACATTTGGTATGATAAGGATGGCTCAATACTTGTGTGCACCCTAAGTTCAGTAAACGAGATGAGCAATTAGAAGTCTTTGAGGTGTTGTCACTTGGAATTCCATTATCCAAACGGAAAAAAATTCAAACCTGCTACTACAGTAGAAAAAACAAAGAAAACAAAAGCAAAAGATTTCACCTATAGTAATCGGGGCATGACTTTGGAAGAGGATTTAAACGAAACGAACAAATATTATTTACAAAGTGAGATTGCTGTTATTCATAAAAAACCGACCCCTGTCCAAATCGTTAACGTTGATTATCCGAAAAGAAGCGCTGCTGTTATTAAGGAGGCTTACTTTAAACAAGCATCGACCACCGATTATAATGGCGTCTATAAAGGAAAATATATTGATTTTGAAGCAAAAGAAACGCGTTTCAAAACTTCATTTCCGCTAAACAATTTTCATAAGCACCAAATTGAGCATATTAAGCAAGTACTCAATCAAAATGGAATTGCTTTTGTTATTCTTCGTTTCTCGAGCATCGAGGAAGTTTACTTTTTAGAAGGAAAACATCTTCTTTCGCTCTGGAACAGAATGGAGGAAGGCGGTCGTAAATCCATTACAATTTCCGAGGTTCAAGAATATGGACATAGAATTTTACTTGGATTTCGACCGAGAATTGACTATATTAAGATAATAGATAAGCTTTACAATTTATCGTAGTAGGTTAGCTGTAAAAGGAAGGATGAACATATATGGCAGAAAAATATCAAACAAGGGAGGAGCGCCGCAAGAAGCTTGCAAATCAGCAAAAAGGAAAAAAGAAAAAAGGAAAAGTCTCAATTAAACGTGTCTTTTTATTCCTTGTTGCCTTAGGGATTATAGGGCTACTCGCAGGTGCTGCCACCTTTGCCTTTATGGTCAAGGACGCTCCAAAACTTGATGAAAAATTATTAAAAGATCCGATTTCTTCAGAGCTTTACGACGTCAATGGTGAAGTATTCACGGAAATTGGTTCTGTAAAACGAGATTATGTAAATTATGAAGATATTCCAAAACAGGTTGAGGAAGCCATTTTAGCAACCGAAGATGTACGTTTTTATAAGCACAACGGCATCGATTTAATCCGTTTAGGCGGCGCTGTCGTGGCCAATTTCACCCGTGGATTCGGTTCAGAGGGTGCAAGTACCCTTACCCAACAGGTTGTAAAGAATTCATTTTTATCACCAGAAAAAACCCTTTCGCGGAAAGCTCAAGAAGCTTGGCTTGCATTCCAGCTTGAGCGAAAGTATACAAAGCAACAAATCTTTGAAATGTATGTCAATAAAGTTACGATGGATACTGGTGGTCATGGTATTGCCACGGCTGCAAAAGTATTTTATGGAAAAGAGTTGGATGAACTAAATTTAGCTGAAACTGCATTGCTTGCAGGATTGCCACAAAGTCCATACAATTACAATCCTTTTAGGAATCCTGATAAAGCGGAAAAACGTCGCAATATCGTACTTTCATTAATGCATCAGCACGGTTTTATTTCAAAGGATGAGATGGAAGAAGCAAAGGCAGTTGACGTTACTTCTACATTAGTACCAGAAGAGGAACGTCAAAAGAATGGAGACATTCCTTACGATGCATTTGTTGGTCATGTCATCAAAGAAATCGAGAAAAAATACCCTGATTTAGATCCATTTTCAGATGGATTAAAAATCTACACAACGATTGAGCCAGATGCGCAACAATATGTGGAAGATATTCTTAATGGTAATGAAATTATTGCTTATCCCGATGACAAATTCAAAGCAGGAATCACCCTCTTAGATACAACTACTGGGCAAATTCGTGCACTTGGTGGCGGAAGAAATCAAACTGTTGATTTTGGATTTAACTACGCAACAGATGCGAAGAGACAGCCAGGGTCAACAATTAAACCGATTATTGACTACGGTCCCGCTATTGAATATTTAAAATGGGGTACTTATTATACGCTAGAGGATAAACCTTATACGTATTCTACCGGAGATAAAATCAATAACTGGGATAATAAACATAAAGGGATTATGACCATTCGAGAAGCTCTAGCAGATTCCCGAAATATTCCTGCCCTTCAAACTTTACAGGCAGTTGGTTTGGATAAAGCGAAGGAATTTGCGATTAGTCTAGGAATACCTTTAAAAGAAATTCATGAATCCTATTCGATCGGTGGTTTCGGTGGTGCTGATAAAGGCGTTTCTTCCCTTGAAATGGCCGGAGCTTATAGTGCTTTTGGTAACAATGGATTTTACACAGATCCCTACTCTGTTATTAAAATTGTACTAAGAGACGGTACAGAGCTCGATATGAAACCAGAATCTAAAGTTGTTATGCAAGATTCTACTGCGTTTATGGTTACAGATATGTTAAAAGATGTTGTTACTAGTGGTACTGGTACAAGAGCCAATGTTTCAGGACTCCCTCTAGCTGGTAAAACTGGAACGACAAACTATTCAGCAGATGATAAAGAACGATACGATATTCCAAAAGGCGCAGTACCAGATGCTTGGTTTGTTGGCTATACAACCAACTATACAGCTGCCGTATGGACTGGATATGACGATAAAAACAAAAACTTCCTCGTTGGGGATGATCAAAAAATAGCACAAAAGCTATTCAAAAATATTATGGAGCATGTTTCTAAGGATAAAGAAACTGCTGATTTCAAGGTTCCAAATACAGTCGAAAAAGTAAACATCGAAAAAGGTACAATGCCTGCGAAATTAGCAAGTGAATTCACACCCAAAGATTTGGTGCGTACAGAATATGCGGTTAAGGGGCATGCTCCTACCGAGGTTTCTGAGAAATACAAAAAGCTTGAAGCGCCTGTTGGCCTAAAAGCTAATTATGATGCCTTAAGTAATGAAATTGTCCTAACATGGGATTATACAGCTGAAAACGCTGAAGGCATTCAATTTGAGGTATATGCTGCAAGAGATAATGCCGCAGAAGAACTTCTAACCGTTGTCCCTGAAAAAACAATTAGAATGAAGGCTGAAAAAGGTGGAAACTACACCTTTAAAGTCATCGCTGTTCGTGAAGAGCTGAAGAGTGATCCTGCAACGACCACGATTCAAGTTCCAGATCCATTCTTCATGGACGATGGACAGGAAGATGGAGATGGCGACGGTATCCCTGACATTCCTGGTTTTGATGGAGAAGATGGCGAAGAAGGCAGTGAAGGCGGTGACCAATCAGGCGGTGACGGCACAGGAGACGGCAATAATGCTGGCTGGCCAGGTTGGAACAATGGGAACAATAATGGAAATGGGAACGGTGGAAATCGGCCTTAACAACGAAAGAAGCGTCTAAGCTTAAATGCTTAGACGCTTCTATTTTTTTAGCTTCTTTATCGCTAAAGCCTTTTTAAACCCTTTTTCTTGCTCAATGAAAAGCTCAGCTAACTGCATATAGGATTGGAATAAAGTCGGCCTTGCTATGATAAAATCAAGCCTTTCCCCTATATTAACCGGCTTAGTCTTGAATCCCGCAAAATCAATCTCTGTAGTTGAATCAACAGGTTTCTCATTGGACCAGTGTAGAAAGTCGATAAACAGGTTGATTCCTTTTTCCATGACAGGCTTAGCTTCCTTTTGTGCCCTTTTTTCAAAAAGAATATGAAGCTCCTCATTTAATGAAGACCATTGTTCTAAAAGAGTGGACACGCTCTCTTCCGGAGATTCCCATGGTTTGATACTTTCACTCATTTCTTTTTCGCCATCCTTTTCTGACCTTCACGACAAAGATCCAAAAGTGGACATTGTTCACATTGTGGATTTTGTGCTTTACAATGATAGCGTCCAAAGAATATCAAACGATGATGGGTTACGGACCATTCATCCTCCGGAACTTTTTTCATTAATGTTTTTTCAACTTCTAAAACGGAGTCCTTCCATCTGCAGATACCTAGTCTTTTACTGACTCGTTCTACATGGGTATCAACCGCAATAGCTGGCACTCCGAAGGCAACGGAAACAACTACATTCGCTGTCTTTCGCCCTACCCCAGGTAAATTTGTTAACTCGTCACGATCTCTTGGTACTTCCCCGTTATACTCGTCTAAGAGCAATTGACTGAGCTTTTGGATATTTTTTGCCTTATTACGATAAAGTCCAATCGAACGAATATCATTTTGTAATTCCTCTATTGGGACACTCAGATAGTCTTCTGGAGTTTTGTATTTTTGGAATAAGGATTTGGTCACCTTATTGACTAAAACGTCTGTACATTGAGCTGACAATGCAACAGCAATAACTAACTCAAAGGGATTGGAATGATCAAGCTCACAATGAGCATCTGGATACATTTCCCCAATTGTATCTAAACAAAAACGTATTTGTGTCTTATTTAACATTAGCTTCACTCACTTATTTTTATAACATTCTATTGTTCTAACCAATTATAGAAAGGTACTGCGTCTTTCCGAGGTGTTTGTTCCTCGTTATTAGCTCTCGGCTGCTGAGACTGATGCTGTCTAAACTTATTTCCGTAGCTCTTCGCCTGTTCAATCGTTTTAATTCCGTTTTTCTTCCACTCAAATAAAATCCGATCAATATAACGAAAGTTTAATTTTCCTGAAATAACTGCTTCTCTAAGGGCTGCCTTAATAATTAATGGCTCATGTCTATCATCATCAATCCATAAACCAAGCGTTTCACATTCGAATGGAGATAATGGTCTTCCAAATTCTTGTTCGAAGATCGTATACAAGTTCATTTCGGTTTGCTGATTCTGTTCTTTTTGCTGCTGATTTTGCTCTAATAGAAAGGCTTGTACTAACTTTTCCCAAAGCGGTTCAATGGAATATTTTTCAAAGCGGATACCATCAGTAGATTGACCATCTTCAATCGTAATAAACCCCTTTTGAATAAGCTTGCGCAGAAGTTCAGAGCATTGACTTACAGAAATCGTCATTCTTGTGGATATTTCTGGTGGAGTCGGAAAGTCATTTCCTGATTCAAGAAATGAAAAAACGTGTAAAAGCAACACCAATTCTTCCTCATTGATGTTTAATTGCTTATAATATGTCAACAAAGCCCGAGGAATTGTGATATTTCCTTCTTGGACCCATTTTATAATATTTTTATTCATATGGAGACACCTCCCGTCAATTATATCATGAAGTCACTTGCTTTTGTGCATGGAGAAATTAGGTACTTAAATACAAAAGCGAAATCTATAATTTCCTAACAAATGAAGTAAGAAAAAGTCCGCTAAATAGCGAACTTTTTCCTGAATTTTATTAAGGATATAGACGGTTCAATAAACGTGGGAATGGAATTGATTCACGAACATGTTCTACTCCACTAATCCACGCCACTGTTCTCTCAAGTCCAAGACCAAATCCTGAATGAGGAACTGAGCCATATTTGCGTAAATCTAAGTACCATTGGTAAGACTCAAGCGGAAGCTTATGCTCTTCAATTCGTTGTTTCAACAAATCGTAGTCATGAATACGCTCTGAACCACCAATGATTTCTCCATAGCCTTCTGGTGCAATAAGATCCGCACAAAGAACGACTTCTTCTCTTTCAGCATCTGGCTGCATATAGAAAGGCTTAAGACTTGTTGGATACTTTGTGATGAACACAGGCTTTTCGTAATGTTCAGCGATAGCTGTTTCATGCGGAGCGCCGAAGTCATCTCCCCACTTAATGTCATCAAAGCCTTTTTCATTCAAGAACTTAATAGCATCATCATAGCTAATGCGTGGGAATGGTGCTTTGATATTTTCAAGCTTGCTTGTATCTCTTCCTAATGTCTTCAATTCAATTGTACAATTTTTTAATACAGATTGAACGATATAAGAAACATATTGTTCTTGTACTTCTAGATTCTCTTCAAACTCAACAAATGCCATTTCCGGCTCGATCATCCAGAATTCAATTAAATGGCGACGTGTTTTTGATTTTTCCGCACGGAACGTTGGTCCGAAAGAGAATACTTTCCCAAGTGCCATTGCAGATGCTTCCATGTACAACTGACCACTTTGAGAAAGAAACGCATCTTCATCAAAATATTTCGTAGCAAACAATTCAGTTGTTCCCTCAGGAGCACTTCCTGTTAAAATTGGCGGGTCAACCTTAGCGAAACCTTGTTCATTAAAAAATTCATACGTTGCACGGATAATTTCATTTCTAATTTTCATTACCGCATGCTGACGGCGAGAACGTAACCATAAATGACGGTGGTCCATTAAAAATTCTGTTCCGTGCTCTTTTGGTGTAATTGGGTAATCAACCGATTGGTGGAGAACCTCAATTCCTTTTACAAGAAGCTCGTATCCTAATGGAGAGCGCTCGTCTTTTTGGACAACTCCAGTAACGTATACGGATGATTCTTGTGTAATAGACTTCGCAGTTTGGAATAATTCCTCAGCTACATCTTCCTTTACGACAACGCCTTGGATAAATCCAGTACCGTCACGTAATTGCAAAAATGCAATTTTTCCACTTGAGCGTTTATTGGCAATCCATGCACCAATTTTTACTTCTTGATCCACGTATTTGTGTACTTGTGAAATCGTTGTTTTGATCACTGTTATTTTCCCTCCAAAAACTAAAACACTTGCTGTGTATGTAATCAAGTTCGTGCGTCCGTCAATAGGACGAAAAAATTAAGTCAATATGCGTTTTCTTGCATCACTTTATTATACCTTTCAAAATTAGGACAATCAACATAAAAGCGGATGGACCCATTACGGTCGATCCGCCAAAAGTATTTAACTTAATTTATTTTCTACAAATTGATGGATTCTTGCTACAGCTTCTTCTAAAATCTCTAGGGAAGTTGCATAGGATAAACGAATATTATCTGGAGTACCGAAGCCAGAGCCTGGAACAACTGCTACCATCGCCTCTTCTAATAGTCCTGCAACAAAATCATCAACACTGCTAAATCCAGTTAAAACCGCTGCTTCCTTTACGTTCGGGTAAAGATAAAAAGCACCTTGAGGCTTAATGCAAGAAATGCCTGGAATCGCAACTAATTTATCGTAAATCACATTTAATCGATGCTCAAAAGCTTCCTTCATTTCTTGAACAGCATCCTGTGGACCTTCGTAAGCAGCGATAGCACCATATTGTGCAGTTGTCGTTGGGTTGGATGTACTGTGGCTAGCAAGATTCGTCATAGCTTTTATGATGACTGAATTACCAGCTGCGTAACCGATTCTCCATCCAGTCATAGAATGCGACTTGGAAACCCCATTAATAATGATCGTTTGCTCTTTTAATTGCGGAGAAAGCTGCGCGATAGAAACATGTTTATGATCTCCATAAATCAACTTCTCATATATTTCATCCGAGATAATAAGGATATTTTTCACTAAACAAATTTCACCTAGAGCAAGTAATTCCTCTGCCGTATAAATCATCCCAGTTGGGTTGCTCGGAGAATTGATAATCACTGCTTTTGTTTTATCTGTGATCGCTTGAGAAAGCTGTTCTGGAGTCATTTTGAATTCATTAGATTCTAATCCCTCAACAAAAACTGGAGTCCCCTCAGCTAATTTCACCTGTTCAGGATAGCTGACCCAGTAAGGAGCAGGGATAATGACTTCGTCCCCTTTATCAAGAATGACTTGAAATAGGGTATATAAAGCATGTTTGGCACCGTTCGTTACAAGAATTTCATTTTGCTTATACTCAAGGCCTTGGTCAACCTGGAATTTTTTCGCGATTTCTTCGATTAATTTAGCAAGCCCAGCTGAAGCTGTATACTTTGTTTGCCCTTCGTTCATTGAGACAGTAGCAGCATCGATAATATGCTGTGGTGTATTAAAGTCTGGTTCCCCTGCTCCTAAACCGATGACATCGTGTCCCTCTGCTTTTAATTGCTTCGCTTTAGCAGTAATGACTAATGTCGCCGATGGTGTTAATGATTTGACTCTAGCGGCTAACTGAATATCCATTTTTACTTTTCCTCCCAAGTTTCACATCATAAGTTTTGTATATCTTTTAACCATTCTCCGGTTTTAAAATCAATGTAGTAATAATTGATTTGATCATCGTTTGAACGGTAATAGATTTCCCACAGCGGAATATTGTTCTCAATCCCTAATTTGACGGTTATGATTTCGTCAGGATTCTTGTTTTCGTGAAGCTTCTGTATAGCTTCTTCTTTACTAATTCCATACTTTTCATTACGAACAATAATTTTATGTTTATCTTGTTTCTCAGGAATCCAGGCAATCAATGGATCTCCCGCCTTGTTAGTTCCCTTTACAACATAATAACTGCGTGAACCATTATAAATAGAAAAGTCGGTAACTGTTTCGATCACAGTTTCTTTTAATGCAATCTCTTCAGCCTTTTTCTCTGCACTATTTAATGGTTCTAAAGCGTTTATGTAAATATTGATGCCTATTCCCAAACAAATTAATAAAACTATACTTACAATCCAAATCCATTTTTTCATATTTTAAACTCCAATGTTTTGTATATCGTAAAAATCCCTTTGAAATAAACCACTCGACCTTGTGTTCACCTTTTACAACAATATTTGTAATTCATAGTTGTTCTTTTACAGGTAAAACTATTCTCAAGTAACGGCTGATATCAAAGCCTTTTTCTTAGAAACATTATAACAGTTTCCAGTGAAAAATCAGTACCCATTTCCAAAAATAAAATAACTTTTAGTCCACACACACACTTTTGCCGCGCGAAATCTGCGCGGCACTTTTTACATCCACTTTTCAATCAAATCAAGTGTCTCATTAATAGCAAGCTTTTTTACAGGGACTTCAGGAATCGACTGTAGAAAAGCTTTTCCATAAGAAGTTGTATAAAGACGTTTATCGAACACAACGACAAATCCTCGATCCTGAGTAGACCGAATCAAGCGCCCAAATCCCTGCTTAAAACGAATGATAGCTTCAGGCAATGAGTATTCAGAAAATGGATTCCCGCCACTTTGCTGAATCAAATTGCATTTCGCCTCTGTTAATGGCTCATTCGGTGGAGAAAATGGCAATCTAACAATAATCAGGCACGACAGATCCTCACCTGGGATATCAATACCTTCCCAAAAACTACTCGTTCCAAGTAAAATCGCTTTATCAAAACGCTGAAAATTTCTTGTAAGCCGTGTTCGACTTCCTCCTGTTATTCCTTGGCCCATTAGTACATAATCTTCAAGCAAGCCGCTCTCCTTCATCAAATGATACGTCCTTCTTAGCATGTCATAGGACGTAAAAAGAATCAGCATCCTCCCTTTTGTTACCTCTGCAATCGAAATAATATGTTCCGAAATAGCGGCGACATATTCATCGACCGATACAGAATTGATCTCTGGTAAGTCATTCGGAATGACAAGCTGTACTTGTTCTTTATAGTGGAACGGTGATTCAATTTGCTCCAGATGACAATTTTCCTCATTTAGCCCCAGCTCCCTCAACATGTAATCGAAGGAATTTTTGACTGATAGTGTAGCCGAAGTAATCACAACACTTTTCTTTTTATAAAAAAACTCCTGCTTTAATTGTTCGGCTATCGTAACAGGCTGTGCATATATCGTTGTTGAATTTTGTGGAGCACGTACGTCCACATCAATCCAAGCAACATTTTCTTCCGAAGGTTTTAGAATGAGCTTCTTAAGGTTTTCCCTTAGTCCTTCTAGATCACTTTGAAAAGCTGATACTTCCTGCAATAGAAGCTTTTGTTCATTGGATAGAACAATTGCATTCTTTGCAAAAGCATCCAAACACTCTTTTAAATAATCCATTAAATCTTTGATGATAAAATAAAATCGTTCCCCACATGCTTTAAGTGCTGACCATTCTTTAGATTTCTCTTCCTCTTTTAAACGGTAGGTAATACGGCTCATCGCACTTGAATGCTTCACTTTTTTCGTCGCAAAAAGCGCTACAGTCCGAAAGAATTCATCCATTTCATATGTGAGTTCTCCGAAGAGGCGATTGACCTCAAAGGAATGCTTACTTTCTAGCTTTAGCTCTGAAGCTTTTTCCTTTAACAGCTGCTCCAATTGGTAATGATATTGTTTTTGCTCGTATAAACCAAACTGGCTTAAAAGAATTCGAATATCCAGATAATCTAATGAGGACCCGAAATACTTTCCAGCTGCTTTTTCAAAATGATGACCCTCATCAAGAACACAATAGTCGTAACGAGGAAGGATCGACTGGTCGGATACTAAATCAGTTAGCAAAAAGGAGTGATTTGTAATAATGAAATCAGCAGTTTGTGCAGCTTTTCGAGCACGTAAATAGAAATCATAGTTCATCCATGATTTATGTTGAAAATACGCTGCATCATCATTTTTAATTTTGTTCCAATAAATCAAACCACCACTGGAAAGGTTCAGTTCATCCCTGTCACCAGTTTCTGTTTCTAACAACCAAATGAGAACCTGCATTTTGGTCAAGCATGTATCGTAATTGTCATCCTCTTCCTTTAATGTCTGTTCGAACTTCGCTAGGCTAATATAATGGCTTCTCCCTTTTAAAAGAACCGTATTAATTTCGAACGGAAGCATTTTTTCTAAATAAGGAATATCCTTGTTCAACAGTTGTTCTTGAAGCTGTGTCGTATGCGTACTTATCACAATGGGTTCTTTTCTTGCATTTCCAAAAAAAGCAGCCGGCAGTAAATACCCAATCGATTTACCAACCCCTGTTCCAGCTTCTATTAAGGCGTGTTTTTGATCCGAAAAGGCATGAAAAACCGAATCCATCATCTTAAATTGACCGCTTCTTTTCTCATACTCATGAAAAGCTTTTTGAAGCATTGCTTCCTTCTCTTCGTCTTGTTGAGGATATGGAATCGAAGACGGGCTCGTTTGTTCCTTTTTATTTTCAAAACCTTTCAAAACAATGCCTCGATGCCTTTCTAACCCATAAGGCAATTCTTCAATTGTCCGTTCCTTTTCTAATAACATGTCGTCTAGGAGAAGTGCAACGTCACTTTTTAGCCCTCCTGATAGCTTATGTAGTTGTTCAAGCGTTACTTGCGGCAAATTCCATAAGCGCTTAAGCAAAATAATTAAAAGTTCAGCCGTAACGTAAGCATCGCTATCTGCTTGATGGGGACGCTCATGATTCAAGCCCTCACGAATGGCTAGCTCATTAAGCTTGTAGCTATCGTAGGTTGGAAATAAGAATCGAGACATCTCGACTGTATCTAATACTGGACCTAGAAAGCCCTCGTAGCCAGCATTGACTAATTCTTCTTGGAGAAAGGATAAGTCAAATAATACATTGTGGGCGACGAAATAAGCATCTTCCAGTAAGGTAAGTACCTTTGGAGCAATTTCTTCAAAGGCCGGTGCATCACGAACCATTTCGTCAGATAGCCCAGTTAATTCTTCTATAAAAAGGGGAATTTCTCTCCCCGGATTGACTAGCGAGGAAAATTGCTCGACGATTTCGCCATTCTCTACAACGACGGCAGCAAATTGGATAAGCTTATCGCCTTTTTTCGGAGCGTTCCCAGTCGTTTCTAAATCTACAACAACAAATCTGTTACTCACTTCTTATGCACCTCAAGCGTCCATCAAATTGCTTTGAAGGAGTTCTTCTATATAATTTCTAACCTTCACTTTATCATAAACGAGGTTAAACGTAAAAACGAAGCAAACCGCCTCTTTTTTCCTAACTATATTAAAAATGTTGATTTCTACTCCAGGCGAACGCTTTCCGAGGGACAAAAAATAAGCGGTAAATTTCCGTCTATTTTTGGAGCTCCCCATGTTTCCCTTAAAATAAAGGGAGTTTTTCCGTCTATATTATCAAAATCATTGATTTTGGCCATATTTGGAGCTGTTACTCGGAATATCTCCGCTTATATCTGTTCCTTAGGCTTTCACTATATACAATAACCGGAATTTCTCCACCTAATAAATCGTCATACCTACATGGAATATCAACAAAAACACCTACTCGAACTTTTCCGAGTAGGTGCATGATTTACTTATGGATTTTATAAAATTGTACTTTCTGGTTCGGCGTGGAGCATTTCGACGATATTGTTGTCTTGGTCCATGATTGCGACCTTTGGTTGATGTGTGGCGATTTTTTCTTCTGCTACGAGGGCGTAAGAGATAATAATCACAACGTCTCCCTCTTGAACTAATCTGGCTGCGGCTCCATTGACACAAATGACTCCGCTCCCTCTTTTACCTGGGATAATATACGTTTCAAATCTTGCCCCATTGTTATTGTTCACAATTTGAACCTTCTCATTAGCAACCATACCTACTGCATCTAAAATATCTGTATCAATCGTTATGCTACCGACGTAATTTAAATTCGCCTCCGTGACACGAGCACGGTGGATTTTTCCATTCATCATAGTGCGAAACATGATGTACTTCCCCCCCTCTAACTAGCTCTGTTTATTCCACAGTAAGAACAAGATTATCAATAAGACGTGCATTGGCAAATTTCACGGCTAAGGCAATGATTATTTTGCCCTCTAGCCTTTCGTATTCTTCTAATTCTGGAAATGAATAAATCTCCACGTAATCGATAATACCCGTTGTCTTCTCTTCAATATGTTTTTTCATTTTCGCAATGACAACTTCTTTGCTTCGTTCCCCAGCTTCAAGTAATTCCTTTGCTAAAAGTAAGCTCCGATATAATTCAGGTGCCTCTTCTCGTTCTTCTGGAGCCAAACGGATATTTCTTGAACTCTTCGCTAGGCCATCTTCTTCTCGAACAGTACCAACTGGAATTAAGTTAATTGGAAAATTGAAGTCTGAAATTAATCCTTCGACAACAGCAACTTGTTGTGCATCCTTCATCCCCAGATAGACTCTCTCTGGTTGAACGATGTTGAATAGCTTTGTTAAAACGGTTGCCACCCCATCAAAGTGCCCAGGTCTTGATTCGCCACACAGGACGTTTGTCCTTCTTTGCACTAATGCTTTTACCGACAATGGACTTGGATACATTTCCTCAGCTGATGGATGGAAAATGATATCTACTCCTTCTGAAGAGCAGATATTTTGATCCCGCTCAAAATCACGAGGATAGGAATCATAGTCATCATTTGGACCAAATTGAAGCGGGTTTACAAATATACTCACAACGACAGTGTCATTTTCAAGTCGCGCTTCTTGCATTAGTTGGATATGACCTTCATGGAGATAGCCCATTGTTGGGACAAATCCAATTGATTTATCTTTTTTTATCTCTTTTACAAGAGCTTGCATTTCTTTTATTGAAGTAATGACCTTCATGATTTTCCCCCATAAAGTCCAAGTAGTTCTTCTTCCTTCATCGTGAAACTATAGGCATCAGTAGGAAACTGCGCTTTTTTCACTTCAGAGACATATTCAGCTAGTCCCTTTTGCACTTCCACATTCATATTCGCAAATGGCTTCACAAACTTCGCTAGTCGGTCTACTCCATACATCAACACATCATGGTATACAAGAACTTGACCGTCTGTTTCTACGCCAGCTCCTATTCCAATAGTAGGAATTTTTAAAGCATGAGAAATCTCGCGAGCTAGCTGCTTTGGTACACATTCGAGGACAAGCATAAAAGCACCTGCTTCTTCACACTTCTTCGCGTCTTCAATCAGCTTTCTAGCTGCCGCAGCATCCTTCCCTTGCACTTTGTAACCCCCAAGGACACCAACTGATTGTGGAGTAAGTCCAAGATGAGCAACAACAGGAATTCCCGCTCTCGTTAACGCTTTTATATGCTCTAAAACTTCATCAGCACCTTCCACTTTTACAGCGTTGGCACCCGTTTCCTGCATAATTCTCGCCCCATTAAGGAGCGTGTCCCTAACGGATAAATGGTAGCTCATAAACGGCATGTCAACGACAATGCTCGTGTTCTTAGCTCCTCTTCTAACTGCTTTCCCATGATGGATCATGTCCTCCATCGTGACAGGAACGGTGGAATCATAGCCAAGTACTACCATTCCTAATGAATCTCCCACAAGAATGATATCTACATCAACTTGTTCTGCTAATTTTGCGGAAGGATAGTCATATGCCGTAAGCATGACAATCTTTTCGCCTTCATTCTTCATTTTCAAAAAATCTGAAGTGCTTTTCATTTCAATTCCTCCTTTTAGTTGGAAGAGGAGATAAACAAAATAAAAAAGGGATCTTCTAAAAAACTACAGAAGGATCCCTTTGCATCATCATATAATTGTTTCATCCCTCTGTCCCGGTCCATTTGGATCTAGGCAGACTACTATTCATTTCAAAAAATTGTGATTCCAGGTGCAGTTCAAAAATGATACTGCCCGCACAAAAGATTATAACAAATCTTAAAGACTTTTCCTATCCAATTTCAATATCAGCTGAATAAATTTGATGGATTGTACCGCTCTCATCTTCAAGCATAAGCACGCCATCATCAGTTATTCCAAGCGCCTTTCCGGTTAGGTTCCCAGAAAGGGTCCGTGCCGTTATTTTTTTACCGATGCTTATCGCATAGCTTTCCCATAGAAGCTTGATCGGTAAAAAGCCTTTTTCTAAATAAAGTGTATACAGTTTTTCAAGACGTGCAAATACTGCCTGAACAAGCTCTGCTCGGTTAACGAACTCATCTTTTTCAATCGCAAGTGATGTAGCTATCGATTGAAGCTCTGGAGGATAGTCATCCTTTTGTTGATTAACATTGATTCCAATGCCAATAATAACAGAATGGATTTGATCCGCTTCTGCTTGTAATTCGGTTAAAATTCCGGTTACTTTTTTTCCATTGATTAAAATGTCATTTGGCCATTTAATATGCGGCTCTAGCCCCGTACAATCTCCAATTGCTTGCACTACAGCTACAGCGGTTAACAGCGTCAGTTGTGGAGCTTTTGGAAGAGGAATATTCGGACGAAGAATAATACTCATCCATACACCTGTCCCCTTTGGAGAGTGCCATGGACGGTTCATTCTGCCTCTTCCACCGACTTGCTCATCAGCTATGACAACGGTACCCTCTGGAACATTTTCAAGCCCAAGACGATGGGCTATTTTTTGTGTTGAGTCTACCGTTTCATGGTAATGGATTTCTTGTCCGATGGTCGAGGTTTTTAAGCCTAACCGAATTTCATTAGCAGTGACAAGGTCGGGAGCTTTTACAATCCGGTATCCTTTTCTTCGAATCGCTTCTAGTTCAAAGCCTTCATGACGCAAGTCCTCGATATGCTTCCATACTGCTGTCCGTGAACAGCCTATCAAGTCCGCTAAATATTGACCTGACAAATATTCACCTCTATGCTCAGTAAAAGCATCAAGCAGTTTTTTTCTTAAGGTTGATTGCATTCGAACAGCCACTCCCTTATTGATTCTTTTCCATTTCGAATCTCTCTCTTAATTACGGCAATTTCGATTTGTCGTAGGCGCTCTTCGATCCAAGGTCCACCCTTTTGCTCATACCATGCCATTAAATCCTGTCCGGTAACAGCTAACTCACTTCTCTCTTTTATCGGCAAAGCTTGCCATTGTTCCTCTAATTGCTTTATTCCATAATCCTTATCTTTTTTCATGAGAACATTGAAGAGCTTTTCCGTACTTACAGCTAGTTCAATTTGGGCTCGATAAAGTTCTTCTATTCCCCAGCCGCTATTCATTCTCTTATAAAGACAAGAAAGTCCCTTTTGCACACTTCGAATTTTTTTAACAGGCTGTTTCCAGCCTCTCATAAAAGATTCAACCTCAGTTGGAGGAAGGTTGAAATGGTAGAGCAGTATTACCCAATGCTCTTCAATCGTAAAGCTTCGATCGAGTTGAAGCTGCTGAAAAGCATGTAACTCTTCCTTATAACTAGTTAACCCAGGCAAATACTGATACATACCCGTTTCTATCAATAGCCGAATTGCTTGTTGATAATCTTGTCCCATAAGGAGCTTTTCAAATTCAGTCGTGATTCTTTCAACTGCGATAAAGCTTAACAACTTCCCATGTTCTTTTAAGGCTTGAAAAGTCTCAGAATCAATCGCAAAGGACAGCTGGCTCACAAAACGAACAGCCCTCATCATCCTTAATGCATCTTCATGAAATCTTTCACTGGCATCACCAACTGTTTTGATCACCTTGTTTTGCAGAGCAGCACGTCCGTCAAATGGGTCAATGATTTCTCCGTCTTTATTCATCGCCATCGCATTCATTGTGAAGTCTCTACGTCTTAAGTCTTCCTCTAATGAACGAATAAACGTCACATCATTCGGTCTTCTAAAATCATCGTATTCCGATTCACTTCTAAATGTCGTAACTTCATAGGATTCTCCTTGATAGAGAACGACTACAGTTCCATGAGCAATTCCAACATCTACGGTTTTAGAAAAAATCCCTTTAATTTCTTCAGGTGTGGCAGAAGTGGCAATATCAACATCGCCGATTTCTCGATTTAAAAGAAGATCTCGAACCGACCCACCAACAAAATAAGCCTCATAACCAGCTTTCTCTATTTCTTCTAAAATGGGCAATGCCTTTTCGAAAGGATATTTCATGTTATTCACCTTTATTAAATAGTTCATAATAGAGCGCTTCATACTGCTCGACAATGATTTCTCCTCTAAACTTCTCGTTTACGACACTTAGAGACTGCTCTGAAAAATGCTTATGAAGCTTAGCATCTGTTAAGATATCTAATGCTTTCCTTGAGATTTCGTCTACGTTCCCTAATTCACAAATATACCCATTTACTCCATCGGTAATAACTTCAGGCAACCCACCGATATTCGTTCCAATACATGGCACACCGCAGGCCATCCCTTCTAACGCTACTAAACCAAAGCTCTCTTTCTCAGATAGAAGAAGCATGAGGTCACTAATAGAATACAGTTCCTCAAGATTATCCTGCTTCCCTAAAAAAAGTACCTTGTCACGTAAATTGAGCTGATCCACAAGCTTTGAAACTACCGTTATTTCAGGGCCATCTCCAATTAATAAGAGCTTCGCATCAATTTTCTGAGCAACTTGGTTAAAGGCCTTAACGACATCAGGAACCCTTTTGACTGCACGGAAGTTACTGACATGAATCAACACCTTCTCATTTGGCTTAATACCAAACTCCTCTTTCAAATGGGTCGCTTCTTGGCGTTTGTATACTCTTTCATCGATAAAATTGTATACTGGAACAATCGTTTTATCAGGGTTGATTAATTCATAGGTTTGATTAATAAGAGAATGGGATACGGCAGTAACTGTATCCGATTTCTCGATTCCAAATCGAATGGCATCGGTCAATGTTAAGTCATAGCCTAAAACAGTAATATCCGTACCATGAAGCGTTGTAACGATTTTTACATCCCGTCCACTCATTTGCTTCGCCAAAATCGCACATACAGCATGAGGAATGGCATAATGAACATGCAATAAATCGAGATTCTCTCGCTGAATAACCTCAGCCATTTTACTAGCTAATGCAATATCATAGGGAGGGTATTGAAAGACCGAATACTGGTTTACTTCAACCTGATGATAGTAAATATTATGATACATTTTTCTTAATCGAAACGGCAGACCTGATGAAATAAAATGAATCTCATGCCCTTTTTCGGCCAACAATTTTCCAAGCTCAGTCGCAACAACTCCAGAGCCGCCAACAGTTGGATAGCAAGTAATGCCTATTCTTAATTTTTTCGTCATTCTTATTCTCCTAGTAAATCCTTATTAAGAATAATCGGTGCTTTCACCTTAAATCCTTCTGCGTATTTGACGCCAACTTCTTTTCCAAAAAGCTTCTCCCTTGCCTTAACAGAATCTATATATCCATTCACCAATGGTGTATCAAAACTATTATCTGTTTTTAGAAACTGACTTTCATAGGCATTTAAGGACGCAATTTTTTGATCCATATATTCTGAAATTTCAACGACAAAGTCCGGTTTATGAAACCCGTTAATCATATAGTAAAAGATTTGACTTGGACGATATGGAGGAAAATCTTCATTCGTTTCAAATTTTCGAATGCCCGCTGAAAAAAAGGCTTCTTCTACTATTTTCGTACAGTTTCCATGGTCCGGATGTCGGTCGACAGAATACGGTGTAAAAATAATCTTAGGTCGATATTTACGAATAACATCAGCTACTTGCTTAATCGAATCTTCCGTTATGTATAACCCACGATCTGGGAGATGTAAGTTTTCCCGAACTTGAACTCCAATGATATCAGCAGCAGCTTTAGCTTCTTTTGATCTTGTATCAACAGTCCCATTTGAAGAAAGCTCCGCTCGAGTCAAGTCGCATATCCCTATTCTTTTCCCTTGGCTTGCATATTTTGCAATTGTGCCCCCCATGCCAATTTCCACATCATCGGCATGGGCTCCAAATGCTAAAATATCTAAATGATTAATTTCCATTTTGTTCTCCATTACGTTTTTCAATGACTTCTCGCCATGCTAAATCTCCACGTTCTAATCCTTTTATGATAACCTCTGCAGTTCCCATATTTGTTGCAAGCGGAACTAAGTAGACATCACATAAGCGAATTAAAGCGGAAACATCTGGCTCATGCGGCTGTGCTGTTAAAGGATCGCGAAAGAAAAGCACGATATCCATTTGATTTTTTGCAATCATTGCTCCAATTTCTTGATCTCCACCAAGTGGACCTGATTGAAATCGGTGCACTTTTAACCTTGTTGCTTCCATAATTCTCGTTCCGGTTGTTCCTGTACCATATAACTCATGCTCTTTTAAGATTTCCTCATAAGCTGTTGCAAAACGAACCATGTCGTCTTTTTTCTTGTCGTGAGCGATTAATGCGATTTTCATCGGTATCCCCTCAATTCAACTTCAGATTTTATCTATTTGTAAAAATCTAGTTGCAACATTTGTATTTAGTAATACTAAAAGAACCTTAGTCAATAATATTTTCTAATCCGTATACAAACGAATCAATGTTCATAACAGTATCAACTGCTAGCTTCACACCTGACATAAATGAAGCACGATTATATGAATCGTGGCGAATCGTTAACGTTTGGCCTTCTGAACCAAACATTACTTGTTGATGAGCGATAAGTCCAGGGAGACGAACAGAATGAATGTGCATGCCATCGAAATCGGCTCCTCTAGCACCAGCAATTGTTTCTTTTTCATTCGGATGTCCTTGCTTTTTCTGCTCTCTTACTTCGGCAATCATTTGCGCAGTTTTCACTGCAGTACCAGACGGAGCATCTAACTTTTGATCATGGTGTAACTCGATGATTTCCACATCGTTAAAATATTTGCCTGCTAATTGAGCAAATTTCATCATCAAAACGGCCCCAATCGCGAAATTTGGAGCAATAATACAACCAATTTCTTTTTCCTGACAAAGTCTCTCAAGCTCTAGTAAATTTTCTTGTGTAAACCCCGTTGTTCCTACTACTGGACGAACTCCATGTAGCATTGCTGTTTTTGTATGGTGCATGCCCATTTCTGGAGTCGTTAGATCGATTAGAACATCCGCCTTTATCTCCGCAAGACATTTTTCAATTTCGCCGTAAACCGGAATATGTATAGTTTCAAAACCTTCTATGTCGTGTAATTCTTTTCCATCATGCTTATAATCGATTGCTGCTACAAGTTCATAGTTTTCCGTACTCTGCACTAGCTGTACTGCTTCTTTTCCCATTCTTCCTCTTGGTCCTGCAATAATGACTTTTACCTGTGTCATTTCAATCACTCCTCTTCAATCCTTGTCCAACGATCTTTGTCTCTCGTGTTAAATTTTTTCATAACTCGATTATGCGCTTCTTCTAAATCAATGTCTAAAGAATTAGCCAAGCAAGTGATGACAAAAAGCACATCTCCTAGTTCTTCTTCAATCGTTTTTTCATCCTCGGTTGCCTTTTTGGGCTTTTCTCCATAATAATGGTTTACTTCCCGAGCCAATTCACCTAATTCTTCCGTCAATCTCGCCATCATGGCAAGTGGACTGAAGTATCCTTCTTTAAATTGACTAATATATGCATGAACTTCTGCTTGAAGCTCCTTGACTGTCTTGTCCTTTTCCATGAGTTACACCTCTCTTAAAAAGCTCAATATAGTAATTTTAGTTAATAAATAGAGTTATTACAAATATTATTTCTCTAGGCATTTCTTGCCATCGGAATTTACTTCCCTTATAATTAAAGCGTTTTAGAGAGTTAAGGAATAGAAAGAGAGGACCATCATCAATGCTCTTTGGACTTAAGATAAAAAGTATTTTATTGATATTGCTTGGATCAGCTATATTTTCGTTTGGAATCGTTCATTTTAATATGCAAAACAATCTTGCAGAGGGAGGATTTACAGGGATCACACTACTCCTCTATTTCCTCTTTGATCTAGATCCATCATACACCAACCTTATCCTTAATATTCCCGTCTTTATAATCGGGTGGAAGCTCTTAGGGAGAAATGTGTTTTTGTATACACTCATTGGTACAATCAGCGTTTCCGTCTTTCTTTGGATATTCCAACGCTATCGATTTAACATTCCGCTAAATGACGATTTAGCACTCGCTGCTCTTTTTGCAGGTGTTTTTATCGGGATTGGTTTGGGGATCATTTTCCGTGCTGGGGGTACGACCGGAGGCGTCGATATCATTGCTAAGCTAGCCCAAAAATATCTAGGCTATAGTATGGGAAAAGCAATGTTTATGTTTGATGCAGTCGTAATCACACTATCACTCATTTTATATCTCGACTATCGTGAAGCGATGTACACGATCGTTGCAGTATTTGTTGCCGCACGGGTAATCGATTTTATGCAAGAAGGAGCCTATTCGGCTAGAGGGGCAATGATTATTTCTGATATGAACGATGAAATCTCTGAAAAAATCATGAAGGAAATGGACCGAGGAGTTACAGCGTTAAAGGGACACGGCTCTTTTACGAAACAAGAAAAAAATGTGCTCTACTGCGTTGTTGGTAGAAATGAAATTGTCCGTTTAAAAAACCTTGTCACGTCTGTTGATCCACACGCCTTTGTTTCAGTAAGTGTTGTACATGACGTGCTCGGGGAAGGTTTTACATTAGATGAAAATAAAAAACCAATTGAACGATAAGGCTCTTTTCACAATCGACAACAGCGAACGATAAAAGACAGCCGATGGCCAATGGCCAGCGGCTGTCTTTTTAATCTTCTCTTTGCATTCCCGTATAAATTAAGACTAAACGAACTAATTCTAATACCGCTACAGCTGCTGCCGCTACATAGGTTAATGCTGCTGCGTTAAGGACTTTCTTTGTTTCTCTTTCTTCCTCATTACGAATGATTCCAAGAGAGACTACTTGATCCATTGCGCGGTTTGAAGCATTGAATTCCACTGGGAGTGTAACAAGCTGAAATAGTACTGCTGCAGCCATGAAAATTATCCCTAATAATAACATTCCAGACAATTGAGCAAATATCCCTATCATAATCAGTACCCAGGAAAAATTTGAACCAATATTCGCTACAGGAACTAATGCATGGCGGATGCGCAATGCAGCATAATCCTGCTGGTCTTGAATTGCATGGCCAACCTCATGGGCTGCGATTGCTACTGCCGCTACAGAATGTCCATGATAGTTTTCCGAAGATAGGCGAACCGTTTTCGAACGTGGATCATAATGGTCGGTTAAGCGTCCTCTTGTTTCTACAACTTCTACATTATATAAACCATTACTGTCAAGAATTCTTCTAGCTACCTCAGCACCTCTCATATGTGAAGAAGAAGCTACTCGTGAATATTTTGTATATGCACTTTTCACTTTAACTTGAGCCCATATTGGTATGAGCACAATCAGAGCAAAATAGATGATGAATCCCATTTATTATTCATTCCTCCAATTACATGTTGTTACTTTTATTCTAAGGATAGTTATTTAAGGAGTCAATTAAAGAGTACTTGTCGGTTTAATCATTTTTCGCTAGGTTTAGCCTACATTCTCTTTTTCGCTCTTTCCCGTTCTTTTTCACCTTTATACTTTCTCCAGCCTACATAGGATAATGTAACAATGATAATACTTCCAGTCGTAATGATTACCCACCAAAGTGAAGGGTCTGCCTCATCCTCTGACATATCATCAAAAAGAGCTTTCAAGTCTGCCTCCAAAACTTCTATTTCTTGCCTGCTTTTATCATCACTCAGTATCTTTGCGCGATATTCATCAATGAAATTGATTCGGGCATCGATGTTTTGAACCCTTTGAATGGGCGCATCTATTTTTATGCTCGGATAGATGACTTCATAAAGAGATAGAAAGGAATTTAAATGAGCATGAAATTGTTCATTTTCTCCCTGTAAGGCAGCTTCCTTCATGCCACCAAGCACCGTCATCATAGGGTCCTCCATTTGAGTCCAAAGTGGTTGGTTCGAGGATGTAATGGCATCTATTGCAAGCCGAAACTTCGTCACCCTATTTATCCGTTCATCATGATTCATACTCCCGTCTCCCATTGCTTCAATAGCCTCATTTTGAGCAATGGTAACGATTCGCTTTTCATCTATGGAGAAAACGTCGTTTTCCATCGTGTACGTGAAAAACTCATTCGAAAAATACTCTAACAGCTTCTTAGCATCCTCGTAGCGCGAGGATTTAACCATTCGTAATGCTTCATCAGATATTTGATCAAGCTTCTCTATTGAGGATATATGATGATTAGCGTGAATCGTTACTGGTGCTAGAATTAGTATGATGATTATAAATAGTGCTACTTTGAATTTCATTCTTGTCCCCCCTCATATTACTATTAAATCGTATGAAAAGGTGGACAAGGTTAGACCAAAAAGATGAGCTTCTAATATTAGTTTCTAGGCTAATTGTAGTAAGATTATCTTATCGAAAGTGAAAACCTATTTTTCCGCAAGACAAAATAATACGCCACTCCAATGGATGCCATGCTTAACCAAAATGTAAAATACCCTATTTGAGGGATATAAGCATCGAGCATATGATACCTTGGAAGCATGAAAAATACGTAATCAATCACATCATTATGTAAGGTCCAAATTGCAGTTACGACTAAATGCCAAAGCTTAAATCGATAAAAAGGTGAATAGAGCACACCCTGTACAGCCATTGCCCCATGAGATACCATCAGCATTAACCCAATGCCGTCTAGTTCACCTGAAACGATGAACACCAATAGATTCATGACGACTGCCCAGATTCCATACTTCACGAGGGTAACTATGGCAAGCGCTTCAAATAACGGCCAATTCTTCCCAATCAAAAACGCTACTAATACAAATAAGAAAAAAAGACTCGCAGTTGGGCTATCCGGTACAAAAGCCAAAAATTTCGTCGGCGTATCGGCTAACTGATATTTATACCAGTAATATCCGTAGGCTGTACCAAAGAAATTGACCAATAGTAGCAGGTATAGTACCGAGCGATTACCTAAAATTGAGTAAATCCATTTCAACATCTTCACCTCTTAATTGTCATTCACATAACTTCTCTAAGATTAACACATATCACTCTTTGGCTCGTATAAAAAAAGCCGACGATTACTCGTCAGCTTTTATCATTATTCACTCTTAATACTTGAAATGAAATCTGCTAATACCTTTAGCTCTTCATCTGTGCCTTTGAACATACCAGCAGGCATTGCGCCTCTACCGTTCTTAGCAATGTCAGAGATTTCTTCTGGTGTTAAACCATTATCCACAAGAGCCGGTGAACCTGCTCCACCTTGGAGATCTCCTCCGTGACAGCTCGTACAGCCATTTGTTTCAAATATTTTATAACCATCAGATTCCTTATCAATTTCTGCTTCAGCAACAATCTTACCTTGTTCCTTAGCAGCTTCCCAATCGTGATGGGCAACTGATTCCCATGTTAGAAAAGTGATTCCTGCTAAAGCAAGAAGCATAAATCCTGTTGCTAATGGACGCTTGGATGGACGGCGCTCTGGTCCTCTATCAATAAATGGAGCCAATAATAAGGCACCAAACGCAAGTCCAGGAATTACAAGAGCCCCAATGATATTATATGGACCTGATGCATAAGAATATTTCAATAATTGATATAAGAATAAGAAATACCAGTCAGGTAATGGAATATAAGCTGTATCACTAGGATCCGCAATTTTTTCAAGCGGAGATGGATGAGCAGCAGTTAAACATAAAAACCCTACAAGAAAAACAGCTCCAATTAGCCATTCCTTTAAAAGAAAGTTCGGCCAAAAAGCTTCTGTTTTACCAGGGTATTCCGAATAATCTTTCGGAATATTTGGTTTACGTCCTGAAGCTGGGACACGTGAGTCGCCAACAAACTTCATACCTTTTCCACGATGCATTGGGCAATTCCCCTCCTTTTAAGAATTCACAAATCTTGAGTTTGAGTTTGATTTTACAATGGACCTGAAATACCCTGTTTACGAATCATCATGAAGTGGGCAGCCATCAATGCAAACAATGCAGCCGGTAAGAAGAATACATGAATCGCAAAGAATCGAGTGATTGTTTGAGCACCTACAATGTCAGAATGTCCAGCAAGGAGGATTTTCAAATATTCACCGATAAACGGTACTGATTCAATAATCGTTATCGTAACTTTAGTCGCGAATAACGCTTTCATATCCCAAGGTAATAAATATCCTGTCAATCCAAGTGCAAGCATGACAAAGAAAATTAAAACCCCAACAATCCAGTTAAGTTCACGTGGTTTCTTATATGCCCCTTGGAAGAAAACACGTAAAGTATGTAAGAACATCATTACAATAACTAAACTCGCACCCCAGTGGTGCATTCCGCGTACGATTTGCCCGAAAGCAACTTCATTTTGTAAATAATAAATAGATTCCCATGCATTTTTAATATCCGGAACATAGTACATTGTTAAGAACATACCGGATAAAATTTGAATAACAGTTACAAAGAACGTAAGACCACCGAAACAGTAAACAAATGCTGAAAAATGATGCGCAGGGTTTACGTGTTCAGGTACCTCATGGTCAGCAATGTCGCGCCACAAAGGCGTAATGTCTAAACGCTCATCTACCCAATCATAAATTTTGTTTAACAATGATTACGCCTCCTTTCGCGGTTCTGCTTTACCTAATGCTAAGTAACCATCCACTTCTTTGTATGGGTACACATCAAGCGGTGCCGCTGGTGGTGTACCTGGTACGTTTGTACCATCTTTAGTGTAAAGACCACCATGACATGGACAATAGAAATGTTCTGGGTTTGCCTTATCTTTATTCCAGTCAACTGTACAACCTAAATGTTTACAGATAGGAGATAATGCAATAACTTCACCATTTTCATCCTTGTATACCCATGCAGTATTCGTTACTTCAGAAGTATACCAAGCATCTTTTTGATCAAAAGTAAAGTCTACGCGAACTGGTTCGTTTGTAAGATCAGAGATTTTCTTATCAGTCACAACGAAATCGCCAGCCGCATTGTGCTGTAAAACAGGGTCAACTGCAAAACGGACCATTGGCATTAGCATTCCAGCAGCCATAAATCCACCTACACCAGTTAGTGTATAGTTTAGGAATTGACGTCTTGTTACACGTTGTTTGCTCATACCTTTCCCCCCTCTATTATGAAATCGTAGTCCAACGGACATAATTCAACACAATATAAAACTAGGACATAACCATGATATATCAATCTATACTTAAGGTCAATATAATAAATTACTAAAGGTTACCAACTGTGTGACCAAAATCTCAATTAGTCATTATTTTGCCACTTTTTCACGAATAAATGAATTAATTGTTGAACTTGGTCCTCTAATATTGAATTACGATACTTTTCATCCATGCTTTCAAGGGGTAAAGAAGGTAGCCAAATTAGTGTTCCGTCAAAGCTTTCTTCTCTAGATCTCCAGTCACTGTCAGATGTCAAATAGAATACATGATTAAATTTTTGATTTTGAAATTCAGCTTCCCAACGTTTAATATCATCTACTAGTACGTCATCAGAATTGTTTTTTAAATATGTATAGCCTGGCAGCATGAGAATTCGCCCTTTGAATTGACGTTCAAGCTGTATCGATAATAAAGAAATAAATTCTGTCATCGAGGTAGTTTGCTTTATATCATCTCCAAACGAAATCGGAAATAAAGGTAGTACTACCGTATCTACATATTCCTTTGCCCCTAAATACATATCAATATCGTTTGCGACCCACTTCATAACATCACTCCACCTTATAAAATTCTTTTTAATCATATCACTACAAATACACCCTTACCAAACGAAATTTTGTATACAGTAGGCAAAATAAAAAGCCTGCATTTAGCAAGCTTTGAAAAGTATTTAATCTTTTTGAAGTTGACTCAATTCCTTCGCTAATTTCTCAAAAGTGGCTTTGTCTTGATTGTCTAAAGCCTCATCAATTAGACGAAGCAATTTCTCTCTCTGGAAATTTTTCAGACTTGATGAAAGAAATTTCTCTGCAATGAGCCGGTCCTTTTCGCTAATTTGAAGACTCTTTGGCATGAATGGATTTTCTTCTAGTACAGCAGCATATTGATGAGCTTTATTCGATGCGTGAAAATTAAGTTGGATATAAATCTCCTCATCTCTATTCAAACGAATGTCATGAAATGATTTTTCAGCATCGGTTGTCATTACATTTTCTTTGTAGAATCGAAATGGCACCTCATCAACACAATGGGTTGACATGACAAGTCCACGAGGACAATATTGTGCTTGTTCTACAAAATGCACTTTCTCCATCAGCTGATCGTGGCTCATCAAATAATTTAAAATCCATACGCATTCCCGTCTTTTCAATTGGTAATGATTAAGGAACCAGCGAATAAAATCTTTTTTCTCGTTGACAGATACAGGGGTCTTCATCGCTTTTCCCTCCTCTGCGTGCAACTTTTTAATACAGCTGTTCTGAAAGTCTTTGTAATGTCTCCTCATACTCCTCGTTTGACGGATCCTTTTTAAGAAGCATACTAAATATTTCGATGGCCTCTTCCCTTTTTCCTTCTTCCATTAAAAAGTATCCATAATCTGAGAGAAAATCTAAATCATTCTTTAAAGAATTATATGCAAGTTGATATTTGTTTAATGCCTCAGAATATTTTTCCAAATGCTGTAACGCAACGGCCTCATCCCATATAAGTTGTGGTTCTTCAATGTCATTCTCATTAAATAACTCGATAATTTCTAACACATCTTCATATCGTTCTTGATGCAAGAGAAGCTTATTTAATGTAAGAGCCGCTTCAATGAACTCTGGATCGAGAACAAGCGCTTGTCTAAACTGGTTTTCCGCCTCTTCTTCATTGCCTAGCTTTAACGCAATTTTTCCGGCATAGAATGACAAATCCTTATTATATTCATCGTATCTTAGCCCTTCCTGTATCGCTTGGAAGCTGTTTTCTAAATCCTCTTCTCGCTCATACGACTTGGCTAAGTATAAGTATAAAGAATGGTACTCAGGATCTAACTCCTTCAATTCTGTAAATTTCTCGATCGCTGTCTTATTCATTCCTGCTTGATAGGCAGTTAGAGCATAATGGAATAATGTATTAATCTCCAAGCTATCTTCTAATGCTTTTTCATAATGAGTCAATGCTTCTTCAAATGCACCACCTGCACTATAAGCATCTCCTAATCTTTGATGAACATTTACACCAGCGATTTCGACCTCAACTGGCAGGACCTTGTCGTAAGCTCTTATCGCTTCAATAAACCTACCTTGTTCCATGTAAAGTTCACCTAAGGCAAAATCAATAATAAACTCATCAGGAAGCGTAGATTTTGCTTGAAGCAATTTCTGCTCACTCACTTCATATAACCCTTCCATTTGATATAAATCAGCCTGTAAGAGAAGGCTCTGAGGGTAACTTGGGTCATCCTCATGGATTTTATTTAAAGTTTGAAGAGCTTCATCCTCCTGTCCTTGCTCAATCGAAATTTCTGCAAGGTTGACGAGAATTTCTCCTTCCTCTGGGTAAGCTTCAAGAAGTCTTTCAAAAAGCTTTTTTGCTTCCTCTAAAAAGCCATATTGGAACAATTCTTCTCCAAGTAGTAATCGCTCATCATTTGTACCGTTCTTTAATATTTTTTCGTAACCAGCAAGCGCCTCTTCATGCTGACCGTTTTCTAAAAGAGTAATGATTTTATTAATCTTATCCATTTATTAATCCTTTCCCAAATCCCTAAATTAATAGTAGCTAGTCGTAATCATTATAAAGGAAAATCACGAATTGTACCCGTATGACGTTTTCGATTATTCCATTATAAAAAAGTTCGGAGTGTTTATAACAACATGTTCTCCAAATCCCGGTCGAAACAGAACATCTAGACCTGCTCTAATGACAGTTCCCTTATGAACCGTCACCTTTAACCGATCATTATATTTTTGAAAAAGCTCCTCCTCCATTATATTATTCCCCATATCTTCTTTCGCGTAAAAATTGTAGCTCACCTCTCCCCCTTGATGTATCCCCGATTTCAGAGGATAAATGCCCATCTTACATAAATGAAGGTGAGAAATGGGACCGTACGGAACTAATTCATCTTCTATAAATGGAATCTTCTCTTCGTAAAGTAAGCTTGTCCATCTTAATTTTGCTCGGTTTTTCATTCTTGCTTTGTCAGCCTTAAAAATAGGGATAAGTGGACTATTATACGGAAACATGGCCTCCCTTAGCCAGCCCCACGGTAGCCTCTCGAGCATCTCATCATCCTCAACCTCTACAAATATAGCAGGGACTTTTTCACGCCTACAATTTCTTAAAAAACTGGGCGTTAAAAGCTTGGGTTGTATTCTCACTCCAATACAATAGTCAATGGGGCTATTCAACAACCTCGTCTTCATTTTATTGAGAATAGGTTTTAACAAATGCTCCTTTTCGACTTCCACATAGGTTAAGAACATCGTGCACCCTTTGTTAAGGAATTCCTCAATATAATATTGTTTCATCATAGGAAATGAGGCATCTTCAGGGATTTGGGGACTGAATAGAATGTGAGGCTTGGTCATGATAAAAGAATTCGCATTTACCCTCATGTGTGTAAACCTTTTAAAAGTAGATCTTAGCGAATGAAATCTTTCATCCTTAATTAACAGGGAGATTCGCTCTAACTTGTCCTCTTTTAATACATTTGCGTCCTCAATAATATATGTCATAAAACCACCCTCTACAACGGTCTTATGACAAGCTATGCTGTTTTGAAAAAATATATGTAGGTTTTTTCTCACCATTCAAGACAGTAGGTTTGAGTGGCAAATGCATCAACATTTAAGAAAAGCTGCAGACGACTGCAGCTCTAATTAATTATGAAGCAAACGATTTAGATGACTAAAAAAGTTTGGATATGAAACTGAAATTGCCTCTTGATTTTCAAGAGTGGTTTCTTCTTTACAAATCAGAGCAGCAATAGCAAGCATCATCCCAATTCGATGATCACCGTGACTATTTACTGATCCACCTGATAGTGTAGTTTTGCCATGGATGATCATACCATCATCAGTCGCTTCGATGTTCGCTCCCAATTTTTTAAGTTCATTCACAACCGTATCGATACGATTGGTTTCTTTCACTTTAAGCTCTTCCGCATCCTTAATAATAGTAGTTCCTTCTGCTTGTGTCGCAAGCAAAGCAATTACAGGAATTTCATCGATCAGTCTTGGGATTGTGTCTCCGCCGATCGTGATTCCCTTTAAGGAAGATGTTCTTATAATAATATCCCCAACAGGCTCGAAACTTTCTTTCTCATTCACGATTTCAAAATCAGCACCCATTGCCTCTAGTACATCAAGGATTCCTGTTCTTGTCGGATTGAGTCCCACATTTTTTAACATGATCTCACTGTTAGGCACAATCGCACCTGCTACAAGGAAAAAGGCAGCTGAAGAAATATCACCTGGTACGTGGACATCAGCTGCTTTTAGAGCTTGACCGCCTTGTACAGTAATCGAAAGTCCATCAACTTCTACTTCTCCACCAAAATGTTTAATCATTCGCTCTGTATGATCTCTCGTTTTTGAAGGCTCAATGACTTTTGTTTTTCCATTCGCCTGAAGACCTGCTAATAAAATAGAAGATTTAACCTGCGCACTTGCAACAGGCAATTGATATTCCATTCCTTCCAGATTTCCTCCTCTGACCGAAATAGGTGTGTATTCTCCACCATTTCTTCCGTCAATATCTGCCCCTAAGCTACGAAGCGGTTTAGTGACCCTTGTCATCGGTCTTTTGCCAATTGAGTCGTCTCCAATTAAAGTAGAAAAGAACGGACGACCTGCTAAAATTCCAAGCATAAGTCGGATCGTAGTCCCTGAATTACCGACATCAAGAATATCTTTCGGCTCAACTAGTCCATCAAGTCCCTGTCCATAAACGATTACTTTTTCTTCATCAAGTTCGATTTTAACCCCAAGCTTTCGAAAGCAAGCAATCGTACTTAAACAATCATCACCAGTTAAAAAATTCGTTACAGTTGTTTTCCCTTCTGCAATTGCTCCAAACATAATCGAACGGTGGGAAATCGATTTATCTCCAGGAATCGTTATTTGTCCCTGTAATCGGCTTTTATTTATTGATAATAGTGTTGTTTTCATATCATCATCCCTTTTATAACCCCATTGACGTTTCATAGTTCGTATAACGTTTTATACATTGTTCCGCTTTTTCACGATCCTCTTCCGTTTGAAAGCTTATGACAAGAACACCGTATATTCCTTCGCGCGCCTCGCGAATGCGAATATTCGTTAAACTAATATTCTCTTTGGCCAAATAGCCCGTAATTTCTGAAATGATCCCCGGATAATCAGGAATATCTACAAATAAATCATAAAAAGCTGGGATCGCTCCCTTTTCTTTGATTGGCATTTCATCTCGAAATCGTTTTGCTTGGAAAAAGTATTCGTAGATGTCTTCCTCTTTTTCCTCTTGGAGCATTTGCGAGATCTTTTCCATCTCACTCTTCCATTCTTGCAATAACTCAATAAGAACCGACTTATTATGTAAAGAAATATCTCTCCACATTTCCGGGCTACTAGACGCAATACGTGTAATATCTCGAAAGCCTCCAGCAGCAAGGCGTGTGATCAGATTTTGCTTCAAGCTCGTTTTCTCCGCCTGATGAACAAGGGAAGCAGCAATAACATGAGGAAAGTGACTAATCACCCCTGTTATGTAATCATGCTCCTCTGGCATCACTTGTAAAAATCTTGCCTTCGTTCCCATTAACCAGTTTTGGAGTTTTTCAACATCCTCCATTCTAGTATCCTTTTCTGGAGTTAATAAATAAAAGGCGTTTTCGAACAGAATGGATTTAGCAGCTGTTACTCCACTTTTGTGGGAACCTGCCATCGGATGCCCGCCAATAAAGGTAAGTCCCTTTTCTTTTAGGCAAGTTGCTTTTTTGACGATTTCTAATTTGGTGCTCCCTGCATCAGATATGATGACATTATCCTTCAAAGGTACATCACAAAGAAGTTCAATGATTCTTTCCACTTCCTTAACAGGGGTGGCAATCAAAATCAAATCCGCTCGAGCCGCACCTTTTGGAATGTCATCGATGATTTCATCAATGACCCCAAGCATTTTTCCTAGTTGACTCTGTTTTTCGCTAACATCGTAGCCCATAATCGTTGCATCTGGATGCTCATTTTTTATACAAAGAGCCAGTGAACCCCCGATAAGTCCTAGCCCAATCACAAAAACATGCCCGTTCAAGAGATCACCTGCTTTTACTACAGTTTAGCGTACAAATTCTGTCGATGAGATGTATTCTTTAATTACATTCAATAGTCCACTATTTTCTTCTTCAGAGCCTACGGTTATACGTACGCTTGTTGGGAAGCCGAGGGCAACACCCGAACGAACGATGTAACCACGCTCAAGTAAATATTGAAATACTTCGTTCCCATTCACCTTGAAGTCAATCAATATAAAGTTCCCTTGTGACGGCAGATATGAGAGGTTATTTTCCTCACAAAATTGATAAAATTGTGCCATACCTTCACGATTTTTTTGCTTACAAGCTTCTACGTATTCCTGATCCTCTAGAGCTGAAATCGCCGCTGCTTGTGCAAAAGTATTGGCATTAAAAGGTTCACGTACCGGTTCAAGCGCTCGTATAACCGTTTCATTTCCAACTCCGTAACCAATTCGAAGACTCGCTAATCCATAAATTTTAGAGAAGGTGCGTAAGACGATTACGTTTTCAAATCGTTTCGCCAATTCAATTGCATCATAATAATCCTCAGCGACCACATACTCGTAATAAGCCTCGTCTAGAACAACTAGTGTTTCTTGTGGCACTCTTTCTAAAAAGGATACTAATGTGCTTTCATTAATATATGTACCTGTTGGGTTATTCGGGCTACATACCCAAACAACATTTGTTTTATCATCAATAGCAGTTAGCATGGCTTCTAAGTCATGATCTCCATTAATCAAAGGAATTTCCCGAACCTCAGCTCCCTCAATCACTGCATTGTGTTTGTACTGAGAGAAAGTCGGTACAGCCATTACCGTGTTATACCCTGGTCTCAAAAGTGCTCGTGAAATAATTTGAATAATATTGTCAGACCCATTTCCAAAAATCAACTCAGTAGGCTTCACATCAAGTTTTTTCGCAAGAGCCTCGCGAAGATCTGTTGCATATCCATCTGGGTATAAGGCAAGAGACTGATCAAATTCACGAATTGTTTTCAGAGCTTCTTTGGAGCATCCAAATGGATTTTCGTTTGAAGCTAGCTTCACAATTTTATCTAATCCGTATTGCCGTTTGACTGCTCCAATTGATTTACCTGGCTGGTACGGGGTTAGATTTAAAATCTCGTCTTTCCATCTCACAACAATCACCCACTCTATTTATTGATTTTGTCTATGCTTTTAAATCCGGTCTTAAAACGATTGCTTTCTCTAAATAAACATGGTGTATCTCTTCTTGTTTCTTCTCTGTATTCACATGTACCATCACACGGATACAATTTTTAAGAGAACCAACCACTGGAATTTCTCGCATACACATGACCGGGACATACGTCCATCCCTCTAACAGCCTTAAAGCTTTAGCTGGAAATGCGGCATCAATTTCTTCCGTAACAGAAATGAAGACAGAAGCTACCTTATCTGCCTCAATCCCATTTAAAGAAATAAGCTCATCCATCATTCTTTTTGTCGCTTCGACAATTAGCGCTTCTGTATTTTCTTCAATTGTAATAGCTCCCCTTACTCCTCTGAGCAAATTATTCCACCTCTCCTCGAAACATGTTTAAACTTTCCAATAAATATTGGTCATCTATTTCTTTTAATACCGGCTCGCCAATTTGATTTAAGAGCACAAATTGTACATGTCCACCAACCGATTTTTTATCCTGTTTCATTCTTTCTATTAACCTTTGATGATCCAACTGACTTGGAATTGCGATTTCATAGCCGAGCTTTTTCACCCAATTTTTGAACTGTGAAAGATTAAAAGAAAGACCAAGCAATTCACGACTTAGTTCTAACGCGAACACCATTCCGATCATTACCGCTTCTCCATGAGTTATTTTCCCGTAACCAGCTTCCCCTTCAATCGCGTGACCAAGAGTATGTCCTAGATTTAGGAACGCACGGACACCTGCTTCTTTCTCATCTTTTGAGACAAAGGAACCTTTAATAGCGATTCCTTTTTCTAGCATATAGGCAAACTGTTCTTCGCTTAATTGCTCTAAATTAGTGATATGCTCTTCTAACCATCGGTAAAAATCTAAATCAGATATAAGCGCTTCTTTAACCACTTCAGCAAACCCCGATCTTCTCTCATGGATTGGCAATGAGTGAAGGAACTCCAAATCATAGAAGACTGCTTCAGGTTGATAGAAAGCTCCAATCATATTTTTCCCTAATGGATGATTGATCGCTACTTTTCCACCTACAGCACTATCATGTGCGAGAATCGTCGTCGGAATTTGAATAAAAGGAATACCACGCATGTACGTGGCTGCTACAAAACCACTTACATCACCAACTGCTCCACCACCAAAAGCTAGAATTAATGATTTTCGATCAAGCTTTTTTTCTAAGGCAAAGGTCAAACACTGTTGATAAACCTCGAACGTCTTCGCGTATTCTCCATTTGGAACAGTATAAGATATCGGCTTAAAATCAGAAAGGACACTTACCAATAACGATAAGTATCTCTCTCCTACATTTTCATCCGTAATAATTAATAGATTCGTTAAGGACGGAAATTTTTCTTTTAGAAAACTCCCGAGTTCTTCAATGACACCAGTGCCAACATAAACAGGGTAATCCTTAGAAGTTGTATGTATCGTTAACCCTTCCATTAGAACTCCCTCGCATATTGACGCTGTTTTTCTACCGTATCGATTAATATATCTAGGCGATCAGCATAAAATTGGTCGACAATTGCAGAAGCAATCTCCCAAGCAACCGCATGCTCTGCCACAACTGCTGCAGCAGGTACAGCACAGCTGTCCGAACGCTCAATACTTGCAGTAAAAGGTTCTTTTGTATCAATATCGACACTTTGAAGAGGTTTGTATAAGGTCGGGATTGGTTTCATCACTCCACGAACGACAATAGGCATCCCCGTCGTCATTCCTCCCTCAAATCCACCTAATCGATTTGATTTACGATAATATCCCTCTTGTTCATTCCAAGCGATTTCATCGTGAACTTCACTACCTGGCTTATGAGCGGCCTCAAAACCAATGCCAAATTCAACGCCCTTAAAAGCGTTGATGCTGACGATCGCCGCTGCTAGTTTGGCATCGAGCTTGCGATCATAGTGAACATAGCTTCCGACACCAGGAGGCATTCCTTCGACAATAACTTCAACAATTCCTCCGATTGAGTCGCCATTTTCCTTTGCTTGATCAATTGCTTTCATCATTTCTACTTCGGCTTTCGGATCAAGACAGCGAACTGGGGAATTTTCCGTAATTTCTTTCAATGATTTTATTGATTCATAATCTCGAACTTCACTTTTTACTCCACCAATTTCCACAACATGTGAAGCTACTTCGATCCCCAATAAAGATAAAAGTTTCTTAGCTACTGCACCAGCAGCCACCCTCACAGTTGTTTCACGAGCGGATGAACGTTCAAGAACATTTCGCAAATCGCGATGCCCATATTTCAAACCACCATTTAAATCAGCATGACCAGGGCGAGGACGAGTGATCTTACGTTTCACTTCTTCTCCCTCATCAAGCTCTAATGGTTCTTGACCCATAATCTTTGTCCAATGTTTCCAGTCGTTATTCTCTACAACTAAGGCCACTGGAGAACCAAGGGTAAGTCCATGTCTAATTCCACTAGCAATTTGAGCCGTATCTTTTTCAATTTGCATTCTTCGACCGCGGCCATACCCTTTTTGACGTCTTGCTAATTCTTCATTAATATCCTCAGCAAGTAATGGCATGCCAGCCGGTAATCCTTCGATAATTGTTGTTAATTGGGGACCATGTGACTCTCCCGCTGTTAAATATCTCATAAACTCTTTCCTCCTTCAACGCTTTAAAGGATTATGTACCAATATAACATACGTTCCAAAATAAAAATAGTATAAGATTGAAAATATTAGAAATTTACATCTTCATACTGAAGTTGCCTTTATTCTATCATAGCTTTTTTCAAGAATAGAAAAATAGAGCCTAAATTGGCTCTAATTTTTCTTATAGAAGAAGGTATCCTCAGTCTCAAAACCATACACACTCGGATTGAAAATTTGCTCCGTACTCCCAACGAAAAAGATTCCGTCCTGTTTTAGCGCGCCTGAGAATTTTTTATAAAGGATATCCTTCGCATCCTCTGTAAAATAGATTAAAACATTGCGACAGACAATTAAATCAAATGGACCACCGAATGGGTCGGCAAGTAAATTCAGTTTTTTAAAGGTAACAGTTTTCTTAATCTCTTCCGAAATTTTAAAAAAGCTCCCATCCTGTGTAAAATATTTTCTTTTCATTTCTTCAGGGACTTCATTAAGAGACCTTTCAGGATAAGCCCCCGTTTTTGCCCTTGCAATCACATTTTCATCGATATCCGTTGCCAAAATTTGCACTTGGGAAAGTGGCATAAATTTGGATAAAATCATCGCAATCGTATACGGTTCTTCCCCAGTTGAACAAGCAGCACTCCATATTTTCAGGCGACCATTTTTTTCGAGTAATTTGGGAAGTAGTTTTTTCTCAAGGACTTCCCACCTCTTCCCATTACGATAAAATTCAGATACATTTATGGTCATTCTATCAAGAAATTCCTCTAATAACTTTCTATCTTCACTGACGGCCAGGTAATATTCTTGGAAAGAACGAAAGCCTCTTTTTTCATATAGAGAAGTCAGTCTTCTTTTCATTTGAGCTTCCTTATATAGAGCGAGATCAATTCCTGTTTTTTTCTTAATATTTACGACAAACTGTTCATAGTCTTGTACCATATCTATTCTCCCTATGCATTACGTTCCCTAAGATTAAAATCACATACCCATAAGTATAGCAAAAATAACAAAAATTGGAGTACAACTCATGAAAAATTTTATGTTCTAATTAAAAAAGCGCTTGCATTTTAATACAAGCGCTTACTTTTATAGTATTAATAAATTTCGCACAATTTTATTTGCACGTATATTTTAAATTAATAAACCCACTCAGTAATTAGTTTTGAATAAGATACTAGTTCTTCTTCTTTAAAAAATAACCCAATTTCTCTTTCTGCACTTTCAGGTGAATCTGAACCATGAATAATGTTCTTTCCAACAGTAGCAGCAAAATCCCCACGAACTGTTCCAGGAGCAGCTTCTTTCGGATTCGTCTTACCCATCATTCCACGAGCCGTAGCAATAACATCTTCACCTTCCCATACCATTGCAAATACTGGACCGGAAGTAATGAAATCTACTAATTCTCCAAAGAAAGGGCGTTCTTTGTGCTCCCCATAATGCTGCTCGGCTAATTCTTGCGGAATGCTCATTAGTTTAGCTCCAACTAACTGAAATCCCTTCTTTTCAAAGCGGGAAACGATTTCACCAATTAAACTACGTTGTACGCCATCTGGTTTTACCATTAAAAATGTCTTTTCCATGAACTCCACTCCTAAAATTCTATGTATGTTAGGACTTCATATTATTGCCAGTCCACGAAAATATTATCATTATTTTCGCAATTTAGCAACAAACTTTAGGAGTGGTGATGCTTAAAACTTCCTTTTTCCGATATATAGCGCAATGTCTTGCAGGGTTCTCTTTGCACGATTATTCGGTAAATCTTCTAAAACCTTCAGCGCTTTGTCTAAATAACGATTACTTATTTCAACAGATCTTTCAATTGCATTCGACTGTTTGATTAAAGAAATGATGGAATTGATTTCAGCTTGGCTCATAGCCTCGTGAACTTTTACAATCTCTGAGCGAAGTTTCTCATCTTCCATCGCGAACAATACCGGTAAAGTGATATTTCCCTGAAATAAATCGCCTCCAGCAGGCTTCCCCAACTCTTTCTCAGTACCAGTAAAATCTAAAATATCATCGGTGATCTGAAAGCTCATGCCAACAAAATATCCAAAACGATAAAGTTTACGATGGAGACTTTCGTCGACTCCAGCTGCAACTGCACCTAATTGACAGCTTGCTGCGATTAACAATGCTGTCTTTCTCTTGATTCGCAATAAATAATCTCTTAAATTCTGTTCAAATCGATACTTATCTTTAATTTGTTCAATTTCACCAATAGATAACTCAACGATGGTATTTGCTAAAATTTTATGTGCAATTGGGTTTTCAATTTTCGTCATTAATTCCAATGCTTTAGCAAAAATGTAATCTCCTGAATACATGGCAAAGCGGTTATCCCATTTGTTCTTGATCGTCGGTCTTCCACGACGCAAGTCGGCATCATCGATGACATCATCGTGAACCAAAGATGCCATATGAATTAACTCCAGGGCAACTGCAACTTCTTTAATTACATGAATGTCATAATTCCCGAATTTCCCAGCAAGCAAAACAAAAACAGGGCGGATTCTTTTTCCACCTGCTTGGAGTAAATGCAAGGAGGCTTCTTGTAGCAACGGTGATTCACCATGTACAGTGTCCTCTAACGCTTTTTCAATTATGTTGATATCTGAGTTCAAAAATGAATACATCATTTTTAATTTCATATTTACTTCACCAGCTCTACCATCTAATAAATTGTTTCTTTCTATTTTTCAAAAGCCAGTCCAACTAAAAATGAATACATCATTTTTAATTTCATATTTACTTCACCAGCTTTGCCTTGACTATTAATTTGTTCTCTCTTTTTTTGGAAGCTAGTTGAATTAAAAATGAACACATCATTTTTAATTTCATATTTACTTCACCAGCTTTGCCTTGACTAATAATAATTATAAAGCTCAATCCTTATAATTATATCAATAATTTCCCTTATCTAATTAAAAACTTAAGTCAAATTTTTGACTTAAGTTTTTTAAGAGCACATTTATTCCTTGTGGCCGATATGAACAGCTGCAGCACCGCCACTGTATGGTTTAAAAGTTACCTTCTTAAATCCAGCAGTTTCAAACATTTTTGCTAACTCTTTCATCCCTGGAAAATCTCTTGCTGATTCATGAAGCCACGCATATTCATTGTAGCTCTTCGCAAAAAGCTTTCCAAACAATGGCATAATAAAGCGAAAGTAAAAAAAGAATAGCTGGCGATACCCAAACATCGTTGGTTGTGAAGTTTCTAAACATACTCCAATCCCGCCTGGTTTAAGTACACGATTCATCTCTTTTAATACTTGAAGATAATCTGGTACATTTCTTAAACCAAATCCGATTGTCACATAATCAAACGTATTATCTTCAAACGGAAGCTCCATTGCGTTACCATGAATGAGCTCCACCTGATTAAGATTTAAATTCTTAACCTTTTCCTCACCGACCTTTAGCATGTTCTTACTAAAGTCTAAACCAACCACTTCACCAGTTGGCCCAATTTTCTCAGCGAGTGTGATAGTCCAATCAGCTGTTCCACAGCAAACATCTAACGCTTTTTTTCCAGCTTGAACATTCATACGTTTCATTGTATCATCGCGCCATTTTTTATGTAGTTGAAAGCTAATAACCGAATTCATTTTATCATAGTTTTCTGAGATTTTTTCAAAAACCCCATGTACACGTTGTTCTTTGGACTGGCTCATTTTCATCCTTCTTCCACAAGCGATTTAGCACCTAGCTGATGTTGATGTAAAATATCCTCAATCTTTTCCTCAACAGCATCATTAAGAATTGAAAGGTTTCTTTTTGCCTTAATTAACATCTCTTTTGAAAAATTTATATATTTATCGCAGATGAGAATTAAATATTTCTTTTGTTCAAGTGACAATTCACGAAGAGAATGTTCATGTTTTGGAAAAACAAGCTTTTTCAAGGCTTCGAATACGACTGAACGATTAGATTGAGTAAATAACTCTTTTTCTAAAATCAAACGTTTAATAAACATGTAATTAGCTATTAAATCATTCCACTCTGGAGCCTGTAAATGAGTAATTAATTTTTGATAAAGAGAAGATTCGATTTTTCTTACACTCTCCATCAAATTTTCAATCCCGTTTACTTCCTGCTGATAGACAATTATCTTCTGATCATTGATTATTTCGATGCCCTCAGCTAGTAAGCGAATGACCTCAATATCGTCTTGCTCTGCAAGAATTTTGTAGTACAAACCACTATAATAAATTCCTGCTAACACAGTTAGTTGACGATGCTTTTGATTTGTTTCTCCCGTCATATCATTCGTTACCTTTTCATGCGTATCAAGTGCAATTTGCAAAAGTAGCGTCGGAACCACATAATGCTCAATCTCGGATAAGGACATTCCCTTTTCATCCAAAAAGGAAACTAGTAGAAGAAGTTTATCATCGTCAATTATGGGTGCTTCGATATTTTGGGATAAGAAGGGATGACTAATCCTTCTTTTAATTTTCTCCCTAACATACTCGCATTTTTTTTGAAGGTCCTGCATGTAATCACCCTTGTATTCCCAAGTTTATATTGAAGGCTATTAATCTAAATACGATTGACATTCACGATAAAAGCGTCAATTAACAAACGTTTAAACTAAAACAGATTTTATCGTAACAGAAGAATATTCTGTATTATTTCATTCATGTAAATGCAATGACAATTATATCATAAATGAATTTAATATTGCTCTGTTTGTAAAAATATAGACTATTCTGTATGCTTTTGGTTCTACTTTTTCGGCTCACTTTCGATTTCACCGTGAGAAGTCAAAATTTTCGCGTTCCCTCTTACCTTTATCGCAGATGTATGTTCTGTAAACTGGGCAATCATTACTTCGCCTTTATCCAATTTTTCCGAGTGATGAAATCTTGTATCGGTTCCACGAGTAAGGCCGATTACATTCACACCATCTTCAATAGCTTTAATAACAACAAAATCTCCAGTAGGTTTGTTCTCCATTCGATCACCTTTCAACTCTCCAATATTTAAACAATCACTATTATTCTCCATAGAGGAGAAGTGTCGACTATTCTTTAAGACTTAGTCGACACAGTAACCTTCTCTATTGCTTGATAAGTGATAAAATCTCTGCGCGAGCATTGCTATCATCAGCAAACGTTCCTCTTACAGCTGTGGTAATCGTTTTTGCGCCTGGCTTTTTCACCCCGCGCATCGTCATACACATATGCTCTGCCTCAACGACGATCATGACACCATGTGGCTCAAGCTTTTCCATGATGGCATCTGCAACCGTTGATGTAATTCTTTCCTGAAGCTGTGGTCTTTTTGCGACTGCTTCCACTGCACGAGCTAACTTACTTAATCCAGTAACTCTTCCATTACGCGGAATATAGGCTACATGCGCTTTTCCGTAAAAAGGAACAAGATGGTGTTCGCACATGGAGTAGAACGGAATATCCTTAACTAATACAAGCTCTTCATGGTCTTCACTAAAAATAGTTTCAAAGTACTCACGAGGGTCCTGATTTAGCCCTTGAAAAACTTCTTCATACATTTTTGCAACCCTTTTAGGTGTATCTAATACACCTTCACGATTTGGGTCGTCTCCTACTGCTTCTAATATTAAACGTACCGCCTCTTCAATTTGGGCACGATTTACCTTTGTCATGATGGATCCTCCTCAGCCTAAACAAGCTAACACTAGTTTTATGTACTTAAATGTATAACAATACCATATTAGCATAACTATTTTAGTTCAAGCAAAACAGAAGAATTAATTTATAATAGTAAGACTAGTCATGACGATTATTTCCCGATTCAAACACTCCTATTTTTTACAAAAATAAAAAAGGCACGCATGTATAAATGCGCGCCTTTTTTATCAAGATAAGCTTAAAGTACTTTTATGTAATTATTTTACTGCGTCTTTAAGCGCCTTACCTGGTTTGAAAGCAGGTACCTTGCTAGCAGAAATTTCAATTTCTTCGCCAGTTTGAGGGTTACGACCTTTACGAGCTGCACGCTCACGTACCTCAAAGTTTCCGAAACCGATTAATTGTACTTTATCACCATCTTTTAAAGCATTTAAGATGGAATCAAATACTGCATCAACTGCTTTAGTAGCGTCCTTTTTAGAAAGTTCGCTTGCTTCTGCAACTGCATTAACTAGTTCTGTCTTGTTCATGCCTTTCACCTCCTCCCAAAAAATTCAATCCATTAAGTTGAAAATTGCATTCTTATCATCATTTGTAAACAAAATTACTGATTTCTATACGTTGCGACTTGTTTTTATCCCTATTTCAACAAATTCTGCTGTAATGGGAATTATATGACAACAAACGAAAACTATCAACCAATGTGATGAATTCACTAATGACGGGTAGTATACCCATGCCATATAATAAATGATAAAAATTAAGATTTCAACATTTTTTCTTTTAAAACCCTTTATTTTCAAGGATTCTAGTCGCTTTCATCAGTAATTCTGTTAAAAGATTATCATAATCAATTACTCTTATCAAGAAGATTTAGCGAAATTATGGTAATCTTTTCTTATTTGATATGATTTTGTCATATTTTGTCGAGGATTAAGCCATAAAAATGATACTTTTAGACTATTCTTAGGCAAAAGCATCCAAACACGAAAAAAACCAATAAAATCAAGTGTTAGCTCCTCCTAATACCTTCCATATGTCTTCTTTACTTATTCTATCAAATTCACTTTTTCTACCAAATAAAGTAAAAAAATAACATAATAATTCCTAAAAAAAGAAAAAAGACTCCGAAACAGAGTCTTTCACGGCATCTATAAGATAATGGCGATTAGGCCGCCTGATCCTTCGTTTATAATTCTCTCTAAAGTTTCTTTTAATTTGTAGCGAGCATTTTCAGGCATTAACGATAGCTTAGCTTGAATCCCTTCTCGCACGATGGAGCTTAAGCTTCGGCCAAAAATATCAGAATTCCAAATAGATAGTGGGTCATCCTCAAAATCTTGCATTAAATATCGGACCAATTCTTCACTTTGCTTTTCTGTTCCGATAATTGGGGCAAACTCTGATTCTACATCGACCTTAATCATGTGGATAGACGGTGCAACCGCCTTTAATCTGACGCCAAATCTTGCCCCTTGGCGAATAATTTCCGGCTCATCTAAGCTCATATCTGAAAGTGAAGGAGCTGCAATTCCATAGCCTGTTTGCTTTACCATTTTAAGAGCATCAGAGATGACATCATACTCCTGTTTAGCATGGGCAAAGTCTTGCATTAATTCTAGCAAATGGTCACGTCCACGAATCTCGACGCCGACAATTTCTTTTAGAATATCGTCATAAAGCTCATCTGGAGCAAACAAGTCAATTTCCGCTACCCCTTGACCCATCTCAATCCCAGCTAAACCAGCTCTCTCGATAAATTCGTAGTCACTGAACAATTGAACAACCCTGTCAACATCACGAAGTCTCTTAATATCCTTCACCGTTTCCTTAACAGCTTCCTGATAGCTCTCTCTTAGCCAATGGTCTTCTTTTAGAACCATTACCCAGCTAGGAAGGTTAACATTCACTTCTAGAACTGGGAATTCGTATAAAGCTTCTCGCATTACGCTAAGTACATCAGACTCGCGCATGCCTTCGATACTCATAGCCAGTACAGGGATATCATATTTCACCATCAATTCGCCGCGAAGAGCATCTGTATTTGGATGGTGAGGCTGCACACTGTTGATGACCATAATGAATGGCTTACCTACTTCTTTTAATTCAGCAATGACTCTTTCCTCAGCTTCAATATAGTCTGCTCTTGGGATTTCACCGATAGTTCCATCCGTTGTAATGACAACACCAATTGTAGAATGCTCTTGAATGACCTTACGCGTGCCAATTTCCGCAGCTTCATGAAAAGGAATCGGTTCCTCATACCATGGTGTATTAATCATTCTAGGACCATTCTCGTCTTCGTACCCCTTTGCACCTGGAACCGTATAGCCTACACAATCAACTAAACGAATATTGACATCTAGTCCTTCACTTACATGAATTGATGCTGCTTGATTTGGTACGAATTTCGGTTCTGTAGTCATGATTGTTCTTCCCGCTGCACTTTGAGGCAGTTCATCTTGGGTACGGGCTCTCTCAGCCTCGTTATCCATATTCGGAAGAACGACAAGTTCCATGAATTTTTTAATGAACGTGGACTTCCCAGTTCGAACTGCTCCAACTACTCCAAGATATATATCGCCGCCTGTTCTTTCGGCAATATCCTTAAAAATATCTACCTTTTCCAAGTGATCCCCTCCTGAAATCATGAGTTAGTGGGATAATATTTATCCGATTTTTAGTGCTATATATAGACAATATATATTTATGACGTTGTCCTACAACTGTATGACAGTTTTCTTAAATTTTTGCCCTCCTTATTTCATAAACTTGTTCTCTGCTAGTCTTTTCGATTCACTAAAGTTACGTTTACTTCCATTTATCCAGTCTCTTTTTCCGTCTGAAAAATTCATAAAAATATAAAATAAAAACCCTTCTCCTACAATATATTCCTGTAAGAAAAGGGTTATGACTATTTATCATATACCTGAATAAGGTTCTATTTTTCGTCATACACGATCTCATTTGTTTCTGGATCAAGTGTATATGGCAAGGAGTATGCTGGAACAAACATTGAATCTTGATGAAGAATTTTACGAAGATCCTCACCAGGTTCCATTTTTTCTCCTGATTTTTGCATAATTTGATATAGATCCTTCCGATAATCAACGTAAATCTCAGCGTTTCCCGTAATAACGAACGGTAGTTCTTGATTTGTAAAAGGACTTATCACAACAGGCTCTTCCTTATAGCCAAGCTTTTCAAAGTCTAAAGAATAGACATTTTCAGCTAATCGTTCTTTATATGGAGGATATTTCTCCATTTTGATCCTTAAATTTAGGTCACGAATCGTTTCGGCAATTCTTAAATCAAAAATTTTAACTGTTGGATTCGTCTCCACATCAATCAAGACGTATTGAAATATCCCACCAGATTCAAACGAATTTCCCGGAGGCTCCGCCATATATGTTGGTGCTATTTGCTTGAAATCTATCAAGTACTTTTGGTAAATCGGAGTGTCCTGTTCTTTCGTTTTAATTGGAAGGATTCCACCCTTATCCTTTTGAAATTGATCAACAGCTGATTGAACAGATTCTATTTGATCTTGATAAGGAGTTTGATTTTGGGCTAATCTGTCTTGCGGATATGCACAGCCTGTTAAAATAGCGGAAGCAATGACCCAAGTTAATAAAATTCGAACTCTTTTATTCATATGTATCAATCCTTCTATTCTATGTATTTAGCATTACGACGTTGGACCACTCATGACCACAAAAAGAATAATAATTCCGCTTAAAATCAACAAGATATACGCAATCAATGCTGTGATAAATTTCAATACACCAGTATTTATTTTATAACGACTAAGATAAATCAAAAGTATGGAAATAACCATGAATCCCATAGCAGAAATAGAAATCCACATTTTTAGCATGGATGGTGACATACACTCAACTCCTTTTTCAAAAATATTATAACAAAATACGCTTGCTGTATGGGTTTTCATATTCCAGCGCCACAAAAAAAAGACTAAAGTAAAGTAGGGGGCTGCTCTTTACCTTAGTCTGAAATGACTAAATACACCATACACCCTGTTCATTTCACCAGTTTGCTTCGCTCCCATTGTATGCATTTCTATTTGAAATCGCATCCTCGAAAGCCTATATTTTAGAAATTATAAGGACCTTTCCCCAATTAAATAGCTAAAAAAAGCAACCAAGCTTATTGTTCACTAGAAAGAACGTTGGCCAAATCCTCCATTTCGTGTGTCTTCACACGAGACATTAAGGCATCTACCTCATCTTTAGGATTTGCGTGTTGAAAAAGCACATTATGTAGCGCAGTTGTGATTGGCATTTTTACCTGATATTTCTCTGCAAGCTGATAGGCAGCCTTCGTTGTTCTAACACCTTCCACGACCATGCCCATGTTTTCTAACACTTCTTCAAGCTTTTGGCCTTTCCCTAAAAGATTTCCCGCTCTCCAGTTTCTTGAATGAACGCTTGTACAAGTTACAATTAAATCACCGATTCCAGTTAATCCCGAGAAAGTTAACGGACTCGCACCCATTTTCGTACCTAGACGAGCAATCTCAGCCAATCCTCTTGTGATTAGCGCCGCTTTTGCGTTATCCCCGTAGCCAAGTCCATCTGTAATACCAGCCGCTAGTGCAATAATATTTTTTAAAGCTCCACCAATTTCTACCCCGATAATATCAGGATTTGTGTACACACGAAAATAGGAATTGATGAATAAATCTTGTACTTTTTCAGCGGCTTCAATATTTTTTGAAGATACTGTAACAGTAGTGATATGACGCAAGCTGACCTCTTCAGCATGACTAGGTCCAGAAAGGACTACTACATCTTGAAGTAAATGCTCAGGCATCTCATCTTCGATCATCTCAGATATTCGTAATAACGTATCCGGTTCAATCCCTTTACTTACATGAACAATCGTGAGAGGTTCCTTATGGACTTCAGCCATATCATTTAGAACCTCACGGATTGCCTTAGTTGGTACAGCTAAAATGCAGGTTTCAACCTCATTCAGCGCGTCCTGTAAAGAGCTGTATCCAATGATATTATTCGGCAGTTCAACACCAGGTAAGTATTTTTCATTTGTATGAAGCCGATTTATTTCCTCTATTTGATTAGGATTATGTCCCCATAGCCTCACATCATGTCCATTATCAGCTAATACAAGAGCCAATGCTGTACCCCAGCTTCCTGCACCGACGACTGTGATTTTTTCTTTTCTTTCCATAAAATCACTTCCTTAAACAAATTCTCTATTATTTACGTTCACGAGCAAAGATTTTGATCGGTGTTCCTTCGAAACCAAAAGCGTCTCGAATTCGATTTTCTAAAAATCTTTGATAAGAGAAATGCATTAATTCTGGATCGTTTACGAAAACAACAAAAGTTGGAGGCGAAACCGCTACCTGAGTTGTATAGTAAATTTTTAGACGTTTACCATTATCGGTTGGTGTTGGATTCATCGCAACAGCGTCCATAATTACATCATTCAGCACACTTGTTTCCACTCTTCGCGCATGATTTTCACTAGCCATATCAATCATTGGAATTAATGTATGGATTCGTTTTTTTGTAAGAGCAGATAAAAAGACAATTGGTGCATAATCTAGGAATAAGAAATGCTCACGAATATTTTGTTCAAATGCCTTCATCGTTTTTTCATCTTTTTCGACTGCATCCCATTTATTCACAACAATTACTACTGCACGTCCTGCTTCATGAGCATATCCAGCAATTTTCTTGTCCTGCTCGATAATTCCTTCTTCTCCATCAAGAACAACTAAAACAACATCTGAACGTTCAATTGCCCTTAAAGCACGTAAAACGCTGTATTTTTCTGTACTTTCATAGACCTTACCTTTTTTACGCATACCCGCTGTATCAATAATGACATACTTCTGCCCATTGACTGTAACCATCGAGTCAATCGCATCTCTCGTTGTACCAGCTATATTACTTACGATTACGCGTTCTTCTCCAAGTATAGCATTTACTAAAGAGGATTTACCTACATTTGGACGACCAATAAGTGAAAACTTTATGGTATCTGGGTCGTAGTTCTCCCCTTGATCCGTTGGAAAATGCTTTGCGGCTTCATCTAACAAATCCCCTAAGCCTAGACCATGTGCGCCTGAAATAGGGAACGGTTCACCAAAACCGAGGGAATAAAAATCATAGATTTGATCCCGCATCTCTGGGTTATCCACTTTATTTACAGCTAAGACAACTGGCTTCTTCGCCTTATATAAAATTTTCGCAACCTCTTCGTCAGCAGCTGTTACTCCTTCTCTTCCATTTGTTAAGAAAATAATAACATCGGCTTCATCAATCGCGATTTGTGCTTGCGCACGAATTTGTTCTAAAAATGGTTCATCTCCAATATCAATACCACCAGTATCAATGATATTAAAATCATGCGTGAGCCATTCTGCTGCACTATATATTCGATCTCTTGTTACTCCTGGAATGTCTTCTACTATGGAAATTCTATCTCCTACAATTCGGTTAAAAATCGTTGATTTTCCAACGTTTGGACGTCCAACGATGGCTACTACAGGTTTCACCATGAACATCACCCTTTCCTTCTACTTTATCGAAATTTAATCATTAGATTACAATGTCAAATTTGCTTCCTGTTAGTAAATAAACCCTTCCATCTTAGAAGGGTCTAACCTAATTATATTAACAAAGTGATTTCTTCCTCGCAATGAAAAGATTGGATTGATTGGTGAAGACTGTAATCTCAATGCTTTACGATGATATAAATCTCATCTGATAAAGCGTGGGCAATTCCGTCTAGAATAGCTTCTAGGTTTGTTGTTATCGCATCCATCTCTTCCTTACTATCACAGTGAAAAACAGTTGAAGCGACGGGAGCCTTTTTCGGATTCGTTGTAATAACAGCAAGAATAAATTTTTGCAGATCCATATCTGTTATCTCCCCTCCTCTTTTCGTTTTCTTTTTGTAGGGAGGCGCACTGCATTTTCAAGTATAGGTACCTTGCCAATAATTTCGATTGCCCTTTTCTCATCTCGTTCCTGTGGTAAAACAAACACTCCCACTCTACCATCATCCAAATCTCTCTTGGCAAGCGGAACTAATGCCGGAGTCCCAGAATCCCTATATATGCCTAAGGCCGTTGAAACGTCATGAAGGATGGCCTGACGTTGACCAAGATTAGCAATCGTCGATCGCGAATCGAAACTTTTTGGTTTTAAAATAAAGCCCATCCCATAACTTAAGATTTCTTTTTTCCGTTCCGGTAAACCGATATTCATGATATAAATATTATCCACATACAATCCTGCACCTTCAAATCGTGGTTCTACATATTCAACATCGACAATATCCGTTAATTTTCCTCCAGCCATCAAGGCTTTTGAAATAAAAAAAGCGATCGCACCAACAATAATTCCTCCCCAAATATTCGATAACAAGTAAGCGAGCGTTGTCAAAAGAGAGGTAAAAATAACTAAATAATTCCGACTTTCAAAAGCGATCGCGATTCCTTCAATGTATGTTCTTCCTCTTGGGACTAACTCAGATGAATCCATTTCCGATAAGGTATTCCGTTCCATGTTTCTCACTTCTCTAAATTGGGAAGCAGCAATCGTTAAAAATGTGACCGCTGTAAAATCTTCTTCCATTATCGAAGGGACAGCAAGTGTTCCGAGTCCTGCCGCAATAAAACCTAGTGCAATATGAATAATTTTCCCATGTAAGTATGTTGGATACTGGCGATAATCTGTTCTCAGCATATATATTCTCGTTAATGTACCAATGATAATTCCAAGCAAAATTGGGTAAGTATACTCTGTCATGACTGTTTTTGTTTCTCCCTTTCAAATTGTTTGAAGTGACTTTCAAAGTAGATGGAGAGCTTTTTAAATCCACTAGCAATCAGCAGTAGAGCAATAGATATCGAGACAACATCAAGAAATGCATAGTCCCCAACAGAATGCGGAAATGTAAATTTTCGTAATATGAAGGAGTACAAAATATCCCCTAGAATAGCTCCTGATACTAAAGACAGTACCCGCACTTCCACTTTATTGTGAAGCAAAATCGAAAGATAAGTCATTAGAAGCGAAAGCATAATCGTTCGATCAAAAATTAGCCATACTGGATCAAACAGTTCAAACAGCTGAAATACAGTATAAGAAAGCATCAAAATAAAGGAGGTAATGAGCATGTAACTCCCTCTTTTAAAGCTTTGGCGGGCTATCCAAACAAAAAAGGTAATAAGTAAAAATAGGCTATTATAAGAAATTTCAATTTCCCAGAATGTAAAAGAAAATGTAGACAACGTAAGCGCCAACAAAATCCCAATCGATATTTTCAATCTAAGTTGATTTTTTTCCATAAAAAAAGTTGCCATGATCCAGAACATCCAAAATAGCCAATAAAAGAAAAAGCCTTCCATTTCGCTACCTCCTATCATTTCCATTATGGCTCATGGATATGTACTTTAACCTTCGGATGAATAAAGTTTTCTTGTTTATATATGATAATCATAGGAGGTGCAATTCACATGGGAAGGGACCGTCAAGAACAGAAGTTAAAAAAGAATAAGCAGGTTGAATCAGATCGAGACCAAGCACTTCACTATCCGGGTGCAACAAAAATGTCTAGCCCTGAAGAAGCTAGAAAATTAAATGATGGGAAATGAAAAAAACTCTCATGGAATTTGAATCCATGAGAGTTTTTCGATTATCTTTGACTAAATTTTTTTGTATCAATTCCTCTTTCGTTTAACCAATGATGAGTCTTCCCTGAAATAATAACGGGTATCTTTTGTAACTCCGGAAGCGATTTTGCCCCAAGAGCGGTCATCATAAGCTTTAACTCATCTTTCATTTCTTGAATCTCCTCAATAAGAGATTCAACACCATCATCAACCAACGTCTTGAGGACCTTTCCTGCTAAGCCTGTTGCACAGGCACCAAGAGCTATCGCCTTTATCGTATCAAGGCTATGTTGAACTCCACCAGAGCCGACAATTGAAAGATCCGGAAAAGCTTCTTTTGCTTCAATAATCGAAACCGCTGTCGGGATTCCCCAGTCATTAAAAAACGACAGAAGCTTTTTCCTTCTTGCGTTTTCAATTTTGGCAAAATTAGTGCCGCCAAAACCTCCAACATCTACCGCTTGAACACCAATCGAATGTAGCTTCCGCACTGTTTCCATACTCATGCCGAAACCCACCTCTTTTACGATCACCGGCATTTCCAAGCTCTTTACGATTGCTTCTATCCGTACAAGGGCATCTACAAAGCTCCGATCACCCTCTGGCATCGTCAGCTCCTGAATTGTATTAAGATGGATTTGCAGCGCATTTGCTTCAAGCATATCGGTAGCAGCTTTTGCCTGGTCAACAGTAGCTTCACTTCCTAAATTTGCAAAAACTATTCCCTCTTTGTTTTCATCTCGGACAATTTTATAAGTTCTTATTTCAGACGAATCCTTTAAGGCAGACATTTGAGAACCTAGTGCAATGGGAACATTCGCTTCTTGTGCAACGATTGCTAGTTTTCGGTTAATTTGATATGTTGCTTCTCCTCCGCCACCCGTCATCGCATTTATAAAAATTGGCGAACTTAAATCAAGTTCGCCAATTTTTGTACTTAATTGAATCTGTTCTACGGAACAATCGGGTAAGCTTTGGTGAACAAAAGTGATATCATCAAAACCGGTCAGTCTACTCTGTCCTGTTTTTAGAGCATATTGAAGATGCTCTGCTTTCCGTTTTGCTCTTGTCACTATTATCACCTAACAATTATTTAAGGTTCTTTAGCTGGTCTCCAATCATTTCTCCAAGTTGGAAACCCTTTGCCTCTTCAGGTAGCTCATAATCAAGAACTTCTGGCTCTTTTTCTTCAAGCTCCTTAATACTTAGTGAAAGTCTTTGTTCTGCTTCATTCACATCAAGAACTTTTACTTTAATATCTTGGCCTTCTTTTAATACTTCATGCGGAGTGCCGATATGCTTATGAGAAATTTGAGAAATATGAACCAAGCCTTCTACTCCTGGGAATACTTCAACAAATGCACCATAGGAGACAAGTCTCTTTACTACTCCATCAAGCACTGCACCCTTAGGAGCCTTTTCAGCAAGATTCGCCCATGGTCCAGGGAGAGTTTCCTTGATTGATAATGAAATTCTCTCATTATCTCGGTCTACATTTAGCACCTTCACTTTGACTACTTGACCTTCTTGAACAACATCCGATGGTTTTTGAACATGTTCATGTGACAGTTGAGATATATGCACTAATCCATCGATACCGCCAATATCCACAAATGCACCAAAGTCTGTGAGTCTTTGAACTGTACCTTCTAGTACTTGATTCGGTTGAAGAGAATCTAATACAGCTGATTTTTGTTTTCCTTTCTCTTCTTCTACAACGACACGATGAGAAAGAATCAATCTATTCTTATCTTGATCTAATTCAACGATTTTAAAAGTTAAAGTTTTCCCTTTATAATCCGAGAAATCCTCAACAAAATGGGCTTCAACCAGGGAGGCAGGAACAAATCCTCTTACACCTAGATCTACCACTAAACCGCCTTTAACGACATCTTTAACTTCTGCTTCAATAACAGCCCCACTCTCAAACTGCTGCTGAAGGTCACTCCAAGCTTTTTTCGCATCTGCTTTTCTTTTTGAAAGAATAAGAGCTTCTTCTTCAATCTTTAAAACTTCTAAAACAATTTCTTGGCCTTCTTCAACAACATCGCTTGCTTTTTCTACATGAAGGCTTGAAAGCTCACTAATTGGAATAATTCCGTCGAGCTTGCTGTCACGAATATCAACAATAACCTGTTTTTCCTCAACCTTGGTTACTGTTGCTGTGACTTGATCACCAATTTTAAATTTTTTTACCTCTACTTGATTCATCTCTTCCGACATATGTACTCCTCCTTAATCCAATCGCTACTCCCTTATCGTTAACGCATATATGATTTAGAAAATATAGGTCAGTACCGAAGATGATTCTTTTTATAACTTCTTATAAAACTACACTTTTGTCAAGAAAGTTGAATTATCAGTTTTTCTTATATCGCTCGATTAACTTACGAATTTCTTGCATAATAGCCTCTGTCGTTTCCTCAGCAGATGCTTTATTTTCACGAAGTGTTTTCATATCAATTGGTTTTCCATAAACGACCTTTAAACGCGAAAAAGCTTTGTAGGGCCCAATAATCGCACACGGAACGACATCTGCATCGGTTCTTAAGGCAAAAAATCCTGCTCCAGCTAATCCTTTGCCTAATTCTCCAGTTTTGCTACGTGTTCCTTCAGGAAAAAGGCCTAAAACCTTTCCTTCCTTTAACACTTTTAAGCCTGTACGTAATGCTTCACGGTCACTCATTCCACGCTTTACAGGAAAGGCATTTACATGAGGAAGAATTTTTCCTAAAACCGGAACGTTAAATAGCTCTTCCTTCGCCATAAAAGAAATAGGTCTCGGTGCCATAATCCCCACGACAGGAGGATCAAAATTATGAATATGATTTGCACATAAAAGAACCCCTCCTTCTTTAGGGATATTTTCTCTCCCGATTGCTTCAATTCGGTAAAATGGTTTTAAAATTCCATATACGATCGATCTTGCAAATCCATAAAACGACATCTTATTCGATCCTTTCCCTTGCTAAGCCCATAATAAGCTCAACAACCTCTTCTATTGATTTTGAGGTGGTGTCAATCTCCACCGCGTCATCTGCTTTTTTCAGAGGGGCTACTTCTCGCTCAGAATCGAGCTTATCACGCGCAGCTATTTCTTCTTTCAGCTTTTCTAAATCTGAAGGGAAGCCCTTTTCCAGATTCTCCGTATGTCTTCTTTGTGCTCTTTCATCAACACTCGCAAGTAGAAAAACTTTTACTTCTGCATGTGGAATGACATGGGTCCCGATGTCTCGCCCATCCATAACTACGCCACCTTGCAATGCAAATTGTTGCTGTCTTCTTACCATTTCTTCTCGTACAAGCTTATGCTTGGCAACATAAGAGACATTATTAGTTACTTCAGAATTTCTAATGTCTGAAGTTACTTCATGACCATTTACACGGACAATTTGTCCATTTTCTGTTGCTTCGAGTGTGATCTCAGTCATATCAAGCAATTCCATTAGTTGTTCTTCATTTTGAAGGTCAATTCCATTTTTTATTGCTTGAAAAGTTAAACTTCTGTACATTGCACCTGTATCTACATATATGTAATTTAGATTTTTCGCCACAATTTTTGCAACTGTACTTTTTCCTGCAGCAGCAGGTCCATCTATAGCTATTGAAATTTTCTTCATATGTCCTCCTAGTTGTTCAAAAAAGATTGCTGTCATATGCTCTGTTAAGTAAGATACGCCAAATCTCTCCATTATTTTCATAATCTATTTTACCATATGTCCTCTTATTCCTCTTATAAAAATAATAGTCTTTTTTTATTTTTTCATTGCATATCACAATTTATGATTTTAAATTATTAAACACCAAAGAAGGAGTCTATTTGAAAAAGTTGATTTCCACTTCAAGCCACTCGCTTTCCGTATAAATAGAAAACAAAAAAATAGCTGTGACCAAAAGTCGTTTCTAGACGGCCTTTGATCCAGCTTCACTTGTTCCCATTAAAAGCTTCTAACAGCTCGGAGAAGTTATTTTCAGTTACTCCTTCGTATTGAGTTATCTCTTTTAACTCAGGGAATACATTCCATTTATGTAATACAATTTGTGCTAAAACTAAGAAAAGCAATTGAATAATGATGAGTTTAATCATAATTCTTTCAATTGTTTTCATGTTCTCTCCACCTATCTCCAATGAATGCTTAATAGCATTATAGGAGATAAGTAGATAACTTATTCATCTCTTACCCCTTTTCTTCTCATCGCCAACTGGCGATCGAAGCAGAATCGAAGTAAAACTTGACGCTCGAGTGCTTCTACATTAAGAAATTCAAGAGACGTCTTAAATCTATTTGGATCGAGAGGAATATTCCTCACAACTTTTGCTTCGAACTTAAAATAATGAAAATCTCCGTTTTGCATCGGTAGCACGAACCACGAATCAATAAGTGTTCCTGCTTCTAGCTTCTGTTGCTTCGATACGATAATGGCTGCACCACCCGCACTTATGTCATCTGTTACAGTGACAAACGGTTGAAATTCAGAATTAGTTGAATGTACGGCCACATCTACAGCTGTTTCAACACGAACATATTGACGACGTTGGATTTTAATGAGTTGATCATCGCCTGGATATGTTAACTTAATCATCGGAATCTTTTGTTTCACTCGTCCAACAACTTCTGAATCAAACAAATAAACGGTACCATCACGCATAATAAAAGAACACTTTAACTGCGTTCCATCTAAAAAGAAGGCTGTCCGTTTCGTTTCCATATTAATTGGATAATCAATATATAATTGTTGTCCGTTTCTTTCTACTAGTTTACATTTGTATTTTTCAACTCTATCACTGTACTGTAATTCAAGGGTTAACGGGTCTCCGATTTTCATCATCATAATCACACTTTCTGTTTACCAAATATGATCGACTTATTATTGTTCATTATGACATGATAAGCCCACCATGCGCAAGAGCAGAAAAGTTATTCTTGATAAAAATGGATGAAAGGGAAAAAAAAGGAAAAGCGAGTGCTTTTCCTTTTTAAACGACATCTTCAAAAATCGGTTCTGCATTTTGGAGCTTTTCAATTTTTTCTTCAACCTTAGTCTCAGCATTAATATAAATTCTGTAAGTGTCATCGCCAAGAGTTCCATAAAATTCATGACACAATACTTCTTCATTGAGATCATTTACAATAATCGCTAAGCCTTCATCCATTATTTTAACGTTTGGATTAATTTCTTTCCGAGCTTCGGCAGCAGTAATCGTTGGTTTTGGAATATCTCTCGTATGATGAGACCGCAAATATTCCTCTGCTGAAAATCCAATAATGTTTCCATTATCAAGGGCAACCTTCACAGTAATTGCATCAGGGTAAATTCGAACGCCATCTTCATTCGTTACGAACGTAAATACTCCCATTTTGTCATACTGGCTACTTTCAAATAAATCTAGATTTTCAAAGTCATTATCCTTCAGAAACTTGACGGCTTTATTACTTGCATCATTCAAACTAATTTTCGCATCCTTTACCTCTCTAGAGAGAATAAACCAGATTGGGTAACCACCCTTTTTGGTAATGTCCATATTTGCTTCTTGCTTTGTTTTCTTATCTTGTACAGAAACGCTGAAGAAGCCAACATCTGAACCCTTTCCATTTTCGGTCACTTGAGTATTTGCGTTATTCCCGAATCCACTATATTTAAGCGCGATTTTCTTAGCCTCGTTTTTTGTAATATCTTTTCCTTCTAAATACTTATAGCCATCATCTTGTTTTTTCATATTAACAAAGGTTGGGCCAAAATCCGTTTCTCCATATCCATCAACTGTTTTCTCAACCGTTTTGAAACCATCAATAATCGTGTTATCGTTCGGTTGTTCCTCTGTCGCTAAAGCAAGCTCTACATCCATCCATCGAAGATTGTTATTTAAAACTGTATGTTGAACATTTCTTAATTCCTTCTGGATATCTGCAGATTGACCATATAATTCTTTTAGAGCAGCATACTCTTTATCAGATAACGGCTCTTTTTCTAAATCTCGAATAGCCGTTTGGTAACTAAAATCACCAATTTTCGCTAAAAATTCCTCTGTTTTATTAAATGGAAGTAAGGTTAATGGCAGTTGCCCCACGTCGCTATGTGCCTCTGAAGTAATTTTCCACACCTCTGCAAGTGCTGGAGAAAGAGATGTACGAGAATTCATTGCTAAAGTCGTGCCTATTTTGTCATTCAACAAATCAACTTGATAGGTCAAATCATGAAATGCCCTTTGATAATTGTTTTCAGCATTTATGAGAATGGCGTTCTTCTCTCTATGTTCCTGATACCCCCAAAAGGCTGTGCCCGCTACACCTAAAGCCAACACTCCAATAAGAATTCCTCTAATCAACTGTACCTCACCTCTTTATTTACAGAATATATGTTTCCCAATTTGCTTAATCTGTGGTCTCGTCCATATCCACCCACTCGTAGCCGTATCTGGATTAAAATAATAGATCGCATTTCCAGTAGGATCGTATCCATTTATCGCATCTAGCACTGCTTCCTTCGCCTGTTCATTAGGTGTTAACCATATCTGTCCATCTGCAACTGCTGTAAATGCACGAGGCTCAAAAATTACTCCCGATACTGTATTTGGGAAGCTTGCGCTATCAACGCGATTTAATATAACTGCTGCTACAGCTACCTGACCAATATATGGTTCACCTCGAGACTCCCCATAAACTGCGTTAGCCATTAGCTGAATATCATTTTGTGAAAAACCAGCCGGTACATTTGCTGCTGTTGGTTGCTTCGGCGGATTTGCCGGTGCCTTAGGAGCGGCTTGTTGCTGAGGCTGATTTGCTGGTGCCTTAGGAGCAGCTTGTTGTTGAGCTGGCGCTTTCGCTGCATTTCCACCAGTGGCTCCACCTTTATTCGTAGTACCACCACCGCCCGTTTTATTAGGAGCACTTTGCTTATTTAAATCCATCCCACCGTAATGTGAAAATTTGTTTCCTTTATTGATTTGTTCTTTTACAAATTGTTCGTTATATTTCGATGCTTTCGCTAACTTATTTTTGGTTGTTTGACCCGCTAGGCCGTCGATGGGTAATCCAAACTCATATTGAAAATTTCTTAATGCCCAGTATGTTCTCCAACCAAACACCCCATCAATTTTTCCTGTATAAAAACCTAAATATTGCAGTCTTGACTGTAATTCAATAACATCGTCACCTACTGCTCCATGCTGTATGACCTGATTGGAAAAAGCATCTACCGTTTTCTCGTTCATACTTAATGGAACACAAATTATACAAACTGATAGTATTAGCAAGATTTTTATAAATCTCTTGTTCAAAATGAATGCACCCCCAATTGAATTTGATTCCTAAGATGAACTGTTTGATTTATGCAATGTACTCCATTGAACCTATTTTTTGTATTGAGTGGGTTTTTATTCAAATCTATTTACACATAATTTAATTTCTTTTAAATTGAATGGTTTTTCAACAAACGGTAACTCCGTTAACAATTAAAAAAAGCCTCCATTTTACAATGGAAGGCTTTTGTTTAATTCTCTATTATGTTGAGATGTAAGAATACGAGCATGTTTTACTTTTCGCAAAGCGAGCCACCATAGAAAAATCATGAAAGGCAGCATATAAATTAACCAATTTTCAAAGGAAATAAGAATATAATCATAGACACCGTGAAACAGGAACGGAAATAGTAAAGAAAAAATAATCCACCTTGGTCTGTGACTTTTACTAAACTTCCCTTTACCTAAATAAAAGCCCATGATTACACCAAATAGAGCATGACTGGATACAGGTAATAAAGCACGGCTTAATGCATATTCTAAGCCATTCGCAATTAGATAAAATATATTCTCAACGGTCGCAAATCCTAATGAAACGGCAACTCCGTATACAATACCATCATATGGTTCATCGAATTCTACATGCTGATATACCGTATAAATTAAAATAAACCATTTAAAAAATTCTTCAAGGAAACTGATTGAAAAGAAGGCATGGATCAAATCCGAGTGGACAATATGTTCAACATCGAGAACATACTGAATAAACATAATTGGGAACACAAGGAGAGCGCCAATCATAAAGGCCCTGAACACAACTGAAATCGGTTCAGAATCATATTCATCCTTCAAATAAAAATAACTTAACAGTGCTAATCCCGGGGCAATCGCCGCCGACAATATCCCAAGCATGAAATTTGTCCTCTTTTCAAATCTTTTACATAATCGTATCATGGAATAAAGATAAAGAAAATGTTGAATTATTTACGGAGGGTTAATTTCATGAAGAAAAAAATACTCGTCATTCATACAGGTGGCACAATCTCAATGAGTGAGGATGAAACAACAGGAGCAGTCAAACCAAGTGAAATCAATCCAATGACAGATAAGACACAAGGGTTAGTAGACTTTGCTGATTTAATTATAGAAGAACCTTTTAATTTACCTTCTCCCCATGTAACTCCTAAGGAAATGCTTCAGCTAAAAAAATTGATCGGGGCCAAGAGCAAGGAGCATGCTATCGCTGGAGTAGTCATCACACATGGCACTGATACGTTAGAAGAAACAGCCTACTTTTTAGACTTAACTATGGATACAAAAATTCCAATTGTTGTAACTGGAGCCATGCGATCTAGTAACGAAATCGGCTCTGATGGTCTTTATAATTTAATTACTTCTATTAAAGTTGCAGCTAGCGATGAAGCAGTTAACAAAGGGGTTCTCGTTGTTCTCAACGATGAAATTCATACAGCCAAGAACGTAACGAAAACACACACAAGCAATATTTCGACCTTCCAAAGTCCACAATATGGACCGATTGGAGTCGTGACAAAAAGAGGTGTATTATTCCATCATTGCCCAACAGGCTCTGAGCATTACCCTATTCAAGACGTTTCAAAGAAAGTTGTTCTGATCAAAGCTCATGCCGGAATGGACTCTTCTCTTCTGTATGCTATCAACGAATTACCTTGTGACGGCATCGTAATTGAAGCACTGGGTCAAGGAAATCTTCCACCTGCAACTATTCCGGGTATCCAAGCATTAATTAAAAATAATATCCCTGTTGTCTTTGTATCACGTTGCTTTAATGGAATTGCTCAAGATACGTATGCATATGATGGCGGAGGAAAGCAACTGAAAGAGTTAGGCGTTATTTTTTCCAATGGATTAAATGGTCAGAAAGCCCGACTGAAACTTTTAATTATGCTGGATACAACGAGTGATTTTAAGAAAATCGAAGAAGCTTTTTCGATTTAATCGTAAGGGGGATGAGGAGGGACAACGGCTGGCATTTTGAGTTTGTCGGTCAAGTTGAGTACTTTGCTTCTCATCTTGACGTGCATTTCCTATTTGTCCGCCAAGTTGAGCGCTTTACTCCCCATCTTGGCGTACATTCCTTGTTTGTCGGTCAAGATGAGGCATTTTTTTCTTATCTTGACGTGCATTTCTTATTTGTCCGCCAGGTCGAGGCTTTTTCTCCTCTTCTTGGCGTGCTTTCCCTATTTGTCCGCCAAGTTGATCTCTTTTCTCCCCATCTTGGCGTGCATTCCTTGTTTGTCGGTCAAGTTGAGACATTTTTTTCTATTTTGACGTGCATTTCTTATTTGTCCGCCAAGTTGATCTCTTTTCTCCCCATCTTGGCGTGCATTTCTGAACTCAAGAATAACCCTATGAATAAAAAACGAAGCTGTCTGTAAGTGACAGCCTCCTTTTTATTTAATCCTTAGCAACTAGTGCATTGGCGATTTGTTCCCCATGAAAACGGCCATTTTCAATGAAAATTTCATTTGCATTATTGCCTGCTGCAATCACACCTGCAATAAATATCCCCTCCACATTTGTTTCCATCGATTCAGGATTAAAAATTGGCCTACCAGTCTCTTCATCAATTTCAACACCCATTTTTCGTAAAAACTGATGGTCAGGATGATAACCGGTCATCGCAAACACGAAATCATTTTTGATTTGTAGGACTTCCCCTGCTTTTTCGTAGATAACATGTTCTGATGTTATTTCCTTAATATTCGAGTTAAATTCCATTTTTACGATACCATGACGAACAAGCGATTCAAACTCCGGTAGAATCCACGGCTTGATGCTTGGAGAATATTCAGTTCCACGATAAATAACCGTTACCCTCGCTCCTGCTTTTACGAGCTCAATTGTCGCATCGACACTTGAATTTTTTCCTCCCACTACGACAACATCTTTATCAAAAAACGGATGTGCTTCTTTAAAATAGTGATAAACCTTTGGCAAGTCTTCACCTGGTACATTCATATAATTCGGATTGTCATAGTAGCCTGTTGCAATAACGACATTATTACAAGCATAATCCTCTTTATCGGTCTTAATCACAAAATCGCCGGATATCTGCTTTTCAACTGCTAAGACCTTTTCAAAGGCATTTACACGAAGAGCCGCTCTTTTAACTACCTCACGATAATAGACTAATGCTTGATTTCTTTTTGGCTTGTATTCCTCTGTAACAAAAGGAGTGTTACCGATTTCTAATTTTTCACTTGTACTAAAAAATGTTTGATGAGTCGGATAATTGTAAATCGCATTCACAATATTTCCTTTTTCAATTACTAACGCACTTTTGCCAATATTCTTTAATGCAATAGCCGCAGCTAAGCCGCATGGACCCCCACCAACAATAATGACTTCTTCCTGTTTCATAGTTGTAACACACTCCTTTTTCAGACAACGAAAGAAGAACTCGCCGCAACGACAAGTCCTTCTAAAAAGATTCGCTCATATATTTTCAGAGGGGATACAGGTTCTTATATCCATCCTCTAAATCTTGATGCTTCTGCCATTTTTCTTACTCCAACCATATAGGCAGCAAGTCGCATATCTACTCGACGTGTTTGGGCAGTATTATAAATATTTTCAAAGGATTTCACCATTACTGCTCTTAGCTTATCATCTACTTCTTCTTCCGTCCAATAATAACCTTGATTATTCTGAACCCATTCAAAATAAGAAACAGTTACTCCACCAGCAGATGCAAGCACATCTGGTACTAAAAGAATGCCACGATCAGTTAAAATTTGTGTGGCGTCTAACGTTGTTGGTCCGTTCGCTGCTTCAACCACAATTTTCGCCCTAATGTTATGAGCATTCTCTTCCGTAATTTGATTTTCAATTGCTGCTGGAACAAGAATATCGCAATCTAATTCTAATAATTCCTTATTAGTTATCGTATTATTAAATAGTTTTGTCACAGTCCCAAAACTGTCACGACGATCAAGCAAGTAATCAATGTCTAGACCTTCTGGGTCATACAGTCCACCATAAGCATCTGAAATTCCAACTACTTTAGCTCCGGCATCATGCATAAATTTTGATAGGAAGCTTCCTGCGTTTCCAAATCCTTGTACAACAACACGAGCACCTTTAAGTTCAATTCCTTTTCTCTTTGCCGCTTCTTCAATACAGATCGTTACTCCTCTTGCTGTGGCTGATTCACGACCGTGAGAACCACCTAGCACAAGAGGCTTTCCTGTAATAAAGCCTGGAGAGTTAAATTCATCGATTCGGCTATACTCGTCCATCATCCAAGCCATAATTTGTGAGTTGGTAAATACATCAGGCGCTGGAATATCCTTTGTTGGGCCTACAATTTGGCTAATTGCACGGACATATCCGCGACTCAAGCGTTCTAATTCACGAAACGACATATCCCTTGGGTCACAAACAATTCCGCCTTTTCCTCCACCATATGGTAAATCAACAATTCCACATTTCAAACTCATCCAAATGGAGAGTGCTTTCACTTCTTTTTCAGTAACATTTGGGTGAAAACGAATTCCACCTTTTGTTGGGCCCACAGCATCATTATGCTGAGCACGGTAGCCAGTAAAGATTTTTACAGAGCCATCATCCATTCTAACTGGAATTTTGACTGTCATTAATCGCAAAGGTTCTTTTAAAAGCTCATAGACTTCTTCAGGGTATCCAAGTCTTTCAAGTGCATTATGAATAACAGTTTGAGTGGACTTTAACACGTCGAGCTTGTCTTCTTGATTTATATTTTCTGTGCTTTTCTCGGCTACCATCTAAAATAGACCTCCTAAAAATCGCTTACAATATTGTCATCTTTCAGTCACAAGTATACACCTTTGGATAATTTATGCAAGATAAAAAAGATAATTTTTCAGCCTATTTCTATAATTTTTTGTAAACGTTATCAATGTTGAAAATTAAGGAATTAATAGGTGAAATACCACTATTAATTTTCCCTTTTTTAGAAGGAAGAAAACCACTATTTTTGATTAATTATTACCATTTTTATTATTACTGATATAATTTTTTTCAAAGAAAAAGGCTTTTCGCAAACATTGTTGCTTTTGAGTTATAACTTGGTAAGTACATTTCAAGTTTAAAATTAACTAAAAGTAGAATGGCAGCGAAAAATGCCGTGCAAAATAATGTGTGAATAGGAACACCGTAGGAAGTGTAAATGTCGGCTTTAGATTTTTTTAGAAGAAAAAAACTAGGACATTTACGAGAAAAACCACAACCATTACGAAAACAGCGTGAAAAAAAGACGCTTAGGGAGAAAGAGGTCTCTGCCTCTCAAAAATACTCCACAAGCGTCTCGACTGCATGTTGGTAAATGATCTTATTTCCATATTCCTCCAACCAATGAATACTCATCAGTGAAGGATTGCCAAATTCCGCCATGACCGCAATTAGGTCCGCTGAATCCCTTCTTATATCTTCTTGAAATGATAAAAAATATTTATCTTCCAACGCATATAAGCTTCCGCCAAAAAAATCTATCGTTAATAGTAGCTTTGCTAATCCGATGACATGCTCAATCTCCTGAAACTCAAAAAGAATATCCTCGTTATTTTTTGTGGTAACTTCCATATCAATAAATCCTTCATGGAGTGATTCTTCGTCTTCTTCTTCCATCGTGACAATCATAATCATTCCCTGAGCATGCATAGAAAAGATTTCCACAGCAACCGATCCCTCGATACTTACCCCAAATTCATCACTTGCTTCTTCAAGCATATCATGAAAAAGCTGATGCCACTTTAATGAATCCTTCCAAATATCCTCTTTTGTTAATCCACGTTCCGTCAAATCATCGGTCGTGAGGAAGATTTTGATTTTATTATAAGTTAATCGCTCTATGCGCATAGTATTTGCCCCCTGCTGTGACAACTGTTGGTTTAGTTTATGTAAAATTAGAGGGATGGTGAGTCGTCTATTTATGGTTTTTAAGCATTAGCTGTTTTCTAAATCCAACAATTTTTGCGAATAGAGCCTAAGCATTTGATTTTAATGTAATCACATGAGTTTCTGGTTTAGCACCAAGCCTTAATGGTATAGACGTTGTTCCATACCCGTTACTCACCAACAAGGTTGTCTGAGGGTACTTTTTGAGCTTCCCTATTTCATACAGCCCGATGCCAAAGATGCGAATCTGTCCACCATGGGTATGTCCGCTTAATACGAGTGAAATGTCTTCCTCTTTTGTTAACCTGTTCACGACTCGCGGGTCATGACTTACTAAAATTCGGAACCCAGCTTCTCCGCCATCCTGGAGAGCTAGATCCAGCCTATCTCTTTCTGTAGACATATCATCAATACCTAATAAAATTAATCGTTCTCCAATCTCTGACTCAAATGAGACAGCAGTGTTATCTAAAATTTTCACACCATATTTTAATAATAGTCCATCCAGTAGATGGGGATTGATTTCATAATCGTTATTTCCCCAAACAAAATATACCGGACCTACCTCTATTAACTTTTGAATGTTTTGTTCAACTTGTTCAATCGTTACCCTTTTATCCAGGAGATCTCCGCCAATTATGACCAAATCTACCTTTCCTCTTACTTCTTTTATGAGCTCGTCCGAAACAATTCTACAGTGAAGATCAGAGATAAAGAATATCTTTACTTCCCCTAAGCTTTTCGGAAATTCTGCGAATGTTATTTCTTGATAAATGATATTATCCATATGAGCTAATTTATACATATATACGAGCAAACCTACTGCAAAAACAATGCCTATCACAAAAATAAAGATCATAAGTCCTCCCCTAGACCACTACTCTTCGATCATTTTAAACCTTCTAAAATCTAATGAAATAATACCATACAGAATAGAAAAACAGAAAAAAACCATCGTTTGCCAAAAACCTGTTTGGAATAAAACATAAAAACTAACCATTAGCAATAACACAAAGATGATTTCCATTAGATTCGATTCTTTTTGATTGTATAACAAATACGTTTCTTCTACTCCCTCTTTAATGATCAGTGCATTTGATATAAAGCCAACAATAAATACGATTGAGGCAGCAAAAAACGAAAAAGGATTGATGACAAATTCCAGTAGGAATTCGGATAAGTTAAAGGGTGAGTCAATCGGAAACATCAAGATAAATAGATACCCACACCCGAAACCTAGTAATAATCGGATACTCTTTTTCCACATAAAAAAACCCCTCCCATACAAATCTATGAGAGAGATTTCGTTTATTGCTCTTAAAACCCAGAAAAATCATTCATCCTCATGAATATCTAATATACGAAAACCGACATCCTCTAGTTTTTTCGTAAACTTTTCAACGTTATCCTTCTTTTCAATCTTCACAACGATTCGTCGAACAAGCTTATCTGTTTCGTCGAATGTAACCAATGAAATGATATGCTCATGGAATTGTCGGGCGATCTCTGCAAATCTCGCAATTCTTCCTTCTGTTTCAATCGAGGTAAAAGCGATGCGGACCCCTTTCTTATTCACCCCAAATGCAGATTGAAATTGTTCAAGGACATCGAAGCGTGTGACGATTCCCAAGTATTCATTTTTATCATCCACTACTGCAAGTATAGGAAAATCTTTTAAATCAAGAAGTGTATGTTCAAATAGCTCTTGACCCTTTAAAAATTTTTCTTGGTAAGTAGCAATATCTGCGCATGTAGTGTTTTGAAGAAAGTCTTCCCTTGACTGATTAGAAGTAAAGTAATTTTCATACAAGTTGTACCTTGTTACGATACCTGCATATTGAGTTCCATTAAGAATAGGCAAACCATCAATATGATGCTCCTCCAATTTTTCAAGAGCCGTTTTCAATGAATCATTATTTTGAACTGTGTGCGTCTTGTGCTTTGGAATCATTATATTTTTGACAAACATATTTATCACCTCGGGGATATTATAAGCGACTATGTGTATAATTCCACATTCTAATGGTAAAATCCTTTTATTTTTCATAATTATGTCATGCCAGAGATTTTTAATCATAAAATTGAATGATATATAAATAAGAGGAGGGCAACTATGTTTACACTGTATAAAACCCATCGACCTTTTGTTGGTCCTTTTGATCCGTGTCCACCGATCAGGGTTAAAAGTTTTTCAACACCACCAAATTTATATATTGGGTTTCAACCAAATAACTTTCCTCAATTTACCCCAATGGAAGCATTAAGAGCCGGAACCCTTTGGAAGCCGCTATATGACCCCTATTACAATTCTCGTGAATTAGCAAAGGGAGGTAACCCTTTATGACAAAACAATTACCACCAGAATTTTATGAGCTAATGGAACAGCTTCAGGCTGTCGATTTTGTCCTTGTTGAGCTTAATTTATACTTAGATACTCATAATGGAGATTCAGAGGCTATCAGACAGTTTAACCACTATGTAAAAGAAAGAAAGAGATTAAGAAATGCCGTGGAAAGTATTTACGGACCATTAATGCATTTTGGTCACAGTTATTCGGGTGATCCTTGGAACTGGGACGACGCTCCTTGGCCATGGCAAGTGTAGAGACAATACGAATAGGAGGGATAGACACAAATGTGGATCTACGAGAAAAAGCTTCAATACCCTGTTAAGGTCACTACATGTAACCCGATGTTAGCGAAATTTTTAATCGAGCAATACGGTGGAGCTGATGGAGAGTTATCTGCGGCGTTACGTTACTTAAATCAACGCTATTCTATACCTGATAAAGTCATTGGACTTTTAACAGATATTGGAACAGAAGAATTCGCCCACTTGGAAATGATTGCGACAATGATATATAAACTCACAAAGGATGCCACACCTGAGCAAATGAAAGCAGCAGGATTAGGGGACCACTATGCAAATCATGATAATGCTCTGTTTTATCACAATGCCGCTGGTGCACCATGGACGGCAACTTACATTCAAGCTAAAGGTGATCCAATTGCTGACTTATACGAAGATATTGCTGCAGAAGAAAAAGCAAGAGCAACCTATCAATGGATTATCAATATGAGCGATGATCCAGATCTAAATGATGCCCTAAGATTTTTACGAGAACGAGAAATCGTTCACTCTTTACGGTTTAGAGAAGCTGTTGAAATACTTAAAGAAGAAAAAGATAAAAAGAGAATTTTCTAGTATGCTTAAGGAGGCAGATCTCATTCTGCCTCTTTTATTATCGCTGTTTTCGTAATGATTGTGGTTTTTTTTTTCGTAAATGTCCACAAGCCGACATTTACGCCTCCTAATGGGCGCTGCCACCCCTTGGGTGGTTCAGTGGCACACATAAATTTTGCGCGGCACTTTTCGCTACTCTCATATTGTTTTTTGAGGTCAGAAAGATAATTTCTATACCAACTTAGCTTCCAAAGCAACAAGTTTTTTTCGAAAGAAAATAAACAAATTATGCGAAAAGAGCCTTTATTATTTATTTTCATGGTATAGATTGATGTCATAATTCTTTTTCATCATTTCAAAAACGAGATGTCTATTTTTCCATGCATCCTTCGGCTTCCATAAATCCTTACTTTTATCAATAATTTCACATCGTAAAGCATGGTATTCTTTTTCTGCTTTATCCTTCTTTTGTTTTAGGAGATTCATTAAACCAAATAACCCACCAATGACGACAAACGCATACAAATTGAGGGAATTGTCCACATAAGCTGAAAACATTGCGGCAAACGAATAGGAGTATGGAATCGCGATCGTTTTATAGAGAAAATAAATATAGGAAAAAGCAAGAAAGACCGTTAGCCATAATACAGTTAAGTGCCGAAATTTGAATGCATCAAACTTCCTTTTTCTCTCCACAACCTTCTGAAGCATTTGTTTTGTCGCCTTATCTGTTCTTTCATCAAGCATTAAGATTGAAGATTCCACTTTCGACTTCCCCTTCCAACCATTTCAATTTGCAAGGTCCTATCCAAATATATGTACTTGTCCTGCAATATATGATTGACGCACACAAAAAGCCGTTCCTACTTTTTTCGTAAGAACGGCATTTTCCATTTATTGGGGAATCTTGATTGTTTGTCCTACTTGAATCTCATTACCTTGGATGTTATTTGCTTGTTTTATTTTCTCAATTCCAGATTGTGAACCGTAGTACTTCATCGCTATTCTAAATAAATTCTCACCTGGTTGTACGGTATGGCTTTGAACAGCTTCTGATGCTGTATTTGTTTCAGGTGCCGTTACTGGCGGTGTTGTATTCTTATCATTTACTGTAGTCTGAGTAGAAGCTGGATTCTCCATTTCTTCTGATTCCACTACTTCTGTTTCTTGATTTGCTTCTTCCTCTGACCCTGCCACTGACTCAGCAACAATTTCTTCATTGACATCTTCTACATTTTCTTCAATTACTGTCGAATCCGAAATCGAAACACCCTCGTCTTCATCTGTAACATTTACTGATTCAATATTGCCTTGTTCATTATGATCAACTGACTCTGTGCTAGCCTTCTCTTTGTTATGATTGATTATATAAATGCTGACAACCGGTAATAGAATAAAAAATATTGCCAATAATCTTATGATTGGATACTTTAGCTTTAACCTTGTTTTTTTCCTTTTTTGCTCTTGCTGATGTACTCTACTTCTCGGTGGCAAAGTAGCCGAACTGGTAATCAGTTCTTCGTGAGCTTCTGATTTCTTCGATATTCGTTTCCTTAGCCGTTGCGCTTGATCGCGTAGTGGTTCTTCTTTACTCATGGTTGGTTTTTCCTCCTCTTTGATTAGACTTCTTCCTAGAAAAACGAATCATTACACCTAACAAGAAATCCACAATAAAATGTAAAACTATTGTGACAAGAAGATTGTCTGTCATTTCGTATATATAGCCGATAAAAAAGCTTAACACAACAATATTGATAAAAAGAAACAGATTGAATAAATAACGATAATGGATAAGTGCAAAAATAATACTTGTGATAACTAATCCGAAATGGGTTTGTAGAACACCTCGAAATAATACTTCTTCGCCAATCGCAACGAGAGCGGCAATCGCAGCAATTTGCCAAACAGTTTTACTTTGAAAAAGTCTTTGATTTAGTCCTCCATCATCATAAAAAGAAGAAGGAAGAATTCTCATTAAGAGAAGATCTACATTGACAATCACCAATCCAGACACAACTCCTACTGTCCAAACTTTTGCATCATCCCATTTCAAGAGCTCCCAAAAGGACGATAAATCATCAAATAGAAAAAATCCTAAGATAAGTGAAATCACAATTAATAAGACTTGAGTAGCAACAAGATGAAACATGATTTCTCGGTCAGTTAATTCATTTACTATATCTGTATATTTATTTTTCATCATTCATTCGCTCACTCTTTACATAGAATAGTAGATAAATAATCCTGCCAATTAAACGGAAACTCAATTATTGCTTCATCTTCTTTTCGATACGAATCCATTTGCAAGCCACAAATATCACAACAAGGTTCAACCCCAATTTTCTTCTCTTCAGAAAAATAATTCAAGATTTTTTCTCGACGACATTGGTTCGACTGGATCCAATTTTTAAGCTGTTCAACTTTTTCACGTTTAACCTGAATCCGATTTTTAATAAACTCTTGAAATTCATTAAGAATTGACTCTAGCTCATTCCCGCTAGTCTCAACACTTGTAAAGAAATCCGCTAGGATCCGCCACTGTATATCATTTAAGCCTGCATAAGCTCTCATTTCATCTTCATATTCGCCAATAGAATCAATCTTTTTTTCCTTAAGCCATGAAAATACTCTGCCGATTTGAATTTCATTTGGCAACTCATTCTCAACAAGATGATAGGATAGATTCTCATCTCCAGAAGAATAGAGTAAAATCGCAATACTCTTCTTACCATCTCTACCAGCACGGCCAATTTCTTGGATATATGATTCCAACTGTAATGGCATATGGTAATGGATAACATAACGAACATTTTCTTTATTAATGCCCATTCCAAAAGCACTTGTTGCACAAACGAGATCAAGTTGGCCATAAATAAATTGCTGCTGTATAAGGATACGGCTTTCTTGGTCCATCCCTCCATGATAAGCCATCACACGTGAAATTCCATTTTCCCTCAACAATTGAACAATTGCTTCAGCTTTTTTCCGACTAGAAAAATAAATAATTCCTGGACCATTTAAATATGAAACAAGTTCCATCAACCGTTGGTCTTTTTCTCTTAAATCGGCTACCTCTTCCACCTTCAGCGCAATATTTGGACGATCAACTGAAAACAGAAACTCCTCCCAAGTTTTCAATTGCAATGAGGTCACAATATCGCTCACGACTTCTTTTGTTGCCGTTGCAGTTAGCGCTAGGGTTAGAGGATTTCCTAAATGCTCTCGCACCTGACCAAGCTTCATGTAATCAGGTCGAAAATCATATCCCCATTGAGAAATACAGTGAGCCTCATCGATTACAAAAAGAGAGATGGAAAGCCTTTGAAGTCTCTTTATTACGCCTGTCATACCCAGCATTTCTGGAGAGATAAAAATAAATTTATATTGATCCAATTGAGTAAAAATCGCTCTTCTATTTTCACCTGAATTAAAGGAATTAATCGCAACGACCCTTTTTTCTCCACGCATTTGAATCTGCTCCACCTGATCCTGCATTAAAGATAATAGTGGAGAGACAATAATAACGACTCCAGGAAGATTATACGCAGGAAGCTGATAGCATAGTGACTTTCCAGTACCCGTAGGCAATACAGCCACTGTGTTCTGACCACTTAAAACAGAATCGATGATCTCTTTCTGTCCTTGCTTAAAGGCCGAAAAACCAAAAAACGTTTCTAACATTTCTTCTAATTTGTTACTCATTGTTCATCACCATACTTTGTCATTACTAATCGAATTTCAAAATAAGTGGTATCGGGTACAAGCTCTTTAATATATCTCAATTGTTTTGAAGTCGTTTTATTCTTTGCAGCTATAATATGATTTATTTTTTCATTATCAACAAATGGTGTGATATCAAACGAATCAATTTGAAGTGCAAGCTCTACGATATGGTCTTGAATCGTATTTACTTTTAAATTTCTAATTTTACCGATTTCCTCTAGGGAAAAACCTTTATTTAATAGTTCATATGTTTTTTTAGTCGACTCAGTCAATGGCTGCTTTGTTTGCAAATCACTTAATACGATAGCTAAAAGTGGATAACTTGTCCGATTTGACTGAATTTTGTTCATCATATCGTGGATAAGCGCGTAAAATTGATAATGATATAAGGTTGGTTCAAGCCCCAATGTATCATTTGCTTGTTTTTCAGTTAACCCAATTGCTTGGAAACCTGTAAGTCGAATAACTACTACAGCTGGATCAATTACACTCACCTGGGTAAAATAAGCGACTAATTCTTCATAAAGAGTTCGGCTTAATTTTGTTCGAGGCACACCACACTGTCTTAAAAAGCTCTTAACCCAAGATTGGACATGACGATTGCGTTGGATCGGAACATATTTAGCTTCATGTTCAGTTAGATGCGATGCAACCTGAACAAGGAGGGAAAGCCTCTCCCAAAATAGTTCTCCTTCTTGGAAATGCCAGCCATCAAGAAAAGATAAGAATGGATAAGTCGGTTTCAACGTTTCAAGACCCGTTTCCGTTACAACATAATATTGTTCATCTGTTTCAAAAATCAAGCTCTGTTCAACTAATGACTTCACAATTTCATCAAAATGGTTTCTTGTAATGGAGCTATATGTTTTAAAAAATTTTGTAAGTTGGAAAAGATGTGCATCTTGAATCGTTTGGGAAGATTTTTTTCCACTAAGGAGATGATAAATAGAGTAAATCGTTCTTTCTCCGTTTAATTTATGTAAACAATGAAGAACAACATATTCCAAAAAAGGAGTTGACATTCTACCACCCTATTATTTTACGATTTTCAAGTCGTTCCGTTAGTCTTATCAAGGACTTTCACATAAATAGACGAAATTTCGACGTATTTCTCTTTTATTCTACCATGAAAAAGAAATTCTGTATCTCATCCCGTGCGAAATCCCTATATGATAAGCATTCTCAATATACTTTTTTATTGAAAAGTTACTGATACAGTTTTACAATAAGGTATGAGGGATACGTTTCAGAAAATTTTATGAAATGTATATGTATAATTCATTGGGAGGTAATTACATGGCAAAGTACACAATTGTTGACAAGGAAACATGCATCGCATGTGGCGCTTGTGGAGCTGCTGCACCAGATATTTACGATTATGATGATGAAGGTATCGCATTCGTAACACTTGATGACAACGAAGGAATCGTTGAAATTCCGGATGTTCTAATAGATGATATGATGGACGCATTCGAAGGCTGCCCAACTGATTCTATTAAGGTTGCTGATGAGCCATTCGACGGTGACGCTTTAAAATTTGAATAGAATTTTTCATCATAAAAGGTGCCCCATAAGCTATGCTCAGGGACACCTTTTTTCGTTTAGTGGATACAAAATGGTTGCTACTCCAAGTACTTCTTAAACAACAATACTGCATTATGTCCACCAAACCCAAAACCATTCGAGAGAGCATAATTCACTTCTGCTTTAATACTTCGGTTAGGTACATAATCAAGGTCACATTCCGGATCTGGATTTTCATAATTGATCGTTGGTGGGATTATATCTTCCTTGATACTCTTCAAAGTAATGATTGCTTCAAGTCCTCCTGCAGCCCCAAACAAATGTCCTGTCATTGATTTGGTCGAACTTACTTTCAATTTATATGCATGAGATCCAAATACGTTTTTAATAGCCTTGGTCTCAGATTTATCTCCCTCAGGCGTGCTGGTACCATGTGCATTAATATAATGAATTTCAGTTCGCTTGATGCCTCCCATATCCAACGCTAGCTTCATTGCTCTTTCAGCCCCATGGTAATCTGGAGAAGTCATATGGTGGGCATCTGTTGTGGAACCGTATCCGATAATCTCTCCTAAAATTGTCGCTCCTCTCTTTTTGGCGTGCTCATATTCTTCCAATAGTAGAACCCCAGATCCTTCTGACATAACAAATCCATCACGTAATGAGTCAAATGGCCGGCTAGCTTTTTCAGGAAATTCATTATTGGTTGACATGGCTCTCATTCTTGAAAAACCGGAATAAGCCAAAGGATTGACAGAAGCCTCCGCTCCACCCGCTAGAATCGCATCGGAATACCCGTGCGCAATATTTAGATAAGCCTCACCGATCGCTTGATTTCCAGTTGCACAGGCAGATACAGGTGAAAAACTTGGACCTTTGAACCCTGTTTTAATGGAAACAATTCCTGATGCCATATTACTTATCATCATTGGAACCATAAACGGTGACACTTTTCTAGGGCCCTTTTCTAGTAGACTTCTATGATTTTCTAGCGTCGTATTTATCCCACCTATCCCTGAGCCAATATATACGCCTAATCGGTTGGGATCACTTTCAGTAATCATTAATTTAGATTGTTCTAATGCTTGTTTTGCAGCGGCGTAGGCATATTGAATAAAAAGATCATATTTCCCCAACTCTTTCTTATCAAAATAGTCCTCAGGATTAAAATGCTCGATTAAGCCACCAATTTTCGTACTTATCTCTTTATATCCACTAAAGTTCACTTCTTTAATCCCTGATTTACCTAACTTAATATTTTCCCAAATTATTTCTGGATCATTTCCTAACGGGGAAATAGCTCCATATCCTGTTACTACGACTCTACGCTTCAACTATTTGTTCCTCCATTCTTTATTTCTCTATTTTTAGCTATCTTTCCATTAAGCACCATACAGGTTGAACTAGCTTTTGCTACCAACGACTCTTTTTCGTCCAATATAATACATTCAATTAAGCCTATTGATTTTCCCTTTTTTATGACATTGGCATGAGCACTTAAAACTGTTTTCCAAACAGGTTTTAAATAGTTCATTTTTAGTTCTATTGTTGTAAAGGACTCATTTTCCTCCAATAATGTTGCAAAAGCGATTCCATAGCCGCGTCTGCGAGATCACAAAGAATCCCACCATGTACAGTTCCCATAGGGTTAAAATGTTCTTGCTTTGTCTCTAATCTGAATAGAGCTTCACCACTTTTAACCTCAACCGGGTAAAATCCAATTAGTTTTCCAACAGGAGGAAGAGAAATCTTTTTATAATCATTAATTTTCAAATACTTATCCATTCAATATCCCCATCCAATTTTAGATTTTCAATAAATAAAACCAATCGGTCTTTTTTTGAGCTAAAAAAAATCACTTAAATGAAAAGTAATTTTTTTATCTGCTTAATCGCTAGTTCTAAATAGTCCTTATCCTGATACAATCGACTTAAAGCTAAAGCTCCCTCAAGGGTGGAAAGGATAAATTTAGCTGTGTCTACTACCTCAATGTCACCCTTGATTTCATTTTGAAGTTTCCCTTTTTCAATAATTCCTGAAATCAACGTTACTAAACCTGTAAACCCTTCTTTTATAGAGTCCTCAAAATCAATCGGAGTGTCATCAGCTTCAATTGCAGCATTCATTAAAGGACAGCCCCCTACAAGAACATTGTTAGAAAACAAAGATCTGAACACCTCAATAAAAGCATCAAATTGTTCATATGAAGTATCTTTTGAATTAACGGCTTCTAAGTATTTATTTCTTAATACGTTAACTGAATGGGAAAATGATGCCTTCGCCAAAACATCTTTGTTTTGAAAATGGTTATAGATTCCCCCCTTCTTAAGACCGGTAGCAGTCATAATATCAGAAATTGAGGTATGCCTATAGCCAAGTTTATTGAATAAAGCGGATGAATGTTCAATGATAAAACGTTTGGTTCTTTCTCCTTTGTTCACGCTAACCTCCTCCTAAAAAAAGAACAATCGGTCTTTTTTTTGTATCATAATATTATTTTGTAATTTCTGTCAAGAGGCCTCTTGAAATCAAACAGAACCTATATTAAGTGGCATAAAAAAAGGCATATCAGCAAATGCTAGATACGCCCCAAAATAACATAATTCATAAATATATCTTATTTTCCTTTTATATTAAACACGATATGCTCTTTGCTTTCCTATCCATGTACTCATTCGGCTAAATAAAAGAATGAATACGATTGAGATGATGATCCCTTTTACGATATTAAAAGGAAGGATCCCTGCCACAATCATTTGTCTTGTTTCAGCTCCAGTCATTGCTGGGAAGCCCATAAATAGCGTGTACAAAGGTAGGAACACAAAATAATTTAACACACTCATGACAATTGCCATGATCAGTGTACCTGCAACTAAAGCATATGTCATTCCTTTTTTCGTTTTCAACTTCTCATAAATAAAGTAAGTTGGAACAATAAACAGTATCCCTGCGACAAAATTCGAAAGATGCCCTACTGGAATCCCGGTATCACTGCTTGAGAAAATATAGTCCAATAAATTCTTAAAGAATTCTACTAATATACCCGCTACCGGACCAAAAATTAGCGCTGCAATCAGTGCTGGGATGTCACTAAAATCCACCATTAGAAATTTTGGAAATGGTGGCAGTGGAAAGTTTAAGAGCATTAAAACAAATCCAATGCTGCTCAACATTCCAATTGAAACTAAAGCCTTAACGTTGAAACTTTTCATTTTCCTCTCTCCTTTTTAGGATCCATCTCTCCTAAAGAAGAAAGGTTCAGCAAGCTTAAGGCACCTGTGAATTGTCGCACAAGAAAAAATCCTTTAAACGACAAACTCCCTCAAGTAAACTTGAGGGAGAAAAAATTCAGGCACGCTTAATAAACATTCAAATTACTATTCTTTTGAACGTCTGCAGAACCTCCATCTTCTCCCATCCAGACTATACTGTCGGCTTTGGAATTTAACCAAATCCTGCCAAAGCGATAATAGTATTTCACTTGATTCGTACTAATATCCTGTGAAAATACATTATCCACTTATAATTGGCTCGCGGGCTTAGAGACATACTCTCATCACCGCCGGTCGGGAATTACACCCTGCCCCGAAGATAGATCAATATTAAATTACAGTTTCAATTATACCCTACGATTATTTTTTTGTGAAGAAATACGTTTTGGCCGCCATATAATTTTGTTTTCTAGGCCGGTTTTATGGTAAATTAATATAGTAAAATTTATCATAGAATAAAAGTTATTCTTACAAAAGAAAACTAATTTTAGAAGGTGAGAAAATGGAAAAAGTACTTGTATTCGGACATAAAAATCCTGACACAGACACAATTTGTTCTGCGATTGCCTATGCAGACCTTAAGAATAAACTTGGGTGGAATGCAGAGCCAGTTCGTTTAGGTGACTTAAACGGAGAAACAGAATATGCTTTAAAAACATTTAACGCCGAAGCTCCTCGCTTAGTTCAAGCAGTAGCTGCTGAAGCAAAAGAAGTTATTTTAGTTGACCATAACGAACGTCAACAAAGTGCTGACGACATTGACCAAGTAAAAGTATTAGAGGTCATTGACCATCACCGCATTGCTAACTTTGAAACAAGCGATCCCTTATACTATCGCGCTGAGCCAGTAGGTTGTACGGCAACTATTTTAAAGAAGATTTATAAAGAAAACGGGATTGAAATTGAAAAGAATATCGCTGGATTAATGCTTTCTGCTATTATTTCTGACTCTTTACTATTCAAATCTCCAACATGCACAAACGAAGACGCGGAAGCAGCTCGTGAGCTTGCTGAAATCGCTGGCGTAGATGCACAACAGTATGGACTAGAGATGCTAAAAGCTGGGGCAGATTTACGCGATAAAACAATTGAGCAACTTATCTCTCTTGATGCAAAAGAATTCCAAATGGGGAACAGCAAGGTTGAAGTAGCTCAAGTAAACGCTGTTGACGTTCAGGATGTTCTTTCAAGACAAAGCGAACTCGAAGTAGCTCTTCAAAAGGTCATTGATGCGAAAAACCTTGATTTATTTGTATTTGTTGTAACGGATATTTTAAATAGCGACTCCACTGCTCTTGCTCTTGGACGTGCGACAGATGCTGTTGAAGAAGCTTATAACGTAAAACTTGAAAATAACACAGCACTTCTAAAAGGTGTTGTATCTCGTAAGAAACAAATTGTTCCTGTATTAACAAATATTTTTAACAACAGATAAGATAACAAATAAAACGTAGGTCATAGTGGCCTACGTTTTTTTATTTGATGTGTGCATTTGAGAATGAACCACGGTAACCTGAAATAATCCGAACATTTTAGAATAGATCACATTTTAATATATGGTAATTTATACTGTATTTTAAACATAAATTTAAAAAACGTTCGTTATTTTAGTTAATATTTGAACATTTTTGTGTAAAGAGAATTGACAGAAGAATATTCGTTTTGTACAATAATCAGAAAATTACTACTTAATTGGGAGATGTTCAAATGTATCAAGTTCTAGTTGCCGATGCGATAAACGCAGAAGGCCTCCAACCTCTTTTAGAATACCCGGATGCAGTTCTTATTGAGAAAAAAGTAACAGACCCAGACGTTGATTTAGAAAAAATGGACGCCATTCTCGTCAGAAGCGCCACTACTGTGACAGAAGAGCTTCTAGAAAAAATGCCTCAACTCAAAATCATCGCAAGGGCTGGCGTTGGCGTTGATAATATAGACGTTGCTGCAGCAACCAAGCGAGGCATCGTTGTTGTAAACGCTCCAGATGGAAATACCATTTCAACAGCAGAGCATACCTTTGCCATGATGGCAGCGCTTATGAGAAACATCCCCCAAGCACATGGTTCTGTAAAAAATTTGGAATGGAAAAGAAATGCGTTTGTAGGTCAAGAATTGTTTGGAAAAGCATTAGGGATTGTAGGATTAGGGAGAATCGGTTCTGAAATTGCCAAACGGGCGAAGGTTTTTGGGATGAATGTTCTCGTTTTTGATCCATTTCTTACAAAAGAAAGAGCAAAAAATCTGAATGTCCAAAGCTGTACACTTGATCAAATACTAGAACAAGCAGATATCATTACAGTTCATACTCCTTTAACTGCAGAAACAAAAGGATTAATTAATGAAGAAGCGATTAAGAAAACGAAAAAAGGTGTCTATTTCCTAAATTGCGCGCGCGGAGGCATCATAGATGAACAAGCGTTAGCAGCATACATTGGCAATGGTCATATCGGCGGCGCGGCAATAGATGTGTTTGAAGTAGAGCCTCCAGGTGAACATCCCCTTTTTAAATATGACAACGTAATCGTGACTCCACACTTGGGAGCTTCTACAAAAGAAGCTCAATTAAATGTGGCGACACAAGTAGCAAAAGAGGTCAGAACTTATTTTGAGGATAAGCCTGTATCTAACTCTATTAATCTTCCAGCGATATCAACAGATATTTATGAAAAGATTCGCCCGTTCCATAACTTATCGAAACAAATTGGCGTGATTTTATCACAATGCGTAAAAGAAGGAGTTCATGAACTTTCCATCAATTATGCCGGAAGTGTTACTGAACTAGAAACATCTTACCTAACTAAAGCATTGTTATCAGGATTTTTCAAAAACCGGATCGATGTCCATGTCAATGAAGTCAATGCCCTTTTAACAGCAAAGGAACGAGCAATTACAGTTGGTGAAAAAATTTCTACCGATGCCTTTGGCTACGCGAACAGCATTACCGTGACAGCAAAAGTTGAAGATAGACAATTTACAATTAGAGGGACTTATATCGATCATTACGGTCCACGAATCGTCTTTATGAATGGATTTAATATTGATTTTCTTCCTGAAGGCAATCTCCTCTATGTTCAGCATATGGACCGTCCAGGTGTAATTGGTCGTGTCGGAAAAATTCTAGGTGACCAATCCATCAATATCGCTACGATGCAGGTTGGACGCAAAAGTGCTGGGGGAGAGGCGATCATGGTACTTTCTTTTGACAAACCACTTGACGATGCATCACTTGCTCTATTGCAAAAGCTTGACGATATTGTGTTATTAAATCGAATTCATTTATAAAGCCTACAGGGTCGGAGGAAATATTCCTCCGATTTTTTATTCATTCACATTAATTTTTAGCACCTGTTGCGGCTGAATGACATCTGAATTTAGTTGATTTATTTCCTTCAGATCTTGAACGGTTGTATTCAAATGTTTCGCTATAGTAGATAAAGAATCACCAGCATGAACAACATAGCTATCCGTAGATAAAGGTTTTATGACCAATTCTTGGTCAGGCACGATTAGGTCATCTTCTAACTGATTAGATACCATAATCAGGCCAACAGACGTTTCATATTCTTCTGCAATCTCCCATAAAGTATCGCCTTTTTCAACCTTATAAGTTATATCTTCAGACTCTGCTTCATTATCATTTTGCAGACTCATAATCGTTTTTTCACTATCTCCCATTACAAGTAGATAATCGCTTTCAGGTAAGTATTTTGCAAGAGAGTCTACGGTTATAGTTTTTTCTGCTGAAGCTATTGATTCATCTCCCGTTTCCTTTACACCTGCTACTTGACCATTATCCATCACACCTGCAACCTGAGCTTCATCCTTTACTTCTTTCATCGCTTGGACGTGTGCCCCTTTGCCTACATCCCCAAGGACAGCTACAGGGTTAAGTGCATTTTCCTTCCCTACAGTCCATTCATTTTTATGTACTTCAAAATGTAGATGAACACCCGTTGATCTTCCAGTGCTCCCCATCTCACCTATGATATCTCCCTGTTTAACAGTTTGGCCTTCCTTTACACTCCTTTTACTTAAGTGCGCGTACACCGTCTCAAAACGATTAGGATGTTTCACAAAGACTACATTCCCATACGAGCTAGAATGATACGATCTTGTCACGACGCCTTCGTCAACTGAATAAATTGGTGTGCCAAGTCCTGCGGCTATATCGATACCGTAATGCTTTCCGCCTCGCGTTCCAAACGTATCCGTGATTACTCCGTCTGCTGGCCACATCCAGTGGTCAGCTGCTGCTTGCAAATCATTCGTAGCAGCTTGTGGATATTTTACTCCTATAAAAAGTAGGCTAATAAACAACGCCATTATACCCGCAATCAATAAACGTTTTATAAAGTCTCTCATAAGAATCCTCCTTAATTTGAGCTTTCTGTTACACGATATGACAGCCTGTACTTTGTTAGAACCACGAATTAGGCGGAGTAAAATGAAAAACCTGTCAAAACCTTTATCATTTCTTGTCTTATAAGGATTTCTTTGTTTTTTTATGTCTTTTAAAGACACATTTGTTATTATTTGGATTACATTTGATTTTTTATACAAAAAGTTACTCTTTTGCAGGTAAATCCTGCTATTGAGCTACTTTTGCAGTAGATCTACAAAATCATTTTTCAACATCTTTTGACATCTAATTGAAATGAAAATTTAATAAATGAAAAAGACCAGCAATAATGCTGGTCTTAATTTAATATTTCCATTTTGTTCGGAGCAACAGGAACATCTATTTCTTCATTCATATTGAATTTCCCAATTTTATCTAATTTATTGTATTGAATGATTACTTTTTCAAAATCAAAGTCTTTTGCCGTTAATAAAATCGCTTCGATTGTATGAATAAAGGAAGGTTCATTAGCAATTTTCGAATCCTCATTGAACTTTAAATTAAGAATATCTTCGTCTGCAGATTTGATTTCTTCTATATTAATATCTTGTGGAATTGAAGCATTCAATCCCATAGCGATATTTTCCTTCATAGCGTTAAAGGCTTCTTCAATATTCTTATAGGATTGACTAAAGGGAACTAAATAAAGCTGTTCTGGTTTAGTCTCAGGATAATAAAAATAATAAGCATGATTGCTTTCATCTGAAAGATCCAGCATTTTCTCAGTTCCTAAATTGCCTAAATCTATTCCTTCCTTATTTTCTGTAAACAAGGATACTTCCTTTATTCCGAAAGTTTTAGCTGTGTCCTGTAACACTTGAATAAGAGCCGGTGCATTTATAGAACCATCTCTATACGAATGATCAGTAGGAACATTAACATTTAAAATACTCTTATTACTTATACTTAGCTCCGCATTTAGTGGATAAAATTCACTTAATCCCCACTCTTCTTCTTTAAGGCTCGTCATTATTTCTTTATACTGTTCAAATAGTTCCTTGCCGTCCTCTTTTGGTACAACAATGCTAACTGGAACTATATTTTGTCCTTGCTCATCAGGAATAGCATATGTGAAGACATTTCCTTCTGCTATGTCCTCCTCATACAAAGCTGTGTACGATTCTTCCTCTTCAATGGAGGTCATCTGCATTTTCTCTTCATTTTCATTTTCTGTAAAAATTTTCGCTTCTTCTTCTTTCCCACCCGCTGAGTCTTCACTATTCTCAGTCATTTTCTCCATTTGCGGCTGTTCGGCCGAGTCATGCGCAGTACTACTTTCTTGCATTGAATTGGACGTCGAATCATTCCAATTCATCAAGTTCGGAGCGAGAATAACAAAGAGGAGAACGGCTGCAGCAGTCGCAACAGATGGCACCACCCAGCTACGTTGCTTCTTTTTATTCATCGTAATCGTGATATTCTGATAAATATCACGAGGATCGCGGTGGTCTTGTATTTTCGGCATGTTGCTTAATAAATCTTCAAGTTGCTCATCGCTCCACTCTGATCTTTTCACTAGCTGTCTCCTCCTTTGCCATTCTTTCTTCCATTTCCTTTTTCAACACTTTTAATGCACGATGCTGAGTCGTTTTCACTTTACTTTCGGTCCATCCTAGAGCCTCAGCTGTTTCGGAAATGGTCAGTTCTTGAATATACCTCATGATAATGACCATTCTTTGGTCAACCGTACAACAGTCTAGACATTGATATATCATGCCCACTTCTTCTTTTTGCAAAGCAATTTCTTCAGGAATCGGGCTCTCATCCTTCACTTGACCAGTAGTCCAATCAAACTTCTCCGCTATTTTTTGCTTCCAACCTTTTTGTTTACGGAAATGGTCAATGGCTACATTTCTAGCAATGGAGAATAGCCATGTTTTTTCACTACTTTTCCCCTCAAAACGCTCATATGATTTTAAAACTCTTATATATACCTCTTGAACAAGATCTTCTGCTTGTTCTCTATTTTTCACCATATAAAAGATGAATTGAAAGACGTCATGATGATATTTCTCATAGAGTTCATCAAAAACGGAGTCCATTGGTTTCCCTCCCCGTTCAACCAATTAGTCGTATTTTGTATTTAAAAAGTTACATTTTCTCATTTTTCTATATTTTTACATTGACGCACATAATAACTATAGTATTTTTTATAAAAAAAAGGAAGAAGTTTTGAAAAAACTCCAACCTTTATTAAAAAATTCATATGTGCATATTCGCTCTTGTTTATCGGTAGAAAAAGCTTTACTAGTGCTTGTCGGGTCTGAACGAACCGCCTCCGCTTTTCGCTCTGTCTAGCTCCGGTGGCTAGACCCTCGAGGTCGCTTCAGGTTAGTGACTGAAGTCAAAGTTCAGACTTCATCCCCTGCCCTTCCAGCGCTTGTCGGGTCTGAGCAAGCCACCTGCGCTTTTCGATCTGTCCAGCTCCGAGCGCTATCGGCTCGAGCGAAAAAGGAAAACCACTTTTTCCTTGGTCACAAGCCATTCCGTCCAGGAGGTTAAAGAACAACCTCCCGGTCGGCTCGTCTTGTGCTTGTCGCCGATGAACGAGCGCTCTCCGCTTTTCGTTTTGTCTAGCTCCGGCGGCTAGACCCTCGAGGTCGCTTCAGGTCAGTGACTGAAGTCAAAGTTCAGACTTCATCCCCTGCCCTTCCAGCGCTTGTCGGGTCTAAGCGAGCCGCCTCCGCTTTTCGATGTTCCTTGTGAATCAAGATAAGTCGTCAGATTTCTAGTTGTTATTGGATATTTCGAGGAATAAAGAAGGAAAATGTCGTTCCATGTCCTGCTTTACTCTGGACCGTAATATACCCTTTATGTCCTTCGATAATATTTTTGGCAATTGCAAGTCCAAGACCTGTTCCTGAACTTCCTCTTGTTCTTGCCTTGTCACTTTTATAAAAGCGTTCAAATACAAACGGCAAATCTTCTTCAGGAATTCCTATCCCCGTATTAAATACCTCTATATGAAGCCCTTTTTCATCGGTATTGGCCGTAACGTTTATCGTACCATGATCTTCAGTATATCTCATCGCATTATCGATTAAGTTCGTCAAGACCTGTTCAATTCGATCCCCATCAAAAGCAAAGTACGGTTCTAAACGTTCAAAGTTCCCTTGAAGATAGATTTCCTTTTCTTTCGCTAGACCTTGGAATTTGCGAATAATGCGTTCTAGATAAGGCTTTACTTCTATTTCACTTATCGTTAACTGAATATGACCAGCTTCCATACGAGCAAGATCCAATAACTCATTGACGAGGCGACCCATTCTTAATGATTCATCATAGATGACTCTAGCCATTTCGATTTTCTCATCTTCCGTCGCTGCAATTCCATCGACGATCGCTTCGCTATAACCTTGAAGCATGGAAATAGGCGTTCTTAATTCATGAGAAACATTTGCGATAAAGTCTTGACGGAGCTTGTCCAATTGACGCTCCTCCGTCATGTCCCTGACGACGGCAACTGCTCCACGAATAAACTTGTTATTGTAAAGGGGACTGACAATAATCACCCAAAATCGGCCCTGGACATGAATTTCCCCCACTTGCTCCTGCTCCGTATTTACAGCGAGCTGGAACAACTCCATGACCTTTGTAGGCACTTCCTCTGTACTTTTTGCTCTTCCATCCTGCTCAAAATACCAATCTTGTAAAAAACGTTCAGCAGGTGGATTTGTAATTAGAATCGTACCATCACGGTTAAAAGTAATAACTCCATCAACCATACTGCTTAGGATACTTGAGAGTTGTTCTTTTTCTTGACTCAGTGCATTTAAATTAAACTTTAGCTGTCTTCCCATTTGATTAAAGGCAGTAGCTAATTCACCGATTTCATCGTGTGTTAAAATCGGAACCTTTGTATCAAACTTTCCACGCGCTATTTCAGTAGCTGCTTCTTTCATCTTCCGCAATGGTGCATTAATTCTAGTAGCTAAGAAAAAGGCAAAAATAGTCGTGAGAACAAAAGCCACACCTGCAGCCAATAAAATGAACTTTTTCGTATCCTCAGAAGTTTGTTTCAGCACCTGTAATGACTGCATAATAAAAACAGCACCGTGTTTATTGTCCTCAAGATGGATCGGAGCACCAATAATCAAAAATCGAGAATCTTCATCATAATTCTCTACCGGGAAGCTTGCGATTTTCATCGTGGATGTCTCTTCTGTAAATACCCTGTTCAATTCAGAGTCCTTTAAAAAGTAATCGACTGGTAAATCAAAGGATTCTTCCATTGTTGGCGATGCAAAATACTCGTTTTCATCATAAATGATCATCGCTTCTGTCGCATCATCAAGAAGTTCCCACGCAATTTGCAGACCTATGCTCTCTTCCTGATCCTCGAGAAAATGAGAAATCCGCGTCGCTGTTTTTTCAAGATTATTTTCAGCTTCATTTATTCGATCGTTTTCAAAGTACTCTAGTAACATCACCGTTAAAATGAACAATACAAATGAAACGAGGAATAGAATGGTAAACCATAGCTTTCCAACAACACTACGCCAGAACATCATTCATTGATAACCTCAAACTTGTAACCGACTCCCCATACAGTTACGATCATTCGCGCTGCATCTTCAGAAACCTTATTAAGCTTTTCGCGAAGACGTTTAACATGAGTATCGACTGTTCTCAAATCCCCAAAGAATTCATAATGCCAAACTTCTTTTAAAAGTTGTTCCCGGTCAAACACTTTATCCGGAGCTTTCGCTAAGAAATATAGGAGTTCATATTCTTTCGGTGTTAAGCCAACCTCTTTACCGTCAGCTAACACGCGATGGGCATCATTATCAATGGTTAAATGTTGAAATACAATAACATCCTTAGTTGTTGTTTCCGTTTGAAAATAAGAAGTATTAGATGATCTTCTTAACATCGCTTTAACACGAAGTACAACCTCCCTCGGACTAAACGGTTTAACAATATAGTCATCTGTACCAACTTCAAAGCCTTGGACGCGGTTTACTTCTTCCCCTTTTGCTGTCAGCATAATAACTGGTGTCGCTTTCTTTTCTCTCAGCTCACGACATACTTCGATCCCGTCTTTACCTGGCATCATTAAATCAAGAAGAATTACATCGTAATCATATGCGAGTGCTTTAGCTAGAGCTTCGTTTCCATCCTCTGCCTCATCAATCGTATATTCTTCTCTTTCTAAATACATTTTTAATAAACGTCTAATTCTTTCCTCATCATCAACAACTAAAATTCTTACTTCCTTTTCCATATAACAATCCCCCTAAGATTGAATATTGTTTTGTAGTAGCTTATCCCCATAATTTTTCAAAAAAGCCTTCACAATAAGTGAAGGCCTATGATGAAACCTTTTCAACTTGCTGATTTCAATTAAGAACCAGCGTAAGAATGCAATCCAGCTAACACCAAGTTCACAGCAATTAGATTAAACATGATAATCGCAAATCCGATTACAGCTAACCATGCTGATTTTTCACCATGCCAGCCCTTTGCTAGACGTAAATGTAAGAACGCTGCATAGAACAACCATGTAATAAGTGCCCATACTTCTTTCGGATCCCAACCCCAGAAGCGCGTCCAAGCTATTTGCGCCCATATCATGGCGAAAACAAGTCCACCTAACGTGAAAACTGGAAAACCAATTAATACGGAACGGTAGCTGATTTCATCAACTAAATCTAGGTTAATATTTTTTGTTAAAGGTTGAAGAAGCGCTCCAATCCGTTTCCGAATGATAAGTCTTATTAAAATATAGAGAACAAGACCCGCTCCAAGTGACCAAATAACCGTATTCAATTTCTTCGCATTAATAATAGCCGGAACTTCTACTAATGGTTCAAAGTCACCTTTATTAACGAGCTCCCATTCATGGGGACCAACTAAAGCTGGCATTGAATATTCCAGCGTTGCTGCAGCATCGTTTTTATCAATATAGTTATAGGTTGCCTTATAATCTGAAAGTGCAAACCCTGAAGTAATCACGACAAATCCGATAATGGCAACAAAGGAATACATAATAACTTCTAGCCAAGTCGTACTTTTGCTTCGTTTGGACTGGTCAATTGCTTTTACTAAATAGATAAGACCTGAACCGAAGCTAACTGCTAAAATCGCTTCTCCTAAAGCAACTGTAGAAACGTGAATTTGTAACCAATAGCTTTGCAATGCAGGTATTAAAGGCGAAATATCTCGCGGAAACATACTTGCATAGGCAATGACAAGAAGTGCAATTGGCAATACAAACAAACCGAGTACAGAAGTTTTATAAAGAAAATAAATCAAAATAAACGCAAGAACTAAGCACATTCCAAAGAATGCAGTATACTCAAACATGTTACTAAGAGGCGCATGTCCTCCAACAATCCATCTTGTTATGAAAAAACCTAGTTGTGAAAGAAAACCTATAATCGTAATGGTTATTCCAATTTTAGCCCACTTTTCGAATGACTTCTTTTCCTCTAGACCCTTCTTTTGCCTAATCGCACCGCCAAAAAACGGAATGGCAACTAGATATAGAATAAATGCTACTAATAAAAGGTTTGAACTCAAATTAGCCAACCTATTTCCTCCTAACTATGAGAAAGTGACAGACTTTACTCATCCTGCAATTGATCCTTTGGTTCTTGAATTCCAGAACCGTCTAATATCATTCCAATTTCTCTCTTTAAACCATGCCAGTTCTTATTCGTATGACCCGACACCCAAATTTCATTGTCTTTTCTTCTAATCCAGATTCTACGATGATTCCAATAAGCACCTTGCGCAACTCCAAACATAAAGATAAAGCCGCCTACAGCAAAGAACCAGAGCGTTGAGTCTTTACGTACTGTTAAGCCAGAAACATCCTTCGTTTCAATCCCAGCAAATTTCATTTGGTATTCATTATCCCCAAAAGGCTCCACTGTTTGTTGAATTGCCACAAAGCTTATTTCCCCATCTGGTTTATCAGGAGTTAACATTTTAAAGACAAAGGCTGGGTTATTCGGGACCCTTGATTTTGTCCTAGGCTCTCCATCATCATTAAATTCAAAATCAGGAAAATAACTCATAATTTCAACCGAATAGCCATTTCCTAAATCGTATTTCTTTTCAGGCTCATTTAAGTCAATTTTCAGATTGCCTAGTGGCTCATTATCACTCTTTTTAACAAGATTAAAAGACATCGAGGATAACTCGTCTAATTTATATTCTGTCTGATACAAGGCAAATCCTTCAAATTTAAGAGGTTCATTAACACGAATGTCATATTCCTTAACTTCCTCTAACTTAGCCTCTTCTCCTGCAACACTATCATCAACCTTTTTATAAAGAATGACGTCAGATTGATAATTTTTCGCGACCATTCCCGCATTTTCAATCGCTTCACTGAAAGCTTTGTTATCTTTTTCTTTATCATACACTTCTAAAGTAAATTCTTTATTTTCGAGATAGTATTGACCATCTGTTTCTGGTATGAGCTTCGTTTCACCTTCACGAATCCATACCATGTCGTCTATGTACATTCCAGGAACAAAGCGAAGCATTCCGCCTATTAAAAAGATGATTAAACCACAATGATTAACATAAGGACCCCAACGAGAAAATCGTCCTTTTTCCGCAAGAATGTTTCCATCTTCTTCCCGAATCTTATAACGCTTACCTTTTAAATTTTCCTTTACCTTTTCAAAGGTTTCATCTACGGTCTGAGCATCAGTAATTCCAAATAGACGTTGACGTTTAAGAAAGCTTTCATGTCTCGTCACTCGCTGTGTCTTTAATGCACGATATAAAGGTACTACTCTATCAATACTACAAATGACAAGGGAGACTCCTATAGAGGCAATTAATACTAGATACCACCATGAGCTATACAAATTGTGAAACCCGAGTTGATAATAAAGTTTCCCAAACCAGCCATATTGATCCTCGTAATATTCAGCAGGAGTCATGATTGTTGGGATATACATTTCCTGTGGAAGAATGGTTCCTAGTGCCGAAGCAATTAGGGTGACGACAATCAGCCAAACTCCAACCTTAACAGATGAGAAAAAGTTCCAAATTTTATCGATAATCGTTTTATTATAAGTTTGTGATCGGCGGGCACTCCCCTCATAACGCATATCATGGAGCTTTCCTTGTGCTTTTTCTTCTATTAATGAAATACCACAAGACTCACAAAGTACCGTTCCATGAGGATTCACATGTCCGCATTCACATTTTACTTCCTTCATTCTAAAAACTCCTCGTACCCTTATGGTTTTATCTCTTTGGCCATGTCTGCAATTACAGCTTCGTTAATGATTTCTCCCTTATGAATCTTCTTAATAATACCGTCTTTATCTATTAAGAATGTAATCGGAAGAGGGTCAACTCCGTAAGCTGTTAATACTTCCTGATTTTTATCATTGAGTACTGGAAAAGTTAATTTATGTCGGTCAATAAACTCTTTTACAGTTACAGTAGCTTCTCCAACATTTACTGTTAATACTTGAATACCTTCATCATTATAATTTTGATACTGTTGTTCCAAGTAAGGCATTTCCCGCTCACATGGCGGACACCATGTTGCCCAGAAATTTAACAGTACACCCTTCCCTTCAAAATCTGAGAGGCGGTATTTTTCACCATTCAGGTCAGTAAGAACAAAATCAGGCGCTTTTTTACCTACTTCAATTTCCGGATTATCATCCTTTGTAAAATTGGCATACAACGTATAAATCACAGCAGCTCCCAAAACTAGCAAGATCACGGTTCGAATGATTAACCGCTGCTTTTTCATATGTAAAAACTCCCTCCGATTTGCCTAAAAATGAACGTAAGTTAACACCATTATATCATTTTTCAACATGTACACATTGTTATCTTTCCTATTATCTGTGACACTTCTATGAATTTTTCGTAATTTCGTGAATTGATTCACAAATCAACTACTTATCATTTTGGTTTCGTAGTTGCTAAAGCACGAAGCTGCTTCACTTCATGAGGCGTCAGTTCTCGCATATCCCCTACATTGAGCCCTTTTAACGTTAGAAAACCATAGCTTTCCCTCTTCAACTTCATGACTGGATGTCCAATTGCCTCAAACATTCTACGAACTTGTCGATTTCTTCCTTCATGAATGGCTAATTCAATAATCGCTGTTTGCTTCTTCTTATCAATGCTAATGACTTTCGCTTTAGCAGGTGCAGTTTTTCCATCCTCTAACTGAACGCCTCGTTCTAGACCTCTAATTTTTTCCCTTGATGGAATTCCTTTTATTTTAGCTACGTATACCTTTTGAATCTCATTTTTTGGATGCATTAAAAGGTTCGCAAATTCTCCGTCATTCGTTAGTAAAATCAAGCCTGACGTATCATAATCCAAACGTCCAACAGGATAAACTCTTTGCTTTAATTCAGGTAAGAAATCGGTAACAACCTTTCGACCCTTATCATCCATTACACTAGAGATAACACCACGCGGTTTATAAAATAGAAAATAAATCGGTTCCTCTTTTTCAACAGGGATTCCGTTTACTTCTACTCGATCTGTTGGTGAAACCTTTAACCCTAGTTCCTTTACCACTTTGCCGTTTACTTTAACCTGTCCATCTATAATGAGCTGTTCTGCCTTTCTTCGAGAAGCGAAGCCGGCATGAGCAATCACTTTTTGCAATCTTTCCATTTATGTCACCTCAGTAAGTTCGTGTCAGTATAATACTTTCCTACTGAATTATGACATAAGTCATGTCATTTTCAAAGTGTTGACCGTCAATAAGTGCAAAAGAAAAAGATATCGCATCAACGGATATCTTCTTACTTCATTCATTTTCCAAACACCAACGTTACTACAATAATTGCAGCGGAGATTCCCACCAGGTCAGCTAATAGGCCAACTTTTAAGGCATCACCCATTTTTTTGATTCCAACTGCTCCAAAATAAACAGTCAATACATAGAAGGTCGTATCTGTACTACCTTGAATCGTCGCTGCAAGCCTTCCAATAAAAGAATCTGGTCCATGCGTAGCCATTAGATCACTTGTCAAACCAAGGGCAGCTGTACCCGAAATAGGTCTGATAAAAGCTAGAGGTGCGATTTCTGCTGGCACACCAATAGCTTCAAGAACAGGTCGAATGAATCCCATCAAAAAATCAAGCGCTCCCGATGCACGAAAAACGGAAATGGCAACTAACATCCCTACAAGAAAAGGGATAATGGATACCGCAATTTTAATGCCTTCCTTTCCCCCTTCGGTAAAGCTTTCGTATGTAGGAATTCTTTTAAACGTGCCATAGATTAATATGAATCCAATTAAAACCGGTATAAACCACATAGAAATTACAGAAACGATACCCATTTATCATTCATCCTTTTTTCGGCTTCTTCGATAATGAAAGTAACGGTCAATAATAATTGCTCCTATTGTCGAGCACATCGTGGCAAGTAAAGTCGTTCCTACAATATCGGTCGGATTGGCCGAATTATAATTCATCCGAATCGCAATCACCGTTGTCGGTATTAATGTAAGACTGGACGTATTAATGGCAAGAAACGTGATCATGGAACGACTTGCCTCATTGGAGCCATTGTTCAATTTTTTCATTTCCTCCATCGCTTTAATTCCCAACGGGGTCGCTGCGTTTCCAAGACCAAACATATTTGCGATCATATTCGAGAGCACATACCCCATAGCTGGATGCTCATTTGGGATTTCAGGAAATAACCTTTTTACAATCGGCTCAAATAATTTTGCCAATATTTTCAGCATGCCTGCGTTCTCTGCAATTTTCATCATCCCAAGCCAAAAAACTAGAATACTGATTAAACCAATACATAAAGTTACAGCTTCTTTCGCACCTGTAAAAATAGCTTCATTAACCGCTCCGATCGTGCCATTGAACATTGCAAAGACAATTCCGATCACAAACATAAAAACCCAGATTAAATTAACCATTTGTATTCACACCAGTTAAAGCAGCAAACAAGTCTTTTATTTGCTTGAACCATGAAGAATCTTCGTCTTTCTCATGCCGATAATAAATAGGAATCTCTTTTATCGGTTGATCTTCAAATCGAACAACGGCTTTACCAACCACATCTGGAGCGTTCCTACTGTCTTCCCATTCTTCCTTTGGATTGACTAGTTGAATGTCAATTTGGAATTTATCCTTTTCGTCTTCAGTAACAGGATACGTATATTCATTTTTTATATAAATCTTTTGTTTATAAAAGTCGTTGTTAATTTTTTTGAGATTCCCAGACTTTATGATTTGGACGATATCGTAATTTTTGAAGGCCGACTCAAACATAGAAATGTGATCATTCCAATCGTCTGATGCATTAAGTGTGACCGCTATTAAATTCATATCGCCTTTCGAAGCTGTACTAACTAAAGTTCTTTTCGCAAGCTTCGTGTAGCCTGTTTTCCCACCAGTACTATATTTATAGAGTCTTGTTAAGAGCTTGTTTTTATTTTTCCACTCTCTTTCCCAATTTTCGGTTGGATTCGGAGCATGATGCTCCTTCGTACCAGAAATTGTTCTGTATGTATCGTTTTCCATTGCATACCTCGTTAAGAGTGCCATATCATAAGCGGTTGAGTAATGGTCATCTGAATCGTCAAGCCCATGTGGATTCGCAAAATGACTGTTCGTCATTCCAATTTCTTCAGCTTTTTGATTCATTAAGAAAACAAATCCCTCCAAGCTTCCCCCTACATGCTCCGCGATGGCAACAGCAGCATCGTTCCCAGATCTCAGCATAAGCCCATACACTAGGTCCTCTAGTTTAATCTTCTCACCTTTTTTTAAATACAAGGAAGACCCTTCTGTTCCTTCCGCCCGATCACTGACCGTCACCATCTCGTCAAGCTTGCCTGATTCAATGGCTAAGATAGCCGTCATAATCTTTGTGATACTAGCAATCTTCCTCTTTTCATGGGCACCTTTTTCAAATAAGACTCTTCCCGAATCCTGCTCCATTAAAATGGCATTTCGAGCACTCACTGAAACCGAAACAGAGGCTTTTGCCTTCTGTGGAAGATTCGTTATAAGAAGAGTAAGGCTTATGTAGAAAATAATTAGCTTCCACTGTTTTTTCATTCTGATTACCTCGCACTGTTTTGTTTGTACAAGTTTATGCGGGACAAGGCATGATATGACAAAAACAACGTTCTTTTCTCAAAACTGGAAGCTGTTTTCACAGAAAAAAGAAAGTGAGTTTAGAAGAATTTCCTAAACTCACCTTCCTGTAAAAATTAATTAGTACGGCTTCCAAGTTAATTGTTTTGCCTTTAGGAATCTTTGCTCTACGTCATTCCAATTAACAATATTCCACCAATTATCTACATATGGACCACGCTCATTTTTGTATTGCAAATAATAGGCATGCTCCCATACATCTAAGACTAATAAAGGAATTGTATCCCATTGCGTTAATATCATGTGGCGTTCTGATTGAAGAATTTCTAAACGACGAGAACGCGGGGACCAAACTAAAACGGCCCAGCCAACGCCTTCTACTGCTTTTGCCGCTTCTGTAAAATGCTTTTTAAAGGCATCAAAGCTACCAAAATATTTCTCTATTTCTTTTAAAAGCTTGCCAGAAGGTGTTCCGCCTCCATTCGGGCTCATATTATTCCAGAAGATTGTGTGAAGGTAATGGCCAGAGCCATGAAAAGCCAGCTCTCTAGACCAATGTTTTACGAGAGAGAAATCACCCGATTTTCGTGCATCTGCTAAGTTTTTTTCCGCCTTATTCAGGCCGTCCACATATGATTGATGATGCTTCGTATGGTGCAATATCATGATTTCTTCTGAAATCACAGGCTCCAGCGCATCGTATGCATATGGCAACGGCGGCAACGTATGCTTTCCTATTTCAACGAAGGGATCTCTCATAAAGATCGTTCCAATTTCCTGTCGCTTAATAAAATAATCCTCCATATTATGGTGAAGCTCTTCTACTTGTGATTGGAGGCCACGCAACTGTTGTTCATTCAAACTCCCTGGTTGTTGCACGGTTTCTAAGACATCTGTCAGTCCGTCAAGCTTCTTCCAAATGTCATCATCTCTGTCTACCTGTTCTGATTGGAGAAACTTCTGCCATTCTTCATTCCAACCCATAACCTCTTGAACATAGTCCTCAAACTTGCCCATTCTTCACCCTCATTCCATTTGCGATTTTTCTTCTTTTTGGATGCTTAAGAAAAAAGCCTGCATAGTCTTTCATCATATATGGTATGAATTGGTTATTTGTGTGTGCAAAAAAAGAGCCCTGCTCTTTAACAGGACTCTTCTACGTTTTATTTGGATTGTATCATTTTGGTACGATAATCAGTTTCATAATACTCAAGCTCTTCACGAATACTTTGGAAACTACCCTCAAGCCCTTTTAACAGCTCTTTTACACTAGCAGGTACTGTCTCTTGGAACTTAATTGAATTTCTACCTGTATAAGCTGCACGGCTATCCTCAAACCACGCATCGCTCTTTGGCTGAAAAAATTCCTCTACACACTGATGATAAATGCGGTAAAGAGTTTTCTCTGCTGCTCCTTTAGGGAATGATTCTGATTGAAGGATGATCGTACAAGCGTCTAACCCTTCTTCACAGTAGACTAATAGCTTGCGAACATTTGATAAAATGGTCTTATAATAGCTCTCGTCACCTTGCTCTTCTGTAAGCATAGATGCCAAAGTTGTATCATTAAGAAAATCCTCAAAAGTACATACTGTCGTTTCAAGGAATTTCTTAACATCCTCAATTTGTGATTTAACCATGGTATTAGCCAATTCATACACCCCTATGAATATAATTAAGCATTTAAATATTATTGCGGTTGCTGGATAAACTCCAACGGCGAACGGAGTTCATATCCATTTTGATGCACTAAACCTTCAAATATCGTTTTGATTTTCTCATAATCAACATCTTTAAAAAAGGAAGAAAATTCATGTTTCGAATTAAAATAGACCCGCTTTCTGTGGCGGAATCCTGGATTTTTAATAAGGCATACAATGGCTACAATATCTTTAAAAGAAACCGCACGATCGCCAATCTGAAATAGAGGATCTTGCTGATATGGAGTAAACTCTCCCATCACCTCATCAAAATAACGTAGATATAAGACTTGAAGCGTCTTCTCGCTCCCATCCTCTTGAAAGGTAACTTCGCTTCGATTAAAAAAGTCTTCAGACGTATTTGGCTTTTCCTTCTCTAATTCATACCCGCTACAACTCTTGATAAACATATGACCATTCCTTTAGTTTAATTAGGCTCTTTTCTCAAACTTTGTTGCTTTTGGAAAAAATAAACTAATGAATTTAACTTTGTTTAAAATGATACATGTCGTAAATCAATGAGAAAAGAGCTCGCAAACTCGTTACGATGCACAAAATGGCTATTTCTACGTTAAAATCGGCAGTAAGATTTTAACAACAATCTTTACGAAAACAGCCTTTAATTAGAATGAAAGATTGATTATTTTGCCTTATTTTTCACTTTCATTCTAACATACTCTTAGTTGAATGTGTCAGAAAAATCAAGAATCAATTGTTTCTTGGAACTTTTCAAAGAATAAATCAGCTTCTTCTTGAATATAGTCTTCATCAACCTTTTCCGGAAGAGGAGGAAGCTCTTTAATACTTCTCAAGCCGAAATAATCAAGAAATTCCTTTGTCGTACCGTATAATATTGCTCTCCCGGTCCCTTCAGCACGCCCCACCTCTTTAATAAGCACTTTTGCTGCTAATGTATGAATTGGTCGTTCTGTTTTGACACCTCTAATTTCCTCAATTTCAGCTCTTGTTATTGGCTGTTTATAAGCAATAATCGCTAACGTTTCAAGTGCTGCCTGAGACAATGTAGTCGTTGTCGGAGAATCTACAAGCTTTTTTAAATAGGCTGAGTTCTCTTTTTTCGTGGCAAGCTGGTAACTTCCAGCAAACTGAACAATCGTGATGCCTCGATTGAGGTCATTTGCATAGTCTTCAGTCAGTTGAAGGAGAATTTCCTGTGTATATGCCTCCTCGATTTCAAGAACTTGTGAAATCTGTTTAATGGATAAGCCTTCATCACCTGCTGCGAATAATAGACTTTCCACAATTCCTTTCCAATTAACAATCTCCAAAAATGTTACTCCTTCCCCATCACAAATATTTCCGTAAAATTGCTTTCTTGCTCGACAATGATTTCTCTTCGTTTCATTAATTCCAACACCGCTAGGAATGTAATGACGATATGTTCCTTTTCCGGAACTGGAAATAGGTCAAAGAAGCTTCTCCGACCTTTATGAGTTCTTAACTCGTTCACGATCTCTTCCATTCTCTGCTCGATCGGTATTTCTTGTCGTTGAATCTTTGTAGGCAGAGGTCTTTGTAGCTTCTTCCGTCTTAACAGCTTCTGTAAAGCACCAAGCATATCATAGAGTGACACATCCAAATCTCTTCTTTCTGTGTTTTCTTCACTCACATATTCAGCTAGATCACTTGGAGGTTTGGTAAACATCAAGCCCCTCTCACTCTCTAGGCTTTTCAAATCTGAAGCTGCTTCTTTATACTTTCTATATTCAATTAACCTTTCGACTAACTCGTCCCTTGGGTCTTCTTCGATCTCAAACTCGAAATCATCTTCTAAAGATTCCTCATGCTTCGGCAGTAACATTTTACTCTTAATCGCTAACAACGTTGCGGCCATGACTAAAAATTCACTTGCCACATCAAGCTCAAGCTCTTTCATTGTATGTATATAGAAAAGATACTGCTCCGTAATTTCGGAAACAGGGATATCGTAAATATCAATTTCAAGACGATTGATCAAATGAAGGAGTAAATCCAAAGGTCCCTCAAAAGCATCAATTTTCACATTATAGTGCATCATATTTTCCACCAAAGCTTCTCATAAATTCATTCAAACATACTAATAGTATAGAGGATTGAGAAGGTATATCCAATAAAAATTTCATTTCTGCTATGTCGTTTCCACCATATACCAATTTCTCTCCTTTGAGATTAGGGTATTTGCCTATACATTAAGTCAAATGATGACATACGATGTTACTGTACTAAAAAAGATTATCAAGTAGGAGGTAATATAAATGTCAGCAGGTCATGGATTTGGTTCAGGCTTTGCCCTAATCGTAGTACTGTTCATTCTTTTAATTATTGTCGGTGCTTCTTGGTTCTAGAACAATATTCGGGAGAACTCGAACAAATATAGCAAAAGTTATCATGCTTATGAAATACCCAGACATTCTCTGGGTATTTTCTTTTGGTCGACCAAGACATCGATGTGCGGTAAAATGAATGAAAAGACTCTTTTCTCAAACTTGTTGCTATTGGAGCAAAAAATCAAGGGATTATTTTAATGATAACTGGCCGTAAATCAAGGAGAAATGAGCGATTTTTTTTCGATAGAGAAAAAACCAATCTTTACGAAAACAGCCAATGATAAAGAGGGCAAGGAGGCAGCGAATGTATCCAGAAAAATATATCGAATACTTGATCCATTTTCATGGTGATCGTGATTATTTTGAGTGCCATGAAATTCTAGAAGAGTATTGGAAACAAGTTGATAAAAACAATAAGAATTCTATTTTAGTTGGCTTTATTTTGCTCGCTGTTTCTTGCTACCATCATAGACGAGAAAATTTTAGCGGAGCTCACCGTACCTTAAGTAAAGCCTTAAACATCTTTCAAGAACAAAGAACTCAGTTAGCTAACTTCGGTTTTGAACCCAATGAGTTTTTCGTTTTTTTACAAGACAGACTCTCCCATATTCAAAGTCGGCGGACCTACACAAGTATGAACTTACCTATACAGGATCAGGAGCTAATTGTACTCTGCAAGAAAGCTAGTGAAAAAAAGAAGGTCGTTTGGTGTCAGGAAAGTGATCTCAGCAACAAGGAGCTTGTTCACCGTCATGCATTAAGAGACCGCAGTGACGTTATTGCGGAACGTAATCATGCACTCCAATTAAAACGCAAAAAAGGCAGTGAATAAAAACTATTCGCTGCCTTCCATTTTACATTTATCAATAAATTCTGCTGTCTCAGAAGATGCCTTAATTAATTTTCCCGGGAATACTTCCTTTAATGCTTGGACCATATTTTTCCCAATCCCTTGTTGTCTATGGGAAGGGTTCACTGAAATATGCTGGATTTCAATTTGGTTCTCATCAATTAAGGAAACGCCAATAAGTCCGATAATATCTTCTTCTTTCCATAGGAAAAGCTGCCACTGATCTGAATTTTCATACTGCTTCATCGTCGTTTGCAGTTTTTTCAAATCCTTTTCATTTGGCATAAAAGATAATAGACCCATCGCTATTTTTTCAAACGGCTTTTTATAACGAATTAACATTTAAGATCCCTCATTAATGGAATAAACATTTAGAATCTATTTTTTCCATTTTCTTCTCTTTTTAAACTACTCATGTACTATTATGCTATTAGCTCTTGACCCCTTTATGTATAATATGTTGTTCTTGTAAAAACGGTTCTTTAGATGCATACCGATCGTTATTATCATACAAGATTTATAGAATTTCTTCAATCTCCAAATTGTAGGGAAGAAGGTTTTCATTCATTTCCACCTAGTCTATAATAGTAATAATTGAAACTTTCTATAACCTGATATCGTCTATGAAAAAGAGAAAACAGCTAATTGTAGCTAGGAGGCTATTCAGATGAAAAAAATAAAGATTATTACAGCTCTACTGTTAATGTTATGCCTTTTGCCGGTACAAGCATTCGCCGACATGGCTGAAGGAGATATGATTGTTACTTTAGGAGAAAATTTAACTGACGACCAGAAGAATTTACTTCTTGCAGAAATGAAAGCTCCTGTGGATGCACAGATTATAACGGTATCCAATGCTGAAGAGCATCAATATCTTGGTAACTACATCGCCAAGTCTTTAATTGGAACAAAAGCGATCTCTTCTTCCGCCATTACTGTTGGTAAAGAAGGTTCTGGACTTGAAGTTGAAACAAAGAATATTAACTGGGTTACGGATGAGATGTACATCAATGCTCTAATTACAGCTGGAGTTAAGGATGCAAGTATTTATATTACTGCGCCAACATCCGTTTCTGGTACAGCAGCTTTAACCGGAATTATTAAAGCTTATGAAATTTCAGCAGATACAACAATTCCTGAGGATGTTAAACAAGCAGCAAATGAAGAAATGGTTGAAACAGCAGAGCTTGGGGAAACTGTTGGACAAGAAAATGCTGCAGCCCTAATTGCAAAAATTAAAGAAGAGATTGCTAAAAATAAACCCGAAACAGATGCGGATCTTCGTGCCATTATTGAACAAGCAGCGAAGGAATTAGGCATTACATTAACTGAAGAGCAAATCCAAAGCTTAATTGATTTGTTCAATAAAATTAAGGATTTAGATATCGACTGGAATCAAGTTGGTGATCAATTAAATCAAGCAAAGGATAAAATTTCAAAATTCCTTGAAAGTGAAGAAGGTCAAGGCTTCTTAGAAAAACTAAAGGAATTTTTCGTTAGTTTAATTGATGCGATTAAAGCTCTATTTTCTAAATAAATAAGCTGCCCTACTGGGCAGCTTATTTATTTTGCGCCTTCACTTTTAATGGTAAATCATGTCTCACAAGGTCAGCATATGTTTCTCTTCTAACAACGAGAGTTACCTGACCATTTTCGACGAACACAACTGGTGGTTTTGGAATTCGATTGTAGTTGTTTGCCATAGAATATCCATAAGCTCCCGTACAGAAGACGGCTAATACATCTTCCTTTCCCGCTCTTGGTAGCGGTATATCCCAAATCAACATGTCACCTGACTCGCAGCATTTTCCTGCAATCGATACCGTTTCTTCTACTTCATCTAATGGACGATTAGCCAATACCGCTTCATACTTTGCTTCATACAAAGCAGGACGTATATTATCACTCATTCCTCCATCTACCGCCAAATAGTTTCTGACGTTTGGAACTTCCTTCCTCGAACCAACTTGATATAAAGTTGTACCGGCATCCCCTACTAAAGACCGTCCAGGCTCAATCCATATTTCTGGAATTTCCATATCAAATATTTTTGCCTGTTCCTTGACCTCTTGAATGATTTCATCAACATATTGGGAAGCTGGAATTGGGGCATCTTCATTCGTATAACGGATACCAAATCCTCCACCAAGATTTAACACCTTTACTTCATAGGAATAAGTTTCCTTCCAGTCATTCAATTTTTCAAAGATCTTTCTGGCTGCTAGAATAAATCCTGTTGTTTCAAAAATTTGAGAGCCAATGTGACAATGTATGCCTAGTAGATTTAAGAAGTCAGAATGTATTCCGATTTTAAGAGCCGACTCAGCCTGTCCATTTTGCAAGTCAAAACCAAACTTCGAATCTTCCTGACCTGTTAAGATATAGTCATGAGTATGAGCTTCGATTCCAGGAGTAACACGAAGAAGGATATTTGCTTTTACTTCCTTCTCTCTACAAAGTTCCTCGAGCATTTTTAATTCATGAAAATTATCAACGACAATACAACCAATTTCATGTTCTAATGCCATAGCTAATTCTTCTCGACTTTTATTATTCCCATGAAAATGAATCTTTTCGACTGGAAACTCAGCTGCAAGCGCTGTGTATAGCTCACCGCCAGAGACAACATCTAGGGATAGTCCTTCCTGCTCGACTAGCTGAATCATTGCTACTGTTGAGAACGCCTTACTTGCATAAGCAACCTGTGCTTTAACCCCTAATTTATCAAAGGTTTCCTTAAACCCTCGAGCCCTTTCTCTAATAAGAGCAACATCGTATACGTAGACTGGCGTACCAAACTCTTTGACGATTTCAAGTGTATCCACTCCACCTATTTCTAAATGGCCTTTATCATTCACACTGGAGGTACCATGCAAAAACATTCTCTATCCCCTCACTTCAGGTTAAATAAATAGACAGCATCTATAAGAGACTGTCTATTGTTACACGAAATTTTTATATTAGTTTAGACAATTCGAATAAAAATTACTTTATCATATTCGAGGGGAAACTTCAATTCCCATTTCCATACTTGGGATTAAAGTTTACTAACTACTTGAAGTTTGTTTTTGCCGTTTTTTTGGTTGTACGATACTTGGTCTAATTTTAGAGCCAGGTGCAGATTTTCGAAATAGTATTTCCAAACATGCCCTTGGACTAAACGGCAAAAACGGCCAAAAATATGGGCTATTAAAGGAGCGCATATTCACCAAGAATAGAAGATATATTGTTACCCCAATAACAAGTCCTGGTACCTTGAAGATTGATACGAGAATGAGCAAAAAGAGCTTCACAAGTGTATTGGCAATGCCCAATTCATAACTTGGAGTTGAAAAAGTACCCATCGCTGAAACCGCCACATAAAGGATAACTTCAGGAACAAATACTCCCACGTCAATCGCAATTTGCCCGATTAATACCGCAGCAATAAGACCCATGGCCGTCGCTAATGGGGTTGGAGTGTGAATCGCAGCTAATCGCAGGAACATCAGACCTAACTCTGAAAGAAATATTTGCAAAATAATGGGGATATGTGATTTCTCATTGGGACCGATAAATTTTAATTCCTCAGGTAAAAGCGAGGGCTCTAACACAAATAACAACCAAAGTGGTAACAAAAATAGTGATCCAAATACACCTAAGAATCTACACCAGCGAATGAAGGTTCCAACTGCTGGTGATTGACGGTATTCTTCAGCATGTTGCAAATGGTGAAAGTATGTAGTTGGTGTGATAATAACACTTGGAGAAGTACTAACATAAATCAATACATGCCCCTCTAACAGGTGAGTAGCAGCTACATCTGCTCTTTCCGTATACCGTACTAACGGATATGGATTGTACCCTTGTTTAACTAAATATTCTTCGACGGCTTTGTCAGCCATCGTCAATCCGTCTACATCGATTGCTTCGAGCTCTTCTCGAATAATTTGAATCAGATCTGTATTCGCAACATCTTTCACATATCCAATGGCAATGTCTGTTTTCGAACGTTCACCAACTTTTAGGATTTCAAACCTTAATCTTTCATCTCTAATTCTTAATCTTGTTAGCCCAGTATTTAAAATAATATTTTCAACAAAACCATCCCTTGATCCTCGAACAACCTTTTCTGTTACAGGCTCATCTGGTTGTCTCCCCGGGTAGCTTCTGACATCTACAGCAAAAGCTTCATTTTCCCCTTCCATGACAATAACAATCAAGCCAGAAAGCAATTGATCCACAAGTTCGTCCATAAATTTTACAGGCTGAACGGACTGATGTAGGAGGCGATTTTGTATAAGTTCAAATAAATCCGATTTCGAATTTTCATTATCATTCAATTCAACCAATTCTTTGATGATTTGAATAATAAAATTCGTGTCACAAAGACCGTTTACCGAATAAATATGAACATCCTTCTTAAGGATTTTTATTTTTCGAATCCCTAGATCAAAGCTTTCACCTAAACCAACCCGATCTTTCATAAATTGTTCTACTTCACCTGGGTCAGAAGGAATTGGTAGCTTTTCCACAGAAGTTCTACTTGTCATAAAACCCGCTCCTTTCAAGGATAATTTCAATTGCTTTCTTTGTGATCGGGGCACCAATTTCAAAGGAGTCCTTTCCTGACATTTTTCCAACATCCCCAATCCCTACAATCACAGGCACATCCAACTGATCGAGCGAATAAACAGTGTCACCATTCAATCTTCCGATATCTAGCTCTGGTTCGCCGTATTTATCGACTCCATAAGGTGTCAATTCGCCATTACGATCGACACTTACATCAATTTTTGTCCACTCAGCCTGTTTGGTTTTCGCTGCTACCGCTAACACACCTAATACTTCGATATCTGGGTGTTTCGCAACATGCATGAGTGCCCTCTCTCCGTTACCTTCTCCTACTAAGCCACTATCATCAAACATAACGAGGATCGGTTCTTGTTGCGCCTTTTTAATTAAAGCAACAATTTCTGCCCCTGATAAAACAGTTGGATTTCCATGAGACATAGAAATACACCGTCCACCGATTTCCTTCGCTACATGTTCAACTGCTTTTCTTGCATATTCATCCCCATCAGTAATGATAATAATGCGCTTTCGTTCACCCATAGATCGTTTCCTTTCTCGCTCCTCTATTTATACTTTGCGAATTAACCTTCAGTCTGCTACATAGTAGATCCACTGATACAAAGAACCAAAGATCTTTCCAAACACAAATGCCATCATTAAAATGACAATCTTCTCTTCTAAGCCGATTCTCTTAGCCAAAATCGGAAAAACATTTAATACTTCAGTTAGTGCTGCCGCCATCATTCCAACAAAAACTCCTCCAGCTGCTCCTAACGGTATTAAAATAAATGAAGATAAATAAAGAGAAGGGTCTCTTAAGCTTGCGAAGCCACCAATTAACGCTCCGAGTACGACTGCCCACTGATACCAAACGATCATCTTCATCGTTTTCGTTAGCTGCGTCAAACGAGGAATAATTCCGAGTACAGTTAAGAAAGCAACAAATCCCGAGCCTACCGCTAACCCACCTGCAAGACCTAGAAACATCACAAAAGCTATTTTAATGACCATCGATATGTTTCATACTTTCCTTATTTTCAGTTAGGCTTACATATCGATCTAGGTCTTGCTGATAATTAAACATTTCAACCTCAAGTGGGCTAGGCTCATCATTAAGTCGCTTGCGAAAAACATGATTGAAAAATAACACCATCCCAACACCAAGTCCGATAGAGTACGGTACCTGAAAGAGCAATGGTTTTTTCTCAACTTTACCAGTGATAATGGTATAAATACGTTGTTGGGTTTGTTGCATGCTAACATCTTCATGAAAATACATAATTGCTAAAGCTGAACCCAAAAAGAGGAGACACCAAATTAAAATAAAAAATGGAATCGACACACCTTTTTTCTTGTAAATCACTTCTACTATTGTTTGAGAAGGACCAATCGTTTGAACTTCGATACTATGGAGCTCACGTGTGATACGTTCAATAACCCGCATCACATCAATCACAATAATGTTATTATCCTCATCAGAAACCTTATGAATAGGGAGGTTTTTCAAAACGGTGAGAATATTCTCATCAGCGATAATTTGTGCCAAATCCTTTAGATAAACTGTCTCTTGTGGACGGGTTTGGACACGGTGCCGCATTCGAATATATATTGTTTCTTCCATCACTTTCACACCCCAAACATTGATTTCCTCGTATAACTTAGTATGAGTTACAACTATTTCCTTCATGAACACCAAAAAGTACCAAATTAAAAGAAAAGCGCAAGGCGCAGACTATCGGCGACAAGTACAAGCCAAGGAAAAAGTGTATTGTCTTTTTCACTCGAGCCGATGGCGCCTGGAGCTAGACCATTCTCAAAAGTAGAAGGTAAACTTTTAAAAAAGGCTCTTTTCGCAAAGATTGTTTATTTTCTTACGAGAAAACCTTGTTGTTTGTAGATAAAAATTGATTAAGTGACTAGCGGTATTGCCTCTTAAAAACAATAAAGCGTAGCGAAAAGTGCCATACAAAAATGATATGTAGCACTGAACCGCCTAGGAGCTGTAAATGTCGGCCTTAGATTTTTTTCGAAGAAAAAATTAGGACATTTACGAAAAAAACAACAAGCAATAAGAAAACAGCGTAAAAAAAAGAACCGCATGGATTTAGACATCCATACGATCCTTCATTTGCTGCAATATCTTTTTTTCAAGACGAGATACTTGAACCTGGGATATCCCTAGTCGTTCGGCCACCTCTGATTGGGTTTGGTCTTTGTAGTACCTCAAATACACGATAAGTCGTTCCCTTTCATCCAGCTCACGAATCGCTTCCTTTAGAGCAATTTTATCAAACCACTTGCCTTCATTCCCATCATCAATTTGATCCAGTAACGTTATCGGATCCCCGTCATTTTCATAGACAGTTTCATGAATGGAAGAAGGTGTACGGCTTGCATCTTGGGCTAAAATGATATCTTCTGATGATATATCCAGATATTCTGATAGTTCATTAATCGTCGGAATTCGACCAAGACTCTTTGAAAGCTCATCCTTCGCTTTTCGAATTTTATTGCTTAGCTCTTTGAGGGAGCGGCTTACCTTAACCGTTCCGTCATCACGAATGAACCTTTGAATTTCTCCAATAATCATCGGCACGGCATAAGTAGAAAATTTAACATCATAGGATAAATCAAATTTATCCACAGACTTCAATAAGCCGATGCAGCCAATTTGAAAAAGATCATCTGGTTCATAACCTCGATTAAGAAAACGCTGAACAACGGACCACACAAGTCTCATGTTTTTCTGCACAATTAGGTCTCTTGCGTCGCCATCCCCATTTTGACTTCTCTTAATGAGTTCCTTGACTTCACGATCCTTTAAATAGGTTTCATTTTTTTCTGACTTTACCTCCACATCCATAGGCAAGACTCCCTTAATTGCATAGCAATTTGCTTTTCGCTACGTGTTTTCTTAATCGAACTTCTGTGCCTTCTCCAATAATCGAGTTAACCTCAATTTCATCCATAAAATTTTCCATAATCGTAAAACCCATTCCTGAGCGCTCTAATTCGGGTTTCGTAGTGAATAACGGTTGACGAGCTTCCTCAATATCAGTAATTCCCTGACCATTATCCTTGATCGTCATGTCAATCACATCGTCCTCAATTTTCACCGAAATATACACAATGCCTTCAGGATTATTGTCATACCCATGAATAATGGCATTGGTAACAGCTTCTGAAACAACCGTCTTTATTTCTGTTAACTCATCCATCGTCGGGTCAAGCTGGGCAATAAATGCAGCAACCGTCACCCTAGCAAATGACTCATTTTGACTTAACGCATTAAATTGCAGATGCATCTCATTTTTCATCTTTTAAGCTACCCCCAATCTTTTCAAAGCAAATTGTTCTGTCGGCTCTAAGCGAATGATTTTGAATAAGCCAGACATATCAAATAACCTCTGAACGTTTGGGGAAATAGCGCAAACAACCATTTCACCATGTCTCTGTTTAATCTGTTTATATCTCCCAAGGATCACACCGAGACCCGAACTATCCATAAAGGAAAGGGATTCCAAATTCAGGACAATGTGACGGATGCTGTGTTCCTCAATTGCATTTGTTGCTCTTTCACGCAAATCGTCAGCTGCATGATGATCCAACTCACCACTCAGACGAATGCATAAAACATCTTGTTTGATCTCCAATTCAATGTTTAGACTCACTATCCATAGCCCTCCTTAGTCTTTCATAGTGAGTCAATTCGATTTTTGATGCTTCAATTCCTTCTTATGGACAAAACTAGTAACAATTCGCTAAAAAAAGTTGGAATAAGAGTTGTTTCGACAACAGCCTATCAGACGGCTTATATCCCACTGTTAATCACCTGATTTGGTGAACAAACCAAAGGAACGCTTATACAGTTCCCACCAAGTTGCATTTTTTACATCGACACTTGCCACTAATGGACTTTCAACAATTGTTTTCCCTTCAAGGGTGAGCCTTAATTGTCCAATCTTGTCTCCTTTGTTAAGAGGGGCTTTCAGATCTTTTTTAAGGATTATTTCTTGTTGGACATTTTCTACACTTTCTCCCTTTTTCGTTAAAATGGAGATCGGTTCACTTGTTACGGCCTCAATATTTTTTTTGTCTCCCTTACTAATTCTTGCTTTTTCAATTGAGACATTCCGTTCATACATAGGATGTGTTTCATATTGACTAAATGCGTAATCCAGCATCTTCGTGACCTGTGCGTTTCTCGATTTAGAAGTAGGCGCTCCAAAGACAACAGCGATGACACGCATATTGTTTTTCTCTGCGGTAGCTGTCAAACAGTACTTCGCTTCGCCTGTATAACCAGTCTTTAATCCGTCCACACCTGGATAAAATTTCACAAGTCGATTTGTATTCACGAGCCAGAACTTCTTATCGGTATTTTCCCGTAAAAAAGATTCATATGTTCCAGTGAATTTTGTGATTTTGTCATATTTTAATAATTCTTTTGCGATAATTGCCATATCATGTGCGGTACTATAATGATCCTCTGCAGGTAATCCCGTCGTATTTCTAAACTGTGTATTTTTAAGTCCTAACTCTTTAATCTTGTTATTCATCATTTCTACAAATGCTTCTTCTGATCCAGCAACACGTTCTGCAACAGCAACTGAAGCATCATTTGCAGAACCAATGGCGATCCCACGTAGCATTTGTTCCGTCGTCATTTCCTCACCAGGTTCAAGAAAAATCTGAGATCCTCCCATGGATGCCGCATATTCACTTGTGCGGATTTTTTCATCCATTTTTAGCTTTCCAGTATCTATTGCCTCCATAATTAAAAGCATGGTCATTATTTTTGTCATGCTTGCAGGAGGTAATTTCTCATTGCTATTTTTATCATAAAGAATTGTGCCTGTATCTCTTTCAATCAATATGGCTGATTTTGCTTCATCAGCTAGATTAATACCATTCTTTTCTTCTGCAAAAACTGCTGGTGCGCTTATTGAGGAAACAATTAATAGAACGATGAATAATGATAGAAATCTTTTCACGACATAACCCTCCATTCTTTATAAATCCATTTTTCACCAACACAGAGAAAAATATACAAAAAAAGAGGCTGGGACAAAACCCCACCTCTAAGATGAAAAAGCCGGTGAAATTTTACGACAAGTAAAATTTCACCGGCTTTGATTATTTTTAGAATAAAAATAAGGACCACTTCTGATAAAAT